>NZ_LQPG01000010.1 GCF_002102265.1 Mycolicibacter longobardus | reverse complement strand
GCAGCCAACGCCTGATCCGACTCCCGACGCCGCAAACTCGCACACGCCAAATGAATCGTCACCAACGACGACGAACACGCCGTATCCACCATCATCGCCGGCCCATGCACACCCAAGAAATACGACAACCGCCCCGCCGCGAAATTGGCGGCGTTGCCGAACGGAACGTAGGGGTCGATTTCTTCTTCGCGGATTTTGCCGACGATGTTGAGTGTGTAGTCGTTGGTGGTCATACCCACGAAGACGCCGGTCTGGGTGCCCCGGATCGCCTCCTTGGTGATGCCGGCATGCTCCAACGCCTCCCAGGCCACCTCCATCAACAACCGCTGCTGAGGATCCATCGCATCAGCCTCACGCGGAGAAATCCCAAAAAACTCCGCATCAAACTCCGCAGGCTGCCACGACGACAAAAACCCACCCTCACGAGAACAAATCGTCCCCGGCACCGAATGATCCGACGAGAAAAACGCATCCGCATCCCAACGATCCGCCGGAACCCGAACAATCCCCGAACCCTCATCACACAACAACTGCCAAAAAGCAGCCGGCCCATCCACCCCACCAGGCAGACGACAACCCAAACCCACCACCGCGATCGGCTCAGTATCCCCGGCCTCAGCCACCGCCAACCGCGCCGTCAAATCATCAATCTTGCGCAGCGCCTCAGCAACAATCGCGCGACGATCCGGCCCCCCGGCCGACGCAGCACCCATCTCGCTCAACTCAACCTCCCCGAAAGCCGCGCGAGCAGCTCGTCATCAGTCATACAGACCGAACGGAAGCATCCAGTCGGTCGAATCCATCCCGCTGGTAGATCTCCACGCAGCTGGAGCGGCGGATCTTGCCGCTGGTCGTGATCGGGATCGCACCCTGGGGCACCAGGACCAGATCACCGATCGCCAGGCCGTGCGCCTTGGACAGCGCGGCCGTGACCTTCCGCTTCACCTCGGTCAGCCTGTCCAGGACCTCCTCATCGGACCCCCCCTTGTTCTTGAACTCCGCGATCGTAACAAGCTGCTCGGACCGGCTGTTCGGGATCGACACCGCCGCGACACGCCCACCGGTGATCTCCTGAATGGTGGCCTCGATGTCGTCCGGGTAGTGGTTACGGCCGTCGACGATCAGCAGGTCCTTGATCCGGCCGACGATGTAGAGCTCGCCATCGGAGATGACGCCGAGGTCGCCGGTCTTGAGCCAGGGGCCCTGCGGCGTGCCGGGCGACGGGTCGACCAGCTTGCCGGCGAAGGTGGCCTCGGTGGCCTGCTGGTTGTGCCAGTAGCCGGCGGCGACGTTGGGCCCATACGCCCAGATCTCGCCGACCTTGCCCTCCGGGTTCTCGGTCTGGGTGTCGGGGTCCACGATGCGCACGGTGCAGGCCCGTGGAACACCGCAGGTGACCAGCTCGACTCCGCCCTCGGGACCGCTCGGCTCAGCCGTGCCGTCTGACAGCTTGGCGTAGTCGAAACGCGCGGTCACCGGTGCGTTGCCGGGAGTGTTCGACGTGAGGTACACGGTGGCCTCGGCCAGCCCGTAGCCGGGGCGCAGGGCGGACGGCTGCAGGTTGAACTTGGCGAACCGGTCGACGACCCGCCGCAGCGTGGCCGCGTGCACCCGCTCGGCGCCGAACGCGAAGGTGTGGACGCGCCCCAGGTCGAGTCCGGCCATGTCCTCGTCGGAAGTGCGCCGCACGGCCAACTCGTAGGCGAAGTTGGGGCCACCGGTGTAGGCGTTGGGGTAGCTGGCCACCAGCTGCATCCAGCGGGCCGGCTTGGCCAGGAACGCCATCGGGCTGAAGACCACTCCCTGGTGGCCACCGACCAGCGGGAAGATGATGCCGCACATCAGACCCAGGTCGTGGTAGAAGGGCAGCCACGCCACCAGGGTGGTGTCCGGCGGCACCTTCTTCCCGCGGTTCTCGAAGGTGTCCTCGATCATCTGCTGCATGTTCACGATCGCGTTGTGGTGCCCGACCATGACGCCCGCCGGGGTCCGGGTGGAACCGGAGGTGTACTGCAGGAAGGCCGTCTTGGTGTGCGCCGTGGCGGTGGGCGCCACCACCGGCTCTGAGTCGAGGTCCAGGGCGTCCACCTCGATCACCACCGGGGGCTTGCCGCCGAGGTCGTTGATCGAGCTGGCGATGTCGCCGACCGACGCCGACGTCGTCAGGATCGCCGCCGGGGAACAGTCCCGCAAGGCCGCCGACACCCGCTCGTCGTGCACCCCGAACATCGGCACCGGCAGCGGTACGGCGATCATGCCCGCCTCCAGGGCGCCGTAGAACCCGACGATGTACTCGAGGCTCTGCGGCGCCAGGATGGCCACGCGGTCACCCGGCGATGCGCAGGTCGCCAGCTCGGCCGCCACCACCTGCGCCCGGTTGCGCAACTGCGACCAGGTCAGGGTCTCGCGGTAGCCGGCCGGGTCGACGTCGAAGTCGATGAAGGTGTAGGCAGGCGCATCCGGCTTTTCCCGAGCCCGGTCCGCCAACAGGGTCGGGATGTGCGTGTGAGTTGCCGACATTGCGATGTCTTCTCCTTGTGCTGTCAGGTCCGCGGACCTCACCTGCTGAGTACTTCGGCCCCGTCGAGCGTCGTTGCGTGTGCGGTCCGAAATGACGGTTTCGCTGCGCGATGCCCCTGCACAGCGGATGTATGCAATTGGATTAGCGACATTTGGGATGCTTTCCCTGCTGGATCAGACCTGGTGGCGCTGCCACCGGCTGCTCAGCTGAGTGTTTCTGCCTCGCAGTGGGCCGGGCGCTCGCCGTGCCGGTTGAGGACGGGGGCGGGGACGTCCGGACGCCGAGATCGCCCGGCCGACACGGCCGGTGCGGATGATTCGACCAACGACACGGGTACCCCTTCTGGAATGTTTGGCACGTTCGCAAAAACTCCTTGGACCCCGACATCCCAGGTGTTTCCCTCCCGCGGAGGCTACCACGGACACCCTGCTGGCAGGCAATTTATGGCCGACGTACAGCGGTTATGCAGCGGTTTCGGCATGCTGCTGCGGTAGCCAATCGCGCACCAGAGGCCACACGAGTACCAGCAGGTAATTCACCGGTCGATGAGCCGGCGCCGAGTCAACTTCGACAGTAAGTCGCGATCTTCTCTTCGATATCGCCGACCAGTTCCGGCAGGTGTTCGTTGAGGTAGAAGTGGTGACCGGGTGCGGTGAAGACTCTCGTACCGAACTCGGCGGTGGTGCGCTGCGCCCATCCGGCGACCTTTTCATCGGTGGCGACGTCGTCTTCATCACCATGGAATACGAATATCGGGCAGGACACCCGCACTTCCGGTGGGCAGTCGTAATTCGCAATGGCCTTCAACCCGCGAAGTGTCGGCAGAATCTTCGCCGCGAACTCCTCATTCTCCAGGAATTCGGGATTGACGCCGGTCATCGTGCTCACGGCGTCCAGCAGCCCGCGATCGGACTCCGGGATGTTGTCATACCCCGCTCGTCCCGGCGCGCCGGCCGCGGACACGAACAGCGCCGCGATCCGATGGCCGTCCGCCTCGAATCGGCGAGCCACCTCGAAGGCCAGCAGTGCGCCCATGCTGTGACCGAAGAAGGCCACCCGGCCGTCGGACTCGGTCGGCGGCGCCACGGTCTTGCAGACCTGATCGGCGAGGTCTTCGATGCTGGTGAAGGCGCCGAGGTCGTGGCTGCCACCCTTGCCCGGGTACTGCACTCCGATGCGTTTGACGTCGGTGGTGAACGTCTTGGAGAACGGAATGTAGTACTGCGGCGATCCGCCGGCGTGCGGGAAGATGTAGAGCTTCGGCGTACGGTCAGTCACTCGGGCAACCCTAGCGGTGGTCGCCAGCGCGACGAAGTCGGGCGCCGCGGGCCGCCGCCATCAGCACAGCGGTGGTCGCCAGCGCGACGAAGTCGGGCGCCGCGGGCCGCCGCCATCAGCACAGCGGTGCCGGGTGCGGGGCTATCCGGTGGCGGCGTCCCGCTCGGCGAACGGCTCCCCCAGCAGCGGGACCGGAGCGAACCCGTGCCGGCGTCCCCGGGCCACGCCCCGGCGGATCAGTGCGGCCGTTCCGACGAAACCCGCGTGGTCCAGCGCGACGAACGGGGTCAACAGCCGGTTGTGCACGAATCCGAACGCCAGCCCGGACGTCGGGTCGGCCCAGCCCAGGGAACCGCCCAGCCCGACGTGACCGAAGCCGGGCAGCACCGGACCGAACGGGACGGCGTGATACCCCAGGTGGAACGCGAGCGGAACCCCGATGGTGCGGTCCAGTTGAATGGCGTGCCGACCGGTCAGCCCGTCCACCACCCGTCGGGACAGGAACTGGGTGCCGTCGATCTGCCCGCCGTTGGCCAGTGCGCCGTAGAGGCGGGCCAGGCCGCGCGCGGTGGTCACCCCGTTGATGGCGGCGGCCTCGGTGTCCAGGAAGGGAATCTCGCCGCGCACCGTGCCCATCACACCGGGGAAATAGAACGCGCCGAATCCGCCGTAGGGCAGCATCGCGGCGGCCCGCGGCGCCACCAGGTCGACCACCGGGTTCCGCCGGCTGCGTTGCGGCATGATGATCTCCGCGGCGACGGTCGGCGCGTCGGCCGGTGGGCGGCCCAGGTGCAGGCCGTCGGTGTCCAGCGGACCGGCCAGCTCCGTGCGGAACAGCTCACGCATCCCGGTGCCCGTCACGGCCCGGGCCAGCCCGGACAACAGCCAGCCGTAGGTCAGCGCGTGATAGGCGGGCTTGCCCCGCTCGGGACCCGGCGCTGCGGCGGCCATCCGGGCTTCCATCGTCACGTGGTCCAGCAGATCCGACCGGCTGGCACCGTTGAGGTGGGTCAGCCCCGCCCGGTGCCCCAGCAGCTGGCGGACGGTGATCGCGGCCTTGCCGTTCGCGGCGAACTCCGGCCAGTACTGCGCCACCGGCACGTCGTAGTCGATGAGGCCACGGTCGACCAACCGGTGGATCACCGTGGACGCCGCGCCCTTGGTCGCCGAGAACACCATGGCGCCGGTGTCGGCCGACCAGGGCACCCGGCCGGCCCGGTCCGACCATCCGGTCCACACGTCCACGACGGGCTCACCGTCCAGGTACACCGCCAACGCCCCGCCGCCGAAGCGGCGGCCGGGGAACATCGCGGCGAAGGCCCGCACCGCGCAGGCGAAGTTCGGGTCGGCCGCGCCGTGCACACCCGCTGGAAGCCCGGTTTGGCGGACGTCGAGATGCTGCGTCATGACTGGCAATGTACCGCGCCAACCGACGGCCCTACCGTAAATACTTCAGGAGCTCATGCCGAGCCGGCTAGCTCCAGATGGCCGCGAGGATTCGCTGGGCGGCCAGCGCCGGGGTGAGCTCGCCACTGAGCACCTGTTGTTCCACCTCGGTGCGCACTTCGCGCACCGCCGGGTCCGCCAGCGCGCGCTCCAGCACCGCGTCCTTCACCAGCTGCCGGGTCCAGTCGACCTGCTGAGCACGACGGCGGGCGTCGAACTCGCCGGCATCGATGAGCGTCTGCCGGTGCCGCTCCACGGTGTCCCAGAATTCCGCCAGGCCGGTGCCCTCGATGGCGCTCATGGTCAAAACCGGTGGCCGCCATAAGGTTTCACGCGGATAGATGAGCCGGATGGCGGCCGACAGTTCCCGCGCGGCGATCCGCGCCTCGGCCAGGTGCTCGCCGTCGGCCTTGTTGACCACCACCACGTCGGCCAGCTCCAGCACACCCTTCTTGATGCCCTGCAACTGGTCGCCGGTGCGGGCCAGCGTCAAGAAGACAAAGGTGTCGACCATGTTGGCCACCGTCACCTCGGATTGGCCGACGCCGACGGTTTCGATCAGGATCACATCGAAGCCCGCGGCCTCCAGCAGCACCACGGTCTCCCGGGTGGCCTTGGCCACCCCGCCCAGGGTGCCCGAGGTCGGGGACGGGCGGATGTAGGCGCACGCGTGTGCGGCCAGCTGCTGCATCCGGGTCTTGTCCCCCAGGATCGAGCCGCCGGTGCGGGTCGACGACGGGTCGACGGCGAGTACCGCGACCCGGTGGCCTTGCTTGATGAGGTGCATCCCGAGCGCCTCGATGGTCGTCGACTTGCCCACGCCGGGAACCCCGGTGATACCCACCCGCCGCGCACCGCCGGCGTCCGGCAGCAGCGCCAGCAGCAATTTCTGGGCCTGCTGGCGGTGGTCGGCGCGGGTGGATTCGACCAGCGTGATGGCCCGCGACAGTACGGAGCGGTCACCGGAGCGCACCGCCGCCGCCAATTGTGCGACGGCGTCGTCAGCGTCGTCAGCGTTGTCGGTCATCTATTTCGGGTCTGCGGCGGACCCGTCGGGGTCACCGAGCTCGTAACCTCGCCGGGACGCGAGCGTCTTCAGCAGGTCCACCGCGGCATCCGCGATCACCGTGCCCGGCGGGAAGATCGCGGTGGCCCCGGCGGCGTAGAGCTCGTCGAAGTCTCCGGGTGGGATCACGCCCCCGACCACGATCATGATGTCGGGCCGTCCGGCCTCGGCCAGCGCGTCACGCAGTGCCGGCACCAGGGTCAGGTGCCCGGCCGCCAGCGACGACACCCCGACCACGTGCACGTCGTTGTCGGCGGCCTGGCGGGCGACCTCGTCGGGGGTGGAGAACAGCGCGCCGACGTCCACGTCGAATCCGATGTCGGCGAATGCGGTGGCGATCACCTTCTGGCCGCGGTCGTGCCCGTCCTGACCCATCTTGGCGATCAGGATGCGGGGCCGACGGCCGTCGGCTTCGGCGAACTTCTCCACCAGGGCGGTTGCACTAGAGATATTGCTGCCCTTCCCGACTTCGTCACGGTAGACCCCAGAGATGGTACGGATCTCGGCCTGATGGCGGCCGTACACCTTCTCCAGGGCGTCGGAGATCTCCCCCAGGGTGGCCTTGGCCCGGGCGGCGTCGATTGCCAGCGCCAACAGGTTGTTGCCCAGCCCGTCCTCCCCCGCCGCACCCGTGGCGGCGGCGGCACGGGTCAGCTCGGCGAGCGCGGCCTGGCAGGCCGTCTCATCGCGTTCGGCGCGCAGCTGCTCCAGTTTGGCCAGCTGCTCGGCGCGCACCCGGCTGTTCTCGACCTTGAGCACCTCGATCTCTTGGTCCTCGGCGACCTGGTACTTGTTGACTCCGATCAGCGGCTGGCGACCGGAGTCGATGCGGGCCTGGGTGCGAGCAGCGGCCTCCTCGATGCGCAGCTTGGGGATGCCGTCGCTGATGGCCTGGGCCATTCCGCCGTGCTGCTGCACCTCTTCGATGTGGGCTCGGGCCCGCTGCGCCAGCTGGTGGGTCAGCCATTCCACGTAGTAGGAGCCGCCCCACGGGTCGATCGGCCGGGTGGTGCCGGACTCCTGCTGCAACAGCAGCTGAGTGTTGCGGGCGATGCGGGCGGAGAAGTCGGTGGGCAGCGCCAGTGCCTCGTCGAGGGCGTTGGTGTGCAGCGACTGGGTGTGGCCCTGGGTGGCGGCCATCGCCTCGATGCAGGTCCGCGCCACGTTGTTGAAGACGTCCTGGGCGGTCAGCGACCATCCTGAGGTCTGCGAATGTGTGCGCAGCGACAGTGATTTCGAACTCTTCGGGTTGAACTGGGCGACCAGCTCGCTCCACAGCAGCCGGCCCGCACGCAGCTTGGCGACCTCCATGAAGAAGTTCATCCCGATGCCCCAGAAGAACGACAGCCGGGGCGCGAACTTGTCGATGTCCAGGCCGGCGTCCAGGCCGGCCTTGATGTAGTCCACCCCGTCGGCCAGGGTGTAGGCCAGCTCCAGATCGGCTGTGGCACCGGCCTCTTGGATGTGGTAGCCGGAGATCGAGATCGAGTTGAACTTCGGCATCTTGGCGCTGGTGTAGGCGAAGATGTCGGAGATGATCCGCATCGACGGCTTCGGCGGGTAGATGTAGGTGTTGCGCACCATGAACTCTTTGAGGATGTCGTTCTGGATGGTGCCGGCCAGTTTCTCCGGCGGCACCCCCTGCTCCTCGGCGGCCACCACGTACAGCGCCAGGATCGGCAGCACCGCACCGTTCATGGTCATCGACACGCTGACCGCGCTGAGGTCGATCCCGTCGAACAGCTGCCGCATGTCCAGGATGGAATCGATTGCCACCCCGGCCATTCCGACGTCGCCCTGCACCCGGGGGTGATCGGAGTCGTAGCCGCGGTGGGTGGCCAGGTCGAAGGCCACCGACAGGCCCTTCTGGCCGGCCGCGAGGTTGCGGCGGTAGAACGCGTTGGAGTCCGCGGCGGTGGAGAACCCGGCGTACTGCCGGATCGTCCACGGCTGGTTGACATACATCGTCGGGTACGGCCCGCGCACGAACGGAGCTTCGCCGGGGAAGCTGTCCAGCGGGTAGCCGTCGGCGACCGCGGCGGACCGGTCCGCCGCGGTGTAGACCGGCTTGACCGCGATGCCTTCCGGGGTGTGCCACTCCAGCTGCTCGGGTGTGTAGCCGTGCGCGGCCGCGGCGGCCGCGACGTGCTCGGCGACAGCCCTATCGGTGACCGGTTCGGCGCTGCGGTCGCTGTGCAGCGCGACGTCGGCGAAGCTGCCGAGGGTGCCGTGTGAGGTACTGGTGGTCATGGCGCTCAGGCCCCCAATCGGGTGAGTAAGTCCGACAACGCCTGTACCGCATCGATTTTCATGGTCAGGTAGTCGTCCGGCTTCGGGTCGGTGTCGGAGTCTCCCGCCAGGGCCTTCTCCGGTCCCGCCAGGTAGACCCGTCCGATTCCGGCGGCGCGAGCCGCCCCGATGACCGCGGCGGCTTCGGCGCCGTAGCGTGCGTCGCTGCCGCACAGCACCGCCACGGCTGGTGAGCCGGCTTGCTGGACGGCCGCGGCCACCGCGTCGGCGTCCACCGCGCCGGGGTTGATCACCTCGATACCGCCCGAGGCCAGCAGGTTGGCGGCGAAGGTGGTCCGGATGTTGTGTTCGGCCATGGGACCGACCGGCAGCAGCAGCACCCGCGGCCGGGCGCCGGTGCGGGCCAGATGGGCGTCGGAACGGTCACGCAGGGCCTCGAACTGAGCCGCGTAGCGACGCAACCCGGCCTGCTCGGCTGAGTCATGCGGCTGGGCTGACGGCGACGATACGGCCAACGGCGGTTCGTCCAGGTTGGGGTATTCGTTGACGCCGGTGATCGCGGTACGCCGATGTGCGATGTCCTCGGCCCGGGCGGCGGCAACCTCGGCGATCCGCTCGCCGATGCGGCCGCGGGCGGCCTCGAAGCCCCCGAGTGCTTCGAGCTCCTGGAACTGGCGCCAGGCCTGCTCGGCCAACCGCTCGGTGAGGTCTTCGACGAACCAGGATCCGCCGGCCGGGTCGAGCACCCGGCCCAGGTGCGACTCCTCCAGCAGCAGCAGTTGGGTGTTGCGCGCGATCCGCCGGGCGAAGGTCGCCGAGGTGCCCGGCTGCCCCCCTGGGATCACGGTGTCGAAGGGCCACACCAGCACGGTGTCCGCCCCACCGACGCCGGCCCCGAAGGCGGCCAGGGTGGTGCGCAGCATGTTCACCCACGGGTCGCGCTGGGTCATCATGGCCAATGACGTCTCCGCGTGGACCACGGCGGCGCCGGACTCCGGCGCCCCGGCCACCTCGGTGACCCGCGCCCACAACTGCCGTGCCGCGCGAACCTTGGCGATGGTGATGAACTGGTCGTCGTCCGCGGCGAGACGGAAACTGATCTGGCGTGCCGCGTCGGCGACCGAGAGCCCGGCCTCGGTGAGCAACCGCAGGTAGGCCACCGCCGCGGCCAGCCCGGCCGCCAGCTCCCCCGTCGCCCCGGCGCCCAGGTTGTGCAACGCCGGACCGTTGACGGCGATGGCCCGCACTCCCTGCCGGCCGGCGGCGCGCGACGCCACCGCGATCACCTCGTCGATCGACGGTGCCGCGCGCCGCGCCAGCGGGGCGGTCAGCGGGTCGGCCCCCAGATCCACCGACAGGTTCGCGCGGCTGTCCGGGTCGAGCCCGTCGACCAGCGCCAGCATCGCGTCGGCGGCGGTGGTGTAGTCGCCGGCTTCGGCACCGTCGAGCAGCACCGGAACCAGTCCCAGGTAGACGTCGTCGAAGACTCGTGGAAGCTCGGCTGCCGGCACCCCGGCGTCACCGATCCGCAGGGTCAGCGCGCTGACGCCGTCGGTCAGGGCATTGAGGACCGCAGCGTTGGTGTCGGCGGCCGATCCGGGCCCACCGACGGGAAAGACTTCGGCGACCTTCCAGCCGCTGTTGACGTCACGCAGGGCGTCGGCGCCGCGCACATAGGGCCACTGACCCGGCAACGGCTGCTCAGGCAGGGCGTCGAGCGCGGTGTAGAGCGCATGGATGGCGAATCCGCCCTGCCCGGCCTCACCCTCGACCGGCGTGTCCAGCAACCGTTCCGGCTCTCCACCGGTCTCGCGTTCGATGTCGGCCTGCTCGCGCCGCGAGCTCTTGGCCAGCACCCCGGCCACCGCGGCACGCCAGCGGGCACGGGCCTGCTCCATGCCGGCGGGTTCGGCGGACACGTCGATAGACACCGGCGACTCCCTGTTGTTACTCGCGAGTAGCTGATGGATCGCTACCCCACACGTGTCAACCAGGCTAAATGATGCCGATCGGCCGGCTCGGGCGAGGTGTGCCGAGCGGAGAAACACCCCCGGCGTGACGCGAAGTGTTAACCCTCGGCCCGTAGTCTTGAGCTCCGTGACGCGCGCCGCGACCCGAATCCCACCCGTGCTGCGCGGCGCTTGGTCGGCGTTCATCGTCACCGCGCGCCAGGTGGCACTTCGGCGGTTGGCGTGGACCACGGTGGTGATCCTGAGCCTGGTCGCGGTGGCACTGCTGGTCCCCGTGCCCACCGCTGTGCAGCTGCGGGACTGGGCGCAGACCCTGGGCCCGTGGTTTCCACTGGCCTTTCTGGCCGCGCACACGGTGGTCACCGTGTTCCCGTTCCCCCGGACGGCGTTCACGCTCTCCGCCGGGCTGCTGTTCGGCCCGTGGCTGGGCGTCGTGCTGGCGGTGGTGGCCAGCGCGCTCAGCGCGGTCGGGGCGCTGGTCCTGATGCGGGTGTTCGGTTGGCAGCTGCGCCGGGTGGTGCGCCATCCGCGGCTCGACTCACTCGACGCGCGCCTGCGTGAGCGCGGATGGCCGGCGGTGGTGTCGCTGCGGCTGATTCCGGCTATCCCGTTCTCGGTGATCAACTACGCCGCCGGCGCCTCGGCGGTGCGGCTGGTGCCGTACACGGTGGCCACCCTGGTGGGGCTGCTGCCGGGCACCGCCGCGGTGGTGGTGCTCGGCGACGCCCTGACCGGCGAAGTGAGCCCGCTGCTGTTCGCCGTGTCGGCCTGCACGGCGGCAGTCGGGGTGGCACTGCTGGTCTACGAGGTGCACGCGCACCGTCGGCAGCGGCCCACGGCCGGTCCGGAAACCTGCGAGCCCGACCCTGCCGAACCCGTGACCATCGGCTGACGACGCAGATCAGGCGGGTGACGCCGCGGGCGAATCAGGCGTACCTTGCAGCAATAAGCCGATCTAACGTTAGGGCGTCTGATGCGCAGGTGGCGGCGGCGATCGTCGCATCGATCCGGACCGGCGACGGTGCTCGCCGACTTGGCTCCGGGGCAGGCTGCGACCATCACCGGTGCCGCACCGCACGCCCCGGACGCGGTGGCGAGCCGGCTGCGGCAGCTCGGATTTCGCCCGGCCGCCCGCGTCGAGGTGATCCGCCGGGCGCCCCTGAGAGATCCCACCATCTACCGCGTGCAGGACACCGAATTGTGTCTGCGCCGCCGGGAAGCCCGACTCATCGAGATCGACACCGCGGATGGTGACCGATGACGGACTGCCACGACGGCTCCGTAGCCGCCGTCGATGTGACACGGGCGCGACGGATCGCGCTGGTCGGAAGCCCGAACGCCGGCAAGACCAGTGTGTTCAACCACCTGACCGGGCTGCGGGCCAAAACCGGCAACTATCCGGGCGTCACGGTGGGGCGCAGCGTCGGCGTCCTGACCGTCGGTGACGTCGAACTCGCGATCGAAGACCTGCCCGGCACCTACAGCCTGGATCCGATCAGTCCGGACGAACAGGTTGTCGCCGACGTGCTGGCCGGCCGTGTCGACGGCATCGGCGCACCCGACGCGATCGTGCTGGTCGCCGACGCCACCACCCTGCGCCGCTCCATCGCGCTGGTGGGGCAGGTGCTGCGCCTGGAGCTGCCCGCTGCGCTGGTGCTCACCATGACCGATGAATTGAGTTCCCGCGGCGGCCGGATCGACGTCGATGCCCTCGCCACCGCGCTGGGCATGCCGGTCGTCGCTGTTGTCGCCAACCGCGGTACCGGCATCGAGGGTCTGCGCACGCTGCTGAGGTCCAGCCACACCTGGTCCCGGCCGGCGGTGCTGCCGCCGTCGGAGGCCGACGCGGTGGACGCCTGGGGGACGTCGGTGCTCACCGCCGCGGACTACGTTGCCCCGCACCGGGATCTGCGGACCAGCCGGATCGACGGCTGGGTGCTGCACCCGCTGTGGGGCATCGCGATCTTCTTCGCCGTGATGTTCGCGTTCTTCCAGATCATCTTCACCGTCGCCGCCCCGCTGCAGGATCGGATCGCCGCGGGACTCGACTGGCTGGGATCGCAGGTGAACAACCACCTCGGCGGCACGGTGCTCGGTGGTGTCCTCGGTGAGGGCGTCATCGGCGGCGTGGGGACCGTGTTGCAGTTCATTCCGCAGATTGTGTTGCTGTTCTTGCTGATTGCGCTGCTGGAGAATGTCGGCTACATGTCGCGGGCGGCGTTCCTGATGGATCGCATCATGGCCAGGACCGGACTGGAGGGCCGCGCGTTCGTGGCGATGCTCTCTTCGTTCGCCTGCGCGATTCCGGGGATCATGGCGACCCGGACGTTGCCGTCATCGCGGGATCGACTCGCCACCATCATCAGTGCGCCGTTGATGACCTGCTCGGCCCGACTGCCGGTCTACACCCTGCTCGTCGGCCTGCTGGTGACGCCGCAGCGGAATTGGTGGGGCTTCAGCGCGCAGGGCGTCACCATGTTCCTGCTGTATCTCGGTGGTGGCACCTCGGCTCTGCTGGCCGCGTGGGTGTTCAAGTCGACGATTCTGCGCAGCGACCTGCTGCCGTTCACCATGGAATTGCCACCGTATCGATTTCCTTCCCCCACGGCGGTTCTCATCGCGATGTGGAACGCGGCGAAGATCTTCTTGCGCAAGGCCGGAACCGTCATCCTGGCCACCTCGCTGGTGCTCTGGGTGTTGATGAATCTGCCGGCCCGCAGCACCGAGACCGCGCAGCTCTCGCAGTCCGACGCGGCCTCCTACGTGCTCGACCACAGTTACGCGGCCGGCGTCGGCAAGGCGATCGAGCCGGTGTTCGCGCCCCTGGGTTTCGACTGGCGTACGAATATCGCGTTGGTCGGGTCGCTGTCGGCGCGGGAGGTGTTCGTGTCCACCCTCGGGCAGGTCTCGGCCGCGACCAATCCGTCGGCCCCGCGCCAGGCCCTGGCGGCCATAACCGACGACCACGGCAATCGGGTGTTCACCGCACCGACGGTCATCGCGCTGTTGGTGTATTTCATGTTCGCGCTGCAGTGCATGTCCACCGTCGCGGTGATGCGCCGGGAGACCAACTCATGGCGATGGCCGGCGTTCGCGTTCGGCTACATGTTCGTGCTGGCCTGGGTGATGGCCTTCGCCGCCAGGTCGATCGCGTCGGGTCTGGGCGCATGATCCCGATGCATGCGGTGGCGACCGGCAACCCGCAACGGGTGCGCTGGGTGGTCGTGCACGATCGCATGCCCGGCAGCGGGCGGGTACGACACGCGCCGGGCCGGCTGGGGGAATTGCAGGACGACGGCACGATCGAGGCGTTGATCGTCGACGGTGCGGACATTGCGATCACGCTGAGCCCACAGCAGAGCTGGCGGGCTCGCGGTGCGGAGATCCGGGTGGCGCTCGACACGGCGCTCCGGGATCCGGCGGAATGGCGGATCGACCTGTCCGAACGCACCAGCGAATTGGCACGGGCGGCCGAGGAGCTGCTCGGCGGGCCGATCGGTGAACTCGCCGCGTCACACGGCGGGGCGATCGAGCTGGTCGGTGTGACCGGTGAGCAGGTGCGGGTGCGGATGTCCGGTGCCTGCCACGGCTGCCCCGCGTCGGAATCGACCCTGGGCGACCGGCTGCAACGCGAGCTGCGCCGGCGGTTCGGGGATGCCGTCACGGTGTCGGCGGAGCGTCCTTCGGCCGCGAGGTCGGTGGGCAGAAGGCTGTTGACGTTGTTCGTCCGCTGAGCGCAGCACGGCGCGGAGCAAAGCGCCTGGGGCAAATAGACACGAAGCCCTCACCAATACGGCAACAATTCGGTGTACAACCGTCCACAAATGGAGAGTAAAAGGCCCGCTCGCCGTTAAAGTCTTCCTTAGTGCCATGTGCTGGCACAGCACAAAGTCGACAAGTGCTCGACGGATTGAAGGGACCGGATCAATGGCTGATCGGAACGCCGCGGTGCGCAAGTATTTGACCGAAATGATCGGCACGTTTGTTTTCATGTTCGCCGTGCTGGGCATCGTCCTGGGCGGCTCGGACAGCGTCGGCGCCACCGCGCTGGGCGTCGGCTCGGTGTTGATGGTGATGGTGTATGCCAGCGGGCATATCTCGGGCGGCCACCTCAACCCGGCGGTTTCGATCGCCGCACATTTGCGGGGTGCCTTGCCATTGGGTGATCTCGGGCCCTACATCGTCGCCCAATTGGTCGGTGCACTCGCCGCCTTCGGCGTGGGATTCGGGCTGTGGCATGAGAAGTACTCCGCCGACGCGCTTGATCTGACGGGCACGGTCTGGCCGGCATTCTTGGCCGAATTGGTATTCACATTCACGCTGTGCTACGTCGTCTTGCACACCGCAACCAGCAAAGACAGCGCCGGCAACAGCTTCTACGGTCTGGCGATCGGGTTCGTGGTGACCGTCGGTGTGGTGGCGGTCGGTGCCATCTCCGGCGGGGCGTTCAACCCGGCCATCACCTTCGGCCTGATGCTGTCGGGGACTTTCGCCTGGAAGTTCCTCTGGGTCTACCTGCTCGCCCAGGTGATCGGCGCGGTCGTGGCCGCCTACGCCTACAAGGCGACCAGCCTCGACGAACACACTGCGGCCCGTAAGAGCTAGCCGCCCCGCAGAGGTTATGACTCCAGGGCCCGTACGCCGTCCCCCGCGGTGTGCGGGCCCTGCACCGTCATCGCGGCGAACACCACCAGGAGCAGCGCCGCCGGAATGATGTTCGCCACCCGGTTGCGAACCCGCAGGTGGATGCCGAGCGCCCCGGCGAAATACAACGTCAGCAACCCGGTGGTGGCCCGGGCGACGCCCGGGAAGCGGAACACCGAAGCCAGACCCAGCGCGGTGGCGGCTTTGGCCACCGGTACCGCCCAGCGGAGCTCGGGCGGGATGCGCATGGCATCCATGTTCTTGGCGACATAGGGCACCGGCACCGCCGACGCCACCGCGTCACCGGCCAGAAACGCGGCCAGCGCCGCGTACGTGGGCCGTGCCGTCAGCGCATTCACGCCATCCCCGGGTCGAGCTGCTGCGGCGGCAGCAGCCCACCCTCGACCGGCTTGCGGGCGTCCGCCTCGGCTTTGGCCACCGCCTGGGCGATCGCAGGATCGGTCTTGGTGGTGAACCAGTCGGCGACCTCGTCGCTGTCGTCCTCGGGCCGGTTGGGCCAATCATCGACGGGCGACGGCTGGTACCGGAAGACGCCGTCCTCGCCGGGGGCTCCGAGCAGCTTGGTGAAGCCCTGCAGGGCGCTGCCGAAATCGCTGGGCACCACCCAGACCTTGTTGGCCTCGCCACGCGCCATCTCCGGCAGCACCTGCAGGTACTGGTAGGCCAGCAGCTCCGGGGTGGGCCGGCCGGCCTTGATCGCCGCGAACGTCTTCTCGATCGCCTTGGCCTGCCCTTGGGCCTTCAGATAGGACGCTGCCCGCTCACCCTGTGCCCGCAGCATCCGCGACTGCCGCTCGGCTTCGGCGGCCAGGATCGCGGCCTGCTTGGCGCCCTCGGCGGTCAGGATCTCGGCCTGCTTCTGCCCCTCGGCCTGCTTGATCGCGGCCTCGCGCTGACCTTCGGCGGTCAGGATCATCGCCCGCTTCTCCCGGTCGGCCTTCATCTGCTTCTCCATCGACGCCTGGATCGACGGGGGCGGATCGATGCTGCGCAGTTCCACCCGGGCCACCCGCAGGCCCCAGCGTCCGGTCGCCTCGTCGAGTACGCCGCGCAGCTGACTGTTGATCACCTCGCGGGAGGTCAGCGTCTGCTCCAGCGTCATCCCGCCGACCACGTTGCGCAGGGTGGTGGTGGTCAGTTGCTCCACGCCGACGATGTAGTTGCTGATCTCATACACCGCGGCCTTGGGGTTGGTGACCTGGAAGTAGACGACGGTGTCGATGTTGAGAGTCAGGTTGTCTTCGGTGATCACCGGCTGCGGAGGGAAGGACACCACCCGCTCACGCAGGTCGATGCGGGCGCGTACCCGGTCGATGAACGGCACCAGCAGGGTCAACTGGCCACTGACGGTGCGGCTGTAGCGGCCCAGCCGTTCGATGACCGCCGCCTCGGCCTGTGGAATCAGCGCGACCGACTTGGCGACCACGATCGCCGCGAACACCACCAGTACGGCCAGCAACACCAGCCCGGTTGTAACGCCTTCCATGAAAGATCCTTCCTCTACAGCCTCTACACGATCTTGCTGACCACCGCGGTAGCCCCGTCGATGTGCATCACCGTGACCTGCTCGCCCGGCTCGAAGACGTCACCGTCGGTGAGGGGGCGGGCCGTCCATACCTCCCCACCCAGCTTCACCCGGCCGCCGTCCTGTTCGACCCGGTCGAGCACCAGGGCGCTCTTGCCGTGCAAGGCGACCACGCCGGTCTCGCTGCCCGCGCCGGACCAGAGCCGGCGCCGCAGGGCGGGGCGCACCAAGACCAGCAGCAGCACCGACACCACCAGGAACACCGCGCCGTCCGTCCAGATCGGCCAGTCCGTCAACCAGCTCGCGGCGGCCGCCGACAGCGCCCCGCCAGACAGCATCAGCAGAAACATGTCGCCGGTGAGGGCTTCGGCCCCGGCAAGCCCGAGCGCGAAGACCAACCAGATCAGAGCAGTCGGCATGCCTCAGGATAGCCCGAGAATCGCCCGAACCTGTGTGGACCGGGAGGTAGCGCGCGGACCACTACACTGCCTTGCATCATGTGGTGCCCGAGTACGTCCCTGTCGGTGTGGGCGAACGCCTGGCTTGCCGGCCGGGCCGCGCCCGACGACGTGCTGGACGCATTATCGGCTTGGGCGCCAGTGCAATCGGTTGCCGCCTACGACGCGGTCAGCATCGGCGAGGCGGGGTTGGGGTGGGCCGGCGGACACCAGGGCGGAGCGGCATCACTGCTGCAACTGGTGCGCGGCGCGGGATCATCGGCGGGCGGGGACGGCATCCGACCGGTGTTTCCGGTCCCCGGCGATGTCCGCGGACTGCCGGCCGGGACCATCTTTCAGCAGGAGGCGATCCTCGCCGGTGAGGCCGTACTGATCGGGTCGTCTGACGCCGCACCCCCGATCGGGCTGGTGCCGGCGTACCCGGAAGACGCCGGTGATGACTACGCCGCCGAACTGTGCTGGACCGTGTTCCCGCTGACCGATATGCCGGCCACCGAACAACACGATCTCGGCGAGGCCGAATACGCGTTGCGGTCAGCGGTGCGAACAGCCGCCGAAGCGTTGGGCTCCACCGGTTCACGCTGGGCCGACTACGGCGTGGAAGATCCGCGACTGCGGGTGGAACAGATGATGGAAGCCGCGCTGTTGCACCGGATTCCGGACCATGCACCGACCCGTGCGGTGTGGGTTCTGCAAAGCGCCGCGCACGTCGAGGCGATCATCACGGTCAGCGCCGACCTGCTGACCGCGAGCGCCCAATCGTCGGCTGCGGTGCAGCGCGCCGTCGATGCGGTTGCGCCGCTGACGACGGTGGTGCGCTCGGCGCGCAGCGCCGCGGTGACCGAGATTCTGCACTCGGCCTGGCGGAGCTAACCGGCGGGTGCCACCACCGCGGTGCAGTGCGATGACCCGCATGGTTCGCCGTTGACCCCGAATCCGCAGCCCAGCGCGGTCGGTCCGGCGACGCGTTCGGGTGCGGTGCCGTCGCGCAGTTCCTCGATGAGGCTGCGAGCCAGGCGGGCCAGCCGTCGATCGGAGTTCGGGGTGGCCGCCCGCGTGTAGGCGATTCCGGCCGCCTGCGCCTGGGTACGTACTTCGTTGTCGAGGTCCCAGATCACCTCGATGTTGTCGCTGAGGAAACCGATCGGGCAGACGATCACCGCGGGCACGCGCGCGTCGGCCAGCGCCGCGAGATGCGTCTCGACATCGGGCTCCAGCCAAGGCACTTGCGGCGGACCGGAGCGTGACTGCCAGACCTGGTCGTAGTCGGGGTAGCCCGCCGCGGCCGCGACCAGCCCGGTCGCGTAGCCGACCTGGCTGCTGTAGAGCCGAGGACCGTAGCGTTCGTCGGCGGCCACCGGGATCGAGTGCGCGGTGAACACCAGCCGGGCACTCTCGCGCAGGCCGGCCGGCAGGGTGTCGGCCGCGGCGGCGATCGCCTCGGCGAACATCGCCACGAACAACGGGTGATCGAAATACTGGCGCAGTTTGACCAGCTCCGGGGCCCGCTCCCCTGCCACCCGGCGGGCCCGGGCGATGTCCTCGGCGTACTGCTCGCAACCGGAATACCCACCCCACGCCGAGGTGGGAAAGACCGCAGCGCGGCGAACGCCGTCGGCCGCCATCTGCGCGACGACGTCTTCGGCGTAGGGCTCCCAGTTGCGGTTGCCGAAATACACCGGCAAGTCCGGCATTTCGGCACGCATAGCCTCGGCCAGCGCCCGGTTGATCCCGTTGATGGGCGACACCCCACCGAAATGCAGGTAGTGCTCGGCGACGGCGTCGAGGCGGGCCGCCGGCACACCGCGCCCCCGGGTGACGTTCTCCAGGAACGGCCGCACCTGCTCGGGCCCCTCGGGTCCGCCGAACGACAGCAGCAGGACGGCGTCTAAAGCCATTTAGAGCAACTGGGTGTGAGCGCCACCGTCGGCGTAGACGACCGTTCCAGTGGTGGCCGGCAGCCAGTCGGAGAGCATGGCGCAGACGGTCTTGGCCACCGGCTCGGCGTCCTTCATGTCCCAGCCGATGGGGGCCCGCTGGTCCCAGCCCTCCTCCAGCAGCCGGATCTGCTCGCCGGCACCCTCACCGAGCGCACCGCCGACGATCGCGCTCATCGCCAGGGTTCGGATCGGTCCGGCCGCAACGAGATTCGAGCGCACACCGAACTGGCCGGCCTCGCGGGCGACGAACCGGTTCACCGACTCGAGTGCGCTCTTGGCCACCGTCATCCAGTTGTAGGCCGGCATCGCCCGGGTCGGATCGAAGTCCATGCCGACGATGGACCCGCCCGGGTTCATGATCGGCAGCACCGCCTTGGCCAGCGACGCATAGGAATACGCGGAGATGTGGATGCCCTTGGACACGTCCTCATACGGAGCGTCGAAGAACGGGTTGATGCCCATGCCGGTCTGCGGCATGAAGCCGATCGAGTGCACCACGCCGTCGATCTTGTTGCCCTCTCCGATCACCTCGGTGATGCGTGCGGCCAACGTGTCGAGGTGCTCCTGGTTCTGCACGTCGAGTTCCAGCAGCGGCGCGGGCTCGGGAAGCCGGTCGATGATGCGCTGGATCAGCCGCAGCCGGTCGAATCCGGTGCACACCAGCTGCGCTCCGGCCTCCTGGGCCACCTTGGCGATGTGGAACGCGATCGAGGAGTCGGTGATGATCCCGGTGACCAGGATCCGCTTGCCTTCGAGAATGCCTGCCATGTCAGTCCTTACCTTTAGTGGCCCATGCCCATGCCGCCGTCGACCGGAATGACGGCGCCGGCGATGTAACTGGCGTCCTCTGATGCCAGGAAGCTCACGGCGCCCGCGACCTCTTCGGCGGTGCCGACCCGCTTGGCCGGGATGAATTCCAGTGCGCCGGCCTGGATCCGCTCGTCGAGCGCGCGGGTCATCTCGGTGTCGATGTAGCCGGGGGCGACGACGTTCGCGGTGACGCCGGCCTTGGACAGTTCGCGGGAGATGGAGCGGGCCATGCCGATCAGGCCGGCCTTGGCGGCCGCATAGTTGGCCTGGTTGCCGATGCCCCACATGCCCGAGACCGACCCGATGAAAATGATCCGGCCGAATCGCTTGCGCTGCATGCTGCGTGACGCGCGCTGGGCCACCCGGAATGCCCCGGTCAGGTTCGCGTTGATGACTTCTTCGAACCGGTCTTCGGTCATCCGCATCAGGAACGCGTCCTTGGAGATACCGGCGTTGGACACCAGCACCTCTACCGGGCCCTGGTGCTCCTCAACCTCTTTGAAGGCGCGATCGACGGCGTCGTTGTCGGTGACGTCGCACACGACGCCGAACAGCCCCTCCGGTGCCCCGGAGCCGCGGTGCGTCACCGCCACCTTGTGGCCATCAGCGGCCAGCCGCTGTGCGATCGCCAACCCGATGCCCCGGTTTCCACCGGTGACCAGGACCGAACGGGATACGAACGCGGGCTTGCCTGCGGGGGCTTCGCTGTCTGTCACCGGCATAACCTATCGAATCGACACGTTGACTCTGCGCTGAGGGCGTGGGCTACTCGCACTTCTGCGACGTGAGCGCAGAGTCAACTAAGCGGGCAACCGCCGGTTCAGCAGCAACGCGGCCAGCCCGGCCAGCGCGAGGATGAACGCGCCCAGCCGCAGCCACCCGGTGCTGGCGTCACCGCGGATGGTCTCGAAGCCGATCTGATCCTGCAGGGTCGCGTAGACCTCTTTGAGCTGGGCCAGGCTGGAGGCGGTGTAGGCGCTGCCGCCGGACAGGTCGGCGATCTTCTTCAGCGAGTCGTCGTCGACCGGGACCGGTTGGCGCTGCTCGTTGATCTCGACGTAGCCGTACGGCGTGCCGAAGGAGATCGTCGAGACCGGTACGCCCTGATCCTTGGCGGTACGCGCCGCGGTGAACGCCCCCTTGGGGTTGTCGGGGTTGGACGGCACGGTCTCCTTGCCGTCGGAGAGCAGCACGATGCGGGCCGGCGGCGGGGTGTCGCCGCCACCGATGACCGCCCCCACGGTGGCGATCGCCTGCAGGGCGGTGAAGATGCCCTCGCCGGTGGCGGTCCGGTCCGCCAGCTGCAGCTTGTCGATCGCGGCCTTGGTCGCCTCGCGGTTGGTGGTCGGCGAGGTCAGCACGGTCGCAGTGCCGGCGTAGGCGATCAGGCCGAGGTTGATGCCCGCGGTGAGCTCGTCGGCGAACTGCTTGCCGGCCTCCTGCGCGGCGACCAGCCTGCTGGGTTCGACGTCGGTGGCCCGCATCGACTGGGACACGTCGATCACCAGCATCACCACCGCGCGGTTGCGCGGGATCCGGACATCGTGAGTCGGGCCGGCCATCGCGACGGTGAACAGCAGCAGCGAGGCGATCAGCAGGATCGCCGACAGGTGCCGCCAGCGGGTCGGCGACTTGGGCGCCACGCTCTCCAGCAGCTCCATGTTGGCGAACCGCAGGATCCGGCGTTGGCGCGCCACCTGCATGAGGATGTACAGCGCGACCAGGCCCATGACGACGAACAGGAACAGGAAGAACCACGGGTGCGCGAATCCCGACAGCGTCATCGGCCCGAGCAGCGGCAATGTCATAGCAGACCTGTCTTTATGCGGGTCGAGTTCACGGCATCCCCGCCAGCGCGCCGCGCCGGCGTGACTCGACGAATCGGACGATGTCGGCGATCCAGTCCCGGTCGGTGCGCAACCCCAGCAGCGGCGCACCACAGCTGCGCAACGCATGCGCGACGTCGGCGCGGTGTGCCGTTGCGGCCCGGGCGAAGTCGTCGCGCAGCTTGGCGTCGATGGTGAACTCGCGGGTGACCCCGGATTCGGTGTCCTGCAGCACCACGTCGCCGACGTCCGGCAACTCCACGTCGCGCGGGTCGAGCACCTCGATGCCCAGCACCTCGTGGCGGGCCGCGATCGCACGCAGCGGGCGCATCCAGTTGATCGGGCCGAGGAAGTCGCTGATGATGACCGCCATGCCGCGCCGGCGTTCCGGCCGGCGCAAAGCGTCGATGGCCGCGGCCAGGTCTCCCCGCACCCCCACCGGGGCCCGGGGAATGGTGGCGATGGTGCGCAGCAGCGTCTGCTCGTGGTTGCGCCCGGAGCGCGCCGGCACCCGCACCACTCGCTCGCCGTTGGCCACCAGCGCCCCCAGCCGGTTGCCGCCGCCGCTGTTGAGGTAGACGATGGCCGCGGCGGCCGCCACCGCCAGGTCACGCTTCTCGCAGGTCGCGGTGCCGAAGTCCATACTGGCCGACATGTCGACCACCAGCCAGGTCTCCAGCTCCCGGTCGGCGATCATCTGGCGGACGTGCGGATGGGTGGTGCGGGCCGTGACCGACCAGTCCATCCGGCGCACGTCGTCACCCGGCTGGTAGAGCCGTGACTCGCCGGGCTCGGAGCCCGGGCCGGGAATCAGGCCCAGGTGATCGCCGTGCAGCACCCCGTCGAGCTTGCGTTTGACGGTCAGCTCAAGGGTGCGCAGCGCGGCGGCCAGCTTGGGGTCGCGGATGCCGCCGCGCAGCATGGACGGCGGCGCGGTGCTGGTTCCGGGGGCCTGCTGCGATCCCTGCCCCGGGTCGGGCTCGCTCACCGACCGCCGGCCGCTGCCGCCGCGGTCGGGGCACCCGGTGCCGGCGAGTGCTGCTGCTGCGGAACGGCGTTCACCTGCGGCAGCGGCACCGTCTGCAGCACCCGGTTGATGACGATCTCCGAGGTGATCTCATCGGCGAGCGCATCGTAGGACAGCACCAGCCGGTGCCGCAGCACGTCGGGGATGACCTCGATGACGTCCTGCGGGATCACGTAGTCGCGACCGCGGACCAGGGCCAGCGCCCGCGACGCGGCGATGATGCCCAGCGAGGCACGCGGCGAGGCACCGAAGGACAGCCAGTTCTTCACGTCCGGCATGCCGAACTGCTCGGGCTGCCGCGTCGCGGTGATCACCCGGACCACGTAGTCGACCAGCGCGTGGTGCACGAAGTTGTTGGCCGCCAGGCCCTGCAACCGCAGCAGGTCGCCGGGGTTGAGGATCTGCTTGGGCTCCGGCGGGGTGACCCCCATCCGGTAGATGATCTCGCGTTCCTCTTCCGGTGACGGGTAGCCGACGTTGATCTTGAACAGGAAGCGGTCGCGCTGCGCCTCCGGCAGCGGGTAGACGCCCTCGTGCTCGATCGGGTTCTGGGTGGCCATGACCAGGAACGGGGTGGGCAGCGGAATGGTCTTGCCGCCGATGGACACCTTGCGCTCCTGCATGACCTCCAGCAGCGCCGACTGCACCTTGGCGGGCGCGCGGTTGATCTCGTCGGCCAGCAGGAAGTTGACCATCACCGGGCCGAGCTCGGTGTCGAACTCCTCGCGGCCCTGCCGGTAGATGCGGGTACCGATGATGTCGGTCGGCACCAGGTCCGGGGTGAACTGGATCCGGGCGAAGGATCCGCCGACCACCTTGGCGAAGGTCTCCACGGCCAGGGTCTTGGCGACACCGGGCACACCTTCGAGCAGCACGTGGCCCTTGGCCAGCAGGCCGACCAGGATCCGCTCGACGAGCTGGTCCTGGCCGACGATGACGCGCTTGACCTCGAAGATGGCCCGCTCCAGCGCGTGTACGTCGGCGGCGAGCCCGCTACCGCCGGCCGGGGAACCCTCGGCCCCGGGGAAACCGCTGGCGCCCGCGGGCGTCCCATCCGATGACGTCATCGACAAATCCTCCACAAAGGTCGGTCAGACACAACTGCTTGCACGGCACGGGGCCGAGGGGCAGCGTTGTGCCCGCGTTTCACTATTCCAGGGTTCGCGGCATCCGTCGACGTACGGCCCCTCCAGGGCGGGTCAGTACTCGATGATCCGGGTCAGATAAGGCGTCATCCCGGCGGTCCGCACCGGGCTGACGACGGTCTTGCCTGCGCTGCCGGAGGCCTCCAGCATCTTGCCGCCGCCGAGGTACATGGCGACGTGCTGGCCGCCGCCGGGCCCCCAGAACATCAGGTCGCCGCGGCGAGCCTGACTGGGCGGGATATGCCGGCCCGCGTTGTACTGGTCGCCGGAGAACCGCGGGATGAGCACGCCGACGCCGGCGAACGCGTAGCGCATCAGGCCCGAGCAGTCGAAGCCGACGGTGCCGGCCCCGGAGTCGATCCCCTTGCTGGGTCCGGTCAGCGAGCCGCCGCCCCAGGAATACGGCACCCCCATCTGGGAGCCGCCGCGCCGGATCACGTACTCGATGGCCTGCTTGCCGTGCACCCGCTGGCCGGGTGACACATTGCCGACGGCTTCATCACCCACGTTGAATCCGAGGCCGGACAGGAACTTGCGGCCCAGGTCCATCGTGGTCTGGGTGGCCTGCGCGGTGGCCTGCAGCGACGCGTTGGCGATCGCCAGCGGGTCACCGGGCGCGCCGGCGCTGATGGTCGCCGGCAGGGTGGGGTCCCACGGCCCGTCGGCCGCGGCCGGCGCGGCCAGGCCGATCATCAGCGGGATCGCCACCAGCAGCGACCCGGCGATCCGGGCCAGACGTAATGAACTCTGTCGCATTCGCTTTCCGCCGTCAGTACTCGATGTATCGGACCACAAAGGGCGTCATGCCGCTCTTGCGCACCGGCGACACCTTCACCGGTTGCCCCACATCGGGGGCCTCCAGCATCAGGCCGTTGCCCAGGTACAGCGTCACGTGCTGGCTGCCGCCCGGGCCGTAGAAGATGACGTCGCCGCGACGCGCCAGCGCCGACGGGATCTGGCGACCCATCTTGTACTGCGAACCGGAGTAGTGCGGCAGCTTGATGCCCACCCCGGCGAACGAGTACAGGATCAGCCCGGAACAGTCGAAACCGACTGTGCCCGCACCGGATCCGATACCGCGGCTGGGTCCCGCGGCCGTGCCCCCGCCCCAGGAGTAGGGCACGCCACGCTGCGAGAGGCCGCGGCGGATCACGTACTCCGAGGCCTGCCGGCCGTACACCCGCGGGATCTGGCCGTTGTTGATGCCGGAGGACTCGGGACTCGCCAGCCCGATCGACTCCAGGAACTTACGACCCATGTTTGCGGTCACCTGGGCCGAGGTCTGGGAGATCCCGAGCACCTGGTTGATGACCGCGATCGGGTCACCGGGGATGTTGGCGCTGGGGATCATCGGAAGCGTCGGGTCCCAGGGGCCGTCCCACTGTTCGGCCTGCTTGGCCGCCGCGGGGTTGGCGGGATCGACGGCGTTGCCCCACCGGTCGCCGGTGGGAGCACCGGCCGGCGCGGGACCCTCCTGGGACTGATCCTGGCGGCGGGCGGCGGCGAGCTTGGCCTGCGCCTCGTTGCGCCGCGCCGCCAGCCGGTCGATCTCACCCTGCTGTTCGCCGAACCTGCGCTGGGTGTCGGTGAGCGCGGCCACCGCGGCGTCCTGGCTCGACTGTGCGTCGGCGACCGCCTGGTCGGCCTTCTGCTTGGCCGCCCGGGCGGCCGATTCCTTGTTGAGCTGCTCGATGCGGGCCCGCTTCAGGGTGTCCACGGCCTGCTGGGAGCTGAGTGCGAGCGTCTGTCCGGCCGCGGCCGTGGCGATCATCTCCGACGGGTCCGCCGCAGTCAGGTAGCTGTCCGAGGGCCCATTGACGTAGGTGGACGCGGCGAAGGTGTTGAACCGCTTCTGAGCGGCGACGATCGCGGCGTCGGCGTCGGCGATCGCCTGCCGGCCGGCCTCGACTTCGTGTTGGGCGGCGTCGGCGTCCTCGCGTGCGGTCTGCAGTTCCACCAGGGCCTTGTTGACGCTCTCCTTCTCTTCGGCGATCTGCGCGCCTAGGTTCTGCAACTGCTGGTTGGCCTCGGCGACGTCGGCGATCAGCGCGGCGATGCCGTCGGGGTCCGGCTGGGCGGTCACCAGACCGGGGGTGCCCAGCAGCAGCGCGGCGCTGAGCAGCGACACCGTCGAGGGTTTGGCGAGCCGGGCCGCCAGCCGGAGGGCAGAGCCATCGGAGCCACAGCGGATGCGTCTCATTCGGCTTGGATCTCCTCGGACTCTCGGCAGCGGCGCCGCGCCTGGGCCGGCGACCAAGGCACGAAAACAACAGGTACAACAGCTGCGCCTTTTGTGACCATACGTCACATCTGTCACTGGAGAAACGTTCGTAACAAACTACATTCTTGTAATTGAGCGGGTTGTGACCATTCGGTGACGTGATTATTCGCCACAGGCCACCACCGGGTGATGACTAATTCGCCCAGTGTCCAGATTTATGGAGGTAAAGCCGCTAATCGGCGACGTTGGCGCTTTCGGCGGCCTGTTTGCTGCGCCGCTGCAGAAACCGGGTGCCCACAGCCGCTGCCGCGACCCCCACCAGCAACACCACCGTCAGTCCCGTCCAGGGCAGATCCGGGGTGGTCAATTCATGAAGAAAATTCTGCGCCGACGTCACCGGATCGCCGGTCTTGGCGTGGTCCTCGGCGGCCTCCAGCTTGGACCGGGAGAACTGGCCGCTGTAGCTGCCGACATAAGTGGTACTGAGCACCAGCACGGTGGAATCCGGGTAGTCGTAGCCCACCACGGTGGCGACGTCGCGCAGCGCGGTGTCCATCCCCGGGTTGCGGGCCACCTCGATCACCTTGAGGTCGATGCCGTTGCGGCCCGCCTCGGCCACCACCTCGCGCAGTGCCGACACGTCGTTGGCCGGCGCGCTCACCCCGTCGGCGGCAACGGCGACCTTCACCAGCGCCATGCAGTCGTCCGGCGGAGTCGCCGGGTCGAGGCCGACGGTGATGCAGAGCTCGCCGGGGATATAGGCCGGCGGATGCTGGATCGTCACGGTTGACGACGGTATCAACCCCGCTCAGGTGAGGTGAACCTTACTTTATACAGGACAATCGTACTGTTACGGTTATGACGCCCGTCGGCGCGGACCCGTCGATGGATGAGAACTCGATCTCGGGGAGTTGAAGTGACCAGCACAGATTCGGTGAATTCGTTCGGAGCCCGCGACACCCTCACAGTGGGTGACCAGACCTATCAGATCTTCCGCCTCGACGCCGTGCCCGGCACCGAGAAACTCCCCTACAGCCTCAAGGTGCTGGCCGAGAACCTGCTGCGCACCGAGGACGGCGCCAACATCACCAAGGATCACATCCTGGCCCTGGCCAACTGGGATCCGTCGGCCGAGCCGAGCATCGAGATCCAGTTCACCCCGGCCCGGGTGATCATGCAGGACTTCACCGGCGTGCCATGCGTCGTGGACCTGGCCACCATGCGGGAGGCCGTCGCCGCGCTGGGCGGTGACCCGAACAAGGTCAACCCGCTCTCGCCGGCGGAGATGGTGATCGACCACTCCGTCATCCTCGACGTCTTCGGCACCGCGGACGCCTTCGAGCGCAACGTCGAGTTGGAGTACGAGCGCAACTCCGAGCGCTACCAGTTCCTGCGCTGGGGCCAGGGCGCCTTCGACGACTTCAAGGTGGTTCCGCCGGGCACCGGCATCGTGCACCAGGTCAACATCGAGTACCTGGCGCGCACCATCATGGTCCGTGACGGCAAGGCCTACCCCGACACCTGTGTGGGTACCGACAGCCACACCACCATGCAGAACGGCTTGGGCGTGCTGGGCTGGGGCGTCGGCGGTATCGAGGCCGAGGCCGCCATGCTGGGCCAGCCGGTGTCGATGCTGATCCCGCGTGTCGTCGGCTTCAAGCTCACCGGCGAGATCCAGCCGGGCGTGACCGCCACCGACGTGGTGCTGACCGTCACCGACATGCTGCGCAAGCACGGCGTGGTGGGCAAGTTCGTCGAGTTCTACGGCAAGGGCGTGGCCGAGGTGCCGCTGGCCAACCGCGCCACGCTGGGCAACATGAGCCCCGAGTTCGGCTCCACCTGCGCAATCTTCCCGATCGACTCGGAGACCATCAACTACCTGCGCCTGACCGGCCGCACCGACGAGCAGCTCGCGCTGGTCGAGGCCTACGCCAAGGCTCAAGGCATGTGGCACAACCCCGACCACGAGCCGGCCTTCTCCGAATACCTGGAGCTGGACCTGTCCACCGTGGTGCCCTCGATCGCCGGCCCGAAGCGCCCGCAGGACCGAATCCTGTTGTCGGAGAGCAAGGTCGCCTTCCGCAAGGACATCCACAACTATGTCGAGGAGCAGCACCCGGCGCCGCACACCCAGCTCGACGAGGCCATCGAGGAGTCCTTCCCCGCCTCCGACCCGGTCAAGCTGAGCTTCGCCGACGACGGTGCCGTGGACGTCGCGTCCGCCGCCAACGGCGCCGAGGGCCGGCCGAGCAAGCCGATCCGGATCAAGGGCGAGCGCGGTGAGTTCATCCTCGATCATGGCGCGGTCGCCGTTGCAGGTATCACCTCCTGCACCAACACCTCCAACCCGTCGGTGATGATCGGCGCGGCCCTGCTGGCCCGCAACGCCGTCGAGAAGGGCCTGTCCTCCAAGCCGTGGGTGAAGACCAACATGGCGCCGGGGTCGCAGGTCGTGACCGACTACTACGAGAAAGCCGGGCTGTGGCCCTACCTGGAGAAGCTGGGCTTCTACCTGGGCGGTTACGGCTGCACCACGTGTATCGGCAACACCGGCCCGCTGCCGGAGCAGATCTCCAAGGCGGTCAACGAGGAAGACCTGACCGTCACCGCGGTGCTGTCGGGTAACCGCAACTTCGAGGGCCGCATCTCCCCCGACGTCAAGATGAACTACCTGGCCAGCCCGCCGCTGGTCATCGCCTACGCGCTGGCCGGCACCATGGACTTCGACTTCGAGACCGACTCTCTTGGCAAAGACCACGACGGCAACGACGTGTACCTGCGCGACATCTGGCCGTCGGCTCAGGAGATCGACGACACCATCAAGAACGCGATCAGCCAGGACATGTTCCGCAAGTCCTACGCCGATGTGTTCAAGGGCGACGAGCGCTGGCGCAACCTGGCCACCCCGGACGGTGACACCTTCGCCTGGGACGAGGCCTCGACCTACGTGCGCAAGGCCCCGTACTTCGATGGCATGGGCATGGAGCCCGCGCCGGTGTCGGACATCAAGGGCGCCCGCGTCATGGCACTGTTGGGCGACTCGGTGACCACCGACCACATCAGCCCGGCCGGCCCGATCAAGCCGGGCACCCCGGCCGCGGACTACCTGGACGCGCACGGTGTGGCACAGAAGGACTACAACTCGCTGGGCAGCCGGCGCGGTAACCACGAGGTGATGGTCCGCGGCACCTTCGCCAACATCCGCCTGCAGAACCGATTGCTGGACACCATCGGCCTGGAGGGCACCCAGGGCGGCTACACCCGCGACTTCACCCAGGAGGGCGGCCCCAAGGAGTTCATCTACAACGCGTGCATGAACTACCGGAAGGCCGGCATCCCGCTGGTGGTGCTGGGCGGCAAAGAATATGGGTCCGGCTCCTCCCGCGACTGGGCGGCCAAGGGCACCACGCTGCTGGGCGTCAAGGCCGTCATCACCGAATCGTTCGAGCGCATCCACCGCTCCAACCTGATCGGCATGGGCGTGATCCCGCTGCAGTTCCCCGCGGGCGAGTCCGCGGCGTCGCTGAAGCTGGACGGCACCGAGGTGTTCGACATCACCGGCATCGAAGAGCTCAACAAGGGCAAGACGCCGAAGACGGTGCACGTCAAGGCCACTAAGGAAGACGGTGGCGTCGTCGAGTTCGACGCGGTGGTGCGCATCGACACCCCCGGCGAGGCCGACTACTACCGCAACGGCGGCATCCTGCAGTACGTGCTGCGCAACATGTTGAAGTCGACGCAGACCGCGTAGGCAGCGACCACCTGATGCCCAGGGTCAGCGAGGATCACCTGGCGGCCCGACGCCGCCAGATCCTCGATGGCGCGCGGCGGTGCTTCGCCGCCTACGGTTACGACGGGGCGACGGTGCGGCGACTGGAGCAGACGGTCGGGTTGTCGCGCGGAGCGATCTTCCATCACTTCCGCGACAAGGACACCCTGTTCTTCGAGCTGGCCCGCGAGGACGCGCAGCGCATGGCCGATGTCGCTTCGCGCGAGGGGCTGATCGGTGTGATGCGGGACATGTTGGCGGCGCCCGAGCAGTATGACTGGCTGGCCACCCGGTTGGAGATCGCCCGCAAGCTGCGTCACGATCCGGAGTTCAGCCGCGGCTGGGCGGAGCGGTCGGCCGAATTATCTGCTGCGACAACGGATCGACTGCATCGCCAGAAGCAGGCCGGCCGGCTGCGCGGCGATGTGCCCGGCGACGTGTTGCACTGCTACTTGGACCTCGTGCTCGACGGCCTGGTCGCACGACTGGCCTCCGGCGAGGATCCCGAGCGGTTGTCCGCGGTCCTCGACCTGGTCGAAGACTCGGTGCGGCAGAGCTGATGTTACTTCGCGTGTGTTCGCACCGAGCGTGCACTCAGGACGATTTTCTCGCGATTTCTCGGGCTGAGTACACGTTCGGCGAGCAGTACGGAGTAACGCTAGCGAGACCGCGTGCGGTGATTCGGTCCGCCACGGCTGCGCATCGCCGCACCCGACTCCCGCAGCATGCTGTGCACCGAACCGTACGAACGCCCGGTGGATGCCGCCAGGGTGCGGATGCTGGCCCCCCGTTCATAAGCGGTTCGCAACTCGACCAGCTGTCGATCACGCAGCTTGTTCGGCTTCGTCGTCGTCGCCACGTCCCCTCACCATCCCCTCGCCGACTGAACGGGTTCAGCGTAGGAAGGCGTTGGCGCTGTCGGGCGACTTTGGCTGAAATGCCGACGCGGGGGCGCTCCGGCTGATCCGATGGCGGCGACCGCCGCGATCGCCGCTATGCCAGCTCGATCAGGTCGCGATAGTCCGCCGACCAATGGTCCTCGGTGCCGTCGGGCAGCAACACCACCCGCTGCGGGTCCAGCGCCTCGGCCGCCCCCGGGTCGTGGGTGACCAGCACCACCGCGCCCTGATAGCTGCGCAGCGCGTCCAGAACCTGCTCCCGCGAGGCGGGATCGAGGTTGTTGGTCGGCTCGTCGAGTAACAGCACGTTCGCGGTGGAGGCCACCAGCCCGGCCAGCGCCAGGCGGGTCTTCTCACCGCCGGACAGCGTGCCGGCCGGCTGATCCAGCTGCGGTCCGGTGAACATGAACGCGCCCAGCAGCCCGCGCAGCTCCTGCTCGGAGGTGTCGGGGGCGGCGTGAACGGTGTTCTCCCACACCGTCGCCGCGTTGTCGATGGTGTCGTGCTCCTGGGCGAAATAGCCGATCTTGCAGCCGTGGCCGGGTTCGAGTTGACCGGCGTCGGGGGTCTCGACCCCGGCCAGCACCCGCAGCAGCGTGGTCTTGCCGGCACCGTTGAGACCCAGCACCACCACCCGAGATCCCCGGTCGATGGCCAGGTCCACGCCGGTGAACACCTCCAGCGAGCCGTACATCTTGGTCAGACCGCTGGCCATCAGCGGAGTCTTGCCACACGCGGCCGGGGTCGGGAACTTGATCCTGGCGACCTTGTCGGCGACCCGCTCCTCGTCCAGCGCTGCCAGCATCCGGTCCGCCCGACGCAGCATGTTCTGCGCTGCAACGGCTTTGGTGGCTTTGGCGCCCAGCTTGGCGGCCTGGGTGCGCAGCGCGGCCACCTTGCGTTCGGCATTGGCCCGCTCCCGGCGGCGACGCTGCTCATCGGTCGCCCGGGCGTCGAGGTACTTCTGCCAGCCCATGTTGTACACATCGGCCTCACCGCGCACCGCGTCGAGGAACCACACCCGATTGACCACGTCGGCCAGCAGGTCCACATCGTGACTGATCAGGACCAGTCCCCCGCTGTGGTTCTTCAGGAAGTCGCGCAGCCACCCGATCGAGTCGGCGTCCAGGTGGTTGGTCGGTTCGTCGAGCAGCAGGGTGGTGCCCGAGCCCGCACCGCCGGAACCACCGTCACCGGCGGCGAACAGGATGCGGGCCAGCTCCACTCGGCGGCGCTGGCCGCCGGACAGGGTGCGCAGCGGCTGGGTCAGCACCCGCTCGGGCAGGCCCAGGCTGGTGCAGATCCGGCCCGCCTCGCTCTCGGCGGCATAGCCGCCCAGCGCCGCGAACCGCTCCTCGAGCTGTCCGTAGCGGCGGATGGCGCGATCGCGGGCGGCGTCATCGACGACCTCGGCCATCAACACCTGCTGCTTTTCCAGGTCGGCCAGGATCGCGTCGAGGCCGCGTGCCGAGAGCACCCGGTCGCGGGCCAGGACGTCGAGATTGCCCTCCCGGGGGTCCTGCGGCAGGTAGCCGACCTCGCCGGTGCGGGTGATGGTGCCCGCGTAGGGCTCGCCCTCGCCGGCCAGGATGCGCAGCGTGGTGGTCTTGCCGGCGCCGTTGCGGCCGACCAGGCCGATCCGGTCGCCGGGTTGGATCCGCAGCACCGAGTCAACCGAGTCGAGCAGGGTGCGCGCTCCGGCGCGGACCTCCAGGCCCGTTGCGGTAATCACGCGCGCGTACTCCTGTCGTGTTCTTGCTACTTATCGTCAGTGAAGGCCGGTGGGCGCTTCTCGGCGCGCGCAGCGACGGCTTCCTCGAAGTTGCTGGTCAGCAGGCGCACGTAGAGCTGTCCGAGCCCCTCGGCCTGCATGTGCCCCTCCAGACTACCGGCGTCGAGTCCGCTCCAAAGCGTGCGCTTGGTCAATTCGGTCCCCGGCCGGGAGAACCCGGCGATCCGCTCGGCCAGGTCGTAGCAGGTGTCGAGAAGGGCCGGCTGTTCGACCACCCGGGAAACCAGTCCGATCCGCTCGGCCTCCACGGCGTCGACGTCGCGGCCGGTGAGCATGATCTCGAATGCTCGCGACGCCCCGATCGCCCTGGGCAACAGGTAGCTCAGGCCCAGCTCACTGGCGGTCAGCCCGTTGTTGATCCCGGCGGCGCGGAAGTAGGCGCCCGAGGCGGCCACCCGGATGTCGGCGGCCAGCGCCAGGCACAGTCCACCGCCGATGGCCGCCCCGTTGACCGCGGCGATCACCGGCTGGTGCAGGCGCCGCAGCGCCAGGATGATGTCGTCGAGCAGTTCCATCGACCGCAGTCCGAAACTGGGCCGGGTCAGACCGGCCACATGCGGCACCGCACCGGCGGACTTGTGGTCGGCGCCCGAGGAGAATCCGCGGCCCGCCCCGGTCAGCACGACCACCCGCACCGAGTTGTCGTAGCTGACCTCCGCCAGCGCGTCGCGCAGCGGCACCATGACGTCGAACGCCATCGAGTTCATCCGCTCCGGGCGGTTCAGCGTGATCAGGGCGACCTGCGGACGCGGGCGCTCGACTAGGACGAATTCGGAGCCGTGCTCGGATGCGTTGGACACGGGTGCACGCTATCGCGTGCGGACCGTCACACCTGGTCGGGCTTGTTCTGACCGGCCTGTTCGGCCAGGGCGGCCTCGACATCGAGGTCCTTGACCTGCTGGACCAGGCTTTCCAGCGCCGCAGCGGGAAGCGCCCCGGCCTGGTTGAACACCAGCGTGCCCTTCTTGAAGGCCATCAGCGTGGGAATGGACCGGATCTGGGCCGCAGCGGCCAACTGCTGTTCGGCCTCGGTGTCGACCTTGGCGAACACCACGTCGGGGTGGTTCTCCGAGGCGGCCGCGAAGGTCGGGGCGAACGAGCGGCACGGCCCACACCATGATGCCCAGAAATCGACCAGCACGATGTCGTTGTCGGCGATGGTTTCTTCGAACTTCGCTGCGGTGAGGTCTTGAGTTGCCATGACTGGGCCAACGCCCGGGGGGCCCGCGGTGTTCCCGGCCGCCATCGCGCGCCGGTGGAGCGGCCTACACAGCGGGCTCACAGCTCAGAGCTAGCTTGTCGCTAACTCGACCGTCGACGGTGGTAGCAACCGTGCGGCGGCACTCCGGGCCGCCGCCGTCGACGATCGGAGTAATACTGATGCCAGCCCGTCCCAGCACCCATGCGCTCACCGGCGCCGCTGCGCTGTTCGCCGTCGCGCTGTTCGTTCCGGCACCGGCTTTCGCCCACGGCGACCGTGTCATGGGGTCGGTGTCCTCGGCATCCGGCAACACCTTCGAGGTGACCCAATCGACCGGTACCACCACCGTGACCCTGGCCGACGACGCCCGGGTCTTCGAGTCGGTGCCCGCGCAGCGCGGCGAGATCACCGCCGGCACCTGCATCAAGGCCGGCGCCGGTCCCGACAGCGCCCCGGCCGACGGCGGCGCCATCACCGCGAAGTTCGTGGCGATCACCACCGCGGTCGACGGCAAGTGCCCGCAGCGTCCGGCTGCGGCGGTCGATGCCCCGGCGCGCCCGCACCATGGTGTCGGCGGCGTCGTCGACTCGGTCTCCGGTGACACCCTGACGGTCACCGGCTCGTCCGGGCAGACCACCGTCACGATCACCGACAGCACCCCCGTCCGGCGGCTGATCGCGGTCAGCGCACCGTCGATCAGTGCCGGAAAGTGTGTCGCCGCCCGCGGGGCCAAGGACGGCGACGGCGTGCTGCAGGCCACCAAGGTCACCGTCTGGGCCGGCGACGGCACCTGCCCCGAGCCGCGAGCCTAGGCCGGGTCAGGCCGACCAAGGTCGATGCCCAGTCGGAATCTGACGACGTGACAGTGGCGTGTCGCGTCGTCAGATTCCGACTCACGGGCGACCCGGCGGCAGGCGAGGAGCGCTACCCCAGCACCTTCCCGTAGGTCTGCCGGCCCATCAGGTAGGTGGCCTCCACGGCCACGTCGCGCAGTTCGGCCGGCGGCACCCGGCGTGGGTTCTGCGACAGCACAACCAGATCGGCGTACTTGCCGGCTTCCAGGCTGCCGATCTCGGTGTCCAGCCGTAACTGCCAGGCGGCGTTGAGCGTCTGCGCCCTGATCGCCGCGTCGACGCCGATGCGCTGCTCGGGGGCCAGCACCCTGCCGCTGCCCTTGGCGATTCGGTTGACCGCGGTGGCGATGTTGCCGATCGGGTTGGGCGGGGTGACGGTGCCGTCGTTGTGAAACGACAGCCGCAGACCGGCGTCCAGCGCCGAGCTCGCCGACATCCAGTGCGACCCGTGCTCGGGCCCGAACAACTTGTCCACCAGCACATCTCCCCAGAAGTAGATGTGTTCGATGAACAGGCTCGGGGTGACTCCCAGCTGCGCGGCCCGAGCGAACTGATCGGGTCTCATGGCGCCGACGTGTTCCATCCGGGGCCGCAGCGCCGGGGGTGTCTTCGCCCGCTCGAACGCGTCCAGCACGACGTCGATCGCGGCATCGCCGTGGACATGGCAGGAGACCTGCCAGTGTTGATCGACGAAGGCCGCTGTCAGCTCCTGGATCTGTTCCGGGGTGAAGTTCATGGTGCCGCGATGATTCGGACCCAGCCCCATCGCCGCGGTGGTCGCATTGGTCAGGTACGGGAAGGTCGTGAAGATGTTGCCCTGCCACGGTGACCCGTCCGCCCAGATCTTCATCCCGATCTTGTCGAACAGCACGTCCGCACCGGCCCGCCTGCCGCGCACGTTGTCCGGATCCTCGGCCAGCTCAGGCGTGCCGATCTCGTACGCGCGGACCCGCAGGGCACAGTCGGACTGCGCGGCGAGTTTGGAGAACACCTCCGATTGCGTCCGTGCGTCGTAGGAGTGCTCGGTAGCGGTGGCGATACCGGCCCGGGCCAGCTGGGAGTAGGCCCAGCGCAGGTTGTCGCCGGCGTTGGCCATGATGGCGCCGGAGAACGGTGCGGTGAGCGCCATCAACGCCGCCGCCTCGCGCACCTCGCCGGTCAGCTGACCGTCGGGCCCGTGGACGTACTGCGCCCCGGACGGGTTCGGGGTGGTCTTGGTGATGCCGGCCGCGGTGAAGGCGGCGGTGTTGCCGTAGGCGGCGTGGCCGCTGTTGCTGATGATCACGACGGGGTTGTGCGGCGCCAATCGGTCCAGCTCGGTGCGGCTGAAGGGCTGCAGCCCGGTTTGCAGCAGTGGATCGACCCCGTTGAGCAGGATCGGCTGGCCTTTGGGTGTGTCCGCGACGGCCTCGGCGAGCTTGGTGAACACCCCGCCGGCGGTCGACACCGTGAAGGGGCGCACGTCGATGGCCGGCGGCGCCAGCGTGGTGCCCATCTCGAAGGGATGGCCGTGCGGCTCCACGAACGCAGGCAGCAGCGCCCGCCCGTGCAGGTCGACGACGGTGGTCTCGGACCCCCGCAGCCGCAGCACCTCCTCGGCCGTTCCGACCTTGCTGATCCGCCCGCCGGTGACCGCGAGTGCTTCGGCCTCGGCAGCGCCCGGCACCACGGTTACCACTGGGCCGCCCATGAAGATGGTGTCGGCCCCGGGTCCCCGCGATCCGCACGCGGCGAGCCCACCGACCGCCGTGCCCGCCGCCGCAGCCGCCATCCCGGCCATGAAGCGTCGCCTGCTCGTCGTCACCGTGTCCGCTCTTCCTCAGTCCTGAAGTCGCAGTCGACCGCCGCCAAAGGGCTCAAGCGGTTCACGCGACGAGTATGGCAGCGACCGTCACTCGTGCCGCGCGGCGGCTCGCCTCAGGTGAGATCGTCGTGGTCGCCGCGCACCCACGCCGCATGGCGGTCGGCGGAGAACCGGACCGCTGCCGCGCCGTCGGTGTCGATGGTGTTGGTGTGCAATCCGTAGATGCGGTCGAAGCGCAGCTGCTCCAACGTGCCGGCCATCCGTTGGACGACGGCGGCCGACAGCGGGATCCGGTTCGGGTAGCTGCGCAGGAACGCCACGGTGCGCCGGTCCGGGTTGGGGAAGATCGTGTCGCCGACCAGCAGCACACCGCGACCGTCGGCCCCGTCATCCCAGCACGCGACGGAGCTGCCCGGGAAGTGGCCGCCGACCTGGAGCACCGTCAACCCGGGCGCGAGCTCCAGTCGGCCCGACCAGTAGGCGATCACCGGGTCCGGCCGCATCACCCAGTGCTTGTCGGCGGCGTTGACGTACACCGGCACCCCACCGAGCGCCCGGGCCCATTCGACCTGCGCGCCGAACATGTGCGGGTGGCTCGCAACCACCCCGAGAACCGGGCCGTGGTCGGCGACCGCGGCCACCGCGGCGTCGTCGACGAACCCCGAAGGGTCCCAGAGCATGTTGCCGCGCGGGGTGCACACCAGCTTGCCCAGCTGGCCGATCCCGAGCGGCGGTGTGCTGCCGACGCCGATCAACCCGGACTCCAGGACGGTGGTGATGGACCGCATGCCCTCGCCGGCCAATTCGGTCAGCGTCGCCCAGTGCTGACCGTCGGCGGGAACCCACTGCCTGTCATCGGCGCAGATCGCGCACACCTGCGGCGTCGCGTCGTGCTCTACCCCGCAGGTCCGGCAGAGCCAGAACACGCTGTCGGAAACGCTCAGACCGTGAAGCCGACGGCGCGCATCATCTCGCGACCCTCGTCGGTGATCTTGTCCGGTCCCCAGGCGGGTTCCCATACCCAGTTGACGTCAGCCTTCTTGACCAAACCGGTACCCACCGTGGCGTTCTGGATCTGCTCGACGATCATGTCCTGCAGCGGGCAGGCCGGCGAGGTGAGTGTCATGGTGACGACCGCGGCCGGACCGTCTTCGTCCTGCCGGACCGAGAGGTCGTACATCAGGCCCAGGTCCACGACGTTGATGCCGATCTCGGGGTCGATGACGTCGTGCATCGATTCCTCGAGTTCGGCGAGCAGCTCGTCCGGTCCCAATTCGCTCATCGGTTCATCTCCTGGGTTGAGACACTGACGGATGCCAACGTCTGTTCTTCTGTCTTCGAAAGTGCCTGCGCCAGCGCATCTTTGAATGCCATCCAGCCCAGCAGCGCGCACTTGACCCGGGCCGGATACTTGGCCACCCCGGCAAAGGCGATGCCGTCGCCGAGCACCTCCTCGTCGCCCTCGACGGTCCCCCGCGACGACACCATCTCGTGGAAGGCGTCGAAGGTGGCCAAGGCCTGGTCCACCGTCGATCCGATCACCTGGCTGGCCAGCACCGAGGTCGCCGCCTGAGAGATGGAGCAGCCCTGACCGTCGTAGGAGACGTCGGCGATCTGCGTGCCGTCGGGCGACAGCGCCACCCGCAGGGTCAGTTCGTCACCGCAGGTGGGGTTGACGTGATGTACCTGCGCGCCGTAGGGCTCCCGCAGACCGCGATGCTGCGGATGCTTGTAGTGATCGAGGATCACTTCCTGATAGAACTGCTCAAGACGCATGGGTCAGGCTCCCCCGAAGAATTCCACGGCGCGGCGCACCCCGGCAATCAGGCGCTCCACCTCGTCGTGGGTGTTGTACACCGCGAACGACGCTCGGGCGGTGGCAGCCACATTGAACTTGCGGTGCAACGGCATCGCGCAATGGTGGCCCACTCGGACCGCGACACCGTCGTCGTCGAGCACTTGGCCGACATCGTGCGCGTGCACACCGTCGATCACGAACGACACCGGCGAACCCCGATCGGTCATCGTGGTGGGCCCGACGATGCGCACCCCGGGTATGCCGGCGAGGCCGTCGAGTGCGGCGGCCACCAGTTCGCGTTCGTGGGCCTCCACCACGTCCATCCCGATGGCGTCCAGGTAGCGGGCCGCGGCGGCCAGGCCCACCACCTGCGAGGTCATCGGGGTGCCGGCCTCGAACCGTTGCGGCGTCGGCGCGTAGGTGCTCGAGGACATCGTGACCGTCTCGATCATCGAACCGCCGGTGAGGAACGGCGGCAGCGCGCCCAACAGCTCGCGCCGGCCGTACAGCACACCGATCCCGTTGGGGCCCAGCATCTTATGACCGGAGAACGCGGCGAAGTCGACGTCCAACCCGTGCAGGTCGACCGGCTGGTGCGGAACCGACTGGCAGGCGTCCAGCACGGTGAGCGCACCGACGGCGCGGGCCCGCGACACCAGTTCACCAACCGGTGCCAGCGCACCGGTCACGTTCGAGTGATGGGTGAATGCGACGACTTTGACCCGCTCGTCAAGGGACAGCGAATCCAGGTCGATGCGCCCGTCGGGCGTCACCTCATACCACTGCAACGTCGCACCGGTACGCCGCGCCAGCTCCTGCCACGGAACCAGATTTGCGTGATGCTCCAACTCGGTGGTGACGATCACGTCGCCCGGGCCGACCGCCCGCTCGAAGCGGTTGTCGCCCAGCGCATACGACACCAGGTTCAGCGACTCGGTGGCGTTCTTGGTGAACACCAGCTCGTCCGGGTCGGCGCCGACGAAGCGCGCGATCGCCGACCGGCCGTCCTCGTAGGCGTCGGTGGCCTCCTCCATGAGCTGGTGCGCCCCGCGGTGCACCGCGCCGTTGGACTTCAGCAGGAACTCGCGCTCTGCGTCGAGCACCGGCAGTGGACGCTGCGAGGTGGCGCCGGAATCCAGGTAGGCCAGTCGGCTTCCGCCGCGCATGACGCGATTCAGGATCGGGAAGTCCGCCCGGATCGCATTCAGGTCCGGCGCCGCCGGACGACTGACCGAGACCGTCATGTCACGCCCCCGCCGGTGCCACCGGGTCGCTGCTGTTGACGGCGGTGAAACGCTCGTAGCCGTTCTCCTCCAGCTCGTCGGCCAGTTCCGGGCCGCCGGACTCGACGATGCGCCCGCCGGCGAATACGTGCACGAACTGCGGCTGGATGTAACGCAGGATGCGGGTGTAGTGGGTGATCAGCAGCACGCCGCCGTTCTCCGCCTCCTTGTAGCGGTTCACCCCTTCGCTGACCACCCGCAGCGCGTCGACGTCCAGGCCGGAGTCGGTCTCATCCAGGATCGCGATCTTCGGCTTGAGCAGGCTGAGCTGCAGGATCTCGTGGCGCTTCTTCTCCCCGCCGGAGAAGCCCTCGTTGACGTTGCGTTCGGCGAACCCGGAGTCGATGCCCAACTCGGCGAACGCCGCCCGCTGCTCCTTGATCCAGGCCCGCAGCTTCGGCGCCTCGCCGCGCATCGCGGTCACCGCGGTGCGCAGGAAGTTCGACATCGACACCCCCGGCACCTCGACCGGGTACTGCATCGCCAGGAACAGCCCCGCGCGGGCGCGTTCGTCGACGGTCATCGCCAGCACGTCCTGGCCGTCGAGCGTGATCGACCCGGACGTCACGGTGTACTTGGGGTGCCCGGCGATCGCGTACGACAGGGTGGACTTGCCCGACCCGTTCGGCCCCATCAGGGCGTGCGTCTCACCGGAGTTCACCGTGAGGTCGACGCCGTGCAGGATCGGGATGGTCGCCGCGCCGTCGTCCCCGGATCCGCCCGGCGACACACTCACGTGCAGATCCTTGATTTCCAGTGTGCTCATTGCTGATTCGTGTCCTTAGGTGATGCGTTCGGGATTATTTGTTCTCGGTGACCGCGAGTTCACGCTCGACGGCCTCGGTGAGGCGCTCCTGTACGAACGGCACGGGGATCTTGGAGATGATCTCGCCGAAGAAGCCGCGCACAATCAGGCGCCGGGCCTGGTCTTCCGGGATGCCGCGCGCCTGCAGATAGAACAGCTGCACGTCGTCGAAGCGCCCGGTCGCGCTGGCATGTCCGGCCTGGATGATCTCCCCGGTCTCGATCTCCAGGTTGGGGATCGAGTCGGCCCGGGCGCCGTCGGCCAGAACCAGGTTGCGATTCACCTCGAAGGTGTCGGTGCCGACGCCGGTCGCGCGGATCAGGACGTCCCCGACCCAGACGGTGTGGGCGTCCGGCAGGGCCGAATCGGGGTCGCCCTGCAGCGCGCCCTTGTAGAGCACGTTCGACCGGCAGTTGGGCTGACCGTGGTCGACCAGCAGTCGGGACTCCAGGTGCTGGCCGTCGTCGGCGAAGTACAGGCCGAGCAGCTCGGCGTCACCGCCCGGGCCGTCGAACCGGACCCGCCCGGTCAGTCGCACCAATTCGCCGCCCAGCTCGACGGCGGTGTGCCGCAACACCGCGTCCTTGCCCAGCGCCGCGTGGTGCATGGTGACGTGCACCAAATCCGCGGCGCCGTCGGCGATCCACACCACGGTCAGCTGCGCGGCGTCACCGACCACGAATTCGACGTTGTCGGCGTAGGTTCCACTGCCCCGCACGTCGATCACCACCGTCGCCCGCGACAGTTCCTCGGCGCGCAGCTGCAGATGGCCGAACGCCGTCGCGCCGGCGCCCGGGCCGGTGACGGTGATCGTGATCGGATCCTCGATGACGGTCTCCTTTGGCACCGTCACCACCGTCGCGTCGCGGAACGCCGAGAACGCTTGGGCGGCAATACGGTCCGCCGGAACTCCGGCTGCTCCCAGCCGGTCATCGCCGCGCGCAACGGTCTCGACCCGTACCGCCTCCGAACCGAGCACCTCGATGCCGGCGGCGGCGTCGGCGACCGCGGACCCGTCGTGCAGGCCGCGCAGCCGGCGCAGCGGGGTGAACCGCCACACCTCGTCGCGACCGTGCGGCACCTCGAAGGCGTCGACGTCGAACGAGGTGAATTGAGTTCCCTTGGTGGCACCTTCGACCGCTGCGGTCAGGTTGGCTGCCGGGGCGGACGTCAAACCAGCCGAAGCCACTAGCCCACCGAGCCTTCCATCTGCAGCTGGATCAGCTTGTTGAGTTCCAGCGCATACTCCATCGGCAGTTCCTTGGCGATCGGCTCGATGAAGCCGCGCACCACCATTGCCATCGCCTCGTCCTCGGTGAGGCCCCGGCTCATCAGGTAGAACAACTGGTTCTCGCTGACCTTCGACACGGTGGCCTCGTGGCCGACGGTGACGTCGTCCTCACGGATGTCGACATAGGGGTAGGTGTCGCTGCGGCTGACGTCATCGACCAGCAGCGCATCGCATTTCACGCTCGACTTCGCCCCGTGCGCGCCCTTGTGGATCTCTACCAGCCCCCGGTAGGAGGACCGGCCGCCGCCCCGCGACACCGACTTGGAGACGATGTTGCTCGAGGTGTTGGGCGCAAGGTGCAGCATCTTGGCGCCGGTGTCCTGGTGCTGGTCCTCACCGGCGAACGCCACCGAGAGCACCTCGCCCTTGGCGTGTTCGCCGGTCATCCACACCGCCGGGTACTTCATGGTGACCTTGGAGCCGATGTTGCCGTCGACCCACTCCATGGTGGCGCCGGCCTCGGCCCGCGCCCGCTTGGTGACCAGGTTGTAGACGTTGACCGACCAGTTCTGGATGGTGGTGTAGCGGCACCGGCCCCGTGGCTTGACGACGATCTCCACCACCGCGGAGTGCAGCGAGTCAGAGGTGTACACCGGCGCGGTGCAGCCCTCGATGTAGTGCACGTAGGCGTCTTCGTCGACGATGATCAGGGTGCGCTCGAACTGCCCCATGTTCTCGGTGTTGATCCGGAAGTAGGCCTGCAGCGGGATGTCCACGTGCACGCCCTTGGGCACGTAGATGAACGATCCCCCGCTCCACACCGCGGTGTTGAGCGCGGAGAACTTGTTGTCCCCGGCCGGGATCACCGTGGCGAAGTGCTCCCGGAACAGGTCCTCGTGTTCCCGTAGCGCGGTGTCGGTGTCCAGGAATATAACCCCTTGTTGCTCAAGGTCTTCCCGGATCTTGTGGTAAACAACCTCACTTTCGTACTGAGCCGCTACCCCACCGATGTAGCGCTGCTTCTCGGCTTCCGGGATGCCCAGCCGGTCGTAGGTGTTGCGGATGTCGTCGGGCAGGTCGTCCCAGGTCTGGGCCTGCTTCTCGGTGGACCGCACGAAGTATTTGATGTTGTCGAAGTCGATCCCGGACAGATCCGAGCCCCAGTTGGGCATCGGCTTCTTCATAAAGGTCCGGTACGCGCGCAGCCGAGCCTCAAGCATCCACTCCGGCTCGTTCTTCTTCGCGGAGATGTCGCGCACGACCTCCTCGGAGATACCCCGCTGGGCGGCGGCGCCCGCGGCATCGCTGTCGGCCCAACCGAATTCGTACCGGCCCAGCGATGCGATGGTCTCTTCCTGGGTGGGCTCCGCTGCCGCTGCGGCGTCCGGTGCGAGTGTCATTGTGACGCTCCTTCATTGCTCGTGGTGGTCCTGGTGGCGGACCTCGTGGTGGTCCTGGTGGCTTTGCCGGACTTTGCGCCCTTGATGGCCAACGGCACATGGGTGGTGCAGACGTATCCGCCGTCGACGATGGTCGCCAACCGCTGCACGTGGGTGCCCAGCACTTCGGCCATCGCCTGCCGCTCGGCCCGGCACAGTTCCGGGAACTCCTTGGCGACGTTGGCCACCGGGCAGTGGTGCTGCAGGATCTGCACCGCCGGGACGCCCCCGTCCACTCGCGCGGTGGTGGCGACGTAGCCGGCCTCGGTCAGTGCGGCGGCGATGCGCTCGGCGGTGGCCTCCAGGTCGCCGTCGGCTTCGGTGCCGCCTCCGGCGGCCACGGCGGCAACCTTGGCCAGGATGGTGTCGATGCGCTGGCGCGCGAAGTCGACCACCGCATCCTCACCGCCGATCTCCCGCAGCTGGCGCATCGCGGCCACCGCGAGATCGTCATAGCGGTGCTCGAGCTTGCCCCGCCCGGCCTCGGTGAGCTGGAAGCGCTTCGCCGGCCGGCCGCGCCCCACCTGCTGCCAGGAGGCCGCGGCATGCGCCTCGGCGTAACCCATCTCGATCAGCGCGTCCAGGTGGCGGCGCACCCCGGCGGCGGAGAGGCCCAACCGGGCACCGATCTCCCCGGCGGTGATGGATCCGGATTCCATCAGCAGGCGGACCACCGCGTGACGGGTGTCATGGCCGCCGGTGAGATCAGCCACCGGCTGGGCGTCGGGCACCATCGCACCGCCGGGGCGCTGCCCGGCGGTTTCGGGGGTGGCCTTCACCCCGACCTCTTCGGAGGCCTCGATTTTCACAACACCAGTGTGACGCAATTCCGAGACCCGGTCTAGAAAGGGTTACCTCAGTTGGGCCCTGATCAGCCGTGGCGCTGGTCACATCCCACGTCCGGCGGGCCGACGACCAGCGGCCGTTACGCTGCTGGGATGGCAGTCCGCCGGCACTCGCTGAGCACGTCGATCGCGCACCTGCACGGCGATGAGCGCACCGTCGGCGCGCCCCTGAATGACGCTGAGCTGGTCGCACTGCGCCGCACCCGGCTGTTCGGAGCTACCGGCACCGTGCTGATGGCCATCGGTGCGCTGGGAGCCGGCGCCCGGCCGGTGATCCAGGACCCGACTTTCGGGGTCCGGCTGCTGAACCTGCCGTCGCGAATGGCCACGGTGGCCCTGACGATGACCACGACCGGCGCGGTGATGATGGCGCTGGCCTGGCTGATGCTGGGCCGGTTCGCCCTCGGTCGGCGGCGGATGTCACGCAGTCAACTCGACCGCACCCTGCTGCTGTGGATGCTGCCGCTGCTGGTGGCCCCGCCGATGTACAGCAAGGACGTCTACTCCTACCTGGCGCAGAGTCAGATCTCCCGGCTCGGCCTGGACCCCTACCGGGTGGGTCCGGCGCGGGCCTTGGGCCTGGATCACGTGTTCACCCTGTCGGTACCCAGCCTGTGGCGGGAGACGCCGGCGCCCTACGGCCCGCTGTTCCTGTGGATCGGCCGGGGAATATCGGCGTTGACCGGCGAGAACATCGTCACGGCGGTGTTGTGCCATCGGGTGGTGGTGCTGATCGGTGTCGGGTTGATCGTGTGGGCGGTTCCCCGGCTGGCGGCGCGCTGCGGGGTGGCCGAGGTCAGCGCCCTGTGGCTGGGTGCGGCCAACCCGCTGCTGTTGATGCACCTGGTCGCCGGGATCCACAACGAGGCACTGATGCTGGGCCTGATGCTGACCGGCACCGAGTTCGCCCTGCGCGGGATCACCGCGGCCAAGCCCCTGTTCCCCGATCTGCATCAGCACCCCACCCGGCATGATTGGGCGCCGCTGGCCGAACTACTCGCGGGCGCCGTGCTGATCACGCTGTCGTCGCAGGTCAAGCTGCCGTCGCTGCTGGCGCTCGGGTTCGTCACCATGGCGCTGGGCTGGCGCTGGGGCGGTGACCTGCGGGCGTTTCTGCTCGCCGGTACCGGAATGAGCGCGCTGGCCGCGGCGGTGACGGCTCTGATCGGCTGGGCCAGTGGGCTGGGCTTCGGCTGGGTGTTCACCCTGGGCACGGCCAACGTGGTGCGCAGCTGGATGTCTCCTCCGACCCTGCTCGCCCTCGGCACCGGCCAGGTGGGAATCCTGCTGGGCCTGGGCGATCACACCACCGCGGTGCTGTCACTGACCCGTGCCATCGGTGTGCTGATCATCGCGGTGCTGGTGGTCTGGCTGCTGCTGGTGGTGTTCCAAGGCCGGCTGCATCCCGTCGGCGGCCTCGGCGTGGCCCTGGGCATCACGGTGCTGCTGTTCCCGGTGGTACAGCCGTGGTACCTGCTGTGGGCGATCATCCCGCTCGCCGCCTGGGCGACCCGCCCGAGCTTCCGGATCGCGGTGATCGGCGTGACGCTGGTGGTGGGCATTTTCGGCCCGACCGCCAACGGCGACCGCTTCGCCCTCTTCCAGATCGTGGACGCCACCCTGGCCAGTGCCGTCGTGGTGCTCGGGTTGTTCCTGCTGACCTACCGGCGCCTGCCGTGGCGAGAGTTGCCGGCCGAACCCGCCCGCCCGGCGGCTGCCGCAGCGGTGGAGGGACCCACCCCGCCGTCGGCCACCACCGCGGACGCTTACGCTGATTCCCCGTGAACTCAGCTGTCGCAGTGCGGTTGCGCGGGGTGCGCAAACGATACGGGGAGACGATCGCCGTCGCCGACCTCGATCTCGAGGTGCACACCGCGGAGGTGTTTGCGTTGCTCGGCCCGAACGGCGCCGGTAAGACGACGACGGTCGAGATGTGCGAGGGATTCGTGCGCCCGGACGCCGGCACCATCGAAGTCCTCGGGCTGGACCCGGTAACCGACAATGACCGGCTGCGCGAACGTATCGGAGTGATGTTGCAGGGCGGCGGCGGTTACCCCGCGGCGCGCGCCGGCGAGATGCTCAAGCTGGTCGCGTCGTATTCGGCGAACCCGCTGGACCCGCAGTGGCTGCTGGAGACCCTCGGACTGACCGATGCGGCCCGCACCACCTACCGCCGGCTCTCGGGCGGGCAACAGCAGCGGCTGGCACTGGCGTGTGCGCTGGTCGGCCGGCCGGAGCTGGTGTTCCTCGACGAGCCGACCGCCGGCATGGACGCGCACGCCCGGCTGCTGGTGTGGGAGCTGATCGACGCGCTGCGCCGCGACGGCGTGACCGTTGTGCTGACCACACACCATCTGCGGGAGGCCGAGGAGCTGGCCGACCGGCTGCTGATCATCGACCACGGGAAGGTGGTGGCCGCCGGCACACCGCAGGAGCTGACCCGCAGCGGCGCCCAGGGGCAGCTGCGCTTCACCGCGCCCCCGCGCCTGGATCTGTCGCTGCTGATCGCGGCGTTGCCGGAGGGCTACCGGGCCAGCGAGGTGCTGCCCGGCGAATACCTGGTCGAGGGCTCGGTGGACCCGCAGGTGCTGGCGACGGTGACCTCTTGGTGCGCCCGGGTCGACGTGCTGGCCACCCAGCTGCGGGTGGAGCAGCGCAGCCTGGAGGACGTGTTCTTGGAGCTGACCGGACGGGAGCTGCGCGCATGACCACCCATCAGGCGTTCCCGCCCGGCACCTTCACCCCGGACCCGCGTCCGGCTGGCGTGGCGGCCATGCTGGCCGCGCAGTACCGGTTGGAGCTGACCCTGCTGCTGCGCAACGGCGAGCAGCTGCTGCTGACCATGTTCATCCCGATCACCCTGCTGGTCGGGCTGTCGGTGCTGCCGCTGGGCCCGTTCGGGGAAGGTCATGCCGAGCGCGCCACCACACTGCTGCCGGTGATCATGTCGCTGGCGGTGATCGCCACCGCGTTCACCGGCCAGGCGATCGCCGTGGCGTTCGACCGCCGCTACGGGGCACTGAAACGGCTGGGCGCCACCGCGCTACCGGTATGGGGCGTCATCGCCGGCAAGTCGCTCTCGGTGGCGACGGTGGTTCTGTTGCAGTCCGTGCTGCTCGGGGCGATCGGCATCGGGCTGGGTTGGCGGCCGACGATGGCCGGACTGGCTCTCGGGGCGATCGTCATCGCACTGGGGACCGCATGCTTCGCCGCCATGGGCCTGCTGCTCGGCGGCAGTCTGCGAGCCGAGATCGTGCTGGCCGCCGCCAACCTGATGTGGTTCGTGTTCGGCGGACTCGGCGCGCTGACGGTGGAAACCGACCTGGTGCCCGACACCATCCGCTGGCTGGCGCGGCTGACCCCGTCGGGAGCCCTCACCGAGGCGCTGTCACAGGCATTGAGCGTCTCGGTCGACTGGTTCGGCATCGCGGTGGTGGCGGCGTGGGGCGTGTTGGCGGCCGTGGGAGCCGTGCGGTGGTTCCGGTTCAGCTGACCGGCGCACACCCTGCCTACTACGGCCTGTAGTTACCGATCCTCTACGATCAGGCCCGTGGGACGGTTCCTGATGCGCCTGGTGGACCTGCTGCCCGAACCGGGCCTGCGCACCCAGCGGTGGCTGGCCGCCGCCGTGGTGTTCACCCAGGGTTTCATCGCGGTCACCGGCGCGATCGTTCGCGTCACCGCATCCGGGCTCGGCTGCCCGACCTGGCCGCAGTGCTTCCCGGGCAGCTATGTACCGGTGGCGGTCTCGGAGGTGCCCCGGATTCACCAGGCCATCGAGTTCGGCAACCGCATGGTCACTTTCGCGGTCGTCATCACCGCGGCCCTGGCCGTGCTGGCCGTGATCCGGGCGCGGCGGCGCACCGAGGTACTGGTCTACGCCTGGCTGATGCCGGGCTCCACAGTGCTCCAGGCGGTGATCGGCGGCATCACCGTGCGCACCGGGCTGGCCTGGTGGACGGTGGCCGTGCACCTGCTGGTCTCGATGCTGATGGTGTGGCTGGCGGTGCTGTTCTACGTGAAGGTCGGTGAGCCCGACTTCGAGGGCGGGGCCTTGGTGATCGAGCTGGTCCCGGCGCCGTTGCGGCGGTTGACCGCGCTGTGCGCCGCCATACTGGCCGCCGTGCTGGTGACCGGAACCCTGGTGACCGCCGCCGGCCCACACGCCGGGGACAAGAGCGCGACCCGCACGGTGGCCCGCCTCAAGGTGGAGGTCGCCACGCTGGCCCACCTGCACGAGTCCCTGCTGATCGGTTTCCTCGGGCTGGTGGTGGGCCTGGGCTTCGGGTTGGCGGCGGTGCGGGCGGCCAAACCGGTGCCGCGCCGGCTGGCCGTGGTGATAGCACTGACCTTGGGGCAGGGACTGATCGGCGTCGTCCAATACTTCACCGGGGTGCCCGCCGTACTGGTCACCATGCACGTTGCGGGCGCCGTGCTGGTCACCGGAGCCACCGCGGCGCTATGGGCGTCGCTGCGCGAGCGGGCCCAGCCCGAGCCGCTCTAGCGCCGAGGAGACCTCCACCGCGAATCGGCGCTGTGCCAGGTCCCGTTCTTCGGCGTCGAGTTCACGCCAACCCAATTGCGGTGCAATCAGATCCAGGCTCATCAGGCACGCATCCGCGGTGGTTCCCGCCACGTCGGCACGCGCGTAGAGCAACTCCTCGATCCGGATGCTCAGTCGTTCCGCGGCCGCGCGCAGGGCGGCACGTCCCACATCCCACAGTTCGAAGTCGGGGTCGGCGCCCGCGGCTCCGAAGGCATGCGACCGTCCTGCGCCGAAGAACACCAGCGACGTCACCTCCGCCGCCGGGTGCCCGGTCGAGGTCGGCACTCCGTCGCACTGCAAGTCGGCCAGGTAGCGGCGGTCGGCGTTCCAGGCCACCACTTCGGGTGGGTTCAACAGATTGCGCACCCGCTTGGTCCAGGCGGCGAATTCTGCGCGCCGGGCCGGGCCGCCGCCGGTCGTCCGCAGAATCACCAGGTCGGCTTCGAGGGTCTCCGGGTCGTCCCACGGCAGTCGGCGGGCGTGCAGCCCGCGGTGTCGCAGCGCAGCGATCAAGCCGGCGTCGTCGTCGGCGTCATCGCGACCGTCGTCTTCGGACCCGCGCCCCGAATCTTCCGCCAGCACGATGCGCGGATGAAAGATGTCGGGCCGGGCCAGCTTCATGCGGACCTCACATTCGGAGATGATAGTCACCATGCACGCCGTAGAAGTCGCCGCGACCGGTGGACCCGAGGTCCTGAGCTATGTCGACAGACCACAACCGTCCCCCGCTTCCGGTGAGGTCTTGATCCGGGTCGAGGCCGTCGGGGTCAACTACATCGACACCTATTTCCGCTCCGGGATCTACCCCGCCGAGCTGCCGTTCGTGGTCGGCAATGAGGCGGCCGGCACCGTGGCCGAGGTCGGGGCGGGGGTCACCGCATTCGAAGTCGGCGACCGTGTGGCAAGCGCTGCTGCGACCGGTGCCTACGCCCAATACTGCACGGCGCCGGCATCTTTGGTGGCGCACATTCCGGCCGGCGTTGACTCCGGCGTGGCCGCCGCCGCACTGCTCAAGGGCCTGACGGCGCACTATCTGATCAAGTCGGTGTATCCGGTGCAGCCCGACGACACCGTCCTGCTGCATGCCGGGGCCGGCGGCGTGGGGCTCATCCTGACCCAGTGGGCCACCGCGCTCGGGGCCCGGGTGATCACCACGGTGTCCAGCCCGGCCAAGGCCGAGTTGTCGCGTCGGGCCGGCGCCGTCGAGGTGCTCGACTACCCCGGCTCGGACAGCGAGGCCGCGGCCGCATTCGGCGCCCGCATCCGGGAGTTGACCGGCGGCGGGGTGGTTGCGGTGTACGACGGGGTGGGCGCGGCGACGTTCGACGCCAGCCTGGCGAGCCTGGCGGTACGGGGCACGCTGGCGTTGTTCGGCGCGGCCAGCGGACCGGTGCCGCCGGTCGATCCGCAGCGGCTCAACGCCGCGGGATCGGTGTACCTGACGCGGCCCAATCTGGCTCATTTCACCCGCACCGCACCGGAATTCGCCTGGCGCGCCGGGGAACTGTTCGAGGCGATCGGAGACGGAACGCTTGAGGTCACGGTGAGCCGGCACTACCCGCTTGCCGACGCGGCCGAAGCCCACCGGGACCTGCAGGCTCGCCGCACGGTGGGCTCGATCGTGCTCGACCCTTAGCCGGCCTTCCAGCCGTCGGGAAGTAGCGGCACCCGGGGGCCGTCGGCGAACTCCGCCCCTTCCAGCCGGGTGAGCCCGGTCGCGCGGCTGCCGGCGGCCTGCACACTGCCGGTGCGTCCCAGATCCCCGGCACCGTGATCGGACACCGGTGCCGGTTCCCAGTCCGGGGTCACCCCGACGGTCAGATTCATCGCGGCGTCACCGTGCCCCGGTCTGGTTTTGCGCCGCCGGAGGCGTCTGGCCCGGCGGGATTCCGCTGCCGCCGCGGCCGAGGCGGCCTCCGGGGTGGGGGTCTTCCGCTTGGCGCTGTCCGCGGCGGCGGCGTGGGCTCCGAGCCCCGATCCGTAGTCGATCCGGGGCCCGCCCCCGACCAGGTAGGGGAACAGCGGGGCACCGGCGGGCACGGTCGCGGGCGGCGCTGGAGCCGGAGGCGCCGGCGCCGCACCGGCCGGAGCGGCAGCCGGCGGCGGGGCCGGCGGCGGCGGGGCAGCCGCCACCGCTGGGCCGACCGCGACAGCCGGTACGTCGGCAACGACCACCGGAGTCAGCGGGCTCACCGGCGCAGCGGCACTCGCGGGCACCGGTTGAGCCAACCCGGCCAGGCCGGCGAGGCCACCCAGGCCGCCGACAGGCGCGACCACCGCGCCCGCCGCGGCGGCCACCAGCGCCGGCTGGCTTATCGCCTGCAGCAACTGGGCGATATGGGTGGGCCAGTCGAACAGCACCAGGGCGGCGAAGTACTGCAGCGCCGGGATGATCTGACTCGGGTCCTGGGTGATAGCCAGGAAGTCCTGGTACAGCTCCAGAGTTCGCACGAGGTACCAGATCGGTTGGGTGGCATCGACGTAGAGCTCATAGTCGAGGCCGTTGAGTGTTCCGGCGGCCGGGTCCCAATGGAGCCCGAAGTTCTGCAGGAATTCCGCGACGACGGTTGTCACCGCGTTGGTGACGCGGTCGGGCCCAGCGAAGCCGTCTCCTAGACCGAGGCTTTTCAGGAATGGTTCGAGGACATCGAGTAGGCCCTGCAGGGGGTTCTCGGTGATCGGTTGCGGCGACCACCAAGCCGGACCGGACTCCGCCTTCTGAATAGGGGCCACATGAGCGGCGCGGGGGGCGCCGGCCAGGGTGGCCTCGCTGACAGCTTGATAGGTCGCCATAACCGTGGCGGCCTGCACCCACATGCGGAGATAGTCGGCTTCGTTGAGTGCAATCGGAATGGTGTTGATCCCAAAGAAGTTCGTGGCGATCAGTACGCCATGAGTGGCGTGGTTTGCGGCCAGCTCCGGCAGCGTGGGCATGGCCGCCAACGCCGTGACGTAGGCGGCCGCCGCCGATTCGTGCGCCGCAGCCATGTGTGCGCTCTCGGCGGCGGCGCGCGTCAACCACGCCAGGTATGGCTGGTGCGCCGCTTCGTAGCGCAACGCTGCCTCCCCCTGCCACGCCGCACCCACCGTCGCGCCCACCACTGCTTGGAGTTCCTCGGCGACCTGGGCGTACTCCAGGCTCAACGCCGACCACGCCGCCGCAGCAGCCAGCAGCGGCCCGGGGCCGGGCCCGCTGCTGAGCAGCGTTGCGTGCACCTCCGGCGGCGACGCCATCCACAGCGGTCCAAACACAAGAATTCACTCTAGCGAATCTTTAGTTTCGGGTTGCCAAACTCTTCTCGGTGTCGCGAAGAATGAGCAAGTCGGCTGGCACGATCGATCACATGCCGACTCCGCAGTTCATCGTCGATCTCCGGGCACATATCGGCCATGACCCGCTGTGGCTGATCGGAGTGACGGCGGTGGTGATCCGCGGCGACGAGGTGCTACTGGTGAAGCGGGCCGACAACGGCGTCTGGGCGCCGGTGACCGGGATCGTCGATCCCGGCGAGGAGCCGGCCGACGCCGCGGTCCGGGAGGTCGCCGAGGAGACCGGTGTCACCGCGGCGCCCGAACGGCTGGCCTGGGTGCACACCACCGCACCGGTGACCCACGTCAACGGCGATCAGGCCCAGTACCTCGACCACGTATTCGTCATGCGCTGGGTGGCAGGCAACCCCTACCCGGCCGACGACGAGAGCACCGACGCGCGCTGGTGGGAGCTCTCCGCGCTGCCGGAGATGCCGAGGCGCATGCATGAGCGCATCGCCGCGGCACTTCGCCAGGGCCCGGAGACCCGATTCGAGTGGGACCGGCGATAGCGAGGGCTCAGAACAGCGTGGGCAGACCGATCGCCGAGTCCACCGCCAGCGCGCAGAACACCGCCGCCAGGTAGTTGTTCGACTGCAGGAACAGCCGCAGCGGCTTGACCGGTTCGCCGCGGCGGACACCGGCGTAGAGCTGGTGCGCCATGACCAGGAACCATGCCCCGGCCAGCGACGCCACGGCGGCGTACAGCCACCCGGCGGCGGGCACCAGCGCCAGCGTGGCGATCACCGTCGCCCAGGTGTAGACCACGATCCGGTGGGTGACGACGCGTTCACTGGCGACCACCGGCAGCATCGGCACCCCTGCCGCCGCGTAGTCCTCCTTGTAGCGCATCGCCAGCGCCCAGGTGTGCGGCGGCGTCCAGAAGAAGATCACCAAAAACATCACCAGCGCCGGCCAGCCGATGGTGCCGGTCACCGCCGACCAGCCGATCACCACCGGCATGCAGCCGGCCGCCCCGCCCCACACCACGTTCTGCGAGGTGCGGCGCTTGAGCAGCATCGAGTAGCCGAACACGTAGAACGCGATGGTGGCCACCGCCAGCACACCGGACATCAGGTTGGTTGTGCGCCACAGCCAGACGAAGGAGACCGCACTGAGGGCCAGGCCGAAGATCAGCGCGTTGCGGGTCGGCACCACCTCGCGAGCCAGCGGCCGGCGCGCCGTGCGCTTCATCACCTTGTCGATGTCGGCATCGACGACGCAGTTCAGGGCGTGGGCGCCCGCAGCGGCCAACATCCCGCCGATCATGGTGTTGAAGATCAGCAGCGGATTCACCGTGCCGCGGTCGGCAAGCAGCATCGCCGGAATGGTGGTGACCAGCAGCAACTCGATGATCCGCGGCTTGGTCAGTGACAGATACGCCAACAACGTGCTGCGTATTGCGCGTATTCGGCGCGGCTGCGCGCGCTCGCGAATACTCACGTGATGACTCCTAGGATGGCAGCTGCGACGCCAGCTTCTACTACGGACGATGGTAGACCGCCTGGCCGGGTCGGCCGAATCGCAGGGTCAATTGACGGCGATTAGGCTGACAACCACCCCGGCTCGTCTAGCCAAATCTCGAAGATGAGGACCTGAAGTTCGTGACCACTGCTGCAGAGATCTCCGCCCTTACTCGCCCGCACCACCCCGCAGACTGGGCTGAGATCGACTCCGTCGCGGTCGACACCGCCCGGGTGCTGGCCGCCGACGCGGTACAGAAGGTCGGCAACGGCCACCCGGGCACCGCGATGAGCCTGGCACCGCTGGCCTACACGCTGTTCCAGCGGGTGATGCGCCACGACCCGTCCGACACCGAATGGCTGGGCCGCGACCGGTTCGTGCTGTCCTGCGGGCACTCGAGCCTCACCCTGTACGTCCAGCTCTACCTGGGCGGTTTCGGGCTGGAGCTGGCTGACCTCGAGGCGCTGCGCACCTGGGGCTCCAAAACCCCGGGACACCCGGAGTTCCGGCACACCAAGGGTGTGGAGATCACCACCGGCCCGCTCGGTCAGGGCCTGGCCTCAGCGGTCGGCATGGCGATGGCCGCGCGCTACGAGCGCGGGCTGTTCGACCCGGACACCGCACCGGGCGAAAGCCCGTTCGACCACTTCATCTACGTGATCGCCTCGGACGGTGACATCCAGGAGGGCGTCACCAGTGAGGCGTCGTCGCTGGCGGGGGTTCAGCAGCTGGGCAATCTGATCGTCTTCTACGACCACAACAAGATCTCGATCGAGGACGACACCGCGATCGCGATGTGCGAGGACACCGCCGCCCGCTACCGGTCCTACGGCTGGCACGTCCAGGAAGTCGAGGGCGGCGAGAACGTGGCCGGCATCGAGGAGGCGATCGCCAAGGCGAAGGCCGTCACCGACAAGCCTTCGTTCATCTCGCTGCGCACCATCATCGGCTACCCGTCCCCGGGCAAGATGAACACCGGCGCCATCCACGGTTCGGCGCTCGGCGGCGACGAGGTGGCCGCCACCAAGTCCGCGCTCGGGTTCGACCCGGACAAGTCGTTCGACGTCCGCGAGGACGTGATCACCCACACCCGCGGGTTGGTGGCGCGCGGCAAGCAGGCCCACGCCGACTGGCAGGCGCAGTTCGAGGCGTGGGCGGCCCGCGAGCCGGAGCGGAAGGCGCTGCTGGACCGGTTGCTCGCCGGTGAGCTGCCGCAGGGCTGGGACGCCGAGCTGCCGTACTGGGAGCCCGGCTCCAAGGCGGTGGCCACCCGCGCCGCCTCCGGCAAGGTGCTCGCCGCGGTTGGGCCGAAGCTTCCCGAATTGTGGGGCGGCTCAGCCGATCTGGCGGGCAGCAACAACACCACAATGGACGGTGTCAAGTCGTTCGGGCCGGCGTCGATCTCCACCGGCGAGTACACCGCCGACCCGTACGGCCGCACGCTGCACTTCGGGATCCGCGAGCACGCGATGGGCTCGATCCTGTCCGGCATCGTGCTGCACGGGCCCACCCGTGCCTACGGCGGCACCTTCCTGCAGTTCTCCGACTACATGCGGCCCGCGGTCCGGCTGGCGGCACTGATGGACATCGACCCGATTTACGTGTGGACGCACGACTCGATCGGGCTCGGTGAGGACGGCCCCACCCACCAGCCCATCGAACATCTGTCGGCGCTGCGTGCCATCCCGCGACTGTCGGTGGTGCGTCCGGCCGACGCCAACGAGACGGCCTATGCCTGGCACACCGTGCTGGCTCGCGGCGCGGACAGCGGGCCGGTCGGGCTGATCCTGACCCGGCAGAATGTGCCGGTCCTGGAGGGCACCGACGCCGAGGGCGTCGCGCGCGGCGGCTACATCTTGGGCGGCGCCGACGACACCGAGCCGGATGTGGTGATCATCGCCACCGGCTCGGAGGTGCAGCTCGCCGTGGAGGCGCAGAAACTCTTGGCGGACAAGGACATCAACGCCCGCGTGGTGTCGATGACGTGTCTGGAGTGGTTCGAGGCGCAACCGGCCGACTACCGCGACGCGGTGTTGCCGCCGTCGGTGTCGGCTCGGGTGGCCGTCGAAGCCGGTATCGCCCAGTGCTGGCACAAGCTGGTCGGCGACACCGGCGAGATCGTCTCCATCGAGCGCTACGGCGAATCCGCCGACTACCAAACGCTGTTCCGTGAGTTCGGTCTGACCGCCGGCGCCGTCGTCGCCGCCGCCGAGCGAACCCTGGAAAACTGACGTCAATCAAAGGAGCGCAACATGACTCAGAACCCCAAGCTTGCCGCTCTGAGCGCCGCCGGCGTATCGGTGTGGCTCGATGATCTGTCCCGGGACCGGCTCACGTCGGGCAACCTGGCCGAGCTGGTCGCCACCCGCAGTGTGGTCGGGGTTACCACCAACCCGACCATCTTCCAGAAGGCACTGGAGAAGGGCCACGCCTACGACAGGCAACTGGCCGAACTGGCCGCCCGTGGCGCCGACGTGGACGCGGTGATCCGCACCGTCACCACCGACGACGTGCGCAACGCGTGCGAGGTGCTGACCCACGCGTGGGAGGCATCCGACGGTGTGGACGGCCGGGTGTCGATCGAGGTCGACCCGCGTCTGGCCCATGACACCGACAAGACCGTCGCGCAGGCCGTCGAGCTGTGGAAGATCGTCGACCGCCCCAACCTGTTCATCAAGATCCCGGCCACCAAGGCAGGCCTGCCGGCCATCACCGCGGTACTGGCCGAAGGGATCTCGGTCAACGTCACGCTGATCTTCTCCGTCGAGCGGCACCGTGAGGTGATGGACGCCTACCTGGCCGGCCTGGAGGCCGCCAAGGCCGCCGGGCACGACCTGGCCAAGATCCACTCGGTGGCCTCGTTCTTCGTATCCCGGGTCGACACCGAGATCGACGCCCGGCTGGAGAAGATCGGCTCAGCCGAAGCGCTGGCGCTACGCGGACAGGCCGGGGTCGCCAACGCCCGGCTGGCCTACGCCGCCTACGAAGAGGTGTTCGCCGGCGAGCGCTTCGCCGCGCTGGCGGCACACGGCGCCCGGGTGCAGCGCCCGTTGTGGGCTTCGACCGGCGTCAAGAACCCGGACTACCCGGACACCCTCTACGTCACCGAGTTGGTTGCGGCCAACACCGTCAACACCATGCCGGAGCCGACGCTGGACGCGGTGGCCGACCACGGGGACATCACCGGCGACACCATCACCGGCACCGCATCGGCCTCCCAGGCCGTCTTCGACCAGCTCGCAGCCGTGGGCATCGACCTGCCCGATGTGTTCGAGGTGTTGGAGTCCGAGGGCGTGGAGAAGTTCGAGACATCCTGGGGCGAACTGCTGGACGCCACCTCAGCGCAGCTCGAAGCCGCCAAGTGATCTGATGGCCGGCGCCGGGGCAGCGCGAAACACCGCCGCGCAGTGGCGGAATCCGCTGCGGGACAAGCGGGACAAGCGCCTGCCCCGCATCGCCGGCCCGTGTGGTGTGGTGATCTTCGGTGTCACCGGCGACCTGGCCCGGCGCAAGCTCATGCCGGCCATCTACGACCTGGCCAACCGCGGGCTGCTGCCACCGACCTTCGCGCTGGTCGGGTTCGCTCGCCGGGACTGGGCCGACGAGGACTTCGCCGACGTGGTCTACCAGGCCGTCAAGGAGCACGCCCGCACCCCGTTCCGCCAGGTGGTGTGGGACCGGCTGGCCGCCGGATTCCGTTTCGTGACAGGAACGTTCGACGACGACGAGGCATTCGCCCGGCTGGCGCAGACCCTGGAGGAACTCGACGCCGAACGCGGCACCGGCGGCAATCACGCCTTCTACCTGTCGATCCCGCCCGGCGCGTTCCCGGTGGTGTGCGAGAAGCTGCACTCGACCGGGCTGGCGCGGCCGCGGGACGGCCGGTGGAGCCGGGTGGTGATCGAGAAGCCGTTCGGCCACGATCTGGCCAGCGCGGTCGAGCTCAACAGCGTGGTCAACAGCGTCTTCCCGGAGGAGTCAGTGTTCCGGATCGACCACTACCTGGGTAAGGAGACGGTGCAGAACATTCTGGCGCTGCGCTTCGCCAACCAGCTGTTCGACCCGATCTGGAACGCCCACTACGTCGACCACGTACAGATCACCATGGCCGAAGACATCGGCCTGGGTGGGCGAGCCGGCTATTACGACGGCATCGGCGCCGCCCGCGACGTGATCCAGAACCACCTGCTGCAGTTGCTGGCTCTGACCGCGATGGAGGAGCCGGTCAGCTTCTCCCCCGCCGAATTGCAGGCCGAGAAGATCAAAGTGCTCTCGGCCACCCGGCTGGCACAGCCACTGGATGAGACCACCTCCCGCGGCCAGTACGCCGCCGGATGGCAGGGCGGCGAACACGTCGTGGGCCTACTCGACGAGGAGGGGTTCGCCCACGATTCGCGGACCGAGACCTTTGCGGCGATCACCCTGGAGGTCGACACCCGGCGCTGGGCCGGCGTGCCGTTCTACCTGCGCACCGGCAAACGCCTGGGGCGGCGCGTCACCGAGATCGCCCTGGTGTTCAAACGCGCCCCGCACCTACCGTTCGACGCCACCATGACCGACGAGTTGGGCAAGAACGCACTGGTGATCCGGGTGCAGCCCGACGAAGGGATCACCCTGCGGTTCGGGTCCAAGGTGCCCGGACACCTGATGGAAGTCCGCGACGTCAATATGGACTTCTCCTACGGCTCGGCGTTCTCCGAGGATTCGCCGGAGGCCTACGAGCGGCTGATCCTGGACGTGCTGCTGGGCGAACCGTCGCTGTTCCCGGTCAATGCCGAAGTCGAATTGTCTTGGGAAATACTGGATCCGGTGCTGGAGAACTGGGCCGAACACGGCAAGCCGGAACCCTATGTGGCCGGGAGCTGGGGGCCGCAGTCGTCGTTCGAGATGCTGGCGCGTTCCGGCCGCGAATGGCGGCGCCCATGATTCTCGACCTGCCCGATACGTCCACCACCGCGATCAACAAGAAACTCAACGAGCTCCGCGAGCAGATCGGCGCGGCGACCACCGGCCGGGTGCTGAGCCTGATCATCGCCCTCGAAGACGCCGAGAACGACACACTGCTCGACGAGTCCATCGCCGCGGCCAACATCGCCAGCCACGAGCATCCGTGTCGGGTGATCGTGGTGGTGACCGGTGACCCCGAGTCTCCCGAGGCCCGGTTGGACGCCCAGCTGCGGATGTTCGGCGAAGCCGGGGCGGGCGAAGTGGTGGTGCTGCGGCTGTGCGGTCCGCTGGCCGGGCACGCCGACGCGGTCGTGGTGCCGTTCCTGCTGCCCGACATCCCGATCGTCGCGTGGTGGCCCGACGTCGCGCCGGCGGCGCCGGCCGCCGATCCGCTGGGCGCGCTGGCGGTGCGCCGGATCACCGACGCCACCAACGCGCCGGATCCCCTGGCGGCGATCAAGAGTCGCCGGGGCGGCTACACCGCCGGCGACACCGATCTGTCGTGGAGCCGCATCACCTACTGGCGGGCGCTGCTGGCCTCCGCGCTGGATCAGGCGCCCTACGAGCCGATCCGCTCGGCGCAGGTCTCCGGGTTGCCGACGGAGCCGGCCCTGGACATCCTGGCCGGCTGGCTGGCCAGTCGCATCGACGGACCGGTGCGGCGCGTGGTCGGCGAACTGAAGATCGAGTTGGTGCGCGACAGCGAAACGGTGGCACTGAGCCGCCCCCAGGACGGGGTGACCGCCACCTTGAGCCGCACCGGACGGCCCGACGCATTCGTGCCACTGCCGCGCCGGGTGACTGCGGAATGCCTGGCCGAAGATCTGCGCCGACTGGACCCCGACGCCATCTACGGCGCCGCGCTGACCGGCCTCGAAGAAGTGGAGTATCTGTGATCGTTGCGACTTATCCCGACGCCGCCGCACTGGTCGCCGCCGCCGGTGACCGGCTGGCCGATGCCGTCGAGTCGGCCATCGCCGCGCGGGGCCGTGCACAGATCGTGTTGACCGGCGGCGGTAGCGGTATCGGGCTGCTGCGTCGGCTCGGTGAGCATGCAGCGCGGATCGACTGGGAACGCGTGCACGTGTATTTCGGCGACGACCGATTCGTACCTGGCGACGATGACGAGCGCAACGAAAAGCAGGCCCGCGAGGCGCTGTTGGACCGCGTCGGGATCCCGGCCGACAACATTCACGCGATGGCCGCCAGCGACGGCGCGTTCGGCGATGATCTGGACGTCGCGGCGCTGGCCTACGAGCAGGTACTGGCCGATCATGCCGAACCCGGTGAGCGCACACCGGACTTCGACGTGCATCTGTTGGGCATGGGTGGTGAAGGCCACGTCAACTCACTGTTCCCGGACACCCCGGCGGTAATCGAATCCGCCCGGCTGGTGCTGCCGGTCTACGATTCGCCCAAACCGCCGCCGCGCCGCATCACCTTGACGCTGCCGGCAATCCAGCGCTCCCGCCAGGTCTGGCTGGTGGTGGCCGGCGCGTCCAAGGCCCATGCGGTGGCCGCCGCCGTCGGTGGCGCTGACCCGGTGTCGGTGCCGGCCGCGGGCGCGATCGGGCGTGAGCAGACGGTGTGGCTGCTCGATCAGGCGGCGGCCTCGCAGCTGCCGGGGAAATCTGACTAGTCGTCGGCCGCGACGCGTCATAATTGGCGGCATGGCAGACAGAAGCTCGGGTTCCGGCGGCGAACGCAATCGGCTCAAGACACTGGCCCAGGCGGCGCTGAACGCCGACGTGACGGTGGGGCAGCTCGAGGATGTCCTCAGTGGCCTGGGCAACACGATGAATGAGCTCAACAGCTCACTGGCCGGCCTCAACGCCACCGTCGAACGCCTCGGCGACGGTCTGGACCACCTGGAGTCGACCATGGCCGGTCTGGATGACCTGGCCCGGCGACTGGCGACGCTGATCGAACCGGTGGAGGCCATCGTCAGCCGGATCGACTACCTCGTCGAGGTCGGCGAGACGGCAATGTCGCCGCTGGCGGCCACCGAGAACGCGGTCCGCGGCATGTTCAACGCCATGCGGAACCGGGTGGGGCGCTGACGCCTCAAGGCTTCATCTCGTAGGCATTCGCCAGGGCACGCGCCTGGGCGACCACCCGGTCGAATCGCCCGGTGTCGGCCACCGGTTGCCTGATCAGGTCGAGTGCCCGGGCCTTCTGCGCGGCGGTGGCGGTGGCCTTGCAGTGCAGTTTGGTGGCGTGGCCGGAGAAGTCGGTCACCAGCACTTCGAAGAGCTGATCGATCACGTCCGGGTCGGTGTCGCCGAGGGCGGCCTGCTCCAAGATGAGCTGCGCGTAGGGCAGCAGAGTGAACAGCTCCCCCACGCTGAACAGGAAGTCGACGTCGGCCTGCTGTTCGGGCGTGGGCTCGGCGACGGCCAGCAGCGCCTGAAATGCCTCGGCCTGCGCCAAGAACACCCCGACATTGGGGATGTGGGCGAACTGCTGCATGATCGGCCGCCAGTCGGCGAACGCGATCTTGCTCAATCCCCGGCTCGGGCCCTGCGCGAACAGGAAGTCGTCGTTTGCGAAGTCACGGCGGCGACTGACCGCGGGCGGCCGGGCGGCCCGCAGCGCACGGGGTGTCACCGGAATGCGTGCCAGCGGCGGGATCACCGCGTGGCCCGCGGTGCGCAGTCCGGCGGCCAACGCCCGCACCGCGCGCTTGGGCGCATGACCGACCGGCAGGGCGCGCATCGCCAGCAGGCCGGCGTCGGTGGGACGGAACATGTAGTTGGCCATGAACTTCAGCGACAACGCCATGTTCACGTGCACGGTGCCCTCCAGGCGCGGCAGCCCGACCGAACCCAGCAGGGCCATCGTGAAGAACATGTCGTTCTCGAAGCCGCGGGCGGCGATGATGTCCGACAGGACGGTGACGATCTTCTCGCCCTCGCGGGTCACGGTCATCTTCTCGATCGCGTTGAACAGCAGGTAACGCCGGTCGGCCGGCGAGGCCGAACGCATGTAGTCGATCGCCCGTTCGCTGCAGAGCTTCATCCCGATCAGCCGGGAGTAGACCTCGGCGAGCATCTGCCGGATCTGGGGGAATTCGGTGACGCGGCTGCCGAACAGCACCCGGTTCTCCGCGTGGGTGACGGCTTCATACATCGCGTGCTCGCAGGAGCCGATGGCGCCGAATCCGAGGTTGAACTTGCCGATGTTGACGGTGTTGATGGCAGCGTAGAAGGCGCCCTTGCCCTCATGCAGGATGTCGTCGGCTGAGACCGGGTACTTCTCCAGGTCGAACGCGGCCACATACATCTGGGCGTCGACGACGTTCTTGCGCAGCCGGTAGGCCTTGTGCTGGCTGTCCGCGGCGAAGAACAGGTAGCCGGTGAAGTCCTCGTCGGGCTTGTGGCTGTCCATGTCGGAGCTGTCCAGGATCGGTTTGTCGGCACGACGCCCGAACACCGACACCATGCGGGCCAGGTTGCCGTTGCCGATGTAGTACTTGCCGCCGTCGGCCGAGTACCCGCCGCTGCTCTTCGGCGTGAGCACCATGTCGGTGGAGTAGACATCGGCGCCGTGTTCCTTCTCCGAGAGGCCGAACGCGAAGATGTCCCCGGCGTCCAGCAGCGCGGCGGCACGCGCACGGGCCTTGGGGTTGTCGGACTGCCAGATCGGCCCGAGCCCCAGGATCGTGACCTGCCAGACGTACCAGTACTGCATGCCGTAGAAGCCGAGGATCTGGCTGTACATCGCGTTGCGGGCGGTGTCCCAGCGCTTGTCGGGATCTCCGCCGGCTTCCGATGCGGGGGTCAGGAATGTGGCGAAGATCCCCTCCCGTTTGGCGAATTCCAGGAACTCCGCGTACCAGACCCGGTCGCGGTCCTGCTGCTTGAGCCAGGCCTTTCCGTGACTCTCGAAGAAGTCGATGGTGGCGGTGAAGATCTGGCGGGTCCGCTCGTCGAAATCGGCGAAGTCCGGGGCGTGCGGGTTGAACAGCGTGGTCATGCGGTGTGACTCTACATCGGCGTAGGAAAAATCTACAATAGTGAAGAATTTTGCTACATTGCTGTAGTGACTGTCGCCCTGAACAACCGAGAGCGTGCGGCCCATCTGGGCCCGGAACGTCGCCGCCCGCAGGTGCTCGATGCGGCGCTGGCCATCGCAGCCGCGGCCGGCACCAGCGCGGTGACCGTCGGCTCGGTCGCCGAACGACTCGGGGTCACCCGTCCGGTGGTGTACTCCTGCTTCCCCGACCGGGTGGCCTTGATCGAGGCGTTGGTCGAGCGCGAGCGCGACACGATGGTGGCCCGGCTGCTCGAAGCGCTGCACACCGCCCGCGGCGACGACCCGCAGGCCGCATTCGTCACCGGCTACCAGCACCTGTTGCACATGGTCGAGGAACATCCCTCCACCTGGCGGCTGATCTTCGCGGCCAACCCGGATCCCTCGGTGTCCGACGTCGTCGCAGAGGCTCGCCGGGCCGTCGCCGCCAGCGCCACCCGGTGGATCGGCCCGGCACTGCAACGGTGGTGGCAGACAGCAGATCTCGAGCGCAAGCTCCCGGTTCTCATCGAACTGTTCATGTCGGCCGGCGAGGCGGCGTCGCGGTCGCTGTTGGACGACGAAAACGATTGGACCGCCGATGATCTCGGCGTGTTCTACGGACAGATCATCTGCAGCGCATTCCGCGCGGCATGACACCGCACCAACAAGGGGAGATCATGACTGAGCCCGGCTTCACCGACGCGTCTTCGCCCACCGGCCGGCGCAAGTACCAACCCCTGCTGGACTACGGGGTGTTCGGGCCGGATTCGGTGGCGTGGCGGGTATGGACGTACCCGACCACACCCACGGTCGCGATCAGCCGCGCGGTGGTGGTCGAGGAGCTGGACCCGTTCCTGACCGCGACCGTCAACGCCACCAGCCGGATCTACAACCAGCCGCGGGTCCGGCTGGAGCGCACCATCCACTATTTCGCGACGATCGCGATCGGGGATTCGCTGTCCGCGGCCAAGGCGGCGGAAACGCTGACGAAGGTGCATGCGCATGCCGGCTGCGTGGAACCCGTTTCCGGGGTGTGGTCCGATCCGAACAACCCGGACCAGCAGCTGTGGATCCTGGTAACGGGCTGGCATTCGGTGCTCTACGCGTACGAGCTCTACGGGCCCGGCAAGCTCTCGGAGTCCGACGAACGCCGGTACTGGGCGGACTGCGCGAAAGCCGCGGAGTTCCAGACGATCGACCCGGCGGCGGTACCGCGCACCCGCGACGAGGTTCGCGACTACTTCCAGCGGATGCGCCCGCGACTTGCGGCCAGCGAGGCCACCCAGCATGCGATGCAGCACCTGATGAACGCCGAGGTGTTTCTGCCCGACCTGCCGGCGGCGCTGGCACCGCTGAAATGGCCGGCCAGGTTCCTGCTGCGGGCCGGGGTCATTCGGATGCTGCCCCGATGGCAGCGCGATCTGGCCAACACCCACCAAAGTGCCGCCGTCGACTGGCTGATCCGGCCGATTCTGCGGGTCGGCATGGCGGTGCTGGCCCGGCCGAAACTCGCCATGCTCGCCCTGCGGTACCTCAGCCCGTCGACCGTGCCGCTGGCCGGACCGGCGCTGCTGGGCATCGCACCGGTCACCGCGGAGACCGTCACGCCCGCCGAGGCGTTCGCACGCCACGGCATCGCGACGCCCAAGGAACTCTACGAACAGTTCAAGACGGATCAGGCGACCGTCATGCACGGGCCTTCGGTTCCGGTGACCGCCACGCCGGAGAACGCCGCACGCCTACCTCAGCCGGCCTGACGCGGCCGGCCCGGCTCAGGCGTATTTGATCAGCAGGCCCACCGCGATGATGCACACCAGCCAGATGGCGATGACGAAGTAGGTGAGCCGGTCGAGGTTCTTCTCGACCACCGTCGAACCGGACAGGCTGGACTGCACGCCGCCGCCGAACAGGGTCGACAGGCCGCCGCCCTTGGCGCGGTGCAGCAGCACCAGCAGCATCACCAGCAGGCTGGTGATCACCAAGAGGATCTGCAGCGTCAAAATCATGCCGCTACCCTACCGTTCGGCCAGCGCCGCCACGGCTCTGGGTCAAGGGAGAGGCCCGCCCGCGGCCAGCGCCGCCAGCATCGCGAACTGCTCGCCGTCCAGCGACGCCCCGCCGACGAGACCGCCGTCCACGTCGGGCTGGCCGATGAGTTCGCCGATGTTCTTGGCGTTGACCGAGCCGCCGTAGAGCACCCGGACGGTCTCGGCGATCTTGGGCGAGGCGAGCTTGCCCAACTCGGCGCGCACAGCCGCGCACACCTCCTGCGCGTCGGCCGCACCGGCCACCCGACCGGTGCCGATCGCCCACACCGGCTCGTAGGCGATGACGCTCGCGGCGATCTGCTCGGCGGACAACCCGGCCAGCGAGCCGCGCAGCTGCTCCAGGCAGTACTCCACGTGGTTGCCGGCCTCCCGGATCTCCAGGTGCTCGCCGATGCAGATGATCGGGGTCAGGCCGTGCTTGAGGGCGGCGGCGGCCTTGGCGGCCACCAGCGCGTCGTCCTCACCGTGGTAGCTGCGTCGCTCAGAGTGCCCGACGACGACGAAGGTGCAGCCCAGTTTGGCCAGGAACGCCCCGCTGATCTCGCCGGTGTAGGCACCCGAGTCGTGCTGCGACAGGTCCTGGGCGCCGAAGGTCAGCCGAAGCTTGTCCCCGTCGACCAGAGTCTGCACGCTGCGCAGGTCGGTGAACGGCGGCAGCACCGTCACGTCGACCTTGTCGAAGTACTTGTCCGGCAGCGCGAACGCCACCTTCTGCACCAGCGCGATCGCCTCGAAGTGGTTGAGGTTCATCTTCCAGTTGCCGGCGATCAGCGGTTTGCGACTCATTGCGCCCCTCCGGTTTCCAGTACCTGCAGGCCTGGCAGTGGTTTGCCCTCAAGGTATTCCAGGGACGCCCCGCCTCCGGTGGAGATGTGCGAGAAGCCGTCCTCGGGCAGTCCGAGTGCCCGTACCGCCGCCGCGGAGTCACCCCCGCCGACCACGCTGAAGGCGCCCTTGGCGGTGGCCGCCGCGATCGCTTCGGCCACTCCCCTGGTGCCGGCTTCGAACGCCGGGAACTCGAACACGCCCATCGGGCCGTTCCAGAAGATGGTCTTGGCGTTGGCCAGCAACTTGGCGAACCGCTCCACCGATCCCGGACCGACGTCCAAGCCCATCTTGCCGTCGGGGATGGCGTCGACGGCGACCACCTCGCCGGTGGCCGCGGCGTCGAACTTGTCGGCGACCACGATGTCCACCGGCAGCCGCAACACGTCGGCGTAGTCCTCCAGCAGTTGCCGGCAGGTGTCCACCATGTCGGCTTCCAGCAGCGAGGTCCCTACCGAGAGTCCTTGTGCCGCTAGGAAGGTGAAGCACATGCCGCCGCCGATCACGATGCTGTCGGCCTTGGTCGCCAGCGACTTGATGACACCCAGCTTGTCGGAGACCTTCGAACCGCCCAGCACCACCGCGTAGGGCCGTTCCGTCGACTCGGTCAGCTGCTGCAGCACCCGGATCTCCGCGGCGACCAGCGTCCCGGCGTAGGACGGCAGCAGGGTGGCGATGTCGTAGACCGACGCCTGCTTGCGGTGCACCACACCGAACCCGTCGGAGACGAACGCGCCCGGCGAGCCGTCCGGTGCGGCGACCAGCTCGGCCAGTGCCCGGGCCAGCGCCAGGCGCTCGGCGTCGTCCTTGCTGGTCTCGCGGGGGTCGAACCGGATGTTCGCCAACAGCAGCACGTCGCCGTCGGTCAGGCCTTCCGCGCGGGCCAGGGCGTCGGTGCCCACCACATCGCCGGCCAGCTGGACGTGGCGGCCCAACTGCTCGCTGAGCGCGGCCGCGACCGGCGCCAGCGACAGTTTGGGATCCGGTCCGTCCTTGGGACGGCCCAGATGCGCGGCCACCACGACCTTGGCGCCGGCGTCGACCAGAGCGCGCAGCGTCGGCACCGATGCGGTGATCCGGCCGGCGTCGGTGATGTTGCCGTTCTCGTCGAGCGGGACGTTCAGGTCGGAGCGCACCAGCACGCCCCGCCCCGAAACTCCCTCGGCGATCAGTTCTTGGACTGACTTGACGGCCACGATCGCGCTACAGCGACTTGCCGACGAGCGCGACCAGGTCCACCAGACGGTTGGAGTAGCCCCACTCGTTGTCGTACCAGGACACGACCTTGGCCTGCTTGTCGATCACCTTGGTCAGCCCGGCGTCGTACAGCGACGAGTGCGGGTCGGTGACGATGTCGCTCGACACGATCGGCGCGTCGTAGTACTTCAGGATGCCCTTCATCGGCCCCTCGGCAGCGGCCTTCATCGCGGCGTTGATGTCTGCGATCGTCGCCGACTTGCTCAGCTCGGCGGTCAGGTCGGTGACCGAGCCGGTGGGGATCGGCACCCGCAGCGCGTAGCCGTCCAGCTTGCCCTTCAGCTCGGGCAGCACCAGGCCGATCGCCTTGGCGGCGCCGGTCGAGGTGGGCACGATGTTGACCGCGGCGGCGCGGGCACGGCGCAGGTCCGAGTGCGGGCCGTCCTGCAGGTTCTGGTCCTGCGTGTAGGCGTGGATGGTGGTCATCAGGCCGCTGACGATGCCGAACTCGTCGTTGAGGACCTTGGCCAGCGGGCCGAGGCAGTTCGTGGTGCACGAGGCGTTGGAGATGATGTTCTGGCTGCCGTCGTACTTGTCGTCGTTGACGCCCAGCACGATGGTGATGTCCTCGTCGGTGGCCGGCGCGGAGATGATCACCTTCTTGGCGCCCGCGTCCAGGTGGCCCTTGGCCTTGGCGGCGTTGGTGAAGATGCCGGTGGACTCGACGACGACGTCGACGCCCAGGTCACCCCAGGGCAGGGCCGCCGGGCCCTCCCTGACCTCCAGCGCCTTGATCTTGGTGTTGCCGACGACGATGGTGTCGTCGCCTTCGAGGCTGACGTCGTAGGGCAGCCGGCCCAGGATGGAGTCGAACTTCAGCAGATGCGCCAGGCTCGCGTTGTCGGTCAGGTCGTTGACCGCGACGATCTCGATGTCGGTATTGGCACCCTGGGCTTTCTGCGCGTCCAATGCCCTGAAGAAGTTGCGCCCGATGCGGCCGAAGCCGTTCACGCCTACCCGGACCGTCACTGGTCTCTCCTTGTGTTACTCAGTTTGCTGGTGTACTCGCCGTCAGCCTAGTGCGTGACCGAGCCCACTGGGCCCACAGGCCCTTCGGTACGGGGGGACCACGAGCCGTGATCTATCGGGTGGTGATCCGGACCGGGAGCTCGTCGCCAGGCTCGGGCCACGGCTGGCGACTGAGCATGTCTGCCACCGCCACGTAACCCGCTTCGATCAGTCCGGATTTCGCATCGAAGATCCGGTAGGCCTGTTCCCTGCGGTGGATGGGTTGGCCCTCCAGCACGATCACCCGCAGATCGCCTTCGGCGAAGTGGCAGCGGCGTTGTACCGCCGCCAGCAGCTGCTCGTTGTGCAGGTGGCCTTCTCCGAAATTCCAGCCGATCAGCGGGCCGGCGATGATCTCCCCGTCGCGGATGCTGTAGTCGGCGAGGTTCGCCTGTCCTTTTAAAGCCCGGGGCAACAGGCCATTCAGGGCCCGGCCCTGCAGGTGCATGGCGCGAAACGCCCCCGGGACCTTGTCCGCCACCACGTCGGCGGTCGACTGGTCGTAGAACTTCGCCAACTGGTTGATGACCAGCGCCGAGCTCTTGACGATGTTGGACTCCACGGTGTCCTCGGTGCCGGCGCGGAAGCACCAGAAGCTGGCCGCCCAGTTTCCGGCGTAGTACCGCATCGCCGGAAGGAACGAAATCTGCTGCGGGAACATATTTCCGGCAACCGGGACCACGACGAGCCCGACGAACAGGATGGCCAGCAACAGCGGCGACCGCAGGTCGTAGACGCTGATCTCGGGGTGCTGCCCGAACAGGAAGAACAGCGAGAATCCGAAGAACACGTTCCATTCCAACGGGACTCCCATCGGGAGGTTGGAAAGGATGTTCAGGTGGAAGATCACCATGAACGCGATCAGGAACCACCGCCACGGCTGATCTCCGGCGACCAGCACCAGCAGTGCGGGCACGACGAATTCGGCTGTGGTGCCACCGACGTGCGCCATCAGCTGCGGTATCCGGGTGGGGCGCAGATCGTTGACGTGATCCCGGTACATCAGGTGCTTGACGCCGGTGAATATCTTCGAGCGCAGCAGGGCGTTGTTGCTCGTCATCACCGCGACCACGTACGGGAAGTGGTGGTTGAGTTTGGATGTGGCAGCCCCCCACCACAACCCGAGCAGGATGAGCTTGAACGCAGCCATCTGGTCGACGTAGGGGAAGAAGAACACCAGCAGGGTCAGGCCGTAATGCTCGGCGCGGGCCGCCAGGAAGATCGTCTTGTCCCGCAGACCCAGCACAATCAGGGCGACGACCGTCGGCGCGACCAGCGTCGGGTCGAGCAGGCCCACCGGGCCGGGGCCGCCCTGCCCGGGTGACAGCAACAGCCAGATACCGGAGACCAGAACGGCGGCGTACAGCGCGACGTCGACGACGGTGCGGGTGTCGCCGCGGGTGAGCGGAACCCTCTCCGGCCACGGCGGCAATCGGATTGTGTTGGGCCGCAACCAGTACAGGACACCTCCGATGGGCGGCCAGAACCGTGCGGTCAGCGGACCCGATCCGCAGCCCAGGCCCAGGATCTCGAACAGCAGGCTGAAGACCACCAGTTTCTGGTAGACGATCGGCTGCGTCCACCACTCGGCTATGCGGCCGAGCCCGCCCAGGCCCGGGGTCAGTGCGATGACCGCCGCCGCGCCCACGGCGTAGGCCGCGATCTTGAGCAGATAGATCAGGTAGACCCCCGACGGGGTGCCGAAGCCCTGTTCGGCCCAGTGCCTGCTACAGATCTGGACCCGGGTCGCCCAGGGGGTGGTGCGCCAGGTCTCGGGGTCCACGTCGGGAATCGACGGTTTGATGAACCCCATGCTGCCCTCACTTCCTGCCGTGTGCCCGTTCTGTTATAGCGGTAAGCGCAGGCGCGCGAGGGTCATTCGGGTGGGTCGGGGTCGCCTCGGAGGAGTTCTTCGGGGTGATGGGCGTGGTTGATTTCTGGTGGGGTGGTGCCGTCGGTCCAGGCGAGGCGGCCGGATTCGGTGACGATGGTCTGCTGGCGGCCGTCGGTGGTGTCGGTGTGATCGCCACCGCAGGCGAAGAACAGTTCGTCGGCGTTGGTGCGCCCACCGTTGGCCCACGGCCGGGAGTGGTGCACTTCGGAGTGATAGCCGGGCACCAGGCAGTTGGGTCGGGTGCAGCCGCGATCTCGGGCGTAGCAGATGAGGCGTTGGTCGGCGGTGGCGATGCGTTTTTGCCGGCCGAGGTACAGCGCTCGCTTGGTGTGGTCGTCGAAGACAGCGAGGTAATGGATCGCGGTGGCGGCCATCGCGATCAGGTCCCGCATCGGCAGGCGGGATCCACCGCCGGTCAGTGCCGGCGGGGGCATCGAGATGGTGGGGTTGGTCACGGCGTGGGCGGCTTGGTTGAGTTCGGCCAGGGTGGTGGTGACGACCACGGTGACCGGATGCCCACGATGGCTACCCATTTTGCCCGAGGCGATCGCGGTGGCCATGCCCAGCTTGAAGGCATCATGGCGGCGTTGCGCTGGGGTGCGGGTGTCACCGGCAGCCGGGTCGGCCGCATCGGGAAGGTGACGTCCGGGCCGGACCGCGGCGTCGATGGCTTCGAAGTAGGCGCGGGCTTGCGGGTCCAGCAGCCCGGTGAGTTTCGACATGCCGTCGGGGCCTTGGCGGCCCAACACCAGGCTCCGGCGCCGGGCCCGGTCTTCATCGGAGAACAGGCCGTCGGGATTGAGGTGATCGGCGATGCGCTGCCCGATCTTGGTGACCACTCCGGCATCCACCCGGGTGGCGTGGGCGACCAGGGCGGCTTCGGCGTCGACGACATCAGCGACCGCCACCGAGGCCGGCAGGATATCGACGGCCTGGCAGACCGCGCGAATGTGATCCTCACCAACCACGCCGGCTTCGACGGCGGCGGCCAAAGCCGGCAACTCCGGGGGGATCTGCGCGCCGGTCAGGGAGCGGCGGGCTCGGATGCGGGCGGCCAGCCGGCAGCGGCGGGTGATCTCCCGCGGGGTGATCCGCAGACGCTTCCACACTGTGGCCCGCACCGCTGCGATGGAGCCCTCGGCATCGGGTGGGTCGGCCAGTTCCCCGAAGATCCGGTACATCAATCCGCGGTTGGTGCGTTCCTGGGTCTCCAACCGCTCAGCCACATCGACCCGAAAATCCGTGCCCACCAAGTCCGATGAAGTCTCCCGCAGCACCGTATAGGCGGCATCAATGGCATCCAGGGCGGCGGAGATCCGCTCCCGCGCCGCCACCGCACCCAAAGCCGTTGCCATACCCCGACGCTAAGAACCAGTACCGACAACACCGGCGAACCGAACCGCGTCGAACGGGTGGCCTGTGGATGAAACCCCAACTGGGGATAACAAGGCTGCTCGGAAGGGCATCCAGGTAGCAGTTCTGCTACTGTCGATAGATGGCCGTTATCCCACAGAAGGAGCTGCGTAACAACGTGGCTGAAGTGCTCCGGCGAGCGGAAAGCGGCGAGGAGATCACCATCACGGTTGCCGGCAGACCGGTGGCACAGCTCGGCCCAACAGCGCCTCGGCAATGGGTCTCCGGTCAGGCGTTACGGTCGATTTGGGCCGCTCCCGCTCCTACGACATTGGACGCGGACATCGAGCAATTCACGGCCCCGCTGGTCGACCCCTTCGAATGATGCGTGCGTTGCTCGACACTTCTGTGCTGATCAGTGCAGACCCGCCGCCCGACATCAAGGCGGCGATCAGTGTCGCCTCGGTTGCTGAACTCCAATTCGGCGTGCTGGTGGCCATCGATGACGAGGAGCGAGCCCGTCGCGCGCTGCGGTTGGGCGCGATCGAATCGGCTTTCGACCCGCTACCCATCACCGTCGCGATCTCCCGCGAATGGGGCCACCTGTCCGCCGCCGTACGCAACCGCGGCGGCCAGCCTCGTCGACGCGCGATCGATCTGGCGATCGCCGCAACCGCCAATGTGCATGGCGTTCCGCTGCTGACCCACAATTGGGGCGACTTTCGCATCATCGACGACCTTGTCGACGTGCGCAGCCCCGCTGACATCCCGGCGCCCACGCCCGAGCACCCTGGCGACTGAACCGCTCCCGTCAGGCGTCTTCCAGCAACTCCGGGGTGACCGCGGACTCGGTGTCGGGTATGCCGTCCTGCTTGGCCTTGCGGTCGGCCATCGACAGCAGCCGACGAATCCGGCCCGCCACCGCGTCCTTCGTCATCGGCGGATCGGCCAGCCGGCCTAGTTCCTCCAACGACGCCTGCCGGTGCTCGACCCGCAACTTGCCGGCCGAGGCCAGATGATCGGGAACGGTGTCCCCCAGGATTGCCAGCGCGCGTTCCACCCGCGCAGCCGCCGCCACCGCAGCCCGCGCGGAGCGGCGCAGGTTGGCATCGTCGAAGTTGGCCAGCCGGTTGGCGGTCGCGCGCACCTCGCGGCGGATCCGGCGCTCCTCCCAGACCAACCGGGTGTCCTGAGCGCCCATCCGGGTCAGCAGCGCCCCGATCGCCTCGCCGTCGCGCACCACCACCCGGTCCGCGCCGCGCACCTCCCGGGCCTTCGCGCTGACCCCGAGCCGCCGCGCCGCCCCGACCAGTGCCAGGGCGGCCTCCGGGCCCGGGCAGCCGACCTCCAGCGCCGATGAGCGACCGGGCTCGGTGAGTGAACCGTGCGCCAAAAACGCTCCCCGCCAGGCGGCTTCGGCATCGGCGATGCTGCCGCCGACGACCTGGGCGGGCAGGCCCCGTACCGGGCGCCCGCGCAGGTCCAGCAGCCCGGTCTGGCGGGCAAGGGCTTCGCCGTCCTTGGTGACCCGCAGCACGTAGCGGGTGCTCTTGCGCATTCCGCTGGCGGACAGCACGTGCACGATGGCGTTGTAGCCGTACAGGTCGAAGATGTCCTTGCGCAGTCTGCGGGCGATGACGCCCAGGTCCACCTCGGCTTCGACGACCACCCGGCCGGCCACGATGTGCAGTCCGCCGGCGAAGCGCAGCAGCGCCGCGACCTCGGCGCGGCGCGCGCTGACCGAACTGACCACGAGACGGCTCAGTTCGTCCTTGACTTCGGCCGTCATCGCCACGACTTGTCACCTCCCGGCCCGAGCCCGCTCGGTCCACTCACGCCGGATTGCCGGCCCCCGCCCTCGGCCGGCGTCGCGGCAGGTGTCGGAACCGTCAGTGATGATGCGCCAACGTCCCGAACCCCGTCCAGCGCCGCCGCCAACTTTCCTGGGTCATGTAAAGGTGTACCAGGTCTGGCCACATCGACGAACTGAACCTCGGCCGCGAACAAGGTGGCGGCCCGCCGCAACTGCTCGCGTTCGCGCTCACTGGGCACCCGCCCGGCATCGATGATGATGTGGTCGACGGTGAAACCGGGTGCGTGCTGGGCCAGTACGTGCAGGTGCCGCTCCACCGAGAATCCCGCGGTCTCCCCCGGTTCGGCGACCAGGTTGAGCACCAGCGCCCGCCGGGCCTTGGTGGACTGCAGTGCCTGGGCCAGCCCCGGCACCAGCAGGTGCGGAATCACGCTGGTGAACCACGATCCGGGGCCGAGCACCACCAGGTCCGCGGACATGATGGCGTCCACAGCCTGGCGTGTCGCCGGCGGGTTGCCCGGCAGCAGCCGCACCCGGCGCACCTTTCCCGGTGTGGTCGCGATGGCCACCTGACCCCGGATCACCCGGAACAGTCGCGGGTCCGCGTCGAGCCCGGACACATCGGCTTCGATCTGCAGCGCTATCGGGCACATCGGCAGCACCCGCCCCTTGACGCCCAGCATCCGGCCGAGCTCATCGAGCGCGGCCACCGGGTCGGCCAGCACCTCGTTGAGACCGGCCAGCAGCAGGTTGCCGATCGGATGACCGGCGAGCGCGCCCGTGCCGCCGAACCGGTGTTGCAGGATGGTCGCCCACAGCCGCCCCGTGGGGCTGTCGGAGGCCAGCGCGGCCAGTGCCATGCGCAGGTCCCCGGGCGGCACCACGTCCAGCTCGCCGCGCAGCCGGCCCGATGAGCCGCCGTCGTCTGCGACGGTGACCACCGCGGTGACGTGCGGGGTCAACCGGCGGGCAGCCGACAGCGTCGCATACAGACCGTGCCCACCACCGAGCGCGACGATGCTCAGGTTGCCGTGCGCGGGCTCGACACTCATTCGCGGCCCAGATCCCGGTGCAGCACCCGCACCGACAGCTCGCTGTTGTCGGCTTCGGCATCCCGGGAGTCCAACAGCCGCGCCAACGCCTCAGCGATGGCGACACTGCGATGTTTGCCGCCGGTGCACCCGATGGCCACGGTCATGTATCGCTTTCCCTCTCGTCGATATCCGCCGACCACCAGAGTCAGAAGCCGGTGGTAGGCCTCGAGGAACTCGTCCGCACCCGACTGGCTCAGCACATAGTCGCGGACCGCCGGGTGCTGGCCGGTGTGCGGACGCAGCTCGTCGACCCAGTGCGGATTGGGCAGGAACCGCACGTCCATCACCATGTCGGCGTCCATCGGCAGGCCGTACTTGAAGCCGAAGGACTCGACCGTGATGGACGTCGGGGCGCTGACGGCATCACCACCGAACATCTCCTCGATGCTCTCCCGCAGCTCGCGCACGCTGAGCACCGATGTGTCGATGACCAGATCGGCGACCGCGCGTACCGGCGCCAGCATGACCCGCTCGGCCGCGATGCCCTCGGTGAGGGTCTGTTGCCCCTGCAGCGGGTGGCTGCGGCGGTTGCTCTCGTAGCGACGGATCAGCGCGTCGTCGCTGGCTTCCATGAACAGCACGCGGGGATTGATGCCGCGGGTCGCCAGTTCGGTGCGCACCGAGTCCAGATCCCCGGTGAAACCGGCCGAGCGCACATCCATCACCACCGCCAGCTGGGTGATCCGCGAGCCCGCCGCCAGGCCCAGATCCACCATCCGGGTGATCAGCTCCGGCGGCAGGTTGTCGGCGACATACCAACCCAGATCCTCCAGCACCTTGGCCGCGGTGCCACGTCCCGCACCGGACAGGCCGGTCACCAACACGACGTCGATGCCGGCACCGTCTCCGGGTCCGGCGACGTCGCGCTCTCGCACGCCTTTGGCTGATTCCCTGTTCATCCCGACATCCGTTGTTGTTCAGCGACGCCCGACGCGCCATCGGCTCCCAGAGCCTCGAGTACGGCCGCGGCTGTCGCCGCACCGATCCCCGGGATCGAGGTGAGCTCCTCGACGGTAGCCCTTTTCAGCCGGGCCACCGAACCGAAATGCGAGATCAAGACTTTGCGCCGGTGCTCACCGAGCCCCGGCACCGCATCCAGCACCGACGCCGTCATCCGCTTGGACCGCTTGCTGCGGTGGTAGGTGATGGCGAACCGGTGCGCTTCGTCCCGGATTCGCTGCAACAGGTAGAGACCTTCACTCTGCCTCGGCAGGATGATCGGGTCCGGCTCCGAGGGCACCCACACCTCCTCCAGGCGCTTGGCCAGGCCGATGGTGGCGACGTCGGTGATCCCGAGCTCGGCGAGCACCGCGGCCGCGGCGTTGACCTGAGGCGCACCGCCGTCCACCACATAAAGGTTGGGCGGATAGGCAAACTTGCGTGATTTTCCTTCGGGGGCAAGCGTTTCGGCGTCCAGGTGCCGACGAAACCGACGGCGGGTCACCTCGGCTATCGAGGCCACATCGTCGGAGCGGCCCTCGCCGGCCGCCTCGCGGATCGCGAAGTGGCGATAGTCCGACTTGCGGGGCAATCCGTCCTCGAACACCACCAGTGACCCGACCACGTCGGTGCCCTGCACATGGCTGATGTCGACGCATTCGATGCGCAGCGGAGCATCGGCGAGCCCCAATGCCTCCTGAATGTTCTGCAGTGCAGCGGATCTGGCGGTGAAGTCCCCGGCACGTTTCAACTTGTGTTGCTGCAGTGCGTCTTTGGCGTTCCGTTCGACTGTCTCGGCCAATACCCGCTTGTCGCCGCGCAACGGCACTCGCAACGACACCCGCGAGCCCCGCAGGTCTGACAGCCAGCTGGTCAACTCGTCGGCGTTGGAGGGCAGGCAGGGCACCAGCACCTCGCGCGGCACCGGGTTGATCGGCTCGTCGGCCGCTCCCTCCAATTCGGCCTGGTCACCGTAGAACTGGGTGACGAACTGCTCGACCAGGCTTTCCATGGAGCCCGCGGAATCACCGGGGTCGCCGGGCTTTTCCACGATCCAGCCGCGCTGCCCGCGGACCCGTCCGCCGCGCACGTGGAACACCTGCACCGCCGCCTCCAACTCGTCGTCGGCGAACGCCGCCACGTCGGCGTCGGTGCCGTCGCCGAGCACCACGGCCTGCTTTTCCAAGGCCCGCTTGAGCGCCGCGACGTCGTCGCGCAGCCGCGCGGCCCGTTCGAAGTCCAGCTGATCGGAGGCGGCCAGCATCTGCTGTTCCAGGCTACGGACCAACCGGTCGGTCTTGCCGGCCAGGAAGTCGCAGAAGTCGTCCACGATCCGCCGGTGCTCCTCGGCACTGACCCGTCCGACGCACGGCGCCGCGCATTTGCCGATGTAGCCCAGCAGACAGGGCCGGCCGATCTGCTGGTGGCGCTTGAACACCCCGGCCGAGCAGGTGCGGGCCGGAAATACCCGCAGCAGCAGATCCAGGGTTTCGCGGATCGCCCAGGCGTGCGAGTAGGGCCCGAAGTAGCGCACCCCCTTGCGCCGCGGCCCGCGGTAGACCATCAGCCGCGGGTACTCCTCATTCAGGGTGACCGCCAGCACCGGGTAGGACTTGTCGTCGCGATAGCGGACGTTGAACCGGGGGTCGAATTCCTTGATCCAGTTGTATTCGAGCTGCAGCGCCTCGACCTCGGTGTTGACCACCGTCCACTCCACCTTGGCGGCGGTGGTCACCATCTGGCGGGTGCGCGGGTGCAGCCCGGCGATGTCGGCGAAGTACGACGTCAGCCGCGACCGCAGGCTTTTCGCCTTCCCCACGTAGATGACCCGGCCGTGCGGGTCGACGAACCGGTAGACACCTGGCGCAACGGGAATGGACCCGGGCGCCGGGCGATAGGTCGCGGGGTCTGGCACGGCTTCTAGGCTAGTGTTTTCCGGCGAGCAGACGCACAATCGCACTGCGGAGGCGTCACAAATGCGAATCTACGTCTGCTCGCGAGGGGGACGGTAGCGCGCGAGTAGGGCCCGCATGGCCCGCATGGCCTCCACCGCGTCCTCCCTGTCGGCGGACTGGATGGCCACCAGCGGAATGTATTCGTCGTCGGGCAACTCCAGCCGGGCCCACCGTTTGCCGGGCGGGAAGGTCACGCCGACCACCTGCGACCACGGAATCAGCCGGTCTCCGAGCGCATTGCGGACCGACACGCCCGACTCGCCCACCCGTACCCGGGCCCGCGTCAGAAGCAGCATCGCACCGGCCACGATGAGGCCGAGCACCACCACCGCCACCCGATCGTAGGTACGAAAGATCACACCGCTGGCGCGGATCGTCAGCAGAAAGCTGACCACGACATGGATTGTCACGATCGCGATCGCCACGGCCCACACGCCGTAGCGCATCATGCGCGGACGCACCTGTAGATCCCAGTGCTGGGAGCCGGACGGGGCGGTCACGGCGCGGCGCGAAGCTCGCGCAGGGTCAGCGCCGTGCTCAGCGCGGCGGCGGCCGCCTGGGCCCCCTTGTCCTCGGTCGAATCAGGCAGACCGGCGCGGTCCAGCGCCTGCAGTTCGTCGTTGACCGTGAGCACGCCGTTGGCAACCGGGGTCGCCGCGTCCAGCGACACTCGGGTCAATCCTTGTGTCACCGCGTCGCATACGTAGTCGAAATGCGGTGTGGCACCGCGGATCACCACGCCCAGAGCGACCACGGCGTCGTGGTTGCGGGCCACCTCCTGGGCGACCACCGGGATCTCGATAGCGCCGAGCACCCGCACCACCGTCGGTTCGGCGATGCCGGCGTCGGCGGCCACCTTGCGGGCGCCGGCCAGCAGGGCGTCACAGATGCGGGTGTGCCAGGTGCTGGCCACGATCGCCAGGCGCACGCCCGAAGCGTCCAGCGCCGGCATGTCCGGCACTCCTGCGGCAGGGCTCACAGGGCTCCGCCGAACTCGTCGGGCAGGTGGCTGGACTCGTCGTAGTCCTCAAGCCCGATCAGGTCGTGGCCCATCCGGTCGCGCTTGGTCATCAGGTAGCGGATGTTCTCGGAGTTGGCCCGCACCGGCAGCGGCACCCGCTCGATGATGTGCAGCCCGTAGCCGTCCAGGCCGACCCGCTTGGCGGGGTTGTTGGTGAGCAGCCGCATCGAGCGGACGCCCAAGTCCGCCAGGATCTGCGCCCCGGTCCCGTAGTCGCGCGCGTCCGCCGGCAGCCCCAGCTTGAGGTTGGCGTCGACGGTGTCGTCGCCGGCGTCCTGCAGCTGGTATGCCTGCAGCTTGTGCAGCAGCCCGATGCCCCTGCCCTCATGGCCGCGCATGTAGAGCACCACCCCGCGGCCCTCCTGCGCCACCATCGCCAACGCGGCGTCCAGCTGCGGGCCGCAGTCGCAGCGCCGCGAACCGAACACATCGCCGGTCAGGCACTCCGAGTGCACCCGAACCAGCACGTCATCGCCGTCGTTGTGCGGCCCGGCGATCTCACCGCGGACCAGCGCGACGTGCTCGACGTCCTCGTAGATGCTGGTGTAGCCGACCGCCCGGAACTCGCCGTGCCGGGTCGGGATGCGGGCCTCGGCGACGCGCTCGATGTGCTTCTCGTGCTTGCGACGCCACTCGATCATGTCGGCGATGGAGATCAGCGCCAGGCCGTGTTCGTCGGCGAAGACTCGCAGTTCGTCGGTCTGGGCCATGGCGCCCTCGTCCTTCTGGCTGACGATCTCGCAGATCGCGCCGGCGGGCTGCAGGCCGGCCATCCGGGCCAGGTCGACTGCGGCTTCGGTGTGGCCCGGGCGGCGCAGCACGCCGCCGTCCTTGGCCCGCAACGGCACCACGTGGCCCGGCCGGGTGAAATCGTCGGCGACACTGCCCGGATCGGCCAGCAGGCGCATCGTCGTAGCCCGGTCTGACGCCGAGATCCCGGTCCCCACGTTGTTTTTCGCATCGACGGTGACGGTGTAGGCGGTGCCGTGCTTGTCCTGGTTCACCGCGTACATCGGCAGCAGGCCCAGCCGGTCGCAGATGGCGCCGTCCAGCGGCACGCACAGATACCCGGAGGTGTAGCGCACCATGAACGCCACCAGTTCGGGGGTGGCCTTCTCGGCGGCGAAGATCAGGTCGCCTTCGTTCTCCCGGTCCTCGTCGTCGATGACGACGACGGCCTTGCCCGCCGCGATGTCGGCAACCGCCCGCTCGACGGTGTCCAACTTCGTCATCTGCGCCACCTTGAGTTCGCCATCGGAAAGCGCCCGGTCGGCGCAACCCGCCCGTCCAGTATGAACCACCCCGGGACGAGCGTTTGCCCCGTGACTCATTGGGCGGGATTTGTGACCAGTCGCTCCACGTACTTGGCGATGACGTCCACCTCGAGATTGACCAGCGTGCCGACCGGTGCCCGGCCCAGCGTGGTCATCTCCAGTGTGGTCGGAATCAAAGAGACTTCAAAGAAGTGTCCTGGGTCATTGACGTCGGAGCCCAGCCCGGACACGGTCAGCGAGGTGCCGTCGACGGTGATCGAGCCCTTCTCCACCACGTAACGCGCCAGCGCCGCCGGTAGCCCGATCCGGACCACCTCCCAGTGCTGGCCGGGTGTGCGGGCCAGCACCCGTCCGGTCCCGTCGACATGGCCCTGCACGATATGCCCGCCCAGCCGGCTGCCCAGCGCGGCCGCGCGCTCCAGGTTGACCGGGCTGCCGACCTGCAGCGACCCCAGGCTGGACCGGTCCAGGGTCTCGCGCATCACGTCGGCGCTGAATCGGCCGCCGGGCTGCACCTCCACCACCGTCAGACACACCCCGTTGACCGCGATCGAGTCGCCGTGGCGAGCGTCGGAGGTGACGGTGGGCCCCTGGATGACCAGGCGCGCAGCGTCGGCCAGGTCTTCGCGGCCGACCAGCTCGCCCAGCTCCTCGACGATTCCGGTGAACATCGCACCAGGCTAGCGGCGATCGCAAGCGCGACGGAGTCGGGCGCAGCGGGTCGTCGCCATCAGGCCAGACCGCGCCTGCCCGACGGCCTCTATACGATGTCCCCCATGCGCAGACTTCTCATCGCCCTGGCCACCGCGACCACCGCAGCCGCGCTGTTCTCCGGCTGCTCATCCAAGGACGCCGGCGGGCCGCTGCCGGAAGCGCCGACGCTGGTCAAGGAATCGGCCACCACCACCGCCGACCTCCAGAGTGCGCATTTGGCGCTCTCGGTGACCGGCCAGATCAAGAACCTTCCGGTCAAGACCCTCGAGGGTGACCTGACCAACAAGCCGACCACCGCGGCCAAGGGCAGCGCGACGATCATGATGCTGGGCTCGGACGTCGACGCCAAGTTCATCGTGATCGACGGCGACCTCTACGCCGCGATCACCGGCGACGACTACGACAACTACGGCGCCGCCGACAAGATCTACGATGTGGCCGCGATCCTGAACCCGGACAAGGGCCTGGCCAACATGCTCAGCACGCTGACCGACCCGAAGGCTGACGGCCGCGACACCATCGACGGCCAGCAGACCATTCGAGTCACGGGCAATGCATCCCCCGACGCGGTGAACGCGCTGGCGCCGCAGCTGAAGGCCACCGCGCCGACCCCGGCCACGGTCTGGATCCAGGAGGAGGGCGACCACCAGCTGGTTCAGGCCCAACTGACCCCCAGCTCGGGCAACTCCATCCAGATGACGCTGTCGAACTGGAACGCCCCGGTCACCGTTGAGAAGCCCGAAGGAGCCTGATGCGGGTCAACCGCAGACTCGCGATCAGCGCGGGTAGCCTCGCGGTCCTGCTCGGCGCCCTCGACACCTATGTCGTGGTCACGATCATGCGGGACATCATGGCCCCGCAGCCGGCCGGCGTCGGGATCCCGATCAACAAGATCCAGCAGCTCACCCCGATCATCACCTGCTATCTGCTGGGTTACATCGCCGCGATGCCGCTGCTGGGCCGGGCCTCCGACCGCTTCGGCCGCAAGCTGCTGCTGCAGGTCAGCCTGACCACGTTCGCCATCGGCTCGGTGGTGACCGCGCTGTCGACGGACCTCACGACGTTGGTGGCCGGGCGCACCATCCAGGGGATCGCCAGTGGCGCCCTGCTGCCGGTGACCCTGGCCCTGGGCGCCGACCTGTGGTCGCAACGCAACCGTGCCGGGGTGCTCGGCGGGATCGGCGCCGCCCAGGAGCTGGGCAGCGTGCTCGGCCCGCTCTACGGCATCTTCATCGTCTGGCTGCTGCGGGACTGGCGCGACGTGTTCTGGATCAACGTGCCGCTGACGGCGATCGCGATGGTGATGATCCACTTCAGCCTGCCGTCGCGGGCCGAGTCCTCAGATGACGAAACTCCACCCGAACGCGTCGACGTCGTCGGCGGGCTGCTGCTGGCGGTGGCCCTGGGCCTGGCCGTCGTCGGGCTCTACAACCCGGAGCCCACCGCCAAGCAGGCGCTGCCCGACTGGGGGCTGCCGGTGCTGGGCGGCGCCCTGGTGGCCACGGTCCTGTTCGCGGTGTGGGAGCGCTTCGCCCGCACCAAGCTGATCGACCCGACCGGGGCGCGGTTCGGTCCCTTCCTGGCCGCGCTGGGCGCCTCGGTGTGTGCCGGTGCGGCTCTGATGGTGACGCTGGTCGACGTGGAGCTGTTCGGGCAGGGCGTGCTGGGTATGACCCAGAACGAGGCCGCCGGGCTGCTGCTGCGGTTCCTGATCGCGCTGCCGATCGGGGCCCTGGTGGGCGGCTGGATCGCGACCCGGGTCGGGGACCGGACGGTGGCGTTCGTCGGCCTGCTCATCGCGGCCGGCGGCTACCTGCTGATCTCGAAATGGCCGGTGGATCTGCTGAGCTACCGACACGACTTCTTCGGCCTGTTCAGCCTGCCCGCCCTGGACACCGACCAGATGCTGGCCGGCTTCGGGTTGGGCCTGGTGATCGGCCCGCTGACCTCGGCGGTGATGCGCGCGGTGCCGCAGCGCGAGCACGGTATCGCCGCGGCCGGTGTGGTGGTGGCCCGGATGACGGGAATGCTGGTCGGCATGGCCGCACTCTCGGCCTGGGGTCTGTACCGGTTCAACCAGATCCTGGTGGGCCTGCCCAAGGTGCCGGGCGGCAGCCTCGCGGAGAAGATGGCCGGCACCGCCGCCAACTCCAAGCTGGCGTTCGCCATGATGTACGGCGAGATCTTCGGGATCACCGCGGTGGTCTGTGTGGTGGGTGCGGTGCTGGGGCTGTTCATCGGCAGCAACAGCGATTCTGCCGAGGAAGCCGACCTGCCCGAGCCGGAGGCCAGCCTGGCCCGGTGAGGCCGTTAGTGCGGCACCAAGCTCAGTAGCAGGTCGGGGCCGATCTGCTCCAGGGTGTCGTAGCGCCAGCGCAGCGCCCTGGCGATGTTGGGCACCCCCACGTCGTCCACGGCGGTGACCGGCCCGCCCAGCAGGATCGGCGCCACGTAGGCCAGGATCCGGTCGATCGCGCCGGCCCGCAGGAACGCTCCGGCCAGCGTGGGACCGCCCTCGAGCAGCACATCGGTGCGGTCCGACAACGCCCGCAGCACCTCGGCCGGGTCGTGGGTGCGGATCACCATGGTGCGCGAGTCGTCGTTGAGCACCCGTGCGTCGGCGGAGATCTCGCGTTCCCCCACCACCACCCGCAGCGGCTGCCGGGCGGCCAGCGAGCCGTCGGGCAGCCGGGCGGTCAGCGTCGGATCGTCGACGAGCACCGTGCCGGTGCCGACCACGATGGCGTCGGCTGCCGCGCGACGGCGATGCAGGTCGGCCCGGGCGGCCTCGCTGGTGATCCACTGACTGGATCCGTCGGCGGCCGCACTGCGGCCGTCGATGCTGGTGGCGTACTTCCAGGTGACGTGCGGACGGCCGGTGCGCTGCTTGTGCAGCCACTCCCGCAGCGGCCCGGCGGTCACCTTGTCGGCCTGCACTCCGGAGAGCACTTGCACCCCCGCCTCGGCCAGTCGCGCCGCCCCTCCCGCCGCGGCCGGGTTGGGGTCGTCGACGGCGTAGATCACCTGCGCCACACCGGCGTCCAGCAGTGCGTCCACGCACGGCGGGGTTCGGCCGTGGTGGTTGCACGGTTCCAGGGTGATCACCGCGGTGCCGCCGTCGCTGAGTTCACCGGCCCGGCGCAGCGCCACCACCTCGGCGTGCGCCTCCCCGACCGGACCGGTTCCGCCGACGCCGACCACCCGGCCGTCGCGGTCCAGAACGACCGCTCCCACCGGTGGATTGGGGTAGGTACTGCCCTTGACGCGTTGCGCCTGTTCGACGGCCAGTGCCATCGCGGCTTCCAAGGCCGCGGAATCGCTCATCAGCGCAGATGCGGTGACGCGGCCAGGGCCTGGCGACGCAGTGATTCGACCGCGGCCGCCGGATCGGCGGCGCTGTAGACGGCCGACCCGGCGACAAAACAGTCGACACCGGCCTCGGCGGCCTGTTCGACGGTGTCGGCGTTGATGCCGCCGTCGATCTCCACCAGGATGCTCAGCTCCCCCGCGTCGACCAGCTTGCGCACCACGCGGACCTTGCTCAGCACCTCGGGGATGAACGACTGCCCGCCGAACCCGGGTTCCACCGACATCACCAGCAGGGTGTCGAAGTCTCGCAGGATCTCCAGGTAGGGCTCCAGCGGGGTGCCAGGTTTGACGCTGAGGCCGGCTTTGGCGCCGGCCGCCCGGATGTCGCGGGCCACCGCGACGGGGTTGTCGGTGGCCTCGGCGTGGAAGGTGACGTTGTAGGCGCCCGCCTCGGCGTAGGGCGGCGCCCAGCGGCCCGGGTCCTCGATCATCAGGTGGCAGTCCATCGGGATGTCGGTGGCCGCCAGCAGGCTCTCCACCACGGGCAGCCCGAGGGTCAGATTCGGCACGAAATGGGCGTCCATCACGTCGACGTGCAGCCAGTCCGCGCCTTTGACGGCGGCGGCCTCATCGGCGAGGCGGGCGAAATCCGCCGACAGGATCGACGGTGCGATCATGGGTCGTGACATGGGCCTGAGCCTACTAAGAGTGCGCGTGAGCACGTCGTTGCGGGCGGCCGGGACCGTTTGTGTAGGCGTCACGTGCCCGGCAGCGGACCGATCCATCGTTCGCTTCCGGCAATGCCTTCCGGGTGTGCGCGCAAGACGGCCTCGATGGCAGCGGTCAGGACAGTGATCGCGGCCCGGGTACGGGTGCGTGTCGAAGGGAGCAGAATCAGGCCTGAATGAGTCCGGCCCTGCGAGAGCCACTCCGCCGCCAGCGGCCGGAAGTCCTTGATGTTGTTGGTCACCACCGCCCGACCTTCGCCCGCCGCAGCCTCCAGGATCGTCCTATCGCTGCAGCCAACCAAGTCGTCGCGATCAGCGACCGCGATTACGTCATGGCCGGCCTCGCGCAACAACACGGCGATCTGCGGCGAAAGCTGCTCATCCAGCAGCGCTTTCACCTGCGCAGAGCCCGCTCGCCGGCGATGCTCGCCGCCCGCCCACGTTCGTATTGGGTCTCGTTGAATTCGATCTGGGCATCGATCTCATCGCGATACTCGCCGTAATAGGCCACCGCCGCCTGCACCAGCCCGATCGGAATCTGTAGGTATTCGGCGGCCTCACTGATCGAATTGTCGTTGTCGCGGACCGTGGCGATCACCTCCCAGACATCCAGCCCACGGCCGACCAAGCTCGCTCGCCGGCCGCTGGGCCCGTCGAGAAACTGGATCAGCGGATGCGCGTCGTGACGCAGGCCTTCCTCCACGTAACGCTGCGCGAGGGACCGTTCCGGCATCTGGGCACCTCGCGCGCGCTCGCTGAGACGCTGACGCACCCCCGGAGCGAGCCGCAGGGTGTAGTGATCAGCCACGCCACCACGGTATCACTGGTGTCACGGCGTGGCACACCGTTGGCTACCGGGGTAGCACCTGCAAAGCCGCGGCGAACATGGCGTCGGTGCCGTGCCGGTGCGGCCACAGCTGCACGTAGGGACCGTCCCCGAGCGCGTCGGTAGGCGCGAACAGCGGCCGGGTGTCCAGCGCGGTCACCGGATGCCGGCGCAGCGCATCGGCCACCACGCCGACGGTTTCGGCCAGGTGCGGCGAGCACGTCGCGTAAAGCACCACCCCGCCGGGCCGGGTCAGGGCGATAGCCGCGGCCAGCAGCTCACGCTGCAGTTTCGCCAGCAGGGGGATGTCGGCGGGTTGACGGCGCCACCGGGCTTCCGGGCGCCGCCGCAGGGCGCCCAGGCCGGTGCACGGTACGTCGACCAGCACCCGGTCGAAGCCGGGCTCCAGACCGGACTCACGGCCGTCGGCGATCAGCACGTCCACATCCAGACCGCGAGTGTTCTCGGTGACCAGGGCGGCGCGCTGCGGCGCCTGCTCCACGGCGGTGATCCGCGCCCCGGTCTGCGCTCCCAGGGCGGCCAGTAGCGCGGTCTTGCCGCCCGGACCGGCGCACAGGTCCAGCCACCGGCCGGTGTCGCCGTCCACCGGGGCCAACGCGCAGGCGCGCGCCACCAGCTGGCTGCCTTCGTCCTGGACCAGGGCCTGGCCGGCGCGCACCGCTTCGAGCCGGCCGGGGTCGCCGCCGGGCAGGTAGACCGCGTACGGCGAATACCGGCCGACTTCGCCGTCCACGGCGGCGGCCAACTCGGCAGCGGTCAGCACACCTGGCCGTGCGGCCAGATGCACCCGGGGGCGTTCGTCGTCGCCGGCCAGCACGGCGTCGAGCTCACCGGCCGCAGCGCCCAGCGCATCGGCAAACGCCTGCGCTATCCAGCGCGGGTGTGCGCGGACGAAGGCCGCATGGCCGATCGGATCACTGGCTGCGTCCGGTGCGAGCTCCGCGGTCCAGGACTGCTCGTCGCGGGCGCTGATGGTGCGCAGCACACCGTTGACGAAACCGGCTCGCGCCGAGTCGAATTCGATGGCCGCCTGCTCTACGGTGGTGGACACCGCGGCGTGCGGCTCCACCCGCGTGCGCAGCAGCTGATAGCTGCCCAGCCGCAGCAGGTCCAGCAGCACCGGGTTGATCGTGTCGGGTGAGCGTTGCGCGGCCGCACCGATGATCGCGTCGAGCAGTCCGCGGACCCGGCAGGTGCCGTAGGTCAGTTCGGTGGCGAAAGCGGCGTCGCGGCCGGTGATCCCGCGTTCGGCCAGCAGGGCCGGCAACGCCAGGTTGGCGTAGGCGTCGCGCTGCGAGACCGCCTGCAGCACGTCGAATGCGGCGCGACGTGCAGGGTCCAGTGGTTTACGACGGGTCTTGCGCGGGCCGCTCTGGCCGCGTTGCGGCCGGCGGGACGGTCCGGTCATGACGCCTGCACCCCGGAATCGAGCCGGGCCCCACGCGCCCAGTCGGCGGCATCCATGAGTTTCTTTCCGGGCGGCTGGATCTGCCCCAATCGCACCGGCTCCGATCCGGTACCCACCCAGACATCGCGGCGGCCGACGTGAATCTCCCCGGGCGACAACTCTTCCGGCCCGGCATCGGCGAGGCGGACAGGGCCGAGTTTCACGCGCAGGTCACCGATCACCGTCCAAGCCCCCGGGTGCGGAGTGACGGCGCGGATACGGCGCTCGATCACCGCGGCCGGCAGATCCCAGCGCACCCGCGCGTCGTCGACGCTGATCTTCGGCGCGTAGCTGACCCCGTCGGGCGGCTGGGGCACCGCGCTCAGTGCGCCGTCGGCTATCCCGTCGAGGGTGGCCGCCAGCAGTTCGGCACCGGAGACCGCCAGCCGGGCCAGCAGTTCACCCGCGGTGTCGTCGGCCCGGATCGTCTCGGTGGCGACGCCGTACACCGGCCCGGAGTCGAGTTCCGGCTCGATGCGGAACGTCGTCGCGCCGGTCACCTCATCGCCGGCGGCGATGGCCGCCTGCACGGGGGCCGCGCCCCGCCAGGCCGGCAGCAACGAGAAGTGCAGGTTCACCCAACCGTGCTTGGGCACCGCCAACAGCCCGTCGCGCAGCAGCGCACCGTAGGCGACCACCGGGCAGCACTCCGGCGCCAGTTCAGCCAGCTCGGCGACCGATTCGGGGGCGTTGGGTTTGGCGGGTCGCAGCACCGGGATGTCGTGGTCGAGGGCCAGGCGCGCGACCGGAGACGGCTGCGGGCTCCCCCGCCGCCCGGATGCGGCGTCCGGCCGGGTCAGTACCGCGATCACCTCGTGTCGAGGCGAGTCGATGAGCCGTTGCAACGACGGCAACGCGGTGTCCGGGGTGCCGGCGAAGACGATGCGCACCGAGACAGTCTAGGGAACCGGCGGTTCAGCGAGGCTCGACGCAGGAGAGCCGAAGCTGGGACCGCCGTATCAACACCGGCGGTTCAGCGAGGCTCGACGCAGGAGAGGCGAAGCTGGGACCGCCGTATCAACACCGCGGGTCCAGCCCCGTTCCGTACGGTGGCTGGATTGCGGCGAGCCACAGCTCGTGGGCTGCCCGGGCGCATTGATCGACGGGTTGCGATGTGTCCACGCGATGCGCGGTGTCCCACTCGAAGTCTTGAGCGGCCAGCGCGGCGGCGATCTGCGGTGTCGCATCGGAATTGCCCGGTGCCCGGTTTCTGATTCGGTCGGCCGCGACGTCAACCGGTGCCACACAGCGGATCTCGGTGATCGCCGCGTGTTTGTCGGCGGCCAGGCGACGGACCTCGGCGCGGGTTTCCGGATCGCGCCAGGTGCCGTCCAGCACCACAGACTGCCCGTCGGCCAGGCACCGGCCCGCCCGGTGCACCATCTCCCGGTAGACGGCGGCGACGTTGGCCGGGGTGTACAACCCGGAGTCGAGGTTGCCCGGCTCTCCGCCGAGTTGTCCGGAGTCGCGCAGTTCCCGACGCACATCGTCGGTGGACAGCACCACCGCCCCGGCCTGTTCGGCGAGATTTCGGGCCAGGGTCGACTTCCCGGTGCCGGGTCCGCCACCGACGAGCGCCAGCCGAACGGCACCGTCCTCCAGGTGGCGCAGGGCGATGGCGAGATGGCGTGCCGCGGCGGCGTCGGCCCCCTGTTTTCCCTGCGTCAGCTGCACGCAGTCGACTTTGGCCCGCACCACCGCGCGGTAGGCGATATAGAAGTCCCGCAGTGAGGACGGCGCGGTGTCGCCCGAGTAGGCCGTGTAGCGGTCCAGGAAATGGTCGCCGAGGTCTTTGCGCCCGAGGAATTCCAGATCCATCGCCAGGAAGGCGGCGTCGTCGATGCGGTCGATGTAGCGCAGCTCATCACTGAACTCCAGACAGTCCAGCAGCACCGGGCGGTTGTCCACCCAGAAGATGTCGTCGGCCAGCAGGTCGGCATGGCCGTCGACGATGCAGCCCTGCTCGATCCGCTGACTGAACAGACACGTCCGGCCGGCCAGGTATTCGGCGGCGAGGCCTGCAACACGCCGCAGGGACTCCGACGGGACGGCGGTGTCGGCGTGCCGGTCCAGTGTGGGGAAGTTGTCAAACCAGCGCCGGTGGATGGCCCCGGGCTCGCCCTGCAGGCTGATTCGCCGGCTGCGCTGGGTTCGGGCGTGGAAATCGGCCAGCAGGCCGGCGATGCTGTCCAGCACATATTCGACGGGTTCGCCGCGTTTCACCATCGACGCCAGCCGCTCGTCGTCGTGGTAGCGCCGCATCACGATGATCGGTTCGGAAACCGCACCGGACGGGTCGCTGAAGTGTCCGAGCCCGAAGTAGCTGTCCGGGGCAAGTCGGCTGTTCAGCTGGACTTCTCGCGTGCACGCCTCCTCGCGCTGCTCAACAGTGCGGAAATCGAGGAAGTCGGTCTGCACCGGCTTCTTGGCCTTGTAGGCCCGGTCGCCCACCAGGACAACCATGCCGGAGTGCGTTTCGTAGGCCTCGACGTAGGGCGCATCCCGGTTGCCGTGTGTCGCGAACTCCATGGCACCCAGTGTTGACTATCGCGGCCGGGCTCGCAGACGGGTCATTTCGAGGCGGGCCTGGGCCGGACGACGATCACCGAGGTCTTCGCGGCCTGGGCCACCGTGGAACCGACCGAACCCAGCAGCTGGCTGGCGAAGCCGCCACGGCCGCGACTGCCGACCACCACCAGTTGAGCCTGCTCAGCCGCGTGGACCAACCAGCGGGCGGGCTGGTCGGCGACCACTCTTCGCTCGACGGTCACATCGGGGTACTGCTCCTGGTAACCCGCGAGGCGTTCGGCGAGTACCTCGTCTGCCTGGCGCTCGTAGTCGCTTCGGTCCATGTTGAGCAGCGGCATGACCCCGACGTCGATCCAGGCGTGCAATGCCACCAGCGGTACGCCGCGGCGGGAGGCTTCGTCGAACGCGAGCGCCGTGGCCGTCTCCGATGCGCGTGAGCCGTCGATTCCCACCACCACGGGTGCGTCCGGCGCCGCATCCCGGCCGGCGCGAATGATCGCGAGCGGGCCGTGCGCGTGGTGAAGCAGGCTGGTGCTCACCGAGCCCAGCAGCAGCCGGCCGAGCGCGCCGAGTCCGGTAGCGCCGACGACCATCATCCAGCAGTCTTTGGTGACATCGATCAACGTCGGGATGACCTTCGAGTAGGCGATCTCGGTGTGCACCTCGGGCGACGCGCCCTCGCCTCGGCTGGAATCGACCACCTTGCGGGCCCGGGTGATGATCTCCTGCGCCGCGTCGGCCTGCCAGCTGGGAATGCCGTCGGTCAACGGGCCGGTGGGCCATCCGGTCTCCAGGGGAGTCACCACGTGCAGCAAAGTGATCGGCAGGTTGCGCATGATCGCCTCGTGCGTCGCCCAGGCCACCGCGGCGTCGGCTTCCACCGATCCGTCGACAGCCACGACAATCCCGGTTGTCGTCCTGACCTGTGACATCGTGTGGCCCTCCCGCCATTTTTGGTCGCCCGGCTAGCCGGTTCGACTGTGAATCTACTGTGGGCGCAGATGTCTCGGCAGAGTCCTTGGACCTGAACTGAGGAGCCGTTGGCCCTCCGGGGCGTCGGGCTACAGACCGGTCGGGTAGGTCTCCGGTGTCTGCCCGGCGATCCAGAGGCTCGTCACCTCCAGCGGCTCCAGCGCGCAGGTCTGGTCGATGTGGATGATCGCGTCGAACTGATCGGCCGGCCGGACGTGGAAATAGTGGCTCTGCCGCTCGGTCGCGGGTTGATAGATCACGCCGATGGCGCGTCCCAATCGCACCGCGTCCAGTGGATCGCCGGCCGCTGGAGTGGCCGGGCTCGGCACCAGGAATGCTTGCCGGCCGGTGGCGTGGAAGAGATCCTCGATGCTGCCGTTCAAGGCGGGCTGGACCGCCTTGCATTCGGCGGGCCCGCCCCAGTCGCTGGCCGCGGTGACGGTGCCGGTGTAGGTGCTGAAACCGATGAGGCGCACCTGGTCGCCGTAAACCTGGCGGGCCAGTTGACCGAGGGTGAGCTGACCGTCACCGCTCATCTCCGTCGCTCTGGCATCGCCCACGTGCGAATTGTGTGCCCACACCACGATTCGTGCCGGTGTGGTCGAGTCGCGACCGCGATCCAGATGCGTCAGCAACACGTCGAGGGTCTGCGCCATGTGCTGGTCGCGCAGGTTCCACGAGGTGACGCGACCGCTGAACATCGTGCGGTAGTACTCCTCGGCGTTGCGGACGGTTTGGGCGTTCTGCAAGGCGCAGAACAGTTCTTCCTCGGCGACCTGCCCGTCCTGCGCCGCATAGCTCAACGCGTTGCGCTGCAGATCGACCAACTGCGAGACCGCTTCGCGTTCACATGACGGGCCGGCGCCGAATGCCGCACCGGCTCCATAAGACTGGCCGTCGTCGGCGGAGACGTCGTCGAAGCATCCGTAGCGGGTACGGGCCCGCGCCCCCGCGGCCGGGTCGACCGTGTCGAGATAGCTGACCACTTCCTGAATCGAACGGTGCAGGCTGTACAGATCGAGGCCGTAGAAGCCGGTTTGGTGCCGGCCCGCTGATCTGCGCTCACGATTGTGGGCGCGCAGCCAGTCGACGAAGTCGCGGACCACCACGTTGCGCCACATCCAAGCCGGGAAGCGTTCGAATCCGCTCAGGGCGGCATCGGCGGTCTTGTCGTCGCCGAGGCCACGGACATAGCGGTTCACCCGATAGGCGTCGGGCCAGTCGGCCTCCGCGGCCACCGCCCAGAACCCCTTCTCCTCGATCAGCCATTTCGTGATCTCGGCGCGGGCCTCGTAGAACTCGTGGGTGCCGTGCGAACTCTCACCGATCAACACAATGCGGGCATCGCCGATCAGCTCCTCCAACACTGCCGGCGGTGGAACTCCGGCCGGAGCGTCGATCGCGACGCGACCGACCACCTCTGCCGCGGTCGGCTCCGGTGGCCTGCCGGCCCGGGTCCCGGTGGTCGGGGTGGCAAGCAGCCGGCGAACCTCGTCGTCGGTGACCTGGGTGAAGTCCCAGAACGATTCCCCGACCGCAAGAAACGGGGCGGGCATGCTGGCACACACCATGTCGTCGACGACGCCGGCGAATTCCCGGCAGGTCGACTCAGGGGCCGCCGGGACCGCGATCACCAGGTGGGCGGGCTGGGCGTCTCGCAGTGCCTGTACCGCCGCGAACATGCTGGCCCCGGTGGCCAACCCGTCGTCGACCAGGATGACGGTGCGGCCGGCCACTTCCAGGGGTGGGCGGCCGCCGCGGTAGGCGGCCTCGCGCCGAACCAACTCCCTGCCTTCACGTTCGGCGACATCGCGTAGTTGTTCGGGCGTGATGCGCAGGCCGCGCACCATGTCGTCGTTGACGACGACACGTCCCCCGCTGGCCAACGCTCCCACCGCGAATTCTTCGTGGCCGGGCGCACCGAGTTTGCGCACGATGAACGCGTCCAGCGGTACCTGCAGCGCGGAGGCCACTTCCCAGGCGACCGGGATTCCGCCGCGGGCCAAACCGAGCACGATGACGTCGTCGCGGTCCCGGTATGCGTCGAGCAGACCCGCCAAGATCCGGCCGGCCTCCCTGCGGTCACGAAATATCTGCCGCGGCTGCCGCTTCCTGACATCGGCCACGCTGGTCATCGCCGGTCCTTCATGGTGCCGTCTCCTCTTGCTCGACGACTGATATCACCGATATCACCCGAAAAGGCCACGTCACGGAAGGGGACGAAGTCCCGGATTCGCAGGGCCCTTCGTCGCCGTTGTCCCAGAGGACCAACGGCTCTTTTCCAATCACGGGATTGGCGCAACCATGGAAGGCGGGTAGAGATCGGAGGTCGAGATGTCTGCCGCGTCGGTGGAGACCGAAGTCATCCGGGCTGCCGTTCGGGCGGCCTGCCGCGCCCCGTCGATTCACAACATCCAGCCGTGGCGGTGGGTGTTCGAGCACGACGAACTGCAGTTGTTCGTCGACCCGAACCGGGTCCTGCCGTCCGACAGCGGTGGGCGTGAGGCGGTCATGGGTTGCGGGGCGGCGCTGGATCACCTTCGAGTCGCCATGGCCTCGTCCGGCCTGCACTGCCATGTCGAGCGTTTCCCCAATCCCAATGATCTGAACCACCTCGCGTCGGTTCGGTTCTCCCCGATGGACTACGTCACCGACGGGCACCGCAGTCGAGCGGACGCGATCTGGGTGCGTCGTACCGACCGGTTGCCGCTGGCCCCTCCCCCCAGGTGGGGAGCATTCGAGCCGGTGTTGCGCAACCACGTCGACCACTACGACGTGCACCTGGACGTACTGCCCGAGCAGGCGCGTACCCGACTGGCGCAGGCGGCACAGTTCGCCGAGTCGCTGCGTCTCTACGACTCCATGTACCACGCCGAATTACACCGGTGGACAGTGCCATTCGAGTCGTCGACGGGTATCCCCTACCGCGCGTTGGCCTCGTCCTCCGAAGGCGAGCGGGTCGATGTCGGACGCAGGTTTCCCACGCCGAACCACCCCGAACGCCGGACCCAGATCGCCGAAGATCAGTCCACGATTGTGGTGCTGTCCACCGAGACCGCCACGCGCGCCGCCGCTTTGGCGGCCGGTGAGGCTCTCTCCGCGGTACTGCTGGAATGCACCATGGCAGGCTTGTCCACCTGCCCGTTGACTCATCTCACCGAAGTTCAAGTCGCCCGCGACATCGTGGAGACCCTGGTGGGCGGCAACGTCGTGCCCCAGATCCTGATCCGGATCGGACATGCTCCCGACACCGAGGAACCGCCACCCCGCACCGGGCGGCGTCCGCTTGATGACGTTCTGATCGTCCGCGGCGGATAGGACGCGCGATGTTCGGGCCGCACTCCCCCTCCCGCCGGATCGTCGTCGGTCTCGACGGTTCACGCGCGGCCATGCAAGCCGTCAGGTGGGCCGTCGACGAAGCCGTCGACCGCAATGTGCCGTTGTGGTTGCTATACGCGATCGATGACACCGGCGATGGTCGCACCGATGCGGCGGCGCAGATCGCCACCGCCGAAAAGACGGTCCGCAGCGCGATCTCGACGATCGAATCACTGGGAACGCCCGTCAAGGCGGAAGCCGAGATCGTGCGTCGCCACCCGGTGACAGCGCTGTTGGAGGCCTCGCGGTCGGCAGCCATGGTCTGCGTCGGCTCCATCGGATTCGACCACGCGGTACGCGGTCGGATCGGATCCACCAGGTCGGCCCTGGCGACATCGGCGCACTGTCCGGTAGCGGTCGTGCCGCGGACCCCGCACCCCGCGTCACACGGAGCCGGGTTGGTGCTCGCCGTCGTGGACGGTTCATCGGCCACGGACCGTGTTCTTGAGCTCGGTGTCGCCGAGGCACGCCTTCGTGCCGCGCCGCTGCGTGTTTTCACCATGAGCCGCGCCCGCCGCGGCCGGCAGGCCGATACGGCGGCGCCGGTGGACCAGCGCGCCGTCGCCGATGCCGAACGCCGGGTGGCACGCTGGCGAAGCAAGCAGCCGAACCTGGACATCGAGCCGGTCAGTGACCACAACGGCCTGCTGAATTACCTTGAGCACCTGCAACGCAACGGCACGCCGATCCAGCTGATCGTGGTAGACCCGCGCCGCCCCGGCCCGGTGGATGTGTTACTGGGGGCGTCTGCTCGCGCGCCCCTGGAAGCCGCAGGCTGCACCGTGATGACCTGCGACCGGACCCGGTGGTTGTGAGCCCCGTTCAGCCGATGTGCAACGGGTCGATCTGCACCCGCACCGGGTGGTGTGACCCGCGCGCACTGAGCACCCCGATGCCGCGGCGCAACGCCACCGCCAGCGCCAGCCCGTGGTCACGGCCGGCCCGGACCAGCATTCGGATCACATCCAGCTCGTCGGGGACGCCGGCCGGACGCCGCACCCCCGGCGGCAGCGGCACCGGGCCGAGCAGATCGGCGCCGTCGGGCAGCCGCACCTGCTCCAGCAGTGCCGTCACCGATTCCGGATCACCGTCGAGGGCGGCGATGTGCACCGCGGGTGGCAGCCCGACCTCGGCGCGGGTGGCCAACTCGGCCTGGGCGTGGCCGACCGGATCCCACCGGATGAGGGCCTGCACGGTCGGTATCGACGACTCCGCGACCACCGTCACCACCCCGCCGGCGTCGCGCTCGCGCACCAGGGCCGCCGCCGCCATCCAGCGCCGCAGGGTGTCCTCGGCGGCGCGCAGATCCTGACGGCCCAGCAGCGCCCAACTGTCCAGCAGCAGCGCCGCCCCGTATCCGCGAGGGGCGCGCGGTTCGGCCCCCGGAGTGGCGATCACCAGTGCCGGGCCGTCCTCGATGCGGTCGACGATGGTGTCACCGGCGGAGGTGACGACCGGGGTGCCCGCGAAGGCGCGGCCGAGTTCTTCGGCGGTGCGGCGGGCGCCGATGACCACCGCTCGCACCGTGTCCGACCCGCAGCGCGCACACCGCAGCGCGGGGTCGACCCGGCCGCACCAGCGGCACAGCGCCGCCCCGTCGCGCTCCGGAAGCGACAGCGGTCCGGTGCAGTGCCGGCACCGGGCGATCGCGCGGCAGCGGCCGCACGCCAGCGACGGTACGTATCCGCGCCGCGGCACCTGCACCAGCACCGGCGCCCCCGCGGCCAGGGCGCTGCGGGCGCTCTGCAGGGCGACTGATGGCAACCGGGCGGTGCGCGCCGCCGGGTCGCGCTGCTCGGCGTATCCGGTGTCGTCCAACGCCACCACCCGCGGCGCGGCTGCCCGCAACACCGCCCGTGGTGCCACCAGGTCGTGCGCCCACCCGGTGTCCACCAGTGCCTGTGCCTCGGCCGTGCGGGCGTACCCGCCGATCAGAGCCGCGCAGCCCGACAGGTGCGCCCGCAACATGGCGACCTCGCGGGCGTGCGGATAGGGCGCCCGCGGTTCGGCCAGGGAGTCGTCGCCGTCGTCCCAGACCATCACCAGGCCCAGGTCGGCCAGCGGCGCGAACACCGCACTGCGGGTGCCGATCACCAGCCGAGCCGAGCCGCGCAGCGCCGACAGCCAGCGCCGGTAGCGGGTGGCAGGCCCCAGCCCAGCCGACAGCGCGACGACCGCCGACTCGTCGATCCGGGCGGTCGCGGCGCGCAGCAGCGCGTCGACGTCGCGCTGGTCCGGCACGATCGCCAGGGCGGTGCGTCCGGCCCGGATGGCGGTCGCAGCGGCTTCGGCGAACCGGTCGGTCCACGAATCCCCGGGCAGCACCTGCCACACGGCGCGCGCGGCCCGGCCTTCGCCGAGGGCGGCCAGGAACGTCCCGCCGGCCCGGTACCGTTGCCAGCCCGCCGGGTCGACCGGTTCGGGCATCGGCGTCTCGAGTGGCGTCGCTGCTTCGCGCTCCACCCGGGCGTGCCGCGGCGGTACCGCCAGCCGCAGCACGTCGGCCCGGCTGCCGGCATAGCGCGCGGCAACCGCTTCCACCAGCCGGCGAACCTCGGGGGTGAGCACCGGTTCGGACGAGACCACCCGCTCCAGCCGTCCCAGCCGGCCGGCGTGGTCGGTGTCGGCGCGGCGCTCCCAGACGAAGGCGTCGACCAGCCGGCCGTGGAAGCGCACCCGCACCCGCACCCCGGGCAGGGCGTGCTCGGACTGTTCCGGGGTGACCAGGTAGTCGAACTCCCGGTCCAGGTGCGGCACCGACAGCATCGGCAGCACCCGGGCGATGGGTTCGCTGTCGACGCTCACCACGCAGGTCTAGCAGACTCCGCCGACCGCGGCAGCCGGTGGATCACAGGCCGGGTGCCCTGTGTATCGGCGACGGCGCCCCCGGTCACGCTGAATTACCTTGCTGCGGTATGCCCGAGGAGCAGGGAGCCCAGCCGCAGGCGGTACGCGCCCGCCAGGCGGCACTCACGTCGAGATTGCAGATCGCAGCGCGGACCGACCGGGTACTGGCCGCGACAGTGCGCGACGCCGCCGAGCACGCCCGCGACGGCCGTCAGCGCCTGGACGCCATCCGCGCCGAGATCCGCGACGCGATGGCCGACCAGCGGACGCCGGCCCTCGACACCCCCGCCGGCACCCGCCAGTTCCAGCTCTTCCTGGCCGCCAAGGCCCGCGACATCTGCCGGGTGGTCACCGACGCCATCGCCGACAACCGGGTCCAGACCGCGCTGCTGCGGTCGGTGGGCGCCGGCTACGGCGTCCCCGCTCGGGTGCGCGACCGGATCAACCGGCTGGCACTCGCCGACGACATCGGCCGGGTGGAGAACGCGACCGAGGCGATCAGCGCTGCCGACATGATCCGCTACGACAACGCGCTGCGGGTCCGCGACGGGCTTGCACTCAACTCCGGCGATGGCGCCGCCCCGGTGCTGCTGCTCAGCTATGACCCGGCGGCGTTCGCCGGCCGGGGCCGGGCCGTCATCGCGATCGGTGATCCCGATACCGCGGACAACACCACCGTGTTGGTGCCCGGCGTGCACAACAGCGTCCGCGACGGCTACCTGTCACAACCGGACGGCGACAACGTCTACCGCGAGGTGGTCCGGGCCGATCCGGACCGTACCAACTCGGTCATCCTCTGGATGGGCTACCGCGCGCCGGACAGTCTGTTCGATCCGGCTGTGGCGCAACCGGCCTCGGCCCGGGCCGGCGGTCGGCTGCTGGCCGCGGACGTCAATACGCTGCGGGCGGCGCACACGGGCGCATCGCACGTCACGGTGATCGGCCATTCCTACGGTTCGACGACGGTGGCCGACGCCGCGGCAGGCTTCGGGATGCGCGCCGACGACGTGGTGCTGGTCGGCTCGCCGGGAACCGACCTGGCCCGCAGCGCCAACGACTTTCACCTGCCGGCAGGCGGGCACGTCTATGTGGGTGCGGCGTCCTCGGATCCGGTCACCGGTTTCGGTGGTGAACCGCAACTGCCCGTCCCGGGAACCTCGGCGACGGTCGGGCTCGGCAACGACCCGGCGGCCCAGGGCTACGGCTCCACCCGGTTCAAAGCCGAACCCGCGGGTCCGAGGCTGCCGATGACCGGACACGGCTCCTACTTCAGTCCCGGCGGGGAGTCGCTGTTCAGCATCGGTGACATCGCCTCCGGCCACGGCGACGCGCTGGCGCACGACCGTATGACCGCACCGCACCGCCGCCGGCTGCCGGCGTTCGACCCGGAGCGGTTACGCCCCGGGACCGGGAACCACCGGCATTGACCGGGACCGGCCGAAGAAGAACCCCGCCGTGATGAGCAGCTGCGCCGCCGCGTAGCTCCACCAGACCGGCACCGCCAGCAACTCGTTGCCCAGCACGAACCTGCTGATGGCGATCATCGCGTCCGACACCGCGAAACACACCGCGCCCACCGCCGTCCAGCGGGTGGGCAGGTCCGCCAGCAGGGCGGCGCACACCATGGCGCCGAGCACCGCGACGTAGACCGTCACCGGGACGGTCATACCTTCGCGGACCAGGCCGGGCCAGAACCAGACCAGCAGGGCCAGGCAGCTCACGCAGACCAGGCCCACCCCGATCAGCCGGCCGCGGGAGACCACCGCCAGCGGAGCCAGCGCGGCCAGGTAAGCCAAGTGCGCCAACAGGAATGCCGACAGGCCTGCCACGAATGACGGCTCCCACCACGGGATCGCCAGCAACCAGTCGCCGGTGGCCGACAGAATCAGCGCCGGGATCAACCAGCGTGCCTCGCGCAGGATCGGATGCGCGACCGCGGCAAAGGCCAGCAGCACAGCCATGGACGCCTTGAACGCGGGCTGGCCGATCCATTGCCCGGTCAGCGCTTCGCCGGGCGATGACCGCAGCGCCACCACCGTCAGAAAGACTCCGTAGCCCACGCCGGCCCAACCGGCGGCGGCCCACGCGGAGAAGACCCGTCGCGTTGCGTACGGTGTTTCCATGCCGGCTATCGACCCCATAGTGCTGAAGGTACTGGACGCCGTCCCCTTCCGACTGTCACTCGACGACGGCGTGGAGGCCGCGCGTCGCCAGATGCGGGACCTGCCCCGCCTCCCGGTCCACCCGGATCTGCCCAGTGAAGACCGGGTGATCGACGGCCCCGGCGGCGGACTGCCGGTGCGCATCTACCGGCCGCCGAGCACGGATGCCGGCGACGCCCCGGTGGTGGTGTTCTTCCACGGTGGCGGTTTCGTCGCCGGCGACCTGGACACCCATGACGGCACCGCCCGCCACCATGCGGTAGGCGCCGACGCGGTGGTGGTGTCGGTGGACTATCGACTGGCCCCCGAACATCCGTTCCCGGCGGCGGTCGAGGACGCCTTCGCGGCCACCGAGTGGGTGGCGGCCAACGCTGCCGAGTTGGGCGTCGACGCGGCCCGGCTGGCGGTGGCCGGGGACTCGGCCGGCGGGAACCTGGCCGCGGTGGTGTCTCAGCTGGCCCGCGACGGCGGCGGTCCCGCGATCGCGTTTCAGCTGCTGTGGTACCCGGCGACCACCTACGACATCACGTTGCCGTCGTTCACCGAGAACGCCCATGCGCCGATCATCGACCGCGACGCGGTCGCCGCGTTGAGCATCACCTATGCCGCCGACGTGGACCTGAGCAACCCGCCGGCGACGCTGGCGCCGGCCCGCGCCGCGAATCTGGCCGGCCTGCCGCCGGCTTACATCGCGGTGGCCGGCCACGACCCGCTGCGCGACGACGGCATCCGCTACGGCGAGTTGCTGGCCGCGGCCGGCGTGCCGGTGCAGGTGCACAACGCCGAGACCCTGATTCACGGCTATCTGGGCTACGCCGGGGCGATTCCGGTCGCCACCGAGGCCACCGACCGCGGGTTGGCGGCGTTGCGAGCTGCCCTGTGGGCCACCGTTTCCTGATCCGATGCGGCTGAACCAGGCCACTGTCGGCAGCACCGACATAGACCGCTCGGAGCGGTTCTACCGGCTGCTGGGTCTGCGGCTGATCGTCAAGACCGGCGACTATCTGCGGTTCGAGTGCCCGTCCGGGGACAGCACGTTTTCGGTGCAGCGGGTCAGCGAGGTGCCGGCGGGCGAACAGGTGACGATCTATTTCGAAACCGACGATCTGGACTGCGAATACGAGCGCCTGCGGGGTTCGATCGAATTCAGCCAGCCTCCGACCGACATGCCATGGCTGTGGCGAGAGGCCCGGCTGCGTGATCCCGACGGCCACCGACTGTGCCTGTTTCACGCCGGCGACGCCCGCCGAAATCCGCCGTGGCGGCTGAACGATTTGCCCTGACGATCTACCGTCGGGCGCGCTACCGTCGATCTCGATCGATACCGGCGACGAGGAGCAGACGTGACCGAGGGACCCGACCACGAGATTCTGATCGTCGGCGCCGGCTTCTCCGGCATCGGGGCGGCGATCAACCTCGACCGCGCCGGCATGGCGGATTATCTGATCATCGAAGCCGGCGACGGGGTCGGCGGCACCTGGCACTGGAACACCTATCCCGGTATCGCCGTGGATATTCCGTCGTTCTCCTATCAGTTCTCCTTCGAGCAGAGCCCAGCCTGGTCACGCACCTACGCGCCCGGCCGGGAACTGAAGGCGTACGCCGAGCACTGCGTGGACAAGTATGGTCTGCGCTCGCGAATCCGGTTCGCCACCTTGGTGGCATCGGCGGAATTCGACGAGGAACACGGCTGGTGGCGAGTGCGGACGGACCCCGGCGGTTCAGCGAGGCTCGACGAAGGAGAGGCGAAGCTGGAACCGCCGCATAAACCCAGTGGAGAGATCAGCGCTCGGTTCCTGATCAATGCCAGCGGGGTGCTGACCACCCCGAATCTGCCCGACATCCCCGGAGTCGACACTTTTTCCGGGGTGACCATCCACACGGCGCGCTGGGATCATTCGCAGGACCTGACCGGTAAGCGCGTCGCGGTGATCGGCACCGGCGCCTCGGCGGTGCAGGTGATCCCGGAGATCGCGCCGATCGTCTCCTCGCTCACCGTTTTTCAGCGGACCCCGATCTGGTGTTTCCCCAAGTTCGACGTGCCGCTGGCCGCACCGATGCGCTGGGCGATGCGACTTCCCGGCGGCATGGCGCTGCAACGGCTGGCCAGTCAGGCTTTCGTCGAGGCGACTTTCCCGATCGCCGCGCAGTACTTCACGGTGTTTCCGCTGGCCAAGCGGATGGAAACGGCCGGCCGGGCTTATCTGCGCCGGCAGGTGCACGATCCGGTCGTGCGTGAACAGCTCACCCCGAGCTACGCGGTCGGGTGCAAACGCCCCGGCTTCCACAACACCTACCTGTCGACATTCAACCGGGACAACGTGCACCTGGTCGTCGACCCCATCGAGCGGATCACCCCCACCGGCGTCGTCACCGCCGGCGGAACAGCCCACGAGGTCGACGTGCTGATCCTGGCCACCGGGTTCAAGGTGATGGACAGCGACAACATTCCCACCTTCGCCGTCACCGGGGCGGGCGGGCAGACCCTGAGCGAGTTCTGGGACAAGCACCGGCTGCAGGCCTATGAAGGGGTCAGCATCCCCGGATTCCCCAACCTGTTCAGTGTTTTCGGCCCGTACGGCTATGTCGGCTCGTCGTACTTCGCGTTGGTCGAGGCCCAGACCCACCACATCGTGCGGTGCCTGAAGCGCGCTCGGGGACGCGGCGCCACCCGGGTGGAGATCTCCGAGGCGGCCAACGAGCGCTACTTCGCCGAGATGATGAGCAAACGGCACCGGCAGGTGTTCTGGCAGGACAGCTGCCAGCTGGCCAACAGCTACTACTTCGACAAGAACGGCGACGTCCCGCTGCGGCCCACCACCACCGTTGAGGCGTACTGGCGCAGCCGGCGTTTCGATCTCGACGACTATCGGTTCAGCGCCTGATTTTCTAGCGCGCGGAATCAGATGGCGCGCTTGAGGTCGTCGACCTTGTCCAGCTGCTCCCACGGCAGTTCGATGTCGGTACGGCCGAAGTGGCCGTAGGCGGCGGTCGGCGCGTAGATCGGCCGCAGCAGGTCCAGGTCACGCACGATCGCACCCGGGCGCAGGTCGAAGACCTCGGGCACGATCTTCTCGATCTTCACCGGGTCGACAGTCGCGGTGCCGAAGGTCTCGATGAACAGCCCGACCGGGGCGGCCTTGCCGATGGCGTAGGCGACCTGAACCTCGACCCGCTGCGCCAAGCCGGCAGCGACGATGTTCTTGGCCACCCAGCGCATGGCGTACGCCGCGGAGCGGTCCACCTTCGACGGGTCCTTGCCGGAGAACGCGCCGCCACCGTGCCGCGCCCAGCCGCCGTAGGTGTCGACGATGATCTTGCGGCCGGTCAGACCGGCGTCACCCATCGGCCCGCCGAGGACGAACTTGCCGGTCGGGTTGATCAGCACACGAGTCGAGGAGGAGTCCAGCGTCTCGTGGGCGAGTTCCGCGAGGACGGTGTTGATCACGTGCTCCCGGAGATCGGGGTCCAGGGTGTTCACCAGGTCGATCCCGGCGGCGTGCTGGGTGGAGATCACCACGGTGTCCAGCCGGGTCGGGACGTCGTCCTCGTACTCGATGGTGACCTGGGTCTTGCCGTCCGGGCGCAGGTAGTCCAGCGTGCCGTTCTTGCGGACCTCGGTCAGTTTCCGCGACAGCCGGTGGGCCAAGGCGATCGGCAGCGGCATCAGCTCGGGGGTGTCGGCGATCGCGTAGCCGAACATCAGGCCCTGGTCGCCGGCGCCCTGGGAGTCCAGCGGGTCCGCGGCGCCCTCAACCCGGGCTTCGTGGGCGGTGTCGACACCCTGGGCGATGTCGGGCGACTGCGCACCGATCCCGATGTTGACGCCGCAGGTCTCACCGTCGAAGCCCTTGTCCGACGAGTCGTAGCCGATCTCCAGGATCCGTTCGCGCACCGTGTTGGTGATGTTGGCGAACGCCTCGCGGGCGCTGGTCGTCACCTCACCGACCACGTGCACCTGACCGGTGGTCACCAGGGTTTCCACCGCAACCCGTGAGCGGGGGTCATCGGCCAGCAGCGCGTCGAGCACCGAGTCGCTGATGGCGTCACAGATCTTGTCGGGGTGTCCCTCGGTCACCGACTCACTGGTGAACAGCCGACCCTTTTCGCTCACAATGTCACCCTCCGGGTAATCGATCCAAAAGTTAGCTCGGGCAAATATAGCTATGCGCTCCCAGGGACCGCTTGGCAGTCCGGTGCCCCCGGCACGGGCCGGGGTAATGCCTGCGCTCCCCCGCGACCGGCCCTGCGGGTGCCTACCTTACCGTCCGGGTCACCTCGATCGACAGTCCGGGTTGCCTCGGTGAGGCCCTCACGGGGTTCACGGTGTGGCCGGCGTCACCGTCTCGACCCGGGCCGCCCAGCCGACCAGCGACCGCAGGTAGCGCAGCACCAGCTCGTCGGGGTGAGCCTGCGGGTCGGTGAGATGGAGCCGGGCCAGTTCCTCCACGGCCGACAACAACAGCCTGGCGGTCGCGCCGTCGGCGTCGACCGGCCGGCCGGCGAGCCGGGACAGCCGGTCCGCGGCGATCTTCCGGGCGTAGCGACGTCCCATCTCGGTGCGGGCCCGCAATTGCGGCGGGGCTCCCGCGGGCGGGCTCAGGATGATGCGCCAGCTTGTGGGCGCCGCGTGGAGATAGGCCAGGATGCCGCGGCCCAGTGCGTCCGGGTCGTCGCCGGGTGGGCCGTCCACACTGCGCATTCCGGCGAAGGCGATCTCCGATTCGCGGTCGAGCAGGGCCGACATCAGTCCGGCCAGGTCGCCGAAGTTCTGGTACACCACCGTCCGAGTGACCTGTGCGGCGCGAGCAACCCGTTCGATGGTCACCGCGGCGAAACCCTCGGCGGCGACGATGTCGCGGGCGCAGTCGAGCAGCTGCATCCGCCGGGCCGGTGCCGGCATGCGCCGCCTGGGCGCCGGCTGCGCGCTCATCGTGATGCCGGCAGTTCGAGCAGCAGCGCCACCGCCCGGGCCGCACTCTGCGCGGCGCTCTCCATGGTCGCCGACCAGTCGGTACGGGTCCAGTCCCCGGCGAGCACCAGGCTCGGGACCGAAGTGCGCTGATCCGGACGCAGCCCATCGGTGCCCACGACCTGCGAAAAAGTGGCCTTCGGCATCTTCACCACCTGCGCGGCGACCACGTTCGCCTCGGCGGCCGCCGGATAGTAACGGCGCAGCAGTTCCATCTGCTCGGCCACGATCTGTTCGTTGGACCGGTGGATCTGCTCGTAGGCGCCGCTGGTCGTCAGGCAGTACAGCCAGGCTCCGGCCGGATCACGGCCGTGCATCCGCTGCCGGTCGAACACCTCGTCGATGATGCCCTCGCCGCCGATCACCGCCTCCATCGCCGCCTCGGTCCCCAACGGCCGGTCCAGGTAGAGGTTGGTGCTCACGATCGGCGTGTAATGCAGTTTGTCTGCCGCGGCGTAGATTTCGGCATGCTCAGGCAGGTCGTCGAGCAAGCCGCCGATATTCGAGTTGGGCACCGCGCACACCACGGCGTCTGCCGGCACTTCACTGCCGTCGGATAACTGCACGGCGCGGACCGCGTTGTCTTCCACCACGATTCGCCGGGCGATCGCCCGGTAGCGCACCTCGACGCCGAACCGCTCGAACGCGGCGAGCGCGCCGGAGATATAGAGGGTGTCGAGGTCGGTGGTGGGATAGCCGATCGTCACCGCCCGGCGGTGACGCAGCCCGAGCCGGATTCCGGTGGCCAGAACGTCGGCGAAGACCTTCGCCGCACCGCGGTCCACCGGCTCGGCGGCGATCCCGAGGGCGAGCCAGTCCCACACCGCTTTCCGGGACCGCGCGGGCATCCCGACACGTCGAAGCCACTGGTCGGTGCTCAGTTCGGGCAGATCGGCGGGTTGAAACAGCGCCTCCCCCACCAGGCGCGTGGTCGCAACGGCGGTGCGCAGCCGGTCGAGCAGGCTGGTATCGGGGTGCGCCCCGAACAGCGTCCGCACCGCGCCGAGCCCCCGAGTCGCCATGGTGGTCGTGGCGCCACCGGGCCAGCGCAGCGTTCCGCCGGTCGGAAACTCGACCATCGACCGGGTGCCGACGCTGGTCAGGTACCGGAACAGGTGCTCGTAGCCGCTGGCGATGACGTGCTGACCGTTGTCGGGGAGATCGGCTATCCCCTCCACCTGCATCGCGTGGGTGCGTCCCCCCAGCCGCCCGCGCCGCTCCAGCAGGGTCACCTTCCTGCCCGCCTCGGCCAACCAGACCGCCGCAGCCAGCCCCGCCAGGCCGCCGCCGATCACCACATATCGTCGATCGTCCATACCAGCCCCTTCCGTGTAACTTACGAATTGTAAGTTACACCGTCCGCAGAGCGGTGGCGCATCACACGAACGGGCTCGCCGGCCGCTATCCGGCGCTGGCGTCCAGGAAGGCCACCACCGCATCCACGATGCGACTGGCCATCAGTGTCTTGGACCCGGGCTCCAGGGCGGACTCGGTGCCGTCGGCGGCTAGCAGCCAGCCGTCGTTGTGGTCCACCTCGAACGCCCGACCGTCCCCGACGGCGTTGACCACCAGCAGGTCACAGCCCTTGCGCCGCAGTTTCGCGCGAGCGTGGAACAGCACGTCGCCGTTCTCGTCGCCGGTCTCCGCGGCGAAGCCGACGATGGCCCGCATATGGGGCAGTTGCCCGTCGCCACGGGCGCGTACCGCGCCGGCCAACACGTCGTCGTTGCGGATCAGTTCGATGGTCGGGCCCTGCTCCTCGCCGGGCCGCTTCTTGATCTTCGCCTGCGCCGCGCGGGCCGGGCGGAAGTCGGCGACGGCGGCGGCCATCACCAGCACCTGCGCCTCGGGCGCGTGTTTGGTGACGGCGTCATGCAACTGCTGGGCTGAGCTGACATGCACCACATCGACGCCGGCAGGATCGATCAGCCCCGCGGTATGCGCCGCGATCAACGTGACCTCCGCGCCGCGCTGGGCCGCCACGCGGGCCACGGCGTAGCCCTGTTTGCCTGAACTGCGGTTGCCGATGAACCGGACCGGATCGATCGGTTCACGGGTGCCTCCGGCGGTGACCAGCACCTTCTGCCCGGCCAGGTCGTAGGGCAGTGCGTCGGCTCGCTCCAGCAGCAACGACGCGATGGTGTTGATCTCCTCGGCCTCGGGCAGCCGGCCGGGCCCGGTGTCAGCGCCGGTCAGCCGGCCCGATGCGGGTTCGAGGACCACTGCACCGCGCGTTCGCAACGTTGCCACATTTTCCCTGGTGGCCGGGTGCTGCCACATCTCGGTGTGCATCGCCGGTGCGAACAGCACCGGGCAGCGCGCCGTGAGCAGGGTGGCGGTCAGCAGGTCGTCGGCGCGGCCCGCGACCGCACGGGCCAGGAGATCCGCGGTGGCCGGTGCCACCACCACCAGGTCGGCCTGCTGGCCGATGGCGACATGGGGAACGGCCGGCACATCGTCGAACACCCCGGTGTGCACCGGCTGCCCGGAGAGCGCCTCGAAGGTGGCCGCGCCGACGAACCGCAGCGCGGACTCGGTCGGGACGACGCGCACCGAGTGACCGGCCTCGGCCAGCTGTCGGACCACGGTGCACGCCTTGTATGCGGCGATGCCCCCGGAGACACCGACGACGACCCGCTTGCGCTCCACGGTGCCGCCCGAGTCCCTGCTACTCGCCTTCGGTGTATTCGAGCAGGTCGCCGTGGATCTCACGCATCGCGATCGAGAGCGGCTTCTCCTGCAGGCCGGGCTCGACCAGCGGCCCGACGTACTCGAGGATGCCCTCGCCGAGCTGGTTGTAGTAGTCGTTGATCTGGCGGGCCCGCTTGGCCGCGTAGATCACCAGGGCGTACTTGCTCGAAGCACGCTGCAGCAGCTCGTCGATGGGCGGGTTGGTGATGCCGAGCGGCGTGTCGTATCCGCCGATCAGAGCCGGGTCGAACTCGTCGGAATCACCGGCCGGCGACAAACTGGCCGAGTCGGTCTTCGAGGTACTCACTTAAGACAATCTCCTGAGCTCTTTGGCTGGGGCGGGTCACGCCTGTTGTTGTCCGGGCAAATCAGACCGCGCCCGGTGCGGTGTCCACCAGCAAGGATACCAATTCTGAGCAGGCTGTTTCCAATCGACTGTTGACCACGACCGTGTCGAAGTCTCCTTGCGCCGCCAGCTCGATGCGCGCGGTGTCCAGCCGGCGCTGCATGACCTCCGCGGATTCGGTCCCCCGGCCGATGAGCCGGGCCTCCAGCGTCTCCCAATCCGGCGGGGCCAGAAATACCGTGACGACCTCCGGCAGGGCCTTCTTGATGGCCCGGGCCCCGGCCAGGTCGACCTCGATCAAGACCGGGCGGCCGGCGCGGGTCGCGTCGATGACCGGGGCCGCCGGGGTGCCCGATCGTTGCAGGCCGCCGTAGATGTCGGCCCACTCCAACAACTCGTCCGCCTGGATCAGGCGTTCGAATTCCTGGGGTGTGACGAAGCGGTAGTCGACGCCGTCCACCTCCCCGGGCCGCGGGGCCCGGGTGGTGGCCGACACGCTGAAATACAGGTCCGGTACCCGCTCGCGCAGGCAACGGACCACGCTCGACTTACCGACCGCGGATGGGCCGGACAGCACCACAACGCGTCCCGCGTGTCGGCTGTCCGGCCCTCCACCGGCACTCACCGGCAGGTCAGGAGAAGTCGAACTTCTCCAGCAGCGCCTTGCGCTGCCGGTCACCCAGGCCGCGCAGGCGGCGGGTGGGGGCGATCTCCAGCTCGGTCATGATCTCCTGCGCCTTGACCTTGCCGACCTTCGGCAATGCCTCCAGCAGCGCGGACACCTTCATCTTGCCGAGGACCTCATCGGTCTCGGCGTCCTTGAGCACCTGCTTGAGATTGGTGCCGCCACGCTTGAGCCGGTCCTTGAGCTCCGCTCGGATTCGACGCGCGGCCGCCGCCTTCTCCAACGCGGCGGCGCGCTGCTCGTCGGTCAACTGGGGAAGGGCCACGATTCCTCCGTATCGTCATCATCGGCAACGCCGATGTTTTCCTTGTCTCGGCCAGGTACTCCGGCCAGAGACGACGACCGTACCCACGCCGTCTGACGAAATCTAACCCCACCCCCCGTTTCCGGCTACAAATGCCCAGCGTGCGGCGTCTGAACACGGGTGACCTGACCCGCCCCGGACGCCACCGGGCGACCCGCCGCCCGCCGGCCACCCGCCCCGCGACCAAACCCACAAAACCATGTTCTAGCTGGTCTTTTATTCGTCGCGATCGGATGTGTCGGGCGGCCCTGGCCGGCCGCAGCGCGGCGCCCGGGACCCGCCGGAAGCTCGATGGCATTGAATTCGCACCTCACGGCGTGTCGCGCGTGTCGCACCCGGACCAACTACCCCGCGTAGTAGTCGCTATCCGGCGGTCAGGTACGCCACGGCGTCGCGCAGCCGCTCGGCTGCCGCGCGCAGCGACCCGACATCGGGACCGGCACGCAGAACTTCGCGGGAGACCGCCGGCAGCAGCGTGCCCGCGGCGGCCCCTCCCAGCCCTGCCAGCGCCTCGGGACGCCCGCCCTGTGCCCCGATCCCCGGCACGAGCACCGGGCCGCCCAGGGCGCTCAGATCGGGCACCTCGCGCAGCGTGGCGCCGACCACCACCCCGATCGAGCCGGGTTGCGTTCCCGCCACCCTGTTCGCCTCGCCGGCGGCGTCGACGATCGCCTGCGCCACCGTGCGCCCGTCCGCCCGGGCGCGCTGCACGCTCGCCCCCTCCGGGTTGGAGGTGGCGGCCAGCACGAAGACGCCCCGCCGGTGGGCCGCGGCGGTCTCCAGCAGCGGCTGCAAGGATCCGAAGCCCAGGTACGGCGAGGCGGTCACCGCGTCGGCCGCCAGCGGTGAGTCACCGGCCCAGGCCGTCGCGTAGGCGGCCATCGTCGAGCCGATATCGCCGCGCTTGGCATCCGCCAGCACCAGCACGCCGGCCTCGCGCAGCGCCGCGATGGTGCGCTCCAGCACGGCGTAGCCGGCCGATCCGTACGACTCGAAGAACGCCACCTGCGGTTTGACGACGGCGAACCCGGCGAACGCCGCGACGCACGTCTCGCTGAATGCGGCCAGCCCGTCGGGTGTGGCCGGCAGTCCCCAGGAGGCGAGCAGTTCGGGGTGCGGGTCGATGCCCAGGCACAGCGGCCCGCGGGCCGCCATCGTCTCGGCCAGCCGAACGCCGAACCCCCCAGCCACTACTGCCCGCCGAGCGTGCTGTGCAGTTCCTGCAGGGAGCGCACCCCGATGTCGCCCCGGATACCGGCCTCAATGCCCTGGACCGCGGCGGCCGCCCCCTGGACGGTGGTGACACACGGGATGTTGACGCTGACCGCGGCCGAGCGGATCTCGTAGCCGTCCACGCGCGGACCGGAGTTGCCGTACGGGGTGTTGATCACCAGGTTCACCTCACCGGCCCGGATGGCGTCCACCGCCGACAGTGTCGGGCGATCGGGGCTGGGCTCCTCGAAATTCTTGCGGACCACCTCACACGGAATACCGTTGCGGCGCAGCATCTCCGCGGTGCCCTCGGTCGCCATCACCCGGAAACCCAAGTCGGCGAGCCGCTTGACCGGGAAGACCAGCGAACGCTTGTCGTGGTTGGCCACCGAGACGAAAACCGTGCCCTGGGCCGGCAGCGACCCGAAGGCCGCGGTCTGGCTCTTGGCGAACGCGGTGCCGAAGTCGCGGTCGATGCCCATCACCTCGCCGGTGGACTTCATCTCCGGGCCCAGCAGCGAGTCGATGCCGGAGCCGTCGGCGCGGCGGAAGCGATGAAATGGAAGGACGGCCTCCTTAACCGCGATCGGCGCGTGCGGGCCGACGGTGGCACCGTCCCCGGTGGCCGCCAGCAGGCCCTCGGCCCGCAGCTCGGCGATGGTGGCGCCCAGCATGACTCGGGCGCAGGCCTTGGCCAGCGGTACGGCGGTGGCCTTGGACACGAACGGCACGGTGCGACTGGCGCGTGGATTGGCCTCCAGTACGTAGAGCACGTCGTCTTTGAGGGCGAACTGCACGTTGAGCAGTCCGACCACCCCGACACCGTGGGCGATGGCCTCGGTGGCCCGGCGCACCTTCTCGATGTCGCTGCGGCCCAGCGTCACCGGCGGCAGGGCGCACGCGGAGTCGCCGGAGTGGATGCCGGCCTCCTCGATGTGCTCCATGATCCCGCCGATGTAGACCTCGGTGCCGTCGCACAGAGCGTCGACGTCGATCTCGATGGCGTCTTCCAGGAACCGGTCGACCAGCACCGGATGCTCCGGTGAGAGTTCGGTGGCCCGGGTGATGTAGCCGCGCAGGGTCTCCTCGTCGTAGACGATCTCCATGCCGCGCCCACCAAGCACATACGACGGGCGGACCAGGACCGGGTAGCCGATGTCCGCGGCGATCCGGCGGGCCTGCTCGAAGGTGGTCGCGGTCCCGTAGCGCGGCGCCGGCAGGCCGGCGCTGGTCAGCACATCACCGAAGGCGCCGCGGTCCTCGGCCAGATCGATGGCCTCCGGGCTGGTGCCGACGATCGGCACGCCGGCGTCGGCCAGCCGCTGAGCCAGCCGCAGCGGGGTCTGTCCGCCCAGTTGCACGATGACACCCACCACGCCGGGCCCGCCCTGGCCGGACTGCTGTTCGGCGTAGTACACCTCCAGCACGTCCTCGAACGTCAACGGTTCGAAATAGAGCCGGTCGGCGGTGTCGTAGTCGGTGGACACCGTTTCGGGGTTGCAGTTGATCATCACGGTCTCGAACCCGGCCTGGCTCAAGGTGATCGCGGCGTGCACACAGCTGTAGTCGAACTCGATGCCCTGGCCGATCCGGTTGGGCCCGGAACCCAGGATGAGCACCTTGGGTTTGGTGTTCTGCACGGCCACCTCGGTCTCGGCGGCCGGGTCGAGCTCGAAAGTGCTGTAGTGGTACGGCGTTTTTGACTCGAACTCCGCCGCGCAGGTGTCGACGGTCTTGAAGACCGGGTGGATCCCCAATCGGGACCGCAGCAGCCGCACCCCGTTCTCGCCGGCCAGCTCGGGGCGCAGCACGGCGATCTGATGATCCGACAGGCCGCTGTATTTGCAGCGCCGCAGCAGGTCCGCGTCCAGCACCGGGGTGTCGATGACCTCGGCGCGCAGCGCCACCAGGCCGTTGATCTGCTCGACGAACCACGGGTCCACCCCGGAGGCCTCGGCGACCTGCTCCACGCCGGCGCCGAGCCGCAGGGCCAGTTCGATGTCGTAGAGCCGTCCCTCGGTGGGGGTTCGCAACCGCTGCAGTGCGTCGTCGGCGGTCCCCTCGGGGTCGGGCTTGGTCCAGAACCCGGCGCGGTCGGTCTCCAGCGATCGCATCACCTTGCCGAGCGATTCGATGAAGTTGCGGCCCAACGACATCGCTTCGCCCACCGACTTCATGGTGGTCGTCAGCCGCGGGTCGGCGCCGGGGAACTTCTCGAACGCGAAGCGCGGCGCCTTGACCACGACGTAGTCCAGCGCCGGCTCGAAGCAGGCCGGGGTCTCTTTGGTGATGTCGTTGACGATCTCGTCGAGGGTGTAGCCGATGGCGAGCTTGGCGGCGATCTTGGCGATCGGGAAGCCGGTGGCCTTCGAGGCCAGCGCGCTGGACCGCGACACCCGCGGGTTCATCTCGATCACGATGAGCCGGCCGTCTTTGGGGTTCACGGCGAACTGGATGTTGCAGCCGCCGGTGTCCACCCCGACCTCGCGCAGGATCGCGATGCCCAGATCACGCATCCGCTGGTATTCCCGGTCGGTCAGCGTCATCGCCGGTGCGACGGTCACCGAGTCGCCGGTGTGCACGCCCATCGGGTCGACGTTCTCGATCGAGCAGACCACGACGACGTTGTCGTTGCCGTCGCGCATCAGCTCGAGCTCGAATTCCTTCCAGCCGTAGATGGATTCCTCGATCAACACATTGGCGGTCGGCGAGGCGGCCAGGCCGTCCCCGGCCATCCGGGCCACCTCGTCGAGGCTGGCCGCCAGGCCGGAGCCCAGGCCGCCCATCGTGAAAGAGGGCCGGACCACGACCGGCAGGCCGAGTTCGGCGACGGTCGCTTCGACCTCCGCCATGGTGTAGCAGACCCGGGAGCGGGCCGACTCGCCGCCGACCTTGGCCACGATGTCCTTGAACTGCTGGCGGTCCTCGCCACGCTGGATGGCTTCGAAGTCGGCGCCGATCAACTCGACGCCGTAACGTTCCAGCACCCCGTGCTCGTGCAACGCGACGGCGGTATTCAGCGCGGTCTGCCCACCCAGGGTGGCCAGCAGGGCGTCGACCTTGTTCCCGCGCTCGGCTTGTTGGGCGAGCACCTTTTCGACGAACTCCCAGGTGATGGGTTCGACGTAGGTGTTGTCGGCGTACTCCGGGTCGGTCATGATGGTGGCCGGATTGGAGTTGACCAGGCTCACCTGCAGGCCCTCGGCCTTGAGGACCCGGCAGGCCTGGGTCCCGGAGTAGTCGAACTCACAGGCCTGGCCGATCACGATCGGCCCGGAGCCGATCACCAGCACATGGCGCAGGTCGCTGCGGCGCGGCACTAGCTCTCTCCTCTTCTTGCGCGAGTTCTTCTTGCGCGAGCGTGCGCAGATGTACGCCCGCCCGCGGCATGTCGTGTGCAAACACGCACACTCGCGGCAAAGTTGCTCACTGCCCCGTTGTTCACTTCCCTGACCCCATCAGGTCGACGAACTGGTCGAACAGGTATTCCGCATCGTGCGGTCCGGCAGCGGCCTCCGGGTGGTACTGCACCGAGAAGGCCCGGCCGTCGGCGAGCTTGACGCCTTCGACCACACCGTCGTTGGCGCAGGTGTGGCTGACCACGGCCGGGCCGAAGTCAGTGTCGAAGCGCTGGCCCGCTTCTCCCTCCAGGGCGAATCCGTGGTTCTGCGCGGTCACCGCCACCCGGCCGGTGGCGTGGTCGATGACCGGGATATTGATCCCGCGATGGCCGAACACCATCTTGTAGGTGTTCAGACCCAGGGCCCGGCCCAGGATCTGGTTGCCGAAACAGATTCCGAACAACGGGATTCCGGCACCCAGCACCTCACGGGTCAACCCGACCATCCGATCGGCGGTGGCCGGGTCACCGGGCCCGTTGGACAGGAACACCCCGTCGGGCTTCAGCTCGGCGATCGCCTCGAAGTCCACCGACGACGGCAGCACGTGACTGCGAACTCCGCGGCGGGAGAAGTTGCGCGGTGTGTTGGTCTTGATGCCCAGGTCCAGGGCCGCGACGGTGAACCGGTGCGTCCCTTCGGGTTCCACCACATACCCCGCGTCGGTGCTGACCTGCCCGGCGAGGTCGGCGCCGAGCATCGACGGCTGATCTCGGACCCGGCTCACCAACTCTTCCGACGGTGCAAGCGCGTCACCGGAGAAGACCCCGGCCTTCATCGAGCCGTGGTTGCGCAGGTGGCGCACCACGGTTCGGGTGTCGACACCGGCGATCCCGACGATGCCCTGGCGCACCAGCTCGTCGTCCAGGGTTCCGGTGGCCCGCCAGTTCGATGCCCGCGGCGACGGGTCGCGCACCACATAGCCGGCCACCCAGATCTTCTCGTCGCGGCTCTCCCCATCTTCGCGGTTCCAGCCGGTGTTGCCGATCTGCGGGGCGGTGGCCACCACGATCTGCCGGTGGTAACTGGGGTCGGTCAGCGTCTCCTGGTAGCCGGACATGCCGGTGGAGAAAACCGCCTCGCCCAGGGTCTGTCCCACGGCTCCGAAGGGTTCTCCGGTGAACGTCCGGCCGTCCTCGAGAACCAGCACCGCGCGCGCGTTCATTACTCGTCTTCCTCTTCCTCGAGCCAGCGGGAGTGATCAGCGCGGTCGTCCGCACGGAAACCGGTGTCGATCTCGGTGCCCGACGGCAGTCGCCAGCGGATCGCCAGCACTCCGTTGTTATGCCGGGTTGGGATGGCGCGGCCGGCGATTCCGCGTTCGGTGCGGACCGCGATGACCGCGTCCTGCGGAATCCAGATCGGCCGAGCGCCGCTGCGCTGCACCATGATTCCCTCCGGGTAGCGGGTCAGCACCGCCTTGGTGCGATAACCCAGGTCCCCCGCCACCACCCGGTCGTTCCACTTCGGCGCCAGCGTGCAGCCGAGGTACTGACCGCGGGTGGCGTCGACGGTGGGCGGGCCCACCGTGTCGGGCACCGTCGGCAGCGTCCCGATCAGGGCGTCCTGCAGCTGGCCGCGCCGGCGCCAGCCGCGCATCATCATCCGGATCACCACGCCGATCAGCACCACCAACACCACAGCGAAGATCAGCGACCCGACCATCGTTGGCGTGTTCATGCCGGGCTCTTCCCGTCGCGGGCGGTGATCCGGCCGCGCAGCAGCGTCGCGGTGACCGCCGCCGGCAGGGTCATCGTCTCGTAGGGGGTGTTGGCCGAGCGGCTGGCCAGCTGTGTGCCGGTCACCACCCAGTTGGCGTCGACGTCCACCACGGTCAGGTTGGCCGGTTCGCCCACCTCCAGGGGGCGGCCCTGATCCGGCAGGCCGACGATCTGCGCCGGCCGCTCGCTCATCACCCGGGCCACGTCACGCCAGCTCAGCAGCCCGGGCTGCACCATGGTGGCCACCACCACCGACAGCGCGGTCTGCAGCCCGAGCATTCCGGGCCGGGCTGCGGCGAATTCGCAGGTCTTCTCGTGCTCGGCGTGCGGGGCGTGGTCGGTGGCCACGCAGTCGATGACACCGTCGGCCAACGCCTGGCGCAGCGCCGCCGCGTCGGATGCCTCGCGCAGCGGCGGGTTGACCCGGTTCATACCGTCGTAGCCGGCGAGTCGGCTGTCGTCGAGCATCAGGTGATGCGGTGTGACTTCGGCGGTCACCGAGATGCCCTGGCCCTTAGCCCATTTGAGGAGCTCAACCGTTCCGGCGGTGGACGCGTGGCAGATGTGCAGGCGGGCGCCGGCGTCGCGGGCCAGCAGCGCGTCCCGTGCGACGATCGACTCCTCGGCGACGCGCGGCCAGCCGGCCAGTCCCAGCCGGGCGGCGTTGGGGCCCTCGTGGGCGACCGAGCCGACGGTCAGCCGAGGCTCTTCGGCGTGCTGGGCGATCAACACCCCCAGTCCGGTGGCGTATTCCAGCGCCCGGCGCATGACCAGCGGGTCGGCCACGCACACCCCGTCGTCGGAGAACATCCGAACACCGGCGGTACCGGCCGCCATCATGCCCATCTCGGTCAGCTGCGTGCCGCCCAGTCCGACCGTGACGGCGCCGACCGGGTGCACGTCGACCAGGCCGATCTGCTGCCCGCGCGCCCAGACATGGTCGGTGACCACCGGCGAGTCGGCGACGGGATCGGTGTTGGCCATCGCGAACACGGCGGTGTAGCCGCCGAGAGCCGCTGCCGCCGAGCCGGTTTCGATGTCCTCGGCGTATTCGCGTCCCGGCTCGCGCAGATGGGTGTGCAGGTCGACGAAGCCGGGCAGCAGCACCTGTCCGGGCGCGTCGATGACCTCACACTCGTCGGGAACAGCCAGGCCCGCACCGATCTGGGCGATCTGGCCGTCTTCGACCAGCACGTCGACCTGGTCGCCCTCGCCGTAGCACCGCACTCCGCGGATCAGCACGCTCATGCTTCGACCGTTCCCGTCTCCCCCACCAGCAGATGGAACAGCACCGCCATCCGCACGTGCACGCCGTTGGAAACCTGTTGCAGCACCGCGGATTGCGATGAGTCCGCCACCGACGAGGAGATCTCCATACCGCGCAGCATCGGGCCGGGGTGCAGCACCACCGCATGCTCGGCGAGCATCGCCCGGCGCTTCTCCGACAACCCGTAACGCACCGAGTACTCCCGCGTGGACGGGAAGAACCCGCCGGTCATCCGTTCGGCCTGCACCCGCAGCATCAGCACCGCGTCGGCGGCAGGCAGCTCGGCGTCGAAGTCATGCGAGACCGTCACCGGCCATTCGGAGACCCCGACCGGCAGCAGGGTCGGCGGCGCCACCAGGACCACCTCGGCGCCCAGCGTCGCCAGCAGACTCACATTGGAGCGGGCCACCCGGCTGTGCACGATGTCGCCGACTATGACGACACGGCGGCCTTCGATGCCGCCGAGTCGCTGCCGCAGCGTGAGCGCGTCCAGCAACGCCTGGGTGGGGTGCTCGTGGGTACCGTCGCCGGCGTTGATCACCACCGGGCCGCCCTGCGCACCTGCGGTCCACTCGGCGAGCAGGTGGGCCGCGCCCGAGGACGGATGCCGGATGATCAGCGCGTCGGCGCCGGCGGCCCGCAGGGTCAGCGCGGTGTCGCGCAGCGACTCGCCCTTGTTCACCGAGGACCCCGACGCGGACACGTTGACCACGTCGGCGCTCATCCACTTGCCGGCCACCTCGAAGGAGACCCGGGTGCGGGTGGAGTTCTCGTAGAACATCGTGATCACGGTGCGCCCGCGCAGGGTGGGCAGCTTCTTGACCTCACGGCCCAGCAGGGCCTGGGCGAAGCGGTCGGCGTCGTCGAGGATCGCGGTGGCCTGATCGAGGTTCAGGTCCCCGGCCGCCAGCAGGTGCCTGGTGCTCATCGGGTGATCACCACCGCGTCGCGGCCATCGTGTTCGGCCAGCAGGACGTGCACGCTTTCGCCGCGAGCGGTCGGCACGTTCTTGCCGACGTAGTCGGCGCGCACCGGAAGTTCGCGGTGGCCGCGGTCCACCAGGACCGCCAACTGCACGATCCGGGGCCGTCCGACGTCGCGCAGGGCATCCAGGGCGGCGCGCACCGACCGGCCGGCGAAGAGCACGTCGTCGACCAGGATCACGCACGCATCGTCGATGCCGCCCTCGGGGATCGAGGTGGGTTCCAGGGCCCGCGGTGGCTGGCGCATCAGGTCGTCGCGGTACAGGGTGATGTCCAACGCGCCGTGCGCGATGTCCACACCGCAGAATTCGCTGATCTTGCCGGCCAGCCGCTGGGCCAGGGTGACGCCGCGGGTCGGGATGCCCAACAGCACTACCCGCGGGGCGCCCGAATCGGGATCGTCTAAGGCGGTCTTCTCGATGATCTGATGTGCGATACGAGAAACAGTGCGACCCACATCCGCCGAGGACATCAATTCCCGGTCGGTGCTGGAATTACCGGCAGCGCCCATGCGAAACCGCAGGACCTCCTTCTCCGCCTCGCGGGACGGATCGTTAAAGGATGTCGAACTGCCGGGAAGAATAGCATCCGTGCGGCTCGGGCTGCGCCATGGCGCCGACCCGCGACGCCCGGCTCCGCGCGCTTGCGATCGCCGCTAACCTGAGCCGGTGAATCTCGACCCCAACCAGGCGCCCATCCGCGAGGCCTGCGACACCGGCGTGCTCGCCGGCGCCGTGACGCTCGTCTGGCAGCGCGGCCAGGTGCTGCAGGTCAATGAGATCGGCTATCGCGATGTCGGGGCGGGGCTGCCGATGACCCGCGACACAGTGTTCCGGATCGCCTCGATGACCAAGCCGATCACCGTCGCCGCCGCGATGACCCTGGTCGACGAAGGCCGGCTGCGCCTCAACGACCCCATCGCCCACTGGCTGCCGGAGTTGGCCTCGCCGAGGGTGCTGATCGACCCGGCCGGGCCGCTTGAGGCGACCACCCCGGTCCGGCGCGCTCTCACCATCGACGACCTGATGACGCACCGCTGCGGCATCGGCTACGGCTTCTCGGTGCCCGGCCCGATCGCGCGGGAGTATCAGCGGCTGCCGTTCGGGCGGGGGCCCGAGGCCTGGCTGACGGCGCTGGCCGCGCTGCCGCTGGTGGATCAGCCCGGTGAGCGGGTGACCTACGGGCACGGCATCGATGTGCTGGGCGTGGTGCTGTCACGGATCGAGGGCAAGCCGCTGCCGCAGGTGCTCGACGAACGGATCCTGGGGCCGCTCGGGATGTCCGACACCGGCTTCTGCGTCTCCCCCGCGGCACGCGGGCGCAGCGCCACCATGTACCGCGTCGACGGAGACACCCTGCGCGACGATGCGATGGGCCCGGTGCCGATCGCCATGCCGGCGTTTCCCAACGCCGGCGGCGGGCTGATGTCCACCGCCGACGATTACCTGGCGTTCGCACGAATGTTGCTGGCGGACGGCATGGTCGACGGGACCCGGGTGCTCTCGACCCAGGCGGCGCAGGCGATGCGCACCGACCGACTCACCGATAGCCAGAAGCGGCACCCGTTCCTGGGGGCGCCGTTGTGGGTCGGCCGCGGATTCGGGCTCAACCTGTCGGTGGTGACCGATCCGGGCAAGTCGCAGCCCCTGTTCGGTCCGGGAGGTGCCGGCACGTTCAGCTGGCCGGGCGCCTACGGCACCTGGTGGCAGGCCGATCCGTCCGCGGATCTGATCCTGCTGTACCTGGTCCAGAACTCACCGACGCTGTCCACCGACGCGGCCGCGGCCGTCGCTGGCAACACCTCGGTTGCCAAACTGCGGGTCGCGCAGCCGAAGTTCTTGCGCCGGACCTACGCCGCGCTGGGGCTGTGAGCCCGGCTCACTCGCAGGCACACTCGGCACGTTTTAGAGCATCTTCCCCGCAGCGCGCGCCCTCTCCAGGGCGGCCTCGCGCATCTGCTCGCGCTCCTCGGAGGTCCATCGAGTCGTCGGCTCGAACACCAGGGTCTCGACCGTGTAGCCCAGCATGGTGAACACGTACTCCAGGTAGGGCCGCTGAAAGTCCTGCAGGTCGTGCCGGCTGCCGTCGTAGACGCTGGAGCGGGTCAAGATGAGCTGTACCGGCTTGCCGTCGCCCAACGTGCCCACGTGTTCACCGCGTTCGTTGACCGTGAAGCTGGCCATCGGTTGCACAATGACGTCGATCCACGCCTTCAAAGCATGCGGCACATGCCAATTCCACATCGGCGACGAGACCACGAGGCGGTCGAAGGAGCGGACCCGTTCGATTTCGGCCAGCACCTTCGACCAGATCTGCTTCTGCTCAGGTGTTCGTCGCTCGCCGTAGAGCGGTGCGAACTTGGCGAAGGCGGCATCGCGCCCGAAGGTGACCATCTCATCGGTCCACACCGAGAACCGTTCCACCTCGCCGACGACGTCGGCGGGCGCAGCGTGCAGGAACGCCTCGGCCAGCGCTGAGGACAGCGAATGCTCTTGCTTCGGACTCGCCTCGACCCACAGGGTTCTCATGGCGGCCATTAGATCATCGAGATCGGCGAGATCTTGACGCCGACTTCGAGTGCCCCGGCCAGCTCACGTGCGGTGTCGTAGTCGAAAACGACATGCCCACAGATGATGTCGACGTCGCGCCTGGCGCGCTGCATCGGGTTGGACAGAAAATGCACGCTGGCGCCGGATGCTTCGAGCAGATCGGCGATCACCGAGCGTGATTCGTGCACGATATGCGCCGCCGCCGCTCGGGCGTCGGCGCGAACCGCCCGGCTGATGCGTTCACGCGCAACCACCGCGTCCTGAATCCGGCCGACCGTGTCGCCGAGCAACCCGTGCAGGGCGCGCAGCCGGACCCGAGCGTCGCCGAGGCGGATCTGGGCGGCAGGCTGGTTCTTCTGCGCCGCACCGGAATACGCCATGACCCGCTCGCTCAGCCGCTGGGCGAACAGGTCGGCCACCTGTTCGGCCGCGCCGAGAGCGGGCATCGCGGCGACCAGCGCCAGCGCCGGAACCATCGGCCACCGGTACGCCGACGCATCGTGCAGCGCGGCGCCGGGCGCTGTTCCCGAGTAGATGTCGATGACCTTGACCAGTCGGTGCGCCGGCACCCAGACATCCTCGATCACCACGTCATTGGACCCGGTCGCCCGCATCCCGGCGGTGTGCCAGACATCCTCGACGGCGATGTCGGTCGCCGGCAGCAGCACCAACGCCGGGTAGGGAGCCTCATCGGGCCCGCAGATGGCGCCGACCATGATCCAGTCGGCGTCCATCACCCCGGTGGCCCACGACCAGCGCCCACTGAGGCGAATCCCGTCGCCGTCGGGCACGCCGCGGCCGGTCGGGGCCAGCGGCGCGGGGCACAGCACCGGCCCGTCGGCGAACACCTCGTCCTGGGCCTGCTCACCGAAGAGCGCCAGCATCCAGTTGTGCAGCGTGTAGAACGCCAGCGTCCAGGCGCTCGACGCGCAGCCGTGCGCCATCCGGCGAACCGGATCCAGGATCTGCGGGAAGTCGGCCTGCTGACCGCCGTAGCGCGCGGGCAGCAGCAGGCCGGCCAGCCCGGACTCGCGGTAGTCGCTGATGGTGGCGGGCGGAAGCCGGCGCAGTTCTTCGGCTTCCGCGGCACGTTCGCCCAGGCGCGAGATGAACTCCTCGGTCACGCAGAAGTCTGCAGCGGTCGTCATGCACCGGACCGTACCATACCTTTTGGTATGGAGTCAGTGGCGCAACATCACGTCCAAGAACGGTTCCCGCCAGCCCACCGCGCGTGGACTCGGCCGCGAACCGGCCAGATGCAGGATTCCGATCCCGGCGGCGAACGTGGCATTGGCCCGCATGTCCGCCTCATCGGGACCGAATCCGTCATCGAGAAAGGCCTGCCGGACGGCGGTGAGCACCCGCCGGTCCGAACTGCGCACCGCCGCCGCGACGCTGTCCTCCGAACGCGCCCACTCGCGCATCGCACGTTCGAGCATCCAATGCGCGGGCCCCACCAACGAATTCATCATGCGCGACAACCGCTCACGGGGCGGCAACGTGGCCAGCGCGTCGAAGTCGCCGCGGTCCTCATCGCGCGCAGCAGCCCAGGTATCGGTCAGGGCCTGCCGGTAGGCCTTCATGTCGGTGAAATGCCAGTAGAAGCTGCCTTTGGTGACCCCGAGCCGCCGGCAGAGGCGGTCGATGGTCAGCGCTTTCACCCCGGACTCGGCGAGAATCCGGAAGCCGGCCTGCACCCAGTCCTGCACGGACAGGCGGGAACCGCCTCCCGACCCGCCAGCGGATTCCGACTTGGCCATGGCGAGTCAGCGTACTGACCCGAATGTCAGGTTGTGTCACGCGTCGACCCCGGAAGCGTGCGTTGACCCGACATTCGGCGGGTGAGAGGCAAATCAGTCCACGTTCGCAGTCCGCGAATAGCGGGCCAGGGCATCCTGCGTGAACACCGCCAGACCCAGGTCCGGGTTGTAGCCGTGGATCTCCTTGACGTCGAGGTCTGCCAGGAAGTACAGGATCTCCTTGGAGACCACCTGACCGGGAACCAGCACCGGGAAGCCCGGCGGATACGGCACCACAAAGGTGGTCGACACCAGAGTCTTGCCGTCTGCCACGCGGCGGCCGGCGTCCCCGATCAGCACATATTCGCGGTCGGACTCCTCGTAGCCGCCGTAGAAGGCCGACCGCATGTCGCCGAATGTGCTTGCACCGCCTGGACGAAACGCCGGCGCGAACTCACTGAAGTCCGGCAGCGGCGGCAGATCCGCGGTGATCTCGACCATCTTGCGTTCCTGCAGGGCGCGGTCCTCGCTGCTGGCGGCGTTCCAGGCGCGGTCCAGTTCGCCCGAGACCCGGCGCAGCGCGTCGAGCAGGTAGTGCACGCTGGACCAGGTGACCCCGATGGTGAAGATCAGCAGCACCGAGTTGATCGAGGTCTTGTTGATCTGGATCCCGAAGCGGTCCATCAGGATCTTCTCGCGGAAGTCGTAGCCGTTCATCCCGGTCTTGCCGACGTACAGGGTGACTCGGGTCGGGTCGAGCACGAACTCGTCGGACCGCCAGGCCTCGTTCCACTCCGCCAGGGCACCCTGGCGAACCTGGCGGTAGGAGCTGACCGCCGACGCCCGGAACCGATCGGGCACCAGGTCGTCTTCGTCGAGGATGCGGAACCACTTGCTGATCACCCGGTCCTTGCGGACCCGGTGGCGAAACACCAGTGCCATGTCGTAGACCCGCCGCACCATGTGGAAGCCTTCGATGTCCACCTGCCGGCGAGCCAGGTCCAACGACGCCAGCAGCTGCTGGTTCGGCGAGGTGGAGGTGTGGGTCAGAAACGCCTCGGTGAACGCGTCTCGAACCAGCGCGTTGAAGTCCTGGTCCCGGACGTGGATCATCGAGGCCTGGCGCAGCGCCGACAGCGACTTGTGCGTGGAGTGGGTCGCGTAGACGCGCACCCGCGCCGAGGGGTCGGGCAACAGCCGGTGCTCGCTCCACTGGGAGCGGTCGACGCCCTCCATGGAGGCGCGCCAAGCCTGGTACTCCTCGGCGTAGACCGGTGAGGCGAGCATGTTCTCCAGGCGTTCGGCGGCGACCATCGCGGTGCGCTGCCGGGCCCACGGCACCGCGGTCGCGAAGGCATACCAGGCTTCGTCCCACAGGAAGCAGATGTCCGGCTTGATAGCCAGGACCTCCTCCATCACCCGCTGCGGGTTGTAGACCACGCCGTCGAACGTGCAGTTGGTCAGCGAAATCATCCGTACCCGGTGCAGCTGCCCGGCGGCCTCCAGGTCCAGCAGCGCGCGTTTGATGGTCTGCAGCGCCACCGCACCGTAGATCGCGAACGGCGCCAGCGGGTAGGCGTCCAGATACATCGGGTACGCGCCGGCCAGCACCAGGCTGTAGTGGTGGGACTTGTGGCAGTTCCGGTCGATCAGCACGATGTCGCCCGGCCGGGTCAGTGCCTGCCCGACGATCTTGTTGGCCGTCGAGGTCCCGTTGGTCACGAAGTAGGTGTTGTCGGCGTTCCAGGTCTTTGCGGCCTTGTCCATCGCGATCCGGATGGTGCCGTGCGGGTCGAGCAGCGAATCCAGGCCGCCGGACGTCGACGACGTCTCGGCCATGAAGATGTTGCGGCCGTAGAACTCCCCCATGTCCTGCAGCGAGCGTGAGTTGAAGATGCTGGCGCCGCGGGCCACCGGAAGCGCGTGGAACTGACCGACCGGCTCGGCCGCATAAGCGCGCAACGCATCGAAATACGGTGTGGCGTAGCGCTTCCGGATACCGGCCAGCACGGTGCTGTGCAGGTCGGTGACGTCGTTGAGCCGGTAGAAGGTCCGGTCGTAGACATCCGGCTCCACGTCGGCGTCGGCGGCGATCGACTCGTCGGTGAGCAGGTACATGTCGATGTGCGGGCGCAGCAGGCGCATCCACTCACCGCACTCGATGGCGTCACGACTGGAATCGACGACTCCGGCGTCGTCGTTGGTGCCCAGCAACGTGGTCATCAGCGGTACCCGGTCACGCGAACGCAGCGGCAGGTCGTGCCGCACGATCGCGGCTTGGATCTCGCCGTTGAGCGCGACCGCGGTGATGGCGTCCTCGACGCTGGACACCACCAGCAGTTCGATCTGTACCTCGTCATCGGGCTTGCGCAGCGCACGAAGGCTTTCCGCCAGGCTCTCGGGCGCCTCCGGCGGCGAGTCGTCGGCCAGCAGCACGGTATAGAACTGCTGCTGGCGGGCCTGAGCCACCAGTTCCTGATCGGACAGCGGCGAGCCGATGTCGAACAGCGCCGCGCGGTCCCCGTAGTCCGACAGCAGCCGCACCACCAGCGAGACCTGCTCGCTGAGCGACACCGTCGCCATCGCCTCGAGGTAATTGCGGAACGCCGCCAGCCGCGTCGCACCGGGAAACAGCCAGTACCGCTCAAAGGCCCCGAGGCGGTGCATCAGGCGCCGCGCCTGCGCCACGTGGTGGGCGGTGTCCAGGCCGGCGCGGTCGACCGCGGCCAACTCCCGACAGGCGTCGTCGAGCAGATTCCAGGTGTCCACTCGGGAATACGACGGGTTTGCCACCGCCGCCAACGCCGATACTCGTAGCCTCCGATGCCGTCCGTCGCTTTCCGAGCCCATGGAGCCAGTCTGCCTGTTCGACGCCGGCATCGGGACCCTTTGAGGCCGCGCTACGACACGTCGACCCCGCAATATGGGAGCCAAACACCATGCCGGCACCGCCCCTGTGGTCAGCCTCGGTCTGGTGGATCGGAGTCCGCGTCGGGCGCGGGCTCCGCCGGCTTGGTCGCGCCCCGCACCGCCAGCGATGCCGCCCGCAGCTGCGGCGTCACCAGCATCACCTGGCCCAGCACGCCGTTGACGAAGCCGGGCGAGTCGTCGGTGGACAGCTCCTTGGCCAGCTTCACCGCCTCGTCGACGGCGACGGGTTCCGGCACGTCCTCGGCGTGCAGCAGCTCCCAGATCGCCACCCGCAGGATCGCCCGGTCCACGGCCGGCAGCCGCTCCAGCTTCCAGCCCTGCAGGTGCGAGGTGATCAGGTCGTCGATGTGGGCGCTGTGCTCGGTCACGCCGCGGGCCACGGTGACGGTGTAGGGGTGCAGCGGCGCCACGTCGGGCTGCTCGCTGGCCAGCGCCATCCGAATCTCCGCGCCCTGGGCCGGGGTCAGCCCCCGGGCCTCGGACTCGAAGAGCACGTCGACGGCGCGCTTGCGGGCCTGGTGCCGGCCCTTAACCGGCTTGCCAGCGGGCATGGTCAGGAGTTGACCCGTCCCAGGTAGCTGCCGTCGCGAGTGTCGATCTTCAGCTTGTCTCCGGTGTTGATGAACAGCGGCACGTTGATCTGCGCGCCGGTCTCCACGGTCGCGGGCTTGGTGCCCGCGCTGGACCGGTCACCCTGCAGACCGGGCTCGGTGTGGGTGACCTCCAGCTCGACGCTGACCGGCAGCTCCAGGTACAGCGGCACCCCGTTGTGGAAGGCGATCTGCACCGGCATGCTCTCCAGCAGGTAGTTCGCCGAGTCTCCGACGAGCGCCTCGGGCAATGGGTGCTGCTCGTAGTCCTCGCTGTCCATGAACACGAAGTCGGCGCCGTCGCGGTACAGGAAGGTGGCGTCGCGCCGGTCGACGGTCGCGGTCTCCACCTTCACCCCGGCGTTGTAGGTCTTGTCCACCACCTTGCCCGACACCACGTTCTTGAGCTTGGTGCGCACGAAAGCGGGGCCCTTACCCGGTTTGACGTGCTGGAACTCGGTGATCTGCCACAGCTGGCCGTCGATCACCAGCACCAGTCCGTTCTTGAAGTCAGCAGTTGAAGCCACGGTCTTTTCTTCTCTCCTAGAGAATGGTCAGTTAGTTAGGGAAGTCGATTCTTCCCCTTAGCGGATTGACCTGCACTTATGGCAAGCCATTCCCGGATTTCCGACTTGCACAGCGCAAGAACGTAAGATAACGGTTGTGCCGGAACCTTTGCTGTACGCCCTCACGGAATCCTGGGAGCTGGCACTGCTGTCCGCCAACCGCTCCCCCACGACGATCACGTCCTACCTGCGCGGGGTACGGCTTTACCTGGAATGGTGTGGCGACAACGAACACGCGGAGCAGCTTACGCGGCCCACGGTGCAGCGTTACATGGGCGAGCTGATCGCCGAGGGCAAGGCTGCCAACACGGTGGCCCAGCGCCTAGCCGCCCTGAAGCAATTCGCCCGGTGGCTGGTCGAGGAAGGCGAGATCTCCGAGGACCCGCTCTGGGGCGTGCGGGCACCCAAGATCCCCACCAAAGTCACCCCGGCGCTCTCCGACGACCAGCTCAGCGCACTGCTTGCCGCGTGCCGGGGCAATGGCTTCCGGGACCGCAGGGATACCGCCATCGTGCGACTGATGTTGGAGACCGGTATCCGCGCCTCGGAAACGGTGGCACTGACCGTGGCCGACGTGGAACCGCTGCGGGGCGGCATGGTGACCATCCGGCACGGTAAGGGCAGCAAGGGACGCACCGCGCCGTTCAGCCCGCAGACAGCCACCGCGCTGGACCGATACCTGCGGATACGCGCCACTCACAATCTGGCGGCCACCCCAGCGCTGTGGCTGGGAGTCGGGGGCAACCGGGGGTTGAGTTATCACGGCCTCAACGACACCCTGCGCGACCGGGCCAAGACGGCGGGAATCTCTGGTTTCCACCTCCACCTAATGCGGCACACCGCCGCGACTCGATGGCTGCGCGCCGGGGGCAGCGAACAGGGATTGATGTCGGTGGCCGGGTGGACGAGTCGGTCCATGCTCGATCGGTACACCGGAGCGTCCGCCTCCGAACGGGCCGCCGCCGAGGCGCGCGGGCTGAATCTGGGCGAACTGTAACGAAACCGGTCAGCGGTGCCCGCCATCTCCAGTCGAATGAAAGTCATCCTATAGTCGGGCTATAGTGAAAACCCTTGCCCTACTTAGGGTTACAACGACTAGACGTCCAGAGTCTGCTACGCTAGTCAGTACAGCGCCCAGGTGAATCGGAATCCGACCGAGCCGCTGCCCTCGGAGGGGGTAGACGCCTGGACCAGCGTGACAATGTGACGAGGCACCAAGCGCAGCGCACACCGCGAGACACCGGAGTGTCGGATTCCGGCCCGGTCTCGGGAGCCGTGCGACAGAAGATTCACGCTGTCGCGGAGGTTCCCCCCCGATGAACAAAGAGCTAAGCCGGGCTGCCGGTCGGTACTCGCAGCTAAAGCGCGTCCGTTCCCTCGATGACCCCGAGGTAGTAACCGCCCACCGAAATCTGGCCACCGCTCGAATCGCCGAGCACGCCGCCGAGGTGATGCAGTCTTGCCCGCCACTACTACCCGACCAAGTGGAGCGGATCGCCCGTGTCCTGGGCGGTGAGAAGTGACTGCCATCAACGACGGGCTGACCCCCACCGAGCGGTCGCTGCGCAGCCGCACCGCCGCACACGCCTCATGGGCGAACACACCCGACCGCACTGCACGCACCGCAGCAGCCCGTCAGGCTGCGTTGAACCGCTTCGCTGACCAAGTGGACCCCCATGGCTCACTCTCCCCGGTAGAGCGCGCCCAGCGCGCGGAGAGTGCGCGAAGGGCCTATTTCGCCGGGCTGGCACTGAAGTCCGCGCGGGCACGTCGTCGCCGCGCAGGCGGTGTCGCGTGATCCGGGGCCGGTAGCAGTGAGTAGCGGCAACGCGGTGAAGGTGGGCGACCGGGTTCATCTGGATCGTGATGAGTCCCGGTACCCGAGCAGAGGCAGCTGGCCGCAGTTTCGGGCCAAGGCGGGGACCGTCGTCGAGGTGAACCGGTCAGGGCGGGGTGCCACCGAGTTTGGGGTGGCGCTCGGGAAGGTGACAGCCCGCACCGATGGTCGGGGCGCGCTCAACTGGGATGCGGGGTCTGTCTTCTGGTTCAGAGCACACGAGCTGTCGCGGGTGAGGTCCCAGAGCAACGGTGACGGCCGTATGCCCAGCCTCGGCGGTGATGAGTCCAAAGAAGCCGGGCCAGCCTGTTCTAGTGGCGATCCTGGTTTCCCCGGCTGCGCTGACGATCCGCGCCAAGGTGCTCATGTGGGTCGTCAGGAGTGCCACCGGGAAACGTCTGCGAACCTCGCCGCCGCCCGACGAGAGATCAGACGATGAGGGAGGTAGACGGAGTCGCGGAGATCCGCGAGGCCGTCGCCGCACGACCCACCCAAGGGGCGTCTTTGTCGCGTAAGTGCTTTGGCTGGCAGGCGGTTGAAGCACGGTGTCGCGAGATGCCGGATTGGATCGCCTCGGGCAGTCATCTTGAGTTGCGCTTCGGTTGGTCGAAGGAGCAGACCGCCGCCGTCGCCGACGCCCTGGGCCTCGACGCCACGATGACCGAGGACATGCGACACGTCACGGCGATGATGGTGCGCGACATCGTGGTCAACTGGCAGACCCGGGGCAAAGAGACGTTCTACTCGCGGTCACGAGACTTCTACAGCGACATGCCCCGCCGCTACCGCACCATCGAATTCCTGTCCTATCACTACGTCACTGGCGTATCGGACTGGCTGGCAAGTCGGGGGTACATCACCCAGACGTTGGGCAAGCGCAACCCCGGCCCCGGCGGCGATTCCTACCGCACATTCGCCAAACCCACCCCAGTGTTGCTCGATTTGGTCACAGGCCTGATCGATGTTGCCGAACCACGTATGGCGGAGAAGACCCCGGAGTTGATCATCCTGCGCGACGAAGGCGGCAAGTCGGTGGACTATGACGACACCGAGGAAACCCGCCGGATGCGGGCCGAGATGGTCGAGATCAATGCCCGCATGCGTGCACTGTGCCGCCCCCGCCTGGATGGCCGCGAAGTTCAAATGCCCTGGCTTGTCAGGATCTTCAACGTCGACTTCGACCACGGAGGCAGGCTCTACTTCAAAGGCAACTCCAGTCAGAACATGCCCAAGGTGGATCGGCGGCGGGTAGAGGTGGAAATCGATGATGCACTCCACACCACCACCGAACTGGACTATTCGACCTTGCATCTGGCCCTGGGCTACGCCGAGGAGGGGGAACGCCGACCTCGCCAGCCTTACGAGATCAAGGGCTTCTCCCGCGATGAGGTCAAGGTTGCCACCAACGTTGCGATCAACGCTCCTAGCGAACTGAGCGCCATCCGCGCGATCGCCATGGACCAGGCCGAGAAAGAGCGAAAGAGTCACCCCACCCGAACGGACCTGGCCCACGCCCACACGGTGTATCGCCGCCTTACTCGCAAGCACTGGAGAGCACGGAACCTAATCGGCTCCGGGGCCGGCCTTCGCCTGCAACGGATTGACTCTGACATCGCGGTGCAGGTGATGCTCTCCATGCTGCGCCAGGACATCCCGGTCCTACCCATCCACGACAGCTTTCTGGTGGCTACTCACCATCAAGAAGAGTTGTGGATGGCTATGGCATCTGCAGCCAAGGCCAGAGGCTACGACCTGGAGATTCACGGAGAAGACAACACCTTCAGGGCGCAGGCAATTACTCACCCAGGTGTCACGTCCACCAACTATCTCACCGAGGTACCCCGACCCACCCCGCACCGTCCCTACCTCCCTACTGGAGGATACTGCTCTGACCAGCACCTTTATCAGGGCACCAACGGTCGGCTGTCTAGCGAACCGAGCGGCAAGACCCGACAAAAGGAGTGTTCGGGCACCGATCCGCCCCGTTGGGTGTACCCCGGGCTACCACGGGTCTTGCTCAGATCGGTTGGCCCACCGCCAGGTTCAAAAGGCTTGGGGCTGCGCGATGGCGAACATCAACGATGTCAGCGAGCGCACCATCGAGGATATGCGCGCCTACCTGTCGGCTGGCCGGATCACCGACAACACCGACGGCGTGACCCCAGCCGAGGCAGCCGCGATGGGCTGTGTCATCGCCGAAACACAGCGCCGCGCCATGATGCGCGTTACCAGCCCCACACGCGCTGGTGTCGAGTTGGCCGAGAGCCCCCGCGATTTCGTTTCCCTTCCGTTCGGGCATGGCTGGGCGAAGCACTCGGCGACGCTTCCGAACCGAGGGCTTCGGGAATTTTTCCATGCAGGCGAACGCTGTTCATGCGGATGAACGTTTGCCCACATGAACGATGGAAGGAAAATGATGTGACCGACGAACTCAACGCCATGACGGCGACTCAGTACAAGACGTATGAGAACCGGCTGCGCCGGGTAGCCGCGCGGCAGGGCTTGCGGCTGGAGAAGTCCCGACTACGCGATCACCGCGCTGTCGGATACGGCACCTATCAGCTTGTCGATGTCGCCTCGAATACCCTCGTCAGCTATAGCGGCACCAACGGGTACGGCTTGGGATTGGATGACATCGCTACGACTCTGTACGAGTAACCGCACGCTCCACTCCAAACGACGGATTCGACAGGGTGCCCGACGGATACCGGAGAGTTTGACGATGACGAACCCCGACCTGGGTCGCCTGACCGCCGTCCCTGCGCGTGATGTGTGGTGGGATAGTCCGTCAGATCAATCGTTGTCGGGATGCTCGTCCAGGTAGTCGGTCAGCTTCTTGAGCATTGCCTCGGGGGAGATAGGTGGCTTGATGCTGAACTCCAGCTCCTGGAAGAGCATGCCAGTCAGAGTGATGAAGCCCTGGAGAAGTCGGTAGGTGCCGTGCTCCTGCGCTTGCACTTCCTCGACTTTGGTCCAGGACCGCTGGGGATCGTCACCGACGAGGTAGGAAGCCATGACGTTGATGGCCACGCGGGCGTTGTCGTCGGCCTTGTTCGGGAAGCTACCCACGCGGTCGAGCCTGCCAGACCGGCGGGTCGGCAGAAGCAGCGCCTGGACGTGGCGGCGGGCCAGGAGTCGTTGGTCAGTATCGGCATGGGGCGGGCCTGTGATGTCGATACCCTCGACAGTCACCGCCTGGTTCAGGTCATTTATCGCGTTCGTGCGGGAGACGTTCACACAGCCGCCGAGGCATCCGTTTTCCGGGCAAGGCCCGTGCTGGCACTGCTGTAAGACGCGGTGACCTGACGGTCCAAGGGCGGAGGCATCTCAGGAGGTTGCGTGCCGCGCCTATGCGCGTGCTTCCCTCGTGCCGCTGAGATGCCGTGAGATCATCGAAGTAGTCTGAAGTAGGGAGCACGAATGGCTAGCGGTTTCAAGATCAACAAGCAGGGCATCCGGCAGATGACCCGTGAGATTGAGCGAGAGTTCGCCAAGAACCCCGTTCGGGTTCCCCTTCAGGCCGACCCCTCCGGGGTGCAATTGCCGCTCGCGACGACGGTCAACACCTACCACGGTCCAGTAGTCACCGTCACGGGTAACCATGCTCAGCTCGCATGGAACAATCACGCCGTGGCTCAGGGGCAGGAGAGCACCGAGCAGGTCGCCCCCGGATACGAGGAACTGGCCGACCTCGTGACTCGGCTCCTGGCCAGCCTCCCCTCACTCAGCCTCGACACCGACGATGAGACAGAAGCACACGCCACCAGCGAGACGATCTTGCGCGAAATCGTGAGGGCGAAACCCGACAGAGGGGTCGTGAGGCGAGGCGTCACCATGCTCAAAGGCCTACTGGCCCCCATCGCATCGGGCATAAGCAAAGCAGTCACACAAGAGTCCGCCGAGGTGGCACAGCAGATGATCGAGTCACTGGGTAACACACTCCCGTTGTGAGCCATGCCCGACCAGCCAGGCGGCCAGTGGTTCGCGATCGCTGCTGCTTCGAGACCATCGCCAACGATTACACGCAGCCCCTTCCGCTACATGAATGACCGGCGGCGCTTGAACGCCGCGATGTCGGCCTTGGTCAGCAGGAACCATTCGCCGTTACGGCGGCGTTCGCGGAATCGCTCATGCCAATAGCGCTCGATCCCCACCGCGTCGTCGGTCTCAATGGTGTGCACCACTTCCAGCTTCTCGGGCAGCTGTAGCCCGATCTCATAGGCGCGCCGCCCGTGGTCGTTCGACCGACCGATCTTGTGGAACTTCCCCGACCGGACGAGGTAGACGTATCCCGGCACCGGCTGCGCGGCATCCTCGTCATCGCCGCCGGTGGAGTCCGGTACGGGCTCGTCGGCGACAGCCGGGAGCATCGCCGCGAGGATCGCCACTGACGCTCCCGTCGCATATTCCCGTTGACTGCCCGGTTTTGAGAATACTAGTTATGCGACAGGTTTTCAAGACTTCCGGGGCGTCCATTCAGCCAGGAAGTGCAGTCCGTGGTCGGCATGCTGTCGCAGTCGCATCAACCCATCGTTTTTGTGACGCGGCGGTTATGGGCATGTCGTTCCAGTCGCAGGCGGGGTACTATCGCCTCAGAGCCACTCCGCATGGCTGACCCCGAGTCGAAACAGTGCCCGTACTACTGGATCGGCATTCGAGGGCAAGGTCCTCAGGATCTGCGGTATCCCATCCAGTGCCTGACAGGCGGTGGGTACGGGGCGTCGTCTATTTGATCAGAGCCATTGGAGATGAACCATGACAGAAAACTCGGCTGAGAAGCGCGCCGCACGCAAGTATCAGGCTGAGCATCCAGGAACCACGTACCCCGAGGCGCTGCGTCGAGTTCGAGAGCTACGGGGAACGGCGGCCGCCGCCGAGAGGTATGACCTGGCCGATTATGCGCCGACTATCCAGGAAATGCTCGAGGCCGCCGTGGCGGGCGACCATCAACTCGTCGGTGTCGATTTGACGGTGAACGAGACCGGTGGATCGTTCGACGTTGATCTAGGACCCGAGATTGAAGAGGGCCCGGTTACTGTCGATGCAGTCGATGTCGATGTCAGTTCGCTCTGGTACGACGAGATGGAAGAGTTCGACGGCGGCACGTCCGTCGGGGAAGCCCACGTCGAAGCGAAGGTCACCTATTCGGTGTGCGTGTACAAGTCGACGTTGTATTCGGCACCGGACGACGTCAGGTGGGAGGTCGTTGACCACGACTGGAATGACCACTACGTCAGAGTTTCCGGGGAGTTCGAGGCTGAACTCGTATACCAGTACACCATCATCGATGGCTACGACCACGTCGACAGTCTGACGCTGGAAGACTTCGTACAGCTGAAGGATGTGTCGGCACCCCCGCTGAGCTGAACGCACCGGCACGGCGGGGCCCTGGCCCAAGGGGTTACCCCCGATCGCTTTCGAGACAGCACGCAACCCTGGATTGGCTTGGGCCGACAACGCCGACCGCAACCGACACGCCGTTGACCGACTGACCAAACTCTCGCCCTGCCGCGCGTACCGTCGAGGTTCGTCATGATCGACTGGAACACACTGGGTCAGCCTAACTTCGACCGCATCGTCGAGGCCCTGATCCGACACCGGTTCGGCGAGACGGTGCGCGCCGTCAACGGAATGGGCGGCGACGGAGGCATCGACGTCGAGATCCGGCCTGACGGCGGTGGTCTGTGGATTCTGCAGCTCAAGTACTTCCCCGACGGGTTTTCGTCAGTCCGGGGTGCGCGCCGCAAACAGATCGCGCGTTCCTTCCAAGCGGCGTCCAAGCACTCGCCCGCAAAGTGGACGCTGGTGGTGCCATGGAAGTGCACCAACTCCGAGCATAGGTTCGTCAAGAACCTAGGCGGCGGAAAAAGGCCACCCGTGATCACCATCATCGACCGGGACGAGTTGGATGCGTGGCTGGCTGACGCGCCACAGATCGAACGGTGGGCTCACCGTAACGTCACCAGTGAGCTACGGGAAATGGCGCGCGATTTCGGCCAGGAGACGGCCGCCCTGCTCGGCGGGATGCCAGATTTGGTTACCCGCGTGCACAGCCTGGGCCGACTTGCCGACGCCACAGACTTGGACTGGAAAGTTGCCTTCACCAGTGACGACGATGTCACCGCTCTGACCATCCGCCCCCGCCACCCCGACGCTGCAACCCGCAGCCCGATCCGTCTCATCGTCGAGACCGATCAACTCGACGAAGACCACCACCCCGAGCTGCAGGAGAACATCCTGCGCACTTTGGCCTACGCGCCTTCTGGCCGACTGCGCATTCCGGGTGAAGTCGTCCGATCGGTGCGCTTCGACGGGCCCGAGTTCATCACCGGCAACTACCCGCCCGGCACGGTCGAGATCGTCACCGAGCCCAGCGGCGCGGCCATAGGCCAGCGCCTCGAAGTCCGCGTCTTCCGGGATGACGACCTGATTGCTAGCTTCGAAGGCCGAATCACGCACGCCGCCCCGGGTGCGATCGGCGCCTCCATCGAAGTCTCCCTTTGTAGCGGAAATCTCGATATGCGTGTACGGCTGCCCTTTGAGGTCGATTCGCGCACCACTACCGCCTCGCCGGAGTTCCCAGCCCCAGGAATGGACTTGCGACTGAATTACGACGCGGCGGTTCGGCCAGCTCAAGCCGAAGAGGCACTCTCGACCTACCGCGTGCTTTACTTTGCGACCCGCCTGGAGTTTCGATTCAACGGTGACTTGCTCGCCGCCGTGCAGATCGGCAGTCCCCGATCTGCCAGCGACTATAACGAGGGCCTCCTCGCCATGGAACAGTTCGCCTACGACCTTGATGTCGTTCAACGCCACACTGGTCACTTCTTTGACATGCCCGACGAGCTACGTCCGGGTGACCGGGTCCGGATGCGCGTCGCCAGGCTGCTCATTGAGGGCTACGTCGTTGCGTCACCTCGTGCGCGGGTCTTGACATTGGGAATGACCGGAACGGATACCCCTGCAATTCGCGCTAGATTGCTGGAGCCGCAGCCACTCGTGTGGCCAGTCGGACCCCATACCGTCGAGGTAGCGGGCCGCGAACTCGTTATCGGTGACGTCTGCTGGGTACATCCGCAGGCAACTGCGATCAACGGTAATGAAGCGGTTGCAGCTCTCGATTCTGGCCAGGCCGAGGGCTTCGAGGTGCGCTTCCGGCCCGGTGATGATCCCTACTTCTACCTCACCCTCGCTAACCGGTCGCGCGAGGAGATTTCGCAACGTTACCTCGCCCTTTGGTCCTTGCACGGGGTCGACCAGCCCGGCGTCGTTGACGGCCAGGACTCTTTTGAACTTGCCTGAGGTCGTTGCACTCACATGCAGCGGCGTGCTCGGCCGTCCCTGCTCACCATTAGGCAGGTCTCGGAGCGGGCCGCAGATGACGGCTTCTCAGAAGACCAACGATCACCCATCTCATACGAGACCACTTTCAAGAATCGTCACCTGCTGATACGGCACGAAAACGACGCCGCGTTGTAGTCCTCTCGAAACTAAAGAATTGAGATGAACGCTCGGCGGCGACTGCATCGACGGCTACCGTCCGCTGTGTTGCGGGCAGTACGCCAGGATCGAGGTCTCCACGATGGCGGTCACCTTGGTCTTGTCGGGCTTGTCGGGGCGCTCTTCCTGCCCCTCGTAGGTGACATCGATGGTCTGCTGCTTCGAATGAGTGCCCAGGTAGGTGCAGACCTCGTGGCCCATCGTGATCGCGCCGGGACGATCTTTGATGGTGAGTCCGCGAGCTTTCAGCGTCTCGATGAAGAACTCGTCGGCCTCTGGCTGTGTTCGCTGGGTCGGAACGGGCCGCCGATCCGCTTCGCTTCCAGGCCTCTGTCGGGGGGCCGACGTGCTGCGCCGTGCAGCAGAACTTCTCGCGTCGCGGATGCCGTCCATGCACCCCTGCATGTAGTCGGCTGAGTCGATCTTGGGACCGAGGCCCTTTAACGCCAGGTCTTTTCGGCCATCCAGGCTGTCCTCGCATATTTCCTTGGGGCTCATGCCGTGCTTGTCTAGCAGTTCGTCCAAGAACTTCGGCTCCGACCCGTCTTGGTACCCGATGTTGTAGGAGTCTGAGTGGTCCGAAGGATGCATGTGAATGAGTACTGCGATCAACACCCATATCGCCCCGATTGCTGCCCCCGACGCCGCTAACCAACGGCCACGCTGAGAGGTCTGGCGTATATGCACCAGCTCAACGACTCCGAGCGCCATTCCTGTTAGTGCAACAGCGGTGAAGGCATAGAAGGCCCAGCCAAGTGGTACGCACCCGCCTCCGAGCCCCCCGATCAGTGCTAGGACCAAAGACCAGGTTGCCCAACGGCTTCGGCGCATCTCGATAAGTTGTTCGTCTAGTTCCTGCACCTGACCGACGGGTCCTTCTGACGCCGCGCCATCAAGCCTGGCCGAGGTTGGGGCAGCCTGGGTAGGCGCTTCGTGGAGTTCGGGTGTGGGAGCCGCGAGTGTTGCTGCCCCAGCGGCGGCGATTGTCGCGTGGCTGACGGGCGCTGGCAGAGCGGCCCGAGCTGCCTGAGCGAGGTCCCTGGTGGTGGGGTAGCGCTCGTCGGGGTCCTTGGCCATGCCGATGGCGATGACGCCGTCCATCGCAGGGGGCACGCTGTCCCGGATGGTCGACGGTCGTGGGGGCGGGTCGAACATGTGGCCTGTCGCGATCTGCTCCAGGCTCTCGCCGGGAAACGGCTGCTGTCCGGTCAAGGTCTGGTGCAATACGCAAGTCAGCGCGTAGACGTCGGCGCGGGCGTCGGCTGCGCCGGTTCGGAACCGCTCCGGGGCCATGTACGGCCACGTCCCGAGCGTCATGCCGGTGCTGGTCAGTCCGGTCTCCCCGGCGACCCGGGCGATCCCGAAGTCGATCAGGTAGGCGAAGTCGTCTTCGCCGACAAGGATGTTGGAGGGCTTGACGTCGCGATGGGCAAGGCCGATCCCGTGGGCGGCCTGTAGCGCTGATGCGATCTGCTCGATGAATGGCTACCGCACGGTCGGGGTCCAGTGGTCCCTGGGCGAGCAGGGCCTGAAGGTCACGGCCATCGACGAGACGCATCGCTACGAACAGACGGCCATCGATCTCGCCGAAGTCGTAGATCGGCACCACATGCGGCTCGTTGAGGCTGGCCGCCGCCTTCGCCTCCCGCAGGAAACGTTTCTGGAACCCGTCGTCACCGGCCAGATGTGCGGGTAGCACTTTGACGGCCACGGTGCGTTCGGTGATCGTGTCGAAGGCTCGCCAGACCTCTCCCATGCCGCCACGGCCCAGAACTTCGACCAGCTGGTAGCGCCCGAACGGTGTGCCTTCCATGCGGTTCCCTTCTCAGTGGTGGCTCATCGCAAGTCGAGTGTCGGATGTTCGTATGTCAGGGAGCTTGGTGCGCTGCGCGCTGCTTCCGGTGATGGGACATCATTCATATCCAAGGTCTTTGAGTCCGGCCAGGCACCCCGCGACGATGTCCTCGCGGTTTAGCCCTCCGCCGTATTCCGTACCCCAGCGGCCAACGGCGGCACATGCGAACTTAGGGGCATTGCCCTTTCCGGCCAGCTCCTTGCCCCAGTCGTGGGCATGCTCATACCCGTATCGCCATGACTCGTTGTGCCCGGTAACGCTTGTGCACCCGGCGACTTGCGATGCGAGGGCAAGCGACGCAACAGCCACCATCAAGATTCGGTACCGCTGTCGTCGTTGTCCCGTCATCGGCCCTCCCTCGTCGTGATTAGGGGAGGGCTCGGCGAGTTGCCCCTCCGTGCGGTCCCTTCCAAGTGGCATCGTTCGCCCGCAGCCTAGGAGCGCAGGGTGACAGACTTGCTGGCGCTCAGCGATTTAGATCGGCCCGGTCTTGGCGTTGTGCGCTGGACAGTATGAAGAAGTCGCGCCCTTGACGATCCAGGTTGCGTTGTAGCTGGGGTTGCGAACACCCCACATGTTCAGCTTCCCGACTACGGCTCCGGTAACGGTGGGTGAGTCCTTGCCCTGGTCGAACAAGTTGCAGACCAGGTGGCCGGTGGCGATCAGCTCACCCCGGTTGTAGTCCTTGACGTCGAAACCTGTATCCCTCAGGTAAGACAGGCCATTGAGGAATTTCGAATCGGCATTGTCGGCCAACGCGGGAGTGGCCGGGCCAACCAAAATCGCTCCGGCTGCTAGCACTCCAGCCAAGACGGTGGCGAACTTCCTGGTTCTCATTCGGTTCCCTTCTGTGGGGCGAAACGTGGGTCTGCTGCATCGCCGGGGCGCTATGGCCGGTGTCATCACACGGACAAACTCGGGCAAGTACACCTGCCTATTCACCGGCTACGTCTGGTGACTCCACCTATGTGGAGTGGCTGGGAACCGGTGGTGATGCCAGTTCTGCGAGGTGTCGGGGACTGTGATTCCTTGACTGTGCTCGTGTCATGTCAGTTGGGCAGGTTGTCGGTGTTCTCGTACCAGCGGCCGATGTCGTTGCATAGCAGCGGTAGACCCTCCGGAGACTGCGCGATCCCCTGACTTTTGCCGCAGTAGGTTCCAGGGTCGCGGACTCCGATCAGTGGTGGCACGGCCGTCCAGTGCCCTTGTGACGGGTTGTAGATGTCGGCCAGGCAGAGGTAGGCCTCTCCGAATCTGCCCAGGCCGAAAGGGAAATGACGGCGGGGGGCGCAGGACGCTCCCTTGGCTGCTCCGCTGCGGATATTCGGTGCGCAGCTTGGCCCGTCACATGGCGTTGCCGACGCGCCTGGTGCAGGTGCCGTGACCGCTGCAGCGATGGCAGCGCACGCCGCCGCAAACCGTGTCATCGCAACCAGGTACGGGCGACGCGTTGGTTTGGCGGTCACGGGTAGCCGACCTCTGGGCAAAGGTTGTCGACGGCCACGTGGACGACAGATCCGACTTCCGCACTGCTGAAGCGGCGGGAGCCGCCGTCTTCGAGGGTGTCCCAGATGATCCCCTTGGCGTCGTCGGATGAGCCCCCGCTCCGTCTAACCTGGCACGCTTGGTGCCCCGCCTTGAGTACCACGTCGTCGGTTGGCCTGGGGCGCAGCAAGTACTGGTCGACCGCCGCCAGGTACTGCTGTTCGCCCGGACCGCTGGCGAACGGTTCGGCGGTTGCGGACGCTGCTGCCGCCACAGTGAGGCCACCTACCGCGAGCAGGATGCAGACCCCGGTTCTGAGTCGATCTCGAAGATGGGAGTCAGTGCGCCCGGTGGTCGGTGCGCAGGTCTGTGTAAGCCCGACCATTGATCCCAAAACCGCTGCCCCACGCCTGATTTTCTTCACTTCCGTTCTCCCTGCTTGGTCGATGCGAACTGGTCACCAGCTGACGCGGCTATCGCTCCCCTGGACTGTTACCGTCCGGTCCGTCTGCACCATCAACACCCGCTGGTGTGCCGATGCCGCCTTCACCACCGCTGCCGCCACTACCGCCAGCGCCGTCCCCGATAGCATCGCCGCCCGCGCCGCCATTGCCGCCGCCGCCACCTGCGGCCTGCTGACCGCCGGGGGTGAGCCCGCCGTCACCACCTTGGCCGCCGTTGCCGCCGTCACCGGCTGCGCCATCGTGGCCAGCTATCTGGCCGTGCCCTGCCGCAGCACCCTGCCCGCCGACACCGCCATCACCACCACGGCCTCCCTCGGTAGGACTCGTCGCATGATCGGTACCGTTAGCACCCCTGCCGCCGTCACCGCCGGACCCACCGTTGCCGCCATTGCCTGCCACGTGACCGTCTCCGCCGACGCCACCCGCCCCACCGGAACCTCCGTTTCCGCCATCGCGGCTGCTGAACCACGGGGAGGCTGCGCCTTGTTCATAACCCTGCGTGCCGGGCGATCCTGCGCCCCCATCACCGCCACGACCGCCGTTACCGTCCCACGCACGGGTGATGCCGTCGACTTCCAGGCCGCCACGGCCCCCGTTCCCTCCCCCGCCGCCATCTCCGGCTGCAAAACCACCGAAGGCCGTAGGAGGTGATGACTGACCATCTACCCCAGCGCCGCCATTGCCGCCGTTACCGCCCCGACCGGCGATGCCGTTGATTCCATCAGCAGCGCGGATACCACCGAGGCCCTTGCCGCCCGCGCCTCCTGCACCGGCGTTGCCTCCATTGCCACCGCCTTGACCCGCGTAGCCATCCGGGTGGTTCTCCCCGCCGATCACGTTAAAGCCGGTGGAGTGCCCGTCAGCACCGTCTGCTCCGTGACCGCCGACGCCACCATCACCGCCGTTGCCGCCTTCTCCGCCCTCACCGAGATCACCTGATCTGCCGTCACTGGCGAGCAGTCCGCCCCGGCCGCCGCCTCCGCCTAGACCCCCGTTGCCGCCGTTTCCTCCGTTACCGCCGTTGGTCCCGTCCCCGGCTACTGCGCCTGGTTGAGAAAGTCCGGCTGCGCCGTCGGCTCCGTCTCCGCCGCGACCACCCGTACCCCCGTCACCGCCGTGACCACCGGCACCGAAAAGCTGGCCGCCAGCACCGCCGACACCACCAGCGCCGCCGTCTCCGCCAGCACTGCCCGAGCCGCCATGAACACCACCTACGGCCCCGTCGACAACTGCAGCGTTTGCACCGGCCCCTCCGCTGCCCCCCTTGCCGCCCTCGCCGCCAGCACCGAACAGCAGTCCGCCCGCACCGCCAGCACCACCCGCGCCGCCATCGCCACCGAGACCAGCGTGAACGCCCAGAACACCGGCACCGCCATTACCGCCGTTACCACCACTGCCGCCGTTGCCGAAGAACACGCCGCCGCTACCACCAGCGCCGCCCGCTCCGCCGTTGCCGCCGAACTGGCCATCACCGCCGTTGGTGCCGTTACCGCCGTTGCCGAACAGGAAGGCGGCGTTGCCACCCTCGCCGGGCGTGCCGTTCACCGGGGCCGGAAGCGCAAAGGTGGTGAATCCACCGGCTTCACCGTCGGTGGCGCTCCCGGCGTTTCCGCCGTTGCCGAAGAACCATCCGGCGTTGCCGCCGCTGCCGCTGTAGCCGTAGCCGTTACCGCCATCGCCGAACAACCATCCAGCGTTGCCGCCATCAGGGTTGGCGGCTGTGCCGTCAGCGCCGTCACCGATCAGGTACTGCCCCGATATCGAGTTGACGAAGTTGGCGAATGCTTGGCCGCCGGAGCTGTCGATCCAGGTGTCGATGGAGGTATGCAGCGGGGTGTAGAAGAACTCGTTGAACAGGACTGCTCCGAAGCCGGGGTCGTCCAAGTTCAGAAGTAGGGCATCCCAGTTGTCTTGCAAGAGCAGGGCATCCCACGCCGAGCCGAGCACCTCGGCGTCGGCCCACGTCGAGGACTCGAACAACGACGCCACCGTATCGATGATCACGTCACCAACTTCGGCCCGTGCGGCGGGCACAGTGGTCAACGGCGTCACCCCGAACGCCAGGAACGCACCGACGGCGGTACCGACGCCCAGTGCGCGACGGCGACCGGTTTTGCCATCGTAAGAGCGAGTCTTGTCGGCGCGTCGACCCGGCTCCACGGAACGGCGATGAGCCATCAATCTGTCCCCCTTTTGAGGCATCAAGGGATTTCTCAGGTTGTCCCCAGGTGTCCGTTCACGTTACAGGCCGTTTACGCATGGGTGCAATCGACATGAGTGTATTGCGCTCTGGCCGATTCCGCGCGGGCCGTATGTCGTTGGACACCGTGCCCGACGACCAGCCCAAGCCAGCCCTCAACCAGACCACCCGCCTTTTCGGGGAACGGGTCCGCGACCGCCGCATGGCACTGGGCCTCAGCCAAGAGGCCGCTGCTGTCCGCTGCGGCGTTCACTGGACTCAATTTGGAAAAGTGGAACGGGGCCAGCGCAGCCTGCGCCTAGAAACGATCGTCAAGATCGCCGCAGGTCTCGAAATCGATGCCGGGGAGCTGGTAAGTAACCTGCCCATGCCGCCACAACCCTGACCCCTGGGGACGTGACCACGCCTATCGCGGCCCGATCGAGGAACACATCGCCGACCACTTGAGTCCCTGCGGGTCGTGGACGTTCATGCGATCGAAGCGGTCGTTGTCAGCACGCAGCTTGGCGATGTGTTCTGGGTCGACAGTGGCGGGCCAGTACCCCAGCTCCTCGGCAAGCCTGCGGAGCTCATCCTTTGTCGAGCTTGCCGGGTTTCCTATTGAGGTCAAGATGGGTTGACCTACCACCAGAAGGGTCGGTCTCCAGGTCACGCAGACGCTTCCTCTCCGCGTGCCGGGCGGCCTGGTCGCCCTGTCGCGAGTAGATCGACTGGTGCCACTCTTTGACAGGTTGTGGCTCACCGATCCAGCCGCGTTCAGCGCTCATCGGCCTCGGCTCCGACGGTATCGGAGACGACCGCATCCACCCGGGCGTCGAAGTCTCCACCTTCACGGGGCATCTCAAGGCTCAGTTCAGATCCCTCGACCAGGTGATCTCGACGTTGAGTGCCATCACTCGACACCGTCGCCACCTCCCTCGGCAACTTCCACAAGCAGTCCGCGTCCGACCATGTCCGAGAACCATTCATGAAGTATCTGGCGACGACGAGGATCACCACCGGACATCTCCTCGACGTATAGGCGCTCCAACTCCGCGATCGCGAACTCCTGGCCGTCTACAGTGCGCCGATAGAGGAGATCGTCGCCATCGAGATCGTCGTAGATACCCACAAGGCCGCACTCGATCACATACTCGCGAATCGCAGCATCGCCGTACATGCGGTATTCGCGTTTGAGCAGGGTGTCGTCGTCGAGTGCCTCAATCTCCGAAGCCAGCGACGCGAGCAGTTCCTGGTCGCGCCAAATTGTCCCAGTGCTGGTTTCCCTGTACAGGGTCACAACGCCTCCGCTACCACAGGCCCCTGCCGAAGGGCCGCTCTTGCCGACACCGGTTGGTGTGGGCCGCTTCGTCATCCGAGCCACCCACGAGCGTGGGGTTGGCGTGCCATCAAGTCGGAGCTTGGCGACGGCAACTCATGAAGCCCCTCCAGAATATCGCGGTGCGTCGACAGGTCAGGTGGCAATCGAGAGGAATTAGGAAACAGGAAGATCCGGCCGACAACGGCCGGGGGGTTCGGATGGTGGCAAGTAGCGCAATCGGAGAGTGAGATCCAAACCGCCGTCACTTGCTACTTGTTGCTGCGTCTCGGTAGGCCCACTATAGGGGCCGCATCGCTCAGAATTCCTTGCTCTGCAGGGACTTTTGGTAGGTAAGCGCGTGCCATCAACGTCAACCAGTTGGTACTTCGCTGTGCCCCGATCGGTACACCCGAGCATCCGCTTCCGAACGGGCCGCCGCCGAGGCGCGCGGGCTGAACTTGACTAGATCCGAAGTCCGCCACTCCACGGGACGATATCGTGAGCGAAACCCATGGGTGAACCCGCCAACGCGTCACATCCTCAAACCACGACCACAAGAAAAGGAGAGGTGGGATGAAACTACTCATCGCCGCTCTTGCGGCAAGCATCGCAGCGGCACCGATTGCTAGTGCTGATGACCAATCACTCCTCGACCGTAACCAATCATTTCTCGACCGGGCTCACGAGCTTGGCGTGCCAAGTCAGTACGGCTTCCTTGGGCGTGCGGATGACAACTCCACTCTTTATCGAGGATTGGAGATTTGCCGCAACCTCAGAGACGGCATGACCCTTGAGCAGATGGAACCGAAGCCGTCTGGTAGCCCGATCCTCGACGCTTCTCCGATGTTCTATTGGGAGATTGCTCAGGCGGCACAGCAGAAAATTTGCCCTGACACCCTTGGTGTGCCCAGTGAAAGACCGAATACCTAGCTAGCCTCGACGTTTCATGCCGGGGTTGTGGTGTGGCTGAGCAACTTGGGATTGCCGTTTTCGGGGGTCGGCCTGTGGCGGGTCGCCCGATGACGTCGGGTGGCGCTGGGGTCCTTGGTCTTTCAGCTCGCAGGGGCAATCGTTTCGGTCGTCAAGTCGGTGTGGGTAGGGCGTTGAGCCTGGTCACGGCATCAGCGAGGAGTTGGGCCCAAGGGCTGCGGGAGGCCAGGCGCAGATGAGTTCGTTAGGCGTGGCGGCTGATTCGTGCGGCGGTGGAAAACAGTCGCAGGCGCAGTCGTTTCGGTTCCCAGCACCGGGCGGAGTGCCCGGGCAGTCACAACGAATTACCGTGAAAGCGCGAGGCTAAGTCACGTCGTCGGTCTAGACGGCTCAGGATCGCCTCCGCCCTGCCCAAGGGGGTTCCCCTTCCCGTGATTGTTCACCAGGAGTCCGCTCAGGCATCAGCAATCGGCCACCAGAGTGCGCTCTCCCCCACTCCCCAAGCTCAGCATCGCCTGGCGGTGTACCTGAGTCTCGGCGCGCCTTCGCCCTTAGATCGTCGCCCCAAGTGGGCCGGTTCGGCGGTGGCCACGGTAGGTCACTTCCTCGGCCTCACCACGGTTAGCTGATCCCTAAGATAATTACCCGCACAGTGTTGGCCCGCGACCTCGTTTTACCTGGTCAGAGCACAGCGCTACCTAATCCAGAATGGTCAGTTCCTTGGGGAACCGAGTCAGCAATTCCGGGGCTTGCCCGGGGGTATCCGCGACCACGAGCGTGTCCTCGATGCGGACGCCGCCACGATCAGCCAGATAGACGCCGGGCTCCACGGTCACCACAGCACCGGCAAGCAGTGTACCGTCGGCCGCCGCGTTGATTCCCGGCGCTTCGTGAATCCGCAGGCCCACCCCGTGGCCGAGGCCGTGTCCGAAGGTGTCGCCGTACCCGGCCTCGGCGATCACGGTGCGCGCGGCGGCGTCGACCTCGCATAACCCCGCGCCGGGCTGCAGCGCGTGGCGCCCGGCCCGCTGGGCGGCCGCGACCACCTGGTAGATCTCCCGCTGCCAGTCGGCCGGCGGCCCCAGTACGAAGGTTCGGGTCATATCGGAGTGGTAGCCGGCCACCAGCGCGCCGAAGTCGATCTTGACGAAGTCGCCGTCGGCCAGCACCGCGTCGGTGGGCCGGTGATGCGGGATCGCCGAGTTGGGCCCCGCCGCCACGATCGTCTCGAAAGATGCGGCGTCGGCGCCGTGATCGAGCATCAGGGCTTCCAGTTGCCGGCCGACCTCACGTTCGGTGCGGCCCGGCCGCAGGCCACCGCGTGCCACTAGATCACTCAGGGCGGCGTCGGCCGCCTCGCAGGCCAGCCGCAGCAGGGCGACTTCGCCGGCGTCTTTGACCTCGCGCAGCGCCTCCACCGTGCCCGAGGCGCGGACCAGCTCGGCTCGCCCGTTCGCTCGTCCGGTCTCTAGGGCCGCCGACAGCGCGTCGAACCCGTCCACGGTGACCACGTGGGCCTCGAACCCCACCCGGTGCGCCCCGGCCGCCGCGGCCTCCGTGACCAGATGACACGCCCCGGCGCGCTCAATGGCAATCTGCAGGTCGGGGGCCTGCCGGGCGGCCTGGGTGCGATATCGCCCATCCGTCGCCAGCACGGCCGGCCGGCCGTCCGCGTAGACCAGCAGGGCCCCGGCCGAACCGGTGAATCCGGACAGATAGCGCACGTTGACCAGGTCGGTGACCAGCATCGCGTCCAGCTCGGCGGCGTGCATTTCGGCACTCAGACGCGCCCTACGGGAGGAATGTGTCACGCGGTGTGACGGTACTCGCTACGCTGTGGCCCCATGAGCAAGTGGTTTCTGCGGGGTTTGGTCTTCGCTGCACTGATGGTCGTGGTCCGCCTTATCCAGGGGGTGCTGATCAACGCCTTCGAGTCGAAAGCGAGCCTGATCAGCCTGACGCTGATGATCTTGTTCGCGATCGGCGTGATGGTGTGGGGCTACGCCGACGGCCGCGCGGACGCCAAGGCCCATCCCGACCCGGACCGGCGCGATGACCTCGCCATGACCTGGCTGGGTGCCGGGCTGGCCGCGGGCCTGCTCAGCGGCCTGGTCTCCTGGATCATCGGCCAGTTCGACAAGGCGCTCTACATCAGCACCTTCTTCAACGAGCTGACCAGCTTCGCGGCCTTCACCGCGCTGCTGGTCTTCGTGACGGGGGTGGCCGCGGTCACGCTCGGGCGCCGCCGCATCGACAAGGACTACGAGAAGCTGCCGGTGCGCCACCACGGCCTGGCCGCCGAAGGCCAGCCGGCAACCGATGTGTTCGCCACCGTGGGCGCCCCGCCGGCCACCGAAGCCGAGTCCGCCGCCCAGGCCGAGGCGGCCACCCAGACCGAAGCCGGCGCTACCCTGGGCGCCCCGGCCGCAGGTTTCACCACCGAGGAGTACCCGGCCGACGCGACCACCGAGATCCCGGCGGTCGAGGACCCCGAAACTCAGCCCGGCGACTCGGCCAGGTAGCGCAGCGCCAGCAGATACCCGCGCACCCCGAGGCCGACGATCACCCCGCTGGCGATCGGGCTCAGGTAGGAGTGCCGCCGAAAGTCTTCCCGGGCATGCACATTGGAGATGTGGACTTCGATGAGCGGCGCGGGCAACTCGGCGCAGGCGTCGCGCAGCGCCACTGAGGTGTGGGTCAGGCCACCCGCGTTGAGGATCACCGGCTCGGCGGCGTCGGCGGCCTGATGAATCCACTCCAGCAGCTCGGCTTCGCTGTCGCTCTGGCGCACCACGACGTCGACACCCAGCTCGCTCGCCTCACGCTCGATCAGCGCCTTCAGGTCCGCGTAGCTGGTGCTGCCGTAGACATCCGGCTCACGCCGGCCCAGACGCTGAAGGTTCGGGCCGTTGATGACGTTGATCCGGTTCATCGTCGCTCCAATCGGAATCGCCGACCCACCTCGTCGTAGGCGGCCGCCAGCAGCATCGGGTCGGGTCCTTCCAGCCGGCCCGGCTTGGCCAGCCCGTCGAGCACCACGAACCGCAGCACGCCGGCCCGGGTCTTCTTGTCCCCCATCATGTATTCCAGCAACGCGGGCAGGGCGTCCTCGTAGTAGCTGACCGGCAGGCCGAGCGACAACAGAATCGAGCGGTGCCGGTCGGCGGTCGCGTCGTCGAGGCGTCCGGTGATGCGGGCCAGCTCCGCGGCGAAGACCAGCCCGACCGATACCGCGTCGCCGTGACGCCACTGGTAGTGCTCCAACGCCTCGATCGCGTGCGCGAGAGTGTGGCCGTAGTTGAGGATTTCGCGCAGGTCCGACTCTTTCTCGTCGGCGGCGACCACTTCGGCCTTGACGGTGATGGCACGCCGGATCAGCTCGCCGAGCACCTCACCCGCCGGGTCCATCGCGGCTTCCGGATCGGCTTCGATCAGGTCCAGGATCACCGGATCGGCGATGAAGCCGGCTTTGACGATCTCCGGCATGCCGGCGACGATCTCACGCTGCGGCAACGTCTCCAGCGTGGCCAGGTCTACGACCACCGCGGCGGGCTGGTGGAACGCGCCGACCAGGTTCTTGCCGGCCTCGGTGTTGATGCCGGTCTTGCCGCCGACCGCGGCGTCGACCATCGCCAGCAAGGTGGTGGGCACGTGCACGATCGAGATGCCGCGCAACCAGGTGGCCGCGGCAAACCCCGCCACGTCGGTGGCGGCACCCCCGCCGAGACTGACCAGCGCGTCGCGGCGATCCAGCCCGATACGTCCCAGCACATCCCAGATGAAGCCGAGCACCTGCAGCGATTTGCCGTCCTCGGCATCCGGGATTTCGATGCGGTGCGCCTCGATACCCTTGTCGGACAGGAAGGTTCGGATTCCCTCGGCAGTCGCCTCCAGCGTCGGCTGGTGCAGGATCGCGACCTTGTTGCGGCCGGCGAGCAACCCGGCGAGATCTCCGAGCAGGCCTTTGCCGATCACCACCGGGTAGGGCGGGTCGGTGGCCACCGTCACGGTGATCGGCTCGGGAATGTCGGTCACTTGCGTCCTCCGGTCTGTCGTGCGGCCAAGGTGGCGGGTGTGGGCGGCGAACCCGCGGGTGGCGATGCAGCCGGCTGCTGCGCTGACCCGGCGGCGCGGCCGGCCGATGCGGTGGCCTCCAGCCGGGACACGATATAGCGCACCACCGCCCCCGGGTTACGCCGGTTGGTGTTGACTCGAATCGTCGCCAGCCGCCGGTACAGCGGCACCCGCTGCGACATCAGCTCACGAAACTTCTCGGCCCGGCCGGGGCCGGCCAGCAGCGGCCGTACCGTACTGCCACCGGTGCGCCGGATCCCCTCGGCCGCGCTGATCTCGAGGAACACCACCGTGTGCCCGGCCAGCGCTTCCCGCACCCCGGGTGTGGTGACGGCTCCCCCACCCAGCGACAGCACCCCCTGATGGTCGGCCAGCGCCCCGCGGATCACCTCTTCCTCGATACGGCGGAACTCCTGCTCGCCGTCGGTGGCGAAGATGTCGGCGATACTGCGGCCGGTTTTGGCCTCGATGGCGGCATCGGTGTCCAGCATCTCGACACCGAGGGCCTTGGCCAGGCGCCGCCCGATGGTGGACTTGCCCGCCCCGGGCAACCCCACCAGAACCGCTCGGGGCGCCACCGCTACCCCGACGCCCGGGCCTGGTCGCCCGGCTCACGGTCGGCCACCGAACGTCGGTAGGCCTCGATGTTGCGCCGGGTTTCGGTCAGCGAGTCCCCGCCGAACTTGTGCAGCGCGGCGCGGGCCAGCACCAACGCCACCATGGCTTCGGCCACCACGCCCGCCGCCGGCACCGCGCACACGTCGGAGCGTTGATGGATCGCCACCGCTTCGTCGCCGGTGGCCATGTCGACGGTGGCCAGGGCCCGCGGGACGGTGGAGATCGGCTTCATCGCCGCGCGCACCCGCAGCGGCTGGCCGTTGGTCATGCCGCCTTCGAGCCCGCCGGCCCGGTTGGTGGAGCGCACCACGCCGTCGGGACCCGGGTACATCTCGTCATGAGCCGCGCTGCCGCGGCGGCGCGCGGTGGTGAAACCGTCGCCGATCTCGACGCCCTTGATCGCCTGGATGCCCATGATCGCCGCGGCCAGTTGGCTGTCCAGCCGGTCGTCGCCGCTGATGAAGGAACCCAGCCCGATCGGCAGGCCCGACACCACCACTTCCACCACCCCGCCCAGGGTGTCGCCGTCGGCCTTGGCCGCTTCGATCTCGGCGATCATGGCCTCTTGGGCCTGCTGGTCGTATGCCCGCACCGGACTGGCGTCGATGGCGTCCAGGTCAGCCGGTTGCGGCACCGGCCCGTCGTAGGGGTCGGACGCCCCGATCGAGATCACATGGGAGATCACCTGAACGCCCAGTGCCTGGTCCAGGAACGCCCGGGCAATGGTGCCCGCGGTCACCCGGGCGGCCGTCTCCCGCGCACTGGCCCGCTCCAGCACCGGGCGAGCGTCGTCGAAGCCGTATTTGAGCATGCCCGCATAGTCCGCGTGGCCGGGCCGCGGCCGGGTCAGCGGTGCGTTGCGAGCGCCGCCCTCGCTGTCGAGCACGGCCTGGTCCACCGGGTCGGTGGACATCACCGTCTCCCATTTGGGCCATTCGGTGTTGCCGATCTCGACGGCGATCGGGCCGCCCAGGGTGACGCCGTGGCGCACCCCGGACAGCACGGTGACCGCGTCGGCCTCGAACTTCATTCGGGCGCCGCGACCGTAGCCCAGACGCCGGCGGGCGAGTTGGGCGGCGATGTCAGCCGAGGTGACGGCCACTCCGGCGACCATGCCCTCGACCAAGGCCACCAACGCGCGACCGTGTGATTCCCCGGCGGTTATCCAACGCAACACGTGTCCCATCTTCCCATGCCGGTCATGTCCGCCCGGGCTTGGAGGACTTTACGGTTGCGCACATCGACCGCTCAGCGCGGCAACAACCGGGATTGGCTCCGCCCACCGCCCCGCAACGGGGTTCGTGGGGATTCAGGAGCCGTTTTTGAGGATCAGATAGGTGACGGCGTCGGGGCCGTTGTTCGCGTTCAGCTGGCTGCCCGCATTCCCGACGACGCCGTCGAGGATCCTGTCGAAGTCCTCGGCGGAGGTCTCCGGGTCGATCAGCACCAGCGGAGACTCACCGGGCGCGACAGCCGAACTCGGGTCCAGCAGGTACCCGCCGAACGAATCCGCGTTGGCGGCAGAGGTCTGCGCGAACAGGTCCAGCCACTGTACGGTCGCGTCGGTTCCCTCGGCGCTGGACAGCTGAACCGCCGGAACCTGCACGTCAGGCAGGGACGGCGATGCCATGTTGTTGGCGAGTACGGTGCCGCCGACCACGACCGCAGCAGCTGCCAATCCCCCGATTAAAGTTCGCTTCACGGTCACCCCCTCGTTGGCTCATCCCGGTCAGCAGTAGTTCAATACGGTGATATTACCTAATAACGGGCTGAGTGGCAAACATTCCTGGCAAAGGCAATATTGGCATTAATTTGTGGCGCTCGTCTCAGTCCGGGCCCGCTACCTGGGCGTACCTGGGCTCACCTAGGCCGCTCGCCACCCCTCGGTCCCGCTCAGCACACCCCCAGCCCGGCAGCCACGGCGCTGGCCAGGCACATCGACGGCCCGTGCGGCACCGTCCGCTCCCGGCGTGCCGCCACCGCGAACAGCCCCCACAGTCCGGTCAGCAGCGGAGCCGACACCGCGGCCAGAAACCACACGTCGGCGCCGAAGCAACCCGTGAGCGCCCCGAGGCCTGCCGCGAGTTTGACGTCACCGGCGCCCAACCCGGCCGGCACGATCAGGTGCACCAGCAGGTAGACGGCGGTCAAGGCCGCCGCCCCCGCCAGCGCAGCGCCCCCGCGGCCCGCCCCGGCCGCCACCGCGGGCACCACCACCGCCGCGGGCAGGGTCAGCCAGTTCGGCAGCCGGCGCTGCCGGATGTCGTAGCCGCTCAACACTGCCAGCCACACCACGACCAGGCCCGCCACCGCCCCCTCCATGGGGTCATGTTCAGGCCGGGTCGGTCACCGCGCAAGTCATCTCGGCGCGGGGCGCGGGCCGGCCGGTGAACAACTCGACCTGGGTGAACGCCTGGTGCAGCAGCATCTGCAGGCCGCTGATCACGGTGCCGCCCGCGGCGCTCACCGCGACCGCCAACGGTGTCGGCCAGGGCTCATAGATCGCGTCCAGCAGCACCGGCACTCCCGCCAGCACCGGCGCGTAGCGGGCCGCGACGTCGGCGGGAAGGGTGCTGACCATCACCGCGGCGGCGGCGGCCGCCGCACCCAGAGCCGGATCGTCCAGCGCGCAAAAACGGGCCGGCACACCGGCATCGGTGGCCAAGGCCACCACCCGGGCGGCGTTGTCCGGGTTGCGGGCGGCCACCGTGATGTCATCGACCCCAAGTTCGGTCAAGGCGACGACCGCGGCCGGGGCGGTGCCCCCCGAGCCCAGCACGATCGCCCCGCCCGCCGAAACGAGACCCGCCGACCTGAGCGCCCCGGTCACCCCGTCGACGTCGGTGTTGTCGGCCAGCCAGCCGGTCGCGGTGCGCACCAGGGTGTTCGCCGAGCCGATGCGTTCGGCACGTTGGGTGCGTTCGTCGGCGAAGGCCAGGGCGGCGAACTTGCCCGGCATGGTGACCGACACACCGACCCATTCCGGCCCGAATCCGGCGACCAGCGCCGGCAGCTCCTCCGCGCTGCACTCGATGCGGTCATAGGTCCACCCCCGCAGGCCCAGCGCCCGATAGGCCGCCAGGTGCAGCTGCGGTGAACGCGAGTGGGCGATCGGCGACCCCAGCACTGCGGCTCGGCGCGGCCCCGGGTCAGCGGGAGCTGTCGAGGACACCGCTGCCCAGCGCCATCTGGATGTTGCTCAGATGCTCCTGATAGTTATGGGTGAACAGAGTTGTGCCGTCCTTGTCGACGGTGACGAAGTACAGCCAGTCACCCGGATCGGGATGCTCGGCGGCCTTGATCGCCTCCACTCCCGGTGAACAGATCGGGGTGGCCGGCAGCCCGTCGGAGGCGTAGGTGTTCCACGGCGTCACCTTGGCCCGGTCGGCGTCGGTGGTCGCGACCTCCTGCCGGTCCAGCGGGTAGTTGACCGTCGAGTCGAATTCCAGCCGCTGCGGCTCGTTGAGGCGGTTGTCGATGACCCGGGCCACCTTGGCGAAATCCTGCGGTAGGGCTTCGCGCTGCACCAATGACGCCACCACCAGCAGTTCATAGGGAGTCATGCCCAGCTGTTCGGCCGTGCCGGGCAGTCCGGACTTGGCCAGTTCCGCGGCGCTCTGGCTGATCAGCTTGGACAGCACGGTCGACGCCGGCCCGGTCGGGTCGACGTTCCAGGTGCCCGCCGTGATCAGTCCCTCGATGCGCCGGTGGTCGCGGCCCATCTTGGTGACCGGTCCAATGGCCCAGTCCGGTACGGACAGGGCCTCCGGAGTCTCCGTCTCCGCGGCGCGCCGCAGGTCCTGGGCCTTGAGGCAGTGGCGATCGCCGTTGAGGTCCAGACAGCTGGCCTCGGCGATCAGGCTGAACACCCCCGGCGTCACCCGGTCGGTCTTCATGTCGGTGATGTCGTCCAGCTGGCGGCCTTCCGGAATCACCAGCTTGCCCACCCGATTCTCCGGGTCGATGAGCTGCTGCACCGCGGCGGCGGCCGGGATCTCGGCCCGCAACCGGTAGAAGCCGGGCTGGATCGCCGCTATGGCGGCGTTACCCTGCGCGGCGTCGAGGAACGTCCCGACATTGGCGATCACGCCGGCGGCCAACATGGTTTCGGCGATCGCGGTGGTGTAATCGCCCTCCTCGACCTCGATCAGCACCTGCTGGCCGCCGTCGCCGGTGTAGTCCACCACGGGACCCGAGTGCCAGAACTTGGAGCCCAGGAACACCGCGGCGACCACCGCCATGGTGACCAGCGCGACACCGAGTGCACCGACCAGGCGGCGGCGCCGGTTGTGCTGGCGTTGCCGACGTTTGTCGCGGGCCCGCTGGGTCCGGCCCATCCGGCGCCGCGGCGCTCCGACCGCTTCGGGTTTGGCCTTCTTCGCGGAATTGTCGTCAGACATCCTTGTCCTCCGTCGGCGTCGCCGGGGCCGCCGTCTGGCCCGCCCGGCGCTGGTCGAGCCAGCTCTGCAGGATCGTCACCGCGGCGGCCTGATCGATCACCGAACGCTGACGTTTGGAGCGCACCCCGGCCTGATGCAGTGACCGCGCCGCGCTGACGGTGCTCAGGCGTTCGTCGGCCAGCCGCACCGGGGCCGGCCGATCGCGTTTGGCCAGCACCCGGGCCAGGTCGTCGGCCACCGCGATGGCGTCCTCGGCGGCCGACCCGGTCCGGTCCGCCAGGGTCCGAGGCAGTCCGACCACCACTTCGACGACGTCGAATTCGTCGGCCAGGTCGGCGAGCCGACGCAGGTGCGAACCCGAGGTGTGCCTGCGGACGGTCTCCACCGGGGTGGCCAGCAGCCCGTCGGGGTCACTGCACGACACCCCGATGCGCACACTGCCCACATCCACTCCGAGCCGTCGTCCGCGGCCGGGATCATCCGGCCCGCCAGGCCGGTCCGGGGTGCGATGGCGGGGTGAGGTCACGCCGGCGCGCTCCGGGCGACCGCCGAGCGGACCGCCGCCAGGGCGGCGTCGATCCCGCTCGAGTCCTTGCCGGAGCCCTGCGCCAGGTCCGCTTTGCCGCCGCCGCGGCCGGACACCGCCGCCGCCAGGTCCTTGACCAGATCGTCGGCGCGCAGCCCGAGTTCCTGCGCGGCCGCGTTGGCGGCGACCACGTAGGGCACGCTGTCCGGCGAACCCGGGGGTGCATCTGCGATCAGCGCCACCACTGCGGGTCCCTCGCCCAGTTTTCCGCGGATGTCGCCCGCAAGGGAACGTAAGTCGCCTGCGCCGATACCGTTGGACATTTTTTGAGCCACCAGTCGCACGTTACCGACTTGCTCGGCGCCGGCGGCGGCATTTGACGCAGCAGCCCGCGCGCCGGCCAGCCGGGCGCGGTCCAATTCCTTCTCCGCGGCCCGCAACCGTTCCACCAGGGTGGCGACCCGGGCCGGTACCTCCTCCGACGGCACCTTCAGCGAGGAGGCCAGGCCGGCCATCAGCGCCCGCTCCTTGGCCAGGTGCCGGAACGAGTCCAGCCCGACATAGGCCTCCACCCGGCGTACTCCGGACCCGACCGACGATTCGCCCAGGATGGTGACCGGGCCGATCTGCGCCGAGTTGTGCACATGGGTGCCGCCGCACAACTCCAGCGAGAACGGGCCGCCGATCTCGACCACCCGCACCCGATCGGGGTACTTCTCGCCGAACATCGCCATGGCGCCCATGGCCTTGGCCTTCTCGAGGTCTTCGGTGAAGGTGTGCACCTCGAAGTCGGCCTGCACCGCCTCGTTGGTGACCTCTTCGACTTGGCGGCGCTGCTCATCGCTGAGCGCGCCCTGCCAGTTGAAGTCGAACCGCAGATAGCCCGGCCGGTTCAGCGAGCCGGCCTGAACGGCGTTGGGCCCCAACACCTGCCGCAGTGCGGCGTGCACCATATGGGTGCCGGAGTGGCCCTGGGTGGCGCCCTTGCGCCAGCCGGGATCGACGGCCGCGGTGACCGTGTCGCCCTCGACGAATTCACCGGACTCGACGTTGACCCGGTGCACGAACAGCGTCTGGGCGATCTTCTGCACGTCGGTGACCGCGGCGTGAGCTGTTCCGGCGCTGATAGTGCCGGCGTCGGCGATCTGCCCGCCGGCCTCGGCGTAGAGCGGGGTGCGGTCCAGCACCAGCTCGACGTGGTCAGCGGCCACGTCCTCGTGGGACACCACCGGCACCCGCCTGCCGTCGACGAAGATGCCCAGGATGCGGGCTTCGGTGCTGAGCTCGTCGAACCCGGTGAACTCGGTGGGTCCGGCGTCGATCAGCTCCCGGTAGGCGCTCAGGTCGGCGTGGGCGTGCTTGCGGGCGGCGGCGTCGGCTTTGGCGCGCTGGCGCTGCTCGGCCATCAGGGAACGGAACCCAGCCTCGTCGACCTGCAGTCCGGCTTCCGAGGCCATCTCCAGGGTGAGCTCGATCGGGAAGCCGTAGGTGTCGTGCAGGGTGAAGGCGTCTTTGCCGGACAGCACGGTGACCCCGGCGGATTTCGTGGCCTCCGCCGCGTCTTCGAACAGCTTGGAGCCCGACGTCAGGGTGCGGTTGAACGCGGTCTCCTCGGCCACCGCGATCCTGCTGATCCGGTCGAAGTCGGAGACCAGCTCCGGATACGACGGGCCCATCGCGTCACGCACCGTCGCCATCAGCTCACCGACAATCGGGCCCTCGATACCCAGCAGCTTGGCCGAACGGATCACCCGGCGCAGCAGTCGGCGCAGCACGTAGCCGCGACCGTCGTTGCCGGGGCTCACCCCGTCGCCGATCAGGATGGCCGCGGTCCGGGAGTGGTCGGCGATGATCCGGTAGCGCACGTCGTCGGCGTGGTTGCCGGTGTCATAGGGACGGGCGGCCACTGCGCCTACTGCGTCAATAACCGGCCTTACCAGATCGGTCTCGTAGACGTTGTGCACACCCTGGAGCAGGAACGCGACCCGTTCGATGCCCATCCCGGTGTCGATGTTCTGGCGCGGCAGCGGCCCGAGGATCTCGAAGTCCTCCTTGGAGGTGCCCTCGCCGCGCTCGTTCTCCATGAACACGAGATTCCAGATCTCGATGTAGCGGTCCTCGTTGGCGACCGGGCCGCCGTCGACGCCGAATTCGGGGCCGCGGTCGTAGTAGATCTCCGATGACGGCCCGCAGGGGCCGGGGATGCCCATCGACCAGTAGTTGTCGGCCATGCCGCGACGCTGGATCCGCTCGAGCGGCAACCCGGCGATCTCCTGCCACAGCGCGATGGCCTCGTCGTCGTCGAGATAGACGGTGGCCCAGATCCTTTCCGGATCCAGCCCGTACCCCCCCTCGTCGACGCTGTTGGTCAGCAGCGTCCAGGCCAGCTCGATCGCGCCGCGCTTGAAGTAGTCACCGAACGAGAAGTTGCCGGCCATCTGGAAGAAGGTGTTGTGCCGGGTGGTGATGCCCACCTCGTCGATGTCCGGGGTGCGGATGCACTTCTGGATGCTGGTGGCGGTGGCGTACGGCGGGGTTCGCTGGCCCAGGAAGAACGGCACGAACTGCACCATGCCGGCGTTGATGAACAACAGGTTGGGGTCATCCAGGATCACCGAAGCGCTCGGCACCTCGGTGTGGCCCGCCTTCACGAAGTGATCAAGGAAGCGCTTCCTGATCTCGTGTGTCTGCACTATCTATCGCTTCCCGCCGTCTCGCTCATTTAGACGGCACTACAGTACCGGTCTGCCCATCGCGTTTTTTGTAGGCAAGGACCCTCAGGTGCCGGCGCCCACAAAACTCAGTCGCACGCTCCGGCGTGGGTTGTCGCGGTTGAGATCGACCAGGACGACGGACTGCCAGATTCCCAGCAGCGGCTCACCGCCGGCCACCGGCACCGTGATCGACGGCGCCACGATCGCCGGCAGCACATGGTCGGCGCCGTGCCCCGGCGACCCGTGGGCGTGCCGGTAGCGATCGTCGCGCGGCAGCAACCGCTCGAGGGTGTCGACGAGGTCGGAGTCGGACCCGGCGCCGGTCTCGATGATCGCCACCCCGGCCGTCGCATGCGGCACGAAGACGTTGCACAACCCGTCGCCGTGGGCCGCGCAGAACGACCGCACCTGCGCGGTGAGGTCGACGGTGCGACGAAGGGTGGTGTCGACGTCGAGCACTTCGGTGTCCATTACTCCAGGGTAGAGACTCGCTTTATGCGGCGAGCAGACACAGAATCGTGCGATCCGGGGCCGTCAACGTGCGATTCTGTGACTGCTCGCGGGGTGATCGGTGGGGTGAGAATCAGCGCTCACCGTTGATCAGCGCGAGGCGCGCCAGGGTGTTCTGCGCCATTTTCACGTGTGCGGCGTCGACCAGCACCCCGTTGACCCCGACCGCGCCCAGACCCTTCGCCTCGCCCTCGCGGTAGGCCGCCATGTTGCGTTCGGCCAGCGCGATCTCCTCGGCGGTCGGCGAATACACCGCGTTGGCCACCGGGACCTGGCTGGGGTGGATCGCCCACTTGCCGGTGTAGCCCAACAGCGAGCCACGCCGGGCCTCCTGCTCGTAGCCGGCCAGGTCGGCGTAGTCGGGGTAGGGCGCGTCGATGGCGTCGATTCCGGCGATGCGGGCCGCGACCAGCACCTTGCTGCGGGCGTAGTGCCAGAAGTCGCCGGGATAGTCCCAGATCGGCACGAAGTTGGTGTCCACCCGCGCGCCCTGGGACAGCGAGAAGTCGCCGACGCCGAAGATCAGGGCGTCGATCCGCGGGCTGGCCTTGGCGATCTCTTCGGCGTTGGCCAGGCCCTCGACCTCTTCGATGAGCACTTCGAGGCGGATCTTGCGGTCCAGCCCGAGCTTGGCCTCCAGCTGGGTGAGCAGCAGATCGACCCACCACACGTCGCGGGCGATGCAGGCCTTGGGAACGACGATGGTGTCCAGGTTCTGTCCGGCGGCGGTGACGACCTCGATGATGTCGTCATGGCACCACTGGGTGTCCAGGCCGTTGATCCGGATGGCGCGCGCGGTGCGGCCCCAGTCCAGGTCGTTGAGCGCAGCGATGACCTTGGCGCGGGCGGCCACCTTGTGGGCGGGCGCGGTCGCGTCTTCCAGGTCCAGGAAAACCAGGTCGGCTTGGGAGGCGGCGGCACGCGCAAACATGTGGTCGTTGGCGGCGGGCACGGCCAGCTCGGAACGGCGCAGCGGCATTGGGGTCTCCTTCACAGCACGCCGCGGGCGTGCAGATCGTCGATGTCGGACGGGGTCAGGTCGAGCAGTTCGCGATAGACGTCGGTGTTGTGTTCGCCCAAGCGCGGACCGAGATGCTCGACGCGTCCGGTCGCGGCCGAGAATCTCGGCACCGGGGCCTGAACGGTCATCGCGCCGAGTTCGGCGTCGCCGACCTTGACGAACACCTCGCGGTGGGCCAGCTGTTCGTCGGCGACCAGGTCGGTGATGTCGTAAACCGCTGCGGCCGCGACCTGTTCGGCCTCCAAGACCGCCATGGCCTCGGCCAGGGTTCTGCCGGCGACCCAGTCCGCGACCACCCGGTCGACCTCGGCGGCGCGGGCCAACCGGCGTTGCGGGTCGCTGAAATCGGCGTCGTCGACCAGGTCGGCGCGCCCGATCGCGCGAAACACTCGCAGCGCCAGCGCCGGTGAACTGCCCGACATCGCCAGCCAGCGGCCGTCGGCGGTGCGATAGGTGTTGCGCGGCGCGGAGATGTCCCAGCGGTTGCCGGCGCGGGCCGGCACCAGCCCGAGCTGGTCGTAGCCGAGCAGCGTCTGTTCCAGCAGGCGGGCCAGCGGGTCGATGAGGTTGACGTCGATCAACTGGCCCGGCGCACCGTGCACGTCCCGGTGGTACAGCGCCATCATCACCGCGTAGACGGCGTTCAGCGACGCCACCCCGTCGGCCAGCATGAACGGCGGCAGGGTCGGCGGGCCATCGGCTTCGCCGGTGATGTTGGCGAACCCGCTCATCGCCTCACCGAGGGTGCCGAAGCCGGGCCGTTCGCTTTTGGGGCCGGACAGGCCGTAGCCGGTGATGTGCAGCATCACGATGCGGTCGTTGACCGCGCGCAGCGCCTCATAGTCCAGCCCCCACCCGCGCAGCGTCTGCGGCCGGGTGTTCACGATCACCACGTCGGCGTGCGCCGCCAGTCTGCGCACCAGATCCTGGCCTTCGGGCACCCGCAGGTTGCAGGTGATCGACCGTTTGTTGCGCGACACCGACTTCCACATCAGCCCGACGCCGTCGCGCTGATGACCCCAGCTGCGGATCGGATCCCCGGAGCCGGGTTGCTCGACTTTGATCACGTCGGCGCCGAACTCCCCGAGATAGGTGGCCACCAGCGGCGCCGCGGCCAGGGTGGCCAGGTCGAGCACCCGGATGCCTTCGAGCATCATGCGGCGCGGGGCGGACGCGACAGGCCCAGGTGGTCACGCAGGGTGGCGCCCTGGTAGCCGGTGCGGAACAGGCCGCGGCACTGCAGCTCGGGGACGACCATGCGCACCACGTCTTCGAAGGCTCCCGGCAGATGTGTTGCCGCCAATACGAATCCGTCGCAGGCGCCGGTGTGAAACCACTCCTCCATCTGGTCGGCGACCTGGGCTCCGGTGCCGACGAACCGCGGTCCCTGCAGCAGGGTCGCCCGGTGCCCGGCCAGGTCGCGCAGCGTGACCGTGTCGCCGCCGATGTGGGCTCGCAGGTTCTGCACCAGCCCACGGATCCCGGACGCCGATGCGATCAGCTCGTCGGTGATCGGGGCATCGAGGTCGTGCTGGGCGAAGTCGTAGTTCATCAGCTCCGAGAGCAGGGTGAGCGAGGCCATCGGGTGCACGAGGTCGTTGAGGAAGACCTGCTCGCGGTGTTTGGCATGGTCCTCGGACTCCCCCACCACCGCGTAGGCCATCGGGCACAGCTTCACCGAGGACGGGTCGCGGCCGGCGTCGGCGATGCGCTGCTTCTGGTCGGCGTAGTGACCGCGGGCGACCTCGATGCCGGGGTCGCCGGTGAAGATCAGATCCGCCCAGCGAGAGGCGAATTCACGCCCCCGGCCCGAGGACCCGGCCTGGATGATGACCGGGCGGCCCTGCGGGGTCCGTGGAACGGTCAGCGGCCCGCGTACCGAGAAGTACTCGCCCCGATGGCGCAGCTCGTGCACCTTGTCGGGGTCGGCGAAGCGGCCGGCGTGCCGGTCGGCCACGATCGCGTCGTCCTCCCAGCTGTCCCACAGGGCGGCCACGGTGTCGAGGAATTCGTCGGCGCGGTCGTAGCGCGCGTCGTGATCCAGATGGCTGTCCAAGCCGAAGTTCTGGGCTTCGCCGTCGTTGACCGAAGTGACCACGTTCCACGCGGCGCGCCCTCCCGACAGGTGATCGAGGGTGGCGAAGGTGCGCGCCACGTGAAACGGCGCGTAGTAGGTGGTGGAGTAGGTCGCGCCCAGCCCGATCCTCGAGGTGGCCTGGGCCAGGACGCCGAGCACGGTGGCCAGGTCCAGCTTCACCGGCCGTGCGCCGTAGCGCACCGCCTCGGCAACCGAGTCACCGTAGATGCCCGGCATCGCCAGCCGGTCGTCGAAGAACATCAGGTCGAAGCAGCCCTGTTCGAGCTGGCGGCCGATCTTCGCGTAGTAGGCGGCGTCGAGGTAGCCGTGCTCGGTGGCCGGGTGACGCCACGATCCGGCGTACACGGAGGCGTTGCCGGCTTGCATGAAGGCGACGAGGGCCATCTGATCGGTGCGGGAGGTCATGATTGATATCTACCATCTGATATATCAGATATCAACTGTGGTATTCGGTGTGTACCATTCCTGCCGTGACGGCCAACAACGTCGACATCGGCGGCACCGTGCGCGAGCGCGCCGCACGTGAGCTGCGCAACCGCATTCTCACCGGCGCACTGGCCCCCGGCACCCGCCTCGACCTGGACGCGATCACCGCGGAGTTCGCCACCAGCCGCACCCCCGTCCGCGAGGCGCTGCTGGAACTGTCCTACGAAGGGCTGGTGCAGGTGGCGCCGCGCAGCGGTGTGACGGTGATCGGGATACGCCCCGAGGACGTCCTGGACAGCTTCACCATCCTGGGCGTGCTGACCGGCCAGGCCGCGGCGTGGGCAGCCGAGCGGCTCACCCCCGAAGACGTCAAGCACCTACGCGCACTGGTGGCCGAGGTCGAGTCGCTGCGCGGTTCCGACGGCATCGGGGACGCCAACTGGCACTTCCATCAGGAGATTCACCGCGCCGCCCACTCGCCGCAGCTGCTCATCCAGATCCGCCATGCGGCACGGGTGGTGCCGACGAACTTCCTGACCGTGTTCCCCGAACATGAGCACCATTCGCTGGAAGACCACCGCAAGCTCGTCGCTGCGCTGGCCGACGGGGACGCCGAGGCGTCGCGGGCCATCGCCGAGCAACACGTTCTGGACGCCGGGCGCTCGCTCGCCGATTGGCTGGGCCAGGCCGGCTCCGGCTGAGTCACCGGTGGCTCAGCTCCGGCGACGGATGAAGGCACGCAGCCTCTCCAACCGCCCGGCGATCTCCCGCTCGGCGCCCCGGCCGGTGGGCTGATAGTAGTCGACACCGACCAGTTCATCCGGTGGATATTGCTGTGCCACAACGCCTTCCGGATTGTCGTGGGCGTAGCGGTAGCCGACCGCGTTGCCCAGAGATTGGGCCCCCGCGTAATGGCCGTCGCGCAGGTGCGCCGGTACCGCCCCGGCCTTACCCGCCTTGATGTCGTTCATCGCCGCACCCAGCGCGGTGGTCACCGCATTGGACTTCGGAGCGGTCGCCAGATGCACGGTGGCATGCGCCAGGGTCAGCTGCGCCTCCGGCATACCGATCAGCGCGACGGTCTGCGCGGCGGCGACCGCGGTCTGCAGCGCGGTCGGATCTCCCATCCCGATGTCCTCGCTGGCCAGGATCATCAGCCGGCGCGCGATGAATCGCGGATCCTCCCCCGCGACCAGCATCCGGGCCAGGTAGTGCAGCGCGGCGTCGACGTCGGAGCCACGCACCGACTTGATGAACGCACTGATGACGTCGTAGTGCTGGTCGCCGTCGCGGTCGTAGCGCACCGCGGCCTGATCCAGCGACCCCTCGACGATCTCGACGGTCACGCGCTGCCCCGCTTCGGCAGCCACCTCGAGTGCCGTCAGGGCGCGGCGCGCATCCCCGGCGGCCAACCGGACCAGCAGGTCCACCGCGTCGGGCGCCACCTCGATGCGCCCGCCCAGCCCACGCTCGTCGTCGATGGCGCGGCGCACCACGGCGGCGATGTCCTCGGGCCCCAGCGGCCGCAGCTGCAGAATCAGCGACCGCGACAGCAGCGGCGCCACCACCGAGAACGACGGGTTCTCGGTGGTGGCCGCCACCAGCAGCACCACCCGGTTCTCCACCGCGGCCAGCAGCGCATCCTGCTGGGTTTTGGAGAACCGGTGTACCTCATCGATGAACAGCACGGTCTGCTCGCCGTAGGCGGCCGCGCGCCGGGCGGTGTCGATCACGGCGCGCACTTCTTTGACCCCGGCGCTCAGCGCCGACAGCGCCTCGAAGCGCCGGCCGGTGGCGCCGGAGATCAGCGAGGCCAGGGTGGTCTTGCCGGTACCGGGCGGGCCGTAGAGGATGACCGACGCCGCCCCGGAGCCATCGACCAGGCGGCGCAGCGGGGATCCCTGACCCAGCAGGTGATCCTGGCCGACCACCTCGTCCAGGGAGGCCGGGCGCATCCGCACCGCCAGCGGTGCGGAGGTGCCGGTGCCGGGCTCGGGTGCCGGGGCGCCGGTCAGGTCGAACAGTCCGTCGGACACGCCTTCAGGCATACCATGCGCCGCCGGATCGCCGCCGCGTTCCGCTGTGACGGCGGCGGCTCCGGCAGCGTCAGCGTCAGCGTCAGCGGTGCACGATCACCCCGCGGATGTTCTTGCCCTCGCGCAGGTCCGCGTAGCCCTCGTTGACCTGTTCCAGGGTGTAGCGGCGGGTGACCAGCTCGTCGAGCTTGAGCTGGCCGGCGTCGTAGAGGCGCAGCAGTCTCACGATGTCGTACTGCGGGTTGGCGCCCCCGAACAGGGTGCCCTTGATGGTCTTGCCGAACAGTGCCAGCTGGGTGCCCGAGACCTGCACGTTGAGGTCCTCCATGCGGCCCAGAGCGGCGATCACGACGGTGCCGCCCTTGCCGATGGTGTTGAACGCCGCGGTCGTGATGGCCTCGTCCAGGTCGCCGACGGTGATCAGGGCCTGGTCGGCCATCTGTCCCCAGGTCAGTTCGGCGATCTGGACCATCGCCTCCTCGGGGGTGGCGAACGCGTGGGTGGCGCCGAGCCGCAGGGCGGTGTCGCGTTTGAACTCCACCGGGTCGACCGCCACCACGTACTTGGCGCCGGCGTGCGCGGCGCCCTGTACCGCGTTGATGCCGACCCCGCCGACGCCGTAGACCACCACGGTGTCGCCGGCGCGCACCCCGCCGTCGTAGTTGGCGGTCGCCCAGCCGGTCGGCACGCCGCAGCCCACCAGCACCGCGGTCTCCAGCGGCAGCCAGTCGTCGACCTTGACCACCGAGTGCTGTGGGACGGTCGCCCGCTCGGCGAAGGTGCCCAGCATGCAGAACCCGCCGTAGTCGGTGTCACCCGAGTGGAATCGGAAGGTGCCGTCGGGCATGCAGCCCTCCAGGATGGTGGCGCCCATGTCGCACAGGTTCTGCCGCCCGGTCGAGCAGTACCGGCAGACTCCGCAGCTGGGGATGAAGCAGCACACCACGTGATCGCCCGGCTTGACCTTGGTGACCCCGGGGCCGACGTCCTCGATGATCCCCGAGCCCTCGTGCCCTCCGACGATCGGGAACCGCGCGGGCCAGTCGCCGTCGGCCAGGTGCAGGTCCGAGTGGCACAGGCCGGCGGCGGTGAACTTGATCAGCACCTCGCCCGGGCCGGGCCCGTCCAGGTCCAACTCGATGATCTCGAAGGGCTGGTTGGGCGCATGCGCCACGGCGGCAATTGTTTTCATGACTGACATCCAACCGGCTCGGGAGCCATGGCGGCCGAATTCAGCCGGATTGCCACGCCGGTCCAGCTCGCCTCTCTTCGTCGAGGCTCGCTAACCGCCGGATTGCGTCACGAAGTCGATAAGTTCCTCGACGCGGCCGATCAGCTCCGGCTCCAGGTCGGTCCAGTCCCGCACCCGGCCCCGGATGCGCTGCCAGGCCGCGGCGATGTCGGCCTGGCCGGCATGCGGCCAGCCCAGCGCGGCGCAGATCCCGTGTTTCCACTCCACGTTGCGCGGGATCTTCGGCCACTCCCGCAGACCGAGCCGGCCGGGCTTGACCGCCTGCCAGATGTCGACGTACGGATGCCCGACGATCAGGGTGTGCGCACCGCTGGGTCCGCGGCGCACCGTCTCGGCGATGCGGGTCTCCTTGGAGCCGGCGACCAGATGGTCGACCAGCACCCCGAGCCGACGGCCCGGCCCGGGCTGGAACTCGGCCACGATGCCGGCCAGGTCATCGATTCCGCCGAGGTATTCGACCACCACTCCCTCGACCCGAAGGTCCTCACCCCAGACCTGCTCGACCAGTTCGGCGTCGTGGCGGCCCTCCACGTAGATCCGGCTGGCCAGGGCCACCTTGGCGCGGGCGCCCGGCACCGCCACCGATCCCGAGGCGGTGCGCGCCGGCGCCTTGGGTGCGCTGGGCCGCGGCTCGGTCAGGATCACCGGCTTGCCGTCGATCAGGTAGCCGGGGCCGACGGGGAAGCCGCGGGTGCGGCCATGGCGGTCTTCGAGGTCCATCCGTCCGTAGGCCACCCGCACCACTGCGCCGACGTAGCCGCTCTGAGCGTCCTCGACCACCATGCCGCGTTCCACCGGAACCTCGACGGACCGGATCTTGCGGGCGGTGTGCGGGTTGTCGGCGAGGATGTCGGTTCCATAGCGGTCGGCCACGGCAGGCAGCTTAGGCGGGCATCGCTCCGCCGAGTGGGACCCTGGCGACGCGATTCCGGCGCGTCCCGTCGTGAGAATCCCACTCGGCGGGAAGGGCCGGGGACCAGCGAGCGGGACAGCCCCACACGGCAAGAATTCCTCTTAATTTCTAAGAGATCTCTCGCAACATACGTAACAATAACAACTCAGTTAACTAAAGCATCTTTTGTTTACTTTTGCCTCAAACAATAACAACAGACTCATTTGTATCTTTAGGTGCTGAAAATGTGCAATTTCATCATTTATCGCGTTAAGCTCGTAAACCTCACTGATAGACAACTATCACGGAGGTTGTGATATGTACCGGAACACGGCACGGCGTGTCGTGCAGTTCGGGAGGCGGCACCGCAACTGGTCCGCATCCGGGCTGGTCACCGGGGGGATTGTGGGAGCGCTGCTGGCCTCGACCGGAATCGCTCGTGCAGACAACATGTTGATGGGCTGGGACGCCGTCGCGCAATGCGAATCGGGCGGCAACTGGGCCGCCGATACCGGGAACGGTTTCTACGGTGGACTGCAGTTCAAACCGTCGACCTGGCACGCATTCGGCGGTGTGGGATCGCCGGCGAAGGCGTCACGCGAGGAACAGATCGCCGTCGCCAATCGGGTCCTGGACGAACAGGGTCCCTATGCCTGGCCCCATTGCGGTCCGGGGCGGGTATTCCCGTCGTCGGTGAAGGGCTGGGTGCCGCCGGCGATGCGCGGTCTGCTCAAACCGTTCTGGTGAGTCCGGCTACTTCGGCGACAGCACCGCCTGGGTCTGGGTGACCCGCGCGACCAGCTTGCCCCGATCGTCGGTCAGATCGGTCTGCACCACGATCGTCGTCCGGCCGACGTGCAACGGAAGACTGGTCGCGGTGACGGTGCCCTCGCGCACCGCCCGGAAGAAGTTGGTCTTCGACTCGATGGTCGAGGTGCTGGCGCCGTGGGGCAGATTCGCCACCGCGCACACCGCGCCGACGGTGTCTGCGAAGGCCATCAAGGCTCCCCCGTGCAGGATGCCGGCGGTGGTGCATCGCTCCGGCGCCCACGCCATGGCGGCGCGCACCTGTTGCGGTGTCAGTTCGACGAACTCGATCTGCAGGGCGGCCGCGAACGGCATATTGGCGATGACCAACCGGGCGAACTCGGCCGAATCCATGCCTGCCAGCCTTGCCGACAGCGCCGTCGCTGTCCAGGGGCGGCCTCAGCGCTGCTGGGGCACCGCGTCGATCCCGGCTTCCTTGCGCTGGGCCGCGGTGATCGGGGCCGGGGCATCGGTCAGCGGGTCGATGCCGCCGCCGGACTTCGGGAATGCGATCACCTCGCGGATCGAGTCCACCCCGGCCAGCAACGCCACCACCCGGTCCCAGCCGAACGCCAGCCCGCCGTGCGGCGGTGCGCCGAAGCTGAAGGCGTCCAACAGGAATCCGAACTTTTCGGCAGCCTCGGCTTCACCCAACCCCATCACCTTGAAGACCTGCTGCTGGACGTCACGGCGGTGGATACGGATCGAACCGCCGCCGATCTCGTTGCCGTTGCACACCACGTCGTAGGCGTCGGCGAGCACGGTGCCGGGGTCGGATTCCACGCTGCCGGCATACTCCGGCTTCGGCGAGGTGAAGGCGTGGTGCACCGCGGTCCACGCTCCGGAGCCGACGGCGACGTCACCGGCGGCGGTGGCGTCGTCGGCGGGCTCGAACAGCGGCGGGTCGACCACCCAGGTGAACGCCCAGGTGTTCGGATCGATCAGATCCAGGCGCCGGGCGATCTCGCCGCGGGCTGCCCCCAGCAACGCCCGGGACGGCTTGGCCGGCCCGGCCGCGAAGAAGATGCAGTCCCCCGCCGCGGCGCCGACGTGCCCGGCCAGCCCGGCGCGTTCGGCGTCGGTGAGGTTCTTGGCCACCGGCCCGGACAGCTCACCGTCCTCGCCGATCAACACGTACGCCAGGCCCTTGGCTCCGCGCTGCTTGGCCCATTCCTGCCAGCCGTCCAGGGTGCGCCGCGGCTGCGATGCCCCGCCCGGCATCACGACGGCACCCACGTAGGGAGCCTGAAAGACCCGGAAAGTGGTGTCGGAGAAGAACTCCGTGCACTCCACCAGTTCTAGGCCGAATCGCAGGTCGGGCTTGTCGGAGCCGAACCGGCGCATCGCGTCGGCGTAGCTGATTCGGGGCAGCGGAAGCGGCAGGTCATAGCCGATCAGTGCCCACAGCGCTTTGAGCACCTGCTCGGCGATGCCGATCACGTCCTCGGCGTCGACGAAGCTCATCTCCAGATCCAGCTGGGTGAACTCCGGCTGACGGTCGGCCCGGAAGTCCTCGTCCCGGTAGCAGCGCGCGATCTGGTAGTAGCGCTCCATACCGGCCACCATCAGCAGTTGCTTGAACAGCTGAGGGCTCTGCGGCAGCGCGTAGAACGAACCGGGCTGCAGCCGCGCCGGCACCAGGAAGTCGCGGGCGCCCTCCGGGGTGGATCGGGTCAGGGTGGGGGTTTCGATCTCGACGAACTGGTGCTCGGCCAGCACCGCACGGGCGGCCGCGTTGACCTTGGAACGCAGCCGCAACGCCGCGCCGGGGCCGTCCTCGCGACGCAGATCCAGATACCGGTGCCGCAGCCGGGCTTCCTCGCCGGCCGACTCGTCGAGTTGAAACGGCAGGGGCGCAGCCTCATTGAGCACCTTCAGCGCCGTCGCGTTGACCTCGATGGCCCCGGTGGGCAGCTCGGGATTCTCGTTGCCCTCGGGGCGAACTTCGACTACACCGGTGACCGCCACACAGAACTCCGCCCGCAGGCGGTGGGCCTGCTCGAGCACCGCGGCATCGCGAAACACCACCTGCGACACCCCGGAAGCGTCGCGCAGGTCGATGAAGATGACCCCGCCGTGGTCGCGTCGGCGCGCCACCCAGCCGGCCAGCGTGACGCTCAGCCCGGCGTCGGTGGCCCGCAGTGAGCCGGCGTCGTGGCTGCGCAGCACGAATACCCCCTTGTTGACGGATTGCTAGGTAACGGTTCGACGGTCGCCAAGTCTAGAGGCATCTCGCGGCACTGCCCCGCGCCGGTCGGTGCTCTAAGCTGGCTGACTGTGACCAACGGCACCGATGACCTCGACTTCGACTACGACGACGAAGACGACGAAGACGAGTACGACGAGGACGCCGCGGCCGCACCGAAACAGGCCAAGAGCCTCAAATGGGGGCTGGCAGCCGTGGTCGTGCTGGCGGTGGTCGCCTTGGTGCTGGTCGCGGTGGTGCTGGTGGGCGGTAGCCCGGCCAAGGGTCCGCTGGACGGCACGGCCGCCAGCCGCAACGCGAGCGCGTCGGGCATCGCCAGCGCCGACGACACCGGGCCGGTGTCGATCATCATCAACGACCCCAGCTGCGTCGCCTGGGGGTCGATCAGCAGCAACCTGTCCAACACCCTGTCGATGCTGGGACACGGCAAGTGGAACGAGCGCGATCAGTCGATTCCGGCCGCCGCGTGGGACGACGAGCAGAAGAAGGAGTACCTGGTCGCCGGGCAGGTGGTGCGCAACGCCGCCGCGCAGACCGTCGGGCTGGTGAAGCTGACCCCGCACCGGGTGATGCGCGAACTCTACGAACAGTTCATCGCCTACGCCCGCACCTTCGTCGAACACATTCCCACCTACACCGAGCGGGACGCCGCCCTGGCCGGCACCGCACACAGTGCGGCGTCGGCGCTGGCCGCGATCTGCGCCGCCGCCAACAACGGCTCAGCGGCGACCCGCGCACCGCTGGTCGAGGCACAGGCGACGCCCACCAAGACCGCCCCGCCCGGCAACCCCACCAACCCGCAGCGCTACCTGACCGGTCCCAACCCGGTGTGCGCGGACTGGAAGACCACACTGGACAAGTTCGGCGCCGACGCCGCCGAGTGGCATGGGATCGACCCCAGCATCCCGGGGACCTACTGGAACCCCCAGCAGAAGGCGGTCAACCTGGCGGTCGGGCCGATCATGATCAGTCTGGCCAACAAGATGCAGCAGCTCGGCCGTCGCAGCAACAACCCCACGCTGCAGGACTTCGCGGAGCTGTCCGCGCAGTACCGGCGGGCGTTCGTGCTGGCGCTGCCGACCTATGACCCGTCCGACAACTATCTGGCCAACGCCGCGACGTTCATCTCGACCACGGTGTTGGGCGCGTGCGCATCGGCAGCGACGACGGGGTGACAGACCGGCCCCCGCGTGGGGCCACCACCGGTTGGCAAGACCGTTGGGGGCCCAGCTGACCCGACCCCATCAGCGCGGCGAGCGGCGCAGTGACCCGCAGAAAAACCAGTGCCCCGCCACCTTGCTGGTGGCGAGGCACTGATCCCGTTATGAAAGTGTTCTAGGCCCAGCTGGAGCCGACGGAGGCGTCGGTGTTGGCCATGTTGTTGCCGGCGGTCTGCACCTTCTGACCATGAGCGTTGGCCTGCTCATAGATCACCGCGAAGTTGCGGCCCAACTGCGCCACAAACTCCTGGCAGGCCACCGAACCCGCGCCGCCCCAGAAGTCCCCGGCGGCCAGCACATCGTGCACGATCGCCTGGTGCTCAGCCTCCAGCGAAGCGGCCTGCGCGCGGATCAGCGCACCGTGAGCGTTGACATCACCGAACTGGTAGTTGATAGACATCAGTCATAGCTCCTTTTGCTAGCTGCCCGACAGGATCTGCTGCGAGGCAGCTTCCTGCTGCTCGTAGTGGTTGGCGTCACGAATCAGGCCATCGCGGACCCCGTGCAGCATCGTCACGATGTTGCGAAACGCGGTCTGCATCTGACCCATGGTGTCCATCGACGTCCGCTCGGCCAGACCACCCCAGCCAGCGCCGGAGATGTTGGTCGAGGACGCCCACATCCGGCGGGCCTCATCCTCAACGGTCTGCGCATGCACATCGAAACGACCCGCCATGGCACGCATGGCGTCCGGGTCGGTCATAAAACGGGCGGTCATGATTTCTCCTTCTTGCTCGGAATTCGTTGTGGTGCCGGACGCCGGTCCGGCGGACACGTGTGTTCAGGGCCCCTTCCGCTACCCGCCGGCCGGCGAACGGGGCATAACTTTGGGGGCCTTGGCGGCGACAGCGCCGAGTCCGCGTCCGGCCATCGCGCCCATCAGCGCGTTGCCGAACGGGCCGCCGGGCATTCCCGACGACGCCGACATGGTCTGGATCGGGGCGCTGACGGTGGTGGCCGGCAGCACGGGGGCGGCACGGACCATGCCGTCGGCGGCCATCGACCAGGCCTGCGGCACCTTCAGCGCGCCCATCGAGGCGGCCTGACCGAGCTTGGCGGAGATGGCGTTGGTCGCCGAACTGAAGTGGCCGGCCAGCACGCCGACCGCGCCTTGCAGCTTGTCGTTGACGAAGTCGCCGATCTGGGTCATCAGGGTGCCGGCGCCGCCCCCACCGGCGGTCTGTCCGGCCAGTGCGCCCGTACCGGCTGCCCCACCCATCCGGGCGAACTGCATCAGCATCGGCAGCATTCTGGCACCCATCATCAGCGGCATACTCGCCGTGTTGATGGGTGACATTATCGAGCTGATCTGCGTGGCGAGAAGGGTCTCGTCGGCGATGCCGATCATGGACGGATCGATGCCGGCCGCATCGAAGAGTCCGCCGACGGTGGCAAAATCATAGCCCGGGTTGGTAGGCGGGGTGCCGGGGGTTCCGGGTACCACCGGATCCCCACTCGCAGCCGATCCCGGCGTTGCCCCCTGCGCGGACTGCGGCGGCGGCGGCTGCTGCTGCAGCGCGTTGTTGTTGGCCTCCGCGGCCCCGCTGTAGGTGTCCATCGCGGCGCCGTCGGTGGCCCACATGACCTCATACTGGTGCTCGACGGTCTGGATCAGCGGGGTGTTCTGCCCGAAGAAGTTGGTCGCGATCAACGCCAGCAGCATCGCCCGGTTGGCCGCGATCACCGGCGGGGGTACCGACGCCGAGCGCGCCGCCTCGAACAACGCCGCAGCCTGCGTCGCGAGCTGGGCGTTTTCCGCGGCGTTGGCCGCCGCCGTCTCCAGCCAGGTCACATAGGGCGTGACGGCAGCCGTCGCCGACGCCGAGCCGAGCCCGGTCCAGGTCGAGTCCAGATTGGCGATCACCGAGTGCGTGGACGTCGCGGACATCGCAAGCTCTGCCGACAGCTGAGCCCAGGCTTCGGCGGCCTCCAGCAGCGGTGCCGAACCCGGTCCGGTATATATCAAGCCGGAATTGATCTCCGGCGGAAACAGACTGAAGCTCATCTATGCGCCCCGCCTCAACCGGCCGAAGAGGCGTTGACGGCCTCGGTGAAGGCGTAGGCACTCCCGTTGCTGCTCAACGTCGCCGCGATCTGCTGGTGCACCGCCGCGGCCTGAGCGCCGACCTCCTGGAACAGCGCGCCGTGAACGGAGAACTGGGCCGCGGTCAGCGCGGACACCAGGTCGGCGGCAGGCGCGATCACACCGGTGGTGGGGGCAGCGGCCGCCGCCACTCCCGCGGTCATGGAGTCCCCGATTCCGGACAGGCTTCCGGCAGCAGCCGTCAGATTCTCTGGCTGGGCGGTTACGAACGACATCTTGGGCCTCCTGGGAACGTGCGCGCGAGTCGGTGAAATGTTGGCTGGGCGAAGTCTGCGTCAATACTTGACGTAGGTCACTCTAGCGGACCGTTGCGATAACGGCCTGATAAAGGTGTGACTGCAGAGGCGAACGACAACTCACGTCCGGTACCAGGCCGAGCTGGCAGGAGACGAGCTGACGCGTTCACCTGGCGGCAACCTCTCTAGAGAGACGTGGCAGAAACCTATGGCAGGCCGTCGCGAGTGAGCCCCACTGCCGGCCGGATGCAGAACGTAACACCGCTACCAGCAAGCGGTACAGCAGCGCGACAAACATTCAGTAAAGGTTTGGAAACTGGTCATACAAGGGTGGAGACGCTTAATTAACTAAGCGGATTTGTCACAGCCAACCGGCCTGAACGGGGTCTGACGGCCGGTTCCGGTGTGCGAAGCTAAGGTGGCCCAAAACCGGACGGGCCGGCCCCCTGTACCCACGGACAACCCCACGGAGCGTGCGATGACCTTCAACGAAGGTATGCAGATCGATACCAGCACCACCTCGTCCGGCGGTGCCGGCCGTGGGATCGCCATCGGCGGTGGTGTCGCGGGGCTGGTGGTGTTGGTGGTGGCGCTGTTGCTGGGGGCCGACCCCGGTGACGTACTCAGCCAGCAGCCGGTGGATCCCGGGCAGTACGCAGCGCCGGGCTTCGATCTGAACAAGTGCCGCACCGGCGAGGACGCCAATAGATACGTGCAGTGCCGGGTGGTCGCCACCGCCAACTCGGTGGACGCGGTGTGGTCCGACCTGTTACGCGGTTACACCCGCCCGCAGGTGCAGCTGTTCAGCGGACAGACGTCCACCGGCTGCGGAGTGGCCAGCAGTGCCGTGGGTCCGTTCTATTGCCCGGCGGACCGGACCGCCTACTTCGACACTGACTTCTTCAACGTGCTCGTCGACCAGTTCGGCTCCAGCAGCGGCCCGCTGGCACAGGAATACGTGGTGGCCCACGAGTTCGGCCACCACGTGCAGAACCTGCGCGGCGTGCTCGGCCGGGCCCAGAGCGGCGCGCAGGGCCCGACCGGCGCCGGAGTCCGCACCGAACTGCAGGCCGACTGCTACGCCGGGGTGTGGGCGCACTACGCATCGGTGACCAAGCAGGCGAGCACCGGGGTGCCGTTCCTGCAGCCGCTGAGCGACGACGACATCCGCGACGCCTTGTCGGCGGCATCCTCGGTGGGCGACGACCGCATCCAGGAAGCCGCGACCGGCCGGGTCAACCCGGAGTCCTGGACCCACGGCGCCTCGGCGCAGCGTCAGCACTGGTTCACCGTCGGCTACCAGACCGGCGACCCCAACCAGTGCGACACCTTCGCCACCAGCAACCTGGGCTAGCGGCGGACGCCGCCGTCAGGTCAGCCCGGGAGCAGTCCGCGCAGCTCGGCACGGCCCGCGTCGTCGAGCGGCAACAGCGGGCGCCGCGGCACTCCGGCCGGCACCCCGAGTAGCTCCAAGCCCGCCTTGACCGTGGTGGGCAGCCCACCGGCCACGATGAACTCCAGCAGCGGCTTGAGTTCGTCGTAGCGCGCCTGCGCGGTGTCCAGGTCTCCCCCGGTGACCGCCGCGTACAGATCCAGGCATGGTTGCGCGCGCAGGTTGGGTGCCGCAGTGCACCAGCCGGCGGCACCGGCGCGCAGTGCCTCGAGCACGAGCGGGTTGCTGCCGTTGAAGAACGGCAGGCGTCCGCCGGACAGCTCGGCTATCCGCAGCATCCGGGTCAGATCTCCGGTGGACTCCTTGACCATGGTGACGTGCTCGATGCTCTCGAACATGCCCACCAGCAGCTCGGGGCTCATGTCCACCCCGGAGGTGGCCGGGTTGTTGTAGGCGACGATGTCGATGCCGACGGCGTCGGAGACGGCCGCGTAGTGGGCGGTGATCTCCCGTTCGGAGAGCTTCCAGTACGACACCGGCGAGACCATCACCGCAGCAGCACCGGCCTGCGCCGCGTAACGGGCGCGCCGCACGGTGCGCGCGGTGGTCAGGTCCGACACCCCGACCAGCACCGGAAGCCTCCCGGCTACCGCCGCCATCGTGGTGTCGACGACGATGTCGAATTCGTGCTCGTCAAGGTAGGCGAGTTCACCGGTGCTGCCCAAGGGGGCGATGGCGTGCACGCCGGCGTCGAGGAGTCGCTGGGTGACGGTAGTCAGGACGGCGGTGTCGATACCCTCGTCGTTGAACGGCGTTATCGAGTAGCCGATGACGCCGCGCAAAGGTGCTGCCACGAAGTGCTCCTTGAGTTATCCGGTGATTGCGTCGGGGTGGCCGGCCAGTGCACGGCGGGCGTAGTAGGCGAAATTGGCCACGCTGCGGCTGGGCGACAGGGTCCAGTCGTGGGCTTCGCGGGCCAGCTTCTCCGGGAGTTCCCTGATGGTCCCGGCGGCCATGGCGGCCAGCTGCAGGGCGGCCGCACGCTCGATCAACACCGCCAGGGAGCAGGCCTCCTCGACGCTGGCGGCGGCCACGATCTGACCGTGGTGCGCCAGCAGGATCGCCTTCTTGTCGCCGAGGGCTTCCGTGATTATCTCGCCCTCCTCGTTGCCGACCGGTACGCCCGGCCAGTTCGGCAGAAAGGCGCAGTCGTCGTAGAGCGGGGTGGTGTCCATGTGGGAGATGACCAGCGGTGTCTCCAGCATCGACAGGGCGGCCACATGGAAGGGGTGGGTGTGCACGATGCACTGCACATCGGGGCGGGCCCGGTAGATCCAGCTGTGGAAGCGGTTGGCGGGGTTGGCCATGCCCGGAGTCCCCGAGTCCGCAAGAACACAGAGGTCTTCGTCGACGAGCAGCAGGTTGGCGTCGGTGATCTCGTCGAAGCCCAGGCCGAGCCGCTGGGTGTAATAGGTGCCGGACGCCTCGGCCCGGGCGGTGATCTGCCCGGCCAGGCCCGAGTCGTGGCCGCGATCCGACAGCGCCCGGCAGGTCAGCGCCAGCTTCTGGCGGGTGGACCACTGCACTTGCGCGAAGTTCTCCGCAAGGCCCCGCTGGGCACGCTGCATCAAATCGGATTTGGAATCGTCGAACGTGGTTCCCACGGCAACTCCTCGGTGGCGGCCAGTGATGACACCACCTTATGCGATAGGACACCTTGTGTCATATCTGTGCGATCATGGACACATGACTGAACTGTTGCGGACCGTCCGCAAGCAGCGAGGACTGACTCTCGAAGACCTCGCCGGGCGAACCGGGCTGACCAAGAGCTACCTGTCCAAGATCGAACGCAGCCGCAGCACGCCATCCATCGCGACGGCCATCAAGGTCGCCCAGGCCCTGGATGTCGATGTGGCGCAACTGTTCTCCGAACAGCGCGAGGAGGACAAGATCACCGTCGACCGGGCCGCCGACCGCAGCGCGAATCGGCAACGCTACCGGGCGATCGCGTCGGGAATGCTGGGAAAGTCGATGTCGCCGTTCGTGGTGCGCCCCACCGGGCGCACGCTTCGCGAGGCTGACCCGCTGCACGCCCTGCACACCGGTCAGGAGTTCGTGTTCGTCCACGCAGGAACGGTGGAGCTGGAATACGGCGATGCGACCTGGACCTTGGCGGCCGGTGACAGCGCCTACTTCGACGCCTCGATCAACCACCGCATCCGCACGGTCGGGCCCCAACCCGCCGAGGTCGTCGTCGTCGCGGAGGCCGGCCCGCAATGACCAACGACACCCAACTGTTGTTCTCCTACGGCACCCTGCAGCTACCGGAGGTGCAACGCAGCACGTTCGGGCGCGAGCTCGACGGCCGGCCCGACGCGATCGTGGGCTATGACCTCGACTACGTGATGATCACCGATCCGGAGGTGGTGGCGGTCAGCGGCAGCGACCGTCACCCGATCCTGCGCCCATCGGCAGCACCCGGTGCCCACATTGACGGCACGGTGTTCGCGATCAGCACCGCGGAACTGGCGGCCGCCGACGACTACGAAGTCGACGCCTACCGGCGGGTTTCGGTGCCGCTACGCTCCGGCGCGCAGGCCTGGGTGTACGTGTTCGCCGACTGAGGTGTCGCTACCAAGGCCGGGTCGAGCAGGACACACCGCTGCCGCCCTGCTGCGACACCACCACTTCGCCGTCGACGGCGATCTCGCAGTGGAACTCGGGGTTGATCCTCAGACCTCCGCTGGCGGTGACCAGCGCCCACTGGCTCGGGTCGGCCAGGGTGGTCGTGTAGACCAGGGGCTGTCCCCCGCTGATCGGCACGCGAACCGTCTCCAGGTACTCCGAGGAGTTGGCGTTGTAAGCCGACATGCTGGGCGGGTCGGTCTTGATGTAGGAGATGTTGCCGGTCAGGTCGCTGGTGGCGGTGATGGTGTAGGTGACCTCGTGGCCGCCGGCCGAGCTCTTCTTCGGGGCTTCGGCCGGCGATTGGGGAGCACTTTCCGTCGGGGATGGCGCCGGCGCCTCAGCCGAAGGTTCTGTCGGGGTTTCCGGGTCCGCCAGTGACGTCGCCTGGCCGGCCAGCATTCCGACCGCCGCCGCCAGCAGCGCCGTGCCGACCCCGGCTGTCGCTTTCCGCATGATCGTCATACCGCGTAACGCTACCGGAGCTTGCCGAGTGACGACTTTTGTCACGCTCTGAGTCGGCGTGCGTACAACAACTCGACATTCGGCTTGGTCCCGGTCCAACCGGCTGCCCGAAGTGCGGTCTGGACCCGCTCGAGTATGACGGCCGGCCGATCCCGAAGCAGGCCACTGCTGACTCGGACGATCACCCAACCTCGTGCCGCCAACTCGGCGTAACGGTCGATGTCCGCAGTTCGTTGCCGGGGATCGGTCCAATGCTGAGCACCGTCGAACTCCACTCCCACTCGGTATTCGGGCCAGCCCATGTCGATGCGGGCGAATGGGCGTCCGTAGTCATCTCGCACGACGATCTGGGTCACCGGCGGCGGCAGGCCACTGCGAATCATCAACAGTCGCGTCCGAGTCTCCTGCGGTGACTCGGCCCCGCCGTCCATCAACGAGACCGCTTGCCGCAGCTGAGTTATGCCTCGTGCACCGCCATGACGGTCGGCCACTTCTGCCACCTCACCCGGGACGAGTCCGGTGGCATGTCCCAGTGCGTCAAGCCGGATCACCGCGGTCACCAGTCCCGTCCGGCGCCCGACATCGAATGCGGTCCGCGCGACAGTAGTGGTCGGTATCCCCCGGATCAGACATGTCTCGTCCGGCCGCAACTGCTCGCGACGGATGACGATCCCGTCAACGGAGCCGGGAGCAGTCCGGTTCAGCTCGGCCGGCAATCGGGCATCCAACCACCGCGAACCGTGCAACGCCGCGGCGGAGACCCCGGCAACCGTGGCGGCGCGGCCCGACCACAACCAGGCCGCAACCGCGCGGGTGACGGGCGTGAGTTCCTGCCCATTCGGCAGGTAGACGTTGCGGTAGAGCATCTGATGCCGGCTACGCAGCGTCCGCCTGGTGACCCGGCCCGCCGCCAGCGCCTCGGTGCCTACGAAGGGCCAGCCTGCTTGCCTCATGGCGGTCACACTGACGGTTCACGCCGTCATCCGTGTGCCGAGCGTCGGGTTATGTCACGCGTTCTGTGGATAACCGTGTATCAAGGCGACATTCGGCGTAGGACGTCGGCCACGACGTCCTCAAGCGCAACGTCGACCTGCTCCCCGGCGGCCAGATTCTTGACGCCGACGGTGCCGGCCTCCAGGTCGCGGTCCCCGGCGACCAGGGCGAGCGCGGCTCCGGAGCGGTCAGCAGCGCGCATCGCGCCCTTGAGGCCGCGGTCCCCATAGGCCAGGTCCACCCGCACCCCGGCCGCGCGCAACTGCCCGGCCACCACGGCGAGCCGCAGCTTGGCCGCCTCCGAAAGGCCCACCCCGAACACGTCGCACCGGGTGGTCTGGCCCACGCTCTTGCCCTCGGCGGCCAGCGCCAGCAGGGTGCGGTCCACCCCGAGCCCAAAGCCGATTCCGGACAGATCCTGCCCGCCCAGCTGGCGCATGAGCCCGTCGTAGCGGCCACCGCCGCCGATCCCGGACTGCGCGCCCAATCCGTCGTGGACGAACTCGAAGGTGGTCTTGGTGTAGTAGTCCAGCCCGCGCACCATGCGGGGGTTCACCACGTAGGGCACCCCGAGCGCATCCAGGTGCGCCAGCACGGTGTCGAAGTGCATCCTCGCGGCCTGCGAGAGGTGATCGAGCATGAGCGGGGCGTCGGCGGTCATCTCACGCACCTGCGGGCGTTTGTCGTCGAGCACCCGCAGCGGATTGATCTGCGCGCGCCGGCGAGTCTCATCATCGAGGTCGAGGCCGAACAGGAACTGCTGCAACAACTCTCGATAAGCCGGCCGGCAGGTGTCGTCGCCCAGCGAGGTGAGCTCCAGCCGGAAGCCGTCCAGGCCCAGCGAGCGAAAGCCCGCGTCGGCGACGGCGATCACTTCGGCGTCCAGCGCCGGGTCGTCGACGCCGATCGCCTCCACCCCGACCTGCTGAAGCTGCCGATACCGGCCGGCCTGCGGACGCTCGTAACGGAAGAACGGCCCCGAGTAACACAGCTTGACCGGCAGCTGGCCGCGGTCCAGCCCGTGCTCGATCACCGCACGCACCACCCCGGCGGTGCCCTCGGGCCGCAGCGTCACCGACCGGTCGCCACGGTCGGCGAAGGTGTACATCTCCTTGGAGACCACGTCGGTGGACTCCCCCACCCCGCGGGCGAACAGCGCGGTGTCCTCGAAGATCGGCAGCTCGATGTCGCCGTAGCCGGCGCGGCGAGCGACCGCCAGCAGCCCGTCGCGCACCGCGACGAAACCGGCCGAGGCCGGCGGAACGTAATCGGGCACCCCTTTGGGTGCGGCAAACGTGCTCACGCACTGAGCCCTTCCAGGAACGGGTTGTACCGGCGTTCGGCGCCGATGGTGGTCTTCGGTCCGTGGCCGGGCAGCACCACTGTCGCATCGTCAAGAGTCAACAGCTTGTCGACGATCGACGTCATCAGCTCCCGGCCACTGCCGCCGGGCAGGTCGGTGCGCCCCACCGAGTTCTGGAAAAGCGTGTCACCACTGAACACCACCTCTTTGGCGTCGCCTTCCACTCGGAAGACCACCGAGCCGCGGGTGTGCCCCGGGGTGTGGTCGACCGTGACGGGGGTGTCGCCGAGGCCGAGCTTGTCCCCGTCGCGGTCCAGTTCGACCAGCTGCTTGGGCTCGGAGAACATCACCTTGCTCAGTGCGCCGAACAGTGCCTGGCCGGGCAGCGTGCCAAGGGACCGCAGCGGGTCGGTGAGCATGAAGCGGTCCTCGGGGTGGATGTAGGTGGGGCAGCCGTAGGTGTCGGAGACCTTCTGCGCCGACCAGATGTGGTCGATGTGGCCGTGGGTGAGCAGCACCGCCGACGGCGTCAGCCGATTCTCGTCGAGGATGTGCTGAAGCCTGGCCATCGCGCGCTGTCCGGGGTCGACGACGATCGCATCGGCGCCCTTACGCCGCGCCAGCACGTAGCAGTTGCACGCCAGCATTCCAGCGGGGAATCCGGTCACCAACACATCGACCAGTTTCCCATTGCGCGCCCACTCGGCGGTGACGCGGGCAGCCCACGCCGGCTCTGGCAGACTTGGAACCCGACTCAGTCAGCGAGACAGGGAGGTTACTGCCGGTGCCCACGAACTCAGAACGGCGTGCCGCCGCCAAGCGCAATCTGGACCAACAGGTGCAGCAGCGTGCCGAGGCGGCCCGCAAGCAGCGCCGCCTGCTGATGATCGTCGGCGCGGTGGCGGCGGTGCTGCTGATGGCCGGTGTGGTGTTCGTGGTCCTGCGCGACGACGGCGACGCGGGCAACATCAACGCGAGCGGCTCCTCGGAATCCTCAGCGGCCTCGCCGGCACCCACGGGCGGCGCGGGGCAGCTGCCGAAGTTCACCGCGTCGCCCGAACTGGGCGCCAACTGCCAGTACCCGAAGGCGCGCCCGGCCAGCAAGGCGGTCGAGCCGCCGCGCTCCGGCAAGGTCCCGACCGATCCGGCAGAGGTCAGCGTGTCGATGATGACCGACCAGGGCCCCATCGGTCTGATGCTCAGCAACGCCCAATCACCGTGCACCGTCAACAGTTTCATCAGCCTGGCCGCGAAGGACTTCTTCAAGGACACGCAGTGCCACCGGCTGACCACATCGCCGACGCTGAGTGTGCTGCAGTGCGGCGATCCGGCCGGCGACGGCACCGGTGGCCCCGGGTATGAGTTCGCCAACGAGTACCCCACCGACCAGTACGAATCCGGCGACCCGGCCGCCCAGCGGCCGGTGACCTACCCGCGCGGCACCGTGGCCATGGCCAACGCCGGGCCCGGCACCAACGGCAGCCAGTTCTTCCTGGTGTACCGGGATTCGATGCTGCCGCCCCAGTACACGGTGTTCGGCAAGATCCAGGACGACGGCCTGGCCACCCTGGACAAGATCGCCGAGGCCGGTGTGCAGGGCGGCGCCGACGACGGCCCGCCGGCCGTCAAGGTGACCGTCAAGTCGGTGCAGGCCGACTGACGGGGGCGGTGCCTAAGCCGCCGACGTGATCCGGTAGACGTCGAAGACGCCCTCGACGTTGCGGACCACGTTGAGCAGGTGCCCGAGATGCTTCGGGTCGCCCATCTCGAAGGTGAACCGGCTGATCGCCACCCGGTCTCGTGACGTGGTGACCGAGGCCGACAGGATGTTGACCTTCTCATCGGCGAGCACCTTGGTGATGTCCGACAGCAGCCGGTGCCGGTCCAAGGCCTCGACCTGGATGGCGACCAGGAACACCGACGACGGCGAAGGCGCCCATTTGACCTCGATGATCCGCTCGTCCTGCTGGCGCAGCGCGTCGGCATTGGTGCAGTCGGTGCGGTGCACCGACACCCCGCCGCCGCGGGTGACGAAACCCATGATCTCGTCGCCCGGCACCGGGGTGCAGCACTTGGCCAGCTTGGTCAGCACCCCGGTGGCGCCGGGCACCGCGACGCCGACGTCGTCGGTGTGGCGCTCGCGGCGCGTAATGGTCAGCGGGGTGGAGCGTTCGGCCAGATCCTCCTCGGCCTGGTCCACCCCGCCGAGCTGGGCCACCAGCCGTTGCACCACGTGGTGTGCCGAGATGTGGTTCTCGCCGACCGCGGTGTAGAGCGCGGACACGTCGCTGTAGTGCAGTTCGCGGGCTACCGCGGCCATCGACTCGCCGTTGACCAGGCGCTGCAGCGGCAGGCCCACCCGGCGCACCTCGCGCGCCATCGCGTCCTTGCCGGATTCCAGCGCCTCCTCGCGGCGCTCCTTGGCGAACCACTGCCGGATCTTGGCCTTGGCGCGCGGCGACACCACGAACTGCTGCCAGTCCCGCGACGGCCCGGCGTTCTGCGCCTTCGAGGTGAAAACCTCGACCACTTCCCCGTTTTCGAGCTTGCGCTCCAGCGCCACCAGCCGGCCGTTGACGCGGGCGCCGATGCAGCGGTGGCCGACCTCGGTGTGCACCGCGTAGGCGAAGTCGACGGGGGTGGATCCGGTGGGCAGGGTGATCACATCGCCCTTGGGGGTGAACACGAAGATCTCTTTGACAGCCAGGTCATACCGCAGCGACTCGAGGAATTCGCCGGGGTCCGCGGCTTCCCGCTGCCAGTCCAGCAGCTGGCGCATCCAGGCCATGTCGTCGATCTCTGCGGCGGTGTTGAGATGCGGAACACCGTTGCGGCCCTTGGCTTCTTTGTAGCGCCAGTGGGCGGCAATGCCGTATTCGGCGGTGCGGTGCATCTCGCGGGTCCGGATCTGGATCTCCAGAGGTTTGCCCTCCGGGCCGATCACCGTGGTGTGCAGAGACTGGTAGACCCCGTAGCGCGGCTGGGCGATGTAGTCCTTGAACCGGCCGGCCATCGGCTGCCACAGCGAGTGCACGACGCCGACCGCCGCGTAGCAGTCCCGGATCTCGTCGCACAGGATCCGCAGCCCCACCAGGTCGTAGATGTCGTCGAAGTCGCGGCCCCGCACGATCATTTTCTGATAGATCGACCAGTAGTGCTTGGGCCTGCCCTCGACGGTGGCGGCGATCTTCGACTTCGCCAGCGTGTTGACGATCTCAGCGCGCACCTTGGCCAGGTAGGTGTCCCGCGACGGCGCCCGATCGGCCACCAGCCGCACGATCTCCTCGTAGCGCTTCGGGTGCAGGATCGCGAACGACAGGTCCTCGAGTTCCCACTTGACGGTGGCCATACCCAGCCGATGTGCCAGTGGCGCAATGACTTCCAGCGTCTCACGCGCTTTGCGGGCCTGCTTCTCCGGCGCCAGGAAGCGGATGGTGCGCATGTTGTGCAGCCGGTCGGCGACCTTGATCACCAGCACGCGCGGGTCACGCGCCATGGCGATGACCATCTTGCGGATGGTCTCGGCCTCGGCCGCGGTGCCCAGCACCACCTTGTCCAGCTTGGTCACCCCGTCGACCAGGTGGGCGACCTCGTCGCCGAATTCGCCGGCCAGTGCCTCCAGCGTGTAGCCGGTGTCCTCGACGGTGTCGTGGAGCAGCGCGGCCACCAGCGTGATGGTGTCCATGCCCAGCTCCGCCAGGATGGTGGCCACGGCGACCGGATGGGTGATGTAGGGATCACCGGAATGGCGCGTCTGGGTGGCGTGCCGGTCTTCGGCGACCTCATAGGCGCGTTGCAGCAGCGCCAGATTGGCTTTCGGGTAGTACTGCCGGTGCACCGCGACCAGCGGCTCCAGCACCGGGCTCAGGGCGCCGCGCTGGGCGGTGATGCGGCGGGCGATCCGGGCCCGCACCCGCCGGGAGGCACTGGTGGGGACCTTCAGCAGATCGGTCTTCTCGGTGGGCGAGTCCTGGGCCACGGCTTCGTCATCGGCCTGGGCAACATCAACGCCGTGCTGCTCATCCGCCACTGAACTCACCTCCGACCACGAGAATACGGCTAAACGAGATGCAGGCTGTCCAGCCGCAACGGTGCCACCGCGGCACGCCCGCCCATTCCGGCCAGCTCCAACACCACCGCCGCCGCAACCACGTCTGCTCCGGCGCGACGCAACAGTCGCTGCGTAGCGGCCAGGGTACCGCCGGTGGCCAGGACGTCGTCGACGATCACCACCCGGCGGCCGGCCAATTCGATTCCGTTGGCCGGGATCTCCAGCACGGCGTGGGCGTATTCGAGCTGATAGGCCTCCGACAGCACCGGCGGCGGCAGCTTGCCGCCCTTGCGGACAGCCAGCGCCCCCACCCCGAGCCGGTCGGCGACCGCCCCGGCCAGCAGAAATCCCCGCGCGTCGATGCCGGCCACCAGCTCCGCCCCGGCAGCGACGCGGGCCAAGGCGTCGGTGACCGCGGCCAGCCCGGCGGCGTCGGCGAACACCGGGGTCAGGTCTTTGAACGCGATTCCCGGGCTGGGGAAGTCGGCCACCTCGCGGGTCAGCGACGCGATGATCTCGGCGGCGCCCCGCGCCGGCCCGGCCGGGTTCACTGCTGCAGCGCCCAGCGGTCCATGTTCCAGCCGGCGCCCCACCGGGTGGGGTTGGCGGCGACACCGTAGGTCTTCTTCGACGACAGCAGGGTGCGTTGCTGTCGGTACAGCGGCAGGGTCGGCATGTCGGCCCACAGCACCGGGGCGCTCTCCCCCAGCAGCCGGACCAGCTCCGCGGGGTCGGCGGTGATGGCCAGCGCGGAGATGATGCCGTCGATCTGGTCGTTGTGGTAGCCGGACAGGTTGTTGCCGTTACCGCTGAACAGCTCGTAGGCGTCCATCACCGACGACCCGGTCGAGCCGCTGCCGGTGGATCCGCCGGTGCTGGCCAGCAACACGTCGATCTGGCCCTCCCGCAGCGCCTGCGGGCCCACGGTGTCCGAGGCCACCTCGGTGACGGTGATGCCGGCCGGCGCGCACGACCCGGTGATCGCCCCGACCACCGCGGCCAGCCGGGTGTTGGGCCCGCGGTAACCGATTCGCACCGTCAGGGGTTTGCCGGTCAGCGCCTCGCGGGCGGCGTTCGGGTCGGCGTGCGCGAACTGTTCGGCCTCGGGCACGTTCTCGGCCTGGTCGAAGGCGTCGTCGATGGCGGTGTTGAGCCGCGAGTTGACCACCGGCACGCCCGCGTCGCGGGCGATCACGTCGCGCGGAGTGCACAGCGCCACGGCACGGCGGGCCGGAGTCTCCGACAGCGGGCCGGACGGGGCGAAGATGAGCTGCTCGATGCCCCCAGACGGGCTGTCGTCGCTCTGGTAGTCGTCCGGGGTGATCAGCGAACCGGCGGATCCGGTGGCCACATCGACGACCTCGACCACGCGCTTGTTGACCCGTTCGGCGATATCGGCGCCCTGCGGCCACACCGTGATCCGTTTGGTGACCGGCTTGGCGCCCCACCACAGGTCGTTGGCCACCAGCACCACGGCGCCGCCCTCGAGCACCGAGTCGATCTTGTAGGGGCCCGACGACGGGAAGTGCCGCAGGTCGGCACTGCGGTCAAGCTGCCAGGTGGTGTTCCATGCCTCGGCGATCTTGGGCATGACGTCCTCGGGGGGACCGAGTTTCCCCAGCACCGCGTCGGTGGTGTTCACACCGAGTTTGTCGCTGATGATGTGCGCCGGCATCATCGACGTCGCGGTGAACAGCTCCTCGTAGTCGACGATGTTGCGGTCGGGAAAGAACGACACCCGGGCCTTCTTCGCGCCGGGCTGGCACTCGATGTTGTCGATGTCGAGGTAGCCGGCTCGGCTGGCCGCGTCGAAGCCGGGGAAACGGCCGGACTGAGCCGCCCACGCCAGCACCAGGTCGTCGCAGGTGATGGGTTTGCCGTCGGAATACACCGCCGCGTCGGCGATCTGGTAGTCCAGCACCAGCGGGGCGCGGCCCACCACCGAGATGCTGCCGAAGTCGTGGTCGGTGACGATCTGGCCGTCCGGCCCGTGGTAGCCGAAGCCGGTCAGGGTGCGGGAGAACGCCTGGGGCCCGGCCGAGGCGGCGCCGGCCACCGTGGTGCTGTTGTAGGTGATCAGGCCGCCGTCCACGGCGTAGTCGATCTGATCGACCGTGGCGCTGGTGCACGCCGACACCGACCAGGCGCCGAGGCTGGTGACGATCGCCACCAGCAGCGACACAGCGTGCCGCCAGCGGGCCGCCATCGCCGGTTACCGTCCGGTGCCGGGCTTGCCGGTCGGACGCTGGGTGCGCCGGCTGGTGGGACGTACCGGTTTGGCACCGGCGGCCGGCGCGGCCGGCGCGGCCGCCACCGAATCCGCTTCGTCGGCGGTGGTGTCGGCGGCGTCCGCGGTGTCATCGTCCACGGCAGCCGCCTTCGAGCCGGCCGCGGCGTTGCGCCGCCGCATCACCCGGCGGGTGTGGTTCTGCACCAGCTCGGTGCGTTCCCGCAGGGTGACCAGCAGCGGCGTGGCCAGGTAGATCGACGAATAGGTGCCGACGACGACGCCGACCAACTGCACCAGCGCAAGGTCTTGGAGAGTCCCCACCCCCAGCAGCCATACCGCGACCACCATCAGCGAGATGATCGGCAGCGCCGAGATCAGACTGGTGTTGATCGACCGCATGAAGGTCTGGTTGATGGCCAGGTTGGCTTGCTCGGCATAGGTCAGCTTGGGTTTGTGCTGGAAATCGTGTGTGTTCTCCTCGACCTTGTCGAACACGATCACGGTGTCGTAGATGGAGAACCCGAGAATCGTCAGCAAGCCGATGACGGTGGCCGGCGTGACCTCGAATCCGACCAGCGAATACACCCCGGCGGTGACGAGGATGTCGAAGACCATCGAAATCATCGCCGACAGGGTCATGTACCACTCGTAACGCACGGTGATGTACAGCGAGGCCAGCAATAGGAAGACCACCAGGGCGATCACGGCCTTCTGGGTGATCTGACTGCCCCAGGTCTCCGACACCGCCGAGTCGCTGATCGCCTGCTTGCTGGGCTGCCCGTTGGGGCCGGCCGGCTGGAAGGCGTCGAAGAGGTCATCGCGCAGCTTCTCGGTCTGCTCGTTGGTGAGCGTCTCGGCGCGGATCTGCACGGTCGCCGAGGTGCCGTTGCCGACCACGACCACAGATTCAGGGCTGTTGCCGACGCTCTTACGGAACACCTCTTCGACCTGGGTGACGCTGGTGTCGCCGCGCGGGAACGACACCTTGGTGCCGCCGGCGAAGTCGATGCCGAAGGTGAAGCCGCGGACCAGGATGCTCACGATGGCGATGGCCACCATCACGCCGCTGATCGCGTACCACATCCGCCGTTTGCCGATGACCTCGAACGCACCGGTGCCGGTGTAGAGCCGCGACAGGAAGCTGTGCTTCGGCGCCTTGGCCGAGGTCTTCGTCTTGCGGGCGGTTTGTTCTGTGGCGGTGCGGCTCTCGGTGTGTTCTACCGCCGCGGCGTCGTTTTTCGCGGACTTCGTCCCGCGCTTCGTGCCGCCCTTGGTGCTCGGTTTGGCCATCTGGCTATCCCTGTCCCGTCGACTGGGCGGTTGTTACCCGCGTGCGCGTTTTGGCTGCGGCCTTGCCGCCCGTTCCGCCTCCCGATTTGGCCACCGCGCGCCGCTCGCGTGCGACCTGCTGGACCGCACCGAGGCCGTTGTAGGACGGCTTGGCCAGCGTCGGCGACTTGGACGCCAAGTACACCAGCGGCCAGGTCACCAGGAACACCACCACAATGTCGAGGATCGTGGTCAGGCCCAGCGTGAACGCGAAACCCTTCACCTGGCCGACCGCCAGGAAGTACAGCACCGCCGCGGCCAGGAAGGTCACCGCGTTGCCGGACACGATGGTCTTGCGCGCCCGCGTCCACCCGCGCGGCACCGCCGAGCGGAAGGACCGGCCTTCCCGGATCTCGTCTTTGATGCGTTCGAAGAACACCACGAACGAGTCGGCGGTGGTACCGATACCGATGATCAGACCGGCGATACCGGCCAGGTCGAGCGTGTAGTTGATGTATCTGCCCAGCAGCACCAGGATCGCGTAGACCATGGCGCCGGCCAGCACCAGCGACAGCGCCGTCAGCACGCCGAGCACCCGGTAGTAGAGCAGCGAGTAGATCAGCACTAGTGCCAGGCCGATCGCACCGGCGATCAGACCCGCCTTCAGCGACGTCATTCCCAAGGTGGCCGAGACGGTTTCGGCTTCCGACGCCTCGAACGACAGCGGCAGCGACCCGTACTTCAAGACGTTGGCCAGCTGACGCGCACCATCCGGGGTGAATCCCGGTGACCCGCCGGTGATCTGGGTCCGGCCGCCCGGGATGGCCTCCTGGATCTGCGGGGCGCTGACCACCTGCGAGTCGAGCGTGAACGCAGTCTGGGTGCCGATGTGGGCCGCGGTGAAGTCGGCCCAGACGTCGGCCGCTCCACTCTTGAACTGCAGCTGGACGATGTTCGAGCCGCTGCGCTGGTCCATACCCGAAGTGGCGTCGGCGATCTGGTCACCGCTGATGATCGACGGCGCCAGCAGGTAGGCGGTCTGGTGGTCCTGCGAGCAGGTCACCAGCGGCAGGTCCGGGTCGTCGTTGCCGGCCAGCACGTCTTCCTTGTCGCAGCGACCGGCCTGGATCTGCAGGGCCAGCGCCTGCACCACCTTGTTGTCGCTCTGCCGCAACCGCTTCTCAGCGGCGATGCGGCCCGCCAGACCCTGCGCCTGGCCGCCCTGACCGGGGAGCCCCGGTAAGCCGGGCAAGCCGAGACCGGGCAGGCCGGGAAGCTGCGGACCGGGGCTCGGCGCCTCGCCGGGCGAACCCGGCGCGGTCGGTTCCGACGTGTTCTCGGGGCCGGGACTCTCCGAGGTGGTGCCCGGTGCCGGGGTCGGCTCCTGCGGGAAGGGCCGCGGCTGGGCCGGCGGGATCAGAGGCTGCTGCGGGAAGGATCCCCCGTTGCCGCCGAACGTGCCTTCTCCACCTGCCCCGGATCCGCCGGGCAGGGTTTGGTCACCGGGAGTGGACTGACCCCCGGTGAACGGCGAGCCGGGCTGGGCGGGGATACCGGGGGCGCCGGGAAGCAGGCCCGGAGGCAGACCCGGAGCGCCGCCGCCGGCTCCCGGAGGCAAGCCGGGGATACCGCCGCCGGCCCCGGGAGGCAGACCCGGGATACCGCCGCCGGCCCCGGGAGGCAGACCCGGGATACCGCCACCGGCTCCCGGAGGCAGGCCGGGGATGCCGGGTGCGCCTCCACCGGGAAGGCCAGGCATCCGGCCGCCGGCGGCCTGTGCCGCCTCCTGCACGGACACGCCGCTGATCACCGGCCGGATGTAGAGCCGGGCCGTCTGGCCCAGCGTGCGGGCTTCGTTGCCGTCGCTGCCGGGCACGGTGATGACCAGGTTGTTGCCGTCGATGATGACTTCGGAGCCGGACACCCCGAGGCCGTTGACCCGGGCGCTGATGATCTGCTGCGCCTGGTTGAGCGCTTCGCGGGTCGGCGAGGAACCGTCCGGCGTGCGCGCGGTGAGCGTCACGCGGGTGCCGCCCTGCAAGTCGATGCCGAGCTTGGGTTCGGCGAGCTTGTTTCCGGTCAGGAACACCAGCAGGTAGACGCCGATGAGCATTGCCAGGAACACCGCCAGGTTGCGGGCAGGGTGCACCGGCACCGAGGGCGATGCCACGTTGTTGGGTCTCCTTCGCTCATTGCGCGATGCGCTCTCGAGATCGTCGGGGCTGGTCCACGCGCGGTCCGCCCGCAGCGATCAGTTCGACTGCACCCGCCAAAGGGTACGTGCCCGACCGGCGGGCTCGCTCGTTGGGCGGGCGTTCCGCGCGTCGGGGGCTAAGTGCCTTCGGCGGCCTGTTCGACCGCGGCCTCGGCAGTGAGCTCCTCCGGCTCGATCCTGTCCCGGACTGCGAGCTTCATCCAGGTGGTCACCACGCCCGGCGAGATCTCCAAGTCGACGTCGTCATCGGTGATGCGGGTGATGGTCCCCTGCAGGCCAGAGGTGGTGTGCACACGGTCACCGATCCGCAGCGACTCGTGCAGGTCGATGGTGGCTTGCATCGCGCGCTTCTGCCGCCGCGAGGCGAAGAACATGAACGCGCCCATGACGATGAGCAGCGGCAGGAAGGCAACCATGTTGTTCATGACGACAACCGATCTTTCGACTTGTTCGAACTAGTCTCCGGCCCCGGCCCACATGGGATGTGGCGGGCCACTGTGATGACAACAGTGTGCCATTGTGTCCGGCCACTCCGAGTCGGTACCGGTTGTCCCACCCCCTAGGCTGTGGGTGCTAGGGGTCAGGATTCTCGAGGGAAGGTTTGGCCGATGAGGAACATCGCGTGTGGTCTCGCGACCGCCATTGCACTGGCGGCGGCTCCCCTGGCGGTGGGAACGTTCGCGTTGCCCGCCGTCGGCTCGGCTGCGCCGCTGGACTGCCCCGGCGGCCAGTACTGGGAACCGAGCACCAACACCTGCATGCCGCTCGGCCAGGGACCGACACCGCTGGACTGCCCCGGCGGCCAGTACTGGGAACCGAGCACCAACACCTGCATGCCGCTCGGCCAGGGACCGACGCCGCTGGACTGCCCACCCGGCGAATATTGGCAGCCTTTCGCCCACGCGTGCCGGCCGCTCGGCCAGGTCTGATCCGGGGAAACAACCGTCAAGGAGGCCAAATCCATGCCTGTGCCAACGGTGCCGCAGAGCCGTCACCTGGCCACTGAGATCCCCGGACCCGGCTCGGTGCGGCTGGCGCAGCGTCGTACGGCGGCCGTAGCGCGCGGGGTGGCCAGCACGCTGCCGGTCTACGCGGCACGTGCCGGCGGCGGCATCGTCGAGGACGTGGACGGCAATCGGCTGATCGATCTGGGCTCGGGCATCGCGGTGACCACGGTGGGCAACGCCGCTCCGCGGGTGGTGGATGCGGTGCGCAGCCAAGTCGCCGAGTTCACCCACACTTGTTTCATGGTCACCCCCTACGAGGGGTATGTGACTGTCGCCGAAGCGCTGAACCGGCTCACCCCGGGCAAGTTCGAGAAACGGTCCGTGCTGCTCAACTCCGGCGCCGAGGCTTTGGAGAACGCCGTCAAGATCGCCCGGTCCTACACCCGCAAAACCGCGGTGGCGGCGTTCGACCACGGCTACCACGGCCGTACCAACCTGACGATGGCATTGACCGCCAAGTCGATGCCGTACAAGAGCGGGTTCGGCCCGTTCGCGCCCGATATCTACCGCGCGCCGGCGTCCTACCCTTACCGAGACAGCCTGATCGACAAGGATCTGGGCACCGACGGCGAGCGGGCCGCCGAACGGGCCATCGGCGTCCTCGAGAACCAGATCGGCGCCCACAACCTGGCCGCGCTGGTCATCGAACCGATCCAGGGCGAGGGCGGGTTCATCGTCCCGGCACCGGGATTTCTGCCTGCGCTGCTGGCCTGGTGCCGCGACAACGACGTGGTGTTCATCGCCGACGAGGTGCAGACCGGTTTCGCTCGCACCGGGGCGATGTTCGCCTGTGAGCATGAGCCGATCGCGCCCGACCTGATCTGCACCGCCAAAGGCATCGGCGGTGGGCTGCCGCTGGCGGCGGTCACCGGGCGTGCCGAGATCATGGATGCCCCGCAGGTCAGTGGCTTGGGCGGGACGTTCGGCGGCAACCCGGTGGCCTGCGCGGCCGCGCTGGGGGCGCTGGCCACCGTCGAGGCCGAGGACCTGGTGGGGCGCGCCCAGCGGATCGAGCGGGCGGTGTTGGAGCGCCTGAGCCGGCTGCAGGCCGACGACGACCGCATCGGCGATGTTCGCGGCCGCGGCGCCATGATCGCCGTCGAACTGGTGCGGCCCGAGACCGCCGAACCGGATCCTGCCCTGACGAAGGCGCTGGCGACAGCGTGTCATCGGGCCGGCGTGATCGTGCTGACCTGCGGGACGTTCGGCAATGTGCTGCGGCTGCTGCCGCCGCTGACCATCAGCGACGAGCTGCTGGCCGAAGGCTTGGACGTGCTGGCCGACGAACTGGCCAAGCTGTAGTCGACGACTCAGTCGGGTTCGCGGTCGGCGACCAGCTCGTTCAGCAAGTCCGTGATGTGGGTAAGGCCGGCGGCGGTCGTATCAAGCCGTACTCGGATGGCGCTGAAGCCGTCATCAACGCGAGCGAATCCTTCGTTGACATGGCGCCGCAGGTCAACCAGGTCCTCGCGCATGGCATTGAAGCTTGCCGTGGTGGCCTGATGGAAATCACGCATCTCACCACGGAAATCACGCATCTCACCGCCGAGCTGCTCGACGTCGCGGTCTGCTCCCCCGGCGAGCACTCGCGCGGCAACCGCGTCTTGCTTGGCCTGCTGCAACTGCCCGGTCAGTTCGTCGACCCGTGATTCCAATGCGTCCACGCGGGCTTCAAGGTTTTCCGGCCCCTCCGTCATGCGACGAAAGCCTACCGAGCCGCGGTCCAAAGTGCTGTCGCCCATTCACAACCCGGGTCGACCTAGTCGAACAGCCCCTGTTGCCCCAGCCCGCCTGCCCCAGCCGGCGGCACCATGCCCAGATGCGTCCAGGCCGCCGGAGTCGCGACACGGCCCCTGGGGGTGCGCGCGACCATCCCGGCCCGCACCAGGAACGGCTCGCAGACCTCCTCGACGGTGGCGGCTTCCTCCCCCACCGCGACCGCCAGCGTGGACACCCCGACCGGGCCGCCGCCGAAGCTGCGGGTCAACGCCGACAGCACCGCCCGGTCCAGGCGGTCCAGGCCCAATTCGTCGACGTCGTAGACCGCCAGCGCGGCCTTGGCCACATCGCAGGTGATCACCCCGTCGGCGCGCACCTCGGCGTAGTCCCGCACCCGGCGCAGCAGTCGGTTGGCGATCCGCGGCGTACCACGAGACCGCCGGGCCACCTCCGCGGCGGCCTCAGCCCCCAGCTCGATCCCGAGGATCTTCGCCGAGCGTGCCAGCACCCGCTGCAGTTCGGCCGGCTCGTAGAAATCCATGTGCGCGGTGAACCCGAACCGGTCCCGCAGCGGGCCGGTCAGCGCACCGGAGCGGGTGGTCGCACCAACCAGGGTGAACGGCGCCACCTCCAGCGGAATCGACGTGGCCCCAGGACCTTTCCCGACGACGACGTCGACCCGGAAGTCCTCCATCGCCAGGTACAGCATTTCCTCGGCGGGCCGGGCGATGCGGTGGATCTCGTCGATGAACAGCACGTCGTGCTCCACCAGATTCGACAGCATCGCCGCCAGATCCCCGGCGCGTTCCAGCGCCGGCCCCGACGTCACCCGCAATGAGCTGCCGAGCTCGCTGGCGATGATCATCGCCAGTGACGTCTTACCCAGTCCGGGCGGGCCGGACAGCAGGATGTGATCCGGTGTGCCGCCGCGGTTCTTGGCGCCCTCGATCACCAGCTGCAGCTGCTCACGCACCCGGGGCTGTCCGATGAACTCGGCCAGACTGCGCGGCCGCAGGCCGGCGTCGATATCGCCTTCGCCCACCGTCAGCGCCGGGGACACCTCGCGGGCGTCGGGGTCGTCGGGCTCACTCACTTGGTCTTCCCCAGCCGGCTCAGCGCGGTCCGCAACGCGTCGGACGTGCTGATCTCGGGTTCGTCGGCCAGCACCTTGTCAATGGTCTCCTCGGCCTGCTTGGCCGCAAAGCCAAGTCCGACAAGGGCTTCGACCACCGGCGCCCGCACCGCGTGACCGCCGAAGGCGCCGCCGGGAGCGGCCACCGGCCCGATCTTGTCGCGCAGTTCCAGCACCAGTCGCTCGGCGCCGCGCTTACCGATCCCGGGCACCCGGGTCAACGCGGCGACGTCGCCGTCGGCCAGCGCCCGGCGCAGCGCGGTTGCGTCGTAGACCGCCAGGGTGGCCAGGGCGATCTTGGGTCCGATCCCCGACACCCCGATCAGCGTGAGAAACAGATCCCGCGCCTCGGCGTCGGGAAAGCCGTACAGCGTCATCGAATCCTCACGCACGATCATCGCGGTGATCAACCGGGATTCGCTGCCGCGGTGCAGCGCCGACAGTGTCGACGGCGTGGCCATCAGCTTGTAGCCGACGCCGGCCGCTTCGACCACCGCGTGGTCGAGTGCGATGTCGATGACCTCGCCGCGCACCGAAGCGATCATGCTCGGGCCGCCTTGAGCTTGGCGGTGTAGCGCCGCCGCTGTTCGGCGGCCAGTGCCTCGGCCGCTGCCATCCGGGCGATCATCGGGGCCCGCCAGCAGTGGCAGATCGCCAGCGCGAGCGCATCTGCCGCGTCCGCGGGGGTCGGTTTCTGCTGCAGGCCAAGGATTCTGGTGACCATCGTCGTCACCTGGGCCTTGTCGGCGGAACCATTGCCGGTGACGGCCGCCTTGACCTCGCTGGGGGTGTGAAAGTGCACGGCGATGCCCCGGCGGGCGGCCTGCAGTGCGATCACCCCGCCGGCTTGGGCGGTGCCCATGACGGTGGAGACGTTCTGCTGGGAGAACACCCGCTCGACGGCCAGGACATCGGGCCGGTGGGTGTCCAGCCAGTGCTCGGCGGTGTCACTGATGGTCAGCAGGCGTTGCGGCAGCGGCTGATCGGCCGGGGTGCGCACCACATCGACATCCAAAGCGGTGACTTGGCGGCCGTGCCCGCCTTCGACCACCGACAGCCCGCACCGCGTCAGCCCGGGGTCGACGCCCATCACCCGCACCACACGCTCCCTACTGTAGTGAACATCTGTTCGAACAGTAGTGCCTGGGACCGACGTCGGCCGGCAGGACACGCGGTGGCCCGACGACTTCCGGCTACACCACCCGCAAGCCCGCGGGGATCCGCTCCGGGTCGCGCCAGAACGCGTCGCGGGTGAACCGATTGAACAGGTCCGGCGGCAATATCGTCTCGCGCGGGTCGGCCCTGACCTCGCCGTGCACCGCGTGCAGACCCGGCGTCCCGGCCCGTTCGTCGAAGTCGGTGACGTCATAGTCGACATGGGCGAAGTCATGCACGTAGGCCGGCTCATCGATGAAGTCGTAGATGGCGCGCATCGTGCGCTCCGGGTCGGTGGTCAAGGTCTCGTACTGCACAACCAGCAGCCGGTCCCGCTCCGCGCCGTAGCAGGCCTGTTTGAGCATGTCGTAGGGGGCCCCGACCATTCCGTCCTGCCCCACGATCCCGTTGGCGCGGGTGTAGACGGTGCCGCCGGGGTTGAATCCGAAGATCGACGACGGGGTGAACACGTTGCGCTGGACCAACCGTTCGATGCTGTCGACCACCCACGGCAACTCGCGCACGCAGGCGATGACCTTGGCCTGCGCGAACAACCGTGAGACCGCCGGCATCCAGCCACACCACGCCCGGTTGGTATCGAAGATCACCTCGGCGGGGCAGTCACCGTAGAAGCTGTCGAACAGCCCGCGCAGGATCCGTTCCCGCTTCGCGTCGTCGATGAACACCGAGAACTCGTTGCGTGCGCTCATCTCACCGAGCAGGGCGCCGAACAACCCGGCCAGCGGGCCGGACATGCCGGCTTCGAAACGCGGGTTCTGCCGCAATAACGCGGCCAGTAGGGTTGAACCCGAGCGCGGCAGACCCGAGATGAAATGAATCGCCGGCACCGGCGTGGCCCGCTACTCGGCCTCGAGAGCTGCCAGCACCTCGTCGGACAGGTCGACGTTGGTCCACACGTTCTGCACGTCGTCACTGTCCTCAAGGGCCTCGACCAGCTTGAACACCTTACGAGCCCCCTCGACATCCACCGGAACGCTCACCGACGGCTGAAAACTCGCCTCCGCCGACTCATAGTCGATCCCGGCATCGACCAGCGCACTACGCACCGCCACCAGGTCACCCGGTTCGGAGATCACCTCGAAGCTCTCCCCCAGGTCGTTGACATCCTCAGCCCCGGCCTCCAACACCGCCACCAGCACGTCGTCCTCGGTCAACCCGTTCTTGTCCAGCGTGACCGTGCCCTTGCGACTGAACAGATACGCCACCGAACCCGGGTCGGCCATCTGGCCACCATTGCGAGTCATCGCCACCCGCACCTCACTGGCCGCGCGATTCCGGTTATCCGTCAGACATTCGATCAACACCGCCACACCGTTGGGCCCATACCCCTCATAGGTGATGGTCTGGTAATCCGCCCCACCGGCTTCCTCGCCGGCACCACGCTTGCGAGCCCGCTCGATGTTGTCGTTGGGCACCGAGTTCTTCTTGGCCTTCTGGATGGCGTCATAGAGCGTCGGATTCCCCGACGGGTCACCACCGCCGACGCGGGCGGCGACCTCGATGTTCTTGATCAACCGCGCAAAATTCTTCCCCCGGCGGGCGTCGATGACGGCCTTCTTGTGCTTCGTGGTGGCCCACTTGGAATGGCCGCTCATCGGCTTCCTACCTCACTGTCGCAGCAAAACTTCGCGCGACGAGTCTACGTGTCAGGCCGGCTCGCGCGCCGGGGGCTGCCCGGGCGGGAAGAACCCGGGCGCCCACTGCTCGATCAGCGCGGCGTAGTTGACGTGCGCGTCGAGCTGCACCGCGACCCCCAGCAGACCGCCCAGTGTGCGCAGCAACATGACGTATCCGGCCGGAATGGTCATCTGGCGGGCCATCTTGAATCGGTCGCCGAAACCTTCCGCCATCGGGTCGGTGGTGACCAGCGCCGACTTCTGGAACCACTTGCGGGTGAAGTGGAACTCCCCGGAGCGCAGCGGGTCGATGTAGGGCCACAGCGGCTGGATGTAGTCCACCAGCTGCTCGGCGGTCAGGTCGTAGTCGGCCGGCATGAACCCGAGCTGTTTGAGCAGCCGGATCGCCTCATCCCACTGCTCGTCGCGCGCCCAGCACAGCAGCTCGGCGAACTCCGGGGGGATACCGTCGGGATGTTGGGCCACCGCGCCGAAGTCGATGACACCCAGCCGGCCGTCGGGCAGCAGCATGAAGTTGCCCGGGTGCGGGTCGGCATGCACCAGCCCGACCCGCGCCGGCGAGCTCAGCGTGAACTCCAGCAGCAGCGCACACGCGGAGTCCCGCTCCTCTTTGGTGCCGCTGCGGATGATCTCCGACAGGCGCCGGCCTTCGATCCACTCCGAGACGATGACCTTCGGCGCGCTGGCGATCACCGCCGGCACCGCGAACTTCGGGTCCCCGGCGAAGGCCTTGGCGAAGGCACGCTGATTGTCGGCTTCCTGGCGGTACTCCAGTTCCGCTTCCAGGGTGTCGTTGATCTCCGCGACCACCCGGTCCACGTCGGCGCCGGGAACCACCTGCTTGGCGACCCAGTTGAACCGCTGAATCAGTTTCAGGTCGGCGCGCAGCGCCTCGTCCGCGCCGGGATACTGGATTTTCACGGCGACGTCGCGCCCGTCGTTCCAGACCGCCCGGTGCACCTGCCCGATGCTCGCCGATGCGGCGGGGGTGTCGTCGAACGACGCGAAGCGTTCCCGCCATTTGGTGCCTAGCTGGGCGTCGAGCACTCGGTGCACCTTGGCCGCCGGCAACGGCGGGGCCTCGCTCTGCAGCTTGACCAATGCCTCGCGGAACGGTTCGGCGAACTGCGGAGGAATCGCGGCCTCCATCACCGACAGCGCCTGCCCGACCTTCATCGCGCCGCCCTTGAGCTCGCCGAGCACCTTGAACATCTCGTCGGCGGCCTTCTCCAGGAGTTCGGCGTTGACCTCATCCTTGGACATGCCGGTCATCCGCTTGCCCACACCCAGCGCTGCGCGTCCGGCGACCCCGGCCGGAAGGCTCGCCAGCTTTACTGCGCGGCGGAAGCCGCCCCGCGCGATATCTGCCATGGATACATCATGGCCTGGCAGGATCGACGACAACATCCCGGGCACGGCGAAACGCCGTGGCCAACCCGGCGACAGTCAGTCCCGGCTTGTGACGATGTCGACGAACAATCGGTGGATACGCCGGTCTCCGGTGACCTCCGGGTGAAACGAAGTGGCCAGTACGCGGCCCTGCCGCACCGCAACGGGATGTCCGGCGGCCTCGGCCAGCACCGTGACGCCGGGACCGACCCGTTCCACCCACGGCGCCCGGATGAACACCGCGTGCACCGGCCCGTCCAGGCCGTCGAAGGCGATCTCCCCTTCGAAGGAATCGACCTGGCGCCCGAAGGCGTTGCGCCGCACGGTCATATCGATCCCCGACAGGGGGATGGCGGCGCGGCCCTGCGCGCCCGCGTCGAGGATCTCGCTGGCCAGCAGGATCATTCCCGCACAGGACCCGTAGGCCGGCATCCCGTCGGCCAGCCGGGCCCGCAACGGGTCCGCCAGCTCCAGCTCGCGCAACAGGTGGCTGATCGTGGTCGACTCGCCACCGGGGATCAGCAGGGCCTCGACGGCGTCCAGCTCCGCGCGACGGCGCACCGGCACCGGCTCGGCGCCGACCGCGGCCAGCGCAGCAAGGTGTTCTCGGACGTCACCCTGCAGTGCGAGCACGCCGATGCGCGGGCCGCTCACTGGCCGGTCGGTTGGTATCCGGACGGGTAGCGGGTCAACCCCTCCTGCATAACGGCGGCCACCATGTCCCCGGACCGGTTGTAGATCTTCCCCTGGGTCAACGACCGCCCGGCACCCGCCGACGGCGACGACTGGTCGTAGAGCAGCCATTCGTCGGCCCGGAAGGGGCGCAGGAACCACATGGCATGGTCCAGCGACGCCACCTGCAGGTGGTCGCGCTCGCCGGGGTGATTCGCCCAGGAGGTGCCCAGCAGGGTCAGGTCGCTCATGTAGGCCAGCGCGCAGATGTGCAGCACCTGATCGTCGGGCAACCGGTCGCGATGACGGAACCAGACCTGCTGCTCGGCGACCTTGCCCGGAATGTGCGGCAACTGCTCGCGCGGCACCCGGCGCAGGTCCCACTCGGCGAACGCCTTGAAACCCTCGTCGTCGAAGGCCTTCATCGCGGCGATGTCGGGCAGGTCGGTGGGGTCCGGCGCATCGGGCATCACATCCTGGTGCGCGATGCCGCGTTGCTCGCTCTGAAACGAGGCCGACATGTTGAAGATGGTCTCGCCGTGCTGAACGGCGTCGACCCGCCGGGTGCAGAACGAGCCGCCGTCGCGGACCCGATCGACCAGGAACACCGTGGGCGCCTTGGCATCTCCGGGACGCAGGAAATAACCGTGCAGCGAGTGGACCCGGTAGCGGGGGTCCACGGTGCGCACCGCCGACACCAGTGCCTGGCCGGCGACATGACCGCCGAAGGTGCGCTGGTTGTCCGCGGAGAGCGGGCTGAACACACTCCCGCGGTAGATGTTGACCTCGAGTTGCTCGAGATCGAGGATCTCTTCGATTGCCACGATGACGTCAGAATATCGACGGTGATGTCTGACAAAAGTAGTACACTGGCCACATGCCGACGGTTACCAAGCGAGAGCTCAATCAGCGCACTGCGGCGGTGCTCGATCAGGTCACCGAAACGGACGATGTCGTGGTGACCGAGCGAGGCAAACCGCGATGGCGGGTGAGCGTTGTCCGCGCTCAGGATTCCACGTTGGCGCGACTGGAGCGCGAGGGCCGCTACACCCCGCCAGCCGCCAAGCCCGCATCCTGGCCGACAGCCCCGGGTGGACCCTCCTACACCGACGGTCAGGTCGACGCCCTGCTGGATGAGATGCGCGGGAATCACTGAATCGTGGCGCCGGCCCTGGTCTACCTGGACACCTCGGTGGCGCTGCGGACCGTCCTCGATGTTCCCGAACGCGGGCGCCTCCAGTCCTGGATGCAGACGCCGGCGACGACGTTCCTCTCCTCCAGACTCCTTCGCACCGAGGTGGTTCGCGTGCTGCGCCGCGACGACCGTCCGCTTTCCGACGCGGCACCGCTCTTGGACCGCGTCGGGATGCTGGACATCACCCGGGAGACGCACAACGTCGCCGAGTCGATCGAACGCCACATCGGGACCCTCGACGCCCTGCACCTGGCGACCGCCCTGCTGATCGGCGAGGTTGTCTCGGTGGCGACGCACGACACCACCATGAAAGATGTTGCCGAGCACCTGGGCCTGCGGGTGATTGACCCCGTCGAGAACGCACAATGAGCTGTCGGCCCCAGGCTATCGACCGTAGTGATAGCGGCAGGCGGCGATACGGATGTCTGCTTCGGCCACCTTGTACACCAACCGATGCTCGTCGGTGATCCGGCGCGACCAGTAGCCCGCAAAGTCGTGTTTGAGCGGTTCAGGCTTTCCGATCCCCTCGTTCCCATTTCGGGCGATATCCGCGATCAACTGGTTGATGCGCTTGAGCACCTTGCGATCCTGGGCCTGCCACCAAAGATAGTCACACCAGGCGTTCTCGTCCCAGATCAGACGCATCAGTCAGTGTCGATTAAGCCGTGCTCAACTCCGTCGCCGCCCTCCAAGCGCTCCATGGCGTCGAGCAGGCGACGCGCGTTCGCCGGTGAGCGCATGAGATAGGCCGTCTCCCGCAGCGACTCGAAGTCGGCAAGGGAGACGATCACCACAGGCTCGTGGCCCGCGCGGGTGATCACGACCTCTTCACGATCGGCCACGACGCTGTCGAGCACCTCGGCGTAGCGCGCTCGCGACTCGGTGTAACTCATTGTCTTCATGCCGCCTCCTGTACAGGAAAGCGTACGCGGACATATGCGCGGCGTCTACCAGCCGCGTTCGGCGAGCCGGTGCGGTTGCGCGATGTCCTCCACGTTGATGCCGACCATGGCCTCGCCCAGCCCGCGCGACACCTTCGCCAAGACGTCCGGGTCGTCATAGAAGGTGGTGGCCTTGACGATGGCCGCCGCACGCGCCGCCGGGTCACCGGATTTGAAGATGCCGGAGCCGACGAACACGCCCTCGGCGCCGAGCTGCATCATCATCGCCGCATCCGCCGGGGTGGCGATGCCGCCGGCGGTGAACAGCGTCACCGGCAGCTTTCCGGCCCTGGCCACCTCCGCGACCAGCTCATAGGGCGCCTGCAGTTCCTTTGCGGCAACGAATAATTCGTCTTGTGACAGCGACGTGAGCCGACGGATCTCGCCGCCGATGGAACGCATGTGGGTGGTGGCGTTGGAGACGTCGCCGGTGCCGGCCTCGCCCTTGGAGCGGATCATGGCCGCGCCCTCGGTGATCCGGCGCAGGGCCTCACCCAGATTGGTCGCCCCGCACACGAACGGCACAGTGAACCGCCACTTGTCGATGTGGTGGGTGTAGTCGGCGGGCGTGAGCACCTCGGACTCGTCGATGTAGTCCACCCCGAGGCTCTGCAGGATCTGTGCCTCGACGAAGTGCCCGATGCGCACCTTGGCCATCACCGGGATGGTCACCGCGGCGATGATGCCCTCGATCATGTCCGGGTCGCTCATCCGCGAAACCCCGCCCTGGGCACGGATGTCGGCGGGCACCCGCTCCAGCGCCATCACCGCGACGGCACCGGCGGCCTCGGCTATGCGGGCCTGATCGGGGGTGACGACGTCCATGATGACGCCACCCTTGAGCATCTCGGCCATGCCGCGCTTTACCCGCGCAGTACCCGTCTGCCCGCCGGGTGCCGAACCGTTCTGCGCCGCGCTGTCCACTGAATGCTTCTCCTCGCTCGTGATACTCGCCCAGTGTAGTGGGCCGCCTCCAGCCGTTTTTCGGCCTCGCCACCGCGCAGCTATGCCAGCGGCGTGAAGACGGGACCCGCGGCGGGTGGATCGGTGGTCAGGGCGGGCAGCACGAACACCCGCACGTAGCGGCGAACCTGGTCGGGGTCGTCCGCACCGGGTATGAGTCCCAACAGCAGGCCGAGGGCCACCGCCAGCACGAATCGGGCGGCGTCGCCGGGACGAAGGCCGGCGCGCAGTTGCCGGCCGGCCTGCTGGAATCCGATCTCGTAGAGCCCGGACAGCAACTCGCCCAGGGTGCTCGACCGGGCGATGAGCGCCGCGACGTTGCCGTCGTCGGTGTGCTCGGAGATCACCCGCAGCAGCGGGTCCTGCGCGACTTCGGTGGCCACGATGACCAGGGACTCCGTCACCAGCGTGCCGGGTTCAAGCGGCGGTTCCAGCTTCGCCTCTCCTCCGTCGAGCCTCGCTGAACCACCGGGTTCGGTCGCCGGTTCCAAACGGGTGGTGATCTCGGCGATCTTGCGTGCCGCCACCCGCACCACCAGCGCATCCAACAGCTCGTCCCGGGTGGCGAAGTGGCGGTAGATCACCGCGCGGGTGTAGCCGGCTTCGCGCGCGATGACCTGCATCGTCGAGGCCCGGTAGCCGCGCTGCGCGAATGAGCGTTCGGCGGCGTCGAGCAGCAGCTCGCGGGCATGCTCGGGCGGGTTGCCGCCACCGGGTGGCCTGCCGCGGCCCCGCGCTGTCTTCGCGCTCATCGCTTTCCCAACATATATGGACATATCCACTCAAATGTCTATTATTAACCCCATGGCTGCACCATTCGCCGGCGTACCCGAGCAGCGGGACTGGCGCGGAGTATTCGGTTCCTGGCGACTGTTTGCCAACCCGGGGAAGAACGGCGGGTCCGCCTTCGAGCTGATCGTGGGGCTGGCGGCCCCGATCCTGGCCCGCAGCTACCACCAGCTGCGGGCGCATCCCAACGGTCGGCGGTTGTTCGCCGAGAAGCCGGACCTGCTGGCGGTGCTCGGGGACGACGACTATCTGGCCACGCTGCCGGTGGGATCGCTGGGTCACGCCTACCGGTCGTTTCTGCGCACCAACCGGCTCGACGCCGGCGTATTCGACGTGGACACGGTGATCCGGCCGATCGCCGAGCGCCGAGGCTGGGACGACGATTTCTTCTACATGATGCGGCGCGGCACCGCCCTGCACGACATGTTCCACACCCTGGGCGGGTACGGGCCGGACATGGGCGGAGAGTTCGGCAACCTCGGGTTCCACTGCGGCCAGATGGAGCCCTCCGGTGCCCTCAAAGCGTTCACCCTCACCGGGTTGGGCTCCCTCATTCCCGCGTCCCCGCGCCGCAAGCTGCGCTACTTCCGCGAGGCGGTGCGCCGCGGACAACGCGCCGACAATCTGATGGCGGCCCCCTACGAGGAGCTGTTGGACAAGCCGATCAATGAGGTGCGGGAGCTGCTGGGGGTCGAGCCGACGTCTCGCGCCCATCCGGACGGGCACCTGTTCATCGGGTGGATGCCGCCGGGGATGAAACCGCCGACCCGGTGGGACTACGACGCGACGCTGCAGAGCGCCTGACCTAGCGGATCGATCGCAGGCGCGGGGATTCGGCGGCGTTCGCCGCGGCCGCGGCTTCGGCGAGGCGGTCGCCCAGTTGCAGCGGGTAGACCTTCTCACCGCCGGCGGTCAGTGCCGCGATCTCGGCAGCATCGCACCAGCGATGACCGTTGAGGTAGTCCTGCTCCAGCCCGGTCCGGCCGGCACCGGACGGCTCGAAGCGGTCGGTGCGGTAGGTGAAGAAGAATTCCTGACTGTTGAGCCGCTCACCGTTGAACTGAAAGATGGCGTCGCGCCGCCAGATCGGTCCGACCAGCTCGCCGGGCTTGATCTGCAGACCGGTCTCCTCGGCCAGTTCGCGCGCCGCCGCGTCGGCGAGCGGCTCGTCGGGCAGCACCTGCCCACCGACGGTGAACCACCAGCGCGGTGCCGGTGCGTTGCCGTCGTCCGGCAGGGCCGGATCGCGACCTCGCAACAGCAGCACCGACCCGGCCTCATCCAGCAGCACCACCCGCGCCGAGACGCGCGGTTCCAGCACGCCGCGATCACCGTGGGCCACCATCCCGGCTCGTTCCACGATCTCGAAATATGTTGGCATGGGCGCTGTCCCGCCGAGATGCAGCGCCCGGACCAAAGGACGCTCGCGCAGTGCGACCGTGTCGCGGACCGCGTCGTTGTGGAATCGGCGGGCCAGCAACACCCGGGCTTCGGCATCGGCCAGCTCGGCGACCATCGCGTGCGGCAGCGACTCGGTGTCGACCATCGCGAGCTCTGCCGACAACGCGTTCTCGGCCGTCTCACGCGAGTCTCGCGACGCCCGCTCGGCGACATCGGCCAGGGCCGCCAGCCGCCGGCCGGCCACCGCGTCCCCGTGGGCCTCGATCGCCACCGCCCGGGAAACCACCGCGCGGCGTGCCAGCGCCGCGTCCAGCGCCTGCCAGGACAGGTCGCAGCGCACATGCAGGCGGTTGAGCCGGCTGGCTGTCTGGTACGCCCAGGCCACCGCGGCGGCCAGCACCGCCACTCCGACCAGCACCAGCACAGTCACCACGATGGTCAGCTCCATCAGTCGCCCACCGAGACCTTGCTGCCGACCCCGGCGACCGTCTCGTAGACCCGTACGATCTGGTCGGCCACCACCGGCCAGTCGAAGCGCCGGACCGCCTCGGTGCCGGCAGCCACATACGAGGCCCGCAGCTCGTCGTCGTCGAGCACCTCGATCAGGGCGGCGGCCAGCGCCGCGTCATCGCCGACCGGCACCAGCCGGCCCGCCTCCCCGTGACGCAGCACCCGGCGGAAGGCGTCCAGGTCGCTGGCGACCACCGCGGTGCCGGCGGCCATCGCCTCGGTCAGCACAATGCCGAAGCTCTCCCCACCGGTGTTGGGTGCGCAGTACACGTCGGCGCTGCGCAGCGCCGAGGCCTTCTCAGCGTCGTCGACCTGCCCGAGAAAGCGCAGATGGCCGGCCAATGTCCCTGCGGTGCGGCGCAATCCGTCTTCATCGCCGCGGCCGACGATCAGCACCTCGACGTCGCCGAACTTCTCGACCAGGGTCGGCAGCGCACCCACCAGCACCGCCATCCCCTTGCGGGGTTCGTCGTAGCGGCCCAGAAACAACACCGTACGACCGGGGCGAGGGTAGCCGGGCAGCGGCTGCGCGGTGGCGAACGCCGCCACGTCGACCCCGTTGGGGATCTCCACCGCGTCGGACCCCAGCGCCTCCATCTGCCAGCGCCGGGCCAGATCCGAAACTGCGATACGGCCGATGATCTTCTCGTGCATCGGCCGCAGCAGGCCCTGCACCACACTCAGCGTCAACGATTTGGTGGTCGAGGTGTGAAAGGTCGCCACGATCGGGCCCTCGGCCACGTTCAGCGCCAGCATCGAAAGGCTGGGGGCGTTCGGCTCATGCAGGTGCAATACGTCGAAATCGCCTTTGGCCAACCACTTCTTGACCTTGCGATGCGCGGCCGGGCTGAACTGCAGCCGGGCCACCGACCCGTTGTAGGGGATCGCGACGGACTTGCCCGCCGAGACCACATAGTCGGGCAGGGAGACGTCCGGCGACGCCGGCGCCAGCACGCTGACCTCGTGCCCGCGGGCGCGCAGCACTTCGGCAAGTTGCAGCACATGAGCCTGCACCCCGCCCGGCACGTCGAACGAGTAGGGACAGACCATGCCGATGCGCATCAGCTCTCCCCCAGGCGCGCCCGTCGAGATTCGGGCAGGTCGGCCACCCACTGCGGCTGCATCATGTGCCAGTCAGCCGGGTAGGCGGCGATACCCTCGGCGAACGTGCCTGCCAGGGCCTGAGTGATCCCACCGACATCACCGCCGGCGCAGTCCAGCGGCGGATGAATCCGGATCCCCCAGCCCGCGCCGTCGAACCAGGAGTGCACCGGCAACAGCGCCGCACCGGTCTGAATGGCGAGTTTGGCCGGACCGGCCGGCATTCGGGTGGACTCGCCGAAGAAGTCGACCGCCACGCCGTTGTGGGTCAGATCGCGGTCGGCCATCAGACACACCAGCCCGTTGTCGCGCAATCGCTCGGTCAACGTCTCGAACGGCGGGTGGGTGCCACCGGACAGGGGCAGCACCTCGAATCCGAGGCTCTCCCGGAAGGCGAGGAATCGCCGGTACAACGACTCGGGTTTGAGGCGCTCGGCGACGGTGGTGAAGCCGCCGTGGGTCTGGGCCAGCCACACCCCGGCCATGTCCCAGTTGCCGCTGTGCGGCAAGGCCAGCACGGCACCGCGTCCGTCCTCCAGCGCCGCGGTGACGTTGTCTGCGCCCACGACGGTCTCGTGCAGCTGCGCCGCCAGGGCCGCATGGTCCATGGCCGGCAGCCGGAACGCCTCCCGCCAGTAGCGGGCGTACGAGGCCAGCGAGGCCCGCATCAGCTCCGAGGGCACCTCCTCCGGCGCGACCCCGGTCACCCGGGCCAGGTTCTTGCGCAGTTGTTCGGGGCCCCCGCCGCGGGCGGCGTACAGGGCACCGGCCTCGAAAGTGTTGCGGGCGACGAATTCCGGCATCGCGCGCACCAGCATCCAGCCCGCGGCGAATCCGGCGTCGGTGGCCCAGGCGTCCAGCTGGCTGAGCCCGGGAACTCGCAGACCGCGCGGGATGAAAGTCACGATCCGCCTGTTCCCTCGCCGTCGAGTTCGCCATGCAGCGGTTCGACCGCGCCCGGCGAGGTCCGCACGGTGTGCAGGCGCTGAGCGCAGGTGATCAGGCTGGCCACCGCCAGCAGCCACATCGCCACGTGCAGCGCCCACGGCAGGGGGAACACCGGCAGGTCCGACAGTCCGGCACCCACCAGCACGATGATGAGCCGTTCCGGTCGTTCGATGTAGCCGCCGTCGCCGCGCAGGCCGCTGGCCTCCGCGCGGGCCTTGATGTAGGAGATCACCTGGGAGGTGACCAGGCAGATCAGCGTCGCGACCACCAGCGGCGCGCTCTGCAGCCCGAACGCCGCCCACCAGGCCAGCCCGCAGAACACCGCCCCGTCGCTGATCCGGTCGCAGGTGGCGTCCAAGACGGCGCCGAAAGCGCTGCCACCGCCGGTTTGGCGGGCCATCGCGCCGTCGACCATGTCGAAATGCACGAAGAACCAGACCAGCAGGGTGCCCGCGAACAGCTGCCCGGTCGGGAACAGCGTCAGCGCCGCGAGCACCGCGCCCGCGGTGCCCACGATCGTGACGATGTCGGCGGTGAGCCCGGCCCGCAGCAGGGCCCGCGCCACCGGAGTGGTGAGACCGGCGAACGTCGCCCTCGACAGAAACGGCAGTCGGCTCATGACTGTCTGGCCCACTCGTCGGCGAGCAGCCGGCGGGTGTCACGCAGCAACTGCGGGATCACCTTGGAACCGCCGACGATCGTGATGAAGTTCGCGTCGCCGCCCCAGCGCGGTACGACGTGCACGTGCAGGTGCTCGGCCAGCGAACCTCCGGCCGTCTCACCCAGGTTCAGCCCGACGTTGAACCCGTGCGGGTGCGACACCGCCTTGATGACGCGAATCGCCTTCTGGATGAATGCCATCAGTTCGGCGCCCTCGTCGTGGGTGAGGTCTTCGAACTCCGAGAACCGCCGGTAGGGCACCACCATCAGGTGTCCCGGGTTGTACGGGTAGAGGTTGAGCACCGCGTAGACGTGCTCACCGCGCGCCACCACCAGGCCGTCCTCGTCGGACAGCGTGGGGATGTCGGTGAACGGCTGGTGGGATTGCGCCGAACCGGACTCCGAACGCTTGAGCGGCGCCTCGGCCAGATAAGTCATCCGATACGGCGTCCACAGTCGCTCCAGCCGGTCGGGCTCACCGGCGCCGGTGTCCACGATCGCGTCCTCGCCGGCCTGATCGCCGGTCACTGGGCTTCACCCGTCTTGAGGCCGGCCTGGAGGGCCTCCGCGGTGGGCACGGTGTTGTCGCGCGCGGCGATCCAGCCGGCGATCGCGGCAACCGCCTCGTCGCGCGGCACCCCGTTGATCTGGGTGCGGTCGGCGAACCGGAAGCTGACCGCACCCGCGTCGACGTCGCGGTCGCCGGCCAGCAGCATGAACGGGATCTTCTGGTTGGTGTGGTTGACGATCTTCTTGGGCATCCGGTCGTCGCTGGCGTCCACCTCGACCCGCACTCCGTGGCGGCGCAGTTGCGCGGCGACGTCTTCCAGGTAGGCGACGTGCTGGTCGGCGACCGGGATGCCCACCACCTGCACCGGCGCCAGCCAGGCCGGGAAGGCACCGGCGTAGTGCTCGGTCAGCACACCGAAGAAGCGTTCGATCGAGCCGAACAGCGCCCGGTGGATGAGGACGGGCCGCTGGCGCGTCCCGTCGGAGGCGGTGTACTCCAGCTCGAAGCGGTCGGGCATGTTGAAGTCGAGCTGAATGGTCGACATCTGCCAGCTGCGGCCGAGCGCGTCCTTGACCTGCACCGAGATCTTCGGCCCGTAGAACGCGGCGCCGCCCGGGTCGGGCACCAGGTGCAGGCCAGACGCCTCGGCGACCTCGCGCAGGGTGTTGGTCGCCTCCTCCCACACCTCGTCGGAGCCGACGTACTTCTCCGGGTCTTTGGTGGACAGCTCCAGGTAGTAGTCGTCCAGGCCGTAGTCGGCGAGCAGGTCGAGCACGAAGCGCAGCAGCGAGGCCAGCTCCTCGCGCATGTTCTCCCGGGTCGTGTAGATGTGCGCGTCGTCCTGGGTCATGCCGCGCACCCGGGTCAGCCCGTGCACCACACCGGAGCGCTCGTAGCGGTAGACGCTGCCGAACTCGAAGAGCCGCAACGGAAGTTCCCGGTAGGAGCGCCCGCGCGACCGGAAGATCAGGTGGTGCATGGGGCAGTTCATCGGCTTGAGGTAGTAATCCTGGCCGGGTTTGCGCAGGTAGCCGTCCTCGCCGTACTCGGCGTCGATGTGCATGGCCGGGTACATGCCCTCGCGGTACCACTCGAGGTGCCCGGAGGTCTCGTAGAGTTCGGACTTGGTGATGTGCGGGGTGTTGACGAACTGGTAGCCGGCCTCGATGTGCTTGCGCCGCGAGTACTCCTCCAGCTCCCGCCGGATGATCCCGCCCTTGGGGTGGAAAACCGGTAGGCCCGAACCGATCTCGTCAGGAAAGCTGAACAGGTCCAGCTCGACGCCGAGCTTGCGGTGGTCGCGCCGCAGCGCCTCCTCGATCAGTTCGAGGTGGCGGTCCAGGGCCTCCTGGGATTCCCACGCGGTGCCGTAGATGCGCTGCAGGCTGGCGTTGTTCTGGTCACCGCGCCAGTAGGCGGCCGAAGACCGGGTGAGCTTGAACGCCGGGATGAACCGGGTGGTCGGGATGTGCGGACCGCGGCACAGGTCACCCCAAATCCGTTCCCGGGTACGGGGATTCAGGTTGTCGTAGGCGGTGAGCTCATCACCGCCGACTTCCATGATCTCGCTGTCCCCGGACTTGTCGTCGACCAGTTCGAGTTTGTAGGGCTCACCGGCCAGTTCGGCGCGGGCGGCCTCCTTGGACTCATAGACCCGCCGGTGAAACAGCTGGCCGTCCTTGATGATGGCGCGCATCCGCTTCTCCAGCTTGGCCAGATCTTCGGGGGTGAACGCCTCGGGCACGTCGAAGTCGTAATAGAAGCCGTCGGTGATGGGCGGGCCGATACCGAGCTTGGCGGACGGGAACAGCTCCTGCACCGCCTGGGCCAGCACGTGGGCACAGGAGTGCCGGATGACGCTGCGGCCGTCGTCGGTGTCGGCCGCCACCGGGATGACCTCGGCGTCGGCGTCGGGCATCCAGCTCAGATCACGCAGTTGGCCCTCGGCGTCGCGCACCACCACGACGGCATCGGGTGCTCCCCGGCTGGGCAGGCCCGCAGCGCGCACCGCATCGGCCGCGGTCGTCCCGGCAGCCACCCGGATCGGGCTTGCCGGGGCGGGGATGGCGGGCGCGCTCATGGGCTGGTCTCCAGTGGGGCTGTCGGGCTGTGGGAACAGGTCGCGACCATGCTATCGGGGCGGGCGTCGCCGATCGCCCCAGGTCGAGCAAAGGTCACCGGCCGCTAGGGCTCGATCAGGTTTATCCGTGCGATGGCGGCCGGGTAATTCTTGTCGAAGTCCACCCGATCTTCACCGATCTGGGCCGAGTCGACGATGTAGGCGACGTTGACCCACAAATCACGCATTGTCGGGCTCATCGGCGTTCCCACCAGGCGCGCGCAGATGATCAGCCCTGGAACCCACACTGCGGGTGGCCGGTCGGGTGGCCGGACGACCAGGTCCGCGCTGGCCCGGTCGATGTCGAAGCCCGGCGTCGGCCAGGCGTTGACCGCGATCCGCTCTTGGAGCCAATCAGGTATCTCCTGCGGCGGCTCGGGGACGAACAGCAGTGGTTGGTCGAGCTTGACCATGCAATAGTCCGGCCGGTCGTCGCCGGGCAGGAACCGGATCAGCTCACCTGCCAACGGGAGCCGTGCCGCGAACTCCTCTGGCCCGGTGTCCATCTCGTCGAAAATGATCCTCGGCACGTTCGACAGCATCGCACACAGGAAGTTGCACGGGACGGCGGTTGCCTCACGGCTGGCCGGGTTTGAGGACCACGAACAACGCCTCGGCGTCGGTCAGCACGGTGTCGCCGTCGCACACTGTGGTCTCGACGAAGATCTTCCGGCCCTCCGTCCGGCTGACCCACGCCTCGACCTGCAACTCCTTGTCGATCGGCACGATCTGGCGGTAGTTGACGTGCAGATAGGCGGTGCGCTGGTACGGGCCGCCGGTCAGCACCCACGACGCGGTTCCCAGCACCGAGTCGAACAGCAGCGCGATGGCCCCGCCGTGCGCGGCCCCATTGCGGCCCAGGTGGAACCGCCGGAAGCGGGCCCAGCCGCGCAGCCGCCCGTCGTCGTCCTTCTTGAGCTTCATCGGCACCGGCAACAGGTTGCCGCGCATCGGCAGGTCCAGCCGGCGCCCCGACGGTGATGACCATTCGTCGGTGTCGAACGGGGCCAGCAGGTCGCAGACGTCCTGCAACGCGTCGGCTGCCTTGCCGATCACCTCGGCGGGGGCATCGGCGGCGCGGGCATGGTCCTGCAGCGCGCGCATGGCCTCCAGGAACCGGCCGTAGTCCGGCCCGCCCTTCTCGGTCGGTTCCGGCGGATTGAAACCGCCGCCGGCGTGTGGGGCTTTCACGCCCCTATTAAACGTTCCTGCCCTCATCTGGCGGACGGCCCGCCCGCGATGGCAAGGTTGGGCCGGTGGACTTGAGCACGCTGCGTGACCTCCCGCTCACCTACGCCGAAGTGGGCGCCACCGCCGGCACACTGCCCGACGGGTATCACCATCTGGACCTGACCGCACCGATCGGCCGGGGCCGGCAGCGTTTCGAGCAGGCCGGCGACGCGGTGCTGCGTTGGGGGATGCTGCGCGGCGCCGGGCTGGGTGTGCGAGTGGAGGCGGACAGCGACGTCGCCGCCGTCGGCGGGGTGGTACTGGTGCGGCTCGGTGTCATGAAAGCACCGTGTCGGGTCGTCTACGTCGTGTCGGAGCCCGACCGGCGCGGCTTCGCCTACGGCACCCTGCCCGGACATCCCGAGTCCGGTGAGGAGCTTTTCTCGGTGCGCTACGACCCCGCCGAGGACACGGTGTACACGCAGGTTCGGGCGTTCTCTCGGCCGGCCACCTGGTGGATCAAGGCGGGTGGTCCCGTGGGACGGCTGGCGCAGCGCGTGATGGCCAAACGCTATCTGCGGGCAGTGTGACCCGTCAGCTCCAGCGGGCCAGCAGCCGTTGCGCCCCGGTGCACAGCTCGTCGAGGACCACCCCGGCCGGACGGCTATCGGTGAGCACGCCCACGCCCTGGCCCGCATCGACCGGGGCCACCCGCTGATCCCCGGCGGCGATCCCGGCGGCCAGCTCCGCAGCCGCCTCCGGGTCACCGGCCAGGGTTTCCTCGTGTCCCATCCAGCGGCCGGTGAACTCGTTGCGCAACACCCGCGACGGGAACCGCGCCGGCCAGTCCAGCCGCTGGCCGACGTCGAATACCCGGGTGGTGACGGTGTCGGTGCCGGCGGCCGCGATCAGCGCGCGGCGGGCGCTGTCGGCGGTCAGCGCCTCGGGACAGGCCGACAGGCAGGTGCCCAGCCAGGCGCCGGCGGCCCCGGCGGCCAGCACCGCGGCCAGGCTGCGCGGCGAGCCGATGCCGCCGGCGGCCAGCACCGGCACCGTCACGGCGTCCAGAACGGCGTCCAGCAGTGGCAGCGTGGCCAGCCGGGTGTCGCCGTGCCCGCCGCCCTCGGCGCCGCGGGCCACCAACACGTCCAGCCCGGCGTCCTGCGCTCGTCGGGCGGTCTCGGCGTCGTAGACCTGGGTGGCGGCGAGGATGCCGGCCGCATGGGCTCGGTCGACCCAGGTCAGGTCGGCGCCGAAGCTGACCGACAGCAGCGCGGGGCGGGCGGCCAGGGCGGCGTCGAGCAGGTCAGGCCGGTCTCGGATCACCCAGTCCACCAAGCCGATTCCGAACCGCGGTGCCTGCTCGAGCGCGGCCAGCTCGGTGGCCAGCGACGCCGCGGTGGCGGTGCTGCCCATGCCGATCATGCCCAGCCCGCCCGCCGCGGTGACCGCCGCGGCCAGCCGCCCACCGGCCACCCCGCCCATCGGGGCGTTGAGGATGGGCAACCGCAGCCCGGCGCGCAGCGACCAGGGTGTGCTGAGTTGCGCCGCGGTCACGCTCCGTGCGATGCGCTCTTGGTGACCGTCAGCAGCACCACCGCGTCCTCCAGCGATTCCAGCGCGTGGCGGGTGCGCGGCAGAGTGACGAGCTCCCCGGCCGAACCCTCCCAGGCGTCGTCGCCGGCGGTAAGCCGCACCCGGCCGCGCAGGACCTGCAGGGTCGACTCCCCCGGGCTGTCGTGTTCGGCCAGCGACTGGCCGGCCTGCAATGCGACCAGGGTCTGGCGCAGGTGGTGCACCGAACCGCCGTACACGGTGTGCGCCGCGCGCCCGCTGTGGTGTTGCTTGGCCTCGGCCAGCTTCTCGTCGGCCAACGCGTTCAAGGAGGTCGATTCCATCGGTATTCCTTCGGCTCGGTGGGCGGATGGTGTTCGGATCGGACGGATCGGACGGCTCAGCGGGTCAGCAGGAGAATGCCCAGCCAGACCAGCGCGGTGACTTTGACCAGCTCCAACGCGATGTAGGCGTAGTGGGCGCGCGAGCGGGGCACATCCAGCCCCGACAGCACCTGATCGGCGCGGCGACTCAGGGACGGCCGCACCGCGAGCACCTGAGCCACCAGCATGGCCAGGGCGATCGCGTACGTCACCGCAACGCCGGCGCCGGGCCGCTCGAGCGCAAACGCCACCGCGATGGCCGCGGCCAGCAGGAACTCTGCGGTGTTGAGAGCCCGAAAGACCAACCGGCCGATGCCCAGACAGATCGGGACCGTCGCGTTGGGCGCCCGAAACTTCAGCGGCGCCTCCATGAAAGAAATCGCGATCACCATGCCCAGCCAGAGGAAGGTTGCGGCGGTCGCGACGGCGGAACCGACACTCACCCGGCGGGTCCGTCCACGCGCACCGCCCCCGCGGGCGAAGGGGCGCTGCGGGCACCGTTCGAAGGCGTAGCCCCGTTGGGATACAACGACTTCAGGTGTGCCACGCACAGGTCGGGCTGGGCGAACGGCTCAAGGCGGTCGACGGTCACCGGCGCCTCCCAGGCCTCCAGCGCGCCCTGCATCAACCCCAGGTGGATCGGGCAGATGACTTCAGCGGCGTTTTCAGCGAGCTCCAGGAACGGGCAGTGCCGCAATCCGAGCTGCATCTCGCCGGCGCCATCGGGTTCGAGCTGCTCGGGTTGGAAGCCCAACTCGTCGAGCATCTCGATGAGATGGCCGGTCGACTCCTCGGCGTCGACGGGTCCGGTCGGGTGGTGCAGCGGCTGCAGTCGCCGGCCCCACTCCCGGCCCGCGGCCAGTGCCTTGCTGCTGGCGTCCTGGTCGGCGGCTAGGCCGATGGTGAGGATCTCCGCCAGCAGCCGGAATCGGCGGGTGCCGCCGCGGTCCATCTGCCGGATAGCGCGGAACATCAGCGCCGGTCGGCCCCGTCCCTTGTGATCGGGTTCGGTGTGTTCGACCCGGCCTTCCTCGACCAGGGTGTCCAGGTGGAACCGCACCGTGTTGGGGTGCACCCCCAACGTGTCGGCGATCTGCGCGATGCTCAGCGGTTCTTCCGCGGCCTGCACCAGCCGAAGCACGTCGAGGCGGCGTCCTCCAGGTCCTCCAGCTGGCGCGGGCGGTTTGACGATGTCGCTCACTCCCCCTGAGGGGGATAGCCGGCCACCAGCGGGGTGTCGATGCCGAGCGGGCCGATCTTGGCGGCGCCACCGGGCGATCCGAGCGCTTCGTCACGGCCCGGCAGCGGCTCGGCGAAGAACGCCACGTTGTCGGCCAGGTGGGGTTGCAGCTCATCCGGAAGGTCATCTTCGTAATAGATGGCCTCGACCGGGCACACCGGCTCGCAGGCCCCGCAGTCCACACATTCATCAGGATGGATGTAGAGGGCGCGGCCGCCTTCGTAGATGCAGTCGACCGGGCACTCCTCCACGCAGGCCCGGTCCATCACGTCAACGCACGGCTTCCCGATCACATATGCCATGGGCACAGAGTTTACACAAGGGATTTTGTAGAAACTAGAAAGGCGGGCCTAAATGCCGGCGGGCGGACTCGCCCTCCTCCGGTGAGCCTTTCGGGATCTCGATAATCCGCGAAATATGTTGTCCTGCAACATGATATATGACGTCTGCGCCGCCTGGGCTACCGCGCCGGCGACTCTGCCGCCACCCCGGCGATGACGGTCGAGTAGAAACAGATGATGGCTGACAACTCCGGCTACGGCGCCTTCCCCTCCCTTCGACTCGAGACCGGCGGCAACGGCGTGCTGCAACTGGTGCTGGACTCCCCCGGGCTAAACTCCGTGGGGCCGCAGATGCACCGTGACCTCGCCGACGTGTGGCCGGCGATCGAGCGCGACGACCGGGTGCGGGCGGTGCTGGTTCGCGGCGAGGGCAAGGCCTTCTCCGCCGGCGGCAGCTTCGAGCTGATCGAGAAGACCATCGGCGACTATGCCGGGCGGATGCAGGTGCTGCGGGAGGCCCGCGATCTGGTGCTGAACATGGTCAACTTCTCCAAGCCGGTGATCTCGGCGATCAACGGGCCCGCCGTGGGCGCGGGCCTGGTGGTGGCACTGCTGTCTGATATCTCGGTGGCCGGGCGCACCGCCCGGCTGATCGACGGCCACACCAAGCTGGGAGTGGCCGCCGGGGACCACGCGGCGATCTGCTGGCCGCTGCTGGTCGGCATGGCCAAGGCAAAGTACTACCTGTTGACCTGCGAGACCCTGCACGGCGAGGAGGCCGAACGCATCGGGTTGGTCTCCAAGTGCGTCGACGACGACGAGGTACTGGCCACCGCGACCCGCATCGCCGACGACCTGGCCCACGGCGCGCAGGATGCGATCCGCTTCACCAAACACAGCCTCAACTACTGGTACCGGCAGTTCGCGCCGGCCTTCGAGACCGCGTTGGGGCTGGAATTCCTCGGCTTCTCCGGGCCCGACGTGCACGAGGGCCTGGCCGCCATCCGGGAGAAACGCAAGCCTCAGTTCGGATGAGCCCGGGCGAGGCCAATACACCTTGGTGTGTATCATGGTGTCATGTCTCGGACAAACATCGAGATCGACGACGCACTCATCGACGCCGTCCAGCGGATCTATCGTTTGGACTCCAAACGCAGTGCCGTCGACTTCGCATTGCGGCGGCTCGTCGGCGAAGCGTTGAGCGTCGAGGAAGCGTTGTCGTTGCAGGGCACCGGTTTCGACTACACCAACGAGGAACTCGAATCGTTCTCCGTTCCGGAACACGCCGCCGAATCGCCCGGATGATCGTCGACACGTCAGTCTGGATCGAATTCTTGCAGGGCTCGGACTCCACCTCGACTCGTTGGGTCACGGAACGTATCGCCGAAGAATCGCTGCTGACCGTTCCCGAGGTTGTCCTCATGGAGCTGATGATCGGGACCACCGACGAGAAGATCGCGGCAGTCCGACGCAGGTTCTTGCAACGATTCTCCATCGAACCGCTGGCAGCGGTACGTGATGCCGAAGACGCGGCGGCAATTCACCGACGCTGCCGACGCGGCGGAGACACCGTGCGCAGCCTTATCGACTGCCAAATAGCCGCTATGGCGATGCGGTTGAAACTTGTTGTGGTACACCGTGATCATGACTTCGAAGTCATTCGCACGCACTGCGGATTACAGACACTGCCGCTGTTCTGAACAGCCCCGCACCGGCTAACCCGGTTGCGGCGCGACCGCCTGTTCCTTGGCCCACCGGTAGTCGGCCTTGCCCGACGGCGAACGCTGCACCTGAGCGCAGAACACCACGTCCTTGGGCAGCTTGTAGCGCGCGATGTAGCGGGCCGCCTCGTCGATGATGTCATCGGCGGCGGCGTCGGCGCCCTGGGTCAGCTGCACCACCGCGACCACCTCGTTGCCCCATCGCTCACTGGGCCGTCCGACCACCACGACGTCGTAGACGGCGGGATGGTGCGCGACCGCGGCTTCGACCTCCTCGGCGAAGATCTTCTCCCCGCCGGAGTTGATGGTCACCGAGTCGCGGCCGAGCAGTTCGATGTCACCGTCGGCATCCCAGCGGGCCCGGTCGCCGGGGACTGAATGGCGAATGCCTTCGATGACCGGGAAGGTCCGCGCGGACTTCTCCGGGTCACCGAGGTATCCCAACGGCACGTAACCCTGCTGGGCCAGCCAGCCGATCTCGTCGTCGCCGGGTTTGAGAATGCGGGTCATGTCCTCGCTGACCACCACCGCACCCGGGTTGGGGGTGAATCGCCCGGTGGAAGCCTGGTCGCGGCTGGTGGTCTGCCCCATCTGCGCGCCGGTCTCCGACGAGCCGCCGGCATCGAGGATCGTCAGCTGCGGCAGCAGCTCCAGGATCCGTTGCTTGAGCGGGGCGGTCAGCGGCGCACCACCGCTGGCCAGCACGAACAGTCCCGACAGGTCATACTGCCCCGCTGCAGCGTTTTCCAACGCGTCGGCGAGCGGGCGGGCGAAGGCGTCGCCGACGATGGACAGCGAGATGACCCGCTCCCGGGCGGCCAGCTCCCAGGTCGCGACCGGGTCGAACCGGTCGGTGGTCGCCGACATCACGAACGGCCGCCCGCCCAGCAGCGTGATGAATGCGGCCCACTGGGCGGCGCCGTGCATCAGCGGCGCCACCGTCATCGAACCGGGGCCTCCGGTCCGGGTGCGTTCGACGATTTCCGCCAGGCTGGTGGGTACGGCGCCGGTACCGAACTCCCGGCCGCCCATGGCGTTGATGAAGATGTCGTGCTGGCGCCACAACACGCCCTTGGGCATTCCCGTGGTGCCGCCGGTATAGAGCACGTACAAGTCGTCCGGGGACAGCACCACGTCCAGCGGGTCGGCGGACGTGGCGGCCAGCAGCTCCTCGTAGCGCACCGCGCCGGGCAGCGGTGCGTTGCCGGAGTCGTCGTCGACGTGGATCAGCGGCATGTCCGGTAGCCGGTCACCGGCCTGCTGCAGCGCTTCGGCCAACGTGGGCGCAAACCGGGCGTGGTACATGACCGCCTCGGCGGAGGCGTTGGTCAGCAGGTAGACCAGTTCGTCGGCGACGTAGCGGTAGTTGACGTTGAACGGCGCGACCCGGGCGTTGTAGGCCCCGAGCATGCCTTCCAGGTATTCGTTGCCGTTGGCCAGGTACAGCGCGAGATGACTCTGCCCGGATTCATCCGGGGCCAGCTCGGAGCGCTCGCGACGCGCACCCAGACCCCACTCGTGCAGTGCCCGCGCCAGCCGGCGAGACCGATCCTCGATCTGCTTGTAGCTGAATCGCCGGTCGCCGAAGACGACGCAATCGCGCTCCGGGTGGGCCGTCGCCACCGCCGAGAACACTTGGGCGAGGTTGAATTCCACTGCCGCTCCTCGAATCGATCCAGCACCTGCAGCACGCGCGGCTAACGCTACAAGGTGGCGCCTGTTCGGCCCGGTGACCGTGCCGATGAGCGGATTCGGCCGAAGTCAGGGATGATTGGCCGCATGTCCGTCGATGTCCTGCTCTTCTCGATCCCGCCCGCGCTGGTTTACCTGCTCGTGGGCGGCGTGATCGGTCTGGAGAGCCTGGGCATCCCGTTGCCGGGTGAGCTGATGCTGGTGGGAGCCGCGCTGTTGTCGTCGCGGCACGAGTTGGCGGTCGACCCGGTCGGGGTCGCGCTGGCGGCGATGGTGGGCGCGGTGATCGGTGACTCGATCGGCTACTCGATCGGGCGGCGCTTCGGCATGCCGCTCTTCGACCGCCTGGGCCGGCGATTCCCGAACCACTTCGGACCCGGCCACATCGCCCTGGCCGAACGGTCGTTCGGCCGCTGGGGCGCCACCGCGGTGTTCTTCGGCCGATTCGTCGCGCTGCTGCGCATCCTGGCGGGTCCGCTGGCCGGGGCATTGAAGATGCGATACCAGCATTTCCTGGCCGCCAATGTGCTCGGAGCCATCTGCTGGGCCGGTGGAACCACGGCCCTGGTCTATTACGCCGGCGTGGCGGCTGAGCACTGGCTGTCCCGCTTCTCCTGGGTGGCGTTGCTGGTCGCGGTGCTCGCCGGGTTGATCGGCACCATCGCGCTGCGGGGCCGATTCGGCGCCCAGATCGCGGAGCTGGCAGCGCAGCATCACCCGGAACCCGATCCCGTCGAATAGGGACCGAATAGGGGTTGTCCCCGCGCCGTCGCCGGAGCATGGTGGAAGGGACCGGCGGCGCCGCCGGGGCGTCGCCCCGATCACCCGGAGGCCCCATGTTCGCGCGCGCAACAACCATCCACGCTCATCCGTCCTTCTTGGATGAGGGAATCACCCACGTCCGCCACGTAGTGATGCCCACCCTGGCCGACATGGACGGCTGCGCGGGAATGTCCATGCTGGTCGACCGCGACGCCGGCCGGTGCATCATCACCTCGTCCTGGCTGGACGAGGACACCCTGCGGGCCAGCGAGGCCGAAGCCCAACAGCTGCGCGACCGTGCCACCGAAATCTTCCACGCCACCGCCGAGATCACCCGCTGGGAGATCGCCGCGGCACGCCGCGATCACCGGTCCCGGCGGTACGCCGGTGTGCGCGTCACCTGGCTGCGGACCGACCCGGCCGACTGCGAGCGGATGGTCGACACCTACAAGCTGGCGCTGATGCCCGAAATGGAGGATCTCGACGGCTTCTGCAGCACCACCCTGCTGGTGGATCGGTCCTCAGGACGCGCGGTGTCCTCGGTCAGCTTCGACGACCGGGCGGCCATGGTGGCCAGCCGCAGCGGCGAGCAGGCGATCTGGGCCAAGGCCGTCAATGACGCCGGCGCCGAGATCCTCGAGGTCGCCGAGTTCGACCTCGCGATCGCCCATCTGAACGCGCCCGAGATGGCCTAGACGCCCCCGGGGATGCTCCGGCGACCGCCCCGGCCGCCGGAGCGCTGAGCATGCCAACACCCATTCGGACGAATACGCTCGTGGCCGAACCGCTCACGGGGAGGGCCTGCGTGTCATGACGAGCCAGCGGCAGCCGCGCTCGACCCCGGCGAAGACACCGAGCTGTCCGAAGACTCGACGGATCCGGTTCCGTTTCGATGACGGTGACGCGCACGGCAAGTATTTCGCCGACGGCGACATGGTGCTCAGTCATTTCCTCGCCGGTCTGTCCGGCGGCTTCCCGGCAGGCGAGGAGTCCTTCATCCGGTCGGTGCGCCGATTTGCCGACCGAGCCACCGACCCGGTGTTGAAGAAGCAGGTGGCCGGCTTTATCGGGCAGGAGTCCACCCACGGCCAGGAACACCGCCGGCTCAACGCGGTGCTCGCAGCCAAGGGCTATCCGATCCGCTGGCAGGACTCGAATGCTGTGCACCGCTGGCGGATTCGGGCCGAGCGACGCACACCAGCGATCGTGCACCTGGCCCAGACCGCAGCGCTGGAGCATTACACCGCGGTCCTGGCGAAGCGCATTCTGTCCAGCGACGAGATCCAGGCCATTCCGGGGACGCCCGAAGTGTGGCACCTGCTGAATTGGCATGCCGTGGAAGAACTCGAGCACAAGTCGGTGGCGTTGGACCTCTATCGCGCCGTCGGCGGCTCCGAGCGAATCCGGATCGCGGCGATGGCCGTATTGATCGTCGCCACCGCCCCGCTCATCGCGCTCGGGTTGGCGATCTCCCTGGCCCGCGATCCGGTGGTCCGCCGGCAACCGCGCCGGGTGCTGCGCGGAGTGTTCGCCCTCTACCGCGGGCCTCTCTTCCGAGGATTCCTGCGGGACGCGGCGGCATACCTGCGTCCCGGATTCCACCCGGACGACGTCGATACCGATGCGCTACTTGATCATTGGCGCTCACGACTGTTCGGCGCCGACGGCACACTGAACGGCCACTTGCGTTGAGAAGCGGTACGGGTGACCGCACGTTAGTCTTTGGTCGCGGCGCGTTGCCGCCTTTGCTAGGAGGTATCACCCATGCGTTCTTTCAGCGTGGCCGTGGCGGTAGCGGTTGCCGCCATGTTCGGTTGCGTGCCCGTGGTGGTGGCGGCCCCGAAGGATTACTGCGCCGAACTCCACGGCGGCAATGCCGGCCGCACGTGCGAGATCCAACTCTCCGAGCCCGGGTACAGCGTCGACATCAGCATGCCGCTGAACTACCCGGACCAGAAGTCGGTTGCCGAGTACATCGCCCAGACACGCGACGCGTTCCTCAACTCGGCCAAGTCGGGCGCGTCTGGCAGCACGCCGTACAAGTTGAGCGTCAAGCCGACGGAATACTCCTCGTCCATTCCCCCGCGCGGCACCCAAGCAGTGGTGTTCACGGTGGACCAGAACGTCGGCGGGGCGCAGCCACAGACGACGTACAAAGCGTTCAACTGGGACCAGACCTACCGCAAGCCGATCACCTACGCGGCCGCCCCGGACGACAAAGACCACGCGCCGTTGTGGCAGGTGGATGATCCGCTGAAGACCGTCGCGCCGATCGTCCAGGCTGAACTGCAGCAGCAGCTGGCACCGGCGCCCACCCAATCAGGGCAGTCGGCTGCGACCACGTCCGCCACGGCGCCGCCACAGTTGCCGATCGCGCAAACCGCGCTGTACGACCCCGCCAACTATCAGAATTTCGCGGTGGTCAACGACGGGGTGATCTTCTTCTTCGACCAGGGCGTGTTGTTGCCCGGCTCAGCCGGGGCTCTCCACGTGCTGGTGCCGCGGTCTGCCATCGACCCGATGATCGCATGACAGCCGCCGTCAGCTGCCGATCGGGACGAATCCGCTGCCCGGTCCGTCGCCGGCGTTGACGTCGGCCAGGATCGCGCTGAACCTGGTCAAGTACGTAAGCCCCTGCGGAGGCCGATACCGGCTCATGCTCACGCCACCGCCGTAGGCCAGGCCCACCAGCAGACCGTTCAGCGTTACCGGGGCTCCCACATCGCCCGCATCAAATTGCTCCCGCATCGTCATACGCGGCCACCCGTCGAAAATGATGCGATTGCAGATGCCAGGGGTGACAGGTCCCCACTTACACACCTCAGAGTCGAACACCGGGTCCGGGCCGATGCCGTTGATCGCAATGCCGGCGTAGTCCGAGACTGGGATGAGCTCGGGAACATCGAACCTGACCACCGCGTAGCGTAGGTCGCCGTTGACGGCCACCACGGTGCCTACGGTGGTGTCTGTTCCCGCGACCGCGACGGCTGCCCCAGGTCCACCGCAATACGCTCCGGTGAAACCCACCACATCACCAAACCGGTCACGTCCGATCGTGGTCAGCGTGCAGTAGTTGTTGCCGTCGACGACGATGACGGCCCCACCGCCCAAGATCACCATGGCAGCCGCGGGTGGAGCTGCAGGCAGGCCAGCGCCGACGATCAGCAGGAGGGCGAGAACCAGCCGCCAGCAAGCAGGGCGCAAGGATTCTCTCCCTTCGATTCAGCTGACGCCGTAGCTCGCCTATCGGTCAGTCGAATGGGTTCGGGACGGATGCGCCATCAGCCCCCGGTGTCCCGGGCGTGCCGTCGGCGCCGCCGTTGCCGCCGTTGCCACCGGGGTTCTGGAAAGTGCCTCCGCCGTTTCCGCCGTTGCCGCCGGCACCGTTGCCGTTGGGGCCGACCTGGCCGCCATTGCCACCGTTGCCACCGCTGCCGCCTGTGGCGCCCAGCGGGTGGGAACCACCGTTGCCGCCGTTGCCACCGACTCCCCCGATACCACCGTCGGCGCTTCCGCCGGTCCCGCCGATCCCCCCGGTGCCACCACTGGTATCAGGTCCGACGCCGCCATTGCCGCCATTGCCGCCGTCACCGCCCTGGCCTGCGGTACCGGCACCACCGCCACCGCCGCCTCCACCACCGGCACGTGACCAGCTGCCGGTGCTGCTGCCTTCTCCGCCCTGGCCGCCCGCGCCACCGATACCCCCGTCGCTGGCGCCGCCGTTGCCGCCGACACCGCCGTTGCCGCCAGTACCGCTGCTGGGGCTCAGGCCGGTGCCGCCGCCTATGCCGCCGGCACCACCGTGGCTGGCAGCTCCGCCATCAGTGCCGTCACCGCCGTTGCCGCCATTGCCGCCTACCCCGCCGTTACTGCTACCGCCCAAGGGGTTGCCCATGCCCCCGGCGCCGCCGCTACCGCCGGCGCCGGCGACGCTGCCTGCACCGCTGGCCTCGCCACCATGTCCACCGGCACCGCCCGCACCGCCGTCGCGGCCACCACCCAAGCCGCCGCCGATGCCTCCGCTACCGCCGGTACCACCGTTGCCGGCGGTGCTGCCGACACCGGTCGCCGAGCCGCCATCGCCACCGACACCACCGACACCACCGTCGCGGCCACCACCCACGGCACCGCCGTTACCACCACCGCCGCCGTTACCACCGTTACCGGCGGTGCTGTGGTCACCGATAGCCGCGCCGCCGTTGCCGCCGACACCGCCGACACCACCGTCGCGGCCACCACCCTGACCGCTGCTGGGCGCGCCGATGCCGCCGTCACCACCATTGCCGGCGGTACTGCCTTCACCGACAGCGGCACCGCCGTGGCCACCATTGCCACCGTTGCCACCGTCAAGGTCTCCCTGTCCGTAGACGAAGATGCCGCCCTTGCCGCCATTGCCGCCGTTGCCCGCGACACTGCCGGCGCCGCTGGTAGCACCACCGTCTCCACCATTGCCGCCGACGCTGGCATCCCTACCCAGCCAGTAGCTCGACATGCTGCCGTCGCCGCCGTTGCCGCCGGCACCGCCCGTGCTGCCGACGCCGTCAGCGCTGCCGCCATCACCACCGTTTCCGCCATTGCCGGCGGCACCACCGATCGCGAAAATTCCCGGCGCGCGACCACTGGCACCGCCGTTACCACCGGCGCCGCCGATCCCGCCATCGCCGACGGAGTTGCCACCGTGTCCGCCGTTGCCGCCATCACCGTTGGTGCTGAACAACATTCCGCTTCGGCCGCCGGCGCCGCCGTTGCCGCCGTCGCCCGCCTGTAGGCCATCAAGGCCCGCGCCGCCGTTGCCTCCAGCGCCCCCGTTGCCGATCCAGTTAGCGGCACCACCGACACCACCATCGGCGCCGGCGCCACCGTCACCGCCGGCACCGCCGTTGCCCAACCAGCCGCCGGCACCGCCGGCGCCACCGGCAATACCGTCTTGCGTACTGCTCCAACCGGTTCCGCCGTCACCGAAGATCCATCCGCCGGCGCCGCCGTCAGGGTCGACCTCGGTGCCGTCGACGCCGTTGCAGATCAGGCCGCAGGCGCCGCCGAAAGCAAACAGCGGGTTGATGAAGTCGTTGACCTGCGCACCGACCGGACTGTCGATCCAGTCCTGCATCGCAGCGTGCAGCGGCAGATAGATGTCGTTCTGGAACCAGTCGGCGAAATCAGTACCGACAGCCGCGCCGGGCAGGTCATCACCGACGAACAATGACGCCAGATCAACCGTCGACGCCGGATCCAGACCACCCCAGTAACCGGGATCGAACACCGCACCCCACGCAGCCGGATCCAACAGATCAGCGAAGAAGTCCTCGAAGTCAGCGTGGGCTACCGGCGCCAATCCGAACGCCGCCAACGCCCCGACAGACGCTCCAGCAGCAGCCACCCGCCGCGACGGAGCGGAGCCATTTGCCTTAAACCAACCTGAGATATTCACCCCATGTGCCTACCACGAAAGGTAGGAGCCCGCCATTCGACGAGCGAGGCGGCCTGAAGGCCTTGTGAGGCGGGCGCGTCGGCACGTAATGGCGGTTGCAGTAATACCGCTTTACTGTTTTACGGGTGAGTGGGACCATAGAGCTATGACTTTTCATGGCTTCGTGGCTGTCCAGGGCCGCGGTGTTGTTGCACTGCCGGCCGAGCTGCGTCGGCGGTTGCATCTCGACGAGTCGGGGGCTCAGGTCGAGATCACCGAGCGTGAGGACGGGGTGCTAGAGCTTCGGCCGGCGCTACCAGTACCTGCCGATCAACGATGGTTCTGGGAGGACCGCTGGCAACGACGGGAAAAGGAAGTCGACGAGCACGTGGCGGCCGGACGGGTGACCGTCCACGACGACAGCGCGGCCTTCCTTGATCATCTCGATCACCTCGACGCCCAGGCCCAGGCCGACGACCCTGATCAGCCGTGAAGTTCGAGACGACCCCAGCTTTCGATGCCGATTACCGCAGACTGAAGGTCGAGCACCGAGCGACCTTCCGGGACGTCGTGAGGACGAGATTCGCCCCGGCGTGCGACGCCTACGCCGCCGATCCGGCGACTCCGTGGCCGCGATCACTGCGCGTCAAGGCCGTGCAAGGCGCGCCGGGCATTCTGGAGATGTCGTGGTCCTTCGCCAGCCCGGATGGCCGCGCCACCTTCGAACTGCTCACCGTCGCTGATGAATTGCGCTGTCGATGGCGCCGCGTCGGAGATCACGACGTCTTCAAATCCCCCTAGCTTTGCAGCCCGCTGCCTCGACCACGACCGAGTGTGTCGGCTGGGCATCGCGGCCCGTGTGTCGAGCCGCCGGGCGGGCAGGACCCACCGCCGACAACTAGTGACTCACGCGGGTGACACGCGGACCCACTTACCTTAAGCCAACCTGAGATATTCACCTCGTGTGCCTGTCGCGAAAGGGAGGAGGCCGCCATTCGACGGCGAGACCGAAAGAGCGCAGCGGGTAGCGATAACCGGCCGAACAGTCGAGAGCTGGGGGCGGCAACCGCGGGCCGCCACCCCCGCCGCTGACCACGCGGGTCGCTCTGGGCCAGTTCAGCTTCGCCGCAAGGCGCCCGAAACGGAAAAACCACCTGCTAGCAGGTGGCTTTCGGTGGTCCCGGCTGGGATCGAACCAGCGACCTTCCGCGTGTGAGGCGGACGCTCTCCCCCTGAGCTACGAGACCGGATGAACGAGGTCGAACACTAGCACGCCGGGCACGCCGAGCCTCAATGCGCAGGCGGATTTTCGTGCGACTCGCCGGTCTGACAGGCCAAGTTGTGTTGTCTCACATGAGTGGACTAATGTTCTGCATCGCGACGGGCGACGATCTCGCCCGTGGCACGCGGATGTAGCGCAGTTGGTAGCGCATCACCTTGCCAAGGTGAGGGTCGCGGGTTCGAATCCCGTCATCCGCTCGAGGGTGTCAAGTGGCATCAACCCCTTGCGGTGGAGTGGCCGAGTGGTGAGGCAACGGCCTGCAAAGCCGTGCACACGGGTTCGATTCCCGTCTCCACCTCCGTCCTAGGCTCTAAGCGCGGTTAGCTCAGCGGGAGAGCGCTTCCCTGACACGGAAGAGGTCGCTGGTTCAATCCCAGTACCGCGCACCACAGTTTCACCAGCTCAGAGGCACTACCGAGAACCATTACCCGGCCCGTATGCAACAAGCATGCAACAGCGGTCCAACTGAGCAGGCTTCCGCCAACACGGAAGACACCACGCAGGACTCCCCGCGCTAATCCGGTTCGGCTCGGCCTGCCTCATGCCGTCGGTCGGCCTTTTCTTGCTCGACGAGCCCTCGCCGTGCCGCGAGGCGCTCCAGGGACTCCAGCTCATCCGGATTCAGTCGCACTTGCCGTACACGGCGGCGGAGCCTGTTGGGCCGGCTCACCTTCACATGCGGGGGCAGCGGCTGTCCGTCGTCGGGCTGGTCGATGGTGGCCTCGGCCTCCGCAGCGACCCGGTTGAGCAGGTCGGTCAGTTCCCGGTCTTTGTCTTTCATGGCCATCTCCTCGTCACCCGGAACCCAACTGTGCGTTGAGCGCCACCTCTTTGGCCTCTTTGGCGACGTCGCCCAGCCCGGGGTCGGCCAGCATACGGTCGACCTCCGACAAGCTCGACACGGCAAAAGCCCCTGCCACCACCGTGGTGGCGACAGGGGCTTGGCTGTAAAGCGTTGCAGGCCTGCGCGTTAGCTCTTCTTGGACTTCAGCGCCAGGCCGACCACCGCGGTCACGATGGTGCCCAGCACGCCGCCGCCTACCAGGCTGCCGGCCGCTTGGGCCCAGTCGAACCCACCGGCGACACCGCTGGAGAGAACGCTGTTCAGCAGCCCGCCACCGGCCAGACCGCCGAGACCGCCACTGATCAAGCTACCGAGGCCGCCCGGACTGGGGATCTTTGCCGACGTGTCGGCCGCTTTGCCTCCGAGAGCGCCCCCAAGAGCGCCTGCGATCAGCGATTCGAGCATTGTGTAACCCCTTTGCCGTAGTTGCGCCGCCTTGTTAGCTGCGCCAACGGATCAGTTATAACGAAGATCATGCCTGGCTAAGTCGCATTTCGCAGAGATCCGCCAACGTCAACCATCGGTTGACGAACCCATATCGTCAACCTACAGTTGACGATATGGCCAACCCGACTCCGCTCACCCCGTCAGTCCGCCTCGATGACCTGATCAACGCCATCACCGGAGTACACGACAATCCACTGGAACAGTTGACCGACGCCGTACTGGCAGCCGAGCATCTCGGCGAGGTCGCCGACCATCTGATCGGGCACTTCGTCGACCAGGCACGCCGGTCCGGCGCTTCGTGGACCGATATCGGCAAGTGCATGGGCGTCACCAAGCAGGCGGCGCAGAAGCGGTTCGTCCCGCGGGCCGAGACCACCGGACTCGACGCCGAGCAGGGCTTCGCCCGCTTCACGCCCCGGGCACGCAATGCCGTCGTGGCGGCCCAGAACGCTGCCCACCAGGCGCGCAATGCCGAGATCACCCCCGACCATCTGGTCCTGGGCCTGCTGCAGGACCGCGGCGCGTTGGCCACCGCGTTGCTCACCGCGCAGCATGTCGACCCCGACGCCGTCGTCGCCGGTGTCACCCTGCCGCCCGGCGGCACCGGATCGCCCGCATTGATTCCGTTCAGCGGCCCGGCCCGCAAAGCACTGGAGTTGACCTTCCGCACCGCACTTCGCCTCGGACACAACTACATCGGCACCGAGCACCTGCTGCTGGCGCTGCTCGAGGAGGAGGACGACACCGGGCCCCTGCACCGTGCCGGAGTGGACCGGGAACGCGCCGAGGCCGACCTCGCGCAAGCCCTGGAGTCGATCAGCACGAACCTGGCCGGCGGCGCAGCCGATCCCGCGAACTGACCGCTGTCCCATCTGGCGGGCCAGGGCGGCTGCACCCGCGATCACGATGTGCCATCATGCCCAGAAGCAAACGAAGGGGACATGATGCATCGCTGGATTCTGGCCCTGGTCACTTCCGTCGTCACCGCGTTGGCCGCTTTGATGGCACCCGCCGCCGGATATGCCACGCCCACCACCAACCCCGAGGCGCCGATCGGCCGGCTCGGCGACACGCTGCGCATCCAGTACAAGGACGAGGCGTTCGGTCCGCTGGTGGCAGATGTGACGGTGCACGACGTGGTGCCCAGTGAGATCCCGCCGGGCTGGGGCGCGAACGGGACGCCGCGCTGGCGCAACCAGGGCGGCCCGTGGCGGGCGAACGTGACCATCCACCCGATCTCGGTGCCCAACCCCTACATCATGGCGGCCTCGGTCACCTTCGACGGCGTGACGCCCGGCGGCGACGCGTACGTGTCCAAGCACACCGACGACCCGACGGCCCTGGACGCGGTCCTGACCAACGCCCCGGCGGGCTCCACCGTCAACGGCGGCGTCTACTGGGATGTCTACCGCGGCCTGGTCACCCACGTGGTGATGCTGTCGCGCAACACCGGGCTGCGCCTGGCGCAGTGGAACCTCTGAGCTAGTCGACCCTACTGAGCCCTACTGAGCGCGAGCAGCCGCGAGGTGGCGCGCAGGTACTTCTTGCGGTATCCCCCGGCCAGCATCTCGGCGCTGAAGATGTCGTCCAGCTTGGCTCCGGAGGCCACCACCGGGGTGCCCGCGTCATAGAGCCGATCGGTCAGCGCCACCAGCCGCAGCGCCACGTTCTGATCGTCGATGGGGTGCGCACCGGTGAGGAACACGGCGGTGACGCCTTCGATCAGGGTCAGGTACCGCGACGGGTGCATGGTGGCCAGGTGCGCGCAGAGCGCGTCGAAGTCGTCCAGTGTCGAGCCCGGCAGCTCCGCGGCACGCTGGGCGACCTGCTGCGCCGACGGTGGTTCGGGCGCCGGCGGCAGGTCCCGGTGCCGATAGTCCGGACCGTCGACCCGAACCGGGGTGAAAATGCTTGACAGAGCACTGATTTCGCGCAGAAAGTCCTGAACGGCGAAACGTCCCTCGCCGAGTTGCTCGGGCAGCGTGTTGGACGTGGCGGCGACAGACACCCCGCGCGCCACCAGTTCGGACAGCAGCCGCGACACCAGCGTGGTGTTGCCCGGGTCGTCGAGTTCGAACTCATCGATGCACACCACGGTGTAGCCGCCGAGCAACTCGATGCATTCGGTGAATCCGAACACCCCGGCCAGCTGGGTGAGCTCCATGAACGTCGCGAACGCCGTCCCATGCGACTCGGCCCCGCCCGGGGTCTCGGTGATCTCGCGATAGACCGAGGCCAGCAGATGCGTCTTGCCAACGCCGAAACCGCCGTCGAGGTACAGCCCCACGCCCGGCAGCACCTCACGCTTGCCGAACAGCTTGCGCCGCCCCGCCCGCCGGGCCAGCGCCTGCGCGCAGAACGTGGTGCAGGCGGTCACCGCGGCCGCCTGGGTGGGCTGCGCCGGGTCGGGACGGTAGCTGGCGAAGCTGGCCTCAGAGAACGTCGGCGGCGGCTTGAGCTGCGCAATCAGACGCTCCGGTGAGACCGCCGGATGCCGGTCCACCAGATGACCGATCGACTCGACAGCGGGATTAGGCACGCAGGAACTGTAGCCACATGGTGCAATCGAGGCCATGTCCGACCTCAGCGCAGACCCGGGATTCACCCTGCTGGGTTCGGCCACACCCGTCGACGACGCCGAACTGGCACGGCTGTACGCCTATCCGCCGGCCGACCAGCCGCGAATCTGGGTCCGGGCCAATTTCATCGGCAGCATCGACGGCGGCGCCACGGTGGCGGGCACCTCCGGCGGGCTGGCCGGGCCGGGCGACCGCACCCTTTTCATGCTGCTGCGGGCATTGGCCGACGTCGTCGTGGTCGGGGCGGGAACGGTCCGGGTCGAGAACTACGGCGGAGCGCGTCTGGGCGTCGCGCAGCGCCAGAGCCGCCGTGACCGCGGACAGTCCGAAGTGCCCCGGCTGGCGATCGTGACCCGGGCCGGGCGACTGGACCGAGACCTGCGGGTGTTCAACGACACCGAGCTGGCGCCACTGGTGCTGACCTGCTCGAAGAACGCCGCGGACACGCGACGCCGGCTGGCCGGGCACGCGGAGGTCCTGGACTGCTCGGGAGATGATCCCGAGCGCGTGGACGAGGCCGCCGTGCTGGCCGCGTTGGCCGAGCGCGGGCAGTATCGGGTGCTCACCGAAGGCGGACCGACCCTGCTGGGCTCTTTCATCGAGCGCGGGCTGCTCGACGAGCTGTGCCTGACCGTGGCCCCGTATCTGGTCGGGGGTCTGGCCCGCCGCATCGCCACCGGTCCCGGCGAGCTGACCACCCCGATGCACTGCGCGCATCTGCTCACCGACGAATCCGGCTACCTCTACGGCCGCTACGTCAAAAGCGGGCGCCTATAAGGTGACAGGCATGACCAGCTACTCCAGGTTCGCCCGGATCACGGTTGCGGCGGCCGCCGCACTGGCCGTGTCCGCGCCCATGCTGGCAGGCTGCGCGCCCGGGCTGGCCGCCGACCCGCGGTTCGCCACCGACTCCGGTGCCGGGCCCCAGGGCCAACCCGAGTCCACACCGGACAATGCCGGGCCGCCGCCGATCGAGGTCCCCAAGAACGAACTGCCCTGGCATGACTGCACGGCACGGGTGTTCGGCGATGCCGCGTTGCCCGCCACCCCCGGGGTGCGGCTGGACTGCTCCAGCTATGACGCCGACCTCGATCCGCTCGGCGGCGGTTCCTCGGCGATCAGCATCGGGGTGGTGCGGGCCCGATCGGTGCAGACCCCGGCCGACGCCGGACCGGTAGTGTTCACCACCGGCTGGGACCTGCCGTCGTCGCTGCAGCTGCCGATCTGGCTGGCACGGGCGGGCGCCGACGTGCTCAAGAGCCACCCGATCATCGCTGTGGACCGGCGTGGCATCGGGATGTCGAGTCCGGTGGACTGCCGCGATCGCGGCCAGCGCGACGAGATGTGGAACCAGGCGCAGTTCGCCCCCGGCGACGACCCGGTGGCCAACCTGGGCACCATCACGATGGAAGCCACCACCGACTGCACCGACTCCATCTCGCCCGGCGAGTCCGCCTACGACAACGCCCACGCCGCCACCGATCTCGAACGGCTGCGCAGCATCTGGGACGTCCCGGCGTTGGCACTGCTGGGGATCGGCAACGGCGCCCAGGTGGCACTGGCCTACGCCGGCTCCCATCCCGGCAAGGTGGCCCGGCTGGCACTGGACTCCCCCATCCCGCTCGGGGTGGCCGCCGAGGCCGCCGCCGAGCAGCGGGTCAAAGGCCAGGAGGCGGCCTTCGAGGCGTTCGTCGCGCAGTGCGTCGCGGTGAACTGCCCCCTGGGACCCGAGCCGAAGGGCGCCGTCGACGCGGTGCTGGACTCCGCCCGTTCCGGGCACGGCCCGGGCGGCGCGTCGGTGGCCGCGGTGACCAACGCCATCATCACCGCCCTGGGTTATCCCACCGGCGACCGCGTCCACACCACCAACGAATTGGCCAAAGCGCTGGAGACCGCGCATTCCGGCGACGCCAATCTGCTGACCAACCTGATCAACCGCGCCCAGGGCACCACCGGCAGCGACGGCCGCTTCATCAACTTCTGCGCCGACGCGCTCAACCGGCCCACACCCGATCGGGTCCGGGAGCTGGTGGTCGCTTGGGGTAAGGAATACCCACAGTTCGGCGCGGTCGGCGCCCTGGATATGGCGCAGTGCCTGAGCTGGCCCAGCAGCAGCACTCCGGAGGCACCGAAGGAACTCAAGATCGACGTGCTGCTGCTCGGGGTGCAGAACGACCCGATCGTCGGCGAAGACGGGGTGGCGGCCACCGCCGCGGCCGTCATCAACGCCGGCGCGGCCAGCAAGCGGGTGATGTGGCAGGGTATCGGACACGGTGCGACGGTGTACTCGTCGTGCACGCTGCCGCCGCTGATCGGTTATCTGGACAGCGGAAAGTTGCCCGAGACCGACGTCTACTGCCCGGCCTGACCCTGCTCCGGTGTACGGTTCGCTGGTGACGGCAGCCGACTCCTTGACCAAGCGGGCGGGCACCGCCCTACTGGCCGCGTTCCGGCCTCCCACCAGCGCCCCGAGCACCGCGACGGTGCTGCGCTCGGTGCTGTGGCCGGTGGCCATCATGTCGTTGATCCACCGCTCCGTGATCCTGCCGCTGAACGGCAACATCACCGACGACTTCAAGCCGGTGTACCGGGCGGTGCTCAACTTCCGGCGCGGCCTGGACATCTACAACGAGCACTTCGACTACGTCGACCCGCACTACCTCTACTCACCGGGCGGCACCCTGCTGATGTCGCCGTTCGGGTACCTGCCGGAGACCCTGTCGCGGTACACGTTCATCGCCACCAACACGATCGCGATCCTGATCGCCGCCTATCTGTTGCTGCGGCTGTTCGGCTTCGGGCTGACCTCGGTGGCGGCCCCGGCCCTGCTGGCGGCGATGTTCCTCACCGAAAGCGTCAGCAGCACACTGGTGTTCACCAATATCAACGGCGTGATCCTGCTGGCCGAGGTGCTGTACTTCCGCTGGCTGCTCGACGGCCGGGAGAGTCGCCAGTGGTGGGCCGGTGTGGCGATCGGGCTGACCCTGGTGGTCAAGCCGGTGCTGGCGCCGCTGCTGCTCCTGCCTCTGCTGAGCCGGCAGTGGCGGCCGTTCGTCGGGGCGATCGCGGTGCCGGTGCTGTTCAACCTGGCGGCGTTTCCGCTGGCCAGCGACCCGACCAGCTACTTCACCCAGACGGTTCCCTACATCATGGGCACCCGCGACTACTTCAACTCCTCGATCCTGGGTAACGGCGTGTTCTTCGGCCTGCCTCCCGCGCTGATCCTGTTCATGCGGGTGTTGTTCACCGTGCTCGCCGCGGTCAGCCTGTGGCTGCTGTACCGCTACTACCGCACCCGCGACCCGCGGTTCTGGATGCTGACCTCCTCTGGTGTGCTGCTGACCGCATCCTTCCTGGTGCTGTCGCTGGGCCAGGGCTACTACTCGATCGTGCTGTTCCCGTTCCTGATGACGGTGGTGCTGCCGAACTCGGTGCTGCGCAACTGGCCGGCGTGGCTGGGGGTCTACGGGTTCATGACCCTGGACAAGTGGCTGATCTTCCGGTGGATGAACATCGGACGGCCGCTGGACTACCTCAAGATCACCTACGGCTGGTCGCTGCTGCTGATCGTGGTGTGTGCCGTGCTGTGCTACCGCTACCTGGACGCCCGCGAACAGGGTCGCCTGGACGACGGAATCGATCCGGCGTGGCTGGCGTCCGAGCGCGACCGGGCTACCGTGGAGGCATGACGTCTCCCAAGGTGTCCCTCACCGACGATGAGTGGCGCGCGAAACTGACCCCCGAAGAGTTCGCGGTGCTGCGTCGCGCCGGCACCGAGCCGCCGAACACCGGCGAATACACCGACACCACCACCGAAGGTATCTACGAGTGCCGGGCGTGCGGTGCCGAATTGTTCCGCAGCACAGAGAAATTCCACTCGCACTGCGGTTGGCCGTCGTTCTTCGACCCGGCCGACTCCGACGCGGTGATCCTGCGCCCGGACAACTCGCTGGGGCGGCAGCGCACCGAGGTGTTGTGCGCGTCCTGCCACAGCCACCTGGGCCATGTCTTCGCCGGCGAGGGCTATCCCACCCCGACCGACCAGCGCTACTGCATCAATTCGATCTGCCTGCGGCTGATCCCGTCGCCCTGATCTGCTCGCGGCGAGTGGGAACCTGACGACGCGGCACGCCGACAGTGCGTCGCGGGTTTCCGTCTGGCGCAAGGCCCTACGGCAGCGACGTCACCAATTGCTCGATCTCGACCCGGGGACCCGTGAAGAACGGTGTCTCCTCCCGGGCGTGCAGGCGGGCCTCGGTGTTACGCAGGTCGCGCATCAGGTCGACGATCCGGTCGAGTTCAGGCGCTTCGAACGCCAGAATCCACTCATAGTCACCGAGCGCGAACGCGGGCACCGTGTTGGCCCGGACATCCTTGTACCCCCGGGCGGCCATCCCGTGTTCGGCCAGCATCCGGCGGCGATCCTCCTCGGGCAGCACGTACCACTCGAGCGACCGCACGAACGGGTACACGCAGACATAGGCGCCCGCCGGCTCACCGGCAATGAACGCGGGGACATGACTCCGGTTGAATTCGGCCGGCCGGTGCAATGCCACGCTGCTCCACACCGACTCGCAGGCCCGGCCCAGGGCGGTGCGGCGGAAGCCGGCGTAGGTAGCCTGCAGGTCCTCGATCCGCTCGGCGTGGGTCCAGATCATGAAGTCGGCGTCGGCGCGCAGACCGGCTACGTCGTAAACCCCGCGGACCACCACGCCGCGCTCTTCCTGCTGCTTCAGGTAAGTGGCGACCTGGTCGGCTATCTGCTCACGGGTGTCGGGATCCCCGTCGAGGATGCCGGGCCGAACCGAGAACACCGAGAACATCACATAGCGGAGGGTGGAATTCAGCTTGTCGTAGTCGAGGTGCGCCATGCCTCATATGCTGCCACGACGCGCGGCGCCGATCTCTGGCGGTGTTCTAGGGAGCCGGAGTGGCGCTGATCACCGACGCCACAGCACGATCGGCCGCGGCGATGCAGGCCGGCACCCCGATCCCGTCCAGGTAGTTGCCGGCGACCGCCACCGTCGGCGGCAGCGCGGCACGCAGCCCGGTCACCAGGGCCGCATGCCCCGAACGGTATTGCGGCATCGCCGCAGGCCAGCGCTGCACCCGCACCTCGATCGGGTCCACCGTGACCCCGAAGACGGTCTGCAGGTCCTGTACCGCCCACCCCACCAGCTCCGCATCGGAGGCACCGATGCGGGAGTCGCCGAACCGGCCGAAGGACAACCGCAGCAACTCCACCTTGCCGCCGTAACCCCGGTCGCCCCACTTGCGCGACGTCAGGGTGATCGCCTTGGCGTGCAACCTCTCCCCGGTGGCGACCAGCACCCCGGAATTGTTGGTGAACGCCGCGCCGGCCGGGACCGCCATCGCCACCACCACCGATGATGCGCTGACGATCTGGCTGGCCGCCGCCGCGGTGCGCGGGGCGAACCCGGTTGCCAGCCGGGCCAGCACCGGAGCGGGCACCGCGACCACGACTCGGTCGGCGCGGTGGTGGCCGCCGGCGGCGTCGCGCAACTGCCAGCCGTCGCCGACCGGATCGATCTGGGTCACCGCCGACTGCACCCAGCGCAGTCCACTGCTGCGTACCAGCGCGTCGACCAGCACCCGGTAGCCACCGGTGATCGCACCGAACACCGGGACACCGGTGCTGGCCGGCAGGGCCCGCCGCACCGCCTCGGTCAGGCTGGGAGCACCCTCGTCCAGCACCGCGGCCAGGCCCGGCACCGCTGAGCGCAGCCCCACCGTCGCCGCCGAACCCGCATACACCCCGCCGATCAGCGGATCCACCGAACAGGCGACGACCTGCGCCCCGAACCGCTCAGCCACCAACGCACCCAGCGCCGGATCGCTGCCGGGTTCGTAGTCCAGCGGGCGGCCGGGTTCGCCGGCAATTCGGGCAAGGGTCTCCGGGTCGACCAACCCGGCCATCGACTCCGGCGAGGACGGGATCCCGCTGAGCGTGTCCGGCGGCAACGGATGCAGCCGGCGGTGGCTGTACAGCAGCGGCCGCACCCCGGTGGTGGCGCGCTGCCGGTCGGCCAGCCCCAGCTCCGCCAGCAGGGCGGGCACCTCGGGCCGGCGGGCGACGAACGCCTCCGCCCCCACGTCCATGCCGATCCCGCCCACGGTCTCGGTGCGCAGCACCCCGCCGAGCCGATCCGCCGGTTCGAAGACGGTGATGTCTACCGCATCGCCGAGCGCCGCACGCAGCCGATGGGCGGCGACCAGACCGGAGATCCCGCCCCCGACAACGCAATACGACGTGGTCACAATGAATGGACCAGCGACACCAAGTCGGTGAGCACACCGGGGTCGGTTTCCGGCAGCACACCGTGTCCGAGGTTGAACACGTGTCCCGACGCTCCGGCGACAACGGCCGCGCGACCGTCGGCGACAACATCCTGCGCCGCACGCTGCACCACCGGCCAGCCCGCCAGCAGCACCGCCGGATCCAGGTTGCCCTGCAGGGCGGTGCCGGGGCCGACTCGAGCGGCCGCATCGGTCAACGAGGTCCGCCAGTCCACCCCGACCACGGACGCTCCGGCCGCCGCCATGGCGCCCAGCAGCTCGCCGGTCTGCACCCCGAAATGCGTCATCGGCACCTCCCGCTCGGCGAGGGTGGCGAACACCCGCGCGCTGTGCGGCGCCACGAAACGGCGGTAGTCGGCCAGGCACAGCGTTCCGGCCCAGGAGTCGAACAGCTGGATGGCGTCCACCCCGTGGTCGAGTTGGACGGTCAAGAACGCGATGGTCAGGTCGGTGAGCCGGGTCATCAGTTCATGCCAGCTGTCCGGGTCGGCCAGCATCATCGCCTTGGTGCGGGCGTGGGTCCGGCTGGGACCCCCTTCGACCAGGTAGGACGCCATGGTGAACGGCGCTCCGGCGAAACCGATCAGCGGCACCTCACCCAGCGCGTCCACCAGCAGTGACACCGCTGCCGCGACGGCCGTCACCTGCTGGGGGTCCAGCGGCTTGAGCGCGGCCACGTCGGCCGCACTGCGCACCGGGTCGGCGATCACCGGCCCGACGTCGGGGACGATGTCCAGGTCCACCCCGGCGCCACGCAGCGGCACCACGATGTCGGAGAACAGGATCGCCGCGTCGACCCTGTGGCGGCGCACCGGCTGCAGGGTGATCTCGCAGACCAGCTCGGGATCGAAGCAGGCCGCCAGCATGCTGTGCTGGGCGCGAAGCTCACGGTATTCCGGCAGCGACCGGCCGGCCTGCCGCATGAACCAGACCGGTGTCCGGCTGGGTCGGCGGCCGGCGACGGCGGCCAGGTACGGGGAATCGGGCAGCTCACGACGGGCACTCATCGCGCTCAATGCTGCCACGGACGGTTGCGCGGGCGGGAATCGTCTCGGTTCATACGGGTTCATGCGGCGGTCCCAGCCCAATTCGGCGCGCCTGTCTGCGCCGACCGGCGCCGGGGGTTAGCGTGAGATCGGTGGCCCGCGTCGCGGCGGTGCGCCATAGCACCTGTGGGCCGGCCGCCGGCGACGCGGCGCACAGCGATGAGTTAAGGAGCGGCACCCGTGACATCAGCCGAGCCTGCCCCATTCCGCGAAGCGGTGGCGACGATGCACGCCGCGACGGTGCGGTCAGAGATCGAATTGGGCCCGATCCGGCCGCCGCAACGCCTGGCGCCCTACAGCTACGCGCTGGGGGCCGAGGTCAAGCATGCCGACACCGAGTTCGTCCCGGAGGACTCCGACGGCGACGCGTTCGGCCGGCTGATCCTGCTGTATGACCCCGACGGCACCGACGCGTGGGACGGCACCATGCGGATGGTGGCCTTCATCCAGGCCGACTTGGACCCGCAGGAGGCGATCGACCCGCTGTTGCCCGAAGTCGCGTGGAGCTGGCTGGTCGAGGCGCTGGGCGCCCGCACCGACCACGTCACCGCGCTGGGCGGCACCGTCACCGCAACCACCTCGGTGCGGTACGGCGACATCTCCGGCCCGCCGCGGGGACACCAGCTGGAGTTGCGCGCCTCCTGGACCGCGACCACCCCGGAACTGGGCACCCATGTCCAGGCGTTCTGTGAGGTGCTCGAACACGCGGCCGGTCTGCCCCCGGTCGGGATCACCGACCTGAGCTCGCGAACCCGCGTCTGAGATGTCCGGGCAGACCACAGAACCGGCTACCGAAGAGCCCGAGCCCACGCCGCTGCCGCATCCCGCCGACGGAGTACCGGAGGTGTCGGTCACGCGCACCCAGATCGGCGCCGCAGCCGACCTGCTGGCCGCCGGCCGCGGGCCGTTCGCGGTGGACGCCGAGCGGGCATCGGGCTTCCGCTACTCCAATCGGGCCTATCTGATCCAGATCCGGCGTGCCGGCGCCGGCACGGTGCTGATCGATCCGGTCGGTGCCGGCGAGGACCCGGCGGCCCTGCTGCGCCCGGTCGCCGAGGTGCTCGACGACGACGAGTGGATTCTGCACGCCGCAGACCAGGATCTGGCCTGCCTGGCCGAGGTCGGCATGTGGCCCAAGGCCTTGTACGACACCGAACTGGCCGGGCGGCTGGCCGGTTTCGATCGGGTCAATCTGGCCGCGATGGTGCAGCGGCTGCTGGGCCTGGGCCTGGCCAAGGGCCACGGTGCCGCCGACTGGTCGAAACGTCCGCTTCCCCCGGAGTGGCTCAACTATGCGGCGCTCGACGTCGAGGTGCTCATCGAACTGCGTCAGGCTGTCGCCGAGGTACTGGCGCAGCAGGGTAAAACCGATTGGGCGGCGCAGGAATTCAATCATCTTCGGGTCACCGACTTCACCACGTCGACGCGCCGGGACCGCTGGCGGCGTACCTCGGGTCTCCACAAGGTCCGCGACCGGCGCGGCCTGGCCGCCGTCCGTGAACTCTGGACGGTGCGCGACCGGATCGCCGCACGCCGCGACATCGCGCCCGGGCGTGTGCTGCCCGACTCGGCGATCATCGCCGCCGCCGTCGCCAACCCCACCACCGTCGACGAACTGCTCGCCCTGCCGGTCTTCGGCGGGCCCAAACAACGCCGCAGCGCGGCGACGTGGCTGGCTGCGCTGGCCGCGGCCCGTGACAATCCGGAGCCGCCGGAAGCCGGCGAACCCTACAGCGGTCCCCCGCCGCCCTCGCGCTGGTCACGGCGCAAGCCCGAGGCCGCCGCGCGGCTGGAGGCGGCCCGCGCCGCGCTGAGCGAGGTGTCCGAGCAGGTGAACGTACCGACCGAGAACCTGCTCACCCCCGACCTGGTGCGACGGCTGTGCTGGGACTGGAAGCCGCCGACATCGGACACCGCGGTGGTGATCGAGGAGTTCCTGGTCGGCGGCGGCGCACGCCCCTGGCAGCGTGAGCTGACGGTGCACGCGCTGGCCCGCGCGCTCGGGGCTGCCGTCGGCTAGTTGTCCAGCTGCTCGTTGTCCAGCTGCTCGCTGACCTCTTCCACGCAGCTGCTGCCCATCGCCGCAACCCAGCCGGTGATCTGGCGGGCCACATCCTGCGCGGTCAGGCCGACCTCGGCCAGCAGCTCACCGCGGGAGGCGTGATCGAAGAAACGTTGCGGCAGCCCGACGTCGCGGCAGGGCACGTCGATCTGCGCGTGCCGCAGCGCCGCCGACACCGCCGAACCGATACCGCCGGCCATGCCGTTGTCCTCGCAGGTGACCACCAGCTTGTGTGCGTCCGCCATCTCGACGAGCGCCTCCGGCACCGGCAGCACCCAGCGCGGGTCGATCACCGTCACCCCGATGCCCTGATTGTGCAGCCGGTCGGCCACCGTCAGTGCCATGGGCGCGAAGGCGCCGATGGCGACCAGCAGGACATCGCCGGGCAGCCCGTCGGCCGGAACCGCCAGCACGTCCACCCCCGACCGTCGTTCGATCGCGGGAATGTCTTCGCCCACATCCCCTTTCGGGAATCGCAGCGCAGTGGGGCCGTCATTGACGTCCAGCGCTTCACCGAGCTCTTCGCGCAGCCTGGCGCCGTCGCGTGGTGCGGCCACCCGCATGCCGGGCACGATCCCCAGGATCGACAGGTCCCACATGCCGTTGTGGCTGGCGCCGTCGGGTCCGGTGATCCCGGACCGGTCCAGCACCAGCGTGACCGGCAGCTTGTGCAGCGCGACGTCCATCATGAGCTGGTCGAAGGCACGGTTGAGGAACGTCGAGTAGACCGCCACCACCGGGTGCAGACCGCCCATCGCCAGCCCGGCCGCCGACGTCAGCGCGTGCTGCTCGGCGATCCCGACGTCGAACATCCGGTCCGGGTAACGCTGCCCGAACGGGGCCAGCCCGGTGGGGCCGGGCATGGCGGCGGTGATCGCGACGACGTCGCGGCGCTTGGCCCCGTATTCGATCAGCGCATCGGAGAACGTCGCCGTCCAGCCGGGGCCGGCGGTCTCGGTGGCGTACCCGGTGAGCGGGTCGATCACCCCGCAGGCGTGCATCTGCTCGGCCTCGTCGTTCTCGGCCGGACCGTAACCCTTGCCCTTGCGGGTGACGACGTGCACGATCACCGGCCCGCCGAAGCCCCGCGCGCGGCGCAGCGCGGACTCCACCGCGGCCTCGTCATGACCGTCGATCGGGCCCAGGTACTTCAAGCCCAGGTCAGTGAAGAGCGCCTGCGGCGCCAGCGCGTCCTTGAGCCCCGCCTTGACGCTGTGGATCACCTGGTAGCCGAGCTCACCGACGACCGGGACGCCGCGCACCGCGGCACGGCCCCGCTCCAGCAGCTGCTCGTAGAACGGCTGCAGGCGCAGCGCGGCCAGGTGGTCGGCGAAACCACCGATGGTGGGCGCGTAGCTGCGGCCGTTGTCGTTGACCACGATCACCACGGGCCGTTTGCCGGCGGCGATGTTGTTCAACGCCTCCCAGCACATGCCCCCGGTCAGGGCGCCGTCGCCGACGACGGCCACCACGTGCCGGTTGCGGTGCCCGGTCAACTCGAAGGCCTTGGCCAACCCGTCGGCGTAGGACAGCGCCGAGCTGGCGTGGCTGGACTCCACCCAGTCATGCTCGCTCTCGGCGCGCGACGGGTAACCCGACAGCCCACCCTTCTTGCGCAGGGTGTCGAAGTCGGGGCTGCGCCCGGTCAGCATCTTGTGCACGTAGGCCTGATGCCCGGTGTCGAAGATGATCGGGTCGTGCGGCGAGTCGAACACCCGGTGCAGCGCCAGCGTCAACTCCACCACGCCCAGGTTGGGTCCCAGATGCCCGCCGGTCGCGGCGACCTTGTGGATCAGAAACTCGCGGATCTCCGCCGCCAGAGCGGTCAGCTGCCGCCGTGAAAGGTGCTGCAGATCGGCGGGGCCGCGGATCCCTTCAAGCATCCAGCCAGTGTACGCAGAGGGCACAGGGTGACCGTGTTGTCGACTCCGGCTCCTTGGCCTACCAGGGGCCAAACAGCTCCGCCAGGGCGTCCCGAAGTTCGGGATCTGCCAGCAGGACTACCTCGTCGCCGGCCTGAAGTTCGGTGTCCCCCCGCACCGGCACCAGGCCGGGGGTGCGGAGCACGACGCTCACCCATATGTCGCCGACGCGGTCACCGAGCTCATCTACTGTGCAGCCCTCGGCGGCAGACCCGGAGGCAACGCTGAACCGATGGACCCCCTGCGGTTCGTCCGCGAGCCGGACGGCCATCTCCCATGGCTGGGTGTCCACGGTGCGCATGGGTAGGCGTAGCAGACGCGCGAGACTCGGCACCGTGCCGCCCTGCACCAGAACAGAGAACATGACGACGACGACCACAATGCCGTACAGCCGTTCGGCGTCGGCGATATGGGCGGCCCGCAGGAACTCGCCCAGCAGAATCGGCACCGCGCCTTTGAGGCCGGCGACGAGTATGAAGAGACGTTCATTTCTCTCCAGTTGCACGCCGACCAGACAGGCACTCACCGCCAATGGCCTGATCAGCACTGTTAGCGCCACGCCGAGAACGAGCCCGGGAATCCATACATCTGAGTGGACAAGTAAGCCAAGGTCGACGGTGAGACCCAGAATGGCAAAAGCGACGATTTCGGCCAGCCCGGCCAGGGCTGCATGGAATCGCTTTATCTCCGGCTTGTAGGGTGCGCGGGCGTCGCCGATCACGATGCCGGCGACGAACACCGCCAGAAATCCAGAGCCGTGCGCAAGAGTGGCAATGCCGTACAGCAACAGGCAGCATGCCAACGTGCGAAGCGAGTAGAGACCTTCACTGGGCAATGCCACCCGACGCATGAACGCCAGCAGGACTCGGCCGCCGATCACTCCGACGGCCGTGCCGATCACCATTTGCAAAGCGAATTGGGTTCCCACGCTGAGGAACCCTGCTGCGCTGATACCACCCGCGGCGATCAGGCCGGACATCAAGGAGATACCGACCGGATCGTTCGTACCGGATTCACCCTCCAGGATGGTGCTGCTGCGTCCGGCAATCTCGCGTTTGCCCAGGACGGAGAAGACCACGGCCGGATCGGTGGGAGCCACAGCGGTCGCGACCAGCAGCGCCAGATACCAGCTGATTCCACATAGCAGGTGCAGCAGCAGCGCAGCTCCGGCAGCGACGAGGCCGGTGCCCACGACACCAACCGACAAAATGGGGACCGCCGCCGCCCGAAAGCGCGACAGCCCGATGTGCATGCCGCCGTCGAACAACACCAACACCAATGCGATGGTGATCACCCGTTCCACGGTCCGCTCGGATGGCGGCTGCACCACCGGCACGACACGCACCACCACCGCCGCGCCGACTAGCACGAGCAAGGCCACCGGGACCTTCACCCGCTCGGTGAGGCGATTTGCCAGCACTGCGACTAAACCCAGGGCACTGCACAACAAGATGATCAGTGCGTAGCGAAGAGTCTCGTTCACGACGGCGACCCGGATGCGCTGGTCAACAAGGCGACGCACTCGACGTGGTGTGTTAGCGGGAACGCGTCGAACACCCGGATCTGCTCCACGGCATAACCGTGACCGCGGTAGAGCCCGATGTCACGGGCGAAAGCCGCCGCCTCGCAACCGATGTGCACCACGCGTGGCACGCCCGCGGCCGCCAACAGGTCGATCACCTCACGCCCGGCACCTGCGCGCGGCGGGTCCAACACCGCGACGTCGGCCGCGGAGCGCTCACCGCCCAGTACCCGGCGTACCGAGTCGGTCCGCACCGATACCTGCGGCAGGTCGGCGAGCGCCGCGCGGGCGGCCCCCGTCGCGGCCCGCGAGGTGTCGACGCTGACAACCCGACCGGACTCCCCCACCGACCCGGCAAGTGCGGCGGCGAAGATCCCGGCCCCGCCGTAGAGGTCCCAGGCGGTCGCCCCGGTGTCGGCCTGCGCCCAGTCCGCGATCAGGGCACTGTAGAGCGGCGCCGCCCGCCGGTGTGCCTGCCAGAACGCGGTCACCGGGATCTGCCAGCGCCGGCGCCCCACCCACTGGGTGGCGTGATAGTCGCCCTCGACCACCTCGGGGCGATGGTCGCGGCCTGTACTGACCACATGGCGGACGCCGTCGTCGTCGACCACCACGTGCAGGTGGTCACCGGGCCGCCAGCTGTGCTCGGCCAGCCCCTTGGTCATCCCGCTCGGCAACTGGCCACACCGCAGGTCGGTGACCAGCTCGTCGCTGTGATAGCGGTGAAATCCGGCCCGCCCGTCGGCGCCCACCTCCAGGCGAACCCGGCTGCGCCAGCCCGTCGGGCCGTCATCGCCCAGGGGTTCGGCCGCGCCGTGCCACTCGTAGCCGCCGAGGCGGGCCAGTTGGTTGGAGACCACCTCGCCTTTGAGCGCGCGCGCCATGGCCGGGTCGGCGAACGCCAGGTCGCAGCAGCCCGCGCCGTCCACTCCGGCGATCGGGCACAGTGAGTCGATCCGGCCGGCCGCCGGTTCGATCACCTCGACGCATTCGGCGTGCCAGTAGGAGCCCCGCTCGGCGGTGACCCGTACCCGCACCCGTTCGCCGGGCAGCGCGTAACGCACGAAAACCACCCGGCCGTCGTGGCGGGCCACACAACTGCCGCCGTTTGCGGGCGCCCCGGTGCCCAGGGTCAGCTCCTGATCGATCACTCCAGAAAGCCCCGTCGGGTGTCGCCCGGCGCATGGTGCGGCGCCATGACCTTGCGCCGCTCGGAGGAGTTCAGCTGCCAGGGCACCGAGGTCACCATGACCTGCGGCATGAACAGCAGCCGGGTCTTGAGCCGCAGCGCACTCTGGTTGTGCAGCAGCTGTTCCCACCAGCGCCCCACCACGTATTCGGGGATGTAGACGGTTACCACGGTGCGCGGCGACTCTTTACTGAGGCGTTTGACGTACTCAAGCACCGGCCGGGTGACCTCGCGATACGGCGAGGCGATCACCTTCAGCGGCACGGTGACATCACTTTCCTCCCAATCGCGGACCAGCGCGCGCGTCTCGGCGTCATCGACGCTGACGGTGATCGCCGCCAATGAGTCCGGGCGAGTAGCCCGGGCATAGGCCAGCGCGCGGCGGGTGGGTAGATGCAGCTTGGACACCAGTACCAGGGCGTGGTTGCGACTGGGCAGCATCGCCTGGTCCTCCAGGGCGGCCGACTGGGCGGCCAATTCCGCGCTGACGGCGTCGTAGTGCCGGCGGATCAGCTTCATCAGGGCGAACAGGACCGATATCACCACGATCGCGATCCATGCGCCAGCGACGAACTTGCTGGCGATCACGACGATCAACACGGCCCCGGTGGCGACGAACCCGATCGTGTTGACCACCCGGGAACGCCTCATCTTGACTCGGACCGCTCGGTCGGTTTCAGTGCGCAGCAACCCGTTCCAGTGCCGGACCATGCCGATTTGGCTCAACGTGAAGGAGACGAACACCCCGACGATGTAGAGCTGGATCAACGCGGTCACCTCTGCGCCGAACACCACGATGAAGCCGATGGCCACCACTGCCAGGAACCCGATACCGTTGGAGAAGGCCAGCCGGTCGCCGCGGGTGTGCAGCTGACGCGGCAGGTAGGAATCCTGGGCCAGGATCGATCCCAGCACCGGGAAACCGTTGAACGCGGTGTTGGCGGCCAACGCCAGGATCAGCGCGGTCACCCCGGCGATGATCCACAAGCCGGGTGGAAAGCCGCGGAACACCGTCTCGGCCAGCTGAGCCACCAACGTCTTCTGCTCGTAGTCCGGCGGCGCCCCGATCAGCTGTTCGTGCGGGCGGGCGGCGATCTTCACCCCGGTCTCGCGGGCCAGCACGATGATGCCCATCATCATGGTGACTGCGATCACACCCAACATCAGCAGCGTGGCGGCGGCATTGCGCGACTTCGGTTTGCGGAACGCCGGCACACCGTTGCTGATCGCCTCCACCCCGGTCAGCGCCGCACACCCGGACGAGAACGACCTGGCCACCAGGAACACCAGGGCCACGCCGACCAACTCGCCCTGAGCAGAGTGGATCTTGAACGCCGCCGATTCGGCCTGCAGCGGGTGGCCCAGCACGAAGATCTGGAACAGCCCCCAGCCCAGCATGACGAAGACTCCGATCATGAACGCATACGTCGGGAAGGCGAATGCGGTGCCCGATTCGCGGATGCCGCGCAGGTTGGCAGCCGCCACCACGACGACGGTCCCCACCGCGAACACGACCTTGTGATCGGCGATGAACGGTATCGCCGAGCCGACGTTGGCGATCGCCGCCGAGATCGAGACCGCAACCGTCAGAACGTAATCCACCATCAACGCGCTGGCGACGGTCAGACCCGCGGTCGCACCCAGGTTGGTGGTGACCACCTCGTAGTCCCCACCGCCGGACGGGTAGGCGTGCACATTCTGGCGGTAGGAGGCCACCACCATCATGAACAACAACGCCACCGCCAGGCCGACCCACAGCGACATCCGGTAGGCCGCCAGGCCCGCCACCGACAACACCAGAAAGATCTGTTCGGGTCCATAGGCCACCGACGACAGCGCATCGGAGGCGAACACGGGCAGCGCGATGCGCTTGGGCAACAGCGTGTGACTGAGCCGATCGCTGCGGAACGGCCGGCCCAGAACCAGCCGTCGAGCCGCCATGGAAATCTTCGACACGAGAGCCAAGGGTAAGCCAAGCGGGCCATGGCGGTAGCGTTCACCGAATGCGGGCGCTGCACCAGTCGAGAGCCAGCCGAAATCGGCCGAAAGGACCTAGCACGTGCGGGTAGTTGTGATGGGATGCGGCCGGGTGGGTGCCTCGGTGGCCGACGGACTGTCCCGGATCGGCCACGAAGTCGCCATCATCGACCGGGACAGTGCCGCGTTCAACCGGCTCAGCCCGGAGTTCAGCGGCGAACGGGTGCTCGGCATGGGTTTCGACCGCGATGTGCTGCTGCGCGCCGGAATCGAAGGGGCCGGTGCGTTCGCCGCGGTGTCCTCGGGTGACAACTCCAACATCATCGCGGCACGGCTGGCCCGTGAGACGTTCGGTGTGACGCGGGTGGTCGCCCGTATCTACGACGCCAAGCGGGCCGCGGTCTACGAACGCCTGGGTATTCCGACCATCGCCACCGTGCCGTGGACCACCGACCGGCTGCTCGACGCCCTGACCCGCGAAAGCGAGACCACCAAGTGGCGTGACCCCACCGGCACCGTCGCCGTCGCCGAGGTCGTCCTGCACGAGGATTGGATCGGCCGGCCCGTGACCGATTTGGAACGGGCCATCAGCGCACGGGTGGCGTTCCTGATCCGGTTCGGCACCGGCGTCCTGCCCGAGCCCAAGACCGTGATCCAGGCCAGCGACCAGGTGTACATCGTGGCCGTCTCCGGGCGCGTCGCGGAGGCGATCGCGATCGCCGCGCTGCCGCCCAGCGAGGATCTGGACCAATGAAAGTCGCGATCGCCGGGGCCGGCGCCGTCGGCCGGTCCATCGCCCGCGAGCTGCTTGACAGCGACCACCAGGTGACGCTGATCGAACGCAACCCCGGGCACGTCGACATCGAGGACATCGCCGACGCGCAGTGGCAGCTGGGTGACGCCTGCGAGCTGAGCCTGCTGGAGTCGGTGCACCTGGAGACCTTCGACGTGGTGATCGCCGCGACCGGCGACGACAAGGCCAACGTGGTGCTGTCGCTGCTCGCCAAGACCGAGTTCGCGGTACCCCGGGTGGTGGCCCGGGTGAACGATCCCCGCAACGAATGGCTGTTCACCGATGCCTGGGGCGTGGATGTGGCGGTGTCCACCCCGCGCATGCTGGCCTCGCTGGTCGAGGAGGCCGTCGCCGTGGGAGATGTGGTGCGGCTCATGGAGTTCCGCAAGGGCCAGGCCAACCTGTTGGAGATCACGCTGCCCGACAACACCCCGTGGGGCGGCAAGCCGGTGCGCAAGCTCACGCTGCCCCGCGATGCCGCCCTGGTGACGATTCTGCGCGGCGCGCGGGTGATCGTGCCGCAGGACGACGAGCCCCTCGAAGGCGGCGACGAACTGCTGTTCGTCGCGACCACCGGGGTGGAGAACGAACTGCGTGAGCTGCTGCTACCCGCTCACTGACCGGGGTTCGCAGTCGGCTGCAGCGGGAGCGGGACGCTCGTCGAGCACCCGCTGCACATATTTGACCGCCAGGTAGGTCACCACCGCGGCCACCGCGGTGAACGGCCAGCCCATGGCGATGCGCGCCACCCCCAGCCAGCCCGTCTCATCGGCGTCGTAGAGCAGGCGTTGCACCACGAATCGGGAGCCGAACACCAGCACCCAGGTCAGCGTCGCCAGATCGTAGGCGTAGATCGCCGCCCGCAGCTCGCGCCAGGTCAAGTCCTGGCCGCTGGCCCAACTCCAGATGTAGCCGACCACCGGGCGGCGGATCAGGATCGATCCGGCGAACACCACCGCCCAGATCAGCGACGACCAGATCCCGAGCAGGAAATACCCCTTGGAATCACCCATCAGATAGGCGATCAGGGTGCAGATGGCCACTCCGAAGAACCCGGACACGGCCGGCTGGGTGGATTCCCGGCGGATCAGCCGCCACACCAGCACCGCCGCGGCCACGCCCAGCGCCGCCACGACCGCGGCCTGCAGTCCGAAGGCGCTGGAGACCGGCACGAACACCACGATCGGCAGCGAGGAGTAGATCAGCCCGGCAACCCCGCCGATCTGCTCCAGGAGCCGCTGCGGCCCCTGGGCCCCCTCGGCGCTGAAGTCGTCCGTCACTGCTGGATTTCGTAGTGGGGGTTGTAGATGGCCTTGCAGCCGCTGTCGAGTTTGCCGAGCCGGCCGTGCACCCGCAGAGTGCGGCCGGAGTCGATTCCGGGGATGCGTCGCTGCCCCAGCCACACCAGCGTCACGGTGTCGGTGCCGTCGAACAGCTCGGCGCGAACCCCGCCGACGCACCCCTTGGCATTGGCTTCCACGCTGCGCAGCACCCCGACCATGGTGACCTCTTGGCCGCGTTCGCAGTCGATCGCGCGTTGCGCGCCGGTATTGAGCGCCTCGTCGGACAGCTCCTCGACGTCACGCAGCTCGGGATCTTCCGTCAGTCGCCGAGTCAGCCGGCGCAGGTACCCTTCCGGAGCAGCCATTGCCCTCTCCCTTAATCGTGTGCGCACGCTACGGTAGACCTGTTGATTACCTAATGCCACACGACCGGCCTGTGGGGTCGCGGGCAACACCCGACACGATCAGAGGTGGCATTCGATTTGCGCGGCGTGACGGCCGTTCTGCTGCCGGGGACCGGGTCCGACGACGACTATGTACGCCGGGCTTTCTCGCACCCGTTAGAGCAGGTCGGCGCCGAACTGATCACGCACCGGCCGCAGCCCGCAAGCCTCATCGAGGGGTATCTGGGAGCGCTGGACGCTGCGGCGGAGCGGTCCGGCCCGATCATCGTCGGCGGGGTGTCGATCGGTGCGGCGGTGGCCGCCGCGTGGGCGCTGCGCCATCCCGAACGTGTCGTGGGGGTGCTGGCCGCGCTGCCCGCCTGGATGGGTGCTCCCGACGACGCACCGGCCGCCCACGCCGCCCGCTACAGCGCCGAGCAGTTGCGTACTGAGGGCCTGGCCGCGGTGGTGGCCCAGATGCGGGCATCCAGCCCGGCGTGGCTCGGCGACGAGTTGACCCGCTCGTGGACGGCCCAGTGGCCGCAGCTGCCCGACGCATTGGAGGAAGCGGCGGCCTATGTCGCTCCGACACGCGGCGAGTTGGCGGGCCTCACGGTGCCGATGGGCGTGACGGCGGCGGTCGACGACGCCGTGCATCCCTTGCAGACCGCTTCCGAATGGGTGGCCGCCGCGCCGCGGGCGGCGCTGTGCACGGTCACCTTGGATCAGATCGGTGCCGACCCGGCCGCGCTGGGCACCGCCTGCCTGACGGCGTTGACGAATGCTCCTGGCTAGTCCACGACTTTGACACTGCGTCCACGGCGCACCCCCACGGCGTGTCGCCGCCCTGGCCGCAGTGTCAATCCGTCTAACCGCCGGGTTTGATACGCCGGTCCAGCTTCGGCTCTCCTTCGTCGAGCCTCGCTAACCGCCGGGTTTGATACGGCGGTCCAGCTTCGGCTCTCCTTCGTCGAGCCTCGCTAACCGCCGGTGATAGTGCGCAACTGCTGCATCGCGGAGCCCTCCGCGCTGCGGCGGGCGGTCGGTGCGGGCGGCACGTCACCGCCGCCGACCGGCGGCGCGGCGCCGGCCTGCTGCGCTACCGCCTGCTGGGCTGCGGCCTGCTGAGCCGCGGCCTGCTGAGCCGCGGCGGCCCGAAGCTGCTCGGCCATCGGTTCGGGCAGGCGTACCGGCAGCGGCGTGCGCACCGGCAGCGGAGTGTCGCCACGGCGGACAACCGTGTCCGCCAGCGCCTCCCGCGCCTGCTGGGTGAGCACATCCAGCGACTCGCGCGGACCGTTGATCACGCAACGCACCATCCAGCGGTAGCCGTCGACTCCGATGAACCGGACCGCGCCGGCCGCCACGCCGACCACCTCCCGGCCCCACGGGCCGTCGATGATGCTGACGTTCGCGGAGTCCCGGCGCAGCGCGTCGGCCAACTCGGATGCGATCTCACGCCACAGTCCCGCCGACTTGGGCGCCGCGTAGGCAGCGATGTTGAACCGGCCGTGGGGCGTCACCAGCCACACCGCGCTGGGCACACCCGCCTCGCTCAACTCGACCTGGACCTGGGCACCCGCCGGCATCGGCACCAGCACCGAACCCAGGTCGAGCCGCGCCGCCGTCGCCACCGAGGGGTCGTCGAAGTCCTCGATGTCGAAGGGGCCGTCCAGCTCCTCCACCGGCCCAAGGTCGAACTCGACCGGTTCGCGAGAGGATTCCGGCTCGGTGCTCGCCGGCTCGTCGGCGTCAACCTTGCCCTTGCCCCTACCGAATGCCATCACTGCCGCCCATCTTCATCACTCGTCGTCACAAACTCGCATGCCCACCGGATGAGCCGTGCCCGTCGGCGCCACGGGTCGTCGCGGCCAGCCCGGCCTCATCGAACGACGTCACCTCGACCAGCTCGGGAAGCTCCACCCGCTGCACCAGCAGCTGGGCGATCCGGTCTCCGCGCTGGATCTGGATCGGCGTCGCCGGGTCAAGGTTGATCAACGCCACCTTGACCTCACCACGATAGCCCGCGTCGATCGTTCCGGGACTGTTGACGATCGAAAGACCCACCCGCGCAGCCAAACCCGAGCGCGGGTGCACCAATCCGACCATGCCGAACGGGATAGCCACCGCAATCCCGGTAGGCACCAGGGCACGTTGCCCCGGGCCCAGCTCGACGTCGACCGCGCTGTAGAGGTCCACGCCGGCGTCGCCGGCGTGAGCACGATTCGGCAACGGCAGATCCGGATCCAGGCGAACAACCGCGAGACTGGGTGACACGAGGCGCAAGACTACTCTTAGCCGGATGTCGGGATCGCGCCTGAACCACCGCGCATCGCAAACCGTGCGGTACAGCGAACAACTGTGGGTGCCGTGGTGGTGGTGGCCACTGGGGCTGGTGGGCAACGGGCTCATGGCATACGAAGTCCGGCTCGGCCTGCGCAATCTGCCCGGCTGGGTCCCGTTCGCCGCGTTCTTCGGGATCACTGTGGCCGCCCTGCTGTGGCTGGGACGCATCCGGGTCCGCGTCACCGAGAGCGGCGGCGAGACGCAGCTGTGGGTGGGCGAAGCGCATCTGCCCGCCAGCGCGATCGCACGCGCCGCCGAAGTGCCGCGTACGGCCAAATCAGCGGCACTCGGACGCCAGCTCGATCCGGCGGCGTATGTCGTGCATCGGGGCTGGGTAGGGCCCATGGTGTTGGTCGTCCTCGACGATCCCGACGACCCGACACCGTATTGGCTGGTCAGCTGCCGGCATCCGCAGCGGGTGCTGGCGGCCCTGGAGAACTGAGCAGGACTGAAACGGGACGGGCTGGGTCAGGCCGCGCAATCGGTGCAGATCATCACGCCGTTCTTCTCGCTGGCCAGGCGACTGCGGTGCTGAACCAGAAAGCAGCTCGAACAGGTGAACTCGTCGGCCTGCTTGGGCACGACACGCACCGACAACTCTTCGCCGGACAGGTCCGCGCCCGGCAGCTCGAAAGATTCGGCGGATTCGGATTCGTCGACGTCGACCACGGCGGACTGCGCCTCGTTGCGCCGCGCCTTGAGTTCCTCCAATGAATCCTCGGAAACATCATCGGTCTCGGTGCGCCGCGGGGCGTCGTAATCGGTAGCCATGGTCTTCTCCCCTCAGTCCCCTCGTAACCCTGCGCGAGCTTTGTACCAGCGTCGAACGCATCCACCAAATGATTCGTGCCCGGATCGCGCCCAGATCAACTGTGATTTACGTCACATTCCGTTGCTGACCACGGTCATCGCCCACGTACGCGCCCTCTAGAGTGCGTACGTGGTCGCGCAAATCACTTCCGGCACCGAGTTCGACAAGCATGGTCGGCCGTTTCGGCGGCGCAACAACCGACCGGCCGCCTACGCGCTGGCCGGTCTGGCGCTGCTGACCGCGCTTACGTGGGCGGTGGCGCTCACTCGGCCGACCGATGTGCACGAGGTCGCGGTGTGCAACGCCCCGCCCGCACCCACCGAGCCGGACCAGCCGCGGCTGGGCACCCAGGTGCCGCGCGCCGCGATGATCAGCACCACCCCGGCCAAACTCGCCGACATCAAAGCCCGCGTCCTCAACGCCAGCGGCCGCGCCGGACAGGCAGCCGACATCGCCGACGCGCTGCGCGACGACGGTTTCGCCCAGCCGACCGCGGCCAACGACCCGATCTACGCCAACGACCGGCTGGACTGCCAGGGCCAGATCCGCTTCGGCCCGGCCGGCCAGGCCGCGGCCGCGGCCCTGTGGCTGGTGGCGCCGTGCACCGAACTGTTCCGCGACGACCGCGGCGACGACTCGGTGGACCTGGCGGTCGGAAGCGACTTCGTCAGCCTGGCCCACAGCGACGACATCGAAGCCGCACTGGCCGGCCTGCGGCCGGACGCCACCGGACTGCCCGACCCGGCGTTGCTGACCAAGATCCATTCCGGCACCTGCTGACCACCGATCCGCCCAGGAGATCCGATGACCGGCACTGACCCCGACCCCTCCCCGCCCGCGGACCGCCCGCTAGCCGATGGCGGCGACCCGCCGCACGCGGCTTCGCCACGATTGCGATCGCCGCTAGCCGGCGCGCGACGGCAACGACGTGGCTTCGGCGTCGACGTCGGCGGCAGCGGGATCAAGGGCGGCGTCGTCGATCTCGACACCGGCGAGCTGATCGGTGAGCGATTCAAGCTGCCCACCCCGAACCCCGCGACACCGGCCTTGGTCGCTCAGACCGTCGCGGCGGTGGTCCGGGACTTCGGCTGGACCGGCCCGCTGGGTGTCACCTATCCCGGCGTGGTGGTCGACGGCATCGTGCAGACCGCCGCCAACGTGGACAAGTCCTGGATCGGGGTGGACGCGAAGGCGGCGATCGAGGCCCAACTCGACGGCCAGCCCGTGGTCATCCTCAACGACGCCGACGCCGCCGGGCTCGCCGAAGAGCGCTTCGGGGCCGGCAAGAACAACACCGGCGTGGTCGTGCTGCTCACCTTCGGGACCGGGATCGGCTCGGCGGTGATCCACAACGGAAAGCTGCTGCCCAACACCGAACTCGGGCACATCGAGGTAGGCGGCAAGGAGGCCGAGCACCGGGCCGCCGCATCGGTCAAGGAGCGCAAGAACTGGACCATGGAGAAGTGGGCCAAGCAGGTGACCATGGTGCTGGAGGCGGTCGAGAACGCCCTGTGCCCGGACCTGATCATCGTCGGCGGCGGTATCAGCCGTAAAGCCGATAGGTGGGTCCCGCTGCTGGACAACCGGACTCCGGTGGTCGCCGCGACCCTGCAGAACAGCGCCGGGATCGTCGGGGCCGCGATGGCGTCCGCCGCCGACGTGACCCGCTGAATTCCGCCCGCTGGACGATTGCCGCGGGCCGCTGTCGTTACAATGGTCGACGGCGGCCGCCTAACCGATAGCGGCGACTATCCCAGTTGATCACCCAACTGAAATAGAGCCGACATTCGACATACCCGACACTTTCGGTCGCGCACGATGCTGCGACCCGGAAGTCAGTCCGACCGAAGGGGTGGACGTGGCAGCGAGCAAGGCACAGCCGGCGACTGAGGAGCCCAAGAAGCGCAGCGCCACCAAGGCACCTGCCAAGGCCGCCGCCAAAGCCACCAAGGCCCCCGCCAAGACCGCCGCCCCTGCAGCCGCCAAGCGGACCCCGGCCAAGGCCACCAAGGCGGCTGCGCCCGCCAAGAGGGCCACCAAGTCGACAGCGCGCACCGCAACCAAGGCCGCCGCCGGACCCGACGCCGGCGATGCCAAGCCCAAGACACGGTCGACCCGGGGCCCGGCGAAGAAGGCCGCCGCCAAAGCCACCAAGGCCGGCGCCAAAGACGCCGACCTCGTGACCGACGACGTCGTCGACACCGATATCGAGCTGGACGGCGAACCCGGCGAGGACGACATCGTGGGTGCCGACGCCGACCTGAGCCTGGACGAACTGGACGACGACGAACCCGAGTCGGCCGCGGAGGGCGACGAGGCCGCCTCGACCCCGGCCGCGGCGGCCGAGGAAGCCGGCGAGGACGACGAGATCGCTGAACCCAGCGAGAAGGACAAGGCCTCCGGTGACTTCGTCTGGGACGAAGAGGAGTCCGAAGCGCTCCGGCAGGCCCGCAAGGACGCCGAGCTCACCGCCTCTGCCGACTCGGTCCGCGCCTACCTCAAGCAGATCGGCAAGGTCGCGCTGCTCAACGCCGAAGAGGAGGTGGAGCTGGCCAAGCGGATCGAGGCCGGCCTGTTCGCCACCCAGAAGATGGCCGAGCACGCCGAGAAGGGCGAGAAGCTGGCCGTCGCCTACCGACGTGACATGGCGTGGATCTGCCGGGACGGCGACCGCGCCAAGAACCACCTGCTGGAGGCCAACCTGCGACTGGTGGTGTCGCTGGCCAAGCGGTACACCGGCCGCGGGATGGCGTTCCTGGACCTGATCCAGGAGGGCAACCTGGGCCTGATCCGCGCGGTGGAGAAGTTCGACTACACCAAGGGCTACAAGTTCTCCACCTACGCCACCTGGTGGATCCGCCAAGCCATCACCCGCGCCATGGCCGACCAGGCCCGCACCATCCGCATCCCGGTCCACATGGTCGAGGTGATCAACAAGCTCGGCCGCATCCAGCGTGAGCTGCTGCAGGACCTGGGCCGCGAACCCACCCCCGAGGAACTGGCCCGGGAGATGGACATCACCCCGGAGAAGGTGCTGGAGATCCAGCAGTACGCCCGGGAGCCGATCTCGCTGGACCAGACCATCGGCGACGAGGGCGACTCCCAGCTCGGCGACTTCATCGAAGACAGCGAAGCCGTGGTCGCCGTCGACGCGGTCTCTTTCACCCTGCTGCAGGATCAGCTTCAGTCGGTCCTCGAGACGCTCTCGGAGCGCGAAGCCGGTGTGGTGCGGCTGCGGTTCGGGCTCACCGACGGCCAGCCCCGCACTCTCGACGAGATCGGCCAGGTCTACGGCGTGACCCGGGAACGTATCCGCCAGATCGAGTCGAAGACGATGTCGAAGCTGCGGCACCCCAGCCGATCTCAGGTCCTGCGCGACTACCTCGACTAGTGACACGACCATGGCCAGGACTCCCCCGTCGGCACTGATCAGCGGCCTCAACGCATTTCGAGGCGGCCTGCAGCGGCTGCGGCAGGCGACCGTCCCGGCCTCCGTCGCTGTCATAGAGCTGGGGTTCGGTGGCTGGCTGACCCAGGCCATGTCCGCCGCGGTGCGGCTGGGGATCACCGATGCGCTCGCCGACGGCCCGCTGACGGCCGCGGAGGTGGCCCGCCGCGTGCACACCGACCCCAGTGCCACCTACCGGCTGATGCGCGCACTGGCCAGCAACTCGGTGCTCAAACTGCGCCGCGACGGCCGATTCGCCCTGACCCGCATCGGGCGGGCTCTGGTCTCGGACGATCCGGCCGGTGTGGCGCCGATGATCACGTTCATCGGCCACCCGGCGCACCGTGAACACTGGTCGAACCTGGAACACTCCGTGCGGACCGGCGAGACCGCTGTGGACAAGATTCGCGGGATGCCGTTTTTCGAGTACCTGGACACCGACCCCGAACTGGCGCAGGTATTCAACGACGCGATGACCGGGGCGTCTGCCGTGGCGATCGAAAGCGCTGTTCCCGCATATGATTTCAGCTCCAGCAAGCTGATCGTGGACGTGGGCGGCGGCCACGGCGCGCTGCTGGCCGCGGTGTTGCGTCAGGCACCCGACGCCCGTGGCGTGCTGTTCGACCTGCCGCAGGTGGTGACCGGCGCCGGGCCGGCGATCGCAGAGGTGGCGTCACGCTGCGACATCCAGGGCGGGTCGTTCTTCGAGTCGGTCCCCGCCGGCGACACATATCTGCTCAAGACCGTGATCCACGACTGGGACGACGAACGGGCGTGCGCGATTCTGCGCAATGTCCGCAACGCCATCACCCCCGGGGGCAAGCTGCTGCTGTTCGAGATGGTGCTGCCCGAGGGCGCTCCCGCCCACCTGGGACTGCTGCTCGACCTGGAGATGCTGGTGGCCGGAGGCGGTAAGGAGCGCACCCGGCGCGAGTACGCCGAGCTGCTGTCCCAGGCGGGATTCGAGTTGCAGCGCGTGGTGCCCACGACAAGCCCGCTGGCGATCGTCGAGGCCCGTCCGATCTGAGACGCCGATGCCCGCAGCGCGCGTAGGATCGCCGAGCATGCCGAGCGATGACGCGTCGAACCAGACTTTCGCCGCGCTGCTGAAGCGGGCGGTGGCCCACGGGCATCGGGTGCCGCCCGAGGCCGACCTCAATCCCGCGGTGCTCGACGCCATCAACGCCGTCGCCGCCGCCTGGCCACGGGTGCCCGCGGTATTGATCAACAGGGCTCAAACCACGTTCGCCCGTAGCGAACTCACCCGGGCGGCCGCGGCCAAGCCCACCACCCCCATCAACGTCAATCCGCAGGCCCGAACCCGCCGTCCGGGCCGGGCCGATACTCCCTGACCCCGATCACCGCGTCGACGGGCAACGGCCCGTACAGGTGCGGGAACAGCATCGCCTCCGGATCGCCCGGCACGCCCGGCTCCCAGCGCACCGGTGCGGCCACCTTTGCCGGGTCCACCTGCAGCAACACCAGATCCGTGCGACCCCGGTAGAGCCGATTCGCGGGCAGGTGCACCTGCTGCGGCGTCGACAGGTGCACAAACCCCACGCTGTCCAACGACTCCGGGCGCAGTGCCCCGCCCACCTGTGCGGCCACCCAGTCGCGGGTGCCGCACAGGTGCACGAGGATGTCGGAGGGTTCGGCCGGCGTCATGGCATCCGATCCTGCCGCAGCCCCGCGCCGGGGTGAGACACGACACAGCCGAAGCGGGGAACAACGCCGAACGCGCCAGCGTCTGACACACTTGACGACAACCGCGAGAACGGAGGAGCCCATGAACGCGACTCTGACCAGTCCCGAACTCACTCGGGCTGATCGATGCGACCGGTGCGGTGCCGCCGCCCGGGTACGCGCCACGCTGCCCTCCGGAGCCGAACTGCTGTTCTGCCAACACCACGCCAATGAGCACGAGGCCAAGCTGATCGAGCTGGCTGCCGTGATACAGACCGCCCCGGTCGAGGCGTAGCCAATCCCAGGGCGAATCCCAGACGCGCAAGCCGCACGCAACACGCCCGTCACCGGGGAGTGTGCAGGCGCACCACTCGTCAGGAATGCTGGGCTGGTCATGACTGACCAGATCCCCACACCTTCCCGTCACCACCTGTTGCGCATCGCGCGCCGCACCTTGGTGAAGAGCTGGGACGACTCGATCTTCGCCGAGTCGGCGCAGGCCGGCTTCTGGTCGGCGCTGTCGCTGCCACCGCTGCTGCTGGGCATGCTGGGCAGCCTGTCCTACGTGGCGCCGCTGTTCGGACCGAACACGTTGCCCACCATTCAGGACCGGCTGATCGGCATGGCCAGCAGCTTCTTCTCCAAGAACGTGGTGGTGGAGATCATCGAGCCCACCGTGCGCGACATCGTGGCCAACGCGCGCGGCGAGGTGGTCTCCCTGGGCTTCGTGATTTCGCTGTGGGCCGGTTCCTCGGCGATCTCGGCGTTCGTCGACTCGGTGGTCGAGGCACACGACCAGACACCGCTGCGCCACCCGGTGCGGCAACGGTTCTTCGCCCTGGGCCTGTACGTGGCGATGCTGGTGATCGCCGTTGCCGCGGCTCCGTTCCTGGCGCTGGGCCCGCACGCAGTGGCCGAGCACCTGCCGGAGCGGTGGACCGACCTGTTGCGGTTCGGCTACTACCCGGCGCTGGTGTTGGGCCTGCTGCTGACGGTCACCGTGCTCTACCGAGTGTCGCTGCCCAAGCCGCTGCCCTCGCATCGGCTGGTGCTCGGCGCGGTGCTGGCCACCACGGTGTTCGTCGTGGCCACCATGGGGCTGCGGATCTACCTGCGCTACATCACCAGCACCGGCTACACCTACGGCGCGCTGGCGACGCCGATCGCCTTCCTGCTGTTCGCGTTCCTGCTCGGCTTCGCCATCATGCTGGGCGCGGAGTTGAACGCCGCGGTTCAGGAGGAGTGGCCGGCGCAGGCCACCCATCTGCACCAACTGCGCACCTGGGTGCTGTCACGGACCAACCTCAACGGCCGTGGCACCGATTCGGCCGACGACCCGGTCAGGCCTTCTTGAGAGTGGCGTAGATCCGCTTGCAGTCCGGGCAGACCGGTGAGCCCGGCTTGGCCGACTTGGTCACCGGGAACACCTCACCGCACAGCGCCACCACGTGCGTGCCCATCACCGCGCTCTCGGCGATCTTGTCCTTCTTGACGTAGTGGAAGTATTTCGGGGTGTCGCCGCCGGTCCCGTCGTCGACGCGTTCGTCGGCATCGGTGCGCTCGAGGGTGTCGGTCTGTATGCCCATGTGCCCATTCTGCCCAGAACTGGAGATGATCCAAAACCCCTCGTGCCGGAACACCGGTCGTGTGGGACAGTGGAGTGATGAAGCACGGCCCCGAGCTGGGTTTCGACGACGACGGTCGGCCGGTCCTGATCACCGCGGCCGCCCCGTCCTATGAGCAGCAGCACCGCGAACGGGTGCGCAAGTATCTGACGCTGATGGCGTTCCGGGTCCCCGCGCTGATCCTGGCCGCCATCGCCTACGGGATGTGGCACAACGGCCTGATCTCGCTGCTGATCCTGCTGGCGTCGATACCGCTGCCGTGGATGGCGGTGCTGATCGCCAACGATCGGCCGCCCCGCAGCGCCGAGGAACCTCGCCGGTATGACGCGGCACCCACCCGCACGCCGCTGTTCCCCACCGGGACCCGCCCTGCCCTGGAGCGGCCCCTCGATCGGCCAAGGCCCCCGGAATAGGATCGGCCAAGGCCCCCGGAATAGGGCGACAACGGTGCCGGCCGGGCGGCGCACGGTACCGGTTCTTAGCACATTCTCAAAGTCATCGGCGTATTCCCGCACGTCAAGTGGTGTGGAAATGCGATCGGCCGGGAACTCTGCACTCGTGTCAGTCGTTGACACGAGTGACAGCGCAAGCCGATCAACGGGAGGCCGCAATGGCAAAGGCAGATGCCACCACCAGTCGTATCGACGGCGACCTGGACGCGCAGAGCCCGGCCGCAGATCTGGTGCGGGTGTACCTCAACGGTATCGGCAAGACCGCATTGCTCAATGCCGCTGACGAGGTGGAACTGGCCAAGCGCATCGAGGCCGGCCTGTACGCACAGCACCTGCTCGACACCCGCAAGCGCTTCGGCGAGAAGCGCAAGCGCGAGTTGGCCACGGTGGTCCGCGACGGCGAGGCAGCCCGCCGGCACCTGCTGGAGGCCAACCTGCGCCTGGTGGTCTCACTGGCCAAGCGCTACACCGGTCGGGGCATGCCGCTGCTGGACCTGATCCAGGAGGGCAACCTCGGGTTGATCCGCGCGATGGAGAAGTTCGACTACGCAAAGGGATTCAAGTTCTCCACCTATGCCACCTGGTGGATCCGCCAGGCCATCACCCGGGGCATGGCCGACCAGAGTCGCACCATCCGACTGCCGGTGCACCTGGTCGAGCAGGTCAACAAGCTGGCGCGGATCAAGCGCGAGATGCACCAGCAGCTCGGCCGCGAGGCCACCGACGAGGAGCTCGCGGCCGAATCCGGCATTCCGGCGGAGAAGATCAACGACCTGCTGGAGCACAGCCGCGACCCGGTCAGCCTGGACATGCCGGTCGGCTCGGACGAGGAGGCTCCGCTGGGTGACTTCATCGAGGACTCCGAGGCGATGTCCGCGGAGAACGCGGTGATCTCCGAGCTGCTGCACACCGATATCCGCAGCGTCCTGGCCACGCTCGACGAACGCGAGCATCAGGTGATCCGGCTGCGGTTCGGCCTCGACGACGGGCAGCCCCGCACGCTGGACCAGATCGGCAAGCTGTTCGGCCTGTCCCGCGAGCGAGTCCGCCAGATCGAGCGTGAGGTGATGGCCAAGCTGCGCCACGGCGAGCGCGCCGACCGGCTGCGCTCGTACGCCAGCTGACGCCGGCTCGAGCCAGGTTCCGGCGGGCTGGCGCGCACCGCGGTGGCCCGCCGGACATGCATTCTCGGTTGCGCGCGGCGCGTCGCTGGCTAACCGTGCGCCGCGCTGCCAAAGTAGACTCGTCGGCGACGGAAGGTGCCGAATGAATGAGTTGGTTGATACCACCGAGATGTACCTCAGGACGATCTACGACCTTGAGGAAGAAGGTGTCACCCCGCTGCGCGCACGGATAGCCGAGCGACTGGAACAAAGCGGGCCGACGGTCAGCCAGACGGTGTCCCGCATGGAACGCGATGGCCTGTTGAAGGTGGCCGGTGACCGCCACCTCGAACTCACCGAGAAGGGCCGCGCGCTGGCGGTCGCGGTGATGCGTAAGCATCGGCTGGCCGAGCGCCTGCTTGTCGACATCATCGGGCTGCCGCTCGAGGAGGTCCACGCCGAGGCCTGCCGGTGGGAGCACGTGATGAGCGAGGATGTCGAGCGTCGCCTGGTCAAGGTGCTCGACAACCCGACCACATCGCCGTTCGGCAACCCGATCCCCGGTCTGCTGGACATCGGCTTCGGCGCGGGCTCCGGCTCCGGAGAGTCCGATCTGGTGCGGCTGACCGAATTGCCGGCCGGCTCGCCGGTGGCGGTGGTGGTGCGCCAGCTCACCGAACACGTGCAGGGCGACATCGACCTGATCACCCGGCTGAAGGAGGCCGGCGTGGTTCCCAACGCTCGGGTGACCGTCGAGGCCGAGGGCGACGACGGCGTGACCATCGTGATGCCCGGCCACACCGACGTGAGCCTGCCCTATGAGATGGCGCACGCCGTCAAAGTCCAAAAGGTCTGAGCGGCACCACTTCACCCCGCCCGCTGACCGAAGGTCTGCCGCTGCGGCAGCTGCACACCGAGCTGGTGCGCCAGCCGATAGCCGGTATCAGCCAAGCCGCGGATGCGCTCCGGCCTCAGACCCGACTGCAACGCCGTATCAAGCAGGCCCGCCATCCGGTGCTCCGGCGCACAGCGCAAGGCAGCCTCCAATGACACCCCGGCCAGCGGCCCGTCCCCACGCGCATAGGCGCTGAACGCCAACAGCACCAGTGCCTCCGCCCGCCACGGCTCGGGCAGGGCGCGTGCCAGGGCCGACCACAGCATCTCCGCATCGGAGGCGTGTTCGCCGATCGCCAACGCGCACAAGGTGTCCCGGACAAGCACGTCGGTGAGCGGACAGCCCAGCCGCGCCAGCTCCGCCTCGGCCGGTTCCCGGCCGGCCGCCAGTGCGACGACGGCGGCCAGCACCTGTTCGACGTCGCGGCGGGCCCGATCCCGCGGATCGCTCTCCCCCGCTGCGGCCCGATCCGCCGCACAGTCGTCGATCAGGGCGGCCACCGCGGCACTGCGCGCGGCGTCGTCGGGAGTGATCACCGCCTGCAGGTCCGCACGGCGGGCATAAAGACGCCTGCCCTCCAGCACCGCGGCGGCCGCCAACGGCGAGGACCCCGGGTCGTCGACCCGGCCACCGGCGCCGCAGCCGTCGACGCAGTGCCACCGCCCGCCGTGTGCCACCCGGTCCACCACATGCGTGCTCAACAGCAGAATGTCGTGGCGCGACAACTCCTCGGTCAGGGCGGCGATCAGCCGGCGATGCTCGTCATTGCAGACCGGACAGCGCGCCCCCTGAGCGTCGACGATCACGGCGATCGCCGCCGCAGGAGCCCCAGCCGCGGCGATGTCCGCGAGGTGGCCGACGGTGTCGACGAGTTCGTCGGACAGATCGACTCGCAGCACCGAGCCCAGTTCACCCCCGTCCACCGAAACCAGGACCAGGGATTTCTCCGGCACGAAGCCGAGGATGGCCGGCAGCGCGGCGATCAGCGCTCCGGGCCGGTTCAGTGTGAATTCCGGTTGCTTCGTCGTCATGGCAGCAACGTTGACGACCGCCACCGTCATCGGGGACCCGCCCGGTCGGCGTGAGCCACAACTTTGTGGATGAACCGGCAACTGTGAGCCGATCGTGTTCGAGATGCACGAAGCGACCAATGGGGCGCAATCGTCTGTGTCATGGAATTGTCTGTGTCATGGATTCGAAACGGGAGTACGACGTCATCGTGATCGGTTCAGGTCCGGGGGGACAGAAGGCCGCCATCGCGTCAGCCAAGCTCGGCAAGTCGGTTGCGTTGGTAGAACGCGGCCGGATGATCGGCGGGGTCTGCGTCAACACCGGCACCATTCCATCCAAGACGCTGCGTGAAGCGGTGCTGTATCTCACCGGGATGAATCAGCGGGACCTCTATGGCGCCAGCTACCGGGTCAAGGACAAGATCACACCGGCGGATCTGCTGGCCCGCACCCAGCATGTGATCGGCCGGGAAACCGAGGTGGTGCGCAACCAGTTGATGCGCAACCGCGTCGACCTGCTGGTCGGCCACGGCCGATTCGTCGACCCGCACACGATCGTCGTCGAGGGACCGGGCGGAGCCGAAACAACCACTGTCACCGGCGATTACATCGTGATCGCGACCGGGACCCAGCCGGTCCGGCCATCCGGGGTCACGTTCGACGAGGAGCGGGTGCTGGACTCCGACGGAATCCTCGACCTGAAGTTCATCCCGGCGTCGATGGTGGTGGTCGGCGCCGGTGTGATCGGGATCGAGTACGCGTCGATGTTCGCGGCCCTGGGAACCCGGGTGACGGTGGTTGAGAAGCGGGAGTCGATGCTGGAGTTCTGCGATCCGGAGGTGGTCGAAGCCCTGCGATTCCACCTGCGCGATCTGGCGGTGACTTTCCGGTTCGGTGAAGAGGTGACCGCTGTCGATGTCAGTCCCAACGGCACCGTCACCACCTTGGCCAGCGGCAAGCAGATTCCCGCCGAGACGGTGATGTACTCGGCCGGGCGACAGGGCCACACCGACCACCTCGATCTGGCCAACGCCGGCCTGGCGAGCGACAACCGTGGCCGGATCATCGTCGACCAGCAGTTCAAGACGAGCGTGGGCCACATCTACGCCGTCGGTGACGTGATCGGCTTCCCCGCGCTGGCCGCGACATCGATGGAGCAGGGCAGGCTGGCCGCCTATCACGCATTCGGCGAACCGACCGACGGGATCACCGACCTGCAACCGATCGGGATCTACTCGATCCCGGAGGTCTCCTACGTCGGGGCGACCGAACTGGAACTGACCCGCGACGCGATCCCCTATGAGGTGGGGGTGGCCCGGTACCGGGAACTGGCCCGCGGCCAGATCGCCGGCGACTCCTACGGAATGCTCAAGCTGCTGGTGTCGACAACCGATCTGAAACTGCTCGGCGTGCACATCTTCGGCACCAACGCAACCGAGATGGTGCATATCGGCCAAGCGGTCATGGGGTGTGGCGGCACGGTGGAATACCTGGTGGACGCGGTCTTCAACTACCCGACGTTCTCCGAGGCGTACAAGAACGCGGCGCTGGACGTGATGAACAAGATGCGGGCCCTGCAGCAGTTCCGCGGCTGAGACGCCTACCGGGGATTTCATCGCTGAGCGAACGTCACACCCCTGGGGAATGCGGCCGGCGCTCACGTGCGTTCGTAACACATACGCGCACCGTTTTCCGGTGCGGTCGACATGGGGGAAACTAGACGGTGCGATCCACAGCAGATTCGCACGATGAGGAGGCGAACGCGATGGCCGACTATCCGGACACTCCCGAACGGGACCGGCATTACCAGGCCGAGCAGGGCGGCATGTACGAGCTGGAGGTTCCGGCGCCGCAGCTGACGTCGGCGGACGGCGCGGGCCCGGTGCTGATCCACGCGCTGGAGGGCTTCTCCGATGCCGGCCATGCGATCCGGTTGGCGGCCGGGCACCTCAAGTCCTCCCTCGACAGTGAGCTGGTGGCGTCGTTTGCCATCGACGACCTGCTCGACTACCGGTCCCGGCGGCCGGTGATGACGTTCAAGTCCGACCACTTCACCAACTACCAGGAGCCCGAGCTCAGCCTGTACGCGTTGCGCGACAGCGCGGGGACTCCGTTTCTGCTGCTGGCCGGCATGGAGCCGGACCTGAAGTGGGAGCGGTTCATCAATGCGGTACGGCTGTTGGCCGAGCGGCTCGGGGTGCGCCGGACCATCGGGTTGGGCACCATCCCGATGGCGGTACCGCACACCCGGCCGGTGACGCTGACCGCGCACTCCAACAACCGTGAGTTGATCAGCGAATTCACCCCGTGGATCACCGAGGTTCAGGTCCCGGGCAGCGCCTCCAACCTGCTGGAGTACCGGATGGCTCAGCACGGTCACGAGGTGGTCGGCTTCACCGTGCACGTGCCGCACTACGTGGCCCAAACCGACTACCCGGAGGCCGCCGAAGCCCTGCTCAAGCAGGCCGCCCAGACCGGCGCCCTGGAGCTGCCGCTGGCCGAGCTCCGCGACGCGGCGGCCGTCATCCGCGCCAAGATCGACGAACAGGTCGAGGCGAGCGCCGAAGTGGCGCAGGTGGTGACGGCCCTGGAACACCAGTACGACGCGTTCATCGCCGCCCAGAAGAACCGCTCGCTGCTGACCCGCGACGAGGAGCTGCCCAGCGCCGACGAGCTCGGCGCCGAGTTCGAACGCTTCCTGGCGCAGGAGGCGAAGAAGAATCTCGACGGCGACGACTGACGGGTCGCCGAGGCCTACCCAGTTCGCCGAAGCGTGGCGGTCAGGTGGTTCTGCGCCGGCTGACCGACCGCGCCCATGTCCAGCGTGTAGGACAACTCGTCACCGTCGAGGCGATAGTGCCGGCTCAGGACGGCCACTTCTTTGGCCGTCGGCGTCAGCCCGATCGTCGGCGCGGACATCTCGAGTTCCACACCGTTGGCGGTCAGCGTGTAGCTGCCGACCTCGATCTCGCTGATGCCGCTCGGATGTGCCAGCACCCATTCGATCCGGCCGGGTTGCGGTACCCGCAGATACCCGGTCTCGGCGTGCAGGGGCAGGCCGTCGGCTGCCGACTTGGTCTTCTGGCCGTACACCAGGAACGGTTTGCCGACGTGTGAGAACACCACCTCTTCGAGGTAGTCGAACGGCGCGATCGTGGGGTAAACCCCGGAGCCCCGGCCGGACCAGGTGCCCAACAGCGGTGCCAGCTCCGCAAGATTCGGATGCAGCTCGGGTGCCATGCAGTGAGCGTAGCGGCGACCGCAAGCGCGGCGGAGCCAGGCGAAGCGGGTCGCCGCCATCAGCCCAGCGGGGTGCGGTCAAGCAGACCTTAACCGGTACTGGGCACCTCGCGGTGCTCGCGCAGCGCCTCGATCTCCCGCTCGAAGTCAGCCGCCGACGAGAAGGACCGGTAGACCGAGGCGAATCGGAGATAGGCCACTTCATCGAGCTCGCGCAGTGGACCCAGAATCGCCAGGCCCACCTCGTGACTGGGGATCTCCGGCGAACCCGCGGCCCGCACCGCGTCTTCCACTTGCTGGGCCAGCAGATTCAGCGCGTCGTCGTCGACCTGGCGGCCTTGGCAGGCCCGGCGTACCCCGCTGATGACCTTCTCGCGGCTGAACGGCTCGGTGACGCCGCTGCGTTTTACCACCGCCAGCACCGCGGTCTCCACGGTGGAGAAGCGGCGGCCGCATTCCGGACAGGACCGGCGGCGCCGGATGGCCTGGCCCTCATCGGTTTCGCGGGAATCCACCACCCGGGAGTCTGGATGGCGACAAAACGGGCAGTGCATTGCCGCTCCTTCGCCGTGCCGGGAGCCCGGTTCCTCAGAAGGCTGAGGCACCTCGGACCACTGGGACAACTGCGAGCGTACCTGCGCAGGTCCCCGGAAGTGGGCCACCCCAGGCGCCAGCGGCGAGCGAACCGACACCGAACGTCAGCCGAGCGGCGCGATCAGCGTCTGGCCGGCATCCAGGGCCACCGACTCCAAACTGTTGAGCTCGCGAATGCGTTCGACGACCTGGCCGGTCGGCGCGTCGGGTGCGACCCGGGCCGCCAGGCGCTGCAGGCTCTCGCCACTCTGGACGCGCACCACACCGAGCTGCTCCGGCACCGCGGTTCCTCCGCCTGCGGCCGCCGCGCCGAACTGGGCGATCAGGCCGAGCCACACGGTGATCGCCGCGGCGATCAGTGCCAGCGCGACGGTGGTCGCCGGGGTGATGGCCTTGACCGGCTGCGGCCGGTGCGGAGTGCGTGACATCAGCACCCCGGCACCGCGGTGCCGCAGTGGTGCGCCACCGGGCCGGGACCGGGCCAGACGCACCGGACGGGTCTGCACCGGGTACGCGCGACCGGACGTTCCGGGGCCGCGATGCACCCTGACCCGCTCGGGACGGGCGGATTCGAAGCTCGGGGTGACGGTGTCGATGAGCATCATGGCGGTTCTCCCTCACTCGGCGTCGGCGACCCTGTTCGCTCGACTGTTCGAATACTAATCGATTGTATGTTCGATGTCCGAACATGTGATCGATTCGTTGTCGAAAACATTAGCGAAGGGGTCCGACAAGTTCGAACGCCCGCGCGACACGCCTCGAACACATGTTTGATAAATCACCGGCATGCGACTAGATTCGCTCCTATGAGCGACAGCAGCAGTAATACGGCGGCGTCAGCGTCTGGTTCACCGCTGACCGCCCGGCAGCGCACCATCCTGAACGTCATCCGCGCCTCGGTGAACGAGCGGGGTTACCCGCCGAGCATCCGCGAGATCGGCGACGCGGTCGGGCTGACCTCGACTTCTTCGGTCGCACACCAGCTTCGCACGCTGGAACGCAAGGGCTATCTGCGCCGTGACCCCAACCGCCCCCGCGCCGTCGACGTCCGCGGCCCGGAGGAGTCAGCCCCCGCCGAAGCCGCACAGCGAACCGACTTCGCCGGCTCGGATGCGCTCCCCGAGCCCACCTTCGTGCCGGTCCTCGGCCGGATCGCGGCCGGCGGGCCGATCCTGGCCGAGGAAGCCGTCGAGGATGTGTTCCCGCTCCCCCGCGAATTGGTGGGCGAAGGAGAACTGTTCCTGCTCAAGGTGGTCGGCGAGTCAATGGTCGACGCCGCGATCTGCGACGGCGACTGGGTGGTGGTGCGCCAGCAGAACGTCGCCGACAACGGCGACATCGTGGCTGCCATGATCGACGGCGAAGCCACCGTCAAGACCTTCAAACGCACCGGCGGTCAGGTGTGGCTGATGCCGCACAACCCCGTGTTCGACCCCATCCCGGGCAACGACGCGGTGGTGCTGGGCAAGGTCGTCACCGTCATCCGGAAGATCTGACGATGTTCGCGCCGTGCCCACCTTTCGATGAGGAGTCGGCGCGACGCAAGGTCCAGGCCGCCGAGGACGCCTGGAACACCCGGGATCCCGCGCGCGTGGCGCTGGCCTACACCGAGGACTCGGTGTGGCGTAACCGCGACGAGTTCATCACCGGACGTCCGGCGATCGAGACATTCCTGCGGCGCAAGTGGGCCGCTGAACGCGACTATGCGCTGCGCAAAGAGCTCTGGTGCTACCAGGAAAACCGAATCGCGGTGCGCTATCAGTACGAATGCTGCGACGCGGACGGCCAGTGGTGGCGCAGCTACGGCAACGAGCTGTGGGAGTTCGCCGCGGACGGCCGGATGAGCCGCCGCGAGTCCAGCATCAACGACATCCCCATCACCGCAGAGCAGCGACGCATCTTCGGGCCCCGCCCGTCCAGGGAGAGAAGCGTGCCGCTGCCGCTGCGGTGATCAGCCAGCCCTGGTGAAGCCGTTGAGGCGCGCCGCCTCCTCGGTGGCGAACCAGATCTCGGCGAGGGTGTCGTCATACAGCGCATTCTGCGGGGTGTAGTAGAGCCCCGAGCCGATGTTCGCCTTGATCGGATAGCCCGCCGGCTGCTGGTAGGGGTCATCCAGCGGCAAGTGCATCACCGGATGCGCCGATTCGTCGGCGCCGAACGTGCGCGGTTCCGCGCCGAACATGCGGGGCTCCGGGGCGGAACCGAACGGCCGCGTCTCCGTGACGCCGGCGCCGAAGGTGCGGGGTTCGGCCCCGGCGATTCCGTGGCCCACCGAATGCCGGCCGGTACCGAAATCCTCCTCGGTCACCACCCGGGTCGGCGCGGTGTCGGCCTCGTCCTCGTCATCGACGTCAGCCTCGGCCTCGCCGTAGTGCAACCACGGCGCGTCCGGGATCGACGAGGTGGACAGTTCCGGCTCCGGCGCGTAGGACGACGAGCCATAGCGACTCGGCAGCCGGACCGTGCCCTCGTGCTCGCGGGGGTCCCCGCGGTGGTCATGGTGGGCCCACTGCTCGTCATCGTCGTCGTAGTCGTCGGTGACCGGGGCGGGCATCGCGATCGGCGCGCGGGGCGGCGCCGGAACCGGACGACGCCGCTGCCACCACATCGCCGCACCGGCGAGCGCCCCCAGCACCGCGAGCACCGCGACCGGGATCAGCACCCACATCCAATTCCAGTGCGTCTCCCTACCGGCGCCGCTGGAGGTGGCCGTGCTGCCGTCCGGCAGGTTCATCCCGGGGATCTGGAGGCCCGACAGCGCCTGCGCCAGGTCAGCGGGTTCGGTGCTGAAGGTGTTGGTGGCCTGGTTCCAGGCGATCAGCCCGCCGGTGAACTTCTGCGACACCACGTCGCCGTCGACGGTCTGGTCACCCACCGGGGCGCCCAGCTTTCCGGACGCTCCGTCGAGCTTGTCCCAGGCGGCCTTCATCGCGCTGCGCACCACGAAGGCGCCGTTGTCGGGGCTGAAGAAGATCACCGGCTCGTCCTCGGCAGCGAACGAATTGAACTTGCTGCCGGAGACGGCGCCGTCGGCCGTACTGGTGATCGGGAAGCCCAGGTCACTGCCGGCAGGCCCGCCCAGCGATTCGTACTTGGCCAAGACCTCACCCTCGAGCGCGTTGGCCCCCGTGACCGGACTGAAGTAGATCTTGCCGCGGGCGAAATCCTGGCCCACGCCGTTCTCGCCGACCTGGTATTCGTCACCCTGCTTGGCCCCGAGTGCACCGGACGGACCACCGGCACTGCGCCAGACCTGGTCGATGGCCGCGGTCGGGTCGACCTGGGCCTGCACGTCGGCGAGCTGGGCCGCCAGTTCGGGCGGCACGGTGGTGAACGTCTTGGTCGCGCTGTCGAAGGACAGCGCGCCGGCGCTGAACTTCTGCGTGACGACGGCGCCGTCGTAGTGCTCGTCCTCGACCGGCACGCCGAGCGCACCAGTGGAGCTGCCCAGCTTGTCCCAGCCGGCGTTGATCGGCCCGCGCACCACGTGAGCGCCGTGCTCAGACGTCCAGTAGATCAGCGGGTTGTCGGCACCGGAAAAGGTGGCGAGCCGGCTGTCCGGGACCAGCCCGGCCACCTCATCGCTGTTGGGGAACCCGAGACCACCGCTCGCCGCACCGCCCAGCGACTCGTACTTGTCCAGGATCGCGCCGTAGAGCGCCTTGGCTCCGGTCTCCGGGGTGAAGTAGATCGTGCCGCCGTTGAAGTCCTGAGCGAACCCGGGGCCGGCGGGGTGCACGTCGCCCTTGGGAGCGCCCAGTGGCGACCCGTCACCGCCGGCCGCCTGCCATGCCGCCGTGATGGCGTCATGGGCGTCGCTGTCCGGCGACGCCGTCGCGGTCTGCACCGACAACAGCACGGTGACCGTCGCCGCGAGGCCGAGCGCCATGCGCACCGCCGTCTTGCCGAAACGATCTTTCCGATTAGCCACCGGCCCTCCCAGGCATCATTATCGACGCAAATATTCCCGGCATAGACTTTCCCGCAATCGGCCCGTATTGCGAAGCCAAGTCACCGATATTGCGGAAACAGATACCCACCCGATGCCGAAATGATGCCATACGCGCCCCGGCGCGATGAAGGGTCCACACGCCTAAATCCGCAGGTAGCAAGCTCCGGCCCGCCCGGGCGCAACGCCCAGGCATGCCCGATGCCCCCGGACTAAACGCCGAGGCTGCGACCGATGATCTCTTTCATGATCTCGGTGGTGCCGCCGTAAATCGTTTGAACACGGGCGTCCAGATAGGCCCGCGCGACCGGGTATTCGCGCATGTAGCCGTAGCCGCCGTGCAGCTGCAGGCACCGGTCGATCAGGTGCACCTGCTTCTCGGTCGAGTACCACTTGGCCATCGCCGCCTGCTCCACCGTCAGCTTCTTGTCCAGGTGCAGCCGGACGAACTCATCGACCATCATCCGCACCACGGTGGCTTCCGTGGCCAGCTCGGCCAGCAGGAACCGGCTGTTCTGGAAACTGCCGATCGGCTTGCCGAACGCTTTGCGCTCCTTGGTGTACTGGATCGTCTGCTCCAGCACCGCCTCCATCGCCCCAGCGGCCATGATCGCGATCGAGATTCGCTCCTGCGGCAGGTTCTGCATCAGGTAGATGAAGCCCATGCCCTCCTCGCCGAGCAGGTTCTCCACTGGGACGTGCACGTCGGTGAACGACAGCTCGGCGGTGTCCTGGGCGTCCAGACCGATCTTGTCCAGGTGCCGGCCGCGTTCGAAGCCCTCCATGCCGCGCTCCACGACCAACAGGCTGAAGCCCTGCGCGCCCTTCTCCGGGTCGGTCTGGGCGACGACGATCACCAGGTCGGAGTGGATGCCGTTGGTGATGAACGTCTTGGATCCGTTCAGGACGTAGTGGTCGCCCTGCTTGACCGCGCGGGTCTTGATGCCCTGCAGGTCACTGCCGGTGCCCGGCTCCGTCATGGCGATCGCGGTGATCAACTCACCGGTGCAGAACTTGGGCAGCCAGCGCTGCTTCTGCTCCTCGTTGCACAGTTCCAGCAGGTAGGGGGCGCAGACGTCGTTGTGCAGGCTGAAACCCAGGCCGCTGTAGCGGCCCGCGGTGACTTCCTCGGTGATGATCGTGTTGTAGCGGAAGTCGGGGTTGCCGCCGCCGCCGTACTCCTCCGGCACCGCCATGCCCAAGAAGCCCTGCTTGCCGGCCTCCAGCCACACGGAGCGGTCGACGATCTTGGCCTTCTCCCACTCCTCCTGGTAGGGGGCGGCGTGGCGGTCCAGGAAGGCGCGGAACGACTCCCGGAACAGCTCGTGTTCGGGCTCGAACAGGGATCGCTGGTATTTGATTGCGGCGCTCATCGCCTGACCTCCGAGATCGACAGGAACTTTCCGACGACAATAGACCAACCGGATGGTTGGGAGGTCCGGCGGTCCGGGTTATCGCACCGAAACCGTGCGGCTACCGCGCGTCCGCCCCGGTCCGGCGCGGGCCGCCCCGCCGTGCCGGACGCTGGGAGGCTCCCGGCGCCGCACCGCGACGCCGCCGTCCGCTGCCCGATCCCCGGCCCGCTGCCTTGGGTGAGGCGGGACGCGTAGGCGGGGCCACCTTGGGGGCGGGCATCTGTACCGGGGCGACCTCGCCGACCAGCGCCTGCACCGGCACGGAGTCCGCGCCCACCTGCTGCGGGGCGACGGTGATCCCGGCCCGGCGCAACAGCACCTGGGTGTCCTTGCGCTGTTCGGGCAGCACGACGGTCACCACGTCACCGGCGCTGCCCGCGCGTGCCGTACGGCCCGAACGGTGCAGATAGGCCTTGTGCTCGGCCGGTGGGTCAACGTGGACCACCAGCTGCACCTCGTCGACGTGCACGCCGCGCGCGGCGATGTCGGTGGCCACCAGCACCCGGGCCGCCCCGGTGCTGAACGCGGCCAGGTTGCGGTCACGGGCCGGCTGGGACAGGTTGCCGTGCAGGTCGACCGACGGAATCCCGGCCTCGGTCAGCTGTTTGGCGAGCTTGCGCGCCTGATGCTTGGTGCGCATGAACAGAATTCGCCGGCCGGTGCCGGACGCCAACCGGTGCACCAGGTCTTTCTTGTCCTGAGCCCCCGCGACGTGAAACACGTGATGGGTCATGGCCGGCGGAGGCGCCGCGATGTCATCGACCGAATGCGATACCGGGTCGTGCAGGAAGCGCCGCACCAGCTTGTCCACCCCGTTGTCCAGCGTCGCCGAGAACAGCAGCCGCTGGCCGGTGGCGGGCGTGGCGGCCAGAATCCGGGTGACACCGGGCAGAAAGCCGAGATCGGCCATGTGGTCGGCCTCGTCGAGCACGGTGACCTGCACCGCGTCCAGGCTGATCAGCCGCTGCTTCATCAGGTCTTCGAGGCGTCCGGGGCAGGCCACCACGATGTCGACGCCGCCGCGCAGCGCGGTCTCCTGCCGGCTCTGCGACACCCCGCCGAAGATGGTGGTGACCTTCAACCCGTAAGCCGCCGCAAGCGGTTTCACCGTCTCGGTGATCTGGGTGGCCAGCTCACGGGTGGGTGCCAGCACCAGGCCCGACGGCCTGTTGGGGCTTCGCTTGACGTCGGCCAGCCTGGCTACCAAGGGAATTGAGAACGCCAGCGTCTTGCCGCTGCCGGTCTTTCCGCGGCCCAGCACATCACGGCCGGTCAGGGTGTCGGGCAGGGTACGGATCTGAATCGGGAACGCAGCGGTGATTTCGTTGTCGTTCAGCGCCGCCACAAGTGGTGCGGGCACGCCGAGGGTGCCAAAGGATACAAAAGATGCAGTCATGAGTACGGTGCCTTTCAGGCATCGGTTGCGCTGCGGTCCGCGACGACGAGATCGAGCGGCTGAGGGCGCAAAGTGGCGAGATTGCCGGTGGGCAAAATCGATCGCCGCGAGAAGAGCTTGTGCTGGATCGCACCGTTGACCTTCGATTGTCGAAGGTGAGTAAGCGTTCCACGACGTGCTGGCGTCACTTCTTTCACACCGGCGTTGGTTCGAGCCTAGCCCACCGGTGCGGGTTCTCCGAAACTCTTGTGACCGATCACACGGGAGAAGGCACTGCTAGGACGGGCCGAATTCCCGCAGGCTGGCGGCCAGCGCGGCGGGAACGCGGGCGCGAATCCGGGTGCCGCCTTCGCCGTGCTCGGCGTGGGACACCCTGCCCTGTTCATGCACCCGCGCAACCAAATCGCCCCGACCATAAGGAATGACGACATCCACGGCGGTGTCGACCGGTGCCACCAGCTCCCCCATCCGGCGGCGCAGCGCGTCGATACCCTCGCCGGTGTGCGCCGAGACGAACACCGCCTCGGGCAGCGCGCGCCGCAGCTGAGCCAATGCCAGATCGCCGGCGGCGTCAATCTTGTTGACCACCAGCAGTTCTGGGACCTGCTGGCCGTCATGCTCGGCGATGACCTCGGAGACCACCTCGCGCACCGCGCTGATCTGCGCCAGTGGTGCGGGGTCGGAGCCGTCCACCACGTGCACCAGCAGGTCGGCGTCGGCGACTTCCTCCAGGGTGGAGCGGAATGCCTCCACCAGCTGGGTGGGCAGATGCCGCACGAAACCGACGGTGTCGGTCAGCACGAAGGGCCGATCGTCCTCGAAATACCCACGGCGCGTGGTGGGTTCGAGGGTGGCGAACAGTGCATCCTGAACCAGCACCCCGGCACCGGTCAGCGCGTTGAGCAGGCTGGACTTGCCGGCGTTGGTGTAGCCGACGATCGCCACCGACGGGACGTCACTGTGCCGGCGACGACTGCGCTGGGTGTCGCGCACCTGCTTCATCGCCTTGATCTCACGGCGCAGCTTGGCCATCCGTTCCCGGATTCGGCGCCGATCGGTCTCGATCTTGGTCTCACCGGGGCCGCGCAGCCCCACCCCGCCGCCGCTGCCACCGGCCCGGCCACCGGCCTGCCGCGACATCGACTCACCCCAGCCACGCAGCCGCGGCAGCATGTACTGCATCTGGGCCAGCGCCACCTGCGCCTTGCCCTCGGCACTGGTGGCGTGTTGGGCGAAGATGTCGAGGATCAGCGCGGTCCGGTCGATCACCTTGACTTTGACCGCCTTTTCCAGCGCGGTCAGCTGAGCCGGGGACAGCTCGCCGTCACAGATCACGGTGTCCGCGCCGCTCGCCAACACCATCTCCCTCAACTCCTGTGCCTTCCCCGAACCGATGTAGGTGGCCGGGTCGGGCCGCTCCCGACGCTGGATCAGGCCCTCGAGCACCTCCGAGCCCGCGGTTTCGGCCAACGCCGCCAGCTCCACCATGCTGGCGTCGGCCTCGGCGGCGGTGCCCTCGGTCCACACACCGACCAACACCACTCGTTCCAGCCGCAGTTGGCGGTACTCGACCTCGGAGATGTCGGCGAGTTCGGTGGACAGCCCGGCGACCCGGCGCAGCGCAGCGCGATCGTCGAGGGCCAGCTCACCGGTGCTGGGCTGCGGCCCCGAGTCCGGATAACTCACTGCGCCGCCCACCATTGCGGTGCGATGTCACCGCGGGCCACCAGCTCCGACGGGCCGCGCAGATAGCTGGTGGCCTCGGTGACGGTGACGCTGACCTGCCCACCGGGTATGTCGACGCGCAGCGTGCCGGTAGACGCGCCGGTGTGCGCCAGGGCCGCCACCGCGGCGGCCACCGTGCCGGTGCCGCACGATCGGGTCTCGCCCACTCCGCGCTCATGCACCCGCATCGACACCGCGCCGTCATGCGGTGCGGTCAGGATCTCCACGTTCACTCCGTTCGGGAACTGGGCGGCGTCGAACGACACGGGTGCGCCGACGTCCAGGGCGGCCAGATCTGCGGCCGACAGCCCGGGATCCACACAGGCCAGGTGCGGGTTTCCGACATCAACGGCCAGCCCCGCAAACCGCCGCCCGCCGACGACGGCTTCAAAGGCCTGGCCCCCGCTTCCCAACCGGTTCGGTTTGCCCATGTCGACGGTGATCTCGGCCCGCACATCGTCGGCGTGGTGCACGGTCACCGGGCGCGGCCCGGCCAACGAGCCGACCACGAACTCGTCGCGGGGTTCCAGGCCGGCCGCCCGCAGGTAGTGGGCGAAAACCCGGACCCCGTTGCCGCACATCTCGGCCACCGACCCGTCGGCATTGCGATAGTCCATGAACCAGTCGCCGGCCGCCACCCCTTCGGGCAGGTGATCGAGCACGCCTGCGCGCACCGCGGCGCCCGCGGTGGTCACCCGCAACAGACCGTCGGCGCCCAGGCCGCGGCGCCGATCGCACAGCGCCGCCACCGCGGCGGCGGTCAGGTCCAGCTCCACGTCCAGGTCCGGCAGCAACACGAAGTCGTTCTGGGTGCCGTGGCCCTTGGCGAAAAGCATGTGCTCAGGATACGTGCCGTGCGGCGGCCAGGGCCGCGTCGAGCAGGCCGTCGGCCGCCGCGTCCAGCCACTGAATGCGGTGATCGCGGCGAAACCAGGACCGCTGCCGGCGCACATAGCGGCGAGTCCCGACAAAGGTCGGTTCCCGGGCGCCGGCACCGTCGCCGCCGGAGTCGAGGTCGGCGATAACCTGGGCGTAGCCCAGGGCTCTGGAGGCGGTGACACCCTCGCGTAGCCCGGCCTGCAGCAGCGCCACCACCTCATCGACCAGGCCGTGGGCGAACATCATGTCGGTGCGCGCGGACAGCCGCTCGTCGAGAAGGGCGGTGTCCCAGTCCAATCCGATGATCACGGTGTCCCACCGCGGGGCACCGATGGTGGGCGCGGAGGCGGCGAAGGGCTGCCCGGTCAGCTCCACCACCTCCAGTGCCCGCACGATGCGCCTGCCGTCGGTGGGCAGGATCGCCGCTGCCGCGGCGGGGTCGGCGCCGGCCAGTTCGGTGTGCAACGCCGCGACCCCGACTTCGGTCAGCCGCTGTTCGTAGCGGGCCCGCACCGCTGGATCGGTGGCCGGAAACGACCAGTCGTCGAGCAGCGCCTGCAGGTAGAGCATCGATCCGCCGACGATGATCGGGACCGCGCCGCGGCCCAGGATCGCCTCCACGTCGGCCGCCGCGGCCTGCTGGTAGCGGGCCACCGTGGCGGTCTCGGTGACGTCGAGCACGTCGAGTTGATGGTGCGGGATGCCGCATCGCGCTTCCGGCGACAGCTTCGCGGTGCCGATGTCCATGCCGCGGTAGAGCTGCATGGCGTCGGCGTTGACTATCTCACCGCCGAGGCGCACGGCGAGGTCCAGCGCGAGCTGCGACTTGCCGGTACCGGTGGGCCCGACGACCGCGATCGGCCTCACGGCTGCCAGACCCCGACGAAGTAGCCGACCCCGTAGGGGGCGCCGCGGTAGAGCTGGGTGACGTTGCGCGGGGCAGTTCCGGCCAGCCCGGCCAGGGCTGCGAACCCGGCCCTGCCGACGACCTGCGGGGGTAGCCCGGCCAGGGCGGCGATGTCTCCGCCGGCCAGCGCGTCGTCCAGGGCGCGCTGACGCTCGACGTCGGCCGGGTTGTGCCCACCCGGCGCGGCCGGTGTCAAGGTGTTGGCGCCGTCGGCCAGCACCAACACCCCGACGGGCTCGGCGGTCCGGTCGATCTCCTCGCGCATGCCCCGGCCGACGGCGAGCGCCGCGCCGGGATCGGCGCAGGCGTGCACCACCACGTGCGCGTCCGGCCGGATCTGAGCGCGCACCCACCCGGCGACCAGCGCGCACAACGGCAAATCGGCCGCTCGCTGGGCGTTCGGTGCCAGCCGCACCTCGACGTCGGCGCCGAATCCGGCGAAACTGCCCGCGCTGTCGGGTTCATACGCCGCGTCCGGCCCGGCCCCGACCGCCACCCAGCGCAGCGGCAGGGCCTCGGCGGCGGCCAGCGCAGCGGCGCGCAGCTCAGCCGCCTCGGCGGCGCTGCCGGCCAGTTCGGGCACCAGCACCGGTGCCGACGGCATGATCGCTATCGGGCCCAGCACGGCACCAAAGCTAGCTGCTCGTCGGCGACGCCACCGGCTCGGCCACGTCGGCGCCGGCCTCGGCGACGATCGTGGCGGCCTCACCGCGGGCCAGTGCCGCCGTCGAGATGACGATCACCACCACCCCGATGATCACCGCGATGTCCTCGATGCCGCCGGCCTGGATGTGCTCGTTGAGCAGCAGAACCCCCAGCGCACTGGCCACCAGCGGTTTGGCCACGATCATCGTCGGCATCGACGCGGTCAGCGCACCGGCCCGAAACGCCGACTGCTGGAAGATCATCCCGGCGAGCGTCGCCGCCAGCCAGGGCACCAGCACAGGCGATTCCAGCGCGTCTTCCAGACCCTCGGCCTTGATCAGCTCGACGAGCACCTTCGTCAACAACGCGAACACCGCCAGGGACGTACCGGCCACCACGGCCAGCAGCACCGCCGCCAACGGCCGGCCCTTGAACCGCCGGGCAGCCACCACACAGGCCACCAACAACGTGACCACCACCGCCGACACCGCGATCCAGGTGCTGGCCGGCGCGTGCTGTTTGCCCTCGGTCGGGTCACCGACAATCACCACCACCGCCAGCGCCGCGGCCAGCAGCATGGCCCACATCCACTCCCAGTTGCTGACCCGGCGCTTGGTCAGCCAGGCATACATCGGCAGTGCGAACAGCAGCGCGGTCACCTGCAGCCCGGTCACCAGCATCACCGAACCCACCGCCAGCGCCATCGCCTGCAAGACGTAGTTGCCTACCGCCGCCGCGCCGCCCCCCCACCACCGCAGGTCGCGCAACGACAACCAGAACAGTTGCAGGTGGCCCACCTGCTGGTCGGTGACCTCCTGGGCCGACCGCTGGCGGATCACGTCGCCGATCGCGGACGCCAGCGCGGCGCACAGCGCGAGCAACGCCGCTAAGACATTCCCTGTCGACATGGCCCCCTCCTCAACCGCGCAAGAATACCCGCAGATGGCGTGACGGCCGGGGAACGCGAGGCCGGCGGCGGCCGACTACGCCGCGGCGACGGCCGGATCGTCTTCGGCGGTCGCCTGGTCAAGCGACAGCGCCGCGACCGCCGCGATCAACAAAGCCACCGCCAGCACCAGGATGAACTCGCCCTCGCGACCGGGCCGTAGCACCTCGCCGAGCAGCACCACGCCCAGTGTGGCGGCCACCATCGGCTCCAGCACCGTCATCGTCGGCAATGAGGCTGTCAGAGCTCCGGCCCGAAACGCCGATTGTTGGAACACCGCCCCGGCCAGCGCCAAGGTCGCCCACGCGTACAGCTCCGGGGAGCTCAGCAGCGTTCGCGGGCCGTGGCCGATCATCTCGACGACGCCCTTGGTCAGCACCGCCACGATGCCCCACGAGATGGCCGACACCGCCGCCAGCAGCACCGCCGCCACCGGCCCGGTGAAGACACGTGCCCCCACCAGGCACAACAACACCACCGGCCCCAGCAGCGCGATCACCCAGACCCAGGCGTCCAGCGACGCGCGGGCCTGCCCGGCGGTGGGATGACCGACGGTGATGACGACCGTCTCGGCCACCACCAGCAGTGCCGCCCACAGCCACACCGAACGACCCAGGCGGCGGCCGGTTTGGCGCGCACCGAGCGGCAGGGCGAACAACAGCGAGGTGACCAGCAGCGACTCCACCAGCAGCACCGAACCCAGTCCGAGCGCCGCGGCCTGCAGGCCGAAACCCACCACCCCGGCCACGGTCCCGACCCACCAGCGCCGGTCGGCCAGCAGCCGGGCGAACAGCGCGGCGTGCCCGATGGCCTGGCCGCCGACCCGGTGGGCGCTGCGCTGCTGGATCACATCGCTGATCGCGATGAACAGCGCTGCCCCGAGCGCGAGCAGCACGGCGACGGTCTCCTTCGCCATGGCCGGCCTCCTACTCTGTGCCGCGCTGACACCGGCGGCGATCGGACAGGCTACAGCCCGGTTCATGCGGCGGTCCCAACTTCGCCTCTCCTCCGTCGAGTTAGCGGCACGCCGCGGCGGGTAGCTGCTTGAATACTCTTGAATGCACTTGAATGCCTCAAGGCAGTTCGAAGGCGCCGCGGTGCGCGGCAGATGCGCGGGTTATCCCGCGAAGGGTTAGGTGACGACAGCGATGACCACTGACAGCGGTTCGTCCGCCCCCGCCCCACGCCCGGGGCCTCGCCCTGGGCCCCGCCCCGGCCCCAAACCCGGTGCCCGGCCCGCCGCGGTCATCGTCACACCGCCCACGGGCGACCCGCATCGGTTCGGGCGGGTCGACGACGACGGCACGGTCTGGCTGGTCACCTCGGCCGGCGAGCGGCAGATCGGCTCCTGGCAGGCCGGGGACCCCGAGGCGGCGTTCGCCCACTTCGGCCGGCGCTACGACGACCTGAGCACCGAAGTGACCCTGCTCGAGGAGCGGCTGACCTCCGGCAGCGGCGACGCCCGCAAGATCAAGGCATCCGCGGCGGCGCTGGCCGAGTCGTTGCCCACGGCCAGTGTCCTCGGCGACATGGACGCCCTGGCGGCCCGGATCGCAGCGGTCAGCGAGCACGCCGACACGATCGCCGCAGCGCACCGGGCGGAGCGCGATGAGCAGCGGGCGGCGGCGACAGCACGCAAGGAGGCCCTGGCGGCCGAGGCCGAGGAGCTGGCCGCGAACTCGACGCAGTGGAAAGCCACCGGTGACCGGCTGCGAGCCATCCTCGACGAGTGGCGCACGATCACCGGCCTGGACCGCAAGACCGATGACGCGCTGTGGAAGCGCTACGCGGCGGCGCGGGACGCCTTCAACCGGCGGCGCGGGTCGCACTTCGCCGACCTCGACCGCGGGCGCGCCGGGGCGCGCGAGGAAAAGGAACGGTTGTGCAAGCAGGCTGAGGAGCTGTCCGGCTCCACCGACTGGGCGGCCACCAGTGCCGCGTTCCGTCAGCTGCTCACCACCTGGAAAGCGGCCGGGCGGGCGTCGAAGGATGTCGACGAGGCACTGTGGCAGCGGTTCAAGGCCGCTCAGGACACGTTCTTCTCCGCCCGTAACGCCGCCAACGCCGAACGCGACGCCGAGCTCGAGGCCAACGCCACCGCCAAGGAGGCACTGCTGGCCGAGGCCGAGCGGATCGACCCGGCCAACCAGAACGCCGCGCGGGCCGCGCTGCGCTCGATCGTCACCAAATGGGATGCCCTCGGCAAGGCGCCCCGGGAGCGGTCCGCCGAGCTGGAACGACGACTGCGGGCGGTGGAGAAGAAGGTGCGCGACGCCGGTGCTGCCGCCGACGCTGCCGTGGTCGACCCGGAAGCCGAGGCCCGGGCAGCCCAATTCCGCACCCGCGCCGAGCAATTCGAACGTCAGGCACAGAAGGCGCAGGCCGCCGGCCGGGACAAGGAGGCCGCCGAGGCCAGCGCCAGCGCCGAACAGTGGCGCCAGTGGGCCCAGGCCGCCGAAAAGGCGCTCAACAAGCGCTGACCCACGCCCGAGGTTTGACGATCGGCCGTCGCGGGCTACCCCCCATGGTGACAACGACCAACTCTCACTGGGGGTATCGGGCATGGCCAGCAATATCACCGCAGCGCTCGACGTCAAACGACCGATCCGGACGGTCTACAACCAATGGACCCAGTTCGAATCGTTCCCGAGATTCATGGAGGGCGTCGAGGAGGTGAAGCAACGCGACGACACGCATCTGCACTGGAAGATCAAGGTCGGACCGGCGACCCGTGAGTTCGACGCGACCATCACCGAACAACATCCCGAAGAACGCGTCGCCTGGCGATCCGACGCCGGTCCCAGCCACGGTGTGGAGTGGTGACGTTCCACAAGATCGACGACGACACCACCCGGGTGACCACCCAGATGGACATCGACCCGGATGGTTTCGTGGAGAACGTCGCCGACAAACTCAACATCCTGGACCATCGGGTCCACGCGGACCTCAAACGGTTCAAGGACTTCATCGAGAACGAACCCACCGAAACCGGTGCGTGGCGCGGAGACGTGCCGCGACGCTGATGCACCCGGCGGGCGAAGGCTACTCGGCCGGCGGCGGGTCCTTCGGGCGGTCGAGACCATCCAGCAGGTTCTTCGACTGCAGCTGCGCGGTGCTGCGCCGTCGCTCCTCTTCGGCGGCGAGCTGGAGCGCGGTGCGCGACCACACCACCTGGGCCCAGTGAAACGTCAGCACTACCAGCGTGATCCAGGCCAGGATCAGCCCGATTCCCGGGCCCGGTTCGCCGAGCACCGCGGTCTGCCGCGACCACACGGCAAGGAGCCCGGTCGCACTGGCCACCGCCGAGCCCGCCAGCGCCACCCAGGCCACCGCCCAACGTCGGGTGATCAAGGCCAGCAGGGAGAACCCGACACCGAACACCAGCGCCAGCCACATGAACAGCTGCGATGGCAGAGTCAGCAGTGCATCGTCGGTACGGTTGCCCGGGAACAGCACATCCCAGCCGCGGACCGAACCGGTGTGCGGCAGCAGAAACGAGCCCAAGAGTACGAACACGCAGACCGCGACCACCAAACCTCTGCCGCCGGGGTCGATCTCACCCGCCACGCGCCGTTCCGCGGCTTCGATGTCGGCACGGTAGGCCTCGAAGTCACCCTGGTTGTGCCCGCTGCCGCTCACGACGACGCCCCCGGCATCTTGGGCATGCCAAGCCCGACACCGGGCCCCGGTCCGGCGTGGATATCACCGGCCCTGGTGCGCCGGTGACTCAGTAGCGCCCCATCGGCCAGCATGTGGTGGGGTGCGGCGCCGGTCACCGTCGTGGTCACCACGTCGCCGGGACGGACCTGCGCTGCCCCCGGAGCGAAGTGCACCAGCCGGCCGTCGCGGGCCCGGCCGCTCATCCGCGCCGTCTGGGCATCCTTGCGCCCCTCCCCGACCGCCACCAGCAGCTCGACGGTGCGGCCGATCTGGGCCTGGTTCTCTTCCAGCGAGATCTTCTCCTGCAGCTCGATCAGACGGTCATAGCGTTGCTGGACAACCTCTTTGGGCAGCTGATCAGGAAGCTCGGCCGCCGGCGTACCGGGCCGCTTGGAGTACTGGAAGGTGAATGCGGCCGAGAATCGGGCCGCGGACACCACGTCGAGGGTGTCGGCGAAATCCTGCTCGGTCTCGCCGGGGAATCCGACGATCAGATCGGTGGTGATTGCCGCGTCCGGAATCGCGGCCCGGACCCGGTCGAGAATGCCCAGGTAGCGCTCGGCCCGGTAGGAGCGGCGCATCGCGCGCAGCACCTGGTCCGAGCCGGATTGCAGCGGCATGTGCAGGGTGGGACAGACGTTCGGGGTCTCCGCCATCGCCTCGATGACATCGTCGGTGAACTCCGCCGGATGCGGTGAGGTGAATCGGACTCGCTCCAGACCGTCGATGCGTCCGCAGGCCCGCAGCAGCGACGCGAACGCGCCGCGGTCGCGCGGCAGCGCCGGGTCGGCGAACGAGACACCGTAGGCGTTGACGTTCTGGCCCAGCAGGGTCACCTCCAGAACGCCTTGGTCAGCCAGGGCGGTGACCTCGGCGAGGATGTCATCGGGGCTGCGGTCCACCTCACGCCCGCGCAGCGACGGCACGATGCAGAAGGTGCAGCTGTTGTTGCAGCCGACAGAGATGGAAACCCAGGCCGCATAAGCCGATTCCCGCGCGGCGGGCAGCGAGGACGGGAACTCCCGCAGTGATTCGACGATCTCGACCTGGGCGCGCTGGTTGTGCCGGGCGCGTTCCAGCAGCACCGGCAGCGACCCCAGGTTGTGGGTGCCGAAGACGACGTCCACCCAGGGCGCCCGGCTCAGCACGCCGTCCTTGTCCTTCTGGGCCAGGCAGCCGCCGACGGCGATCTGCATGTTGGGGTTGCTGCGCTTGTTGGGCGCCAGGTGACTCAGGTTGCCGTACAGCTTGTTGTCGGCGTTCTCCCGCACCGCGCAGGTGTTGAACACCACCAGGTCGGCGTCGGCGCCCTCGGCGGCGCGGCGGTAACCGGCCTGCTCCAGCATGCCGGCGATGCGTTCGGAGTCGTGAACATTCATCTGACAGCCGTAGGTGCGCACCTCGTAGGTGCGCAGCTGTTCGGAAATCACCGGCGAACTCACCCGGACTATGGTACGGCGGTTGGCCGCACCCGGATCTATCGGAGTGACCCGGCCGATAGCGGCGCCCGGGCCCAGCCTTCCTGGGTAGGGTCGGATGCCATGACCAGCGGCGGGCCGGATCCGGTGCCGATGATCGCCATCCGAGACGTCAACAAGTACTTCGGCGGCCTGCATGTGCTCAAGGGCATCAATCTGCAGGTCGCCCGCGGCGAGGTGGTGGCGATCCTCGGCCCGTCGGGCTCCGGCAAGTCCACCCTGTGCCGCACCATCAACCGGCTCGAAGTCGTCGACTCCGGTGTCATCGCCATCGACGGGCAGCCGCTGCCGGCCGAAGGCCCGGCGCTGGCCCGGCTACGCGCGCAGGTGGGAATGGTGTTCCAGTCGTTCAATCTGTTTCCGCACAAGACCATCCTGGACAACGTCACACTGGCACCGATGAAGGTGCATAAGACGCCTCGGGCGCAGGCGCAGCGGCAGGCGATGGCACTGTTGGAACGGGTCGGGGTGGCCGATCAGGCCGACAAACACCCCGCGCAGTTGTCCGGAGGGCAGCAGCAGCGAGTGGCGATCGCCCGCTCGCTGGCGATGGACCCCAAGGTGATGCTGTTCGACGAGCCGACCAGTGCGCTGGATCCGGAGATGATCAGCGAGGTGCTCGATGTGATGACCGCCCTGGCCGACGACGGGATGACCATGGTGGTGGTCACCCACGAGATGGGCTTCGCCCGCCGCGCGGCCGACCGGGTGGTGTTCATGGCAGACGGCGCCATCGTGGAGGACGCCGCCCCGGCGGAGTTCTTCAGCGCACCGAAGTCTCCGCGCGCCCAAGACTTTCTCGCCAAAGTTCTCGATCACTGATGCTGGCCGGGCGAACGTTGCACATGCGGGTCTGCGCCGTACTCGCGGTGGTGTCGGCACTGCTGGTGGCGTGCACGCCCAACGACAGCGGCAAGATCACCGTCGGCGTCAAGTTCGACCAGCCCGGGTTGAGCGTCAAGAAACCGGACGGCACACTCAGCGGATTCGATGTCGATGTGGCCCGCTACGTCGCGTCGCGACTCGGCTACCCGCCGGACCGCATCACCTGGATCGAGGCCCCGTCCGCCCAGCGCGAGATGCTGTTGCGCAACGGCCAGGTCGACTACCTGGTGGCTACCTATTCGATCACCGATTCCCGACGGCAGAAGGTCGACTTCGCCGGCCCCTACCTGCTCACCGGCCAGTCCCTGCTGGTCCGCGCCGACAACACCGACATCACCGGCACCGCGTCGCTGCAGCGGCACAAGAAGCTGTGTTCGGTGTCGGGCTCGACCCCGGCCCAGCGGATCAAGGACCGCTACCCGGGCGTGCAACTGCAGCGCTACGACACCTACTCAGCGTGCGTGGAAGCCCTGCGCAACAATGCGATCGACGCGGTGACCACCGATGACGTGATCCTGGCCGGGTATGCCGCCCAGAGTCCCGGGTCCTTCAAGCTGGTCGGCAAACGGTTCTCGGAAGAGAAGTACGGGATCGGGGTGCAAAAGGGCAACGACGGGTTGCGGCGGCGGATCAACGACGCGATCGAGGAGATGGAACGCGACGGCTCCTGGCGGACGGCGTTCGTGGAGAATTTCGGCGCCGCCGGTTTCGCGGTGCCCGTCCCGCCGCCCATCGAACGATGATGTTCGCCGAATACCGGGGCCAGATTCTGCAAGCCTTCACCGTCACCGTCGAGTTGGCGGTGTTGTCCGGTGCCATCGCGTTGGTTCTGGGCACCGGGCTGGCCGCGATGCGGCTGGCTCCGGTTCCGGTGCTGCGCGGGGTGGGCGCCACCTATGTCCACCTGGTGCGCAACACGCCGCTGACCCTGCTGTTGCTGCTGTGCTCGTTCGGACTGTCCCAGACGCTGGGCGTGACGCTGACCGATCCGCATTCACCGACGTCGATCGACGACAGCAATTTCCGGCTCGCGGTGCTCGGGCTCAGTGTGTACACCGCGTCGTTCGTCTGCGAGGCGGTGCGTTCCGGCGTCAACACGGTGGGCATCGGGCAGGCCGAGGCCGCCCGGTCGCTGGGCCTGAGCTTTACCCAGAACCTGCGGATCGTATTGTTGCCCCAGGCTTTTCGTGCCGTGATCATCCCGCTGGGCTCGGTGCTGATCGCACTGACGAAGAACACCACGTTGGCGTCCGCGATCGGCGTCGCCGAAGCGGCGCTGCTGATGAAGACGATGACCGAGAACACCGCGGCCCTGCTGGGGGTGGGCGCGGTGTTCGCCGCGGGCTTCGTTGTGCTCACGCTGCCGCTGGGCCTGCTGTTCGGGTATCTGGACCGGCGCTGGGCGGTGTCGCGATGAGGTCCGCGGCACCGGCGACGGTGCTGTTCGACGCACCCGGACCGCGGGCCCGCGCCCGCCACCATGCGCTGTCGGCGGTCACGGTGCTTGTCGTCGGGCTGCTGTGCTGGGTGATCTATTCGCGGCTGTCCGCCAAAGGCCAACTGGCGGCCGAGAAGTGGACGCCGTTCCTGACCGCTGACCTGTGGCGGACCTACGTGCTGCCCGGCGTGGTGGGTACGCTGACCGCGGCGGCCTGGTCGATCGGGCTGGCACTGATCCTGGGTGTCGCTCTGGGGGTCGGCCGGCTGTCGAGAGTCCGGCCGGTCCGCTGGAGTTGCGCGATGGTGGTGGAGTTCTTCCGGGCGATCCCGGTGCTCATCATGATGATCTTCGCCTACTTCGTCTACGGCCTGCTCAATGCCTTCCCGCCGCAGCATCTCGCCCTGGCCGGAGTGGTCACCGGCCTGACCCTCTACAACGGCGCGGTCATCGCCGAGATCGTGCGGGCCGGGGTGAAAGCCCTGCCCGGCGGACAGTCCGAGGCGGCCGCCGCACTTGGTCTGGGCTGGGGCAAGTCGATGCGCCTGGTGCTGCTGCCGCAGGCCGTCACCGCGATGCTGCCGGTTCTGGTATCGCAACTGGTGGTGGTGCTCAAGGACACCGCGATCGGCTACCAGATCACGTTCGTGGAGATGGTGCGCCAGGGCACCGTGGTCGGCTCCCAGTACAGCAACTACCTGCCTGCGCTGCTGGTGATCGCGGCGCTCATGATCACCGGAAACATGGTCCTGTCGGCCGGTGCGATCGGGCTGGAGCGCCGGCTACGCCGGGCCCGCCACACTCCTTTGGAAGCGGCCCCGATCGAGCCGGAGGGCACCCCCGGCGCCCGGGTGGTTTAGGCGCTGCGCACACGCTGCCCGCCGTCTAGAGTCAGATCCGACAGTTAGCGACAGGAGACCCCCATGGCCATCACTCCCAAGGACGCATTCAACGCCGCACGTGATATCGCCGCTCACGCCGTCGAGAAGGCCTCGGACATCGTTGAGGACGCCGGCGACATCATTCGCGGGGACATCTCCGGCGGCGTCAACGCGATCGTCCAGGATTCCGTGGAGATCGCCACTCACGCCGTCGAGCGGACCAAGGAAGTCTTCACCAGCAAGGACGAGGCCGAGGAAGACGCCTGACCCTTCCTTGAGGGAAATGCTCGACGCCAGATGTCGATATCTGGCGTCGGGTTCACTTTTCTTGAAATAGGCTTGGCGGATGGCGGACCGACAACGCAGGTCAGATCGTCTTGCCCAGGTAGTTGATGAGTGCCGCGCCGCAGTCCGCGCCGCACCCGACGCCACGTCGCTGTCCCAAACCCCGGATCGGCTGCTGGGCACACTCGCCAGGAAGGCCGGATACCAACGCTTATCGTCGAAATTCTGCGAAGAACTCGATGCGCAGCTACGAGCGGCGGGGATATCCACCGTCCCCGACCTACGCGACCCGACAAACGACCGGCGAACACGGATCTACCTCTTCGATGCGAAGCACCGCCCCCCGGGCATCCAGAGCCCCAGTGGTCTTTTCAAGGAAGAGAAAGCACTCTCAGAATTTCTGCAGAAAAACTTGGAAACGTTGCCTGCGCTAAAAAAGCTTGGCTTGCGATTTCGTGATTCGGAAGTGCCGATCACCCCCCGGTGCTATCTCGATATTCTGGCTGAAGACAAGAAAACCAAAGCCCTCGTCGGTATTGAATTGAAGGCCCAAGAGCCCAAACGGGACCTCGTCTCGCAAGCGGGCAGCTATATGACCGCGTTGAAGAAAATGTCGGCTGCCAAGGATCTGCCAACGCCTCGCCTCCTCATCGTGACTGGCCAGCCGGACCAAGAGTTTCAGCGCGATATTAAAACCTTATCGGAAAAATACGGAGTGCCTGTGCAGTGGCTGATCTACACGATCTCACTGACCCTCAAAGAGGTTTAGAACCGTCCACACCTCCGTATCGCTGGGCCATTTTTTGTCGGTGCTCACCGATAAAATAGTTGAGTGCAGGCAATAGCATCCACTTGGCCCGTTTGCGGAAAATGTTGCGAGGTAGCCCACTTCTCGTGGATGGGTGGTGCCCACCATTGCGCTGTTGCCGAACCAAAGGAAGACCTCGACGAATCCCCACTGCGAATCGAGAACCACCACCCACAGCAACTTGAGTTTCCGGAATGGATCCGCAGCAATGCGGACAGGTTCGTCTACACCGACGAACGGGGACTGCACTATCTGCTGTGGCGACTGATTGACAATGCCGTCGGTGAGGCGGCTGCCGGCCACGCCACCGCTGTGACGGTCCGACTCCTCGACGATGGCGGCGTCGAGGTCAGCGATAACGGTCGCGGGATCTCAGCCGGCGAACCCGATCCCTTCCTGCCGACCACCTACCGAGTCGCCGCAGCCTGGACACCGGACTGGGACGACACATCGGATCGCTGCTTCGGAACATTCGGGGGTACTCGGTCCGCCGGCATTTGGATCGTGAATGCATTGTCGACCCGCCTGGAAGTCGAAAGCACCCATGCTGATCGGCACTGGATCAGCCGGTACGAACGCTCCGGGTCCGGCGCGTTTGAAATCGGCGATACAGCCTCCGCGACGGGAACCACCGTGCGCTTCTGGGCCGACAGAGCTGTTTTCGGCGCCGCGGACTACGACTTCAATACGGTGACCCGGCGCTTGCATCAGCTGGCTTTTCTGAACAGCGGGCTGACCATCGGAATTGTCGATGAGCGGAGGCCCGAACCGCCCAGGTCGTACACCTTCTGCTTCACCGACGGCCTGACGGGAATGGTCAAGAAGCTCAACCGCACACGCGTGCCAATCCACGAGGACGTCATCCACTTCTGCGGGCGAGGCGCCGCGGGCGACGTCGAGGTCGCGATGCAGTGGACCGGCGGCTATTCGGCGAGAGTCAGTACCTTCGCCGACAACGCGGACACCAGCGACTATCTCAGCTCTCACGAGAACGGCTTCCGGACTGCTCTCACCGACGTCATCAGCAGATACGCGAGGGATCGCAAGCTGATGCGAGATACTGAACCCGATCTGTCCCCCGACGACATCTGCGAGGGGTTGACGGCGGTCGTCGTGGTCCGACATGCCGAACCTGGCAGCCTTGTGAACCATGAGGTCAAGACGGCCGTCCAGGATCTGTGCAAGCACCACCTGACTCGCTGGCTCGAGTCCAACCCCATCGACGCTGACGCGATTACCGAAAAGGCGATCCGTGCTGCGGATTGCCGACGGACACCCGTACGAACCGGTTGTGGGCGGATGCTCGGATGACGACACTGCTCACGCCCGGAAACCGGAATCAGACGGCCGACCAGCTCAGACGGTGGATCTGCATGGCCTGGGTAAGCACCGGATCGTCGCGCCGAACCGGTGATTGCCGCAATCGGTTCGTTATGGCTGCCGGCGAGTCGACAGCACCGGCCCGCTCGTAGATCGCCCACAATCGCAGCGCATCGCCATGGCGCGACTGGAACTGGATCCCGGTCAGCGGTGCGCCCTCAGCCGTCGACAAGGTGTAGATCCACGCCGAGATCGCCTGAGTCAACGCACGCGGCCTGCTGTCGCGCACGGCGGCCGCATCGACATCGTCGAGTCCGAGGCTTCGGGCTAACGGCAGAAAGCGGTGCCGCAGGGTGGGCAGAGTGAGCTGATGCGCCGGAAGGGCAAATGCCCCAGAAATTTTCGCTTCCCCAAGAATTCGCCGCTCACACCAGTTCGGCGAGATAGTGCCTGCGGCTGCAGTGGGATACTGCTCGTCATCGTCGATCTCCGCGAGCTCGTTTACGAGCTGCGGATCAGCACGGAATCGGGCCAGCACCTCCAGGTGGCAGGCCAGCGCCGACGACCCGACGTACAGCGTGCGCCAGATACCGTCGGGATCATCCCAGCGGCCGTTGAACCGACCGTGATCGGCGTATTCCCACGGCGTCCAACTCCACGGGTCGGCCGAGTATCCGACCCGATAGACCCTGGTGCCAGAGATCTGGTGGTACCGCAGCGGCCCCGACGATGTCTGAATTTGGGCCAGTGAGTTCATTTACCCGACGGCGGCGAACTGTCGAGCGGCGGCGATGACGCGGGCACCATCGGCCTCCAAATCGCCGTTGCGCAGCAGACGGGCCGGCGACTGGTCATCCAGGCTCGGATTGAGTCCCTGAAACCACGCTTGGGCGACCTGTACAGAGTCGCGCTCGGCGATGATTCGCGCGGCCCGATAGGCCAGGCGCAGCCGTTCTAGGTCAGCGGGCTTGCCAATCGCACGAGCACCCTCCGCCCACTGACGGACTGCGCGGGTCTCCTTGACCCCGCCGAGGTAGGCGACCAGCTTGGCTCCGAGCAGCTCACGGAGAGCACCAACGAGTTCCGCGCTGGTCATGGTCAGGGCATCACGGTATGCGGCCAGGTCCGGTCTCGCCGAAGTAATGGTCATGGGATGCACCGCCCTACACTTTCATAGCCCCGCTCAAATCACACACTACTTCACACTATATATCCCATGCCAGATCACTGCAGCGATCCTATGTGCGGACTACCAACGAATGCCACTGCGATCCGATTACAGCCGGATGCGCCGATAACCGTTTCAGACCCGGCGGCGCTCCCGCTCGGCAGCCAGTTCGGTGCTGACCACGTCGTAGGCCATCGACGGGTTGTAGCCGCGCCGAGCCAGCATCGCCACCAGCCGCCGGGTGACCCGCACGTCGTCTTCGCCGAGGGTTTCCCGGCGAAGCTTGGCGTGTACCAGCTGTTCGGCGCGGTCCCGCTCGGCGCCGGCGTCGATACCGGCCAGCGCCCCGGCGATCACGTCCTCGCCGACGCCCTTGGTGCGCAGCTCGGCGGCCAGCGCCTTGCGACCCTTGCCCGCGCGCTCACGCCGGGACCGCACCCACTGTTCGGCGAAATCGGCGTCGTCGATCAGCCCGGCGGTGGCCAACCGATCCAGCACCCGGTCACTGACGTCCTCGGGATAGCCCCGTTTGATCAGCTGACCGGCGAGCTCGGCGCGGGTGCGAGCCCGGGCGGTGAGCAGGCGAAGGCACAGTGACTTCGCCTGCTCCTCGCGCTTGGGCTCCGCTGCCTCGACCAGCTCAGAAGTCGACGGGGGCGGGCAGGACTTCATCGGCCAGCTCATCGGTCAGCACGGCGCCGATACCGAGCTTCTCTTTGATCTTCTTCTCGATCTCGTTGGCCACGTCGACGTTCTCCAGCAGGTAGTTGCGGGCGTTCTCCTTGCCCTGCCCCAGTTGTTCGCCGTCGTAGGTGAACCAGGAGCCGGACTTGCGGATGAAGCCCTGGTCCACGCCCATGTCGATCAGTGAGCCCTCACGGCTGATGCCCCGGCCGTAGAGAATGTCGAACTCGGCCTGCTTGAACGGCGGCGACACCTTGTTCTTGACGACCTTGACCCGGGTGCGGTTACCGACTGCGTCGGTGCCGTCCTTGAGGGTCTCGATCCGGCGAACGTCCAGGCGCACCGAAGCGTAGAACTTCAAAGCCTTTCCGCCCGTGGTCGTTTCAGGACTACCGAACATCACCCCGATCTTCTCCCGCAGCTGGTTGATGAAGATGGCGGTGGTACCCGAATTGTTCAGTGCGCCGGTCATCTTCCGCAGCGCCTGGCTCATCAGCCGGGCCTGCAGACCCACGTGACTGTCCCCCATCTCGCCCTCGATCTCCGCGCGCGGCACCAGGGCGGCCACCGAGTCGATGACCAGGATGTCCAGCGCGCCGGAGCGGATCAGCGTGTCGGCGATCTCCAGCGCCTGCTCCCCGGTGTCAGGCTGAGACACCAGCAACGCGTCGGTGTCCACACCGAGCTTCTTCGCGTACTCGGGGTCCAGCGCGTGCTCGGCGTCGATGAATGCCGCGATACCGCCGGCGGCCTGGGCGTTGGCCACCGCGTGCAGCGCCACGGTGGTCTTACCGGAGGACTCCGGGCCGTAGATCTCGACGACCCGGCCGCGGGGCAGCCCGCCGATGCCCAGCGCCACGTCCAGTGCGATCGACCCGGTCGGAATGACCGAGATCGGCTGACGCACCTCGTCCCCGAGGCGCATCACCGAGCCTTTGCCGAAACTCTTGTCGATCTGGGCCATCGCCAGTTCGAGTGCTTTTTCGCGATCAGGGGCTTGCGCCATGATGCCTCTCCTGTGGTTCGGTGTTCGGTTGACCGGTTCTCGGTCGATTGGCCGTGACGCTAGCGACAGGGTCCGACAAACCGGCGAACTCTCACCACAGTAGGCGAACGAATGTTCGAATCAAGTCAGACACGCGGCGTGTCGGCGTGTCCGACTTTCACAGCAGTCAGGCCACCCGCATCACGTGCGCCGACGCCCCGATGGTGGTGTCCTCGGCGCCCATCATGGTGCGCATGAAGGCCTCCTGCTCACGCCGCCCGCGCAGCGCCGCGCGGTCCAGGCCACCGGGCAGGACCAGCGCCGCGGCGCTGCGAACCAGGTTCACCGGCATCCGCAGCAGCGGGTACCACGGCAGCACGAAGGCCGGTAGGCCCAGCTTTCGCATCGTGCGCGGCCCCAGGAAGCTGCCGGTCAACGACAGGTGTTGGGCCCGTGCGATACGGCGACGCAGGCCGGCCGGCCCGCGAAAGTGCCATTCCAGCGGATCATCGGCCATCGGGGCCGCCAGCTGCTTGGTGGTCTCGTCGGGCGCAGAAAGTGCGCCGAGGGTCTGGTAGAGGATGGCAACGCCGTCCCGGAAGCTGTGCGGCAGCCAGTCGTCGCTGACACCCATCAGCCAGCCGACGTAGCGAGTGGTGTGCGCGATGTCGTCGAGTTCGCTCGGGGACAGCACGATTCCGAGCCCCAACCCGCCGGCCGGTGGTGCGATCAGCGCTCCCACCAGGGTGGCGGCCATGTCGGTCTGGTTGACCGGCAATCCCCACTCCTCACCGCGCCAGTCCGGCAGCGCGGCCACGTGCCGACGTACGAATTCATGGATCAACCGGACCCGGATAGTGGCCTGATAGCCGACGCCGAGCGGCTCCAGTCCACCCTCACCGCTGACATCCAACGCCCATTGCAGGGTCTCGGCGAACCGCTTGTTCGAGCCTTTCTCCAGCACACCGGTGCGCAGCAGCGTCTTGTTGAACGAGGAGAACTGGTAGCCGCCGAGGAAGGAGACGTCGCGGGCGATGTAGGTGCCATCGGCGCCGCCCCGGCGCAGGGCGCGCTGGCCCCGTCGCACCCGGTCCATGTCGACCCAGTCCGGGACCGGCTCGAACTCACCGAAAAACTCCCGCAGCGGCTCCGGTGCGTCCGGCACCGAGGCCAGCCCGTGGGCGAGGATCTGGTCGAACAGCGGGCGCGCTTCCTTGGCCTGCGACATCCACTCGACGAGCCGCGCCATCGGCTCCCCGCCGGCGGTCAGGTCCGCGCCGATCTGGCGCCACCGCTCGGGCGTAGGCTTCGCGATCCCCATCGCCGTCGCCATCAGCCGAATGCTGGCCGGAATCGTGCCGGGCGCGTCCGGATGCCGAGTGGGGACAGCCAGTGCGGGTGCGTTCATCGGGCAACCTCCAGCGGTGTTTTGGATAACATCCGTATTCCGAAACTAAACGCGCTAGTAGGGTGATGTCAATGAAACGCCCTGAGGTGGTGCGTGACTACGGCGGAATCAGCGCGGACGACCGTCGCGCCGAACGCCGCGGCAAGCTGCTGACCGCCGGCCGCCAGCTCTGGGGCGAATCGGGAATCGGGGACGTCACGGTCCGCGGCGTCTGTACCCTCGCGGGGCTCACCCCACGCTATTTCTACGAGCAGTTCCCCAACCGCGACGCACTGCTGTTCGCGGTCTCCGACGATGTCCGGGATCAGCTGCTCGAAGCGATGGTCACCGCCGGCGTCGGCGACCCCGGCACGCTCACCGACAAGCTCCGGTCCGCACTGACGGCCTTCCTCGATCTCATCGCCGTCGACCCCCATATCCACCGCATCGCCACCAGCGACCTGTCCGCGGTCCCCGGGCTCAATGAGCACCGCGCCCGCATCCTCGACATGATCACCGACTCGATCGTCGAGCACGCCCCCGGTGTCCTCGACGGCCCGGCTCCCCCGCCCGCGGAGTTACGCCGCGGTGCGCTGTTCATCGTCGGCGGCGTCAACCAGATCATCGAAGGCTGGCTGGCCAACCCGGTCGAGACCACGACCGAACTGGCCGCCATCTGCTCAGACCTCGCCGTTGCCCTGGTCCGCAGCATCATGGCGCCGAGCGATCCGTCTCACCACTGATCTCGGGGTACGTCGAAGTCCGCGCACAGCGCCCACCACACGTCGCGCGGTTCCACACCGTCCTCGATCGCCTGCGCGGCGGTCCGCCCGCCGACCGCGGTCAGCACATGGTCGGCCAGCACCGAGGCGCCGTACGCGGCACCGAAACGTGACGTCACCAAGTCGTGGAATTCGGTCAGGCGCACGCATCCCAACCTACCCAGCCCCGGACAGCGCCTCCTGGCACACCCGTACCGGATCGGCCACATCGGTGGCGCCGTCGGCGGCCCGTCGCGCGGCATCGCGGTAGCTCGGCGACGCCAGTACGTCCCCCACCGCCTCGGCCAGCGCGGCACCGGTCAGCGGCCGGATCAGCCGTCCGCTGCCCTGGCGCACCACGCGGTTGGCGATCTCCCACTGATCGCCGCCGCCGGGCACCACCACCAGCGGCACCCCGCTGAGCAGGGTCTTGGCGACCATGCCGTGTCCGCCCCCGCAGACGACCAGATCGGCATGGGTCAGCAGTTCGTCCTGACGTCCCAGCCCGGCAACGGCCCATGGCGGCAACGTCAGTGCCGGGCCCCCCAGCCGCGACACCGCCACCCGGGCGCCGACCGGCAGCGCGGCGCCGGGCACCAGGTGCTCCAATGCCAGCTCGGCCAGCCCGGCGGCCCCGGTCGACGCCGTGGACGGCGCCACCACCACCAGCGGGCCGGAGCCCGCGGGCACCGTCAGCAGCTGCTCGGTCGGCTCGAAGTGCAACGGCCCGACGACCACGGCCTCGGCCGGCCAGTCGGGCCGGGGCACCTCCAGGGCCGGCAGCGTGGCGATCAGGCGCCGTAGCGGCCCGGGATCGCGGTCCGGCAGGCCGATACCCACCCGGGCCTCGGCCCGCTGGCGCAGGCCGCCGCGCACCGACCGTGCCGTCAGGGACCGCATCACCGCGTCGCGCAGCCGACCCCGCACCCCGGTGCCCGGCGCCAGCCCGCTGCCGATCGGCGGCAGTCCCTTCGAAGGCAGGTACAGCGGGTGCGGGCTGAGCTCAACCCACGGGATGCCGAGCAGTTCGGCGGCCATCCCCCCGCAGGCGGTGATGACGTCGGAGACCACCAGGTCCGGCGCGAGTGTCCGCAGCTGATCGCGGTTCTGCCACGCCATGCGCGCCGCCCGCTGATGGAGCTTGGCCCCGTCGTCGGCGTCGTCGTCGGCGGCGGTGGCGTCGAGTCCGAGCAGCTCGGCGGCGTCCACCCCGGCAGCACGTGCGGTGTCGAGCCACTGCACCCCGGTCAGCAGGGTCGGCGCATGCCCGGCCGCCGCGAAGAGCTTGCACAGCGCTATCGCCGGGAACGCGTGACCGGGATCCGGGCCGGCTACCACCACCACTCGCATCGGCCTACCGTGCCACAGCCCCTCGGGCCTAGGGTGTGAGGCATGACCGAATCGAGTGCCCCGCAGACCGCCATCGAGCTGGCCGAGAACATCCGCATCGTGGAAAGCTTCCTTGAGGCGCTCGCAGACGAGGATCTCGACACGGCAGCCGCCGCGCTCGCCGACGACGTGGTGTATCAGAACGTCGGGATGCCGACCATCTACGGCCGCAGCGCCACCATCAGAGTGTTCCGCCGCCTGGCCGGCCGGGGAACCTTCGACGTGAAGACCCACCGCATCGCCGCCGACGGCTCGGCGGTGCTCACCGAGCGCACCGACGCACTGACGTTCGGGCCGCTGCGCCTGCAGTTCTGGGTGTGCGGGGTCTTCGAGGTGCACCACGGGCGAATCACGTTGTGGCGCGACTACTTCGACTTCTTCGACATGTTCAAAGCGACGTTGCGGGCGGTGGCGGCAACCGTGTTCCCGGCGCTGCGGCCGACCTTTTAGAGCCGCGACCGTGCGTCAGCGGCCGAACCCGATCCAATACATCCGCTACTGCTACGGGCGCCCGTTACCGCCGGAGCTGCTGGACTGGGTCCGTAACGACCTGGCCGGCCGGGGTGCCACCATCCGGATGATCATGCGCGCCGTCGTGCCGACGACGCTGATCCTGATCCCGTTCTGGTTCATGCCGGCGGACTTCATGACGCATTTCACCATGACGTTTCCGATCTGGTTCATGGTGATTCTGTTCGCGCACGCGCTCAACAAGGTGTGGCGCAAGCACATGCTGCGGATGCACGGACTGGACCCGGAACTGGCCGACGAACGCACCCGCCAGCGTGATGCCCATATTCATCGGGCCTACGTCGAACGCTACGGTCCGCGGCCGGAGTCCGCCCCGCAGCGCAGCGACGATATCTAGACCACCCGGGGCAGCTCGGCGAGTTCGTCGAACGCCTGCGCCCAGCCCAGCATCCGGTCGGTCGCGCCGACCAGCTCTTCGCGGTAGCGCCGCTGGGACATCGGAGAGTTCGCCGGATCGCCGGCTGACATCGCCGACCGGTCGTTGGCTGAGGCCACCAGTTGCGCTGCGGCGGTGACCATTTCGTTGTATTGACGAACGCCGGCACTGAGCTGAGCGGTGAACGCGTTGATGGTCGGAACCAGGTACTCCCGCGACTGGGCGCTGTGTTGCACGGCGCGCTCCATCGAGACCACCTCGGCCGCGGTGGCCGCCATGGTCGAGGCGGCGCGGTTGACCGCGGCCGTCAGCTCGGTGATCTCGCCGTCCGGCAACAGCCGGCCGCGCTGCAACACACCCAGCAGCGACAGCATCCCGCGCTCGGAGGCGCCCAGCGCGTACATCGCCGGCCGTGCCGCCGAGCCGGGCGGCGGCAGGCGACGCGTGGCGGTGGGCCGTGCGGCCGGCAGCGGCGTCGAGCGCAGCCAGCGGTACCGCAGCAACAGCAGCGTCGCCGGCGCCGCCGCCCCCGCGGCGATCGACCCGGTGATCAGCAGGACCCACACCGGCGTGGACCACGACGCCAGCATGGCCGTCACCAGCATCCAGAAACCCGATGCGACACCGAAGAACAGGCCCAGGCGCAGCGCACACCGGCGCTTGCGCAGCATCCTGGCCCGCGGGTCGGCGATGGCGCCCAGCTTGTCGGCAAGGATGTCAGCGACCTCGCTGGCGCGGTCCACGGCGCGCTGCAGCACGGCCCGCCGCGTGCCGCCTCCGAGTGTCATGGCTGCCTGCTACCGGCCCAGCGGATTCTCGGGGGTCGGATTGGACTGCGGAGTTGCCGGAGTGGCCTGGCCCGGGGTGGTGGTGGCCCCACCGGCCGGCAACGACTCGCCCCGCATCGACGCCCGGATCTGCTCCAGCCGGGAATGGCCGGCCATCTGCACGCCGGCCTGCTCGACCTCGAGCATCCGGCCCTGCACCGACCCCTGCGCCAGCTCGGCCGCCCCGATCGCGTTGGCGTAGCGCCGTTCGATCTTGTCGCGCACCTCGTCGAGGCTGGGAGTGGTTCCAGGAGCGGCGATCTCGCTCATCGACCGCAGCGACGCGCTGACCTGCTCCTGCATCTTGGCCTGTTCGAGCTGGCTGAGCAGCTTGGTGCGCTCGGCGATCTTCTGCTGCAACACCATGGCGTTCTGCTCGACGGCCTTCTTGGCCTGCATGGCCGCCGACAGCGCCTGATCATGCAGCGTCTTGAGGTCTTCCACGTTCTGTTCGGCGGTGACCAGCTGGGCCGCGAACGCCTCGGCGGCGTTGTTGTACTCGGTGGCCTTGGCGGCGTCACCGGCGGCGGTGGCCTGGTCGGCCAGGGTCAGGGCCTGACGCACGTTCACCTGAAGCTTCTCGATGTCGGCCAGCTGCCGGTTGAGCCGCATCTCCAGTTGACGCTGGTTGCCGATCACCTGCGCGGCCTGCTGGGTCAGGGCCTGGTGCTGGCGCTGTGCCTCTTCGATCGCCTGCTGGATCTGCACCTTGGGATCGGCGTGCTCGTCGATCTTCGAGTTGAACAGCGCCATCAGGTACTTCCACGCCTTGACGAACGGGTTGGCCATCAGTCAGCTCCGTCTGCTTGTTCGAATGTTGTCGCTCTACCGGGATACCGGTGACCAATTTATCGGGTCAGCGGGCATCGGGTCGATGTTCAGGCTGGGCGCGTCACGCCGAGGCCATGGCCCGGATCGGCGGGATCACGACCTTGGTGCCGGCATCGATACGAGTCACGGTGGCGTTCAGCGCGGCCCGCTCGACCCGCTCGGCCCGCGCCAACCGGGTCCCGGCGTCGAAGAGCACCCTCGACAACGGGACCTCCAAAGCCGCGCAGATCGCGTTGAGCAGCTCGCTGGACGCCTCCTTGCGGCCCCGTTCGACCTCCGAGAGGTAGCCGAGGCTGACCCGTGCCGAGTCCGACACCTCACGCAGCGTGCGACCCTGCGCCGTCCGGGCCTGGCGTAGCACCTCGCCCACCGACTCCCGCAGCAATGTCGTCATCGCGCACTCCCCCTTACCGGGTCAACGAAGAAAACCGACAGTCACCAAGGTCAACGCGCGCGAGGCCCGTCCGAGTTCCCGGGTTCAGATTCGGCGGTCCCAGCTTCGCCTCTCCTCCGTCGAGCCTCGCTGAACCGCCGGGTTCAGATTCGGCGGTCCCAGCTTCGCCTCTCCTCCGTCGAGCCTCGCTGAACCGCCGGGTTCAGCTTCGGCCGGGTCCGCCGCGAAGATCGGTCACCGCCGAAACGACGTAGTCCAGGCCGGTCACCACGGTCAGAATCACCGCCACGGCCATCACCGCCCAGGCCGTCACCAGCCACGGGCCGTTCAGCGGCAGGATGAGCAGCCCGATACCGACGGCCTGCACCAGTGTCTTGAGTTTTCCGCCGCGGCTGGCCGGGATCACACCGCGGTGCAGCACGGCGAACCGAAGCAGGGTGATCCCGATCTCCCGGACCAGGATCAGCACCGTCACCCACCACCACAGGTCGCCGAGCATGGACAGCCCGATCAGCGCTGCGCCGATCAGCGCCTTGTCGGCGATCGGGTCGGCCAGGGTGCCGAACTCGGTGACCATCCCGTAGTTGCGCGCCAGGGCGCCGTCCAGCCGGTCGGTGATGATGGCGACCGCGAAGATGACGAACGCCGCGATACGGGTCTTGGCGTCGTGGCCGTGCTCGGCGAATAACGCCAGCAGAAAAACGGGAACCAGCATCAACCGCAGGACGGTCAGCGCGTTGGCGAGATTGACCACGGGGACGTGCGTCACCGCAGGACCGGTTTTAGGCTGCCCCGTCACGGCAGTCAGAATATCGGTTACCCAGCCCGAAATGAGAAACCGATACTGTGCAGCTGTGAATCTTGCGGCGGATGAACCGGCCGGGCGGCCCCTGATCCGTCGCGCGCGCACGTCCGACGTGCCGGCGATCAAGAAGCTGGTGGACGTCTACGCCGGCAGGATCCTGCTGGAGAAGAACCTGGTGACGCTGTATGAGGCGGTCCAGGAATTCTGGGTTGCCGAGGACGCCGACCGGCAGGTGGTGGGCTGCGGCGCCCTGCACGTGTTGTGGGCGGACCTCGGCGAAGTGCGCACCATCGCGGTGGACCCCACATGGACCGGTCGCGGTATCGGACACGCGATCGTCGACCGGCTGTTGCAGGTCGCCCGGGAACTGCAGCTGCAGCGACTGTTCGTGCTGACCTTCGAGACCGAGTTCTTCGCCCGGCACGGCTTCACCGAGATCGACGGAACACCCGTCACCGCCGAGGTGTTCGAGGAGATGCAACGCTCCTACGACGTCGGCGTCGCCGAATTCCTGGACCTGAGCTACGTCAAGCCGAACACCCTGGGCAACACCCGGATGCTGCTGGTCCTCTAATCCGGGAACAATCCGCGCTCAAATTCGGGGGCCCGACGAATCGCGCCGATCAGGAAGCTGAACTGCCCGTCGGATTCCATCCGCCCCTCACGGACCACCGCAAGGTCCGCTATGCCCTGTTTGCGGGCCTGCTCGCGGACCTGTTCCTCGGTGATCATCTCTTTGCGCATATTGCCGTGCAGGAATTGACCGTCATGAATCACCAGCAGCGGCCCCGGCCGCAGGATCCTCGCCATCCCGACCCAGCGATGCGCCATCCAGTTCAGCAGGTATGACCAGCCGATGATCACCCCCACGAGCATGATGCCGTCGCTGATCGATCGGTAGCCGCCGGCCATTCCGTTCTGCGCCGCGTCGGCGATCAGCACCACCACGATCAGATCCGTCATGCCGTTGGTGCCGGCCTCACGTTTCAACACCACCCGCAGCAACGCGTAAATCGCTATATAGATGACGGTCCCGCGGATAAAGATCTCCGAAGGCGGCGTATCGAAAGCGAAAAGTCGTGCCCAATCCACGAGGCGAGATTACGCGCCCACCGGCCCCCGATAACCGCGGGTGTCCGGTCCGTATCCGGTACGTGTCCGGTGCGTGTCTCATGAGGGCCCAAGGCGCCGAATCGGGGACTTCCGGCCCTGCCGCGAGCAGCCCGGACACGCGATAGTGGTACTGACAGTTGCAGTAACTGGAGGTAGCCATGGCCGAGCACCTGACCCCCTTGGACGCGGGTTTTCTGGGCGTCGAGGACTCCGACCACAACGTCAGCATGGCCACCGGCACCTTGGCGGTGCTTGACGGACCCATCCCCGACCACTCGGAGGTGGTGGCGACACTGGCTGAGCGGCTGCGCGGGTGCCCCCGGTTCGGGCAGCGGCTGGTGCGCCACGCCTTGGATCTGGGCGCACCGGAATGGGTGGACGACCCCCACTTCGACATCGCCCACCACATCGGCCGGGTCGCGGTGCCCGCTCCGGGCGGAGACGCTGAACTACACGGCGTGGTCGCCGACGTGATGTCCTGGCGGCTGGACCGTGACCGTCCGCTGTGGGAGATCTGGGTGATCGGTGGGCTCAGTGGCGACCGCTGGGCGCTGCTGATGAAGGTCCACCACTGCATCGCCGACGCCAACGCAACCGCACACATGCTGAAGGGCCTGTCGGACAACGGCTTTGCCCGCGGTGCGGCCCACGGCCCGCCGAACGCCGCCGAGGTTCCGCACGATGCGCCGCGGTCGGCGCGACCGTTGCTGGACCTCAACCCCGTGCATTGGCTGTACAACCTGCGCGGCGTCGTCGAGTTCGCGGCCGGCGTGCTGCAACCAGCCGCGTCGTCCCTCAACGGGCCGATCACCAGCCGGCGCCGCTACAGCGCCGCGCGGGTCTCGCTCGATGACGTCCAGCAGGTCTGCCAGGTGTTCGGCGTGACCGTCAACGACGTGGTGTTGGCGGCCCTGACCGACAGTTATCGCGACTTCATGATCCGGCGCGGCGAAGTGCCCCAACCCGATTCGCTCCGCACCCTGGTGCCGGTATCGATGGGGTCGGCAGAGCCGCAGGACAGTGACAACCGGGTTTCGCTGCTGTTGCCGAGCCTGCCGATCGAGGAGTCGAACCCGGTTCAGCGGCTGTTGACCGTGCGCTATCGGCTGTCGCAGGCGAAGGCCGGCGGGCAACGGCACGCCGGACGCGCGGTGATGTCGGCAGCTGGTCTGCTGCCGGTCGCGTGGTCATCCTGGGCGGCGCGGTTGCTCGGGCGGCTCCCCCAGCGTGGCGTCGTGGCGTTGGCGACCAGTGTCCCCGGCCCCGTGGAGCCATTGCAGATCATGGGTTGCGACGTGGTTCAGGTGCTGCCGGTGCCACCGATCGCGATGCAGCTTCGCACCGGCGTGTCGATTCTCAGTTACGCCGGGAACCTGTTCATCGGGGTGCTGGCCGACTTCGAGTTCGCCGGCGTCGACGAACTGGCCCGAGGACTGGAATCCGCGGTGGCTCGGTTGGTGGCGCGCAGCAAACGACGCAAGCCGCTGCGGGACTGGCATGGGCTCACCCTGGTGCACAGCGCGTAGCTGCCTTACGCCCAGGCGCGGCCAAGGCGCCAGAATCACATCCGTCACTCGCGCCCCGAATCTCGGGGGCCGTTCGGTGTTGGAAAACGCTAACGGCAGCGATATCACGTCGTGTACTGCCGCCAACGGCTTGGCTACGGCGGTCACCCCGGTCTACAGACCCCAGAAATCCAGGGAAATCCCTGTATCCCTGCCGTCGTCACAGTGGTTAGCTTCCACACAGGAAACCACTGGGTTTTGACTTGGGAGGACTCAGGAACCATGGCTGCTGATCGGGTTCGCGAACGCAAGGGCACTTCGGGCAGTCGTGGGGTGCGGGTGGTGGGCGCCGGCGCGGCGGTGGGGGCATTGGTGGCACTCGGGCTGACGCCGGTCATCTCGGCACCGGCGGCACGGGCCGACTTCGGTTTCGAGGACCTATTCGATCCGGGCTTCTGGGAGAGTCTGATCCCGCTGGAGCCGCAGGATCCGTGGGCTGGATTGGATCTGCCGGCTGCCGCCGAGGCCGATCCGCTGGCCGCCGCGTGGCACGACGACTGGTACCTGCCGCTGTACAACGACCTGCAGAACATCATCACCGACCCGGTGAATACCTGGTGGCTGAACATCCTCAACTGGCCGTCGGAGCTGCTGTTCGGCCGCACTCTGATCGGTAACGGTCTGGATGGCTTCGCCGACGCCAATACCTCGCTGTTCGGCTGGCTTCCGAGCATCGGCGATATGGGTGATGGCGGATTCCTGTTCGGCGACGGCGGCGCCGGAGTGGCCGGCACCCTCACCGATCCCGACGGTGGGGCAGGCGGGATGGCCGGCATGTTCGGCAACGGCGGAGTCGGCGGAGCGGGTGCGTCGGCCTGGCTGAGCGACGACACGGTCATCGAGGCCGGAAACGGCGGCGCCGGCGGTACCGGTGGCTGGCTGATGGGCGATGGCGGCACCGGCGGTGTCGGTGGAACCGGCTGGAGCGGTCACGTCGGCGGCAATGGCGGGGTGGGTGGCGATGCCATCGCCATGGGCTTCGGCGGCAACGGCGGTGTCGGTGGCGCCGGGTTTGCCGGGGTGGCAGCCACCGCGGGCAACCCGGTGGGCTTGGCCGGCGGGACCGCCGGCAATGGCGGAAACGGCGGCAACGGCGGGCTCATACTCGGCAACAGTGGCAACGGTGGCGCCGGGGGCGCGGGCGGTGCCGGCGGCAACGGCGCCGACGGCATCTCGGGCGGGCTCACCGACGGGCAGGACGGCACCGCCGGCGGCGACGGCGGCAACGGCGGCAGTGCCGGCAGCGGAGTCGGCTGGTTCGGGTCGGCCGGTGCCGACGGGGCAGGCGGTGTCGGCGGCAACGGCGGCAACGGCGGTCACGGCGCCGACGGCGCGGCCGGTCTCGACGGGACAGCGGAGCACGTCAACGGCTACGACGGGCAGGACGGCGGCCGAGGGGGCAACGCAGCCGTCGGCGGGGCGGGTGGCCTCGGCGGTGACGGCACCGTCGCCGCGAGCGGCAGCACCGGAGTGGCCGGCAACGGCGGCGACGGCGGAGCCGGCGGCAACGGCCTGACCTCCGATAACACCCTGGCGACCCACGGTGGCCGCGGCGGCAACGGGGGTGCCGCTGGTAGCGCCCCGGCTGCCGAGGGCAACGGCGTCGCCGGTAACGGGGGCGCCGGCGGTGACGGCACCTACGCCGGCGGTGACGGTGGCAACGGCGGTCACGGCGCCGACAGCATCACCGGTAACGGCGGTGCGGGCGGTGCCGGCGGTACCGGCGGCGTGGCCACCGGCTGGCTCTCCGACGGGACCGACCCGAATTTCCCGAACGTGCCAGGTCTGAGCGGTGGCTATTTCGGTGCGGGCGGCAACGGCGGCGACGGCGGCAGCAGTGTCAGCGGCAACGGGGGCGCGGGCGGAACCGGCGGCGCGGGCGGCACTTCCAACCACACGGTGGACGACGCCGTCCTGGTTTGGGGCGGCCGCGGTGGCGACGGGGGCGCCGGCGGCTCCACCACCAGCGGCAACGGCGGTGCCGGCGGTGCCGGTGGCAGAGGCAGCACCGGCACCGTAATCCTTGCCGGCGGTGACGGCGGTCGCGGCGGTGACGGGGGCTTCAGTGGCACCGGCAACGGCGGTGCCGGCGGTGCGGGCGGTGACAGCGGCGACAGCATTCTCGCCGGCGGTAGTGGGGGTCGCGGGGGCGACGGCGGCGCGAGCAGTACCGGAAACGGCGGCAACGGCGGCAACGGCGGTAACGGCGGCAACGGCATCACCAGCAACGGCGGCAGCGGTGGTGACGGGGGCGCCAGTGTTGCCGGCAAGGGCGGCAATGGCGGCAATGGCGGCAGCACCGAAGCCGGCGGCCTTGACGGTGGCCACGGCGGCAACGGCGGCAACAGCGAAACCGGCGACGGCGGCAACGGCGGCAACGGCGGTGTCGGCGGCTGGATCAGCGGCAACGGCGGAGATGGGGGCAACAGCGACACCGGGAACGGCGGCCATGGCGGCAACGGCGGTGTCGGCGACGCCGGCATCGACACCGGAGGTGGCGGCTTCGACGGTGGCACCGGCGGCAACGGCGGAAACGGGGGCAACGGCCACAACGGCGGAAACGGCGGGTACGGCGGAAACGGCGGCAACGCCAGTCCTGGCGCTTTTGACGGTGGCGGTGGAAACGGCGGAAACGGGGGCAACGGCCACAACGGCGGAAACGGCGGGAATGGCGGCTACGGCGGAAACGGCGGCGCCAGCGGCTACGGCGGCGGCCCGGGTTGCTGCGGCAACGACAGCGGCTATGGCGGCAACGGTGGAAACGGCGGGAGCGGCTACCACGGCGGACACGGTGGCGACGGCGGCAACGGCAGTAACGACATCTACGACCAGAACGGCGGCGGCGACGGCGGCAACGGTGGCGCCGGGGGCAGCGGCACCTTCCACGGCGGCAACGGCGGCGCGGGCGGAAGCGGCGGCGGTGGTAACGGCACAGGCGGCGGCGACGGCGGCGCGGGCGGTATAGGTGGCAACGGCAATGTCTCGGGCGGCGACGGCGGAAACGGTGGCGAGGGCGGACACAGCTACTTCGCCAGCGGGTTCGGTGGTGACGGCGGCAACGGCGGAAACGGCGACACCGGCGACGGTGGAAATGGCGGCAACGGCGGCAACGGCGGCGACGGCGCCTTCAACCTCTGGCCGTTCGGGGCCGGGGGCGACGGCGGAAGCGGAGGGCACGGCGGGGCCAGCAACACCGGAAACGGCGGCAACGGCGGCAACGGAGGACACGGCGGCGCCGACATTGACGGTTCGGTCGTCGGCAGCGGTGACGGCGGCGGCAACGGAGGACACGGCGGCAACGGTGGCAACAGCAACGCCAGTGGCGGCGGAAACGGCGGAAATGGCGGCAACGGCGGCAACGGCGACGGCAACGACGGCGGCTGGGGCGGAGACGGCGGAGACGGCGGTGACTCTGTCATCGCCGGGAATCCCGGCACACCCGGCACACCGGGCGCCGGCCCCACCGGCTCCATAGGCGGCACCGGCGGCACCGGCGGCGCGGGCGCCACGCCGTAGCGGCCGCTAGAGGTCTTCGGCGTCCTCGGTGTCCGGCTCGCCGCCGCCCCGGATGGCCATCAGCGTCGCCGCCAGCTCGTCCGGCTTGACCAGTACCTGGCGGGCTTTGGAGCCCTCGGACGGGCCGACGATGCTGCGGGTCTCCATCAGGTCCATCAGCCGGCCGGCCTTGGCGAAACCCACCCGCAGCTTGCGCTGCAGCATCGAGGTGGAGCCGAACTGGCTGGACACCACCAGCTCGACGGCCTGCAGGAAGACCTCCATGTCGTCGCCGATGTCGGGGTCGACGTCGGCGCGTTCACCGCTGGGCTTCACCGCGGTGACGCCCTCGGTGTACTCGGGTTCGGCCTGGTCCTTGCAGGCGCCGACCACGGCCTGGATCTCCTCGTCGGAGATGAACGCGCCCTGCAGCCGGATCGGCTTGTTGGCGCCCATCGGCAGAAACAGCCCGTCGCCCATGCCGATCAGCTTCTCCGCGCCCGGCTGATCCAGGATCACCCGGGAATCGGTCAGCGACGAGGTGGCGAACGCCAGCCGGGACGGCACGTTGGTCTTGATCAGCCCGGTGACCACGTCCACCGACGGCCGCTGGGTGGCCAGCACCAGATGAATGCCGGCGGCGCGGGCCTTCTGGGTGATCCGCACGATGGCGTCTTCGACGTCGCGCGGCGCGGTCATCATCAGGTCGGCGAGCTCGTCGACGACGGCGAGAATGTACGGGTAGGGCCGGTACACCCGTTCGCTGCCCAGCGGCGTGGTGATCTCCCCGGAGCGCACCTTGGCGTTGAAGTCGTTGATGTGACGCACCCGGGACGCCTTCATGTCCTGGTAGCGCTGCTCCATCTCCTCGACCAGCCAGGCCAGCGCGGCGGCGGCCTTCTTCGGCTCGGTGATGATCGGGGTGATCAGGTGCGGAATACCTTCGTACGGCGTGAGTTCCACCATCTTCGGGTCGATCAGGATCATCCTGACCTCTTCCGGGGTGGCCCGCGCCAGCAGCGACACCAGCATCGAGTTGACGAAGCTGGACTTGCCCGAGCCGGTGGAGCCGGCCACCAGCAGGTGCGGCATCTTGGACAGGTTGGCGCAGATGAAGTCGCCCTCGATGTCCTTGCCCAGACCGATCACCAGCGGATGGTGGTCACCCCGGGTGGACGGCGCGGTGAGCACATCGGCCAGCCGCACCAACTCGCGGTCGGTGTTGGGCACCTCGATGCCGACGGCGGACTTGCCCGGAATGGGCGCCAGCATCCGCACGCTTTCGGTGGCGACCGCGTAGGCGATATTGCGCTGCAGGGCGGTGATCTTCTCGACCTTGACCCCCGGGCCCAGCTCCACCTCGTAGCGGGTGACGGTCGGACCGCGGGTGCAGCCGGTGACCGCGGCGTCGACCTTGAACTGCTCCAGCACCGAGGTGATGGCATCGGCCATCTGGTCGTTGGCGGCCGTACGTTTCTTCGGCGGGTCACCGGCGACGAGCAGGCTCAGCGCCGGCAGTGTGTACGGGCCTTCCACCACCCGGTCGAGCACGACGGTGGTGGCCTGCGCAGCGGGCTTGGCCGCCTTGGCGGTCTTGCGTCGGGCGGGCTTGACCGGCGGCGCGGGCGGTTCGTCGAGCGGGTAGTTGTCCAGCGGGGTGCGCGACTGCCAGTCCGGGCCGTCATCGACGGCGCCGGGATCGACGGCCGCGACACCGGCGTCATAGCCGGCCTCTTCATAGTCCGCGTCGTAGTCAGCGCCGTCGTAGGCGTCTTCGTCATAGTCGCCGTAGTCGTCGTAGTACTCGTCGTCGTAGTCGCCGCGGAACATGGTGCGCAGGGTCTCGGGCGCCTCACGCAGGGTGGTCCCGGTCAACAACAGCACCCCGAACAGCACTCCGATGCACAGCAGCGGCGCGGCGATCCACGCCGTCAGCCCGTCGGCGAGCGGACCGCCGATGACGAACCCCACGAAACCGGCGCCGTGCAGGCGGCCTTCCGGAGTCTGCGGCGAGCCGGACCACAGGTGCCACAGCCCCAGGATCGGCAGCGCGACCATGGCCGATCCGAGGATCAGCCGGGGCCGGTTCTCCGGGTCGGGTTCGGTGCGCATCAGCAGGACCGCACCGACGGCGGCGAGCACCGGCAACACCACCACCGCCCCGCCGATCACCGTGCGCAGACCGGTGTCGATCCACGCTCCGACCGGTCGTGCGGCATCCAGCCAGCAACTCGCCGCGGTCACCACGGCCAGCCCCAGCAGCGCCAGTGCGATCCCGTCGCGGCGGTGGCCCGGGTCGATGTCGTGCGCGCGGCCGACGGAGCGGGCAGCGCTTCCGGCGCCCTTAGCCATCATCAGCCACGTTGCGCGGCCCAGCCGTCCGCAGGCCAGCCCGACCGCCACCGGTCGGGAATGCTGCCGGGTGGCGCGACGGGCCTTGGCCGCCTGTCGGGGCTTGGCCACCGGCCGCGATCCGCCCCGGGCGCCGGCCTTTGACCTGGTCGTTCGGGCACCGGAACGTGCGGGAGTCCTACTAGCGGTCTTACTAGCCATGACGGCAAGCCTAGTCGCAATTGCCCCATCTGCACCTTAAGCCACACTGGCCCCCGCCGATCGGTTCACCGCGCATTCGGCTTGCGGCTGGGTATCGTGGCCCGAGAACCCCCCAACTGCCAAGGAGTCGCATATGCCCGTGGTCGTCGTCGCCACCTTCGCCGTCAAGCCGGAATCGGTCGAGACCGTCCGCGAGATCTGCGCCAAGGCGGCGCCGCAGGTGCACGAAGAACCGGGCTGCCAGCTGTACTCCGTACACGAAGCCGACGGCGCCTTCGTGTTCATCGAGCAGTGGGCCGACGCCGACGCGCTGAAGGCTCACTCAACCGCCCCGGCGATCGGCGGGCTGTTCAGCAGCCTCAGCGAGCATCTGGCCGGCGCACCGGACATCAAGATGCTCGCCCCCGTGCCCGCGGGCGACCCGGCTAAGGGCCAGTTGCGGCCGTGACCGCCCGGCCATCCGGCGGCGCCCTGCGCGGAAAGGTCGCGCTGATCACCGGCGCGGCCCGCGGCCAGGGCCGGGCCCATGCCCTGCGACTGGCCGCCGATGGGGCCGACATCATCGCGGTGGACCTGTGCGAGCAGATCGCGAGCGTGCCCTATCCGCTGGCAGACGCCGAGGACCTGGCGGGCACGGTCAAGCTGGTCGAGGAGACCGGGTCCCGCATCGTGGCCCGCCAAGCCGATGTGCGTGACCAGGCGGCACTGAGCGCCGCAATGCAGGCCGGCCTCGACGAGCTGGGCCGGGTGGACATCGTGGTGGCCAACGCGGGCATCGCCCCGATGGCCGCCGCCGACGGCTGGCACGACGTCATCGACGTCAACCTGACCGGCGTCTACCACACCATCGAGGCCGCGATTCCAGCCATGATCGACCAGGGCGACGGCGGGTCGATCGTGCTGATCAGTTCGGCCGCGGGCCTGGCCGGCATCGGCAGTCACGATGCGGGGGCCATCGGTTACGCCGCGGCCAAGCACGGGTTGGTCGGGTTGATGCGGGTCTACGCGAACCTGCTGGCGCCGCACAGCATTCGGGTGAACTCGGTGCACCCGGCCGGTGTCGACACGCCGATGATCAACAACGACTACGTCCGAGGGTGGCTGGCCGAGCTCACCGCCCAGACCGGTGCGCCACCGGATATGGGCAACGCGCTGCCGGTACAGATCCTGCAGCCCGAGGACATCGCCAACGCGGTGGCCTGGCTGGTGTCGGACGCGGCCCGCTACGTCACCGGCATCACCCTGCCCGTCGACGCCGGATTCATCAACAAGAGGTAGCCCTTGGCACGCAATCCGGCAGCGCAGACGGCCTACGGCCCGATGATGCTGGCCGCAGTCGAGCACCATGAGCCGCCGGCGCGCCGCTTGGTCGACGACGACCTGGCGGCGTCGTTCCTGCCGGCCCGGATGCGCTGGCTGGTGGCGGGATTGCGGCCCGCACTGCTGCGGAGGTGGTTCATCTCCGCGATGGACCGCTCCGGGACGGGGTTGTGGGCCAATCTGACCTGCCGCAAGCGGTTCATCGCAGACCGGCTCGATGAGGCCGCCGACGATGTGGATGCGGTGGTGATCCTCGGCGCCGGTCTGGACACCCTCGGCTATCGGCTTGCCCGGCGCACCCGCATCCCGGTCTTCGAAGTGGACCAGGCGGTCAACGTCGCCCGCAAGGCCGCCACCGTGCGCCGGGCGCTGGGCGCCCCGCCCCTGTCGGTTCGGCTGGTAGCGCTGGATTTCGAGCGCGACGACCTGTTGACCACGCTGGTCGAGCACGGTTACCGAACCGCGTTCCGCACCTTCTTCGTCTGCGAGGGGGTGACCCAGTACCTCACCGAGGCCGCGGTCCGCAGAACCCTGGAGGGGCTGCGCGCGGCGGCCCCGGGCAGCCGACTGGTGTTCACCTATGTCCGGCGTGACTTCATCGACGGCACCAACTCCTATGGCGCGCCACGGTTGTCGCGCATGGTCCGCTCCAAGCGGCTGTGGCATTTCGGGCTGCAACCCGAGGAGGTCGCCGATTTTCTGGCGGGATACGGCTGGCGACTGATCGAGCAGGTCGGTCCCGAACAGCTCTCCCAGCGCTACGTCGAGCCCGCCGGCCGCGACCTTGCCACCAGTGACCTGGAATGGTCGGCGTACGCCGAAAAGCTCTGAGGCAGAGCCCCTTTTAGGCCCCTTTAGACCTCGATCACCGTCGGCACGATCATCGGCTGGCGTCGGTAGACCTCGCCCACCCATTTGCCCACGGTGCGGCGCACCGCCTGGGCGATCCTGGTGGGATCGGTGATCTGCTCGGCGGCCAGGGATTCCAGCTCCGCCTCGACTTTGCGGGCCGCCGGCTCCAGCGCCTTGGGGTCTTCGGAGAAACCCCGCGAATGCAGATGCGGCGGCACCACGGGCTTGCCGGTCCCGCGGCGCACCACCACCGTGACCGCGACGAACCCGGAGGACAGGATCAGCCGCTCCCCCAGCGTCGCGTCGCCGACGTCGCCGTCGACGAGCCCGTCGACGAACATCTTGCCGACCGGAACCGCCCCGGCGATGCTGGCCTGCCCGGCGACCAGGTCCACGCTGACGCCGTTCTCGGCCAACAGGATCGACTCCTCCGGCACCCCGGTGCGAGCGGCCAGGGCGGCGTTTGCGCGCAGCATCCGCCAGGTGCCGTGTACCGGCATCACGTTGCGGGGCCGGATCCCGTTGTAGAGGAACAGCAATTCGCCGGCGTAGGCGTGCCCGGAGACGTGCACCCGGGCCGCGGCGTTGGTGACAACCCGAGCGCCGATCTTGGCCAGCGCGTCCATCACGCCGTAGACGGCTTCCTCATTGCCGGGGATCAGCGACGACGACAGCACCACCAGATCACCGGCGGTCAGTGTGATGGACCGGTGCTCGCCACGAGACATCCGCGACAGCGCCGACAGCGGCTCACCCTGGGTGCCGGTGGTGACCAGCACCACCTTCTCCGGCGGCATCATCTCGGCGGCCCCGATGTCGACCAGGTCGGAGTCGGCCACCCGCAGAAAGCCCAGCTCCTTGGCGATACCCATGTTGCGCACCATGGATCGGCCGACGAAGGACACCCGGCGGCCCAACGCGACCGCGGCGTCGACGATCTGCTGGACCCGGTCCACATTCGAGGCGAAGCACGCCACGATCACCCGGCCCTCGGCCCCGCGGATCAGCCGGTGCAGGGTGGGGCCCACCTCGCTCTCGCTGGGCCCGACACCGGGAATCTCGGAGTTGGTCGAGTCGCACAGGAACAGGTCGACGCCCCGATCGCCCAGACGCGACATGCCGGGCAGGTCGGTGGGGCGCCCGTCGGGTGGCAGTTGGTCGAGCTTGATGTCGCCGGTGTGCAGCACGGTGCCCGCGCCGGTGTGCACCGCGATCGCCAGCGCATCCGGAATGGAGTGGTTCACCGCGAAGTATTCGCACTCGAACACCCCGTGGGTGCTGCGCTGGCCCTCGGCCACCTGGACGAACACCGGCTTGATGCGGTGCTCCCGGCACTTGGCGGCTACCAGGGCGAGGGTGAATTTCGAACCGACCACCGGGATGTCGGGGCGCAGTTTGAGCAGAAACGGAATAGCGCCGATGTGGTCCTCATGGGCGTGGGTGAGCACCAGCGCCTCGACGTCTTCAAGCCGGTCTTGGATGTGCCGGATGTCCGGCAGGATCAGGTCGACGCCGGGCTCGTCGTGGCCCGGGAACAGCACCCCGCAGTCGATGATCAGCAGTCGGCCGAGGTGCTCGAAAATGGTCATGTTGCGACCGATTTCGCTGATACCGCCGAGCGCGGTGACGCGCAGCCCGCCTTCGGTCAGCGGACCCGGCGGTTTGAGATCCTCAGTCACCCGCACCTCACCCGAGGACGGACGCGGCGCGCATGTCGATGGCGAGCTCGTCGGCCTCGGCCGCGGTCGCGGGCACCATCGGCAACCGTGGGTCGCCGACGTCGAAGCCCTGCAGCCGTAGACCGGCCTTGACGAAGGTGACCCCGCCGGTGCGGCCCATCGCGTTGCACAGCGGTGCGATCGAAACGTTGATCTTGCGGGCGGTGTCGACATCACCGGCGGCGAACGCGGCCAACATGTCACGCAGCTGGCTCGCGGCGAAGTGCGAGATCACACTGACGAAGCCGGTGGCGCCCATCGCCAGCCACGGCAGGTTCAGGGCGTCGTCGCCGGAGTAGTAGGCCAGCCCGGTCTCGGCGATGATCTGCGCGCCGGCGTGCAGATCCCCCTTGGCGTCCTTGATCGCGACGATGTTCGGATGCTCCGCCAGCTCGAAGATCGTGTCCGGGGCGATCGGCACCACCGACCGGGCCGGAATGTCATAGAGCATCACCGGCAGCGCGCTCGCGTCGGCGACCGCGGTGAAGTGTGCGAGCAGACCCGCCTGCGAGGGGCGCGAGTAGTACGGCGTGACCACCAGCAGACCGTGCGCACCCACCCCGGCGCAGGCCTCGGCAAGCCGAACGCTATGCTCGGTGTCGTTGCTGCCGGCCCCGGCAATGACCCGGGCCCGGTCGCCGACCGCCTCCACCACGGCGCGCAGCAGGGTGAGCTTCTCGTAATCCGCCGTGGTGGGCGACTCACCGGTGGTCCCGGAGACCACCAGGCCGTCGCAACCCGCGTCGACCAGGTGATTCGCCAAGCGCCCCGCGGCCTCGGTGTCCACCGCGCCGTCCGCGCCGAAAGGGGTCACCATAGCGGTGAGCACGGTGCCCAACTGCGCTTTGGCGTCGAATCCGCTGCTGCTCACGGCCATAAGATTACCTGGCGCCGCGGACTGGCTCAGACCTCGGTGGCGAGCGGACTGGTCGCGACTTCGGTGCCGTCGGCCAGGGCGCTGATCTCGAAGTCTCCGAATGCCGCCGGGGCCACCTCGGTGAGCTGCCGCAGGCACTCGATGGCCAACCTGCGGATCTCGACGTCGGCGTGCTCGCTGGCCCGCATCGCGATGAAATGCCGCCAGGCCCGGTAGTTGCCGGTGACCACGATGCGGGTCTCGGTGGCGTTGGGCAGCACGGCGCGAGCGGCTTGCCGGGCCTGCTTGCGCCGCAACACCGCATTGGGTTGATCTGCGAGTTTGGCTTCCAGCCGAGCCAGCAGCTCGACGTAGGCGGCGCGGCTGGCATCGGCGGCCTCGGCCAGGATCTGCTGCAGCTCCGGGTCGTCGGCCATGGCCGGGGGCACCACGATCCGCGAATCCGGTTCAGGGACGTAGCGCTGCGACAGCTGGGAGAACGAGAAGTGCCGGTGCCGGATCAGCTCGTGGGTGGCCGATCGGGAGATTCCGGTGATGTAGAAGGTCACGCCGGCGTGCTCGAGCACCGAGAAGTGCCCGACGTCGATGATGTGCTTGAGGTAGGCGGCGTTGGTGGCGGTTCGCGGGTTGGGCTTGGACCAGCTCTGGTAGCAGGCGCGACCGGCGAATTCGACCAGGGCCGGGCCGCCGTCGGCGTCGGTGCTCCACGGCACGTCCGGCGGCGGAGTGAACTCGGTCTTGGCAATCAGTTGCACGCGCAGCGGCGCCGTCTCAGCCACGGCATTCACCTTAAGGCGTGCGGGACCGGCGTCAGCCGTTCGGCACTTTCGCGGCGATTTGCCCGGCGATGACGACCGCGGTGTCCCTCGGGTCCGCACTGCAGGTGTTGACATCGACGACGACGTTGTTGGCCACGGTCAGTGCCCGCCCACACGCCCAGCTGACGTCGTTGCCGGCGTTGTCCTGTGACGCGACGGTGCTCAGCATGCCGTCGGCGTTGACGATGGGTCCCGCGGTCCAGGTGGTGCCGCTCTGGATATGGCTGTATTCATGGCAGGCGGGCCACTGTTGGGCGGCGCTGGCGAAGAACGCGGCAGCCTGCTTGGCCGACGGAAACGCGATGACGGCCTGATCGACGAAGTGCTCGAATTCGTCACCCTCGCTCAGCATCTGCTCGCGCACTCCGGTGTAGCCGCTGCCGGCGTACACCTGCTCCTGGGCCGCGCCGTCGATGGCCAGGCATTCCAGGGGCTCCATCGTGGCACTGTCGTCGGACAGGGCGGTGTGGGTGCGGGTGACGGCCATGTCAGTCGCCTCCATGATGGGATTGACCTGCTCAGGAGTGAGCAGCAGCGCCCGCAGGGCGTCCTCGGCGACGGGCGCGACCGTGGTGGTGGTGGTTGGCAACGACGTCACGGCGACGGGCTGAGGCGTCTTCTCGGGATCGCCGCATCCGGCCGCCAGAACGCAGCCGACAACCACGCAAACCCACAGAACAGAACCCCGCACCCGACCCACCCCGAATCCCGACCCCGGATCGGTGCACCCAGTCCTCGGCGGCACCGATCAGCTCCCGGTCGTCACCCTAGCGCGGTCCGGGAAGCCGCGCCGGTCAAAAACCGGCGAAGTTTACGTTGTAAGCCCGCCGGGTATTCCGAGCGAACCGGGCGGGCCACTCCGGCCTGCTGAGTTAGGGAGGCACCACATGAGTGACAGTGACAAGGACAGCGGGCCCGAGGCCGGTATCAAAGGCGTCGTTGAAGACGTCAAGGGCAAGGCCAAGGAGGCCGTCGGCACGGTGACTGGTGACGACTCGCTCAAGCGGGAAGGCCAAGCCCAGCAGGACAAGGCCGAGGCCCAACGCGAGGTTGCGGCCAAGGAAGCGGAGGCTGAGAAGGCCCGCGCGAAGGCCGCCGCCGATGAGGCACGCCAGCGTGCCGAACAGTAGTAGGGGGACCGTGCGTGTTGATGCGTAAGATCGCACGTCCGCTGCTCGCGGCGGCGTTTGTCGGTCAGGGCGTCCAGGCGCTTCGCCAGCCGCAGCAAGCCGGGCAGACGGCCCGTCCGGCGTTCGAGGGGCTCAAGCAGTTGCCCGACGAGATAGCGGCGAAGGTGCCGTCGGACGTCGAAACTTTCGCCAGAGCCAACGCGCTGGTGCAGATCGGCGGGGGTGTTCTGCTGGCCAGCGGCCGACTGCCGCGGGTCGCGGCTGCGGTGCTGGCGGGCACGGTCATTCCGGGTAGCGCCGGGGGGCACCGGTTCTGGGCGGAGCCCGACGCGCAGCGCAGGGCCGACCAGCGCCAGGCGTTCCTGACCGACGTGAGCCTGATCGGCGGATTGATGATCGCGGCCGCGGACACCGAGGGGAAGCCTTCGCTGGGCTGGCGGGCCCGTCGCGTTGCGCGTCGCGCCTACCGCCAGGCAGCCGAGGCCTTGCCCATCACGTCCGGTGATGGCGCGCTGGAGACCGTCGGGGAAAGGGTGAGCGCGGGCTTGCTGGCCGGCGCCGAACACGCCGGACCGCTACTCGAGGCGGCCGGCGAACGGGGAGCGCAGCTCGCCGAAGTCGCCGCCGAACGCGGAACCGAGCTGGCGCACGCGGCCCGAGAAGGTGCGACCAAACTGGCTGACAGCGCGCGCCGCCGCATTCACCGCGCCTAGCCGTCCGCCCGTCGGAGCAGCTCGGCCGCCAGATCCCCGCGCTGCCCCACGCTCACCCGACTCAACCCGAGCCAGGACGCCATCGACCTCAGCTCGGCGACGAGTGCCTCGGCTACCCGTTGGCGGGATCGGCCCTCTTCGGCGAACGCGCCCACGACGTGCAGGGCATCGTGGGCCCGGTCGGCTTTGAGGTCCACCCGGCCGACCAGCTCTCCGTCCAGCAGGAAGGGCCAGACGTAGTAGCCGTGCCGACGCCTGTCCGCAGGGGTGTAGATCTCGACGCGGTAGTGGAAGTCGAACAGCCGCTGTACCCGGGGCCGGAAGAAGATCAGCGGGTCGAACGGGCAGAGCAGTGCGGTGCCTCGGTCGGTCCGTGGAATCGTCTGCCCGGCACGCAGGTATGCCGGTGCGTTCCAGCCGGTCACGGTCACCGGCTGCAGTTCGCCGGCGGACACCAGCTGCGTGATCGCCGGTCTGGTCTGGGCGGCCGACAGCCGGAAGTAGTCGCGCAGGTCGGCCTCGGTGCCCACCCCCAGCGCGCCGGCGGCGCGGCGCACCAGTTCACGGACGGCTTCGTCGTCGTCGACCTCGGTGGCCAGCACCTGCGGCGGGAGCACGTTCTCCACCAGGTCGTAGTGCCGGGCGAACCCGACCCGGGTGGCGGTGGTCAGTACCCCGGCGGCGAACAGCGCCTCGGCCACCCATTTGGTGTCGCTGCGGTTCCACCAAGGACCCTTGCCCGCGCGCCCCGATACTGACCACTTAGCCGCCAGGTGCTCTTCGATCTGGCCGGCGGTGGCAGGGCCGAGTTCGGCGACCGCGGCGGTGACGTCGGTGACGAGCTGCGGGTTGGCCCGCACGATATTGGCGCCCCACCGGCCATGCGGCCATTGCCGCATGCGCCAGCGCATCAGCGGCCAGTCGTCGACGGCCATCAGCGCCGCCTCGTGCGCCCAGTATTCGATCAGCAGCCGCGGAGAGCGGGCACTGTGGCTCCACGCGGCCCGGTCCAGCACGGTGCGGTCATACGGGCCGAGCCTGCTGAACACCGGGGCGTAGTGGGCGCGCACCGCCACCGAGACCGAGTCCAGTTGCAGTACCTGGATGCGTGAGATCAGCCGTTTCAGCTGCGCCCGGGTGACGGCGGACCGCTTGGCTTCGGTGAATCCCTGTGCGGTGACGGCGATTCGGCGTGCCTGCGCCGCGGTCAGGACGGGCACGCCGGCCGGTGGTAATGCACGTACCGATAGCGCAGCCCGGTTCGGCTGGTCAACCAGTCCCCCGCGCTGCGCACCCAGGATTGGTCCAGCACCGGGGCCACCGCGTCACCGTCGGCGACCGGCAGGTCGATGTCGATCTCGGTCGCCTCGCAGTGGCTGGCCAGCGGCAACGCCAACGCGTAGATCTCTGCGCCGCCGACCACCCAGATGTCGTCGTCGCCGTCGAGTGCGTCCTGCAGCGACGTCACGACCGTGGCACCGTCGGCCACATAGCCGGGGTGCCGGGTCAGTACGACGTTGCGCCGGCCCGGCAGCGGCCGAACTTTGGCGGGCAGGGATTCCCAGGTCAGGCGCCCCATGACCACGGTGTGGCCCATGGTGAGCTCCTTGTAGCGGGCCTGATCCTCCGGCACCCGCCACGGGATGCCGCCGTCACGACCGATGACACCGGAAACGGATTGCGCCCAGATCAGGCCGATCGTCATACCGCCACGGGCGCCTTGATCGCCGGGTGCGGGTCGTAGTCCCGGATCTCGATGTCCTCGAAGGTGTAGTCGAATATCGAATCCCGTTGCGCCAGAACCAGTTGTGGGTAGGAACGGGCTTGCCGGGACAGTTGCTGGCGCACCTGCGCGACGTGATTGTCGTAGATGTGGCAGTCCCCGCCGGTCCAGACGAATTCACCGACGCCCAGCCCGGCCTGCGCGGCCATCATGTGGGTGAGCAGCGCGTAGCTGGCGATGTTGAACGGCACGCCCAGGAACAGGTCGGCACTGCGCTGGTAGAGCTGGCAGGACAACCGCCCGTCGGCGACGTAGAACTGGAACAGCGCGTGGCAGGGCGCCAGTGCCATTTTGTCCAGTTCGCCGACGTTCCACGCCGAGACGATGATGCGACGTGAATCCGGATCGGTGCGCAACAACTCCACCGCCCGCGCGATCTGGTCGATGTGTTCTCCGGACGGGGTCGGCCAGGACCGCCACTGCACGCCGTAGACCGGACCCAGATCACCGGTCTCAGAAGCCCATTCGTCCCAGATGGTGACGCCGTGTTCATTCAGCCAGTCGATGTTGGAATCGCCGCGCAGGAACCACAGCAACTCGTAGACCACCGAGCGGACGTGCACCTTCTTGGTGGTGATCAGCGGAAAACCGGCGGACAGGTCGTAGCGCAGCTGGTGGCCGAACAGGCTGCGGGTGCCGGTGCCGGTGCGGTCGGCCTTCGGGGTTCCGCTCTCAAGCACCAACCGCAGCAGATCCTCGTACGGTGTGGCGATCGGCACGCCTGCAGCTTACGGGAGTAGAACGGAGGCCATGCCAAGCCACGCTGACACCATCACCACTCCCGACGGCGACTGCCCGGTTCGCCTGTTCACCCCGGAGGGCACCGGCCCCTGGCCGGGCGTGGTCATGTACCCCGACGCCGGCGGGGTCCGGCCGACGTTTGAGGAGATGGCCGCCGAACTTGCCGGCTTCGGCTACGCCGTGCTGCTGCCGGATGTGTACTACCGGCACGGCGACTGGGCGCCGTTCGACATGGCCACGGCGTTCGGCGACGCCGAGGAACGCGGCCGGCTGATGTCGATGCTGCACAGCGTCACAGCCGACCGGATGGCCGTCGACGCGGCGGCGTTCTTCGACTACCTGGCCGGCCGCCCCGAGGTGCGCGGTGAGCGGTTCGGGGTGTGCGGCTACTGCATGGGTGGCCGCACCTCGGTGGTGGTGGCCGGACGCGTGCCGGACCGGGTGGCAGCGGCGGCGTCGTTCCACGGCGGCGGGCTGGTCACCGATGCCGCCGACAGCCCGCACCTGCTGGCCGGGAAGATGCGCGCCACGGTCTATGTGGCCGGAGCCGAGAACGACGCATCGTTCACCGAGGAGCAGGCCGCGACGCTGGACGAGGCGCTGCGCACGGCCGGCGTTGCGCACACCGTCGAGTTCTACCCCGCCGCGCACGGTTTCGCCGTACCCGACAATCCGCCCTACGACGCCGACGCCGCGGCCCGGCACTGGGCGGCGATGCGCGAGGTGTTCGGCGGCGCGCTGGGCGGGTAGGTGGCGGTTAGACGTCCACGAGTTCGGTGTCCCTGGTCTCGCGCATCGCCAGCAGCGCCGCGAACGAGCACGCAGCCGCAACCGACAGATAACCGCCCACCCAACTCACACCGTGTTCGGCGGCCAGCCACGTGGTGATGAATGGCGCCACCGCTGCCCCCAGAATGCTCGCCGCGTTGTACGCGACGCCCGAACCGGTGTAGCGAACATTGGTCGGGAACAGTTCGGGCAGCAGCGCACTCATCGGACCGAACGCCAAGCCCATCAACGTCATTCCGACGATCAGGAAGATCAACATCGTGCCGGTGGAGGCGGTCGGCCTCAGGAACGCGCCGAAGGTGGTCCCGTACACCAGAATTCCGGCTGTGAAGATCAGCAGTAGCGGGCGCCGGCCGAAGCGGTCGGCCAGCCTGCCCACGATCGGCAGCACGGTGACGAAAAACACCACGGCGATCAACTGGAGCTCGAGGAAGTCAGCGTAGCCGTAGCCCAGCCCGAAGCCCTCGGGCGGACGTTTGGCAGTGCCGTAGCTCAGGCTCCAGGTCGTCACGGTGTAGAAGAGCGTGTAGGGCACCACCATTACCAACGTGCCGATGACCAGCTGGCGCCAGCTGCCCCGCAGGAGCGCTGCGATAGGAGCGTTCACCGGCGCACCGGCGGCGACCGCCCGCGCGAAAACCGGGGTTTCGGTGAGCCGCAACCGGACATACAGCCCAACGACCACCATCACGGCGCTCAGCAGGAACGGGATGCGCCAGCCCCAGGTGAGGAACGGCCCGGTCCCGTCCGCGCCGGCGGGCAGCCACGTGAACAGAACCAGGAAGATCGCCGTGGCTAGCAGATAGCCCAGGGGCGCACCCAGTTGCGGCCAGATTCCCGCCGTCGCCCGGCGTCCCGGTTCGGCGGTCTCGGTGGCCAGCAGCGCCGCACCGCTCCATTCCCCGCCCAGTGCCAAGCCCTGACTGAACCGCAGCACGGCCAGCAGTATCGGCGCGGCCAGACCGATGTGGTGATAGGTCGGCAGCACACCGATGAGGAACGTCGCGACCCCCATGAGCAGCAACGACGACACCAGGGTGGTCTTGCGGCCCACCCGATCGCCGAAGTGGCCGAACAGGATCGAGCCCACCGGCCGGGCCACGAACGCCAGGCCGAATGTCGCCAAGGATGCCAACAGCGCGGCCGTGGGATGACCCGACGGGAAGAACAGATGCGGGAATACGGTGACCGCGGCGGCCGCATACACGTAGAAGTCGTAGAACTCGACCGTGGTGCCGACCATCGACGCCACCGCAATTCGCCGGCGCGGAACCCCATCGACCAGCTCGGGTTCGCGGGTGCGAGTCACCGACCGATCTTAGATTCCCGCCTCGTCGGCAACCTCGCGTGCCTTGTCCACGAGAGCGTCGATCCAGGCGGTGATCGGGGTGCCGGCGGCGGCCTTGTTCGCCGGGTTGTCCAGTACCCGCCGCACGATGCCCTCGGCGATGATCGCGACCTTCCACAACCCGAGCGCATGCCAGTACTGCAACGTCTCCGCGTCGCGCCCGGTTTCTTCCAGATACACCCTGGCCAGCTCGGCCCGGTCCGGGAAGCCGTCCAGCGTGCTGATCACGAACTCCCCGGCGATGTGCTCCTCACCGGGCTGCGGCCAGTACGCCAGCAGGCTGCCCATGTCGGCCAGCGGGTCACCGAGGGTGGACAACTCCCAGTCCAACACCGCGATCACCTCACCGCTGTCCGGCGAGGTGATCACGTTGCGCAGGTGGAAGTCGCCGTGCACCAGGGTCAGTTCCTGCTGCGACGGGACGGCAGCGGCCAGGCGCCGGGTCAGGTCGTCGAGTGCCGGCAGCTCTCGCGTCTTGGATTTCTCCCATTGGCCGGCCCAGCGTTTGAGCTGTCGCTGCGCGTAGGGCTTGTGGCTGGCCAGATCATCGAGGCCCACCGCGGTGATGTCGACGGCGTGAATCTTGGCCAGGGTCTTGGGCATTGACAGCCCGATCTGCCGCCGCCGCTGTGGCGTCAGCGACTCCGCCACCGCCATCCGATCCACCACCACCCCGTCGACGTACTCCATCAACAGCAGCGGGGTGTCGTCTGTATCTCGGGTGAGCCCGTACACCCGCGGGGTCGGCACGTCGGTGTCGCCGAGCGCCGAGAGGATCCGCGCCTCCCGGGCGACATCGTGGGCCGAGGCCAGCAGCGTGCCCAGCGGCGGCCGGCGCAGCACCCAGCTGTTCCCGGCGCCGTCGGAGACCAGGTAGGTCAGGTTGGACTGTCCGATCCCGATCCGCTCGAAGCGCACCGGCCCCTCGGCCGGCAGGCCCAGCTCGATGATCCACCTGGCAACCGCTGCCGGGTCGATGCCCAGCGGCTGGTCAGTCACGCCAGACCTGCCCGGAATCCGGTTGCGTCCCCGAGGATTCGGCCGCCGTCCATGACCAGGGTCTGGCCGGTGATCCAGCTTGACGCATCCGAAACCAGGAACAGCACCGCCTCGGCCACGTCGGCTGGCTCGCCGATCCGGCCCAGCGGCGTCGTGACCGACAGCCCCTGTTCGTGTTCCTTCCACAACACCTCGGCCATCTTGGTGCGCACCACGCCCGGACAGATCGCGTTGACCCGTATCCCGGGGGACAGCTCAAGCGCGAGCTGCTTGGTGATGTGAATCAGCGCGGCCTTGGTGGCGTTGTACATGCCCATCAGCGGCGCGAAACTCATTCCGCCGATCGAAGCCGTGTTCAGCACCACCCCGCTGTGCCCATCACGCTCTCCGAGTCCCGCCTTGACCGCGCAGGACGTCCACAGCAGTGGTCCCCACAGGTTGACGTCGAAGATCTTGGCGAACCGGCCGTGGTCCTGGTCGATCAGCGGCCCGTAAGCGGGGTTGGTGCCGGCGTTGTTGACCAGGATGTCGATGCTGCCGAACCTCTCCAGGGTGATTTCGATGCACCGCCTCGCGGCAGCGTCTTCCGCGACGTGGGCGGCCACACCCAGCGCGTTGCCGTTGACCTGGGCCGCCGCGGCGTCGGCGCTCTCCTGGTCGCGTGAGGTGAGGACCACGTTGGCGCCCGCTTCGGCCAGCCGCTGTCCGATCGCAAGCCCGATTCCCCGCGACCCGCCGGTGATGATGGCGGTGCGCCCGGTGAGATCCTGCGCCGTCATCGTGCGTCCTCGCGGTATTTGCGCAGTTCCTGGCGGGCGATGGCGCGCTGGTGCACCTCGTCGGGGCCGTCGGCGAGCCGCAGCGTGCGCAGGTGGGCCCAGAAGCCGGCCAGCGGGAAGTCGTCGGTGACGCCGCCGGCGCCGTGTACCTGGATGGCCCGGTCGACGATCTTGAGCGCGATGTTGGGCGCGGCGACCTTGATCGCGGCGATCTCGACCTGCGCTGCCTTGTTGCCGACGGTGTCCATCAGATAGGCGGTCTTCAGCGTCAGCAGCCGGATCATCTCGATGTCGATGCGCGCCTCGGCGATCCAGTCGCGGATGTTGGCGTTGTCAGAGATCGGCTTGCCGAAGGCGATCCGGGACTGCGCGCGCCTACACAGCAACTCCAGTGCCCGCTCGGCCATGCCGATGGCCCGCATGCAGTGGTGGATCCGGCCCGGGCCGAGCCGGGCCTGGGCGATCGCGAATCCCTCGCCTTCGCCCTTGAGCACGTCTTTTGCCGGCACCCGAACATCTTTGAAGTCGATCTCGGCGTGGCCTTCACGGTCCTGGTAGCCGAAGACCGGCAACCCGCGCATGACGGTGACGCCCGGGGCGTCCATCGGGACCACCATCATCGACTGCTGCCGGTGGATGGCGGTGTTCGGGTCGGTCTTGCCCATCACGATCATGACCTTGCAGTTCTGGTGCAACGCGTTGGAGGCGAACCACTTCCGGCCGTTGAGGACGTAGTCGCCGGCTGCGTCGTCCTTGACCATGGCCAGCTGCACATTGGTGGCGTCCGAGCTGGCCACCTGCGGCTCGGTCATCGCGAAGGCCGACCGGATGGTGCCCTCCAGCAGCGGTTTGAGGTATTTCTCCTTGTGTTCGTCGCTGCCGAACAGCGTGAACACCTCCATGTTGCCGGTGTCCGGGGCGCTGCAGTTGCAGGCTTCCGGTGCGAGATGCGGACTGCGGCCCATGATTTCGGCCAGCGGCGCGTACTCCAGGTTGGTCAGGCCCGGGCCCCATTCCGGGTGGGGGTGGAACAGGTTCCACAGGCCGCGCTTGCGCGCCTGCTCCTTGAGCTCCTCCAGGATCGGTGGTTGAAAGTGCGGGTTGCCGGATTCGGCCATCTGCGACTCGTAGACGGGCTCCGCCGGATACACGCAGCTGTCCATGAACTCCAGCAGATCAGACTGGTATTTCGTTGCACGCTCCGACATTTCAAACAGGGACATGCAGACTCCTCACCTAGGACACTTACGGGTTGACCAGGCCGCGCTGGTAGCGGCGCATGCCGCGCAGCCAGCGGTCGTAATCGGCGGCCTTGTGCCGGTACATCTCCAGCACGGCCGGGTGCGGCAGGATCAGGAAGCGTTCGTCGTCGATGGCGGCGAGCACCTCCTCGGCGACCTCGGCCGGTTCCAGGACGTTGCCGGCTGCCGTGACCGCGCGGGTGGCCAGATCGCCCTGCGGGTCACCGGACTGTTCACCGGCGTAGAGCAGTTTGGTGTTGACGCCCATCGGGCACAGGCAGCTGACCCGCACACCCTGGTCGCCGTAGGTGATGTTGAGCCATTCGGCGAAGCCGACGGCGGCATGTTTGGTGACCGCGTAGGTGGCGCCGCCGAGTTGGGTGAGCAGGCCGGCCGCCGATGCGGTGGATACGAAGTATCCCTCTCCCCGGCGTACCCAGTCGGGAATCAACAGCTGCGCGGCGCGGATGTGGGAGCGCAGATTGACGTCGATGGCCAGGTCCCAGTCCGCCTCGCCGGGCAGTCCGGGTGCACCGGTGATACCGGCGTTGGCGAAGTAGAAGTCGACCGGCCCGAACTCGCGCTCGGCCAGTGCGATCAGTTCCCGGATGGTCTCGGTGTCTGCGACGTCGCCGCCGCTGCCGACCGCGGAACCCGGATGTTCGGTGTTGACCTGGTCGGCCACCGCCGACGCGGCCTCGGCGTCGAGGTCGGCCACCACGACTTTCGCCCCCGCCCGGGCGAGTGCGGACGCCAGTGCGCCACCGATACCGCCACCGCCGCCGGTCACTATGGCAACCCGCTCGGCAACCTTCATGGGCACCTTCCTCGCTGTCGGTAGTTCGTCACCGTAGTTGAATCCGGTTTCAACTTCAATGGCCGCCTGTGGAGAATTTCAGCGCATTGGCCCACAACCGGGTCACCGTGTCGACCAGCGCCTCGAAGTCGACGTCCGAGCCGCCGGGGACCTCCGCCGCCACGAATATGCTGTACGCCAGCCTGCTCACCATCCCCGACAGCGCCCGCGAGGCCAGCAGCGGATCGACGTCGGCGCCGGCGATCCCCCGCTCCTGCAGGTCGGCGATTCCGGCGGCGTTGCGCTGGATGAACGCATCGGCGCGCCGGGACCGGAAGGCCCGGAACTTGGGATCGATCTGGGCTACCTGCTCCAGCAGCCCCATCAGCTGGGCATTGCGCCGATACGCCTCCAGATAGGCACGATTGCTCGCCTCGAGCACCGCGTAGGGGTCGTCGGTATCGCTCACCCGGCCCATCCCCGGATGCATCATGTCCTGCTGCGCCTGCTCGAGGACGGCCGCGAAGATCTCCTCTTTGTTCGCGAAGTAGGTGTAGAACGACCCGGTCGCGCACCCCGCCGCTTTGGTGATGTCGGTCAGCTTGGCGTCGAGGTAGCCGTCCCGCTCGAACACCTTGCGGGCCGCCGCCACCAGGCCCGCCCGGGTCCGCGCCCCGCGCACCGTCGCCGGTGGCTGGCGGACCGGGGCGGCCGGAACGGCATCCATGCCGGGAGCTTAACTGAATTCGATATCAAGTTCACTGAATTCCTCGGCACCGCCGGCGAGCTCACCCAGCATGGCTTCGGCCTCCGGCTCGGGCAGTGATTCCACCCCGCGCAGCTTGCGTTCGATGGCGCGGGTGCGGACTCCGGCGGTGTCGATGGTGTTGCGAGCGGTGTCGAGTTGCTTGCGGGTCTTCTCCAGCACGGCCGCGAACTTCCCGAACTCGGTCTTGACCGCTCCGAGCACCTGCCACACCTCACTGCTGCGCCGCTCGATCGCCAGGGTGCGAAAACCCATCCGCAGGCTGTTGAGCAGGGCGGCCAATGTGGTGGGCCCGGCCAGTGTGACCTTGTACTTGGCCTGGATCTGCTCGAACAGCCCCGGTTGGCGCAGCACCTCGGCGTAGAGGCTTTCGGTGGCCAGGAACAGGATCGCGAAGTCCGTGGTGTGCGGCGGCTCGAGGTACTTGTCACAGATGTCGCCGGCTTCGGCTTCGATCCGCCGGATCAACGCCTGCCGCGCGGCGGCCTCACCCGCGGCGTCGGCGTGCTCCTGCGCATCGAGCAGGCGCTCGAAGTCCTCACGCGGAAACTTGGCGTCGACCGGCAACAAGACCTCACCGGCACCGGTGGCACCGGGCAGCCGGATCGCGAACTCCACCCGCGCGTTCGAACCGGGCACGGTGACGACGTTGGTGGCGTACTGCTCGGGCGTCAGCGTCTCGGCCAGCAGCGCCGCCAGTTGCGCTTCGCCGAAGATGCCGCGAGTCTTGACGTTGGTCAGTACCCGCTTCAGGTCGCCCACCCCGGTGGCCAGTGTCTGCATCTCGCCCAGGCCCCGCTGCACGGCTTCCAGGCGCTCCGAGATCTGCGTGAAGGATTGCGCCAGCCGGGTTTCCAGCGTCGCCTGCAGTTTCTCGTCGACCGTGGCGCGCATCTTCTCCAGTTGCGCGGTGTTCTCGGTCTGCAGGCTCCTGAGCTGCCGGTCCAGCGTGGCACCCAGCTTGTCCTGCGTTCCCTGCAGAGTCGAGCCGAAGCGGTGCAGGGTCATCTGCCACTGGTGGAAGGCCTGCGCGAGTTCGGCGCGACCGGCGTGCTGTTCTTCACGCAGCGTTCGCTCCACACGCTCACTGTCGCCGCGCAGCGCGGCGAGCTGCTCGGGCGATATCGCGCTGCCGCCGGGACGTACGAGTATCACCACCTGCAGGATCACCGCCAGCAGCGCCAGCGAGGTCAGGAGGATCAGCAGTGCTGTGTCCATGCCGGCAACCTAGCGCGAGCCACCGACATTTCCCGGTCACCGCAGCGGCGGGCCCCACCGCACTTGCTCACGCAGCCGCGTTTTGAGCAGTTTGCCGCTGGCGGTGCGTGGCAGTTCCTCGGTCACCACGGTGATGTACTGCGGCACCTTGAAGTCCGCCAGTTGGCCCCGACAGTGGTCGACCACCGCGGCCACGTCGATGTCTTCGCCGAGCAACACCGCGCCGACCTTCTCGCCCATCACGTCGTCGGGCACCGCGAGCACGCAGGCGTCGGCGACCCCGGGCGCCGACAGCAGCGCGGCCTCGACCTCGACGCTGGAGACGTTCTCGCCACCACGATTGATGATGTCCTTGAGGCGGTCGATGATGTGCACCCGGCCGGCGTCGTCGACGCGCACCACGTCGCCGGTGTGCAGCCAGCCGTCGACGATCGTGGCGGCCGTGGCATCGGGCCGGTTCCAGTACCCGCCCATCACATTCGCGCCGCGCACCACCAACTCACCGGTGGCCGGGTCGTCACCGAGCGGGGCAATACCGATGTCGCCCGACGGCACCGCGTAGCCGACCGAATCCGCATGCGCCACCGCATCGGAGTCCGGCAGCACCGTCATCAGCGACGCCGTCTCGGTCATGCCGTACCCGTTGAACACCTTTGCCGCGCCGAACGCCTCGCGCAGCGAGCGGACCAGCGCGGGCGCCGTCGGGGCGCCGCCGTAACCGACCCACCGCACCCCGCTCACGTCGAGCCGGGCGAACTCCGGGTGCCGCAGCAGCAGCGCGTATATCGCGGGCACCGTCACCATCGATGAGATCCGTTGCGCAGGCAGCGTTGCGATCAACTCGGGAAGATTCAGCGACGGCATGATGACCGCCGTGCCGCCGGTGTACGCGGCGACCAACAGTTGGGAGTTGCAGCCGGTCACGTGAAACAGCGGGACCGAGATCAGCGTGCGGAACTGCTCGCCCAGCTGCCGGGACCGGCCCAGGGTGCGCATCATGTTCTCGGCGTTGGTCAAGAACGCCTCGTGGGTGGTGGGCACTCCCTTGGGACTGCCGGTGGTGCCGGAGGTGTAGAACAGTGCCGCGGTGTCGGCCGATTCGAGTCCGTCCACCACATACGGTTCGCCGTCGGGCAGCGCGGTGCCGGGCGCCAGGTCCACGCGAACGCCCGCGTCGGCCAGCACGAAGTCGACTTCCGGTACGGCCGAACGGGTATTGACGGCCACCGGTATTCCGCCGGCCATCAGGGTCCCCCAGAACGCCAGCACCCAGTCCAGGCCCGCGGAGTAGCGCAACCCGACGCGGTCACCGCGCCCCAGGCCGTCGGCACGCAACCCGCCGGCCACCCGGGCCGCTCGCTGCCACAGCTGCCGGTAGGTCAGCCCTCCGGCGCCGAGTTCGACCGCGGCCTCGCTGTCCGGCCGCTGTTCGGACTGCTCGGCAAGCAGATCCAGCAGGGTCGCGGGCAGCTGCCGGTAGTGCGCGACACCGTTGCGGTCGCGGTCCACCCCGGTCGTCGGAAAAGGGTTGTGGCTGCGTGGAATTTCGACGATTCCGGTCATCGCCGGCGCCGCCGGCTGTGCGCCAGGCTCCGCAGCGTCCCGCGCAACGCGTAGACCGCTGTCGTGACGGACACCAAGATCAACACCACGAACATCGGCAACCAGTTGCCGCGCTCATGGTTGACGTGCCACCAGACATAGGTGAACGCACCGAGCACGCGAACAACACCACGTCGCGCCAGTTGCCCTGATATGAGATCGCCGCGGCCCGCAGTGCCCTGCTCCGGTCGGACGCGGCCACCAGGTCGTCGATGCGCTCATCGATGGTGCGTTGCAGGTCCGCTCGTCGCTGCGTCTGCTCCGCCGGGATCCGGTCGAGCAGGTCGAGGTCCTGTTTGATCAGGGCGCGCAGGTCGGGGCCCTTCAGCTGCCCGGCCGCCGCGGTAAGCAGGGCGCCACCGAAAACCGGTGCTGCGCCCAGCGCCATGCTCAGCAGAGAGGGCATCGTGCTGTCCTTTCGCGCTACTCCCCCCGGGCCACCCTACGACGCCCGGTCGCCTCAGCCGAGGTGCACGGCGCCGTCGGCCGAGATTCGCCAGCCGGGATTGTGGGCGATCTCCCAGATCAGTCCGTTCGGGTCCTGGATCTGCGCGTGGAACACCCCGCCGAACTGGCCGGGTTGCGGCGGTTTGACGACGGTGCCACCCGCGGCGGCCATGGCGTCGGCCAGCGCAGTGACCTCGTCCGGACTGTCGACGTTGTGGGCCACGGTGACCCCGGAGACCCGGGAATGATCGCCGGGCAGGGCCAGATCTTCGTTGAACTTGTCGGCCAGAAAAAAGCCCAGCACCTGCCCCGGCGCCGTCTGGTAGAACACGATCTCGCCCTCGACGTCCAGCAGCGGGCTCCAGCCCAGCGCACCGTAGAACCGCCGGGTGGCGGCCAAATCGATCGCGGCCACGGTGACGAAGTGCACCTGCTGTTCCATCCGGCCCAGCGTAGAGACGCAGCGCGGCATCTTGTCAGTCCGCCCAGGTACAGTCGCACATATGTTCGATACGAAGGATCTTGACCTGGCCGAGCTGGCCAGCGCCGACGACGGTGCGGTGGCGGCGTCCGTGGCGGGTTGGGCGCGGATCGAGGCGGCGGCGGCCGCTCGCCGGTTGGCGGCGATCGCGGAGTTGGTGCGCCGGCGCACCGACATCTCGGCGGATCGTGCTCACTGGGCCTGTGATGAGTGGGATGGCGCGGCGGCCGAGGTCGCAGCCGCGCTCGGGGTCAGCCACGCCAAGGCGTCCCGGCAGATGTATCTGGCCTTGGCGTTGCGGGAGCGGTTGCCGCGGGTAGCGCAGTTGTTCGCCGAGGGCAGGCTGTCAGCACAACTGGTGTCGGTGATCTCGTGGCACACCACACTGATCAACGACCCGGACGCTTTGCGGCAGGTGGATGCAGAGGTCGCCGCCGAAGCTCGACGCTACGAGCGGATGTCGGCGCCCAAGACCGCCCAGGCCATCGATGCGATCGTGGACCGTCACGACCCGGCAGCGCTGCGCCGCACCCGCGACGCTGCCCGCAGCCGGGAAGTGGTGATCGACCGCAGCAGTGATATCCAGACCGGAACCACGGCATTGTGGGGCCGGCTCTACGCCGCTGACGCCGAGGTGTTGGAGCGACGGTTGATGGCGATGGCCCATGAGGTCTGCCCGGACGATCCGCGCACCCTGGCCCAACGCCGCGCTGACGCCCTGGGTGCGCTGGCCGCCGGCGGCGACCGGCTGGTCTGCGGCTGCGGCAACACCGCGTGCGCGGCGGCCGATCCCGGCGAGCGTCGCAGCGGGGTGATCATCCATGTCCTCGCCGAGCAGGCCAGCGTGCAGACCCCGGTCGACCCGCGCAACCACGGCCAAGACCCCGACCCTGAGCCCGATCCCGATCCCGATCCCGCCGTTAGTGCCCCACCGGCGGTCATCCTGGGTGGTCCGTTGGTCCCCGCACCCCTGCTGGCGGAGCTGATCGCGGCCGGCGCCACGATCCGCCCGCTGATCATCCCCGGCCCCGACACCTTGGCCGAGCCGCGGTATCGGCCCTCCACCGCACTGGATGAGTTCGTTCGATGCCGCGATATGACCTGCCGATTCCCCGGCTGTGATCGGCCGGCCGAATTCTGCGACATCGATCACGCCATCGCCTACCCCTGGGGGCCGACCCACCCGTGCAACCTGCGTTGCCTATGCCGCAAGCATCACCTGTTGAAGACATTCTGGGGCTGGCGCGATCAACAATTCCCCGACGGCACCATCACCTGGACCAGCCCCAGCGGGCAATCCTTCACCACGCACCCCGGCAGTCGACGGCAGTTTCCCGTGCTGTGTCTCCCCACCGGGGAGCTCCCCCAACGCACCGAGGCTCCACCCACCACAGCCAACCGCACCCTGATGATGCCCGCCCGCCGCAGAACCCGAGCGCAAGACCGGGCCCAACGCATCAACGCCGAACGCGCACTCAACGCCGACTACGCCGCCGAACGAATCGCCGAACGCAACCAGCCCCCGCCGTTTTGACCTAGCTCTTGAAGGGCAGCACCTTATTGAGCTGGTCGAGCTGCCTGCGCAAGTCATGGATCAGCGCGGTGCCCCTCGCGGTCTGCGCCACTGCATAGATCCCGTCCTGGTGCCGAGCCAGCTCCGCGATGTCCTCGTAGGCCGCGCGCACGGACGCCAGGGTGCGCGCAAGCAGGTCCGTGGTGGACCCAGTGTCGTTTGCTTGAGTCACGGCATCGCAGCCTATCGCCTCACGATAGAAACTGCGCGAAAACGCCGGAGTGCACAACCTGGCCAACACCGGTGACATCCGGCGTAGTCTCTCGAAAGCAGCCGAGACGGGAAGGGGACGACTGTGAAGCGCTACCTCACCGGGGGCCTGACCGGCGCGCTGGTGGCCGCCGGCTTGGCGGCCGGGTCGCTGATCGCCTCGGCACCGACGGCCCATGCGGGTTGTCAGGACAATCCGCTGCTGTTCTTTCACACAGCCCAGAAGTGCGACGGCCCGATTCAGCCCGACGGTAGCTGGCAGCGTTGCGTGATCTACTACTACGAACCGCCGAAATCACCACCGTCGCAACAGGACTGCCACTCGATGGGGCCGGGGCGAGACTACCCGTTCCACTCGTTCTACATGCCGGAGAACCACATCGACCCGTAGCGGGGTTCAACAGCTTGGCGCGCCACGCCACGAAGGCCATTTGCCGTCACCGCCCGCTTGGATGACCCGTAGGGTCGGCGGCTAGCACACAGGTACGCCTACTCAGATGAGAACAATTCGGCTAGCGCCTCAGGGCTCGGTCCGGTGATGTTCGTCAGCGTCGGCTCGGGTAACGGCGACGGCAAGGCTTCCCCGTCATCTGGGTGGTGATACAGGTATTCGCTTGCCGAGTGAACGGTGACATCGTTGATGAACTTCGCCAACCGTGTCGTAGCAGGCTCCACTCGATCCAGCTCGCCCGCACGCACTCGTTCCACCGGAACGTTCGCCTCAGCCAAAGATTCAACGTCGCCCATAATCAATCCGAGCCGCCGCGTCAACGGAAACGTGATACCCCAAGCTGTCAAGAAGCCCACCCCTCGACCTGGACCGCTGCCCGGTCGAGGCACCAGGCCCACTGGTGAGTCGCTTGTGATCAGGGATCGGCGACCAAACCGAATCAATGTCCACGGCCTGCACCACACGTACCGCAATAGCTCCTGGGCGGTTTGCAGCATCTCCTTGATGTGCTCGGCCGGCGAGATGGTGACTGGCGGGCCGCCGGGCTGACTTGCCTGTTGCCACACCGCCTCCGCTTCGTCCTCGTCCAGCTTCAAACCATAGCGATCCTTCACCCAGTCTTGAACGTTCTCACGACCGATCGCGGCCGCTTCGAGGCTGATCATTTGGCCGCCGAGATACTCCAGCGTGCGGCGGTGGTCCGGCCCGCGCAGGTACTGCACCACCAAGAAGGTGGCTAGCGCCGCGCGCTGCTCCTCCGACAGCGGCCATATCCGTCGCTCGATCATCCGCAGAATCGACGCGGCGGTGCCCTCAAGGTCCGACAACGCCTTCTCGAAAGCATCTGCCCCATCGGGGTGCCCGTCTATGGAGTAGAAGCGGTTGATGGCGGCTGTGTTCTTGACACGCGACGTGTACCTCTTCTCACCGGGCAGCCGTACGGTGGTGATCCGCGCCGCGTCATCCGCGAACCCCCGCAGGTAGAACTGCGGCACCGTATGGTGCAACTTGGCCTCTTCGGCCATGACTGTTACGCCCCCATCAACTGGGCGGCCACCGTCGCCCCGAGCTCCCAGCACGCCTCCAGCTCCGCCTTGCCGGGCTTGGCCGAGACCACCACGTAGTCGGCGGCTTTCACCCATCCCAGCCCGGTCGTGATGGTGTCAACGGCACGCTCGGCTCCCTCGGTGCCCTCATTGCCGTGCAGATAGAGGCCGAACGGCCTGCCGCGGGTCGCGTCCAGGATCGGGTAGTAGCAGACGTCGAAGGCGTGCTTGAGGGCGCCGCTGACGTAGCCCAGGTTGGCGGGGCTGCCCAACAGGTAACCGTCGGCGGCCAGCATGTCGGTCGGCGACACCGACAACGCCGGGCGGCGAACCACCTCGACCCCCTCGATCTGCGGATCGGTCGCCCCAGACAGCACCGCCTCGAACATGGCCTGGCAGTAGGGCGACGGCGTGTGGTGAACGATCAACAATCGGGGCATCGGCGAGCCTCAGATCGAATCGAAGAAGTCTTCATCGAGCCGGTAAAGCGTCACTGACTGTTCCAGTTGAACCCCGACGCCGTGCTCCACCAGCAATTCAGCGAGCCGCGTACCGTCGATCAGCTCTATCCGTGCGTTGATGCGTTCCGCCTCATCGATCGCACCTTTCGTAAACCGCGAGGTCGTAATGAAGACCCCTCGGTCGCCCTGCTTGGAGAGAAGCGCCCCCGCGAAGCCGTGAATCGCTGGACGATCGACCGGTGCGTCGGTATAGCGCTTCGCCTGCACGTAAATTCGATCTAACCCAAGCGGGTCCTGGCTGATGATGCCGTCGATACCGCCGTCGCCAGTAGCCACTGTCCGGTCCGCCGAACCCTTTCGTCCGTAGCCCATGCGGTTGAGCAGCCGAACGACTAGTTCCTCGAACCCGGTCGGTGTCAGGTTGAGCGCCGCAGCGAGCACCTCCCGCTCCACGGCTGCGCGGTTGATCCGTTCCGCCTGTTCAGCTAGGTCGTTTGGTGTGCTCTGCTCGTCGTCGGCCGTCGTCTTCTTCTGGTCCTCGTTATCCCCGTCGGCTGTGGCGCGGCCCCGCTTCCGATTGCGAAACTCCACAAATGCGGGGTACGCCTCAAGAGCCTTCGTATCGATCCGCTCTGGAAATCTGTCAAGCGCGGCACGGCCTTCATCCGAGATCTGAACCAGTCCGCGTCCAGGCCGCTCGATCAGCCCAGACTGAACTAGGTAGGACAACGCCCAACCGGCGCGATTGTCTATGCGTCGCTGCCCGCTCGGCACCTTAGCCGCCCGCTCCTCAGGCGTGAGATCGAACTCGTCGGCCATCCCCTCAATGACCTCCCGAGACCGACGAACCGCGCCATCAGCCAGAGACGCCAGGACGGGCCGCATGAGTGTCTGATAGTCGGGAATCGTCACATCACAACCTCCCAGCGGAGCGACGACATACGTCGCAATTTGATAGTGAGTATCTACCGCAAATTTGCTTGAGGGCGCCGCTGACGTAGCCCAGGTTGGCCGGGCTGCCCAACAGGTAACCGTCGGCGGCCAGCATGTCGGTCGGCGACACCGACAACGCCGGGCGGCGAACCACCTCGACCCCCTCGATCTGCGGATCGGTCGCCCCAGACAGCACCGCCTCGAACATGGCCTGGCAATGGGGCGACGGCGTGTGGTGCACCACCAGCAGCGTCTTGCTCATCGGCCCTCCTGCAGTCGGACCGCGGTCTTCATCGCCTCCCGCGCGCGACGACGGTCCCCGGCGAATTCATAGGCACGGGCCAGCCGGTACCAGCGCTGCCAGTTGTCCGGGTCGGCGTCGAGTTCGTCGCGAACGGTGTGGAACAGGGCATCGGCGGCATCGCGTTCGATGCGTCCGGACGGCCGCCGCGGGAGCGTACCGGCGTCGAGTTCCATTCCGTCCTCGGCGATCAGCCGGGACAGCCGCTGGTGGGCGAACCCGTCGCGCAGGGTGGCGGTCATCGCCCACAGCCCCAGGAACGGCATGATCAGCAGCGCCACCCCCATCCCGATGGCCGGCACCGATCCGGAGCCGATCAGCAACACCGCGATCCGGCCCAGAAACGCCAGATACATCAGCAGCGCCAGGCACATGAAGGCGATGAGCACCTTCACCCTGGTGGCCGGCGACACCTTGACCACGCTTACTTCAGGTCGAGGAGGGGCTCGATACCGATCGTGAGCCCTGGGAATTCGGCGACCCGGCGCACCGCCAGCAGCACTCCGGGAACGAACGAGGTTCGGTCGATGCTGTCGTGCCGGATGGTGAACGTCTCCCCCATGGTGCCGAACAGCACCTCCTGGTGGGCGACCAGCCCGGCCAGCCGGACGGAATGCACCGGCACGCCGTCGACGTCGGCGCCGCGCGCCCCGGGCAGGCCGGTGCTGGTGGCGTCGGGGTTGGGCGGCAGTCCTTTTCGGGCTTCGGCAATCAGTTGGGCGGTGCGGGTCGCGGTGCCCGACGGCGCATCGGCCTTCTGCGGGTGGTGCAGTTCGATGACCTCCACCGACTCGAAGTACTTCGCGGCCTGGACCGCGAAGTGCATCGACAGCACCGCACCGATGGCGAAATTGGGTGCGATCAGCACCGCCGCACCGGGTTTGGCTGCCAGCCAGGAACGGACCTGAGCCAGCCGTTCCTCGGTGAACCCGGTGGTGCCAACTACGGCGTGAATCCCGTTGTCGATCAAGAACTTCAGGTTGTCCATCACGACGTCCGGGTGGGTGAAGTCGATCACCACCTCGGTGCCGCCGTCGGTCAACAGGGTCAGCTCATCACCGGCGTCGACCTCGGCGGACAGGGTCAGATCATCGGCGGCGCGTACCGCCCCAACCATCGTGGCACCGACTTTGCCCTTGGCGCCCAGCACTGCAACTCGCATGGCTGCCACCCTAGTGGTGATCGCAAGCGCGACGAAGCCAGGGCGCTGGGGGCACACCTCCCGCTTGCGGGGGACGGGTCACCACCATCAAAACGGCAGCGGGCTTCAGGACACCTCCCGGCGGGCCTCACCGGACCCGCCGGCATTGGACCGGCATTCGGCCACGAAACGGGCCATCAGGTCGAACGCCGCCCGGCTGTCCGGCAGGAACGGGAACAGTGCCGGGAACGCGTGCAGTTCACTGGCCCACAACTCAAGTCGGTTGGGCCGGCCGACCTGCTGCAGCGCGGCATGCAGCCGTTCGGCATCACAGCGCAGGATCTCCGATTCGGCCGCGATCAGCAGCGCCGGGGGCATGGTCTCCAGTCGGCCGTTGATCGGGGACAGCTCGTGCCGCAACCTCGCCGAGGGGCAGACCAGGTCGACGAGGTCGGGCAGCACCGCCGGGATGCCGAAAGCGTCGGCGGTCATGTTCGAGTGGGTACTCCGAGCGACGCCGTCCAGTTCCAGCAGGGCGGAGATACCGATCACCCCGGCCGGGGCGAGCAGACCGCGCTGTTGGCTGCTGAGCGCGGTCGCGAACGCCAGGAATCCGCCGGCGGAGTCGCCGGCCAGCACTGTCTTGTCGGGGTCGGCACCGCGATCGAGCAGCCAACGGTAGGCGCCGACGCAGTCGTCCACCGACCCGTCCACCGTCACCTGCGGATACTGCCGATAGTCGACGTGTACCACCGGCAGCCCGGTGCGCCGGGCAAGCTTGGCCACCACATGCAGGTGGGTGTCCAGGCCTCCGGTGACAAAACCGCCGCCGTGGAAGTACAGGATGGCGCCGTCGCCGAATGCCTCGTCGAGCGGCCGGGCACGATCAACTCGGCGGACCACCTCGACCGGGACTCCGGCGGCATCGGCACGGGTGAAACCCACGCGCCAAAACGGCCGCACGCGTTGCAGCCTGGCGAGGGTGTTGATCCGCCGGCCCATCGTCGTGATCCGAGCCGCGATCGTCCCGCTGCCGGCGTGCAGGACCAGACGGCGCACCAACCGCGGGGTGATGGCGTGGGCGACCGCGTAGATGAGCTTGGCGGGCAGGGATGCGGAGTGAATCGGACCGGTTTCAGTCACCCGGGCAGTCTAGGGGCCGATCAACGGCGAGCACCATGATTTGGGCCAACCGCGGGGTTCTCAGGCCGTGCCATCAAGCGGCGCCATTCAAGCGTCGATGACGATCCGTCCCCCGTTGGCCCGCGAGACGCAGACCAGCATCTCATCGGCGCCCTCCGCGGTGCGTCCGCGCCGGTCGACGTCACCGGCGATCACCTTGACCTTGCAGGTACCGCAGAATCCTTGCCGGCAGGAGCACGCGGTCGTCGGATCGACGTCGAGCATCACGTCCAGCGCAGAGCGGTCCGCAGGAATCGCCAGCAGACGCCCCGACCGGACCAGCTCCAACTCGAACGGCACCCCGTCGACCACCGGTGGCGGGCTGAACCGCTCGTAGTGCAGCGGCGCGTCAGCATGTTCGTTGCGGGTGGTGCGCACCGCTTCGAGCATCGCGGTCGGCCCGCACACGTATACCGCGGTCTGCGGACCCGCACCCGCCAGCAGTTCGTCGGTGCCGGCGAAGCGCCCGTGTTCGTCGTCGGCCCACACCGTGACCCGCTCGGGATCCACCGCCAGCACCTCGTCCAGCAGCGGCATGTCGGCACGCGTGCGTCCCGCATACACCGCGCGCCAATCGATTCCGCGCTGCGCGGCCTCACGGAGCATCGGCAGCATCGGGGTCACCCCGATCCCACCGATGACGAACAGCACATCACTCTCGCCGGTGCCGAGGTAGAACGCGTTTCGCGGCCCCTCGAACACCAGTGTGTCGCCCTCGGCGTAGGTCTCGTGCATCTCGACCGAGCCACCGCCGCCGTCGTCGAGCCGGCGCACCGCGATGCGGTACTCGGTGCGGCGACCGGGTATCCCGCACAGCGAGTACTGCCGGCGACGACCCGAGGGCAACTGCACATCGATGTGACCGCCCGGCGTCCAGGACGGCAACAGCCCACCGTCGGGATCGGCGATGGTGAGAGCCACCACGTCGCTGGTCAGCATCTCCCGCTTGGTGACGACGGCCGCGATGGTCCGGGAGACCGGCGCCACCCGGGACGGCTTCCACCTCGACAGCGCGGAGACACCACCGAAGAGCGTGACCGCTGCCCACAGCATGTTGTAGAACCGGTCGTGTTTGCGCCGGCCGTAGAGGTCGGCCGGACGGGAGTCCCAGATCTCTTGCGGCATATCAGCTTTGCCGGATATCCGGCGCGTCGGACCTGCCGGTCACGCTCCGTTGCACCCATTCGTCGGTGAGCCGGGCGATGATCTCCGGGCGATCGGTCACCACCCAGTGCCCACCGTCGATGTCGAGCACCCGGTGGCGGGGCGGGATCTGACCGGTGTAACGCTGCGCGGCAGGGCTGACGAAGAGGTCCAGGCGCGGGGCAAGAACCTGCACCGGGACATCGGTGGTGGGAAGCGGCGCGGCGGGTTTCAGAAACGGCCGCGGCATGTTGGCGCGATACAGGTTCAGTCCGTTGACGTAGTCGTTCTCCGCGCGGGGCATGGCTCGCTGCGTCTTACCGGAGCGACCGATACGGTCAAGCAGGTCAAGGACTTTGACGCCGATCCCCGACCGGAACAGTGCCTCGGGCAGCCGAGGGGTCAGAAACAGCCAGATGTAGGAGGACTCCAGCACCTGCCGAATCACATCGACAAGCGTGCGCAGGTTGCGCGGCGACCGCAGGAAACGACCGGCGTAATCCAGCTGGGGACCCGAAATCGAAGTGTAGGAACCGACTTTGGCCGCAACAACCGGGTCGGTTACGGCCGCCCAGCCCTGGATCGAACCCCAGTCGTGGCCCAGCAGATGGACCTGGTCCACACCCAGGTGCTCGATCACCGCACCGACGTCGGCGATCAGCTGGGGAAAGCGGTACCCCGACCTGTCCGCCGGTGCCGACGACGCGCCCGCTCCGCGCACGTCATAGGCGATGACGTTGTACCGGCCCGGGTAGTTCTCGATCAGTTCTTCGGCAACCCCGTCCCAGACGTGGTGGTTGTCCGGGTAGCCATGGATCGCCAGGATCGTCGGCCGCTGCGGGTCCAGATCTGTGTAGGCGTGCACCGCCAGGTTCACACCGTCGGACGCCGTAAGGGTCTTCATCGACTGCACTCCTCGTTGTTCCCGCACATGCCGATCAGTGGGTGGCGCGGGCAGCCGGCGACACCGCCAGGTAGTTGACCGCCTTCTCCACCCCGCCCAGTTGCGCCGGGTGGAAGCCCGGGCGGTAGTAGGACGCGATGGCCGGTAGGAACTCGAATGGTGAGGGAACCAGGCCGCGGCGGGCCGCTATGAACCAGTCCCGCCAGCGCGGCTTGGTCCCGGCCGGCAGCTCCGGATCCACCTTGTACATGAACCGCAGCCCGCGGATCCACAACCACAGCATCAGCGGCGTGACGGCCAGCTGCGTGCGCACCTGCCGGAGGTACCCGGCCTGCAGGTGCTTCATGACGTCGAAGGCCACCGCCTTGTGCTCGACCTCTTCGGCGCCGTGCCAGCGCAGCATGTCCAGCATTGCCGGATGCGCCCCGATCGCGTCCAACGCCGGGCTGTCGAGGACCCACTCCCCCAGAATCGCCGTGTAGTGCTCGACGGCGGCCACCAGTGCCACGCGTTCCAGCAGCCAGCGCTGCTGGCGACGCTCGCTCCAGTGCGGCCGGTCTCCGACCAGCTTCGCGAACAGCCACTTGATCTGGGCGGTGAACGGTGACATGTCGACGCCACGGGCGGCCAGATGATCGACGACACCGGCGTGCGCCTGGGAGTGGGTGGCCTCCTGGCCGATGAATCCCTGAACGTCGAGCCTCAGCTGGTCGTCCTTGATCAGCGGCAGCGCCTGCTTGAACACCTCGACAAAGAACTCCTCCCCGGCGGGCAGCAACAGGTGCAGCACATTGCAGAAGTGGGTGACGAAGGGCTCGCCGGGCACGTAGTGCACCGGCAGGTCCGACCAGTCGAATCCGACGTCTCGGGCCTGCAGAACGATGCGCTCGTGGTCCAAGGAACCGTCGTGCGGACCGGCGGCGGTGTCGTCAACGCTGAGCATCAGGACCTCCTTTTTGACAAATATACGTCAAATGTCAAGCTCGGAACCGGGCTCGAATGCCGCGGCCGCCCGCGCCAAGTCAGTGACCCCGGACACCTTCCCTCACGGTCGACCTGAGGATTCCTGTGAGGTTTTGTAAACAGTTCGCGGCAATCGTTAAGAGGCTGTTAACCCGCTTGGAGCTGGGCGGTGCTGTCAGGAAACCTGTGGGTTGTCGTCAGAAAACGTTGAAGCAAGCAGGGGTCCGACTCCGAAAGAAGCCGGCCCTTTTTTCTGCCTTGCTGGTGTTCTAAGGAGAGGCAATTGTCGTTCGTAACCGCACAGCCTGAAGCTTTGACGGCCGCTGCCGACGCCCTGTCGAGCACCGGTTTCTCCCTCGCTTCCCTCAACGCGGCCACTCAGGTCCCGACGACCGCCGTGGTCCCGCCGTCCGCCGACGAGGTCTCGGCGATGCTGGCCACGCGATTCACCGCCCAGGCGCAGCTGTACCAACAGTTCAGCGCTCAGGCCATGGCAATCCATGAAACGTTCGTGGCCACCCTCAACGCCAGCGCCAGCACCTATGAAGCTGCTGAGGCCGCCAACGCGATTGCTGCCGGCTGAGACCGGCTAAGAAACGAAAGGAGGCGCAGCAATGGATTTCGCAGCGCTACCGCCAGAAGTCAACTCCGCACGCATGTATGCCGGCCCCGGCGCCGGCTCGTTGCTGGCCGCCTCGGCGGCCTGGGATGAACTGGCCGCCGAACTGCACACCGCGGCGGCAAGCTACCGAGCCGTGGTCACCGAGCTGACCAGCGGTGCGTGGGTGGGCGCGTCCTCGACCAAAATGGCCGCGGCGGCGCAACCCTATGCCACCTGGCTCACCGCCACCGCCGAGCAGGCGGAACTGACCAGCGCACAGGCCAAGGCCGCGGCCACGGCCCACGCGAGCGCATTCGCCATGACCGTTCCGCCGCCCCTGATCGCCGCCAACCGAATCCAGTTGGCGACGCTCGTGGCGACCAACTTCTTCGGTCAGAACGCCCCGGCGATCGCCGCCACCGAGGCCCACTACGCCGAGATGTGGGCTCAAGACGCGGCCGCGATGTTCAGCTACGCCGCGTCCGCGGAGATCGCATCGCAGGTGACGCCGTTCGGGCCGCCGCCGCAGACGGCCAACCCCGGTGGGGTGGCTACCCAAGGCGCCTCGGCCGTCCAGGCATTGGGGCAGGGAGCCGCGCAGGCCACCGTTAACGGGTTGATGGAGGCGGTGCCTGGCGCAGCGCAATCGGTGATTCCCCCGGTTATCGCCGACATTCTCGCCGATTTCGGGGCGTTTGGCGTCACTCCGGTAGGAACTGCCCTGACCGTCGCCATCATCGCCGCTTTCATCCCCGAGTACCTCATTGCGGGCGCCGCGCTTCCGTCACCGTTCGGCTTGGGAGAGGCCTCACCGATGGCCGTCGCGGCGGGTATACCTCTCGGTCTGACACCGACATTGTCGGCAACTGGGTCGGCCGGCCTGGCCTCGGCGATGTCGGCTGGGCTCGGCAACGCTTCCTCGGTCAGCGGCCTGTCGGTACCCAAGGCCTGGGCCACGGCAGCACCGGAGATGCGCTTGGCCTCCGCCGAACTCCCGGCACCGGCGCTGGCCACCGCGGGCACGCCGATGATGGGTGGCTCGCCGCTGCTGTGCGCTCCTCCGCTGATGGGAGTGGGCCCACGCGGCACCGCTTCGTCCAATCTCAAGGAGGACAAAGCCGAAGAGGCCAAGCGCAAAGCCGCAAAGGGACGGCGGTCATCCATGTGGGACTGAATCGCACCACGCTGCCGCCAGGAAGCCGCTCTACACACCACATTTCAGGATAGGAGATCAGTTTCATGACCACCCGTTTTATGACCGACCCCGACGCCATGCGTACCATGGCTGGTCGTTTCGACACCCACGCCCAGACCGTTGAGGACGAGGCCCGCCGGATGTGGGCGTCCTCGACCAACATCTCCGGCGCCGGCTGGGGCGGTCTGGCCGAGCGCACCTCGATGGACACCATGGGCCAGATGCAGACCGCGTTCCGCAACATCGTCAACATGCTGCACGGAGTGCGCGACGGCCTGATTCGTGACGCCAACCACTACGAGCAGCAAGAAGCTGCCTCGCAGCAGATCCTGTCGAGCTAGAAGGAGAACCGCAAAGATGTCAATCAACTACATGTTCGGTGATGTCCACGCCCACGGTGCCCTGATCCGCGCCCAGGCCGCTTCCCTGGAAGCAGAGCACCAGGCCATCGTGCACGACGTGCTGGCCGCCGGGGACTTCTGGGGCGGCGCCGGCTCGGTGGCCTGCCAGGAGTTCATCGGCCAGCTCGGCCGCAACTTCGCAGTGATCTACGAGCAGGCCAACGCCCACGGCCAGAAGGTGCAGAGCGCCGGCAACAACATGGCCAACACCGACGCCTCGGTCGGATCCAGCTGGGCGTAGTTTCGGTGTGAGCCGCAAGGCGAAACAACCGAGTCCATAGCACGACACCGAAATCCCAACCAACAATTTCTAGGAGAGCACCGCGGTGACCGACAAGACAGCTGACGACGTCCTGAAGCTGATCGCCGACGAGAAGGTCGACTACGTCGATGTCCGATTCTGCGATCTGCCTGGTCAGATGCAGCACTTGTCGATTCCCGCCTCGGCGTTCGACGAGACCGTGTTCGAGGATGGGCTGGCGTTCGACGGATCATCGATCCGCGGATTCCAGTCCATCCACGAATCGGACATGATGCTGCTGCCGGACGCCAACACCGCTCTGATCGACCCGTTCCGGGCTGCCAAGACCCTGAACCTGAACTTCTTCGTGCACGACCCGTTCACCCGCGAGCCCTACTCGCGTGACCCGCGCAACGTCGCCCGCAAGGCAGAGAACTATCTGGCCAGTACCGGTATCGCCGACACCGCTTACTTCGGTGCCGAAGCCGAGTTCTACATCTTCGACTCGGTGAGCTTCGACTCGCAGATCAACGGCTCATTCTATGAGGTCGACTCGGTCTCCGGATGGTGGAACACCGGCCAGCCCACCGAGATCGGCGGTGGACCCAACCGGGGCTACAAGGTCCGGCCCAAGGGCGGCTACTTCCCGGTGGCGCCCAACGACCAGTACGTCGACGTGCGCGACATCATGACCACCAACCTGATCAACGCCGGCTTCACCATCGAACGCGGTCACCACGAGGTCGGCAGCGGTGGGCAGGCCGAGATCAACTACAAGTTCAACACCCTGCTGCACGCCGCCGACGACCTGATGCTGTTCAAATACATCATCAAGAACACCGCCTGGCAGGCCGGCAAGACCGTCACCTTCATGCCCAAACCGCTCTTCGGAGACAACGGCTCCGGCATGCACGTCCACCAGTCCCTCTGGCAGGGTGGCCAACCGCTGTTCTACGACGAGGCCGGCTACGCCGGACTGTCCGACACCGCCCGGCACTACATCGGCGGCATCCTGCACCACGCCCCGTCACTGCTGGCCTTCACCAACCCGACCATCAACTCCTACAAGCGACTGGTCCCGGGTTATGAGGCACCGATCAACCTGGTCTACAGCCAGCGCAACCGCTCCGCGTGTGTACGCATCCCGATCACCGGCACCAACCCGAAGGCCAAACGCCTGGAGTTCCGCTGCCCGGACTCCTCCGGCAACCCGTACCTGGCGTTCGCCGCCATGATGATGGCCGGCGTCGACGGCATCAAGAACAAGATCGAGCCGGCCCCCCCCATCGACAAGGACCTCTACGAACTGCCCCCGGACGAGGCCGCCGACATCCCCCAGGCCCCGACCACGCTGCCCCAGGTGATCGACAACCTGGAAGCCGACCACGAATACCTCACCGAAGGCGGCGTGTTCACCACGGACCTGATCGAAAACTGGATCAGCTACAAGCGCGACCACGAGATCGCCCCGGTGAACCTGCGCCCACACCCGTACGAGTTCGCGCTCTACTACGACTGCTGAGGGTGGTCAGCCCGCGGCCAGGGCTGCGATCACGTCTGCGGCCGGGGCCGGGCGGACAGTCCGGTAGGCGGTCCCGGCCCACAGGCTGGTTCCGTGCGGGTCGTCCATCCCCACCGCCGCCGCCCGGATCGGTGTGGTCATGTGGTTGACCTCCGGGTATCCCACCGGTGCCACATCATTGAAGGTGCGAGTGAAGTCGTTCTCCAGGCTGCGCGCGTAGCGACCGGAGAACGCGCACGTCACCGTGGTGTTGGCGAATTCCGGGTTGGTCAGCGCCGCTCGGTGCGTCGGGTTCGTCCCCGCCTCGTCGGCAAGCAACAGCGCAGTGCCGACCTGGGCGGCCACCGCACCGCGCTTCAGAGCGCCTGCCACGTCGGCCGCGGTGCCCAGCCCGCCCGCCGCCACCAGCGGGACGTTCCCATGGGCGTGGCGGATCTCGGCCAGCAGCTCCTCCAGGGTGACACCGCCCGGCTCCACGTCCGGCGCGAACGTGCCGCGATGCCCCCCGGCACCGGGGCCCTGCACCACCAGCGCCTCGGCGCCATGCCCCAGGGCGACGCCGGCCTCGTAGGCCGACGTCACCGTGACCACCGTCAGGATGCGCAGCGCACGCAGTTTCTCCAGGTCGTCGGGTGAAGGGGTGCCGAACGTGAACGACACCACCGTGGGCCGCAGATCGGCGATCACCTCGAGCTTCTCCGGCCAGCAGTCGTCGTCGCCGAAGCGGGGCAGGCCCAGTTCGACGCCGTAATGCTCGGCCACTGGATCCAGCAGTTCGGCGTACTCGTCGAGCAGCACCATGTCGGCTCCGCTGGGTTGCGGCACAAACAGATTGGCGCCGATCGGGCCGCTGGTGGCAGCCCGCGCGGCCGTGATGTCGTCGGCCAGCTGTTGCGGGGTACGGTAGCCGCCGGCGACGAATCCCAGTCCGCCCGCCTGCGACACCGCAGCCGCCAGCGCCGGTGTGCTGGGACCGCCGGCCATCGGCGCGCCAACCAGCGGGACCGCGAGTTCGGAGAAGCTGAACGCCATCCCTCTAGCCTGCCATCGACCGCAAACGCCGGGGCAGCGCCCCTTTCGAGCGGTACGGTCCCATGACCGCAATACCGTAAGGCTTGCGCAACAGTTGCCTGGCCACCGCGTTGACCTCCTCGACGGTGACCGCGCTGAGCTCACGCAGCGTGCGGGCCACGGGCCGGTGCCGACCGTAGTTCAGTTCGGTGCGGCCCAACCTGTTCATCCGCGAGCCGGAATCCTCCAGGCCCAGCACCAACCCGCCGCGCAGCGACCCCTTCGCGATCCGGCACTCTTCGGCGGTGATGCCGTCGCGGGCCACCGAGTCGAGCACCTCGGCGGTCACCGCCGCGACTTCGGCGAACCGCTCCGGCTGGCAAGCGGTGTAGACCGACAGTGCGCCCGCGTCGGCGAAGGTGTCCACCGATGAGTAGATCGAGTACGCCAAGCCGCGGGATTCCCGAACCTGTTGGAAGAGCCGGGAACTCAGTCCCCCACCGAGGGCGGTGTTGAGCACCGCCAGCGCCTGGCGGTGCTGCCAGTACCGCCCCGGGGCGCGCACGCCCAGGGACATATGGGTCTGGTCGGCGTCGCGGTTCACCACGGTCAGCCCCGGCGCACCCGGAACCCGTGCCGCACCGCGACGCGGCGCGATGGGCTGCTGGCCGCGAATCAGCCGATGCCCGAAGTGTTCCCGCACCAGCGCCACCACCGTGTCGTGATCGACATTGCCGGCCACCGCCACCACCATGCGTTCCGGGGTGTAGCGGCGCTGGTGAAACGAGCGCAACTGGGCGCGGGTCATGGCCGACACCGATTCGACGTTGCCGATCACCGGCCGTCCGATGGGGTGATCGCCGAACAGCGTCGAGGCGAACACATCGCCCAGGGCGTCCTCGGGATCGTCGTCACGCATGGCGAGCTCCTCCAGGACCACGTCACGCTCGAGGTCGACATCCTCTGCCGCGCAGGACCCGTTGAGCACCACGTCGCTCACCAGGGCAACGGCCAGCTCCAGATCGGTGTCCAGCACGTGCGCGTAGTAGCAGGTGTGCTCTTTGCCGGTGAACGCGTTGAGCTCACCGCCGACGGCGTCCATCGCCTGGGCGATACCGGCGGCTGTGCGGGTCGGGGTGGCCTTGAACAGCAGATGTTCCAGGAAGTGCGCCGCCCCGGCCACCGTGGCGCCCTCGTCGCGGGACCCGACGCCGACCCAGACGCCCACCGACGCCGAACGAACCGCAGGAAGGTGCTCGGTGACCACCCGCAGTCCGCCCGGCAGGGTGGTGCGTCGCAGTGTGGCGCCCGACGGCGCCCCGGTGTCAGCTCTCGACGGGCGCGGCATCGGCAGGCTCAGCCGTGTCCGCCGCGTCTGCCGCGTCCGCTGCGTCTTCGACGGGCACCAGTGAGATCTTGCCGCGGTTGTCGATGTCGGCGATCTCCACCCGCAGCTTGTCGCCGACCTTGACCACGTCCTCGACCTTCGCCACCCGCTTGCCCTTACCGAGCTTGGAGATGTGCACCAGCCCGTCCCGGCCCGGCAGCAGCGACACGAACGCGCCGAAGTCGGTGGTCTTGACCACGGTGCCCAGGAACCGCTCGCCGATCTTCGGCAGCTGCGGGTTGGCGATCGCGTTGATCTTGTCGATCGCCGCCTGGGCCGACGGGCCGTCGGTGGCGCCGACGAACACCGTGCCGTCGTCCTCGATGGAGATCTGGGCGCCGGTTTCCTCGGTGATCGAGTTGATCATCTTGCCCTTGGGCCCGATCACCTCGCCGATCTTGTCCACCGGAACCTTGATGGTGGTGACCCGAGGCGCATACGGGCTCATCTCGTCGGGGGCGTCGATGGCCTCGGCCATCACCTCCAGGATGGTCATACGCGCGTCCTTGGCCTGCGCCAGCGCTCCGGCGAGCACCTGGGACGGAATGCCGTCGAGCTTGGTGTCGAGCTGCAGCGCGGTGACGAAGTCCTTGGTGCCGGCGACCTTGAAGTCCATGTCGCCGAACGCGTCCTCGGCGCCCAGGATGTCGGTGAGCGCGACGAACCGGCGCTCGACCTTGCCGTCAACCTCGACGTCGTCGGAGACCAGTCCCATCGCGATACCGGCCACCGGAGCCTTCAGCGGCACCCCGGCGTTGAGCAGTGCCAGCGTGGACGCACAGACCGACCCCATCGAGGTGGATCCGTTGGAGCCCAAGGCTTCCGACACCTGCCGAATGGCGTACGGGAACTCCTCGATGCTGGGCAGCACCGGGACCAGGGCCCGCTCGGCCAACGCCCCGTGGCCGATCTCGCGGCGCTTGGGCGAGCCGACTCGGCCGGTCTCACCGGTCGAGTACGGCGGGAAGTTGTAGTGGTGCATGTAGCGCTTGGACTTCTCCGGCCCCAGCGAGTCGATCTGCTGCGCCATCTTCATCATGTCCAGCGTGGTCACGCCCATGATCTGGGTCTCGCCACGCTCGAACAGCGCGCTGCCGTGCGCCCGTGGCACCACAGCCACCTCGGCGGACAGTGCCCGGATGTCGGTGATCCCGCGACCGTCGATGCGGAAGTGGTCGGTCAGGATGCGCTGGCGCACCAGCTTTTTGGTCAGGCTGCGGTAGGCCGCGCTGATCTCCTTCTCGCGGCCCTCGTAAGTCTCGGCGAGTCGCTGCACGACCTCGGCCTTGATCTCCTCGGTGCGCTCGTCACGCTCGGCCTTGCCCGCGATGGTCAGGGCCTTGGCCAGCTCGTCGGTGGCGATCGAGGCCACCGAGTAGTAGACGTCCTCGCCGTAGGCGGGGAAGAGCGGGTACTCGACCGCCGGACGCGCGGCGGCCTCGGCGAGCTCCTGCTGGGCCTTGCACAGGGCTGCGATGAACGGCTTGGCCGCCTCCAGACCTTCGGCCACCACGGTCTCGGTGGGCGCCTGGGCGCCGGCCTCGATGAGCTCGATGACGTTCTCGGTGGCCTCGGCCTCGACCATCATGATCGCGACGTCTGTGCCCCCGTCCGCGGACTCGATTGCCCGGCCGGCCAACACCATGTCGAACGCCGCGCGCTCGAGCTGCTCCACGGTGGGGAACGCCACCCAGGTGCCGTCGATGAGCGCCACCCGCGCGGCGCCGACCGGACCGGAGAACGGCAGGCCGGCCAGCTGGGTGGAGGCCGACGCGGCGTTGATCGCCACCACGTCGTAGAGGTCGTTCGGGTTGAGGCTCAGCACCGTCACGACCACCTGGATCTCGTTGCGCAGACCGTCGACGAACGACGGGCGCAGCGGGCGGTCGGTGAGCCGACAGGTCAGGATGGCGTCGGTGGACGGCCGCCCCTCGCGGCGGAAGAACGAGCCCGGGATACGGCCGGCCGCGTACATCCGCTCCTCGACATCGACGGTGAGCGGGAAGAAGTCGAAGTGCTCCTTGGGAGCTTTGCTGGCGGTGGTCGCCGACAGCAGCATGGTTTCGTCGTCGAGGTAGGCGACGACACTGCCGGCGGCCTGCTGGGCCAGCCGGCCGGTCTCGAAGCGGATGGTGCGCTTGCCGAAGCTGCCGTTGTCGATCACGGCAGTGGACTCGAATACGCCTTCTTCAATTTCAGTTGCAGACATGGACGCCCGTGCGGCCTTTCCTGATTCGTTCTGCTGTTTCGCAGTGTCAGACGTGCGCCAGCGACGGACCTGGATGCGGCTACGGTCGTCGATCGAAGCGGCCGGATCCTCAAAGACGAACTTTGCGACCCGGCTGCCACTACCGAAGACCGCCCGACGCAGGTCTGGCTGATCGCAGGAACATGTCCCGTCGTGACGTGCCGGAGTGGCGCGCGCAGGTTGCGGGGCCACACCGATGTCCGGGCCTTGTCGGCCCGGAACGGTCTCACTCTACACGGCGGCCACTGTCGCCGATCCGGTTCGCCGTCAGCGACGCAGGCCCAGGCGCTCGATGAGCGAGCGGTAGCGCGCCACATCGATCTGGGCCAGGTACTTGAGCAGCCGACGCCGCCGGCCGACCAGCAGCAGCAGACCGCGCCGCGAGTGGTGGTCGTGCTTGTGCTGCTTGAGGTGCTCGGTGAGGTCGACGATCCGCTTGGTCAGCAGTGCGACCTGAGCCTCCGGCGAGCCGGTGTCGGTCTCGTGCAGGCCGTAGCTGCCCAGGATCTCTTTTTTCTGCTCGGTGGTCAGCGCCACGTAGAATCTCCATCAATCGGTCCCGCGAATGTCATTTCGGCGGCCACCGCGGACTGCAGCACACCGAGCGGCGAGTCTAGCAGCGCCGTGGCGCTTGAACCCAATCCGAGCCGGCGTCAGTCGCCGGCAAGCAGGCCGCGGGTCTTCTCGACATCGGTGTTCATCACCGCCACCAGATCCGCGACGGAGTCGAACTTCTCCTGCCCCCGGATCCGGCTGACGAAATCGACGGCCACCCGCTGTCCGTACAGGTCGGCAGCCTCGTCGATCACGAACGCCTCCACGGTGCGGGCCCGCCCGGAGAAAGTCGGGTTGGTGCCGACCGACACCGCGGCCCGACAGCGCTGACCTGCCACGACGCTGCCGGGCACCGGGCCGTGTCCCAGCACGGTGAACCAGGCGGCGTACACCCCGTCGGCCGGAATCGCCGCATAAGCCGACGGCGCCACGTTGGCGGTCGGGAAGCCCAGGTCGCGTCCGCGGCCGTCGCCACGCACCACCAGTCCTTCGACCCGGTGCGGCCGGCCCAGCGCTTCGGTCGCGGCCCGCACGTCGCCGGCGTCCACGCAGGACCGGATGTAGGTCGAGGAGAAGGTGACCGCCTGGGCGGCATCGGCCTGCTCGGCCACCAGCGACACCGACTCCACCGCAAAACCGAACTGCTCGCCGGCCCGGCGCAGCGTCTCGACGTTGCCGGCAGCTTTGCGGCCGAAGGTGAAGTTCTCGCCCACCACCACCTCCACCACGTGCAGGTGCTCGACCAACAGCTCGTGGATGTAGCGGTCCGGGGTGAGCTTCATGAAGTCGGGGGTGAACGGAATCACCAGGAAGACGTCGATCCCGGCCTGCTCCACCAGCTCGGCTCGGCGCGCCAGCGTGGTGAGCTGCGCCGGGTGGTTTCCGGGGTAGACCACTTCCATCGGATGCGGGTCGAAGGTCATCAGCACCGTCGGCACCCCGCGGGCCTTGCCGGCCTTCACCGCATGCGCGATCAGTTCGGCGTGACCGCGATGCACACCGTCGAACACCCCGATGGTGAGCACACACCTGCCCCAGTCTGTGGGGATCTCATCCTGCCCCCGCCACCGCTGCACGCCCACAAGCCTAAACTGTTCCCTGTGAGCCCTTGGGAGCAGTCGGATGGGCTGAGCAGCGTCGCCCAGGACTATCTGAAAGTCATCTGGACTGCCCAGGAATGGTCGCCCGACAAAGTCAGCACCAAGATGCTGGCGGAGAAGATCGGCGTGTCGGCCAGCACCGCCTCGGAGTCCATCCGCAAGCTCGCCGACGCAGGCCTGGTGGATCACGAGAAGTACGGTGCGGTGACCCTGACCGACAACGGTCGCCGGGCCGCACTGGCGATGGTGCGCCGGCACCGGCTGATCGAGACGTTTCTGGTGTGCGAGCTGGGCTACGGCTGGGATGAGGTGCACGACGAGGCCGAGGTGCTTGAGCACGCGGTCTCCGACCGGCTGGTCGCGCGTATCGACGCCAAACTGGGGTTCCCCCAGCGCGATCCGCACGGTGACCCGATTCCGGCCGCGGACGGGCAGGTGCCCACTCCCCCGGCTCGCCAGTTGTGGGCGTGCGCCGACGGCGACTCCGGCACGGTGGCCCGCATCTCCGACGACGACCCCGAGATGCTGCGCTACTTCGCCGAGGTGGGCATCAGCCTGGATGCCCGGCTGCGAGTGCTGACCCGGCGCGACTTCGCCGGGATCATCTCGGTGGCCCTGGAATCACCCGACGCGCCCGCAGGCGAGCAGGCCACGATTGACCTGGGAAGCCCTGCCGCTCAGGCGATCTGGGTGGTCTGAACCGCGGTCGCGCCGGCCGCTACGTAGAACAGACTCGCCAACGACCCGAAAATGCAGTAGTCGACTACTGCATGCACTCCTTCTCAGCAGCCATAACGTCTGCGCTTATCAGACTGTCAGGCGTTTGAGGAGGAACAGGTCATGTCTGAACAACGCGGCAAAACGGGTCCACGCCTGATCGGGCTGGGCAGCGCGGTGGGCGCCTTCCTCGCGGTCGGGATGAGTCCGCTGGCCAGCGCACCGCCGGCCCAGGCCGACCCCCTCATTGACTGGATGTTCGACCTGTTCGAGCCGGCGAACTGGGGGTGGCTGGGCTTCGAGAGCGAGCCGGCGCTGTCGGCAGCAGCCGACCCCACCCTCGCCGAGTTGTTCGGCACCTGGGTCTACGCCCCGTTGTACCAGGCCGGCCAGGACTGGCTGGCCACCCAGTCCGGTGTCGAGATCAGCACCTGGATCAATGACACGTTCGGCAACGGGCAGATGCTGATCGGCAACGGCGCTGACGGCATCGACGGCGGCACCCTGGAACAGGCCAACGGCCAGGCCGGCGGGCTGTGGTTCGGCGACGGCGGCGACGGCGGCACCGCCGTCGGCGGTGTCGGCGGGGCCGGCGGTAACGCCGGGTTCTTCGGTAACGGCGGCACCGGCGGCGACGACGGCCCCGGTGGAGCCGACGGGTGGTTCGGCCGCGCCGGCAACGGCGGGAACGGCGGCAGCTTCATGGGCCACGGCGGCGACGGCGGGGCCGGCGGCGTCGGTGTCGACGGCGGCCGGGGCGGCCAGGGCGGCGACGGCGGGCACGCCGTGGGCTGGCTGTTCGGCAACGGTGGGGCCGGTGGGGCCGGTGGGGCTGGCGACGTCGGCGCGGCCAGCACCGTTGGCGGTGACGGTGGCTACGGCGGTGAAGGCGGCAGTAGTGCGTCGCTGTTCGGTGACGGCGGCATCGGCGGAGCCGGCGGCGCGGGCGCCGATGGCGGGGCCGGCGGCAACACGGGCGACGGCGGCGACGGCGCCTTTGGCGGCAATGGCGGTCGCGGCGGTGACGCGGCTGCCGGTATCGCCGGCGGCGGCGGTGCCGGCGGCAACGCCGGCAACGGCGGGCACGGCGGCACCACCTCCGGCAACGGCGGCTATGGGGGCACCGGCGGGCACGGCGGCAGCAGCGGCTCCGGCCCGAGCTATCACAACACCGGCGACGGTGGGGCCGGCGGCGCCGGCGGGCATGGCGGCGACGGCGTCGGCGACGGCCACGGTGCAGGGCGCGGCGGCGAAGGCGGCTCGGGCGGCTTCGGCAATGTCGGTGGGGCCGGCGGTGACGGCGGCAACGGCGGCGACGGCACCGCGGGCGCCTTCGGACACTTCGGCGGCGACGGCGGGTCGGCCGGGTTGGGCGTCACCGCGGTCGAGGCGGGCGGCGACGGCGGGCACGGCGGTGCCGACGGCGGCGGAGTCGGCGGGCTCGGCGGTATTGGCGCCGCCGCGGCTACCGGCAGCAACACAGGCGGGGGCGGCGGCGCCAATAC
>NZ_LQPG01000009.1 GCF_002102265.1 Mycolicibacter longobardus | reverse complement strand
GCAGTGTTTGCAAGAGCCAGGCACCAGGTGAGAAGAACCCAACCACCGCAACGCGGCACCGTCGACAGTGACACTGAGTGTTTGCACACCGACACGCCGCAAAGGGCGTACAACCGCGCACGCTCGATCCAGCTACGAAGTCCCGAACCGGATCCCGGTGGCGTCCTTACCGATCGCGGTCAGCACCGCCACGGCGATCAGCACCGGCACCAGGGTGACTGCCAGCGCGAACGGGTAGCCGTGCGCGGCCGCAAGGTGTTCCTGGATCGGCAGGTTGAACGCGGCCAGCAGGTTACCTAGCTGGTAGGTCACGCCTGGATAGAAACCGCGGATCGCGTCGGGGGACATCTCGGTCAGGTGCGCCGGGATCACGCCCCAGGCGCCCTGCACGCAGAACTGGATCAGAAACGAACCGAGGCACAGCATGCCCGCGCTTTGCGAAAATGCGAACAGCGGCACGATCGGCAGGCCCATCACCGCGCACCAGATGATCGCGTAGCGACGTCCCAACCGCTGCGACAGTGTGCCGAAGATCAGCCCGCCGATGATCCCGCCGATGTTGTAGATCACCGCGATCCACTTGGCGGTCACGTGCGGCAGGCCGGCTCCGTCAGGTGAGGTCAAGAACGTCGGATAGATGTCCTGGGTGCCGTGGCTCATCCAGTTGAACGCCGTCATCAGCAACACCAGGTAGCAGAACCGGCGGATGACCTTGGCATCGGTGAACACATCACGAATCCTGGTGCGGGTCAGCCGCATCCGGTTCTGGGTGGCCTGCCATACCTCGGATTCCGAAACCCGGTAGCGGATGAGCAGGCTGACCATGGCGGGCAGGATGGAAAGCCCGAACAGCCAGCGCCAGGACAACCCCAGCCAGTCGGTCACCAGCAGCGACGCCAGGGTGGCCGCCAGGTAGCCGAACAGGTAGCCCTCCTGCAGCAGCCCGGAGAAGAATCCGCGGCGCTCCGGCGGGATCTTCTCCATGGCCAGCGCGGCGCCCAGCCCCCACTCGCCGCCCATGCCGATTCCGTACAACAGGCGCAGGATCACCAGCACGGTGAAGTTGGGCGCGAACGCGCATAGGAACCCGACCGTCGAGTAGAAGATCACGTCCACCATCAGCGGCACTCGTCTGCCGACCCGGTCGGCCCACAGGCCGAACAGCAGTGCGCCCACCGGGCGCATCACCAAGGTGGCCGTGGTCAGAAAAGCCACCTCGGTCTTGGTGTGGCCGAAGGTCTTGGCGATGTCGGCGTAGACGAACACCACGATGAAGTAGTCGAACGCGTCCATCGACCAGCCCAGAACAGCGGCCAGGAAGGAGTTGCGCTGGTCGGGAGTGAGCCGCTGCCTCGTCACCTGAGCATCGTGCCCGATCTCGGCGCGATTTTTCCCGCAGAGCGGCAATTATCGCGCCGAAATCACACGACTCAGTTCGGAAGCCAGCAGAGTCAGGACCGACGAGCAGTCGCCGTCGAGTTTGATCGCCGCCAAGTCGTCGCCGCGCGTCCTGCCACGGTTGATGATCGCGACGGGAATGCCGCGCCCCGCGGCGTGCCGGACGAAGCGGTAGCCGGAGAAGACTGTCAGCGACGACCCCGCGACCAGCAGCGCGTCGGCGCCGTCGACCATCGAATAGGCTTGCGCGACACGGTGCTTCGGAACACTTTCGCCGAAGTAGACGATGTCGGGTTTGAGCATGCCTCCGCAGCGGTCGCAGTCGACATAGCGGAACGACGCGGTGTCGGTGACGACGGCGTCGGCGTCCGGTGCCACCGCGATGCCGCTGAGTGCCCCGGCACGCTCGAGAAATCCCGGGTTGAGGGCTTCCAGTCGCTCGGCCAGTGCCGCGCGGCTGATGGTGTTCCCGCAGGCCAGGCACACCACGGCCGCGAAGCTGCCGTGCAGGTCGATGACGTGGCGACTGCCCGCCCGGGTGTGCAGCAGGTCGACGTTCTGGGTGATCACCCCGGTCACCACTCCGGCGGCCTCCAGTTCGACCAGGGCCCGGTGCCCGGCGTTGGCGGCGGTGCCGGCCATGTGCCGCCAGCCGACGTGGTTGCGGGCCCAATACCGCCTGCGGAACTCCGGGTCGGCGACGAACTGGCCGATGGTCATCGGGTTGCTCGGCGGCGAATCCGGACCTCGATAGTCCGGAATGCCCGAATCGGTGGAGATCCCGGCACCGGTGAGCACGGCGACGCGGCGGCCGGACAGCAGGTTGACCAGGTCGCAGACGCTCGGCTCCACGGGCCCCACGCCGTTCAGCGTAGGCACTCCGCAGCGGTGGACTGTTCGGCAGCCATGTTGCGGCGCATCATCTCCAGGCCGGCCGCGCCCAGGCCGGCATCGATGTGGGCGACGGCGTCGACGGGTATCACCACCGGAAGATGACGGACGTAGGCGTCCAGCGCGGTGTAGAGGATGCACTGCTCGGTGACCTGCCCGGTCAAGATCAGCCGCCGGGTGCCGAGCCGGCCGAGCAGGTACTCCAGCGGCGTGGCGTAGAACGCACTGTGCCGCACCTTGGTCATCATCCGGTCACCGGGCATCGGCACTATGGGCCGCACCAGGTCCGGCCGGGCGCCATCCAGCGCCGCACCGACGATATCGGCGAATCCGGCGGTGAAATCGCCGTAGTTGTCATTGACGTAGATCAGGTCCACGGACTCGCTGGCCCGGCTGTGTTCGACCAGCTCAGCCAACGGTTCGATGATCTGCGCGACGTTGGCGGCCAGTGATTCGGCGTCCACGTGCCGGTAGCTGTTGAGCATGTCGACGACCACCACCGCGGTATCGGTCATGGCCTGGTGATACCCGAAAGCTGCGAATCGACACAACCCAGGCGACAATGACACGTGATGGACTTTTACAACGCCTACCGGCACGGGTTTGCGCGGGTCGCCGCCTGCACTCACCACACGACGCTTGCCGACCCCGCCGCCAACGCCGAATCGGTGTTGCGGCTGGCGCGTGACTGCCATGACGACGGCGTCGCGCTGGCGGTCTTCCCCGAACTCACGTTGTCGGGCTACTCCATCGACGACATCCTCATGCAGGACACCCTGCTCGACGCCGTCGAGGTGGCGCTGCTCGAGGTTGCCGCCGCCTCGGCGGACCTGTTGCCGGTGCTGGTGGTGGGGGCTCCGCTGCGGTACGCGCACCGCGTCTACAACAGCGCCGTCGTCATCCATCGCGGGCGCATCCTGGGCGTGGCGCCGAAGTCCTACCTGCCCACCTATCGCGAGTTCTACGAGGCCCGGCAGCTGGCCGCCGGGGTCGGGGAGCGCGGAACGCTGCGGCTGGGAGATGCCGACGTCCCGTTCGGGCCGGACCTGCTGTTCGCCGCCACGGATCTACCCGGGTTCGTTCTGCACGTCGAAGTGTGCGAGGACATGTTTGTGCCGGTGCCGCCCAGCGCCGAGGCCGCGCTGGCCGGTGCGACGGTGCTGGCCAACCTGTCCGGTAGTCCAATCACCGTGGGGCGCGCGGATGATCGCGCCCTGTTGGCCCGGTCGGCTTCGGCGCGATGCCTGGCCGCTTACCTCTACGCCGCGGCCGGCGAGGGCGAGTCGACCACCGACCTGGCCTGGGACGGCCAGACGATGATCTGGGAGAACGGCACACTGCTGGCCGAAACCGAGCGGTTCCCCAGCGGCGCACGGCGTTGTGTCGCCGACGTCGACCTCGGTTTGCTGCGTGCGGAGCGGCTGCGGATGGGCACCTTCGACGACAACCGCCGGCAGCACCGCGATGTGGTGGGGGAGTTTCGGCGGGTGGAGTTCCGTCTGCAACCCCCGGGCGGCGACATCGGGCTGCGGCGCGTGGTGGAACGGTTCCCGTTCGTTCCGTCGAATCCGCAGCGGCTGCAACAGGATTGCTACGAGGCCTACAACATCCAGGTTTCCGGCCTGGAACAGCGGCTGCGCGCGCTGAACTACCCGAAGGTGGTGCTGGGGGTGTCCGGCGGGCTGGACTCCACGCACGCACTGATCGTCGCCGCGCGAGCGATGGATCGGGAGAACCGGCCGCGCAGCGACATTCTGGCCTTCACCCTGCCCGGCTTCGCCACCGGCGAGCGCACCAAGGCCAACGCGGCTGCGCTGAGCAGGGCGCTCGGCGTGACATTCGCTGAGATCGACATCCGCGAGACCGCGAAGCTGATGCTGACCGAGCTGGGTCATCCGTATGCCCGCGGCGAGGCCGTCTACGACGTCACGTTCGAGAACGTGCAGGCCGGCCTGCGCACGGACTACCTGTTCCGGATCGCCAACCAGAACGGCGGCATCGTGCTGGGCACTGGCGACCTGTCTGAGTTGGCGCTGGGTTGGTCCACCTACGGCGTGGGCGATCAGATGTCGCACTACAACGTCAACGGTGGAGTGCCAAAAACCCTGATCCAGCACCTGATTCGCTGGGTGATCAACTCCGGTGAGTTCGACGCTGACGTGTGCGCAGTGCTGGCCTCGGTGCTCAACACCGAGATCAGCCCGGAGTTGGTGCCGACAGACGGAGCCGAGGAGATCCAGCGCAGCGAAGACACCGTCGGTCCTTACTCACTGCAGGATTTCGCCCTGTTTCAGGTGCTGCGTAACGGGTTCGCACCGGCCAAGATCGCATTTCTGGCCTGGCATGCCTGGCATGACATGGACGAGGGCGCCTGGCCTCCGGGATACCCGGCGGATAAGCGGCAGGCCTATTCGCTGGCCGAGATCCGGCGCTGGCTGAAAGTCTTTGCACAGCGGTTCTATTCGTTCAGTCAGTTCAAGCGTTCGGCATTGCCCAACGGGCCCAAGGTGTTACACGGCGGCGCACTGTCTCCGCGCGGTGATTGGCGGGCCCCCTCGGACATGTCGGCGCGGATCTGGCTCGACGCGATCGAACGGGAGATACCGGAGCAGTAGGGACGGTAGCCGGCGTTGCGCCGGATAAAAGTGATGTATACATCATCTCGCTATCCAGCGTAGGTTTGCAGATCTACATTGAAGAGGACGTTGACCAGGCGCTGGGCGTTGAAGCCCGGAGGCAGCGCAAGTCCAAGGCGGCACTCATCCGGGAGTACCTAGCCGATCGACTGCGGGCGCCCGGTCCCGACCCGGTCGACGCTTTCATCGGTTCGTTCGACGGGGATCCCGACCTGTCCGCGTCGGTGGACGACGTGGTCTACGGATCGACTGGATGATTTTCGTGGATACGTCGTTCTGGGCCGCACTGGGCAATGCCAGGGACGCCCGGCATGACATCGCCAAGAGGCTTTGGAGCGCGAGACTGGGGATGGTCGTGACCTCCAACCACGTCCTGGGCGAGACGTGGACATTGCTCGATCGACGCTGCGGCCGCCGGGCCGCGCTGGCCGCTGCCGCGATTCGGCACAGCGCAAGTGTTCGGGTTGAGCACATCACGCCAGATGTTGAAGAGCAGGCCTGGGAATGGCTTGGCTGCCACGATGAACGAGAGTACTCATTCGTCGACGCAACGAGTTTCGCGCTGATGCGGAAGAAGAAGTTGGTCAATGCCTTTGCGTTCGACGGCGATTTCAGCGCGGCAGGATTCGTCGAGCTTCGCCCGTGACCAGCCAGCGCTCCCGCTCCTCGGCGCTCGGGGCGCAATCGCCGGCGCCGGGCACCAGGGTCGCCAGGGCCCCCGCGACACAGGCGGTGTGCAGCGCATGCGCTATCCCGCCGGACCATTCGGCCGCCAGCACTCCGGCGAACACGTCACCCGCGCCGGCGGTGTCGACGGCATCCACCACCGGCGCCGGCACATCAACGGTGCCGGCAGGCCCGGTGTAGCGAACCCCGCGCGCACCGTGGGTGACCACCCGGTGCGGCACCGGGTGGTCGAACCGTGCCGATTCCGTCTCGTTGACCACCGCGACATCGATGAGCCCGGCCAGCTCGGTGAGATCGGCACCGAGCGGGGAGACGTTGATGATCACCGTCGCCCCCGCTGACCGGGCCAGTCGGGCGGCAGCGGCCGCCGTCGCGATCGGGATCTCCAATTGCGCCAGCAGCACCTGACAGCCGGCGATCAGCCCGCGGTGACCGGAATCCAATGTCAGTGCGGCGTTCGCGCCCGGTGCCACCACGATGGTGTTCTCCCCGGCCGGGTCCACCGTGATGACCGCCGATCCGCTGGGCCCGGACACGGTCCGCAGTCCCTCGGTGCCGACGCCGTTGACCTCCAGGTGGCGGCGCAACCGCGTCCCTGCGTCGTCGTCACCCACCGCGCCGACGAACAACACGTCCGCACCGGCCCGCGCAGCGGCCACCGCCTGATTGGCGCCCTTTCCGCCGGGGGAGGTACGCGGCGCCGAACCGAGGACCGTCTCGCCCGGAGCCGGCAGCGCGGGCACGGTGAACACGGTATCCAGGTTCACGCTGCCCACCACGCATACTCGCGTCGCCATGGATGTCAGCTTTGCATTCACGACCGCGGGATGTCGGACATCCCCTAGGGTGGGGGCCGTCCGGTAACCGGGGAAGGGAGCGGCCGAGTGGACTCGGCACCGTCGACAGACGTGGGCAGCACGGCCGGCGAACAGCGACGGCGGCGAGTATTGCCGTCCCGGGTCAGTATTCAGACCAAGCTGATGCTCATTCTGCTGCTGACCAGCATCGCTTCGGTTGCGGTGGTCGGATTCGTCGAGTTCCAGTACGGCGCAGCCGAATTGCAGCGCGCGGCGACGAGCAAACTGGTGCAGGCCCGGGAGTCGCAGCGTCGGGCGGTCACCAGTCTGTTCGCTGAGCTGACGAACTCCCTGGTTGTTTTCAGCGGGGGAACAACCGCGGCCAGTGCGCTCAAGGCTTTCACCGCCGGCTTCGACGAGCTCGCTCACGCCACGGTCACTCCCGAGCAGCAGCACGCCGTGGAGGCCTACTACCGCGACCACTTCGTGAAGGCGCTGGCCGAACGGACCGGTGAAGTTGTCGACATCGCCGCACTGTTGCCGACCTCGACCGCGCAGCGCTACCTGCAAGCTCACTACACCGGGCAGTCGGACAAGCCCGACGACGCCGGTGACGGCAGCGCGTGGAGTGCGGCCAATGCTCAGTTCAACAATTTCTTCGCCGAGATCGTCAAACGCAACGAGTACCTGGACGCGCTGCTGTTGGACAGCAGGGGAAACGTGGTCTATACCGCCAACAAGGGTGTGGACCTGGGCACCAATGTGCTGACCGGCCCCTATCGAGAATCCAGTCTGCGCGACGCCTACCGCAAGGCGCTGGCGTCCAACGCGGTCAACTTCGTCTGGATCACCGACTATCAGCCGTACCAACCCAACCTGGACACCCCCACCGCCTGGCTGGTGTCGCCGGTCGGCAACAAGGGGGCGGTCGAGGGGGTGCTGGCCCTGCCGCTGCCCAGCGCGAAGGTCAACCGGATCATGACCGCCAACCGGGCGTGGGAGAAGGCCGGGCTGGGCCACACAACCGAGACCTACCTCGCCGGCCCGGACGAGCTGATGCGGTCGGATTCACGGCTGTTCCTGGAGGATCCCGAGGAATATCGGCGTGAGGCGGTGGCCGCCGGGACCGCGCCGGCGACCGTGGAAAAGGCGCTGCGATTGGGGACCACCACCCTGGTGCAGCCGGTAGAGGCCCCGGGACTGCGCGCCGCGCAACGTGGCCAGACCGGCACGCTCAACACCGGATACGACTATCTGGGCAACCGCGAGCTGGTCGCGTACGCGCCGCTGACCGTGCCGAATTCGGACCTGCAGTGGTCGATTCTGGCGACCAGGGACTACGCCGACGCCTACGCCGGGGTCACCTCGTTCAGCAAGAGGGTGGTGCTGGCCACCACCGCAGTCATCTTCGCCATCTGTGTGCTGGCGATGTTGCTGGCCCGGCTGTTCCTGCGGCCGATCCGGCGGTTGCAGGTCGCCGCCCAGCGGATCAGTGCCGGTGACTACAGCGCCGCGGTGCCGCCCGGGGCTGCCGACGAGATCGGTGATCTCACCAAGGCATTCAACGACATGAGCCGCAGCCTGCGGACCAAGGAGGAGTTGCTCGCCGAGCAGCGCAAGCAGAACGACGAGTTGCTGCTGTCGCTGATGCCGGAGTCGGTGGTGCAGCGTTACCGCGGGGGCGAACAGGCCGGCGAACAGGTGATCGCCGAGGAGCATCACAACGTCAGCGTCGTCTACGCCGAACTGAAGGGGATCGACCAACTCTCGTCGGAGGTCTCCGCGAGCGAACTGGTGACCATCGTCGACGAACTGGTCCGGCAGTTCGACGCCGCCGCCGAAGTCGTGGGTGTCGAACGAATTCGCACCATGTACAACGGCTATCTCGCCGGTTGCGGCCTGACCACCCCGCGGCTGGACGGCGTGCACCGCATCGTCGAATTCGCCTGCGAGATGCAGCGAATCGTCGATCGATTCGACGTCAACACCGGCCGCCGGCTCAAGCTGTGGGCCGGAGTCAACACCGGGGAGGTCGTCAGCGGCCTGGTGGGCCGGTCCAGCATCACCTACGACCTGTGGGGTTCGGCGGTCAACGTCGCCTACCAGTTGCGCACGGGCACATCAGAACCCGGCATCTACGTGACCGAGGTGGTGCGCGACATGCTCGGCGGCGGCGAGGAGTTCGTGCCGGCCGCCACCGTGAAGATCGGCGACGCCGAGGAGCAGATATGGCGACTGTCGGGGACGCCGTGAACAACCTGTTCGGGTCCTGGTTCTACTGGGCGGCCGGGGTCGCGATCGGGTTGCCGGCGGGGCTGATCCTGCTCACCGAATGGCATGTGGCACTGGCCCGCCGGGGCAGCCATCTGGCCCGGCCGGTGGCGCTGGCCCGGAACTACCTGCTGCCGCTGGCCGCGTTGCTGGTGCTGCTGGCCCGGGTGGCCGGAGTGGCCGAACAGGATCCGGTGGTGCGGGTCATCTACACCGCGTTCGGCTTCGTGGTGCTGGTGTTGCTGCTGTCCGGGCTGAACGTCACCTTCTTCCAGAGCGCTCCGCAGGGCTCCTGGCGCAACCGGGTGCCGACCATCTTCATCGACGTCGCCCGTTTCCTGCTCATCGGTGTCGGCCTGGCGCTGATCCTGTCCCACGTCTGGGGCGCGAAGATCGGCGGGCTGTTCACCGCGCTGGGCGTGACGTCGGTGGTCATCGGCCTGATGCTGCAGAACTCGGTCGGCCAGATCGTCTCGGGCCTGTTCATGCTGTTCGAACAACCGTTCCGGCTCGGCGACTGGCTGGACACCCCCGCCGCGCGCGGTCGGGTCGTCGAAGTGAACTGGCGCGCGGTGCACATCGCCACCGCCAACGGACTGCAGGTCACACCGAACTCCGTACTGGCCGGAACCTCCTTCACCAACATCAGCCGAAGCGGTGGCGCGCACCGGGTGTCGGTCACCACGACGTTCGCCGTCGCCGACCCTCCGGACCGGGTGTGCGCGTTGCTGTCGAGGGTCGCCGCCGCCCTGCCGCTGCGAACCGCGGGGGAGACGCCCACCTCGGTGGCGCTGGGCGGTGGCGAATACCGGACCACCATCGCACTGGACGGCCCGGGCGACGACGGTGCGGCGCAAGCCACCTTCTTGCGGTGGCTCTGGTACGCCGCGCGGCGAGAGGGGCTGCACCTCGACGACGCCGACGACGAGTTCTCTACCCCGGAGGCGGTGGCCGAGGCGCTGCGGACGGTGGTGGCGCCCGCGCTCCGGCTGACCGACGCCGACCAGCAGGCGCTGGTGCCCTACGCCACGGTGGTGCGCTACGGAACCGACGAAGCCGTGCAGAAGGCCGGCCACGTGCCGACCGCGATGACCTTCCTGACCGCGGGCAGCGTCCGGCTCACCGACGATGACCCGGATGCGCCGGGCACCACGCTGCGACACGGCGCCTTCCTGGGTATCACCACGCTGACCCGCCAACCCAGCCAGTTCGACGCCTACGCACTGGAGGAGGTGACCGCGGTGGTGATCGACCGCGAACACATCGAAGACCTCGTGATGCACAAGCCGCTGTTGCTGCAGGAGCTGGGCCGCGTCATCGACCAGCGCCGCCGTGTGGTGTCGGCGCCTTCAACCTGACGGGGCCGTTTTACCTGATCGGGCGTTCGCCGATACGCTGGCACGATGAGCGTCCCCGTGCTTCCCGACCTGCGCCAAGAGGTCCACGACGCCGCCCGCCGAGCCAGGGTCGCCTCGCGCGCCCTGACGGCGTTGTCCACGGCGGCCAAGAACAGTGCGCTGAACGCCGCAGCCGACGCGCTGCTGGCCCATACCGATGACATCCTGACCGCCAATGCCCAGGATCTGGCCGAGGCGCGGGCCGCCGGCACCCCCGAGGCCATGCTGGACCGGCTGGCGCTGACCAAGGACCGGGTCGACGGGATCGCCGCCGGTCTGCGCCAGGTCGCCGGGCTGCCCGATCCGGTCGGCGAGGTGTTGCGCGGCTACACCCTGCCCAACGGGCTGCAGCTGCGCCAACTGCGGGTTCCGCTCGGTGTGGTCGGAATGGTCTACGAAGGCCGGCCCAACGTCACCGTGGATGCGTTCGGCCTGACGCTGAAGTCCGGCAACGCCGCGCTGCTGCGTGGCAGTTCGTCTGCGGCGCACTCCAACCGGGCGCTGGTCGAGGTGCTGCGGGACGCCCTGATCGGCGAGGACCTGCCCGCCGACGCGGTGCAGCTGATCTCGGCGGCCGACCGCGCCACCGTCACCCACCTGATTCAGGCCCGCGGGCTGGTCGACGTGGTGATTCCGCGCGGTGGGGCCGGGCTGATCGAGGCGGTGGTACGCGACGCGTTGGTGCCGACCATCGAGACCGGTGTCGGCAACTGCCATGTCTACGTCCACGAGGCCGCCGACTTGGCCGTCGCCGAACAGGTGCTGCTCAACTCCAAGACCCGTCGGCCCAGCGTCTGCAACGCCGCCGAAACCCTGCTGATCGACGCCGCGATCGCCGAGACGGCGCTGCCCCGGCTGGTGGACGCCCTCACCGCGGCGGGGGTCACCGTGCACGGCGACGCGAACGACGCCGCCGCCGAGGACGACCTGCGCCGCGAATACCTGGCGATGGACATCGCCTGCGCAGTGGTCGACGGGCTTGAGGACGCGATCGAGCACATCAACGAGTACGGCACCGGTCACACCGAGGCCATCGTCACCACCAACATGGCCGCCGCACAGCGATTCAGCGAGCTGGTCGACGCGGCCGCGGTCATGGTCAATGCCTCCACCGCGTTCACCGACGGAGAGCAGTTCGGTTTCGGCGCCGAGATCGGCATCTCCACCCAGAAACTGCACGCCCGTGGCCCGATGGGGTTGCCGGAGCTGACGTCGACCAAATGGATCGTGTGGGGTGACGGCCACACCCGTCCCGTCTAAGGAAGCCGCCGCCTGTATGGAAAAGCCAGCCATTCCCGCCAATCCGGCCCGGCAAGCGCCGCTGTTCGCCGACATCGACGATGTCGCCCGCCGGCTGGCCGAGACCGGTTACCTGGCCGACACCGCCACCACCACCGCGGTGTACCTGGCCGACCGGCTGGGCAAACCCCTGCTGGTGGAGGGTCCGGCCGGCGTCGGCAAGACCGAACTGGCCCGCGCGGTCGCGGCGGCGACGGGCTCCGGGCTGGTGCGGCTGCAGTGCTACGAGGGTGTCGACGAGGCCCGGGCGCTCTACGAGTGGAACCACGCCAAACAGATCTTGCATATCCAGTCCGGGTCAGACTCCGGCGACTGGGACGCCACCAAGATGGACGTGTTCGCCGAGGAGTTCCTGCTGTCGCGGCCGCTGCTGACCGCGATCCGGCGCACCGAGCCGACGGTGCTGCTCATCGATGAGACCGACAAGGCAGACATCGAGATCGAGGGCCTGCTGCTGGAGGTGCTCTCCGACTTCGCGGTCACCGTCCCGGAACTGGGCACCATCACCGCGACGCAGACGCCGTTCACGGTGTTGACCTCCAACGCCACCCGGGAGCTGTCCGAGGCGCTCAAGCGCCGCTGCCTGTTCCTGCACATCGACTTCCCCGACCCCGACCTGGAACGCCGCATCCTGCTGTCGCGTGTGCCGGAGCTGCCGGAGCATCTGGCCGCCGAGCTGGTGCGCATCATCGGGGTGCTGCGCGGAATGCAGCTCAAGAAGCTGCCGTCGGTGGCCGAGACCATCGACTGGGGCCGCACCGTGCTGGCCCTGGGCATGGACACCATCGACGACGCCACCGTCGCCGCGACCCTCGGGGTGGTGCTCAAGCACCAGTCGGATCAGGTGCGGGCAGCCGGAGAACTGCGACTGAACTGATGGTCCACTGATGGTTCGCCGCATCCGCTCACCGCAGCCGCTGGCCCCGCACGGAATCCCGGGGCATCTCGTCGGGTTCGTGGAAGCCCTTCGGGAGCAGGGTATTTCAGTGGGCCCGTCGGAGACCGTCGACGCCGGGCGGGTGCTGGCCGTGATCGGCCTGGGTGACCGGGAGGTGCTGCGCGAGGGCCTGGCGTGCGCGGTGCTGCGCCGGCCCGACCACCGCGACACCTACGACGCCATGTTCGACCTGTGGTTCCCCGCCGCGCTGGGCGGGCGCACCGTCGTCATCTCCGATGATCCGCAGTCGGCCGACGACGTACCGCTGCCGCAGGACGCCGAGGACATGCGGGCGATGCTGGTCGATCTGTTGACCGCCAATCCCGATCTCGCCGACACCGACCCGCGGCTGTCGGCGATGATCGCCGCGATCGTCGGCGCCTACGGGCAGTACCGCTCCAGCCGTGGCCCGTCCTATTCGGCCTACCAGGCACTCAAGGCGCTGGCGCTCGACGAGTTGGAGGGCAAGCTGCTGGCCGGTCTGCTCGCGCCCTACGGGGACGAGCCCAGCCCGACCCAGGAGCAGATCGCCAAAGCGATGGCCGCGCAGCGGATCACCCAGTTACGCAAGCTCGTCGACGCCGAGACCAAGCGGCGCACCGCCGAACAGCTGGGCCGCGAACATGTGCAGATGTACGGCATCCCGCAACTGTCCGAGAATGTCGAGTTCCTGCGGGCTTCCGGCGAACAGCTGCGTCAGATGCGCCGGGTGGTGGCGCCGTTGGCCCGCACCCTGGCCACCCGGTTGGCCGCGCGCCGGCGACGCTCTCGCGCCGGCACCGTCGACCTGCGCAAGACGCTACGGAAGTCGATGTCCACCGGTGGGGTGCCGATCGACGTGGTGCTGCGCAAGCCGCGACCCGCCCGGCCGGAGCTGGTGGTGTTGTGCGACGTGTCCGGGTCGGTCGCCGGGTTCAGTCACTTCACCCTGTTGCTGGTCCATGCGCTGCGCCAACAGTTTTCGCGGGTTCGTGTCTTTGCGTTCATCGACACCACCGACGAGGTGACGCACCTGTTCGGTCCGGAGGCGGACTTGGCGGTTGCCATCCAGCGGATCACCCGGGAGTCCGGGGTCTACACCCGCGACGGCCACTCCGATTACGGCAACGCCTTTGTCTCGTTCACCGAGAAGTACCCGAGCGTGGTGTCGCCGCGCAGCTCGCTGCTGGTGCTCGGCGACGGCCGCACCAACTACCGGGACCCGGGGGTGACTGCGCTGTCGCATCTGGTGACGGCGAGCCGCCACGCGCACTGGCTGAACCCCGAGCCCACGCATCTGTGGGGCAGTGGGGATTCCGCGGTGCCGCGCTACAGCGACGTCATTCCTATGCACGAGTGCCGTTCGGCCAAGCAACTGGCCGGGGTCATCGACCAGTTGCTGCCGGTCTGACCAGGTGGGTCAGTAGCGGGTCCGCTCGTAGACCAACCAGCGCAACTCCATCGGGCTTTCCTCACGCGAGGTTCGGAACGCGTCGAGCCCGGCTGCCCAGTCGGGGTACCAGCTGGTCTGTGGCCAGGCGCCCTCGGGCAGATGCGCCTTCTCGTAGTCGTACGCGGACTCGTCGGAAAGCAGCTGAAGCGGTAGGCCGGCCGTGGCGATCGACATCTCGTCACGGGTGAACAGCCCCGAATACACCTGCTGGCAGAACTCGCGGGCGGCCGCGTCGGGCTCGTAGCCGTCGTGCGCCAGGAAGCTGTTGAACACCAGCAGGCCGCCGGGAGCCAGGCACCGGGCGGCGAGTTCGAACAGGCTGCGCAACTGCTCGGTGGACCGGAAATCGGTCAACACCTCGGAGATCACCATCATCTGGTAGTCGTCGCGCAGGTCGTCGGCGCCGGCGAACACGTCGCGCACGATGACGCGCACGTCCAGTGACTCCCGGTCCGCATCGGCCCGAAGCATCTCGGCGAACTTCGGGGTCATCTCCACGACGTCGACCGGATGTCCGCGACGGGCCAGCGCCAGGGCGTTGCGGCCGGTGCCGCCGCCGATTTCGAGCACGCGATGCGAGGCTGGATCGGCGACTTCGCCGGACAGCTGCCAGACTCGGGCGTCGGGTTCCGTGCCGAACAACGGTGGTTGCCGCGTTTCCAGCCAGTTCTCGTATGCCTGCGCGATGGAGTTCCACTGGGCGCGGACCGTGTAGTTCAGGGTGGGGCCGACCGTGGCGTTGTAGGAGATGACGATCTGCGAGCGCGTCGATGCCGCGTAGGCCTCGGCGAGTTGGCCCTCCAACACGCCTTTGAGATGGGCGAGTTCGCCGTCGCTGAAGGGCTTACCCAGGCCCGCGAACACCGCGCTGCACATCGACACGTATTCGTCCACCATGCTCGGTACGGCCGGCAGCCTGATTTCGCCGGTGAGCACCGCGCGGGTGTGAAAACGCCGCAGCATGGCGTCCTTGGCCGCCTGCAGGCGATCAATGGGCCTCAACGGCAAACCTTCCACAGACATCTTCTACACGATCGGGCCGTTCGTCGCGGCAGCAATCGACGTCGCGGTGCCCCCGGCGGGCGTGCGCAGATCCACAATACTGCTCGGTATGTCGGCGGGGGACGCACACGCTGGCCCAGATGGCGACCCCAAGTAAGCTGGCCTATCGTGCGAAAACGGCGGCTGGGAGTCATGGGTGGGACGTTCGATCCCATCCATCACGGACACCTGGTCGCCGCCAGCGAGGTGGCCGATCTGTTCGGGCTCGACGAGGTGGTGTTCGTGCCGACCGGTCAGCCCTGGCTCAAGGACCGCCGCGTCACCGCCGCCGAGGACCGCTACCTGATGACGGTGATCGCCACCGCGTCCAACCCCCGGTTCTCGGTGAGCCGGGCCGACATCGACCGCGGCGGACCCACCTACACCAAGGACACCCTGCGGGACCTGCACGGGCAGCACCCCGATGCCGAGCTGTACTTCATCACCGGTGCGGATGCACTGGCCACCATCCTGTCCTGGCAGGATTGGCCGGAGATGTTCGAGATGGCGCGGTTCGTCGGGGTGAGCCGGCCCGGTTACGAGCTGAACGGCGACCACCTCGCCGATGCGCTCGGATCCCTGCCAGCACACGCCTTGACGCTGGTGGAAGTGCCGGCGCTGGCCATTTCGTCGACCGATTGCCGGCGGCGCGCCTCGGAATCCCGACCGATCTGGTACCTGGTGCCCGACGGTGTGGTCCAGTACGTGTCAAAACGCCGGCTCTACCAACCGACCCCCGGAGACCAACAATGACCGCGACACCCGAGGCCGTCCGGATGGCCACCGTGGCGGCCGGCGCCGCCTCGAACAAGCTGGCCGACGACGTCGTCGTCATCGACGTCTCTGCGCAGCTGGTCATCACCGACTGCTTCGTCATCGCCTCGGCGTCCAACGAACGACAGGTGAACGCCATCGTCGACGAGGTCGAGGAGAAGATGCGGTTGGCCGGCTACAAGCCGGCGCGGCGTGAGGGCACCCGGGAGGGGCGCTGGACGCTGCTGGACTACGTCGACATCGTCGTGCACATCCAGCACCAGGATGAGCGGGACTTCTACGCGCTGGACCGGCTGTGGAAGGACTGCCCGCTGGTGCCGGTGGACTTGGAAGACTCAGCGGACTCAGCCGGTGAGGCCGATGAGTCCGTGTCTGGGGACGCATCGTGAGGGTCCGCCGGTTGATCCTGCTGCGGCACGGCCAGACCGAGTTCAACGCCGGCAGCAGGATGCAGGGTCAGCTGGACACGGTCTTGAGTGATTTGGGCCGTGCACAGGCGGAGGCGGCGGCCGAGGTGCTGCGCAAGCGACACCCGCTGCTGATCGTGTCGTCGGATCTGTGGCGTGCCTACGACACCGCGACCGTGCTGGCCGAGCACAACGGCTTGCAGGTCCGGGTGGACACCCGGTTGCGTGAAACCCATCTGGGTGACTGGCAGGGGCTGACCCACGAAGAGGTAGACGCCGCGGCCCCCGGGGCACGGCTGGCCTGGCGCGACGATGCCCGATGGGCACCGCACGGCGGGGAGAGCCGTATCGACGTGGCCCAGCGCAGCACCCCGCTGGTCGACGAGCTGGTGGCCGGCGAACCGGAGTGGGGCAGGGCCGACCATGCCGATCGGCCGGTGGTGCTGGTCGCCCACGGCGGGCTGATCGCCGCACTCACCGCGGCACTGCTGCGGCTGCCGGTGGAGAACTGGCCGGCACTGGGCGGGATGGCCAACGCCAGCTGGACCCAGCTCAGCGGCTACTCCGAAGACGACGTGATCACCCCGGACAACGTTCGCTGGCGTCTCGACGTGTGGAACGCCTCAGCCCAGGTGGCCGGCGATGTCCTCTGAGTCCTCTGAGTCCTCTGGCGCGCGGATGTCCCCGCCGGCGCGTCCCACGCTGCTGATCTTCGCCGATTCGTTGTCCTACTACGGGCCCACCGGCGGGCTGCCCGCCGACGACCCGAGGATCTGGCCGAACATCGTTGCCACCCAACTGGACTGGGACGTCGAGTTGATCGGCAGGATCGGCTGGACCAGCCGGGACGTCTGGTGGGCGTCCACCCAGGACCCGCGCGCCTGGGCCGCCCTGCCCCGGGCCGGCGCGGTCATCTTCGCCACCAGCGGAATGGACTCGTTGCCGTCGGTGTGGCCGACTGCGCTGCGCGAGCTGATCCGCTATGTGCGGCCGGCCTGGCTGCGGCGCTGGGTCCGCGACGGCTACGGCTGGCTGCAGCCCCGATTCTCGCCGGTGGCGCGGGCGGCCCTGCCGCCGCATCTCACCGTGGACTATCTCGAAATGACCAGGGGAGCTATTGATTTCAACCGCCCCGGGATTCCCATCGTGGCGTGCCTGCCGTCGGTGCACATCGCCGACACGTACGGTCGCGCCCACCAGGGTCGGGAACCGACGGTGCGAGCGATCACCGCGTGGGCGCAGCAGCGCGACATCCCGCTGGTCGACCTGAAGGCTGCGGTGGGCGACGAGGTCATGAGCGGGCGCGCCAATCCGGACGGCATCCACTGGAACTTCGAAGCGCACCGAGCGGTTGCCGACCTGATGCTCAAAGCCCTCAGCGAGGCCGGTGTGCCCGGACAGTCGGTATGACCGGCCGATGAGCGTCTCATGACCGTTACCGTCGTCACCGATTCGTCGGCGTGTCTGCCCGCCGAGCTGCGCGATCGGTGGGGCATCCGGGTGGTGCCGCTGCACATCCTGCTCGACGGCGCCGATCTGCGCGACGGCGTCGACGACGTGCCCGAAGACATCTATGCGCGCGAGCGTGTCAGTACCGCCGGAGCGGGCCCGGAGGAGCTGGCGGAGGCCTACCGGAACGCGCTGGCCGACAACGCCGGCTCCGGTGTGGTGGCGGTGCACATCTCGGCGGCGCTGTCGGGGACCTTCGGCGGCGCCCTGCAGGCCGCCGCCGAGCTCGGCTCCGGGGTGCGGGTGATCGACTCGAAGTCGGCGGCGATGGGCACCGGATTCGTGGCGCTGGCCGCCGCCCGTGCCGCGGCCGGCGGCGCCGACTTGGACGCTGTCGCGGCCGCCGCGGATGCCGCCGTGCAACGCGGCCACGCCTACATGGTGGTGCAGCGGCTGGACAACCTGCGGCGCAGCGGCCGGATCGGCAGTGCGGCGGCCTGGCTGGGCACCGCGCTCTCCCTCAAACCGCTGCTCGCCGTGGATGACGGAAAACTCGTTTTGGCGCAGCGCATCCGCACCGTCAGCAAGGCCGTCGCATCGATGATCGACCGGGTCTGTGATGTGGTCGGCGATCGGCCCGCCGCGTTGGCCGTGCATCATGTCGCCAATCCGCAGGGGGCGCAGGACGTAGCCGGCGCGCTGGCCGAGCGGTTGCCGGTCTGCGAACCTGCCGTGGTGACCGACCTGTGTCCTACCCTGGCCCTTCACGTCGGGGCGGGTGCGGTTGCGGTGTGTGTCGACCTGAATCCGGGAGGGGCTCCGGCTGGGGTCTGAACGCGTTCATCCTGCGTCCAGGGCGGCGTCTGTCGGCGTGTCGCCGCCCTGGACGCAGGGTCGACGCAGAATCAGCGCCACCTCGACTTGAGCGCCGACGCCCCGACTTCAGTAGCATGGCCGCTGATGCACGCTCTGGTGAAAGGCGCCCGATTCGGCGCAATGGTCGTCGCGGCAACGCTGGCACTGGCCGGCTGCGGCGGCAGCGGCAAGTCCGGCGCCTCGTCGTCAGAGTCGACGACGCCGGAGGCGTCCTGGACTCGGCCTGACGCGCCGCCGGACCCGCAGACCCTGCTTCATGCGGGTGACCTCGCCGTTTCGCAGGTGCCCGACAGTGTGCTGATCTTCATCGAGAGTCAGACCAGCGACGCCGGCGCCTGGAAGGCCCGGGTGGTCACGCCCGACGGCACCGAACATCAGCTCAAGATCGGATCCAACGGGGGAGCGGTGCTGGTCGGCCCCGCGGCGACCGAGGACAGCGACGCCGACAAGGCCAAGCGCCGCGCCAACGTGGAAGGCGCCCACCTCGACTACCGCGGCGCGGTGGACAAGGTGCTCGCCGCGGTGCCCAGCAGCTCGATCACCGAACTGAGCCTGCTCGACATCAACGGCACCGTGGTGTGGGACGCCGACGTGTGGGACGCCGAACTCGCCGAACGCAACGTCACCGTCGACGCCGCATCCGGGGCGGTCACCGTCAACCGGCAGGTTTAGCGACTCAGCTCGCCGCGGGTTTGACTCGGCCGGTGATCGGCGGCAGATCGGCCAGGGTGACGATGCCCGGCTCGGCCGCGACCACCGCCGGCACCGCGTTGGTCACCGGCATCGCCGTGTAGATCGAGCCCAGGCCGTTGAAGTTCGGCTCGCTCCAGTCCTTCGGCGGCAGGCAGTTGATGACGGTGCGCATGTTGGGCAGCCCGAACACCTGGATCACATGGCCGTGTGCCACCGGCTTGGGCGGGGTGACGTGGCTGCCCATGATCCAGTTGAAGCCGACGCTGACCACGTTGCGCGTCCCCACCCAACCGCGGTGGTAGCCGAAGACGCTGCCCACCGTGCCGGCCGGGATCTGCATGAAACCGAGGTCGCTGTCGCCGGTCGCGGCGGTGAACTGCACGTCGAAGGTGATGCGATCCAGCTGTGCACCGATCGCGTCGGCCATCATCGCCGCCGACTCGGCGAACACCTCGCTCTCACGGCGGACGCTCGCGGCCAGACCGGGGGTGTCGGGGTCCTGGGCGAATCCCATCGCCGCCATGGTCGCCGCCGACTCGTAGGTGGAACAGTCCACCGATTCGGTGATCCGGATTTCGTCGACGCGCTCGCACGCTCCCGACAGCACCATGCCGACCATGTTGGTCAACCCGGGATGTGCGCCGCTGCCGAACATCGTCGAGTTGCCGGTCCGGCAGGCGTCCTCGATGCGTTTGCGGTCTTCGGGGGCCTGTTTGCCACCGGTGATCCAGGCGGCGGTCGAACACACGTTGATCCCGGCCTCCAGCAGCCGGACCAGCTCGTCGATGCTCGGCCACAGCGGGTTGTAGCAGCAGGCATCCGGGCGCAACGCGATCAGGGCGTCGATGTCATCGGTGGCCGTGACGCCGGTCGCAGTGGGCCAGCCGGCCAGCTCGGCGGCGTCCACCCCGACCTTGTCCTTGCCGTGGGCGTAGACGCCGACCAGCTCCATGTCCGGCCGGCCGATGATGGCGTGCAGCGAGCGCTGCCCGATGTTGCCGGTGGTCCATTGGATGACGCGAAGCGGGTTGGTCATGGCTACCCACCTTATTGGGATGCGGTGCGCCGCCCGTTATGGCACCGTCGAAGCCTGTGACCGATGTGACCGTGCGGACCGCGGATGACGACGACTGGGCGGCGATGTCGGTGCTGTCCGCCGCCGGTTTCGCTGAGGACTGGGACCCTGAGGCGATGGCCGCCTGGCGGACCCTGACCACTCCCGACAGCGTCATCGTGGCCTGCGACGGCAGCGAGGTCGTCGGCATGTCGGGCTATCTGGATCTGGAGCTGACCGTCCCGGGAGGGGCGGTGCTACCGGCGGCCGGGGTCAGCTTTGTCGTGGTGGCTCCGACGCACCGTCGACGTGGCGTGCTGCGGTCGATGTACACCGAATTGCACCGGCGCATCGCTGATTCGGGCTACCCGATCGCGGCGTTGACCGCGAGTGAGGGCGGGATCTACGGGCGGTTCGGCTACGGTCCGGCGACGGTGGACCACCAGCTGACCATCGACCGGCGGTTTGCCCAGCTGCACGTGGACGCGCCGGACCCCGGCGGGGTACGCCTGGTGAAGGCCGCCGACAGCCGGGACGAGTTCGCGGCGATCTACCAGCGGTGGCGGGCACGTGTTCCGGGCGGTTTGGCGCGTCCCCTGCCGCTCTGGGACGACCTGCTCGCCGACCGGGAGAACACTCGCGAGGGCGGCACCGCCTGGTTCGGGCTGCTGCATCCCGACGGCTACGTGCTCTACCGGGCACACGGTGAGGATCCGAAGTCCGCGCGAGTCGGCGAGTTCCGAGCGGTCACCCCGGACGCCCATGCCGCGTTGTGGCGGGCGCTGCTGGGGTTGGATCTCATGAGCAAGATCGTCGTCGAGACCTACCCGGACGATCCGATGCCGTACCTGTTGACCGACACCCGGCTGGCCACCACCACCGGGCGGTCCGATGGTCTGTGGCTGCGGATGATGGATATTCCCGCGGTGCTACAGGCTCGCCGCTATGCCTCGGACGTGTCCGCCGTCGTAGCGGTGCGCGACGGGTTCCGCAGCGACGGAGGACGGTTCGCCCTCGAGATCTGCGCCGGCGTCGCCGGCTGCACCCCCACCGAGACAGCCGCCGACGTCGAGCTGGACCTCGATGTGCTGGGCAGCCTGTACCTGGGTGCGCACCGGGCGTCGGCGCTCGCCGGCGCCGGCAGGCTGCGCTGCCGCGACGACGCGCTGGTGCGCCGACTGGATGCGGCGTTCGTCAGTGACGTCCCCGCCCAGATCGGTTACGGCTTCTAAAACCGCTACAGCTTGGCCAGGTCGTAACTGCCCAGGTTGTCCATCAGCACGTGCAGCTGGTCCTGCGTCGAGCCCAGGGTGTGCTCGAACGCGGTGAGCCGGGCCGCGTAGTGGCCGACCGGATACTCCCAGGTCACCCCGATCCCGCCGTGCAACTGGATGGCCTCCTGGGCGATGTGCCGCCCGGACCGGCCGACCTGCAGTTTGGCGCGCGCCGCGATCAGCGGGTCGAGGTTGTCGTCGGAGATCGACATGGCCGCGTACATGCTCATGCTGCGAGCCAACTCCAGCGACACGTACATGTCGGCGGCGCGCTGGGTCAGGGTCTGGAAGGTGTTGAGGGTGACCCCGAACTGCTTGCGTGTCTTGAGGTAGTCGGTGGTCAGCCGCAAGGCCTCTTCCATCGCGCCGACGGCCTCGGCGCACAGCGCCGAGGAGATGCGGACAACTGCGTGTCCGATGGCCGCCGTGGCATCGGTCGGCTCACCCAGCGGCGTGCCCGAGGCATCGGCAAGGTCGATCTGCGCGCCGCGCTGGCCGTCGAAGGTCCGGTAGGGCTGTCGGCTCAGGCCGTCGGCGCTTGCGTCGACCAGGAACAGCCCGGTCCCGCCGTCCGGCAAGGCGGCGCTGACCACCAGGGTGTCGGCGCGATCCCCGGTCAGCACCGGGTTCTTGCGGCCGTTCAGCAGCCACGAATCACCTTGCTGCGCAGCCGTGGTGGTCACCTTCCCGGCCGTGCCGCGCATGCCGGGCTCGGTGTGGGCGAACGCCAGAACCTGCTCGCCTTCGGCGACGGCGTCGAGCAATGCCCGCTGCTCGGCATCGCCCCGCTCGGCGATCAGCGCGCCCGGCCCGAGCGCTCCGTGCACCACGGGCTCGGGAGCCAGTCGCCGGCCGAACTCGGTGAGCACCACCATGATCTCCAGCGGACCGGACTCGTCCGGGTCGAAACCCAGGCCGAGGATCCCGGTTTCCGCCAACTGTTTCCACAACTCGGGGTTGAAGCCGGGGTCGGTGTCGATGGCCTTGTTGCGGGTCTCGGTGTCATAGCCCGACAGGATCGAACGGGTGGTGTCGCGAAGCAGAACCTGCTCGTCGCTGAGTTGAAAGTCCATGGCCGTCCTACCTCCTAGAGACCGAGAATGGTCGACGCGATGATGGTCCGCTGAATCTCGTTGCTGCCGCCGTAGATCGAGGTCTTGCGGTAGTTCAGGTACGTCGGCGCGGCGTCCTGCGCCCAACCGGGCGAAGCGATGGCCTCGCCCGCCTCGAACGGCAGCGCCTCGGGACCGGCCAGTTCCACGAACAACTCGGTGGCGGTCTGCTGCAGTTGGCTGCCCCGCAGCTTGAGCACCGACGACGCCGGATTCGGCTTACCGTCGGCGGAGTCGCTGGACACCCGCATCTGGGTGAGTTCCAGTGCCAGCAGATCGTTTTCGAGTTCGGCGACCCGCGCGGCGAACAGCGGATCGTCGAGCGCCCCCAACTCATTGGCGCGCCGCTTGAGTTCGGCGAGGCGCACCTTGGTGCGGGTCACCCCGGCGATGCCGGTTCGCTCGTTGCCCAGCAGGAACTTCGCGTAGGTCCAGCCGTGGTTCTCTTCGCCGACCAGCTGATCGGCGGGCACCCGCACGTCGGAGAAGAACACCTCGTTGACCTCGTAGCCGCCGTCGATCAACTTGATCGGCCGCATGGTGACACCCGGAGTCGACACTTCGAACAGCAGGAAGGAGATACCGGCCTGCTTCTTGGGGGCCTGCGGGTCGGTGCGCACCAGGCAGAAGATCCAGTCCGCGTACTGCCCGAGCGTGGTCCAGGTCTTCTGCCCGTTGACGATGTAGCTGTCGCCGTCACGCACCGCCGTGGTGCGCAGGCCGGCCAGGTCAGAGCCGGCGTCAGGCTCGGAAAAGCCTTGGCACCACCAGATATCCAGGTTGGCGGTGGCGGGCAGAAAGCGTTCCTTGATCTCCTGGGAGCCGAACTCGGCGATCACCGGGCCCACCATCTTGGCGTTGAAGGTCAGCGGTTCGGGGACCGACGCCAGCTGCATCTCGTCGTGCCAGATCTGGTGCTGGGTTAGCGTCCAGTCCTTGCCGCCCCACTCGGTCGGCCAGTTGGGCACCGCGAGGCCGTTCGCGTTGAGGATCCGCTGGGTGGCGACGATGTCGTCGGGAAAGATCGAGTGGCCCTGCCGGCTGCGCTCGCGGATCTCGGCGGGGATCTCGGTGGTGAAGAAGGTGCGCATCTCGTCGCGGAACGCAGCCTCCTGCGCGGTCAGTGCCAGTCTCACGTCGGCCTCCGAGTCAGGTGGGTGAAGTCACGGTTGGTATGCACCCTAATCGGACGTCGCGCGGTGTGAGTCGCCGCCATCGATACGGTTGTGCACAGCCCGGGGTTGATCCACAGACTCGACCCGAATCGTGCGGTGAGAGAGTGGTTCCGACGGTGCCGGCACCTAGCGTCGGCGCATGGCATCAGAACTACCCGGTGAACGGCTGCAGCGGCGGCTCGGCCTGCTGCCGGAACCCGACCGCGGCGAACACGCTCCCGACCCTGACGACGAGGCTGACCCGAATTCATTGCTGCCGCGCTGGCTGCCCGACGGTGCGGCCGATGCCGGCTGGCTCGCCAGGGTACGGGCCGACCCGGGCCGGGCGGGCGCGATCGCCCTGGCGGTGATCGCCGCGGTCGCGGTGCTCATCACGGTGTTCACCATGATCCGAGACCGGCCCGCCCCGGTACTGAGCGCCAAACTGCCTCCGGTGGAGATGGTTTCGACGGCCAGCCCACGCGCCGATGATCCCGCCGCGAGCCCCGCGGCGCCCGTCGCCGAGCAGGTGGTGGTCAGCGTGGTCGGGTTGGTGCACAAGCCTGGCCTGGCGACGCTGTCGCCGGGTTCCCGGATCGCCGACGCGCTGAGCGCAGCCGGCGGGGCGCTGGACGGCGCGGACACGATCGGCCTGAACCTGGCCCGCCCCTTGGTCGATGGCGAACAGATCGTGGTCGGCCTGGCGCCGCCGACCGGGCAGCCGGTGCTGGGCAGTTCCGTCGGTGCCGCGTCGCCGGCGCCGGACGCGCCGCGCACCAGCACCGCGCCGACGCCGGCGGGACCGCCGGGTTCAGGCGGTGAGCCGGTCAACCTCAACACCGCGACCGTCGAGCAGCTCGACGCCCTGCCCGGCGTCGGACCGGTGACCGCGGCCGCCATCGTGGCCTGGCGCGAGGCCCACGGCAAGTTCACCCATGTCGACCAACTCGGCGATGTCGACGGTATCGGCCCGGCGCGCCTGGAGAAGCTGCGTGCCCTGGTCCGTGTCTGAGGCGTGACGCCGCCATCGGCCGCACCGCCGGCGGCCCGGCTGGATGTTCGGTTGGTACCGGCGGCGCTGGTGGGCTGGCTGGTCACCGCGGCCGGCATCCAATGGCAGATCGGCGGCTTCCTGGCCGTGCTGTGTGCGCTGCTGGGTACGGCCGCAGGTGCGCTGTGTCGGTGCGCCGGGCGGAATCGGCGCCCGGGCTGGCGGCTCGCAGGTGCGGCCGTGGCCGCGGCATCGCTGGTCGGGGCCGGCTTCGGCTGGGCGGTTGCGCTGCGCACCGAGTCCGTCATCCACCATCCGATCACCGCGGTGTTCGGCCGAACGGCCGCGGTGACGGTCACCCCGAGTGAGAGCCCGCTGCGAACCGGCGCCCGGCGGGTGATGTTCCGGGCCACCCTGCAGCGCCTCGGCGACGACGCCGCTTCGGGCCGGGTGGTGGTGTTCGCCTCCGGTGCCGAATTCGGCGAAGTGATGGTCGGCCAGTCCCTGGCGTTCCGTGCGAAGATCGCCCGCCCGGCCCGGCGTGACCTGACGGTGGCGACGCTGACAGCTCACGGGCAGCCCAGGCGGGGCGAGCCCGGATCCGTTGCGCGGGCAGCCCATCGGGTCCGGGCCCGGTTCGCGATCGCCGCCCGGCAGGTGCTGCCCGACGAGCAGGCCCGGATGCTGCCCGCCCTCGTGCTGGGCGACACCTCTGCGATCACCGCCGCCACCGGAGGTGACTTCCGGGCCGCGGGGTTGACCCACCTGATGGCGGTCTCCGGCGCCAACGTGACGATCGTCTGCGGTGCGGTCTTGTTCTCGGCGCGGCTGGTCGGGCCGCGCGCGGCCACCATATTGGCCGGCTGTGCCCTGGTGGCGTTCGTGATCGTCGTGCAGCCGACGGCCAGCGTGTTGCGCGCGGCGGTGATGGGGGCGATCGCGCTGTTGGGGGTGCTCTCGGCTCGCAGCCGCCAGGCCGTTCCGAGCCTGGCCGCCAGTGTCCTGGTGCTGCTGGCGCTGGCACCGCACCTGGCCGTCGACGTCGGGTTCGCGCTCTCGGTGGTCGCCACCGCGGCGTTGGTGCTGGTCGCACCGGTGTGGTCGGCTCGGCTGATGGCCCGCGGCTGGCCACGGTCCCTGGCCGCCGCGGTCTGTGTGGCGTGGGCCGCCAACCTGGTCACCGCGCCGTTGATCGCGGGCATCTCCGGACGCCTCAGCCTGGTCAGCACCCTCGCCAACCTGGCGGTGGCGATGCTGGTCGCGCCCATCACCGTGCTGGGCAGCGCGGCGGCGGTGCTGTGCGGATGGTGGCCGGCGGGCGCGCACCTGCTGATCCGTTTCACCGGCCCGGAATTGTGGTGGGTGTGCCGCGTCGCGCACTGGGCCGGCGGCATGCCCGCCGCCACCGTGCCCGTGCCGTCGGGGGCGGCCGGGGTGGCCGGGGTCGGCGCCACCGCGGCCCTGGTGGTGGTCTGTTGGCGTTGGCGGTGGTGTCGGCGGGCGCTGGCGGCGCTGGCGCTGTGCCTGCTGGCGTGGTCGGCGTCGGAGGTGTTGACCGGCTGGGCGGGTGTCGGTGCTGCGTGACACGATTGGCGGGTGAGCCAACCGGTTTCGCCGCTGCATCTGATCCTCGGGGATGAGGAACTGTTGGTCGAACGGGCCATCGGTCAGGTGTTGGCCGCGGTGCGGGCGGAGGCCGGCAGCGCCGACGTCCCGGTGGACCGGTTGCGTGCCGGTGAGGTCGAGGCGGGTGAACTCGCCGAGCTGCTGAGTCCGTCGCTGTTCGCCGACGAACGGGTGGTGGTGCTGGAGGCTGCCGGCGAGGCGGGCAAGGACGCGGTGGCGCTGATCGCAGCCACGGCCGCCGACATCCCGCCGGGCACCGTGCTGGTGGTGGTGCATTCCGGCGCTGGGCGGGCCAAGGCGCTGGCCGGGCAGCTGCGGGAGCTCGGCGCCCAAGTGCACACGTGCGCGCGCATCACCAAGGCCGCCGAACGTGCCGACTTCGTCCGCGCCGAGTTTCGGGGCCTCAAGGTCCGGGTCGACGACGGATGCGTGACGGCGCTGCTCGACGCGGTCGGCTCCGATATCCGCGAACTGGCCTCGGCCTGTTCGCAGTTGGTCGCCGACACCGGTGGGCACGTCGATGCCATCGCGGTGCGCCGCTATCACAGCGGCAAAGCGGAGGTGAAGGGGTTCGACGTCGCCGACCGTGCGGTGGTCGGCGACGTCGCCGGTGCCACCGAGGCGCTGCGCTGGGCGATGATCCGCGGCGAACCGCACGTGGTGCTGGCCGACGCCCTGGCCGAGGCGATCCACACCATCGCCCGCGTCGGACCCAAGTCCGGTGACCCCTACCGGCTGGCCGGCGAGTTGGGGATGCCGCCGTGGCGGGTGCAGAAGGCGCAGAAGCAGTCGAGGTACTGGACTCGGGAGTCGGTGGCGGCCGCCGTCCGGCTGGTGGCCGCGCTCAATGCCGATGTCAAAGGCGCTGCCGCCGACGCCGACTACGCGCTGGAAGCCGCTGTTCGTGGGGTCGCCGAGCTGGCCGGGCGCTGATTCAGGGCAACACGAAGGCCCCTGTTCCGGGCGGAATCAGGGGCCTGCGCTGGCGGGAAACCCGCCCCGATCAGAGCTTGTTGAGGGCCCGGGCCAGCGCCGACTTCTTGTTGGCGGCCTGGTTCTTGTGGATCACGCCCTTGCTGGCGGCCTTGTCCAACTTGCGGCTGGTCGACACCAGCAGCTCGCCGGCCTTCTCTTTGTCGCCGGACTCGGCGGCCTCACGGAAGGCGCGGATCGCGGTGCGCACCGCCGACTTCACCGACTGGTTGCGGAGCCGGGCGCGCTCGTTGGTCCGGTTGCGCTTCACCTGCGACTTGATGTTGGCCACGGAGTAATTCCTTCGCAAAAGCTTGAGTTGGGTTCGCCTCCCGACGCGGGAGCAACAGCTGTTCAGGGTACCAGCTGGCCCAGCAACTCCCCAACTCGGCTCAACTGCGCGCGGCCACTTCGACCCGGTGCAGATCGTCGCCGAGCTCGATCGGCCCGTCGAACTCCGCGGCGGCCAGAGCCCGCCACTGTTCTTCCTGCCCGGGCGCGATGGCGGGTACGTAGTGGGTCAGCACCAGGGTGCCCACTCCGGCCCGCCGGGCGGTCGCGGCGGCTTCTGCCACCGAAGAGTGGTAGTCGCAGATGTCGCGGATCCGCTGTTGGGGGAGTGTGGCAATGAGGTCTTTGCGAATGACGGTGTGCACCAGTGCGTCGGCCCCGGCGGCCAACCCGTCGAGGCTGTCACAGGGCACGGTGTCTCCGGCGAGCACCACCGAGGCTGTCCCGGTTTGATCGTCGTGCTCGATCCGGAACCCGATGGTGGGTGCCACCGGCCGATGGTCGGTCTGGGCCACGGTGATCCGCACGCCGTCGCGATCCCAGACCTGACCTGCGGTGTGTTCGTGTATCTCGACCGACGGTGGTGCGGTCAGGTCGTCGTGGTGGGCGATCCGGTAGCCGATGTCGTGGCCGAACGCTCGCAGCGTGGCCTCCACGACCTCCGCGGTGCCCGGCGGACCGATGATCGGCAGTGGCGCGGCGTCGGGGGTGAACGTGGCGACCCACCGGGTGATCAGCAGGTCGCCCAGGTCGGCGATGTGGTCACTGTGCAGATGCGTGAGCAGCAGCGCGGACAGGGTGTTGGCGGACGCTCCTGCCGCGGCGAGTCGCTGCAACACCCCGCGCCCGCAGTCGACCAGCAGCACCTGGCCGCCGGCCCGGATCAGGGTCGACGGTCCCGCGCGGTTCGGGTCGGGGATCGGGCTTCCGGTGCCCAGCAGGGTGATCTCGATCGTCATGAGTCACATATGCCACAGATGTCTCGCGCGCGCCAGGAGACCGGAGGAGTTTCGGCATCGCCGCCCCGTGTCCGGGCAAATGGCCTAGCCTGGTGTGAGGCAGCTCACTGCGGCGGGAGGCTTCAATGCGGATCGCGGATGTATTGCGGAACAAGGGTGCGGCGGTGGTGACCATCCACCCGGATGCCACGGTCATGGAACTGATCGCGGGCCTGGCCGAGCACAATATCGGCGCCATGGTCGTGATCGGACGGGATGGCTTGGAGGGGGTGGCCTCCGAGCGTGACGTGGTACGCCAGTTGCAGGTCCACGGTGCCAGCCTGCTGGCCCGGCCGGTATCGGCCATCATGACCCGCCTGGTGGCGACCTGCACCAAGACCGACTCGGCCGACGACGTCAGCATGCTGATGACCGAGCACCGCGCACGTCACATACCGGTGCTCGAAGACGGCCGACTGGCCGGGATCGTCAGCATCGGCGACGTCGTGAAGTCGCGGATGGAAGAGCTGCAGGCCGAGCACGAGCAGCTGCGCGACTACATCGCCCAGGGGTAAGCGGCGATCGCAAGGCCGGCGCTGACCGCTCACCGCCACGCGTAGTCGCTGCGCAGCCGAGCGGCCACCATCTCGAACATCGAGCGCTCCAGGATGGCGCCCTCGCGCCGGATCGACTCCTCGGGCACGTCGAGCACCCGGTCGAGCCGCACCCAGCTCAGCCGGTGTTCTTCATCCCAGCTGCCCGCACCGATTCCGACCCAGTTCGTGTCATCGGCGTGGCGTTGCCGGCTGGACAGCATCAGCCCGAGCAGCGTGCTGCGGTCACGCCCGACGACCAGGACCGGGCGGTCCTTGCCCCGGTCCGGCTCGTCCTCGTAGGTCACCCAGGTCCAGACGATCTCGCCCGGATCGGCGCGGCCGTTGAGGTCGGGGGCATAGACGAGCCTGCGAGCGCGGTGCGCGGTGGGGACACTGCTGTCGGTCACCGGACGTCCGGCGGGGATTTCCGGCGCCGGCTCCAGCGACGCGCCGCTGAGCACCTCCAGGCCGATCTTGATGCCCTGTTCGATGCCCCGTTGGATGCGCTGCTGCACCAGCGGTGCCTGCTCGAGTTGGCGGATGAACCGTGGGGCTTCGTTGAACACCAGGTTCTCCGCGAATCGCTGCACCGCCTCCCAAGGGGTCTTCCGCGGGGAAGCCATGTTCGCAGCATAGGCGACGCGAAATCGAAGGCACCCGTCTTTGTGATGTGTGGGCAGGCGATAGGGTCCGGAAACTGTCCGAAAACTGATGTGCCGCTTGCATTGTCCATAGATGCACATCGGCGTAGGGTGTCGAGAATAGACGTTCACGGTGCGGGCACATGAACAGTCGAGCGTTGGACGCCGGAGAGGCGTGGTTGGTGACTTTCGGGTTGCTCGCCCCAGGGCGAGCCACAACAACAGCAGGCTGACCCTTCGCGACCATTGGAAAGTGAAATCATGAGGGAGCAGAACCGCTTTCGACGCGGGTTCGCTGTCTGGGTCGCCGCCCTCACCGGACTGTCCGCCGCCGCTCTGGGGGTGGTCGGCATCTCCGCGCATGCCGACCGTGCCGCCCAACGGGAGGTGACGCTGATCAGCGCTGCCGACGCCGCTCAGCAGGGTTTGGTCGCCGCACAGGTCGGCCTGGACCACGACCAGTTCCTCAACGACGTCGCGCTGCAGCAGAACGTCTACTCCTGGGCTCTCGAGCCGATTGCCAACGGTGGCCTCGGACTGCCCGACGACTCGCTGCTGTTCCCAGGCAGCGCCGACGAGCCGGCTGACAGTCTTTTCAACGGGGCATTCTCGCGGTTCACTGAGGCCAACCTGGTCGGCCAAGCGCTGATACAGGCCGAGCTGGACCATCTGTTGGGGGTGAACCAGACCCTGGATGTCGGTGGCTACGAGACGCTCATCGGGCAACAGCTCTTCGACGACCTCAGCGGTGCCGGCGTAGCGGTGGACGCTGTCCTCGCCGGCGACCTGGACGACCTGATCGATTCCGGCACGCTGTCCGGCGCCGGCGGCTTCCAGGACGCCCTGATCGCCTTGCAGGGCGACCTGATGCAGACGATGTGGAGCGACCTGTTCGGCATGTTCAGCATCGCCGACGTGACGCCGTAGGACGGCAACCGGAGCTGAGTGGGATCAGGGATCCTTGCAATTAATCACAGGTTTCTGTTAGATTAAATATGCTTACAGCAACGGTGCTGGGGGGAGCATCCGGCGGCATCTGACCGCCCGCCGGATACACATCGTGAAAGGCAATCAAGCATGAACATGCGTAAATTCGGGGTGCTCGGCAGCTTCGCAGTCGGTACGGCAGTCGCGTTGGCGCCGCTGGCGGCCGCCGACGACAGCGCCAGCGGTTTCGACTTCGACAGCGTGGTACAGGCCCAGATCCAGTCGATGAACTGGCTGTTCGAAACGCAGGCCACCCTGGCGGGTGTCGGCGACAAGGTCATCGACGGCTCCGAGGCCTATCCGTTCCTCACCATCGACCGCGACGACGTGAACGCCGCATTCGGAACACTGCTCTACGGCTTCAACTGGGAGAACGAGATCTCCGACGCCCCGGGTTCCTACAGCTTGCTCAACGGCGCGTTGACCCAGTTCTTCAACGGCAACAACGTTCTGCTGTTCGCCATCCTGAACGGCGGTGACCAGATTGAGGTCGAGAACGCGGCCGACTACCTGTTCGGTTCCGACGCGGGGATCATCGCCGGCCTGGCCGGCGACAGTGCCTGGGAAGACGCCGCCAACTTCTTCCAGGCAGGCTTTGCCGACATCGGCGGCTACTTCGCGATCGACCTGTAGTTTGCGCTCAGACACGCAAACCCCCGGAGGTGCGCCTCCGGGGGTTTCGTTTTGAGGCCACCGCCTCGCTACCCTGGCTAGGCAGTACGCACCACCATCGCACCCGTTCACCAGGAGATTCCCATCAGCAGCTTCGCCGACCAGACCTTCACCGCGCCGGCGCAGATACGGAACTTCTGCATCATCGCCCACATCGACCACGGCAAATCCACGCTGGCCGACCGGATGCTGCAGCTCACCGGCGTCGTCGACGACCGGTCGATGCGCGCCCAGTATCTGGACCGGATGGACATCGAGCGGGAACGCGGCATCACCATCAAGGCGCAGAACGTCCGGTTGCCTTGGACGAGCGCCGCAAGTGGGTCGACCGAGGACTATGTGCTGCACCTGATCGACACCCCCGGCCACGTCGACTTCACCTACGAGGTGTCCCGCGCGCTGGAGGCCTGTGAGGGCGCCATCCTGCTGGTCGATGCCGCCCAGGGCATCGAGGCCCAGACCCTGGCCAACCTGTACCTGGCGCTGGACCGCGACCTGACCATCATCCCGGTGCTCAACAAGATCGACCTGCCCGCCGCCGACCCCGAGCGCTACGCCGCCGAACTGGCTCACATCATCGGCTGCGAGCCCGAAGATGTGCTGAAGGTGTCCGGCAAGACCGGCGAGGGCGTGGCCGAACTGCTCGACGAAGTCGTCAAAAAGGTGCCGCCGCCAACCGGCGACGCCGATGCGCCCACCCGGGCGATGATCTTCGACTCCGTCTACGACATCTACCGCGGCGTGGTGACCTATGTCCGCGTCGTCGACGGCAAGATCACCCCGCGCGAGAAGATCGCGATGATGTCCACCGGCGCCACTCACGAGCTGCTGGAAGTCGGCATCGTCTCCCCGGAACCCAAGGCCACCAAGGGACTTGGCGTCGGCGAGGTGGGCTATCTGATCACCGGCGTGAAAGACGTACGCCAATCGAAGGTCGGCGACACCGTCACCACCGCGCGGGCCGGCGCCACCGAGGCGCTCACCGGCTACCGCGAACCCAAGCCCATGGTCTATTCCGGGCTGTATCCGGTGGACGGGTCGGACTACCCGAACCTGCGCGATGCCCTGGACAAGTTGCAGCTCAACGACGCCGCTCTGACCTACGAGCCGGAAACCTCGGTTGCGCTGGGCTTCGGCTTCCGCTGCGGCTTCCTGGGCCTGCTGCACATGGAGATCACCCGGGAACGCCTCGAACGTGAATTCGACCTGGACCTGATCTCCACCTCGCCCAATGTCGTCTACCGGGTGATCGCCGAGGACGGCAGCGAGATCGTCGTCACCAATCCGTCGGACTGGCCGGAGGGCAAGATCCGGACCGTCTACGAGCCCGTCGTCAAGACCACCGTGATCGCGCCGAGTGAGTTCGTCGGCACCATCATGGAGCTGTGCCAGTCTCGGCGCGGGGAGCTGGGCGGCATGGACTACCTCTCGCCGGAACGCGTCGAACTGCGCTACACGATGCCGTTGGGCGAGATCATCTTCGACTTCTTCGACTCGCTGAAGTCACGTACCCGCGGTTACGCCAGCCTGGACTACGAGGAGGCCGGCGAGCAGGAGGCCGACCTGGTCAAGGTCGACATCCTGCTGCAGGGCGAGGCGGTGGACGCGTTCAGTGCGATCGTGCACAAGGACTCGGCGTCGGCCTACGGCAACAAGATGACCACCAAGCTCAAGGAGCTGATCCCCCGGCAGCAGTTCGAGGTGCCCGTGCAGGCCGCGATCGGCTCGAAAATCATTGCCCGCGAAAATATTCGTGCCATCCGCAAGGACGTGCTATCCAAGTGCTACGGCGGTGACATCACCCGTAAGCGCAAGCTGCTCGAGAAGCAGAAGGAGGGCAAGAAGCGGATGAAGACCATCGGTCGGGTCGATGTACCGCAGGAGGCGTTCGTCGCGGCGCTGTCGACCGATGGCGGCTCGGCCGGAGATAAGGCCAAGAAGTAGTGGCCGCCCTGGCACGCGCGATCGCTGGGGGTGCGGTCGCGCTGGTGCTGCTGGCCAGCGGGTGCACGACGGTGGTGCCCGGAACCGTCCGGCCTGCACCGGGATTGGCTCCGACCCCGGTCACCGGGATGGCGGTCCGGCAGGTGTTGCTCGACGACTCAGAGCTGTCGAAACTGGTCGGCCAGCCGTTCCGCAGCGATCCCGATCTGCCGCCGCGGTACGGCGGGGTCGATGAACTGCTCGACGCCTGGGACTCGGCCCAACCGGCAGACTGCGTCGGCGCCGTGGTGGGCGCTCAGAAGAGCGTCTATGGCGCCGCGAACGTGCGGGACGTCGCCCATGAGTTCTGGGACAGCTCCGGCGCCGAGGACTCGCCGTTGACCGGTGTGGGCGAGGCGGTGATCGCCTTGGGCAGCGCCGCTGACGCAGACGCGCTCATGGAGAAGTTCTCGAAGCAGTGGGGCAGTTGCGACGGAGTGCTGGTGATCCGGGATGGCGATGACGTCGACGAGGCCAGCGGCGAGGTCACCGACATCTCCGCTGGAGGCGAAGTGCTCACCGCCACCGTGCGCACCACCGTGGACGGCGAAGCGGGCCTGCATGTGACGCGGGCGGTCGCGGCGCGGGTGAACTGCATCGTCGACATCGATGTGTTCTGGTTCGTCGACGAGGAGGACGACTCCGATGCCCCGCCCGCCGGGGACACCACCGCGGCCGATCTGGCCCGGGCGATGCTGGACAAGGTCCGCGGTCTGAGCGGCTGACCCCGGGTTCATACGGCGGTCCCAGCTTCGGCTCTCCTCCGTCGAGCCTTGCTGAACCGCCGGCTTCCCGGGCCGAGCAGACACAGAATCGCCCAAAAAGCTCCCATTCTGGATAATTCTGCGTCTGCTCGCGCCGAGTGAGGCGATCCCTACATAGGCGCGTTCGCGGGCTGGAATCCTCCGGTGGAGTCGGCCTCCTCCTCGGCGCGGATCACATGGACGACGGCGTTGATCAGCGCCAGATGGGTGAAAGCCTGCGGGAAGTTGCCCAGGTGGCGACCGGTGCGCGGTTCGATCTCTTCGGCGTAGAGGTGTAACGGGCTGGCAAAGGACAGCAGCCGCTCACACAGATGCTTGGCGCGGCTGACCTCCCCGATCTCGACCAGCGCCGAGACCAGCCAGAAGGAGCAGATGGTGAACGTGCCCTCGGCGCCGGACAACCCGTCGTCGGTCTCCTCCACCCGATAGCGCAGTACCAGGCCGTCCTCGGTGAGCTCGTCGGCGATCGCCATCACGGTGGCGCGCACCCGCGGGTCGTCGGCGGGCAGGAACCGGGTCAGAACCACCAGCAGCAGTGAGGCGTCCAGCGCGTCGCTGCCGTAGGTCTGGGTCAGCACACCGCGCGAGTCCACCCCGTTGGCCAGCACGTCGGCCTTGATCTCCTCGGCGATCACTCGCCACTGCCGGGCGTAGGAGACCTCGCCCTGCAACTCGGCCAGCTTCGAGCCGCGGTCCAGCGCCACCCAGCACATCACCTTCGACGAGGTGAAGTGCTGCGGTTCGCCGCGCACCTCCCAGATGCCGCGGTCCGGCTCGCGCCAGTGCTTGATGGCCTCCTCCACCTGACGCTTGAGCACCGGCCACAGCGATTCGGGGACCTGCTCGCGGGACCTGGCGTGCAGATACACCGAGTCGAGCATGGTGCCCCAGATATCGTGCTGTTCCTGGTTGTAGGCGGCATTACCGATCCGCACCGGCCGGGCGTTGTCGTAGCCGGACAGATGGTCCAGTTCCTCCTCGACGAGTTGGTGCTCCCCACCGACGCCGTACATCACCTGCAGCGGATGCTGCTGGCCGTTGTTGACACCGGAGACGTCGGCGATGAACGAGAAGAAGTCGTCGGCCTCGCGGTCCAGCCCCAGCGTGTAGAGGCCCCACAGGGTGAACGCCGAATCACGTACCCAGCTGTATCGGTAGTCCCAATTGCGTTCACCTTGTGGCGTTTCCGGCAGCGACGTGGTGGGCGCAGCCAGCAGGGCCCCGGTCGGTGAATAGGTCAGTCCCTTCAGGGTCAGCGCGCTGCGCTGCAGATACACCCGCCACGGATGGTCGGGGAAGTTGCCGATGTTGATCCACTGCCGCCAACATTCGGTGGTGTTCCACATCTTGTCGGCGGCTTCGGCATAGCTTTGCGGCGCAGGGTGTTTGGACCAGCTCAACGCCACGAAGACGTCGTCGCCCTCGGTCAGGCGGGTCCGGGCCCGGGCCTCACGGCCTTCCAGTCCCAGCCGCAGGTTCGTGGTCAACCGCAGTGTGGGGTGGGCGTCGGGGTTCTGCCGCGCCCGCGCGATCGCCTCGCCGTAGGCGTTGGCGGAGTACTCCCAGGTGGCGCTGGTGCGGTGATAGTCGAAGGCCGGTTCACAGCTCATGGTCAACTCGACGGTGCCGCTGACGCAGCGCACCGTGCGCAGCAGGATGTGCTCGGCGTCCCAGTCGGTGGGGGTGCGTCGGTGGGTCTGGGACCGGGCCTCGATGTCGTGCCATTTGCCCATCACCAGCGCGTCGCGCACGATCATCCAGCCGGTGTGGGTCTGCCAGGTTGTCTCCATGATCGGGCTGCCGGGCAGGTAGCGGCGCGCTGCCGGCACCGACACCCCGTAGGGACCGAGCCGAAAGTGCCCCGCGCTGCGGTCCAGGATCGCGCCGAAGACGCTGGGGGAGTCAGGTCGCGGCACGCACATCCACTCCACGGATCCGGCCGCCGAGATCAGGCAGTTGGTTTCGCAGTCCGACAGAAACGCGTAGTCGGCGATCGGAGGGAACGGGTTACGGACCTGGGTCGGCGTTGCGGCATACGGCACCGGCGCGGTCGCCGACAGGGGCGGGGTCGGCGCAGTTGCCGTCCCGGGGCCCGGGGTTCGGGCGCTGATTTCCGGCGCGGTCTTCTCGGGTGCATCGCCCGGCGGGGTGTGCAGATCCATTCCGCCATCATCTCTGGCCTCATGGCGCGCGTCTACCCGAGACGGCGATCTTGGCTTCGGTCGGCGACCCGCCTAGGGTGGTCGGGGTGGTTGGCTTCCTGAGCTGGTGGGACGGTGTCGAGCTGTGGCTGTCCGGGCTCGGCTTCGTGGTGCAGACCGCGGTGGTGATGCCGGTGGTGCTGGTACTGGCCTACGGTCTGGCCTCGGTGCTGGACGCCGTGCTGGGGGAGGGAATCCGGGTGCAGGAGCGAGTCAGGCACGGGCGTGACGGTGGTACGCGCTGATGCCGCGGTCACAGGTGACCCTGGTCCTGGTCGGCCTCATTCTGTTGGTGATCGTCAGCTGGCTGCTGACCCGGTGACCGCACAGGCCTCTGTTATGCTTCCCGGCATGTTCGCAGCGACCGGTGACCGGCCGCGCCACGTGGTGGCGCTCCCGATGCTCGCCGTGGTGACTTCCGCTGTGGCCGACCTGCACTGTTGTTGCTGATCCCGCACCCGTCGGCGCACCGGTGTCGTCACTGTTGACGCACGATCTTTCGAGCGAATGCCCTTTCGCGATCCGACGGACAAGCACTTTTGCTGAAGTCTGTACGGAGTCGCCGAGAAAGGTCACGAATGCCCAATCCCATTGCGCGCGGTGCCGCACTGGCGCTGGCTGCCGCCTTGGCCATCACCACGCTTGCGGGGTGCGGCGGCGGTCCCAGCGACGTGGTCGGCGGAGCTGAGCGATCCGACACGCACACCACGCTGACGCTGGTGGCTTATGCGGTTCCCGAGCCCGGCTGGAGCAAGGTGATCCCGGCCTTCTACGGCACCGAGGAGGGCGCCGACGTCCAGGTCGTCACCTCTTACGGCGCGTCGGGCGATCAGTCCCGCGGCGTGGTCAACGGCAAACCCGCCGACATCGTGAACTTCTCGGTCGAACCGGACATCACCCGGCTGGTGAGCGCGGGCAAGGTGGCCGAGGACTGGAACGCCGACGTCACCAAGGGCATCCCGTTCGGCTCGGTGGTGACCCTGGTGGTGCGGCAGGGCAATCCCAAACGCATCAAGGACTGGGACGACCTGCTGCGGCCCGGGGTCGAGGTGATCACGCCGAGCCCGCTGAGTTCCGGATCGGCCAAGTGGAATCTGTTGGCGCCGTATGCCGTCAAGAGCGACGGTGGCAAGAACCCGCAGGACGGCCTGGACTTCGTCGATCGTCTGGTCAGTGACCACGTCAAGCTGCGCCCGGGCTCGGGGCGGGAGGCCACCGATGTGTTCCTGCAGGGCAGCGGCGACGTGCTGATCAGCTACGAGAACGAGGCCATCGGGATCGAGCGCAAGGGCAGGCCGGTGGAGCACATCAACCCATCGCAGACCTTCAAGATCGAGAACCCCCTGGCGGTGGTGAGTTCCACCAGGCACCTCGACGCCGCCAACGCGTTCAAGAATTTCCAGTACACGGCCGTGGCGCAACGTCTGTGGGCGCAGGCCGGCTTCCGTCCGGCAGACCCGGGTATCGCCGCCGAGTTCAGCCACGAGTTTCCCGCGCCGGACAAGCTCTGGACGGTCGCCGACCTGGGTGGGTGGGCCGTCATCGACAGCGGGTTGTTCGACAAGGCGAGCGGCTCGATCAGCAAGATCTACACCCGAGCCACCGGATGAGCGCGGCTGTGGTCACCGAAGCGACCCAGCCCGGCCAGGGCGGGCCGCCGGTGCATTCGGGGTTCCGGCGCGAAGGCATCTCGTTGCGGGTGGGTACCGCCGTGGTGTGGTTGTCGCTGATCGTGCTGGCGCCGCTGGCCGCGATCGCCTGGCAGGCGGCCGGTGGCGGCTGGCGGGCGTTTCAGCTGGCGGTCAGCTCGCACGCCGCGCTGGAGTCGTTCCGGGTGACGTTGACGATCGCGGCCGGCGTCACCGTGCTCAACCTGGTGTTCGGCCTGTTGATCGCCTGGATGCTGGTGCGTGACGACTTCTTCGGCAAACGCTTCATCGACGTGATCATCGACCTGCCCTTCGCACTGCCGACCATTGTGGCCAGCTTGGTGATGCTGGCGCTGTACGGTCCCGCCAGCCCGGTGCACCTGCATCTGCAGCACACCGCATGGGGTGTCGGTCTGGCGCTGGCGTTCGTCACGCTGCCTTTCGTGGTGCGGTCCGTGCAGCCGGTGCTGTTGGAGATCGATCGGGAGGTCGAGGAGGCTGCCGCCTCCCTGGGCGCCTCCGGGTTCACCATCTTTCGCGCCGTGGTGTTGCCGTCGTTGACGCCGGCGCTGCTGACCGGGGCGGGCCTGGCGTTCTCCCGGGCGATCGGTGAGTTCGGCTCGGTGGTCTTGATCGGCGGCGCGGTGCCCGGCAAGACCGAGGTGTCATCGCAGTGGATCCGGACGCTGATCGAGAACGACGATCGCACCGGCGCAGCGGCGATCTCCATTGTACTGCTGGGGATTTCGTTCCTGGTGCTGCTCGCGCTGCGGGTGTTGGGGGCGCGGGCGACCATGCGGCAGGAGCGGTCTTCATGACATCGTCGCCGAAAGTCCGTTACCTCATTCGATTCCTGTCGCTGACCTATATCGGCCTGCTGTTGATCGTTCCGGTGTCGTTGATCCTGTGGCGCAGTTTCGCCCCCGGATTCGGGCAGTTCTTCGACTACATCTCTACCCCGGCGGCCATCTCGGCGCTGCAGTTGTCGTTGCTGGTGGTGGCGATCGTGGTGCCGTTGAACGTGATCTTCGGTATTCCCACGGCATTGGTGCTGGCCCGCAACAAGTTCCGTGGCAAGGGTGCACTGCAGGCGGTCATCGACCTGCCGTTCGCGGTCTCGCCGGTGATCGTCGGCGTGGCCCTGGTGGTGCTGTGGGGATCGGCGGGTCTGCTGGGATTCGTGGAGAACGACTGGGGTCTGAAGATCATCTTCGGCCTGCCCGGCATCGTGCTGGCCAGCATCTTCGTCACCCTGCCCTTCGTGATCCGGGAAGTCGAACCGGTGCTGCACGAGCTGGGAACCGATATGGAGGAAGCGGCGGCGACGCTGGGTTCGAGCTGGTGGCAGACGTTCTGGCGCATCACGCTGCCGTCGATCCGCTGGGGGCTGACGTACGGGATCGTGCTGACCGTGGCGCGCACCCTCGGCGAGTACGGCGCGGTGTTGATCGTGTCGTCCAACCTGCCCGGCAAGTCCCAGACGCTGACACTGCTGGTGTCCGACCGTTACAACCGCGGCGCCGAATACGGCGCCTATGCCCTGTCCACACTGTTGATGTCGGTGTCGGTGTTGGTGTTGATCGTCTCTGTGGTGCTCGACATGCGCCGGGCCGGAAAGGGAAACAAATGAGCAACGCAATCACGGTGCGCGGAGCCAACAAGCGCTACGGCGACTTCGTCGCGCTGGACAACGTCGACTTCGCGGTGCCGTCCGGTTCGCTCACCGCGCTGCTCGGCCCCAGTGGCTCGGGCAAGTCGACCCTGCTGCGGGCGATCGCCGGGCTGGACCACCCGGACAGCGGCACCGTCATCATCAACGGCGTCGATGTCACCGGGATCCCGCCGCAGCGCCGTGGGATCGGATTCGTCTTCCAGCACTACGCGGCGTTCAAGCACATGACGGTGCGCGACAACGTGGCGTTCGGGCTGAAGATCCGCAAGCGTCCCAAGGCCGAGGTCAAGGAGAAGGTGGACAACCTGCTGGAAGTGGTGGGGCTCAGCGGTTTTCAGACCCGTTACCCCAACCAGCTGTCCGGCGGGCAGCGTCAGCGGATGGCCCTGGCGCGGGCCCTGGCGGTGGATCCGCAGGTGCTGCTGCTCGACGAGCCGTTCGGAGCGCTGGACGCCAAGGTCCGCGAGGACCTGCGGGCCTGGCTGCGCCGTCTGCACGACGAGGTGCATGTCACCACGGTCCTGGTCACCCATGACCAGGCCGAGGCGCTGGATGTCGCGGACCGGATCGCGGTGCTCAACCAGGGCCGCATCGAGCAGCTCGGCACGCCGACCGAGGTTTACGACGCTCCGGCCAACGCCTTCGTGATGTCGTTCCTCGGTGCGGTGTCCTCGCTCAACGGGGCCCTGGTCCGTCCGCACGACATCCGGGTCGGGCGCACCCCGGACATGGCGGTGGCCGCGGCCGACGGCGCCGAGGGCGTCGGGGTGTTGCGCGCCGTTGTCGAGCGGGTGGTGGCCCTGGGCTTCGAGGTGCGCGTGGAGCTGACCAATGCCGCCACCAAGGTTCCGTTCACCGCGCAGATCACCCGCGGCGACGCCGAAGCCCTGGCGCTGGCCGAAGGGGACACCGTCTATGTGCGGGCCACCCGGGTGCCGCCGCTGGGTGACGTGGCAGCAGACGCACCGGTCTCGGCGTAACAGCGGCGAGGTTTCCCGGGGCCGGGCCGGCGCCGGGGTCAATAGATGTCGCGCAGGTAGCGGTGACTCTTGATGAGGTGGTTGACATAGGCGTGGGCCTGCGCGGTGTCCATGTTGCCGGCGCTGGCCACGACGGCGTGCAGGGTGGCGTCGACGTCCTTGGCCATGCGTTCGGCGTCGCCGCACACGTAGAGGTACGCGCCGTCTTCGAGCCAGCCGAAGAGGTCGGTCGAGTTTTCCCACATGCGGTGCTGGACATACCGGTTGGGTGCGTCGCCGGCGCCGTCGCGGGAGAATGCCAGATCGAGTCTGGACAGCACCCCTGACCGCAGGTGGTCGTCGAACTCCTCCCCGTAGAGAAAGTCACCGGCCCTGCGCCGACTGCCGAAGAAGAGCCACGAACGTCCCTTCGCCTGGCCGGCGCGGCGTTCCTGCAGGAACGCCCGAAAGGGTGCGACTCCCGTGCCGGGGCCGATCATGATGATGGGTACGTCGGGGTCCGGCAGCCGGAAGGAATGGTTGGGGCGCAGGTGAACCCGCACCGTGTCACCGCGATCGGCCAGGAACGTGGTAGCCACCCCGCCGTAGCGGCGGTCGCCGAGCGCGTAACGCACGGTCGCCACCGTCAGGTGCACGTGGTCGGGGCTGACCAGGGGGCTGGACGCGATCGAGTAGTCGCGGTACTGAAGCGGACGCAAGGTGTCGATCACCTCGTCCACCGTCAGCCCGGCCAGTCTGATCAGGTCGAGCACGTCCTTGCCGTAGAGCCACGAATCCTGTGCGGCATCGGCATTCACGCGCAGTGCGGCCGCGGCGCTCGGGTCGCGGGTGCGCGACGCCGCGAGTTCCCGCAGCGCCCGCGACGGCGTCCGGATCTCGAGGTGATGTGCCAGCAGCACGCCCAGGGGCTCGTCGTGGCCGGTCACGCTGTGGTCGGGGTCGAGGCCGAACTCGGTCAGCAGGGCATCGACCAGGGCGGGGTCGTTGCTCGGATGCACCGCAATGGAATCGCCTGCGGTATAAGCGATGCCGGAGCCGTTGAGGTCCAGCTCGTAGTGGCGGACCTCCTTGTCGGATCCCGGCGCCGTGAGCAGCCGGTTGACCGCCAGCCGGGCCTCGAAGGGGTGGTCACGATCGGGGGTCGACGGTGCGGCCTGCTCGGGTGGGTGCACCGCGGCACTCGATACGGCAATGCTCGGATTGGGGCTGGCGTGCTCGGCCGCCAGCAGCTTGACGACGTCGGTTGTCCACGCCGCGGCCGGCTTTGAATAGGAGCCGTCGATCTCGGTGCGTTCGATCAGCCGGGTAGCGCCCAGCTGTTCGAGACGCGCGTCGAGCAGTCGGCCGGCGTTGCAGAACAGGTCATATCCGCTGTCGCCGAGGGCGAGCACCGCGAAGCTCAGGTGATCGAGGCGGTCGGCCGTGTCCGCGCTGATGGCCTCCCAGAACAGGTTGGCGTTGTCGGGAAACTCGCCGTCACCCCAGGTGGAGGTGACCACGATCAGATGCGTCGCCGACGCCAGATCGCCGATCTCGACCTGGTTGAGCTCGACCGCTTCGGCGCCCCGGCCGACGGCTTCTTCGAAGGCCTCGGCGAATGACATCGCGGCGTCCTCGGCGTTGCCCATGTCGCTGCCGTAGCCCACGATCATCGAGAAGGCGGGGGCAGCGCTCACAGCTGTCCTCCGCTGCGGCTGGAGGCCTTCGAGGTGGTGGCGAGGCGTGCCGGCACGGCGAGCCCGCGCACCGGCAGTCCGAAGCCGACCATCGCGTCGAGCACTGCCTGACTTCGCCGGAAGCTGCGGGCCTCGTCGATCTCGGGCCGGCGGGGAAGCTGGGAGGCGGCCACCACGACCGCCGATCCGACGAGCTGCCACATCGACAAGATCGAAACCGCGCCTTCGGACGCCTTGTGGAGCCAGACGAACAGCGGGGCCAAGGTCCGATGGCACCGGTGGGCCACCCAGGTGGTCAGGGCCGACTCGTTGGGCAAGACCACCATGGTGTCGACGTCGCCGCGCCCGCCCTTCTTGCTGATCCAGGGATCATCTGGAAGGACCCGCACCGTCGGGTCGACCACGGCCACCCAGTCGATGTCGTTCTCGCCGTCGAAGTGCACCCACAGGTTCTCCAGGCCCGCGTCCCAGGCTCTTCCCTCGAGGAGCACGAGCGGAAGCAGCCGACCCAGCACCTCGTGCACCAGGCGCGCGGCCAGCACGTTGCCCGCCGCGCGCCGGTCGGTGAGCTCGGCGGTCTCGTCCAGGCGGACCCGCAGGCGGTCGACGGTGAACACCGAGTCCAACGGGAACCATCGGCGCTTGCTGACGTCCGCCAGAATCGCGACACCGTAGGTGCGCGGGCACTGCGGATGAAGTTGGCGAAGCCGGTGACAGGATTCGTGCAGCGCGTGCCGCCGCCGAATTACCATTCTCGCGATGAGGGGATCCTCGCCCGTCGACGTCACCCAAGGCTCCTAACGTAGGTTAGGCTAACCATACTAAAACGGGCGGAGGGTGATGACTGCTGTGACGGCTCTCACCCTTGGCGTGGGGTCCGTGGGTCAGGCGGCCGCGGTCCGAGCGGTCAGGGCCGCTTCGGCGCGATCCAAGACTGTCGCTGCCACCAGGCGGTGCGCGCCCAGCGGCTCAGCCATCGGGATCCCGGCTTGTCTGGCGTAGCCGGCGACTCGGTCGGTGATCAGCCCGTGCGCCAGGAACCAGGGGGCGATCATCAGCCGGGTGGCGCCGCGGGCCCGCAGGCGTTCGACGGCTTCCGGTACAGAAGGTTGCGGGCCGCTGGTGGCGAAGGCGACCTCCACTCCGGCCCAACGGGTTCCGCGAGACAGGCGGGCGGCGATCCGAGCGGTCTGCGCATTGGCCGTCGCATGCGAGGAGCCCACCGCGGCCACCACCACGCCCAACTTCGGGTCGAACCGTGACGCCCCGGCGCTGGTCAGCCGTTCCCCGAGAACCTGGACCAGACGACTGTCCTCGCCCAGGGTCGGCGCCACCCGAACGTCGGCACCGGACTGCGCGATCATCGCCGGGATATCAACCCGGGCGTGGTAGGCGCTGGCCAGCAGGAACGGGACCACCACGGCACGGTGGCCGGGCGAGCCGGCCAATGGTCCTTCCAGAACGTCGCGCAGATTCGGGGTGCTCTGTTCGCAGAACGCCACCTGCACGGCGTACTCCGGCGCCACCCGGCGCAGATGCCCGGCGATCGCGTCGGCATTGGCGGCCGAGCGCGGATCCCGGCTGCCGTGCGCGGTCAACACGAGGGTCGCAATGGGAGCTGTCACGAGGCGTGCAGCCCGCATTCGGTCTTGGCGAGGCCCGCCCAGCGCCCGCTGCGCGGATCGGCGCCGGCCGCCGGCTTGGCCGTGCACGGTGCGCAGCCGATCGACGGGTAGCCCTCGTCGATCAGCGGGTTGACCAGCACGTTGTTCGCGGCGATGTAGGCGTCCATCTCATCGTCGGTCCACGCCGCAATCGGGTTGACCTTCACCAGCCCGAACTGCTCGTCGAAGCTGATCAGCGGCGCGTTGGCGCGGGTCGGAGCCTCCACCCGGCGCAGCCCGGTCACCCACGCCGAATAGCCGCGCAGCGTGCGTGCCAGCGGTTCGACCTTGCGCAGCCGGCAGCACAGCGCCGGATTGGACCCGAACAGGTCCTTGCCGTGGGCGGCGTCCTGCTCGGCGACGGTCTGCTCCGGGGTGACGTTGACCAACTGGACGTCGTACATCGCCTCCACCGCATCGCGGGTGCCGATGGTCTCGGCGAAGTGATAGCCGGTGTCGAGGAACAGCACCGGGACCCCCGCGCGGACCTTCGCCGCCAGGTCCACCAGCACCGCGTCGGCCATATTGGAGGCCACCACGTAGTTACAGGTCGCGCCGCCGCGCGGGCCGTTCACGCCGCCGAAGTGCGTATCCGTCCACTCCAGCAGTTCGGTGGCACTGGCGCCGTCGAGCTCGGCCGCCCCCTTGGCGGCCAGCTCGCGCAACTCCGCTTCGCCGTGTGGTCTCATCGCAGGTCGTCTTCTTCGGCCCGCACCGCCCACTGGGCGAAGCGCTCACCGGCGGTGCGCTGCTTGATGAAGTTGCGCACCACCCGTTCGATGTAGTCGCCGAGCTCGGAGCTGAACACCTTGTGCTGACGCAGCTTGCGGCCGAAACCGCTGTCGGCGCCCAGGCTGCCGCCGAGGTGCACCTGGAAGCCCGGTACCGCGTTGCCCTCGCCGTCGTCGATCATCTGGCCCTTGAACCCGATGTCGGCCACCTGGATGCGGGCACACGAGTTCGGGCACCCGTTGATGTTGACCGTCACCGGCACGTCCAGCAGGGCGTTGAGGTCATCGAGGCGCTGCTCGAGTTCGGGGACCAGGCTCTGCGCCCGCACCCGGGTCTCGACGAACGACAGCTTGCAGAACTCCAGCCCGGTGCAGGCCATCAGATTGCGCCGCCACGGCGAGGGGTTGGCCGGCAGACCCAGCGCATCCAGCTCGGTGAGCAGGCCGTCGAGCTTGTCGTCGGGAACATCGAGGATGACCAGTTTCTGGTACGGGGTGAACCGTGCCCGGTCCGAACCCACCTGTTCCATCAGCTCAGCCACCTTGAGCAGCGTCGCTCCGCTCACCCGGCCGGAGATCGGGGCCACGCCCACCGCGTTGCGGCCGTTGCGGGTCTTCTGCACCCCCACGTGGTCGACGGTCGCGGTGGGCTCCGCGGGCGCCGGCCCGTCGATCATCGGGCGCTTGAGGTACTCCCGTTCGAGAACTTCCCTGAATTTTTCAGGCCCCCAGTCCTTGAGCAGGAACTTCAGCCGGGCCTTGGAACGCAGCCGCCGGTAGCCGTAGTCGCGGAACAGGCTGGTGACGGCCTCCCAGACGTCCGGCACCTCGTCCAGCGGCACCCACGCGCCGAGGCGCTGAGCCAGCATCGGGTTGGTCGACAGCCCGCCGCCGACCCACAGGTCCAGGCCGGGGCCGTGCTCGGGGTGGTTGACGCCGATGAAGGAGACGTCGTTGATCTCGTGGGCCACATCCGGCAGGCCCGACACCGCGGTCTTGAACTTGCGCGGCAGGTTGGCGAACTCCGGGTTGCCGATGTAGCGGCGGACGATCTCGTCGAGGGCGGGGGAGGGGTCGAGGACCTCGTCGAGGGACTCCCCGGCCAGCGGCGAGCCGAGCATGCCACGCGGGCAGTCGCCGCAGGCCTCGGTGGTCTGCAGCCCGACGGCGTCCAGGCGGTCCCAGATCTCCGGGACGTTCTCGATCTCGATCCAGTGGTATTGCAGGTTGTTGCGGTCGGAGATGTCGGCGGTGCCCCGCGCGAAGTCGACCGAGATCTCACCAAGGGTCCGCATCGCGGCGGCCGACAGCGGTTTGCCGTCGCAGCGCACCCGCAGCATGAAGTAGGGGGCCTCGAGCAGGTCGGCGTTCTCGTCGCCGGTGAAGGTGCCGTCGTAGCCCTGCTCGCGCTGGGTGTAGAGACCCATCCAGCGGAAGCGTCCGCGCAGGTCATCCTTGGCGATGCTGTCGAAGCCCTGCTTGGAGTAGACGTCGAGGATCCGGGCCCGCACATTGAGGGCCGGGTCCTCCTGCTTGAACTGCTCGTTGTGGTTGACCGGTTCGGTCTCGCCGAGCGCCCACTGGGCCTCGCTGCGCTTGGCCCTGCTCGGCGGAGCAGTCGGAGTGGCGGTCATCGGTTCTCCTTCGAAAAAGGAGCTGGCGGGATTGAGCGCAGGTCACCGGCGACTGTCTCCGGCGGCGCAGATCCGTCGGCCAGCTGGAAAAACAGGTGGGCGGCTCTACGGCATCAAGGCAGACAGCGACAGCTGCAAACTCGCTTGAAATCGATATGCCGCCGAGCCACCAAGGCAACCCCAGATGCGGTGCAGTAGGCGGCGGTCACGGGAGCGATTATGCCATGGATGCCGAAAATCTTCCTTACCGGCGCAAAGTTGTGATCAGCGTGAGCAAAACTCATGTGGGGTCCGAGGGGAGACGGTCGGTCCGGGAGGGGCGGACAGGAAGGCCCGGGGCGGTGTGTCCTATGCCGGACAGCCGTAAGACAACAGCCGATCGGAAGGCGGGTGGGACAGGTGAGTGTGGTCGACTTCGGCTGGGAACCGGCGTGGGAGCCGCTGCCGGTCCCCGAACCGCCACCGCGCGCGGGCGGACGCGCCCTGCTGCGGCGCTGGCTGGCGATCGCGACGCTGGTGGCCATCGTGGGCGGCGGCGGATGGCTGGCCGTCCAGCATTACCAAACCCACCTCGCAGGTGAGCAGGCCCTGGCGGCCGCCGAGTCATATGTCTTGCGGCTGACCGACATCGACGCCGACGACATCGATCGGAACTTCGCTGACATCACCGACGGGTCGATCGGTGAGTTCCGGGCGATGCACACCCGCTCCGGTGTGCAGCTGCGCCAGCTGCTGATCGACAACAAGGCGACCGCTCGCGGGCACGTCGCCGACGCGGTGGTCAAATCCGCCGAGAAGGGCCACGTTGTGGTGGTGCTGCTGGTCAACCAAGCGGTGCGCAACGCCGACAATCCCGAACCGGTGATCGATCGCAGCCGGATCCGGATGACCATGGACAAGGTCGACGGCCGATGGCTGGCCAGCAAGGTGGAGTTGGTATGAGGAAATTCACAGCGCTGGCGGCCGGCGCGCTGCTGGTCGGCGCCGCCGAACTGGCCGGCGCGGCCAACGCCGACCCGATCGACTGGGAGGCCATCGCCAGGTGCGAGTCCGGGGGAAACTGGTCGGCCGACACCGGCAGCGGCGGCTACGGCGGGCTGCAGATCAGCGCTGGGGACTGGGACCACAACGGCGGGGTGGGATTGCCGTCGCAGGCCTCTCCGCAGCAGCAGATCGCCGTCGCCAAACGCATCATGGCCAGCCGGGGGCCCGGGGCGTGGCCGGCCTGCGCCGCCCGGGCCGGGGCCGCCCCGATCGGTTCGCTGACGCATTACGTGACGGCGCTGTACGTGGACGCCGAGCAGCCCGGAGCGCAAGCCGACTGAGGCGCTGACGGGCGGCGCCGTGGGATGATCGGGCCTCATGACGCCCACCCCGACCGCTGTGGCGCTGCCCGAGGCACCACCTGCCCGGCGCGGCCCGGAAGACCCGTTCGGGGTGTATGTGCACGTGCCGTTCTGTTTCACCCGGTGCGGCTACTGCGACTTCAACACCTACACCCCGGCTGAGCTGGGCGGCGCCAACCCCGACGCCTGGGTGGCGGCGTTGGCCCGGGAACTGGAGTTGGCGGCCGCCCGCCTGGGTGGCCCGCGTGCCGACACGGTGTTCGTCGGCGGCGGCACACCATCCCTGCTGGGCGGTGCCCGGCTGGCACTGGTGCTCGACCACGTGCGTCAACACTTCGGACTGGCCGACGACGCCGAGGTCACCACCGAGGCGAACCCGGAGTCGACGTCGCCGGAGTTCTTCGAGTCGATCCGGGCCGCCGGCTACACCCGGGTATCGCTGGGCATGCAGTCGGTGTCGCCGCGGGTGCTGGCCACCCTGGACCGCATCCACTCCCCGGGCCGGCCGGTGGCCGCGGCGCGGGAGGCACGTGCCGCCGGATTCGAGCACCTCAACATCGACCTGATCTACGGCACTCCCGGTGAGACCGACGACGATCTGCTGCGTTCGGCAGACGCCGCGCTGGAGGCGGGCGTCGACCATGTCTCGGCCTACAGCCTGATCGTGGAGGACGGCACCGCGCTGGCCCGTCGGGTACGGCACGGCGAACTACCCGCTCCCGACGGCGATGTGATGGCGCATCGCTACGAACTGGTCGACACCCGACTGCGTGCCGCCGGGATGGACTGGTATGAGGTGTCGAATTGGAGCCGGCCCGGCGCCGCCTGCCGGCACAACCTGGGTTACTGGGGCGGCGGCCGGTGGTGGGGCGCCGGACCGGGAGCGCACAGCTACGACGGCGCGCTGCGCTACTGGAATGTCAAGCACCCCAATACCTACGCGCAGCTGGTGGCGGAGAACGTGCTGCCGGTGGCGGGTTTCGAGGAGCTGACCGAGTCCGACCGGCACACCGAGGACGTCATGTTGCGGTTGCGGATGCGCGAGGGGTTGCCGCTGGCGACTCTGGACCCCGCCGAGCGGGAGCGCGCCGCGACCTCGGTCAGCGACGGCCTGTTGCGCCTCGACGGCGAACGGCTGGTGCTGACCGACCGCGGTCGGCTGCTGGCCGACGCGGTGGTGCGGGCCCTGCTGGGGTAGCGGCGGGTCGCCGCCACCTGGGTAGGCGTCGGTCAGCCGCTGAACCAGCCGCGGCCGCCGTCCCAGCTGCCGCAGATGCCGTTGAAGCAGCCGTGGCCGAAACCACCCTGGCCGGGGATGAAGCCCCCGCAGCCCTGCCAGCCGGCGTCATGGCCACAGCCGCTTCCGCCGCCGTTGCCGTCCGGGCCGCCGGCACCGTGCGGTTGGGCGACCACGGTGTGGCTCGGCGTGCCCGCCGGTGCAGTCATCAGCATCACGCCGGTCGGGGCGGCAGCGATGGCCACCGCGGCTGTCGCTACGAACATCGATCCAATGAGTTTGCGGATACTTAGCATGACTCCATGGTCCACGCGGGCGCTGTCGTTGCAACCATCGTGTGGGGACTGATACCGAATCGTGAATGCTCGTAACACATCACCGCGATCTCCTCGCAGTGGTCGGCATCACCGGACCTGTGGCCGGTCCGACTCGGGAAACGAACCGCATATGCGGATCCAAAGCGCGCTCAGAAGGCCGTCGTTCTGGGTAGCGCACAGGCGTCCAACATACTCACAGCAATCTTTACATGATGTTGCCAGATCCGGCGTACTGAACTCTGGCGAATGGCTGTATGAGGCATATTCTGTTGAAACACAACATTTCTAGATCGCACACGATGTGCATCTCGCCAGCTGCCGGCGGCCTTCGTAGCGCAAAGATAGCTATATCGTAACCCGTTACTTGTGTGCATACCTGCACGCGGATACGCTCCCGGATGCAGTGCCGCAAACGAGGCATTGTCGATGTCAGATGGAGGACCGACGGGATGGCATTTCAACGGGCGCGAGACGCTGCGGACCGGGCGCACGGCGCCGGTGGGCGGGTGCTGGAGATTCTCGGGCGACAGGAGTGGCTGGACCGACCGAGCTACCGGCTGGAGAACGTACTGAGCTTCGTCTTCAACGCATTCGGCGGGTGGCGCAATCGGGTGACCAATTTCTTGAACGGCGTCTGGCTCGGGCACCCGGTGCATCCGCCGCTGGCGTCGCTGGCCACCGGCGCCATCGGGACGACGGTGGCGCTGGATGCGCTGAGCCTGTTGCCCGGCAAGTCCGCGAACGAAGTCCTCGATGCGTCTCGATTCGCCCAGCGGGCGCTGGGGCTGGGGATTCTGGCCAACTTCGCTTCCGCCGCCACCGGTGTGACCGACTGGCAGCACACCCACGAATCCGACCGGCGGATCGGGCTGGTGCACGGCGTGCTGAATCTCGTCGCCACGGGTCTGTACATCCGGTCCTGGCGGGACCGGCGCCGCGGCCGGCATCTGCGGGGCATAGTGACCAGCGCGGTCGGCTACGGCATCACCTCCGCCAGCGGATTCCTGGGCGGTGCACTGGTGTTCGGCTCCGGGATCGGCATCGACCAGTCCGGTCAACGGCTACGCATCGAGGATTGGACGTCGGTGCTGCCGGAGGCGGAGCTGCCGGCCGACACGAAGCTCAAGCGGGTTGAGGTCGACGGCGTCGGGGTGGTGGTGTGTCGCGACGGCGACACCGTGTCGGCGTTCGCCGGCCTGTGCCCGCACCTTGCCGCGCCGATGGAGGACGGTTGGGTCGACCGGGGCCGGGTCGTCTGCCCATGGCACGGTTCGCAGTTCGACGTGTACTCCGGCGAGGTGGTGCGCGGACCGGCCACCGCTCCGCTGCCGTGCTATCAGGCTCGGCTGCGCAACGGGATGGTCGAGCTGCGTGACGGTGCACCGATTCCGCTCGGGGTGGCCCGGGAGAAGTACCTCGCACCGCAGGTTCCGGAGTGCCCGGAAATCTTCGAACCGAAGGAGACCGCACAGTGAGCAACGCCTATGACGTGTTGAGAGATCACCACAACGTGTTGCGCGGGCTGGGTTCCAGGCTCAAGGCGGCTCCGGTCGGATCGGCCGAGCGGCAAGAGACCCTCGATGAACTGTTGCGGGAGTTCACCATCCATATGCGCATCGAGGACGACATCTACTATCCGGCACTGTCGGCGGCCAGCAGGCTGATCGCGATCGCGCACGCAGAACACCGGCAGATCTACGACCAGCTCGCGGTTGCGTTGCGGACACCGGCCTCCTCGCCCCACTACGTAGATGAGTGGAATTCCTTCCTGATGGTCTTGGAAGCCCATGCCGACGAAGAGGAGCGCGACCTGGTGCCCCCGCCGGCGCCGGTCGACCTGACCGACGCCGAGTTGGAGGACCTGGGCAACAGGATGGCCGCGGAGATGGAGCGGCAGCGCAACTCCACGTTCGAGGAGTTGCATGTCAAGGCGCGAGCCGCGTTGCTGAAAGCCTTTTGACCCGGTATCGCCGCAGGTCGTGGAGCTACGAGCCTTTTGGTTAATAGGTTAGGCTACATTTACTAATTGTGTTCGAGCTCGGTGTCGAAACGGCCTCCGAGAGTGCGCTGTCGATACCGTTGCCGCCGGGTGTCGAGCCGGCCGATCTGGCGGCCACGCTGGCCGCGGCGTTGCCGGAACGTGATGGCAAGGAGTACCTGCTCTACGAGCGTGACGGAAGCTGGACACTGGCCGCAGGTCTGCGCGCCGCCGTCGAATTCGACAGTGACGAACTGCGCATAGTTCGCGACGGGGTGGTGCGACGCCAGCACTGGCGAGGCCGGCCGGCCGCGGTGCTCGGCGAGGCGGTTGACCGGTTGCTGCTGGAGGCCACCCAGGTGTTCGGTTGGGTCGCCTTCGAGTTGGGCGCCTACCGCTTCGGGCTTCAGGACCGCTTGGCGCCGGGCACCGCATTGGCGCGGGTGTTCTGGCCGCAGACCCGCATCGTCGTCACCGCCGAGAAAGTAGAGATGTTCGGGCACGCCGACCGTGAAGTCGCGGTGCTGGACCGGCTGCTGGCCGGCGCCGTTGCGACGCCGGCCGAACCGTCCCCCGTCGCGGTGGACGTGGACGGCACCGGCTATCGCGAGCGGGTGGCGACCGCGGTCGAGGAGATCCGCGCCGGCGCCTACCGCAGGGTGACTCTGTCGCGCTGCGTCGCCGTGCCGTTCGCGGTCGACTTTCCCTCGACCTACCGGCTGGGGCGGCCGCACAACACCGCGGCCCGGTCATTCTTGTTGCGGCTGGGCGGGATACGCGCACTGGGGTACAGCCCGGCGTCGGTGGTCGACGTCATGGCCGCGCGGGATCGGATGGATGCCCTGGAGGCGCTGTTCCCGGCTATCACGTCGGGCAGTCCCGGCCCGGCGGGGATCGATGCCGTCCTGCGGCTCGATCAGTACCCGCGTGGCCTGTACTCCGGCGCGGTGGTGATGCTCTCCGCCGACGGCGGGCTGGATGCGGCGTCGGCGCTGCGGACCGCCCACGAGCGCGGAGGGCGGACCTGGCTACGGGCCGGAACGAGCGTGATCGGCGAGGCGCATCCCGAGCGGGAGTTCGACAAGACCTGCGAGATGCTGGCCACATTGGCGCCGTTCCTGGTCGCCCGCCGCTGAGCTCCGCGGCCATCAGATACCCGGCAGGGTATGATTGGTGGTTCCGCAGAGAGGAGCTCAGGTGGTTGGGGACGACGAAAGCGTCAAGTCGGTACTGAACCGGTTGCGCCGCGCGCACGGCCAGCTCGCCGGGGTGATCGCGATGATCGAAAGCGGCCGCGACTGCAAGGACGTGGTCACACAACTCGCCGCGGTCTCGCGGGCGCTGGATCGGGCGGGTTTCAAGATCGTCGCGAGCGGGCTTCGGGAATGCCTGGCCGGCCAGTCCGGCAGCGGCAACGCGCCGCTGACCGAGGATGAGCTCGAGAAGCTGTTCCTCGCCCTGGCCTGATCGGTTCGCCGCGAACCTCGCGGTGGACGCGGTCAGTGCAGCAGCGACTCGGCGAGCAGGCCGCTGACCATCGACTCGATGGTCGACTCGATCGAGGCCGCCAGGGTTGCGGTGACCGACGCGACGGCCTGGGTGCGGAACCGCACCAGCATCCCGATCAGCTCGGCGATCTCGGCGTCGGCGGGCAGCGGCGCACCGGGCTGGACCCTTTTCAGGACATGCTCGGCCCCGGCGCGCACCAACATCTGGCTGATCGCGTCGATATGCGGCAGCGTCTCCTCGTAGAGGTCGATGAGCCGGTCCACGGAGATGCCGTAGCCGCGGATCTCGTTGAACGCCTCGATCAGTTTGGGCCGGGTGATGGTGGCTCGCGAGCTGTCGGCCTCGTCGATGCGGACGATTCCCAGGCCCATCAGCCGCCGCAGCGCCTGCGGATCGCCGATCAGCCGCTCGGCCGCGGAACTGGGCATGGTCTGAGGGCGCTCGGTGGTCCAACTGCCGGCGATCGCGCTCTCCAGGCCCAGGATGTCCCCGAGATCCTTGCCCTGCTCCCAGGCGCCGATCATCTCCTTGACGTGCGCGATGGTGTAGCCCCGGTCCAGCATCGAGGTGATCAGCCGCAGCCGGGTCAGGTGCGTGTCGTTGAACAGCGCGATCCGCCCCACTCGTCGCGGCGGCGGCAGCAGATCCCGGTCCCGGTACACCCGGACATTGCGGGTGGTGGTGCCGGCCAAGCGGGCCAGGTCGTCGATCCGGTATTCCCGCGACGCCGTGTGACCGCCGGGGTGGCGCACCACCACCTCGAACAGTTGGGTCACCGCTGCCTCGATCACCTCGCGGGACTCGCGCCGCACCCGCCGTGGCACCCGGCGCAGGTTCGCCAGCACCCCGGCGATGGAGTCCGCTTTCGGGTGGCGATCCGGTGTGCTCATGCCACCGCGTGGTAGTCGGAGAGCCGGAAGCTTCGCATCTGCCGAAGATACTGCGTCGCGAACCCCGGGTACATCGAGGCGTTGAAGCCGTCTTCGGTCAGATACCAGCTACTGCAGCCCGACATCCACGTCGTCTTGCGGAGTCGTCGCTGGATCTGCTCGTTGTGGCGGCGCTGCACCGTCTCGCGGACGTCCAGATACCGCAGCTTCGCCTGACGGACGGTGCGGATGGCGCGCACCACGTAGTCGAGTTGGCCTTCGACGTAGACCAGCAGTGAGTTGTGGCCCGGGCCGGAGTTGGGGCCGGTCATGAAGAACAGGTTGGGATAGCCGTGTGCCTGGATGCTCTTGAAGGCCTGGGCACCTCGGGTCCATTCGTCGGCCAACGACCTGCCACCCAAGCCGGAGACGGAGAACGGCGGACCGGTCAGGTGCACGTCGTAGCCGGTCGCGAAGACGATGGCGTCCAGTTGGTGCTCCACGCCGTCGCTGGTGCGGATGCCGGCCGGGCTCATCGTGGCGATCGGCCAGTCGATCAGCTTGCAGTTGTCGCGCTGCAGGGCGGGGTAGTAGTCGCTGGAGATCAGCATGCGTTTGCAGCCGGGGGTGAAGTCCGGGGTGAGCTGACGGCGCAGCCATGGATCCTTGACGGCGGCCCGCAGGTGGGCCTTGCCCAGCTGCGCGACCAGGCCGCTCAGCGGGGTGTTCCACACCAACGCGGTGGCGCTGGCCTCATGTCCCCAGAACAACGCCTGGCGCGCAAGCTGCTGGGCCGCGGGGACTTTGGCGAACAGCTCTTGAACGCTCGCCGGCATGGCCACATCCAGTCGCGGGATCACCCAGCCCGGGGTGCGCTGGAAGACCTTGACGAAGCCGGCCTGCTCGACCAACTCCGGGATGATCTGCACCGCGCTGGCGCCGGTGCCGATGACCGCGACCTTCTTGCCGGCGAAGTCGTAGTCGTGATCCCAACGGGCGCTATGGATCTTGTGGCCGGTGTAGGCGTCCAGGCCGCGAATAGCCGGGAAGCTCGAATCGGGCAACGGGCCCGACGCGAGCACCACGGTGCGGGCCCGGAACTTCTTGCGGCCCGCCGATACGGTCCAAACACCGGCGCTTTCGTCGAACGCCAGGGCGGTGACCTCGGTGCCGAACCGGATGTGGCGGCGCAGGTCGAACCGGTCGACCATGTCCTCGATGTGCTGATAGATCTCGCCGGCCGAGGGATAGGCCCGGGACCAACCGGGGTTGGCCACGAATGAGAACGAGTACAGCAGCGACGGAATATCGCAGGCCGCACCGGGATAGCGGGTGTCGCGCCAGGTTCCGCCGACCCGGTCGCTGCGCTCCAGGATCACGATCTCGTCGTCGCCGCCGAGGCCGGCTTCGGCCAGCTTGATCGCCGCACCTATCCCGCTGAAGCCGGCACCGACGATCAGCGTCTGGTAGACGTGCGCGCGGGCCATCTCAGGCCGCCGGCTCGTGCGTCAGCTCCTTGAACCAGCTCGGGATGGGTTTGAGCAGCCGCTTGGGGTAAAAGCCGGACAGCCACACCGCGGGGTCGGCCAACAGGTGATAGGGGCTGTCCGGGTTGGCCACCAAGGCCGCGTAATGCTTGACGATCTGATACGTCGGCACCCGCCAGGTGTGCGTGCCGCGTTCGCCGAACTGCCGGAAACGCATCAGTGCCGAGTAGAGCCGGTGCGGATCCAATCCCATGCCGATCACTTCGTTGCGCACCCGGTTGAGCAACGGGACGGAGATCAGCGCGCCGACGATGAGAGATGGCGAGGCGACGGTGCCGACGAACTCGATGGCCAGCTTGCGCAGGCCGGCGTGCCCGATCATCTCCAGCACCTCGAAATCGACGGCGATGTGCCGGGATTCGTCGTTGTTGATCTTCTCGAACACCTGGTGGCAGACGGGATCGTCGACCTCGTCGAGCAGGAACTTCAGCAGTGCGCCGTCGAGCGCCACTTCCAGCATCGGAATGACCGTGCCGAGCACGGACAACGGCAGGTCATCGGAGTAGTCGTCGAGCCACTGCATCGCCAGCCGGATGTTGACGTTGGGCTCGGGCATTTCACCGTCGTCGAGCATGCCCCAGCGCTTCATCAGTGCCAGCTCGGCATTGGCGTGGCGTTGCTCCTCGGCGTGAAAGTAGCGGTAGATCTCGGCCAGCGCCGGGGTGGGCGCCTTGCGTGCCATAGCCGCGAATCCGCGGGCCCCGATGTTCTCGATCCAGCACAGGTCGGCCATGAACTTCTTGAGCTTGGGCACCATCTCGGGGCGAATCAGCTCGGCACCCGGCGCGTCCCAGTCGATGTCGGCCAGCGCCCACTGTCGGTCCTTGATCTTGGTGAGCATCACATCCAGGTCGACAGCCATGACAATCTCCTCGATCAACTCGGCAGGATTGAGCCGGCCCGAAACGCCAGCCCGATGGTCCTGGTGAATGTCTCAGGCGCCAATCGCTTGATGTTCCAACCGATTTTGGCGTCCAACTGCGGCATGCAGTACAGACCGCCGCGGTCATGGGTGTCGAGGCAGTCCCGGGCCACCCGGGCCGCCGAGAGCCCGGTCCAGCGCATCAGACGGTTTGCCATGTCAGTGGACTGCGCGGTGATGCGGCCGGATTCGACGATGTTGGTCTTGACGAACGTCGGGCACAGCACGGTCACGCCGATCCCGGTGCCCGACAGCTCGGCGGCCAGGGTCTCCGACAGGGACAACACGCCGGCCTTGCTGACGTTGTAGGCCGCCATCTCCGGGGCGGCGCCGAACGACGCGGCCGAGGCAACGTTGATGATGCCGCGGGGCTGGCCGGCGGAGGCGTCGCGCAGGATCGGGGTGAAGACGTGGCAGCCGTGGATCGGGCCCCACAGGTTGATGCCCAGCGTCCAGTTCCAGTCGTCCAGCGCCATGGTGCCGATCGGCTCTCCACCGGCGCCGACGCCCGCGTTGTTGATCACCAGCGTGGGCGGGTGGCCGAACCAGTCCTGCGCGGCCTCAGCCAGCGCGATGACCTCGTCGACGGCGGAGACGTCGCAGTGCATGGCGGTGGCGCGTCCGCCCGCGCCGGTGATGGCCTCGACGGTGCGCTGGGCGGCGTCATCGTCGATATCACTGCAGACCACGGCGCTGCCGCGGCGGGCCAGTTCGACGGCGAATGCCGCTCCGATGCCGCTGCCGGCTCCGGTGACGACGGCGGAAGCCCCGTGGCTGCGTTTCGGCGAGCGGCCAAGCATCATGTGACTGAGTCAACAGTCAATGGTGCCATTAGTCAATGGCAATGTTTTGAGCCGGGCCCGGGCCATTGCGGCCCGAACCCGGCTCGTCCTCCGCGCGAGCGTGCGTAATCGGACACACGCACGCTCGCGCGAGAGAGGGTGGTGCGATCAGGCGAACAGGCCGGTGAGCCAGTCCAGGTCGAAGTCGAACAGGCTGGCGGCCGCAACCGCGTCGCCGGCATCGACGTCCGGAATGTTCGCTGTCAACGCATCGGCGATCCTGCTCGGCAGCACATCGAGGAAGTAGGCGAAGGTGCCCTGCGGGGTGAGCAGGCCCCACCACTGGCCGGTGTCCTCGCCGGTTTCCTCGTTCCACGTGATGTAGCCGTTGAGCAGGGCGTCGATCGGGTCCTGAGCCTCGCGGCCCTCGACGCCGTTCAAGTTTTCCGACAACGCGAACATGTAGCCGGTAAGCGGTTCCGTCAGGTACTTGGCGGTGCTCTTCCAGAAGTTGAAGTCACCGAAAATGTCCTGCACTTCCGCCCAGACCCGAGTCATGTCGGCGCCGAGGCCGAACACGCCGGGCACGAATTCGCCGGTGCCGCGCACGGTGTGGTCGAAGAGCGGCTGGAAGATGTTCTGCGCGGAGAACAACAGGTCCCAGTTGATCAGGTCCCAGGCATGAGTGAAGTCACCCTGCTGCAGGTAGTCCATGATCTGGGGAAGGATGGTCTCCAGGCCCCGAGCGGCGCCCATACCGGACCAGGCGCCCTCGATGCCCGCCATCATCCCGTCGAAGCTGTTGCTGGCGACCTGGCTGTAGTAGCCGGTGAGTTCGTTGATGGCGGTGCTGAGCGGGTTCGGGCCCGACAGCAGGCCCATCAGGTAGTCGAGGTTTTCCTCAGTGGTGGCGGTGAGCTCGACGGCGGGCTGGTGGTGGCTGGCGACGGAAACCAGCGGCGCAACCGGGTTGACGGCGATCACACCGGCGCCGGCCAGGACGACCCCCGCGGCCAGCAGCCGATTGGTCCGCGCGTTCGGCAGAAAGTCGGATGTGCCGCGGCCGGTCGAACCGGCGGCAAGAGCGAGCTGCATTGCATCTCCTTATCGTGACCTCACCTGATATGAGGTTCCCTATATGTATTGCAGCTTTGACGTTAAGCTAAACCGAAGAAATAAGGCAAGCCTTGCCTAACTTTGTACGGAACCTCACAGGGAATCCGCAGTGGGTTTTACGTCACTCGTGGGCGCGCCGCAGTCGACCGGCTCCGGTCACCGGGGCGGTGACGATCGCGTCGTGACGGGGGTCGGTGCTGAACGCGGGTTGGCAGCGCCGGCGCTGATCGCGTCGAACTCTCAGTCGGCATGGACCCGCCAATCGGCCGCGTCCTGCTGCTGCCGCCAGAATTCATCGAACCGCCCACCGGTGGAACGCAATTCGTCGATGGTTCCGTCTTCGACAACGCGGCCGTCGTCGATGAACAGCACCCGGTCGGCGTGCCGGATGCTGGCCAGCCGGTGGGCGACGATCACGCGGGTGCGCGAGCGCAAGTCCGCGGTGAGAGCGTCGACGACAGCGGCCTCATTCTCGTTGTCCAATGCGCTGGTGGCCTCGTCGACCAGCAGCACCGGCGCGGGCTTGAGCAGGGCGCGGGCGATGCTGACGCGCTGCCGCTCACCCCCGGACAGTGCGGTGCCGGCCTCCCCGACGCGGGAGTCGAGGCCGTCGGGCAGCCGGCCGGTCAGCTCGTCGACGCGAGCCAGCTCCAATGCCCGCGCCAGCTGCGCCGGGTCGGCGTCGGGATCACCGGCGGCCACGTTCTCGCCGATGGTGCCGTCGAACAGGTACGGCTGTTGGAAAACCACACTGGTCACGGCGCGCCGGGCGTGCGGTTCCAGCGTGGCCGCGTCGACCGCGTCGATGAGCACCCGGCCGCTCGCAGGCTGCGCCAGTCCGGCGATCAACGCCAGGATGGTGCTCTTGCCGGACCCTGACGGCCCGACGATCGCGGTGGTGCTGCCCGGTGCCAGGGTGAAGCTCACGTGATCGAGCACCGGGGTGCGGTCGTAGCTGAAGCTCACGTCCTCGAATGTGACGGCCGGCGGCGACGTGGCGTCGGGCAGGGTGGCGTCGCCGGCGGGCAGCGCGGGAGCGGACAGCACGGTGGCGATCCGGTCCAGGCTGGCGCGGGTGGACTCCAATGCCGGCGCCAGTTCGCTGACCGTGGTGAACGGCTCCAGGTAGCGGGCGATCACCACGATCAGCGCGACGGCCTGCGCGGGTGCGAGCGTGCCTGCCACCGTCAGCGCCGTGGTCGTGCCGGCCAGCAGGATCAGCGCGGTCTGGCTGGCCGCGCCGAACAGCAACTGGCCGGGAATCTGCATGCCCAACAGCCGCAGGGCGGTCCCGCGCTGGGAGGTCAGCGCGTCGCCGACCAGGCTGCGGGCCGGTTCCACCCGCCGGGCGGCGCGCAGGGCCTGCTGGGTTCGGGCGAACTCGATGAGGCGTTCGGTGAGCGTGGTGTTGGCCGCATCCGCGGCGGCGTCGGCGCGCCGGGTGAATCGGGCCGATGCCCACAGCGCCGCGAGCAGCAACGGCACCCCGGCCAGGGCGGCCAGCCCGAGCTGCCAGGAGACGCCGATCAGGCCCAGCGCGATAGCGCCCGGCAGCAATACCGCACTGGTCAACGGGGTCAGCAGGTTGACCACCAGCCCGACCAGCTCGGGACCGGTCGCCGCGATCGCCTGCCGAGCGGTAGCGGTGTTGCCGGTGTCTCCGGCGGTCAGCCAGTCCAGCCGGATGTCGGGGAGTCGGTCGGCCAGGTCGTGCTGGGTGTGGTCCAGCACCGCGAAACCCAGGTCGAAACCGAGGCGCGAGGTCGCGGCGTCGATCAGCCAGCCGGCGGTGGTGGCTGCCGTCAGCCAGCCCAGCCAGACCACTGCGTGCTGCGGGGCGGGGCTGAACAGCGCCCCCACCAGCGGTACCAGCAGGACCGTGCCCGCCGCGCGCACCAGCACCGACGTCAGCGCCAGCGCGATATAGGTCAGTACCCGGCCGCGACGATCGGACGGGACCAGCGAAAGCCAGGTGCGGATCACTGCGCGCGCTCCCCGGCGGCAGCCAGGTCAGCCGGCTCGGGGCCGCCGGTCCGCTGCCCGGTCTGCCAGAGCTGTCGGTAGCGCCCGTCGGCGGCCAGCAGTTCGGTGTGCGTCCCGGATTCGGCGATGCATCCGTGGTCGAGCACCACGATCTGGTCGGCTGCCGTGATGGTGTGCAGCCGGTGGGCGATCATCAGCACGGTGCGATCGGCGGTGAGCCGGTTGATCGCCTGCTGCACCAGGTATTCCGATTCCGGGTCGGCGAACGCGGTGGCCTCGTCCAGAATCAGGACCGGGGTGTCGGCCAGGATGGCGCGGGCGATGGTCAGCCGCTGCCGCTCGCCGCCGGACAGGCCCGAACCGGCGCCGAGCACGGTGTCATAGCCGTCGGGCATGCGGCAGATCCGGTCGTGGATCTGCGCCGCTTTGGCGGCGGCCTGCACCTGGGCGTCGGTCGCCTCGGGAACCGCCAGCGCGATGTTGTCGCGGACGCTGCCGTGCACCAGCTGGGTCTCCTGCAGGACGAACCCGACCCGGGAATACAGCTCGTCGGCGGTCATGGTCGCGATGTCACGCCCGTCGATGGTGATGGCGCCGGAGTCGACGTCGTGGAACCGGGCCAGCAACGCGGCCAGCGTGGACTTGCCGGATCCCGACGGTCCCACCAGCGCGGTCACCGTGCCGGGACGCAGGGTCAGCGAGGCGTCCCGGATCACCGGCACCCCGGGCCGGTAGCTGAAGACGACCCGGTCGAACACCACCGAACCGGCCGGGCTCGCCGCGCCGTGCGTTTCGGCGGGGCGCACTGCCAGCTCGGGTTCGTCGAGGGCGGCCTGCAGCCGGCGTGCGGCCAGCAGCCCGGAGCGGATACCGCCCACCCCGTAGGCGATACCCAGCAGCTGCGCACCGAACGCCGTGCCCAGCAGCAGGAACGGCAGCAGGTTGATCGGGTCCATCCGGTGGGTGACCACCAGGGCGGTGCCGGAGGCGGCGATCAGCCACAGGAATGTGGCCGGTCGGGTCACCAGGTCCGCCCGGGTCTTCTTTCCGGTCAGCGGACGCTGCCAGGCGACCAGGAAGCCGATGTAGTCGTCGAGCCGGCGCCGGAACGCCGAGGCGGCGGCACCGCCGAACACGCGGATCACCGGCTGGCCCTCCAGGTATCCGGCGGCCTCGGTGTTCATGGTCTCGGCCCAGCGTTGCGCCTGATTGATCCGCGGGCCGGACTGCACCGCCATCGAGGACGCCATGACCAGGTAGATCAGTACCGGCACGAACAGCACCAGCGCCACTCGCCAATCCACACTGAACAGGTAGGCCAGGACCGCGACCGGGGCGATCACCGCGGCGACGGCGTCGGGGATCGCGTGGGTGACCAGGTAGTGCAGCGACAGCGTGTCGTCGGCCACCAGCTGCTTGATCGACCCCGAACCGCGCGCCGTGAACCAGCCCAACGGCAGGCGCGCCAGTTTGCCCAGCAGCCGCACCCGCAGTCCGTGGGCGAAACGGGCGTCGATGACGTGCAGCCACAGCGTCAGGGCGGCGCCCAGCAGTGTGGCCAGGCCCAGCAGCCCAACCGCGGCGAGCCCCAACGTCCACAACCGGGAGGTCTGCGCGCCTGACACCAGCAGGCGGGCCAGCTCGACGAGCAGCACGAACGGGGCCAGCTGCACCAGCGTGAGCAGCGCCTGCAGAATGCCGGAGATCACCAGCGGGGTCCGCAGCGGCGCCAGGAGCCGGCCGGCCCCCTGGGCGCGCCAGTTGCCCTGCGGTGCGGACGGCGCCGTCACCTGCGACTGCTCAACGGTTTCGGGCTGGTCGATCTCGGGTGTTGCATCGCTGCTGCGCAGCTTGCCCATCGCCCGGCCGGCGGTCCAGTAGGCCTGGGCGTGCACCTCGGACTTGGGGAAGCCGAACTCCTCGCGCAGCCGGGTCCGCAGGTGTTTGAGGCTGGCCGCCTCCGGGGTCAGCCAGGCATACCAGTTGGACCAGTTCCGGGCTTCGATCGCCGCCGCCAGCGAGGTGGCGTCGCGGCGAGGAACCCAGTGCACCCGCAGCCGGGGGTGGCTTGCCAGCGGGATCAGCGTGTCGTTGTCGTCGTGCTGCTCGAGGTAGAGCTCGATCGGGATGTCGGGAGCGACGGTCTCGATGATCCCGTTCAGCGCGGTGATCGCGGCGGCGTCGCCGACCAGCAGATAGCCGGCGGGCTGCTCGTCGTCCTCGCCGGGGGCCTGGTAACGCGACGAGCCCATCAGCGACATCGCCGCGATCGTCGTACCCGGTGTCACGGTGCGTACCCACTGCGATGCCGGGCCGGCCGGCTCGTGCAGGAGGATGTCGACGGCGAATCGCCCGGTGGCGGGGTCGCCCTCGGAGAGGGTGTAGCCGCGCTGGTGCTCGGTGGAGGACCCGTCGGGGTCGGGGAACCAGAACCGCAACCAGGCGGTGGGTTCGAGGACCACGTCTTCGAACAGGGTCGGCGACTCCATCCGCACCCGGATGAAGTGCGGCGCGATCTGCAGTGTTTCCAGCACCGTCGCGGTGTGTTCCCGCGCGCCGAGGCCGCGCAGGACGGCGCCCTGAAATCCACGCGCCATCAGCGATCCAGTCTCACGAGTCAGCCTCCACCCCGATGGGCCCAGCGTCGGAAATCAGCCACGAACCGACTCAAAACTAAGGGTTGCCTTACCGAACGTCAAACCGCTTGCCGGTACGTGCCGCGCAACGCTGGTGGGGCAGGGTTAGTGCACCCTCACTCCGGTAGGCTCCGTGCCCGACATGACTGACACCGAGCCGATCCTGCATCGGGAGCTCACCGACGTCTCCGAAGCGGTCCGTGCGGTGCCGCCGCCGCCGGTGCCGGTGTTGGCCGCGCCGTTCGAGGTCCGCCTGGTCGACCCGGATGCCGACGCGGCGACGATCGCGGAATGGATGAGCCGGCCGCACCTGGTGGAGGCGTGGGAGTCCGACTGGCCGGTGCAGCGCTGGCGCCGCTACCTGGCCGCCCAGCTGGCCGGGGACTATTCCCGCCCGCTGTTGGTGGGCCTGCGCGGGAAGTACCACGGCTACATCGAAATCTACCGGGCGGCAAAGGATTCCATCGCTCCGCGATACGACGCAGATCCGTATGACCTCGGCATGCACGCCGCGATCGCCGATCTGGCAATCGTCAACCGGGGGATCGCGCCGTTGCTGCTGCCGCGCGTGGTGGCCAGCCTGTTCGAGCTGGAGCCCCGTTGCCGCCGGATCATGTTCGACCCCGACCACCGCAACACCGGCGCCCGGCGGTTGTGTGAGTTCGCCGGCTGCGAATTTCTCGGCGAGCACGACATGGCCAACCGGCGGATGGCGCTGTACGCGCTGGCGCGTCCCGAGCCGGTCTAGCCCGGTCTGGCCGCCCGTCCGCGCGAGTGGGGACCCCACGACGCGGCTCCGGCGAGTCGCGTCGGGTATGTCCCACTCGCGGATCAGTCGGCGGCTGTGTGGTTGCCGATCAACTCCGCGTAGCCGTCGTGGTCGGGCTGCATTCCGGCCGCCACCAGTTCCCAGAGCACCTCGTCGGTGCCGCCACCGACCCGGGCCAGCTTCATGTCCCGCCACCAGCGTCCCAGCGGCGTCTCGTCGACCAGGTAGCCCGAGCCGCCGAAGATGTGCATGCACTCGCCCAGCACCTCTTCGCCGAGCCGCGCGGCGGTCACCTTCACCGCAGCGGCGGCGCGCAGGTCCAGCCGGCCCCTGGCGGCGATACCGACCAGCCCGTACCGCAGCAGATCCACCCGGGACTGCAGATCGGCCATCCGCAGCCGCAGGGCCTGATGTTCGAACAAGGTGGCCCCGAACTGGCGGCGGTTGACCATCCGGGCGTGGGTGATGCCCAGCACGACCTGACAGGACGAGGCCACCTGCCCGGCGATCGACATCCGCTCGTGCGCCAGCCCCCAGGAGATCGCCGCCAGGCCGGTGCCCGCCCGGGCGATCAGTGCGTCGGCGGGCACCCAGGTGTCGATGTGCACCGCTGCGGTGTCCAGCGGCCCGGCGCCGACCTTGCGGTAGGGCGCCTGCACGTCGACCTGCTCGGTGGGGACGGCGATCAGCATGACGTTGCCGTGCCGGCTGTTCTCGTCGTGGTCGACGCTGCGGGCCACCACGATGATGTAATCGGCGATCGGGGACAGCGAGACGAACTTCTTGATCCCGCGAACCGTGAAACCATCACGCTCGGAACGGGCTTCGGTGCCTACGATCTGCAGGTCCGAACCACCGGACTCCTCCGAGGCGCCGATGCACAGCACCGCGTCGCCGAGGATCGCCTGTTCGCAGACGGCCTTGAGATGATCGGAGCGGGCGAATCGGCGCAGGATGGCGATCGCCGAATCGTGCAGGCTGACCCCGACGCCGATTCCGGCCGATCCGGTTCGGCCCAGCGCGAACGCCAACTCGACGAGTTTGTCCAGGTCCGGGTGGGGGTTGCCGGCCGGACCCCACTTCTGCGCGAAAACTCCGCTCTGGCCCAGGTGTTCGAGTAACTTGCGCGGAAACCGTTCGGTGGCTTCGGCTTCGGCGGTCCAGTCGGTGACCTGTTGGCCGAAGGCCAAGCCGAGCAGTTCGCGGTATTCGTCGACGTTCATGAGCGCGCGGCCTCCAGGTTCTGTTTGACTTCCAGCCGCCGCAACTTCCCGGAGGAGGTGCGCGGTAGCGATCCCGGTGCCACCAGCACCACATCGGCTGGCACGACCCCGCATTCAGACGCCACCCGGGCGAGTACCTCGCCACGGGCGCCCTCGGCGTCGGGGCCGCGGAACTCGGCGGTGATCACCAGACCCGGCCGGGCCGCACCCTCGCCGGTGCCCACGGCCACCACCGCGCCGTCGCGCACTCCGCGCACCTGCGCGGCGACCCGCTCGATCTCGGTCGGGAACACGTTGCGCCCGGCCACCGAGATGACCTCCATGGCGCGCCCGCACACCACCAGTCCACCCTCGGTGAGGTAACCGAGATCCCCAGTGGGGAACCAGGTTTCAGCCGCCAAGGGTGAGTCGCCCAGATACCCCGACATCAGTGAGGAGCCCCGGATCTCGATGGCGCCGGCATGCGGTTCGCCGGTGTCGGTGACTCGCAGCTCCATGCCGGAGATCGGTTCGCCCAGGATCGCGTGCCGGCGTCCGCCTACCTCGTCATAGCGCAGGCCGGTGCCGGGGTGCGGCATCGTCACCGCGCAGGTCGCCTCGGCCAGGCCGTAGGACGGGCAGGGCGCGCCGGGGTCGAATCCGAACCGGCCCAACTCGGTGCAGAACCGTTCCAACCCGGCGCAGTCGATCGGTTCGCCGCCGTTGATCGCCACTCGTACCGCGCTCAGGTCGACGTCGGGCACCCGGCGGGCGTACTTGCCGATCACGCTGTAGGCGAAGTTGGGCGCGGCGGTCAGGGTGGCGCGGCTGTCGTGCAGCCACTGCAGCCAGCGGAACGGCGACGCCGCGAACGCGGTGGTGGGGGCCAGCCAGACCGGCGCCCCGAGCAGCATCGCGGACAGCAGGAACGTCAGACCCATGTCGTGGTAGAGCGGCAGCCACGTGCATCCGATGTCGTCCTTGCCGACCCCGGTCCGATCGATGAGGCCGCGCAGGTTGCTCAGCATCGCCTCCGGCGACAACAGGGCGGTGCGCGGCGTTCCGGTGGAGCCGGCGGTGCCCTGCAGCACCGCCGGTGCCTCGGTCGGCACCGGAGCCAGCGTGGCCGACGGTGGCCGGCGTGCGGCGTCGGTGACGTCGATGACGGTCAGTGTGGTGTCCTGCGCCCACAGCAGGCTCAGCACCGACTCGGTGCCGAACACCACGTCGACGCCGATCCGGGCGAACCGGTCCAGGGTGGCGTGCGCCCACTGCGCGGGGTCGGCGCCACGCACCGGTCCGGGCAGGATCGACACGGCGCGCCCGGCCAGCCAGGCGCCCGGGATCGCGGCCACGAACTCGGCCGTCGGCTCTCCGACGAGCCCGACGGCACCGGGCAGGCCGGTGTCCAGGATCCGCGCGGCGATGCTCCGCGCGTAGTCGTGCACCTGCGCCCAGGGCCGGGGAGCCCACTCGCCGGTTGTGCGGTCCAGTACCACCAGGTCGTGCGGGGACGCCGTCATCGCCTCGGTCAGGGCGACCGCCAGGACGCTCACTTGTCGGCCGGCACCTTGGCCAGGATCGCCGCCTCCAGCTCGCCGACGGTGTCGCAGGTCAGCAGGTCCTGTTCGTCGAGTACCGCGCCGAGCCGGTCCTCGATGGCCACCATCCCGATCGCGAACGCCACCGAGTCCATGCCCAGGTCATCGACGAGGCGGGCGTCGGGAGTGGCGCGTTTGACGTCGATCTGAAGGTCGTCGCGCAGGATCTCCTGCAGGGTGGCGCGTACCGCCGCCGAGTTCGGGGAAGTCATGGCGATCGACCTTACTCGGTCAAGTTATGCAAGCCTATGCTTACCCGGTCGCGGGGGAGATTTGCCGACAAGACGCGGCGCGGGTCGCAAGCTGTGCCCGCCGGAAAGACGGCTGAAAAGGGCGGCTTAACGTCGCGATCAGGGGTGGTGGACGCCGTCGCGGTGTGCCAGCATCGATGCTATGAAAGCGCGCCGATCGGGCGTATTGCTGGGTGTTTTGGTGGCAGCCTGGACACTGTCCGGCGCGCCGGGCGTCCTTCCCCCCGCGTCCGCCGCCTGTCCCGACGTGGAGGTGACCTTCGCCCGTGGCACTGCCGAGCCGCCCGGCGTCGGCGGAGTCGGACAGAAGTTCATCGATGCACTGCGCTCCCAGGTCGGGGGACGGTCCCTGGCGGTGTATGCGGTCAACTACCCGGCAGGCCAAGACTGGCCGCCGTCGGCGTCCGACGGCGCCGGCGATGCGAACGCTCACGTGCAATACATGGTTGCGAACTGTCCCAACACCAAGCTGGTGCTTGGCGGGTATTCCCAAGGTGCGATGGTCATCGATCTCATCACCATCGCGCGGGCATCGGTGGCGGGCTTCAACGCCGCGACCCTGTCGGCGGACGAAGCCGAACACGTGGCCGCGGTCGCGGTCTTCGGGAATCCGACCAACAGGTATCTGGGGGGACCGGTCAGCGAGATCAGCCCGTGGTACGGGGCCAAGGCCATTGATCTGTGTGCGGACGGCGATCCGATCTGCTCTCCGGGCGCCCTCGCGCTGCCTTCGCACGACGAGATGTTCTCCGCGCCGCACCTGTCCTACGCGCAGTCGCCGATGCCCGGCCAGGCCGCGGCTTTCGTGGCCGGCCGTATCTGAGCCGCCTTACCCGACTACCTCCGAAGCCCAGTACTCGCGCAGGCTGGCGATCAGCTCACCGGCGAACTCCAAGATGGCCACTTCCCGCATCCGTTTTCGCACGCCCTGGACGCGGTCGTCGAAGGTTGCTTCCCACTCGGCGATCACCGTGACGCCGTCGGTTGCGGGGTAGAGGTTGAGCAGCCGGGCGTCGATGTCGGTCTGTCCCTCGACGACCTTGGACTGCCAATAGTTCCGGATCCCGGCTCGGGTGCGGATCGGTTCGCCCAGCACCCGTTCGTGGTAGGTGGCGTCGTCGGTGAAAATCGTGACGATGAGCTCGGGGTCCTGCTGCATCCACGCCCGCAGATAGGTGTCAATCGTGCCGCGGATATCCATCAGGGGAGTGTGGCTCACGCGGGGCGCTGTCTTCGCCGAACGTGTAATCAGCCCGGAAAAATCGCCACGAGATCGGGCTCAGTGCACGCTCGGCGCAGCGGCGGGCCTAGGACCGGCAGAGGGCGGGTCGGGGGCCGGCGCCGCGGTGCCCGGATTTCCGGCCCGCCCCTGATGGGGGTAACCTGACGCGGGGGAATTAGGGCAGCCTTTACTAACACATGCGAGGGGATCGGATGGCCGTCGACGACACCTCGGCCGCCGCGGGCTTCCCGTCCTGGATCGGCCACTTTGCCGGGCCCGGCGCCGCGACTCTGGTGTTCCCGCACGCCGGCGGCGCGGCGGTGAACTACCGCCCGTTGGCGCTGGCGCTGGCCACCGGTGCCGACACCTACGTCATGCAGTATCCGCAGCGTGCCGACCGGTTTCGGGAACCCCCCGCCGAGACCCTGCCGGAGCTGGCCCGCAGCCTGTTCGACGCCGGGCCCTGGCATCAGCTCGGCCCCCTGCGACTGTTCGGCCACAGCATGGGCTCGATCGTCGCGTTCGAGTTCGCCCGGATCGCCGAAGAGCGAGGCATCGAGATTCAGCGACTGTGGGCCTCCTCGGGACCGGCGCCGGGCTTGGTGGCCGGGCTGCGCAAGCTGCCCACCGGCGACGCCGAACTGCGCGCCGAACTGGCCGAACTGGGCGGCACCGATCCGCGGCTGCTGGCCGACCAGGAATTCCTCTCCCTGCTGCTGACCCCGGTGCGCGCGGACTACCTGGCCTTCAACCGTTACCGGTGTGCACCCGAGGCCACCATTGCCGGCGATATCAACGTGCTGGGCGGCCGGTCCGACGAGCGGGTGGGCACCGACCTGCTGGAGCGCTGGGCCGACCACACCACCGGCGCATGCACGGTGTCGATGTACGACGGCGGGCACTTCTACCACTACGAGCACATCGAGACCCTTGCGAAGCGGATCATCACCGATGACTGACCGGCCCGAGGACCCGGTCGTCATCACCGGCCTCGGTGTCGAGGCGCCCGGTGGAATCGACACCGCCGAGGAATACTGGTCGCTGCTGGCCGAGGGCCGTGAGGCCCTGAGCGCCATCCCGGAGGACCGGGATTGGGCGGTGCGCGAACTCATCGAGGGCTCGCACCGCGACGGCTTCAAACCCATCTGCAACGTCGGCGGATTCCTGACCGGTGCCACCGAATTCGATCCCGGATTCTTCGGCATCGCACCGCGCGAAGCCATCGCGATGGACCCGCAGCAACGGGTTGCGCTGCGGGTGGCCTGGCGAGCCCTTGAGGACGCCGGCATCAACCCCGAGGAACTCAGCGGCCATGACGTCGGCGTCTATCTCGGCGCGTCGGTCACCGGCTACGGCCCGGACATGGCGCAGTTCACCGACCACAGCGGTCATCTGCTGCCGGGTACGGCGCTGTCGGTGATCTCCGGTCGCGTCGCCTACGTCCTCGGGCTGGCGGGTCCGGCCATCACCGTCGACACCTCCTGCTCATCGGCGCTGTCCGCTGTGCACCTGGCGGTACGGGCGATCCAGAGCGGTGACGCCGACATGGCGCTCGCCGGCGGGGTCTGCGTGATGGGCTCGCCCGGATTCTTTGTCGAGTTCTCCAAGCAGCACGCGCTGTCCGACGACGGCCACTGCCGGCCCTACAGCGCTGCCGCCACCGGAACGGTGTGGGCCGAAGGCGCAGGAATTTTTGTGCTGCAACGGAAATCGGCTGCGCTGCGCGAGCACCGGCACATCTACGGCGAGGTGCTGGCCAGCCGGCTCAACCAGGACGGCCACACCACCGGCCTGCTCACGCCCAGCGAGCAGGCCCAGCAGCGACTGTTCCGGCACGCCCTGAACGAAGCCGGCCTGCACCCCACCCAGGTCGGGATGATCGAGGGCCACGGGACCGGGACGCGGGTCGGCGATCCCGTGGAACTGCGGTCGCTGATCAACGTCTACGGCACCGAGACGAACCCAGGCGCCGGCCCGCGACTCGGTTCGGTCAAGTCCAACATCGGCCACACCCAGGCCGCAGCGGGCGCACTCGGCCTGACCAAGGTGCTGCTGGCCGCCGAGCACGAGGCGATCCCGCCCACCCTGCATGTGCGCGACGGCTGGCACGACGGCATCGACTGGGACGGCGGGGTCGGCGGGGGCATCACGCTGGCCGAAACCATCACCGCCTGGCCGGCCGCCGACGGGCGCCGGATCGGCTCGGTCTCGGCGTTCGGGATGAGCGGCACCAACGCGCACCTGATCGTCGCGATGGACGCAGCGGACCAAAATTCCCAGGCAGCGGTGCCGTGCTGAGCAGCCACCCCACCGTCCTGCCCGACGGCCGCATCCCGGTGCTGATCTCGGCGCACGCCCGCGACCTGGTGGCCGCCGAGGCCGGCGCGCTGGCGGGCTACCTGCGCCGGCGCCCCGCCGCGGTCGGGGCCGTCGCGCGGACCCTGCGGGCCACCCGCCCGGTGCGCCGCTACCGTGCGGTGATCCGGGCCCGGGACACCGCCGAGCTCATCGGTGGCCTTGACGCGGTGTACCACGGCGTCGACCACCCGCTGGTGGCCCGATCGCATCATCAGGAGCCCACCCGCACCGCGTTCGTCTTCCCCGGCCAGGGCAACCAGTGGCCCGGCATGGGGGCCGACCTGTTCGGCATCGACGCCTACCGCGCCGAGGCGGATCGCTGCGATGACGCCTTCCGGCGCGCCGGTCATGGCTCGCCGCTGGCCTACCTGCGCGGCACCGACGACCGCCGCACCGATCCGGTGGTGGTGCAGGCCGCACAGTTCACCCACGCCGCCGCGCTGGCCGCCACCTGGCGGCATTTCGGTGTACTGCCCGACATCACCGTCGGCCACAGCCTCGGCGAGCTCGCCGCCGCCTACACCGCCGGGGTGGTCGACCTGGACGCCGCGGTGGCGGTGGTGGCCGCACGGGCGCAGTTGACCGACCAGCTGGCCGAGCAGGCACCGGATCGATTCGGTATGGCGGTGATCGCCCTGAGCGCCGAGGTGGCCGCCGAGATCATCACCGACATCTCCGGCTGGCTGGAGCTGTCGGTGGTCAACGGGCCCGAATCGGTGGTCGTCTCCGGCGAATGGGCCGCAGTAGAGCAGATGCTGGAGTGCGCCGGACGGCGTGGGGTGTTCGCCCGCGAACTCCCGGTGCGCTATCCCGGCCACACCAGCGCCCTGGAGGCCCTGCGGGACCGGATGATCGGGCAGCTTCCCGACGCGCAATTCCACAGCACCCCGGTGGAATTCATCGGCTCGGTGTACGGTGGGCCGATCCCGGATGCAGTAGCGTTCCGGCAGTACTGGTTTGACAATCTGCGCAGGCAGGTCCGGTTCGACCTGGCCACCGCCGCCGCGGTGGCGCGCGGTGTCACCACGTTCATCGAGATGTCGGCGCATCCCACCCTGCTCGTCGCGCTCGGCGACACCGCGGACACCGCACAGGTGCTGGGCAGTACCGACCGTGACCACCTGGCCGACGAGGCACTGGCAGCCAACATCGCCTCCGCGGCGATCGCCGATCCCGGCTACCGATGGCGAGACTTCGTGCGGGAGGACGCCGGCGCACCGCTGCGTCATTTCCCGCATGCCCCGATGCACACCACCAGACTGTGGGCCGCCCCCGAACCGCCCCCGCAGCGGCATCGGCTGCCGGTGGTCATGAGCGAGCGTTGGCTACCGGTCGGGGATCCGGGCCAGCGGCCCGCGCGGGTAGCCGTCATCGACTACACCGGCGGGGCGCCTGATCTGACCGACCAGCTGTTGGCGGTCCTGGATGCCTCTGATGCCGAGGCGGTGGACCCCGCCGCCGCCGAATTGCTCCTGCTGGTGGCTCCGGCCGCTGACGAAGCTGATATCGCCACGGCAGCAATTGAATTCGCCGGTCAGGCGGCCGGCCAGGCCGCGGTGGCGCCCGGACCGAACTGCCGCCGGGTATGGCTGCTGACCCGTGGCGCCGAATGCCTCGACGGTGATCCGGCACCGCGCCCGGGCGCTGCCGCGCTGGCAGCGCTGCACCGCAGCGTCGGATTCGGCTACCCCGACCAGACGTTCGCACACCTGGATCTGCCGGTGCAGCCCACCGCGGCGGACGTGCGCGCCGCGGTCGCCGTACTCTCGCTGACCGACACCGAGGTCGCGGTGCGTTCCGGAGAGCTCGCGGTGCGCCGGTTGCTCCAATCCCCGGCCGCCCGGGCGCTGCCCGCGATCCCGGAGAGTGTGGTGATCAGCGGTGGCACCGGTGCCATCGGGATGGCCTACGCGGCGTTCTGCGCCGAACGCGGCGCTCGCAACCTCGTCCTGCTCAGCCGCAGCGGGGCCGGTGATGCCGTTGCGGCGCAGCTGGATGCGCTGCGCTCGCGCACCGGCGCCCGAATCACCGCGATCCGGTGCGACATCACCGACGACGCGGCACTCGCGGCGGTGATCGCGCAACACCGTCCCGAGCCGGCCGGGCTCTTGGTACACACCGCATCGGCGGAAGCCGTTGCCGTCGAGAAGATCACCGGAGCCGACGTTCGGGATGCGCTCGGCGCCAAGGTGATCGGACTGGACAACCTGGCGCGGTGCTGGCCGCTGCACGCCGACGCCCGGGTGCTGGTCTGTTCGTCGGTGTTGGCGCTGTGGGGCGGGTCGGGGCACGGCCTGTACGCGGCGGCCAATCGGATGGCCGACGCCCTGGTTGCCCGGCTGCGGACGCAGGGCCGCAACGCCAGCGCTGTCCGGTGGGGCCTATGGGAGAGCGTGGCCGTGGTCCGCGGCGAGGAGAAGGACCGGATCGCCCGGACCGGGCTCACACCGATGCCACCCGAGGCCGCGATCACCGCCGGGCTGGTCGCCGAGCCGAGCGATCCGGTGATCCTGACCGCCGACTTCGACCGGCTGGCGGTGTTCTTCGACAGTCAGGGCGTGCCCTTGCCGTTCGACGAGTCGCTGGTGACATCGCCGACCGATTACACAGCGGACCGTCCGGTCGCCGAGGTGGTGGCCGCCGAACTGGTGACGGTGCTCGGGCTGGACGGGACGGACGACATCGACATGCACCGGGCCCTGGTCGATCTCGGCCTGGATTCACTGCTGGCGCTGGATCTGCGTAAGCGACTGGGACGGGCGACCGGCCGGCGAGTGGCGCTCGGTCCACTGCTGGCCGGAATGACCGGAGCCCAGCTGACGGCGGCGCTGCGTGATGACGCAGCGCCGGCCGGGCGATGCGAAAGGACTGTATTCACCCATGACTGACACCGGCGGTTTAGCGAGGCTCGACGGAGGAGAGGCGAAGCTGGAACCGCCGCATGACACCGGCGGTTCAGCGAGGCTCGACGGAGGAGAGGCGAAGCTGGAACCGCCGCATGACACCGGCGGTTTAGCGAGGCTCGACGGAGGAGAGGCGAAGCTGGAACCGCCGCATGACACCGTCGACCAGGCGAGCAACTCCCGCGAGCGGCGGCTGGAACTGCTGCGCCGCCGGCTCACCGAACGCGGGCTGGCCACCAGCGCGCCGGCCGCCGGACCGTTGACGATGAGCGACGGTCAGCGTCGGATGTGGTTCGTCCAAGCCCTCGACCCGGACGGCACCGTCGCCAACATTGCCCTCTCCTACCGGCTGACCGGGCCGCTGGACGGCGCCCGGTTGGGGGCCGCGCTGGCCGCGGTGGCCGCCCGGCACCCGGTGTTGCGCACCGTCTATTCCGTCGACGACGCCGGTGAACCCCAGGCGGTGCTCGCCGAGGTCACCCCCGGCTTCGCCACACACGACCTGTCCGATCTGGCCGAACAAGCCCGGGCGCTGCGGCTGGAGGTGCTCGCCCAGCGTGAGTTCGCCACCCCGTTCCGGCTGGAATCCGATGCCCCGCTGCGGCTCACCCTGGTCCGAGTACGGCCGGACGAACACATTCTCCTGCTGGTGGCCCACCACATCGCCTGGGACGACGCCTCCTGGGCGGCATTCTTCGCCGACCTGACCGCCGCCTACACCGACCCCGAGGCGTTCGCCGCCCGCCCACCCGTGAACGTCGTGCCGTCGCCACCGAGCTCCAACCACGACGCGGAGCTGAACTACTGGCGCAATCTGCTGGCCGATCCACCGGACCCGCTGGAGCTGCCCGGTCCGCGGGGTTCGGCGGTGCCCCGTACCCTGCGCTCCGGCCTGTGCACCCGGGCCCTGCCCGCCGAGCTGATGGACGGCATCGCCGACCTGGCGCGCAGCAACGGCGCCACGCCCTACATGGTGATCGCCGCCGCGTTGACCGCACTGATCCACCGCTACACGGCCACCGACGACTTCCTCATCGCCTCACCGGTGCTCAACCGAACTGCCGGCACCGAGGACGCGATCGGCTACTTCGGCAACACCGTGGTGCTGCGCGCCCGGGTCAGCGCGTCCGATCGATTCGCCGACCTGCTGGAGCGCACCCGCGACACCGCGCTGGGCGCGTTCGGCCACCAGGGCATCAACCTCGACCGGGTGGTGCGCGAACTCAACCCCGACCGCCGACACGGGGGAGTGGAACGACTCACCCGGCTCAGCTTCGGGCTCCGCGGGGCGAACTGGAACGCTTTCCAGCCGGACGGGATCACTTGCACCCGAGCCGATTACCGCGGAAAGGTCGCCCAGCTGCCGCTGGGAATCATGGTGGAGGCCGGCCCTGACGGCGCGCTGATCGAAGCCGAATACCTGCACGACGTGCTCGACGAGGCGCTGGTCGACCAGCTGCTGCGGCACCTGGTGCAGCTGCTGGCTGCCGCCGTGGCGCAACCGCGGGCATGCGTCGGCGAGCTGGACATGCTCGGCGATGCCGATCGCGCCTGGCTGGACGCGGTGTCCCGCGGACCGGAGTACACGCTGTCCTCCGAGGCGCCGGCCACGCTGGGCACCCTGGTGGCCGACCGGGCTGCGCTCACCCCGGACGCCATCGCCGTCGTCGACGATCACGGCCGCTACAGCTACGCCGAGATCAACGCCCGCGCCAACCGGATCGCGCACCACCTGATCCGGGCCGGTATCGGCACCGAGGACAAGGTCGCGGTGCTGTTCGGCCGCTCGCTGGATCTGGTGGTCACCGCGCTGGGCATCGCCAAGGCCGGTGCCGCCTATGTGCCCGTCGACCCCGAATATCCGCCGGACCGAATTGAATTCATCCTCGGCGACGCCCGGGCGGCGGCGGTGCTGCGCGAGCCTCTGGACGCGGCCGAGTTGGCCGGCCTGCCCGACACCGACCCGACCGACGCGGACCGGGTACGTCCGCTGCGACCGGAGAATCTCGCCTACCTCATCTACACCTCGGGGTCGACCGGATTGCCCAAAGGCGTCGAGGTATCCCACGCTCCGATCACCGAGTACCTGACCTGGTTCGGCGACGAGTACGGCATCGACGACACCGACGTGCTGCTGCAGGTCGCCTCACCGAGCTTCGACGTGTCGGTCGGCGAATTGTTCGGCACCCTGGGAAACGGTGCCCGGCTGGTGATCCCACGGCCGGACGGACTGCGCGACATCGGCTACCTGACCGACCTGCTGCAGCGCGAGGGCGTCACGGCCATGCACTTCGTGCCGTCGCTGCTGGGCCTGTTCCTGTCGCTGCCCGGCGTGAATCAGTGGCGCACGTTGCGGCGCATCCCGATCGGTGGCGAACCGCTGCCCGGCGAGCTGGCGGACAAGTTCCACGCCACCTTCGATGCGCTGCTGCACAACTTCTACGGCCCCACCGAGACGGTGGTCAACTCCACTCGATACAAGGTCGAAGGCACCCAGGGCAGCCGGATTGTGCCGATCGGCAGCCCCAACATCAACACCACCATCCGGCTGCTCGACGACGCCTTGGCGCCCGTGCCGGTCGGGGTGATCGGCGAGATCTACATCGGCGGAACACATGTCGCCCGCGGCTACTTCGACCGCCCCGGCCTGACCGCCGACCGCTTCGTCGCCGATCCGTGGGCGCCCGGCATGCGGATGTACCGCACCGGTGACCTGGCCCGGCGCAATGCCGCCGGTGACCTGGAATTCATCGGCCGCGCCGACGACCAGGTCAAGGTCCGCGGTTTCCGGATCGAGCTCGGCGAGGTGGCCTCGGCGATCTCGGTGGACCCCAGCGTCGGACAGTGCGTGGTGGTGGTGTCCGATCTGCCCGCGCTGGGCCGCAGCCTGGTCGCCTACTTGACACCGAACGAGCAGGGCGCCGCCGAAGAAACCGTGGAGATTCCGCGGATCCGGGCCCGGGTGGCCGCTGCATTGCCCGAATACATGGCCCCGGCGGCCTACGTGGTGGTCGATGACATCCCGATCACCGCTCACGGCAAGATCGACCGCGCTGCCCTGCCGGAGCCGCAGCCGATCGAGACCATGCCGTACCGGGAGCCGCAGACCGACACCGAACACACGGTGGCGCAGCTGTTCTCGCAACTTCTCGGGCGTGACAAGGTCGGCGCCGACGACTCGTTCTTCGACCTCGGCGGCCACTCACTGCTGGCCACCAAACTGGTGGCATCGATCCGCGCCCGCTGCGGGGTGGAGATCGGCATCCGCGACATCTTCGAGGCGAGCACGGTGGCCAGGCTGGCCGCCGCGATCGACCGGGCACCGGCCGCGCAGGACGGGGAGCACGGGCAGGGCCGTCCGGCACTGGACGCGGTGCCGCGCTCCGGGAACCTTCCGGTGTCGGCGTCGCAGCTGCGCACCTGGTTCGCCTACCGGCTGAACCCGGATGCCACCGGCGACAACATTCCGCTGTCGGCCCGGCTCACCGGCCCCTGCGACACCGCCGCCCTGATCGCCGCCATCGGGGACGTGGTGTCCCGCCACGAGAGTCTGCGCACCACGTTCTGCGAGATCGACGGGATGCCCCACCAGGTCATCAATCCGCCCGCGCCGGTGCCGGTAGCCGAATTCACCTGTCCGGAAACCGATCCCGCGGCGGTCGCGGAGTGGACCCGAGCCCGGCTCGAAGAGCAGCGGGGCGTGGTGTTCGACCTGGAGCGGGACTGGCCGATCCGGCCAGCGCTGCTGCACCTGCCCGGCGATGAACGGGTGCTGTCACTGGTGGTGCATCACATCGCCGCCGACCATTGGTCGGTCGAGGTGCTCTTCACCGACCTGCTGATCGCGTACCGCTCCCGGGCCGCCGGCGCACCGCCGTCGTGGGAGCCACCCGCATTGCAGTACGCGGACTTCGCGCACTGGCAGGCCGAGCTGCTGCGCGACGAGTCCGGGCTGATCGACGCGCAGCGCCGCTACTGGATCGAGCAGCTGGCCGGCCTGGCCGACGACACCGGGCCCCGGCCGGATTTTCCGCGCCCGGCCACCGCGAACGGCTCCGGCGATTCGATCCCGTTCACCGTGACGCCGCAGGTGCGGGCCGGGCTGGCGGCGCTGGCCCGGGAGACCGGCGCCACCGAGTTCATGGTGGTGCAGGCCGCAGTTGCGGTGCTGCTGCACCTGGCCGGCAGCGGCGACGACATCCCGCTCGGGGTGCCGATCGCCGGACGCACCGACAACGCACTGGACAACCTGGTCGGCTTCTTCGTCAACATCGTGGTGTTGCGAAACCGGTTGTCGGGCAATCCGACACTGCGCGAGGTGGTGTCCCGGGCGCGGGAAGCCGCACTGGGCGCCTACGCGCATGCCGACCTGCCGTTCGACCGGCTGGTGGAGGCGCTCAACCCGGTCCGGACGCTGTCGCGCAACCCGCTGTTCCAGGTGGTGGTCCACGTCCGCGACGCCGCCGACGTCACCCACGTCATCAACAGCGGCCCGGAGGGTGACCTGGTGTTCCGCACCGTGATGCCGACGTTCGACATCGCGCACGCCGACCTGTCGGTCAACCTGTTCACCACGGCCGACGCCGAGGGTGCCGGCTATGACGGCCACCTGATCTACCGCACCGACCTCTACGAACGCGCCACCGTGGCGCGGCTGGCCGACTGGCTGGGCCGGGTGCTCGCGGCGATGGCAGCCGAACCGGGGCGGACGCTGCGTGACATCACCTTGGTCGACGACGAGCAACGCGACCGCATCCTGCGCCAGTGGAGCCGCGGTGCCGAGGCGCCCGAAGATGCGCCGCGCACCATCGCCGAAGTGCTTGCGGCCAGCCGGAACTTCGCCGGCGTCGCGGCGCGCTGCGCCGGAGCAGAGCTGACCTATCCGCAGCTGCACCACCGCTCCGACCGGCTCGCCGAACTGCTGATCGCATCCGGTGTGCAGCCCGGAACACTGGTGGGACTGTCGGTGCGTCGCGACCTCGACCTGCCGGTCGCGCTGGTCGGCATCATGAAGGCCGGCGCGGGCTACTTCCCGCTGGACCCGAGCTACCCGCGTCAGCGCCTGGAGTTCATGATCGATGATGTTGCGCCGAAGGTCATCATGGTCAGCGCGGCCACCCGGGGCGCGATGCCGGAGACGGACGGCGTGACGCTGCTGTGTCTGGACGACGCGGACGTGCAGGCCGAATTGGCGAAAGACGTTACCGGCGCGGATCTTCCGGTGCCGCAACCGGACGACCCGATGTTTCTGGTGTTCACCTCCGGCTCCACCGGCGTGCCCAAGGGCGTGCTGGGCACGCACCGGTCCATGAGCGCCCGACTGAACTGGCAGCTCGCCCACTACCCGGTGGACGGCGAGGACATCCGGCTGGCCCAGTCGTCGATGACGTTCCTGGAGGGCGGCATGGAGATGCTGGCCGGGCTGGCCGCCGGGGCGACCATGATCCTGGCCGACGACAACGAGTTCCGCGACCCCGAGGCGCTGGCCCGGCTGATCGTGGATAAGCGGGTGGCGCAGGTGACGGCGGTGGCCAGCTTGGTTTCGGTGCTGGCCGATTCCGGCGGTTCAGCGAGGCTCGACGGAGGAGAGCCGAAGCTGGGACCGCCGCATGAACCCGGCGGGGCGCTGCGCGGTCTGCGCCGTCTGGTGTGCAGCGGCGAACCCGTCTCGGCGGACCTGTTGGCCCGGCTGGGCGAGGTACTGGACTCGAAGACTCAGCTGCTCAACAACTTCGGTGCCACCGAGACCTCCGGCGCGGTGGTGCGCGGCGAACTGGCCCCTCCCACACCGAAACTGGGCAGGCCCATTCCGGGAGCGCAGGCCTACCTGCTTGACGACGCGCTGCAACCGGTGCCGCCCGGTGTGGTCGGCGAGGTTTACTACGCCGGCCCGCAGATCGTGCGCGGCTACTGGAAGCGGCCGGGGCTGACCGCAACCCGCTTCGTCGCCAACCCCTTCTCGAACGCGCCCGGCGACCGGCTCTACCGCAGCGGGGATCGCGCCCGCTGGAGCACCGATGGGGTGCTGGAGTTTGTCGGCCGCACCGACCACCAGGTCAAGGTGCGTGGTTTCCGGGTGGAGCTGGCCGAGGTGGAGACCGCGCTGCGGGGGGCGCCCGGGGTGGCGTCGGCGGCCGCCCGCACCTGGGAGCAGCGGGGTGTCACCACGTTGGCCGGCTACCTGGTGCCGGCCGGCCCGGTCGCCGATGCGGCGGAATTCATCGCTTCGGTGCGCACGGCCGTGGCCGCGACGCTGCCGGGTTACATGGTGCCGTCGTCGCTGACCGTGCTGGAAGCCATGCCGCTCACCGACTCCGGGAAACTGAACCGGCCCGCGCTGCCCCAGCCGACGGTGGCCACCCGCGGGGAGGCCGACCCGCCGGTCACCGCGACCGAACGGACCCTGGCCGGTATCTGCGCGGAGTTGTTGGGTGTCCAGGCGATTGGGCGCAGCGACGGGTTCTTCGAACTCGGCGGCGACAGCATCCTCTCGGTGCAACTGGCCGCCCGGGCGCGTGCGGCCGGTCTGGGCATCGATCCGCGGATGATCTTCGAGCATCCGACGTTCGCCGAACTGGCCGCCGCCGCCGACGCCCAGGCCGAGGCCGGCTCAGCGCCCGCGCCCGCCGACACGGCCTTCGAGCCGATGAGTGTTTCGGGCCTGAGCAGCGACGCGCTGGCCGATCTCACGGCGGCATGGGGTGATTCGCCGTGACGGAAGCTGTGACCGACACGGCGGCGCGGCGCGCCGCCGGGCCGTCGATCGAGGACGTGCTGGCACTCTCCCCGCTGCAGCAGGGGCTGTTCTCGCTGGCCAAACTCGCCGGTGAGGTCGACGACGGTGTGGACGTCTACACGGTGCAGTTCGTGATCGACATCGTCGGAACCGTCGACGCCGCGCTGCTGCGCCGTAGCGCGCAGGCCATGCTCGCCCGGCACGCCAACCTGCGGGCGTCGTTCTGGGACGTCGACCTACCGCACCCGGTACAGATCGTGCCGGTGTCAGTCAGCGTCCCGTGGCGAGAGATCAGCGCCGCACCAAGTGAATTCGACACGATCGCACGTACCGAGCGCACCACCAACTTCGACCTGGCCCGCGGGCCGCTGCTGCGATTCCTGCTGGTCCAGTCCGCGCCCGACCAGCACCGGCTGATCCTCACCGTGCACCACCTGCTGCTCGACGGCTGGTCGATGGCGGTGTTCTTCGACGAAATGGTGGCGATCTACCGCGCCGGCGGTGTTGACCCGCTGCCCCCGCCGCGCCCCTACCGCGACTACATCGGCTGGCTGGCGAGCCAGGACACCGATGAAGCCGTCGCCGCCTGGCGCGACTACCTTGCCCCGCTGAGCGCCCCGACCATCCTGGCCGACGGCGAGCCGGCGGTGGTGGGCGGCGCGGTCCCGCAGGCCCACGAGGTGGTGCTGGACAGCGACGACACCGCCCGGCTGACGGAGTGGGTCCGCCGGAACGGTCTGACCCTGAACACCGTGCTGCAGTTCGCCTGGGGGGTGCTGCTCGGCCGGCTCACCGACCGGACCGAGGTGGCGTTCGGCGCGGTGGTGTCGGGCCGTCCGCAACAGCTCACCGGCGTCGAGTCCATGGTCGGCCTGTTCATCAACACCGTGCCGGTGGTCGCGGCGAGCCCGCCCGGTGCTGACGTGGTCGCCACCTGCCAAGCGCTGCAACGCGATACCGCCACCATGCGCGACCTGGGGTACCTGAGCCTGTCGACGGTGCAACGGGCGGCCGGCAACGCCGTCTTCGACACCCTGCTGGTATTCGAGAACGCCCCGATCGGCTCGGCGACGGCCGGAGTCACCACCCCCGACGGCGTGCGCTTCATCCCGGTCACGGTGGAAAGCCTCACGCATTACCCGCTGACCCTGGTCAGCTACCCGCCCCGCGAGGGCCGGCTGAGCGTGCTGCTCGAGGCGGTACCGGATGCGTTGGGAGAGTTGTCGATTCCCGATCTGGGACAGCGGCTGCTGCAGGTGCTGCGCCAACTGGTCGACCCGGCACGGCCCCGCATCGCCGACCTGGACGTGCTGTTGCCCGCCGAGCGGACCCGCCGGGCCGAGCCGGCGCCGCAGCCCGCCACGGCGGTGCCGGCACTGTTCGCCGAAGCCGTTGCCGCATATCCGGACCGCTTCGCGCTCACCGGCGAGGACCGCACGCTGACCTACCGCGAACTGGCGGCCGAATCACGCCGGCTGGCGCGGGCACTGGCGGGGCGGGGGATCGGTCCCGAAGACCGGGTCGCGATCGCACTGGCCCGCTCACTGGATTCGATCGTCGCGATCTTAGCGGTGCTGCAGACCGGTGCGGCCTACGTTCCGGTCGACGTCACCCTGCCGGCCCCCCGAATCGAATCGATTCTGCGCCAATCAGACCCGAAGCTGACGCTCACCGCCGAGATGCTTGCCGAGTTGCGCTCCGACGGCGCGCTGCAGCGGCCGACGCCGGCGACGATCCACCCCGACTCGGCCGCCTACGTCATCTTCACCTCCGGTTCCACCGGGGAACCCAAGGGCGTCATCGGCACCCACCGGGCGCTGGCGTCGTACTTCGCCGACCACCAGCAGCGCATGTACGCGCCGGCGATGGCCCGGCTGGGCAGGGCACTGCGCGTCGCGCACGCCTGGTCGCTGAGCTTCGACGCGAGCTGGCAACCGCTGGTCGGCCTGCTGGGCGGACAGACCGTACACCTGTTCTCGGCCGAGGAGATGCGCGACGCCGAGGCGATCATCGACGGCATCCGGCGGCACCGGCTGGACATGATCGACACCTCGCCGTCGATGTTCACCCAGCTGTTCGACGCGGGCCTGCTCGGCGCCGGATCCGACCACCGCCTCACCGTGCTGGCGCTCGGCGGCGAGGCCATCGCGCCGCACACCTGGGCGCGGCTGCGCGCGGTCTCCGCGGCGTCTTCAGTGGCGGTGCACAACTGCTACGGGCCCACCGAAACCACCGTGGAGGCCGTCGTCGCCGATGTTGCCGACACCGAGGTGCCGGTGATCGGCGAAGCGGTGCGCGGCATGACGGCCTACGTGCTGGATTCCGGGCTGCGAGAGGTCCCCGACGCGGTGGCCGGTGAGCTCTACCTGGCCGGTGAGCAGGTCACCCGCGGCTACCTGGGCCGGGCCGGTGCGACCGCGGCCCGCTACGTGGCCGACCCGTTCCGTGCCGGCGGCCGGATGTATCGCACCGGCGACCTGGTCCGGCGTCGCGCCGACGGCAGCCTGGTCTACCTGGGCCGCGCCGATGACCAGGTCAAGGTCCGCGGCTACCGAGTGGAGATCGCCGAAGTCGAGGCGGCGCTGGCCGCGGCGACGGGGGTGACCGCCGCGGCGGTGCTCCCCGTGCCGGGGCCCACCGGAACACAACTGGCCGGGTTCGTCACCGGCGCGCACGCCGACGCCACCCGGGTGCGCGCCGAGGTCGGCGCCCGGCTGCCCGCCTACCTGATTCCGGCCCGGATCATCGTGGTCGAGTCCATGCCGCTGACCGCCAACGGGAAACTGGACACGGAAAAGCTGGCGGAGCTCCTCGCATCATCCGGCCCCTTTGTCGGCGGCGGCACCGAAGCGGCAACCGACACCGAGCGGGCCCTGGTGGAACTGCTCGCCGAAGTCTTCGACGGTGCGACTCCCGGCGTTGAGACCGATCTGCGGGAGCTGGGCCTGGACAGTATCGTCGCGCTCTCGATGGTTCGGTCGGCGCGACGGCGCGGGCTGCCGCTGCGTCCACGGACGGTCTTGAGCTGCATCACGATTCGGGACCTGGCCGCGGCCCTGGATCGCGAGGTCGACGAAGCCGCTCACGACGGCGCTGCGGTCGCCGATGACGGTCCGATTCCACTGCTGCCCGCCGGCCGCTGGCTCTACCAGTACGGCAGCCCGCGCCGGCTCGGTCAGGTTGAGGCGGTGCGGCTGCCGGCCGACATCGATCCGGGACAGCTGCGGGCAGCGCTGGCCGCGATCGTCGCCGCGCACCCGCTGCTGCGCGCCCGCCTGGACCCGGTCGAGCTGACGCTGCACCCGATCGAGCCCGTCGACGTGCTGACCGAGATAACCGTCGACCAGGCCGATCTTTCCGTGGTGACCGAGCACGGCACCCGGCTGCTGGCGAGCCTGGACCCGGAAGCCGGGGTCATGGTGCGGGCGATCTGGCTACGAGGTCCCGACGGCGCGGGAGTGTTGCTGCTCGGCGCGCATGTGCTGGCGCTGGACCCGGTGTCGTGGCAGGTGATCCTGGGTGAACTGCACGCCGCCCTGGCCGGGGCGGAGCCGCTGCCGGAACGCAGCGGCTACCGGCGTTGGGCGGCCGCATTGACCGCACGGGCGCAATCCCTGGACACCGTGGAGTTCTGGGCCGCCCAACTGGACGGCGATGATCCGCAGCTGGGCGCCCGCCGCGTCGACCCGGACCGCGACCGCGCCGGTGACCTCACGGTGTCGGTGTCCGTCACCGACCCGACGATCACCGCTGCGCTGTTGGCCGCGCAGGTTCCGATGCATGACCTGCTGGTGGTGGCGACCGCGCGGATGATCAACACCTGGCGGACCCGTCGCGGACAGGCCGGGACGGCGCCGCTGCTGGCGTTGGAGACCCACGGGCGTGCCGAGGATGTGGTCTCCGGGGTCGACACCGCCGATATCGCCGGGCTGCTGACCGCGATCTACCCGCTGCGGGTGCCGCAGGCCGACCCGGCCGGAGTCGCCCGGGCACTGGCTGAGATCCCGGGCGGGGGCATCGATTACGGTCTGCTGGCCTACCTGCGCGCCGACACCGCCGAGCGGTTGGCCGGTTATCCCGGCCCCCAGCTGTTGTTGAACTACCTGGGACGCGTCGACCGGGCCGCGGGCGGGCCGGCCCTGGCCCCCGACCTGATCGCCGGGCTGCCGTCGGTGCCAGAACCCGGCCAGGCGGTGCGTCACGAACTGGGCATCTTCGCCGCGGTGGCCGACGTCGGGGCGGGCCAGTCGCTGATGACCCAGTGGCGCACCCTGCCCGACATCCTCGGCGAGGCCGAGATCACGGAGCTGCAAGGGTTGTTCGTCGAGAGCCTCGGCGATCTGGTGGAGGAGCTGCGATGAGCACGCTGGCGGTGGTGGGCGCGGGAGCCAAAGCGGTGGCGGTGGCCGCGAAAGCCGCGGTGCTGCGCGAGATGGGCGTCGCCACACCCGATGTGGTCGCCGTGGAGCGCACCGAGGTGGCCGCCAACTGGCGCGCGGCCGGGGGGTGGACCGACGGCGCGCACCGGCTGGGCACCAGCCCGGAGAAGGACGTCGGCTTCCCGTACCGCTCGGCGTTGGTGGCCGGCCGCAACGCGGAACTCGACGAGCGGATGACGCGTTACAGCTGGCAGTCCTATCTGATCGCCACCGGACAGTTCGCCGAGTGGGTGGACCGGGGCCGGCCGGCCCCGACGCATCTGAGGTGGAGCCAGTACCTGCGTTGGGTGGCCGACGCGGTGGCGCTGACCGTGATCCCCGGGGAGGTGGAGCGGCTGGGGGTCGACGGCGCCGGCTGGGTGTTGCACACCCGTGAGACCGAGGTGGCCGCCGACGCGGTGATGATCACCGGGCCCGGCCAGGCCGAGAAGTCGATCCTGCCCGGCAATCCGTTGGTGCTCTCCATCGCCCAGTTCTGGCATCGGGCCGCTGCCGATCGGATCAGCGCAGAGCGCGTCGCCGTCATCGGTGGCGGTGAGACTGCCGCATCGATGCTCAACGAGCTTTTCCGGCACCGGGTTTCGACCATCACCGTGATCTCCCCGCAGGTGACGCTGTTCACCCGAGGAGAGGGCTTCTTCGAGAACACGCTGTTCTCCGACCCCATCGACTGGACCGCGCTGACTCTGGCCGAGCGGCGGGATGCGCTGGCCCGCACCGACCGCGGGGTGTTCTCGGCGCGCGTGCAGGATGCGCTGCTGGCCGATGACCGGATCCGCCACCTGCGGGGCCGGGTCGCGCACGCCGTTGCCCGGGACGGCCGAATCCGCCTGACGCTGAGCACCAACCGCGGTGGCGAGAACTTCGAGACCGTACACGGTTTCGACCTGGTGATCGACGGCTCCGGGGCCGACCCGCTGTGGTTCGTGTCGCTGTTCGGACAGGACACCTTGGATCTGCTGGAACTGGGGCTGGGCGGTCCGCTGTCCGGGGACCGACTGGCCGAGGCGATCGGCCACGACCTGGCCGTCACCGACGTCACGCCGAAACTTTTCCTGCCCAACCTGGCCGGCCTCACCCAGGGCCCCGGTTTCCCCAACCTGAGCTGTCTGGGGCTGCTGTCCGACCGGGTCCTGGGCCCCCACCTGTCCGCTGCGCCACTCATTTCCCCCGCGAGCAGACGCAGAATCGCACTCGACGGCTCCGCCGCGTGCGATTCTGCGACTGCTCGCGTTGCCGACACCGAGGAGAACCGATGAGCACCAATCCCTTTGATGACGAGAGCGGCAGCTTCTACGTGCTGATCAACGACGAGGAGCAGTACAGTCTGTGGCCCACCTTCGCCGACGTTCCCGCCGGATGGCGGGTGGTCTACGGGGGTGAGCAGGGCGCCGCTCGGGCGGCCTGCCTGGAGTACGTCGAAGCGCATTGGAACGACCTGCGGCCCAAGAGTCTTCGTGACGCCATGGCGGCCGAACGGGGATAGCCGGCCGCTGGGCACTGCTTTCGATGCGGTTACAGTTCAGCGGTTGAGCCGAGCGAAGATGCCCTTCTGCGCCTTGTAGAGCCGCGGGAATTCGGCGAAGAGCCGGTCATACACCCCGCGGTGGGCGGCATTCGGCTCGAAGACACCGTCGAGCGGGATCAGGTCGTGCAACTCGTCGCGATGCAGCTCGCCCATGCCGATACCGGCGAACAGCGCCGCGCCGCGCAATTGGGCATTCAACGGGTCGGCCACCCGCTCGCAGGTCCGCCCGCACACGTCGGCGACGATCTGGCACCACAGTTCTGAACGTGCCCCGCCGCCGACGATCCGGATCGGCCCGGCATTGGGTGCGAACTTGTTCACGTAGTCGAGCAGCCAACGATTGTTGTAGGCCACCCCTTCGAGCACCGCGCGCACCAGATCCGCGCCGGTGGTACCCAGCGACAGGTTGTGAAAGCCGCCGCGGGCGTCGCGATCGTCGATGGGAGAGCGCTCGCCCTTGAGCCAGGGAGTGAAGATCACCCCGTTGGAGCCGGCCGGTGCACCCGCCGCAATCTCGGTCAGCGCGTCATAATCGAGATCGTCGAAAACGTTGTCGCGCAACCATTGCAACGCCCGCCCGGCGGTGTCCTGATTGTTGACCAGCAGGTAGGAGGACGGGTCCAGGCCCGGAACAGTGGCCAGCTGGTGCAACGCATCGGTCTTCTTGAACGCCACCGGGCAGCTGATCCACGACGTGGTGGACAGGGTCAGGTGCAGCTCGCCGTGGCGTACCGCGCCGGAACCCACCGCCGCGCTGTGCAGGTCCGGGGTCCCGGTAACCACCTGCGCGGCAGGCGATATGCCCAGTTCGGCGGCGACCGCCGGCGCCACCGGGCCGATGATCGAACCGGTCGGCACCAGCGGCGGCAGCTTCGCCCGGTCAATACCGGCTCGGCGCACCAGCACGTCGTCGTAGTCGAGCACCGCCAGGTTCCGGTTGTCGGTGAGCCAGGCGCCCATCATCGAGGCCCGCGATGCCGCGGCCTGCCCGGTGAAACACATGCTGAGGTAGTCGACCGGCTCCAGCAGCCAGCGAGCCGCGCCGAAAGTCGCCGGGTCACCATGCTGCAGATGCAGCATGTGGCCGACCGGGTCGTCGCCGCTGGGCGAGGGGATGCCGCCGTTGCGACGAAGCCAGCTCAGCAGAGCCCGTGGCCGGTAGCCGGCCACCGGGCCGCCGAATGCCTTGCGGCTGTAGGGCGCACCGCGGGTGTCCATCCACATCACGCACGGACCCGCCGGCCGTCCGTCGGCGTCGACCGGGATGGTGCTGGCCCACTGCCCGGTGATCGACACCCCGGCCACCTGCTCGCCGCGCACCCCGCTCTGGGTCAGCCCGCGCCGAGTGGCTTCGCGGATGATCTCCCACCACAGACCGGCATCCTGGGTGGCCGCCCCGCCCGGCCCGTAGTCGGTCGAGACCTCGACCAGGTCCGACCAGAGCACGGTGCCGTCCAGCGACACGAAACCGACTTTGGGGCCGCCGGTGCCGAGGTCGACGGCGAGAACGACGCGGTCAGCGCGGCTCATACGGGCGGCAGCGACTGCTGGGTGTCGAGCATCTGCTCCATGAACCCCTCGATGAACTGGGCGGCCTCGTCGGTCAGCCCGCCCGGGATACCGCCGTAGACCGCCGCGCTGACCGGTGCCTCGCCGGCGGCGGTCTTCTTCTTGGCGTACTCGACCGCGTCGTCGAGGTCGGCGGCGAAGGCCGCGACCACACCGGGCTGGGTCTGCGGCCGCGTGACGGCCATGTGGATCGAATTGGGGTACTGCTGACCGTTGAACCGCCAGCCCTTGGGTTTCATCGCGTCGGCGACGTGGTAGATGTCGAACTCGTCGGAGCGGAAGCTGAAGCAGAACGTCGGGTCACCCATGATCTTCAGCTCGGGGTGGCTGCGCACCGCCGACTGCATGGCCGACGCGGTGTCCAGGATGGCCTTGGCGTAGTTGCGGTATCCCTCGCGGCCCAGCTGAACCATCGACGCCCACGCTGCGGCGATCAATCCGCCCGAGCGGGAACCCTCGATGCCCGGCGACATGTACTTCCCGCCGGACCAGTCCAACAGGTAGAAGTACTGTGAATTGCGGTAGGCCTTGTCGCGGAACAACAGTGTGGAGGCGCCCTTCAACGCATAGCCGTACTTGTGGTTGTCCGCGGAGATGCTGGTGACACCCGGCACCCGGAAATCGAACACCGGGACGTCATAACCCAGCTCCTGCGCGAACGGCAGCACGAACCCGCCCAGACAGCCATCCACGTGCAGACCCACTCCCCGCTCCAACGCCAGCTGCCCCAGCTCGGGAATCGGGTCGACGGTGCCGTAGCCGTAGTTGCAGGCCGAGCCCATGATCGCGATGGTGTTCTCGTCGATGTTGTTCGCCACCCAGTCGACGTCGACCTGGGTCGTGTGCGGGTCGATCGGCGCCTTGCGCAGTTCGATGCCGAACAGGTGACAGCCCTTGTCGAAAGCCGGGTGGCCGGTCTCGGGCTTGATGAAGTTCGGCCGGGTGATGCCCCGGTGCTGCGCGGCGTGCTCGCGGTAGGCCAGCAGCGCGTGGATGATGCTGCCGGTGCCGCCGGTGGTGACCATGCCCGCCGGGTTGCCGTCGGTGATCGCTTCGGCGTGCATCAAGTCCAGCGCCATCGCGATGATCTCGCCCTCGAACTTGGTCGCCGACGGGCAGATGTCGCGTTGCAGCACGTTGACGTGGGCGAACAGCCCGAACGCCTCATCGAGGAAGCGGTAGTGCTCGTGGTCGCCGCAGTACATGGTCCCGGATACCTTGCCGGTTTCCCAGGTGGGGTCCTCGGCCTGCGCCATCTCGCGCAGCTCCGCGAGCACCTCCTCCCGCGGCCGGCCATGCTCGGGCAGCGTGCGGTTGACCGTGAACCGGTCCGTATAGGGGAAGTCGGACATGGCTTGAGCAGACCCTCCATTTTGAGAACCCCTCCAGGCTAGGGACCGAAGGGATTGTCGTGTTGTTGTTCGCGCACGCAATAGCAGAGCTAACCACGGTCGGTCGAGGCGCTGTCACACCACGTCGCCGCTCACCCGTTCGGTATCACGCGGGTAGGGCCGAAGCGACCCGGCGATGAAATGGTGAATTCACGATCTCCCACACGTTCGAATGGCCTGGCCGCACGCGGGCAATGAAAATGCCGAACCATTTATTCAGCCCGTGATATCAGAATCTCAAACCGCGGCCGAGAATTCCAACACCAAAAAGCTACAGCATTGACAATATTTTGTTGTTAATCCGAACCGGGGGATGCGACCGGCGCTAGGCCACGCCCAGGCGCTCCAGCACCGCCGCGTGCAGCAGGGCGTTGGTGGCCACCGCGCTGCCGCCGTGCGGTCCCGCGTTGCCGCTCAGGTCGCTGAACATCCCACCGGACTCACGAACCAGCACATCGAGTGCCGCCAGGTCCCACACCGACACCGCCGGCTCGGCGACGATGTCGAGCGCGCCCTCGGCGAGCAGGCAATAGGCCCAGAAGTCGCCGTAGCTGCGCGTTCGCCACACGGTGTCGGTCAGATCCAGAAAGCGCTCCCGCAGTCCACGGTGCACCCACAGCGAGAGCCCGGCGAACGACAGACTCGCCGAACCCACCTCGGCCACCGCGGACACCGACAACCGACGCGGTTCCGCCCCGTCTACCGCGGCGAATGCACCCAGGCCGCTCCCGGCCCACCACCGTCTGCCCAACGCGGGGGCGCTGATCGCGCCCACGCGCGGCACGCCGTCGTCGAGCAGCGCGATCAGGGTGGCCCACACCGGCACCCCGCGCACGAAGTTCTCGGTTCCGTCGATCGGGTCGATCACCCATTGGCGGCCACTGAACGTCGCGGTCCCGCCGAACTCCTCACCCAGGACGTCGTCGTCGGGTCGATCCCGCGCCAGGACCTCGCGCAGCGCGGCCTCGACCGCGCGGTCGGCGTCGGTGACCGGGGTGAGGTCCGGTTTGGTGTCCACCCGCAGATCCAGCGCGCCGAATCGGTCCAGGGTCATGGCGTCGGCGAGGTCTGCCAGACCCAGCGCCAGTGTCAGATCATCATCGGTCGATGCCGCGGCAATTCCCATAGGCGGGGGACAGTACCACCGAATGGAGTTTTTGCCGCGCCCGCCGGAGAAATGGCTTGAATTATGGGATCGCGCCGATGATATGCAACACTGACCTCCGCGGGTGCCTTTCTTCGCCCGTGACTCATATCGGCGCGAAGAATTTATTCTGGCCAGACACGCGTGCCGCCGTCGATTCGATCAGAGGGATCCGGCTGATGGGAAGGGGCCTGCGGTGACCACCTACACGCAGACGCTCGCCGGCACCACCTACCGCTTCGACGGGCTGATCGACCTGCTGGCCAAGGCCACCCCGCGGCGCTCCGGCGACGAACTCGCCGGCTGTGCCGCCGGCAGCGACGCCGAGCGAGCCGCGGCGCAGTGGGCGCTCGCCGACGTCGGCCTGGACACCTTCCTGCACGACCTTGTGGTGCCGTACGAGACCGACGAGGTGACCCGGTTGATCATCGATCGCCACGACCGTGAGAGTTACCGGGCGGTGTCGCATCTGACGGTCGGCGGCCTGCGGGACTGGCTGCTCGAGGTGGCGGCCACACCGGCCGCGGCGGACACGCTGCGCCGAGTCGGCCCCGGGTTGACCCCCGAGATGGTGGCCGCGGTCAGCAAACTCATGCGCAATCAGGATCTGATCGCGGTGGCGCGGGCCATCTCGGTCACCAGCGCGTTTCGCACCACGCTGGGCCTGCCCGGCCGCCTGGCCACCCGGCTGCAGCCCAACCACCCGACCGACGACCCCCGCGGTGTGGCCGCGGCCACCCTGGACGGACTGCTGCACGGCTGCGGCGACGCCGTGATCGGCATCAACCCGGCCACCGACTCGCCGCAGGCCACCGCCGATCTGCTGCGTCTGCTCGACGACATCCGACTGCGCTACCAGATCCCGACGCAGTCCTGCGTGCTCTCACACGTGACCACAACCGTTGAGCTGATCGAGCAGGGCGTCCCAGTCGACCTGGTGTTCCAGTCGATCGCCGGGACCGAGGGCGCCAACCGCAGCTTCGGCGTGAGCCTTGATCTGCTGCGGGCCGCCAACGAGGCCGGGCGTTCGTTACAACGCGGCACCGTCGGGGACAACGTGATGTACTTCGAGACCGGGCAGGGCTCGGCGCTGAGCGCGCACGCTCACCTGGGCAGCGGAGGCCGGCCGGTCGATCAGCAAACCCTGGAGACCCGGGCCTACGCGGTCGCACGCGAATTCTCCCCGCTGCTGGTCAACAGTGTGGTCGGGTTCATCGGACCCGAATACCTCTACGACGGCAAGCAGATCGCCCGGGCCGGGCTCGAAGACCACTTCTGCGGGAAACTGCTCGGCCTGCCGATGGGCGTCGACGTCTGCTACACCAATCACGCCGAAGCCGACCAGGACGACGTCGACACCCTGCTCACCCTGCTCGGCGTTGCCGGCTGCAACTTCGTCATCACCGTGCCCGGTGCCGACGACGTGATGCTGGGCTACCAGAGCATGTCCTTCCACGACGCGCTCTACGCGCGCCGGGTGCTGGGTCTGCGCCCGGCGCCCGAGTTCGAGACGTGGCTACAGGAGCTCGGCATGGCCGATGAGTCCGGCCGGGTGCTTCCGCACGCGGTGGAGCGCTCACCGTTGCGTTCGCTGGCGGCACCGGCATGAGCGCCGTGCATCCGAAATCAGCTGATTCGCAAGACATCTGGCAGAGCTTGCGCCGCCACACCCAGGCCCGGATCGGGCTCGGCCGCTCCGGCGACGCCCAGCCCACCCGCAGCATCCTGGAGTTCAGGGCGGCGCACGCCCTGGCCCGTGACGCCGTGCGCCAACCATTCGACCTCCAGCTCCTGGCGCAACGGGTAGCCGGCGTCGGGCTGGGTGAGCCCGTCGCCGTGACCAGCCGAGCCAACAGCCGCGGCGAGTATCTGCGGCGCCCCGACCTCGGCCGCCTCCCCGAGGATCTGAGCGAGATTCCTTTTAGCGCAGCCGAAGTGGGCTTCGTGCTGTGCGACGGACTGTCTCCGGCGGCACTTACCGAACACGGCGTTGAATTGCTGCGCGCGTTGACCGACGTCGTGGGCGCCCATCGCACCATCGCCGCACCGGTGATCGCCACCGGGGCCCGGGTGGCTCTCGGCGACCACATCGGCCAGGCGATGGGCGTGCAGACCGTCGTGGTGCTGATCGGTGAGCGACCGGGATTGTCGGTGGCCGCCAGCGTCGGGCTGTACCTGACACACCTGCCGCGGCCGGGACGCACCGACGCCGAACGCAACTGCGTGTCCAACGTGCACCCCCCGGAGGGACTCGGCTACCGCGAGGCGGCCCACGTCATCGACTCCCTGATCACCGGCGCACGAAGACTGGGCCGCTCCGGTGTCGACCTGAAGGCCACCTCGGCGGGTGCGCTCGACATTCGAACCACGCTGGACGGCCACGTGCTGTCCTAAGATCGAGCACCATCGACATCAACACGCGAAAGCTGCGCCACTTCGTGGTGGCCGCCGAGGAGCTGCACTTCAGCCGGGCAGCGGCGCGTGTGTACCTGGCGCAGCAGGCGCTCAGTCGCCAGATCAAGGACCTTGAGGACGAGCTCGGCGCCAAGCTGTTCGAGCGAAACACCCGCAACGTGACGCTGACGCCGGCCGGGGAAGTCTTCCTGGAGGGAGCGCGCGCGGTACTGACCGCTCTCGACGGCGCGGCCGCCGCCGCGCAACAGGCCGCCCGCGGGCTGGTCGGCACACTGCGGCTGGGCTACGTGCCGGGCGCGGCGCTGGAACTGACCGCGCCGATCATCGCCGAATTCCGGGAACGCCACCCCGACGTCGTGGTCGAGATGCGGGAGTTCCAGGTCAGTGACCCCTCGGCCGGCCTGGCGTCGCGGGCCGCCGACGTCGCGTTCCTGCGCCTGCCGCAGAGCACACCGAACCTCAAGACCGAGATCCTGGCGGTCGACCCCGTCGTCGCCATGGTTTCCGCATCCCACCGCCACGCCGGACGGGACTCGGTGTCGGTACGCGATCTGCTCGATGACCCGATCACCCAGTCGTCCAGCCTCGATGAGACCCATCACGCGTTCTGGAGCCTGGCGGCTGCGCGGACCGATGCGACACGGGTCGAGGTCGTGCGCACCGACTCGATCACCGAGGAGGCGCAGATGGTCGCCGCCGGCGCGGCCATCGCCATCACCAGCGCGGCGGCCGCGCACTTCATGCCGGCGACCGGCGTCCGGTTCCTGCCGATCGACGACTGGCCGGGCTCGGCGATCGCGGTCGGCTGGACCGACGACGAGCCGTCACCGCTCGTCGCCCGATTCGTCGACGTCGCCTGTTCGGTGCGCGACGCCGAGCCCGACGTCGTGCACAGCATCGAGCACCGGCGCTTGGCGTCTTCACCGTAAAATCGGGGACGGCCCCTAGCCGTCCTAGCCGTTTGAAGCAGGAGGTGACACCGATGGGCGTGGCTGATGACCGCCGCTTCGAGGTACTGCGTGCCATCGTCGCGGACTTCGTCGCCACCAAGGAGCCGATCGGGTCCAAAGCCCTGGTCGAGCGGCACAACCTGGGGGTTTCTCCGGCCACCGTCCGCAACGACATGGCGGTGCTGGAAGCCGAGGGCTACATCGCCCAACCGCACACCAGCTCCGGGCGGGTGCCCACCGAGAAGGGCTACCGCGAGTTCGTCGACCGCCTCGAAGACGTCAAGCCGCTGTCGAGCGCGGAGCGCCGGGCGATCCTGTCGTTCCTGGATTCCGGTGTCGACCTCGACGACGTGCTGCGTCGTGCGGTGCGAACGCTGGCCCAGCTGACCCGCCAGGTTGCCGTCGTGCAGTATCCGACCCTGTCGGTGTCCACGGTGCGCCGCCTGGAGGTGATCGCGCTCACCCCGGCACGGCTGTTGCTGGTCGTGATCACCGACTCCGGTCGGGTCGATCAGCGCATCGTCGAACTCGGTGATCCCATCGACGACCACCAGCTCAGCCAGCTGCGTGAGCTGCTGGGCGCCGCGTTGGACGGCAAGCGGATTTCTGCGGCCTCCACCGCCGTCGCCGAACTCGCCGGGCACCTGGAGGGCCGCAGCGGGCTGGCGCCCAGCCTCGCCAACGCGGTCGGGCGCTCGGCGACGGTGCTGCTGGAATCGCTGGTCGAACACCGCGAGGAGCGCTTGTTGCTGGGCGGCACGGCCAACCTGACCCGCAATGCCGCCGACTTCGGCAGTTCGCTGCGCTCGGTCCTGGAAGTCCTCGAAGAGCAGGTCGTGGTGCTGCGGTTGCTGGCCGTGCAGCAGGAAGCCGGTAAAGTCACGGTGCGCATCGGTCACGAGACCGAGGCGCAGGAGATGGCCGGCGCCTCGGTGGTGTCCACCGCTTACGGTTCCCAGGGCACCGTGTACGGGGGTATGGGGGTGCTCGGCCCCACCCGGATGGACTATCCGGGAACTATCGCCAGTGTCGCTGCGGTTGCAATGTACATCGGTGAAGTGCTCGGGGCTCGCTGATCTCCGGCTAGCAGAAGGTGGGAAGGGTCAGGCGTGGCACGCGACTATTACGGCCTGCTGGGCGTCGACAAGGGCGTCAGCGATACCGAGCTCAAGCGCGCCTATCGGAAGTTGGCGCGCCAGTACCACCCCGATGTCAATCCCGACGAGGCGGCGCAGGCCAAGTTCAAGGAGATCAGCGCCGCCTACGAGGTGCTGTCCGACCCGGAGAAGCGCCGGATCGTCGACCTCGGTGGCGACCCGCTGGAGAACGGCGGGGGTAACGGCTTCGGCGGAGGATTCGGGGGTTTCGGCGGCCTCGGGGATGTGTTCGAAGCCTTCTTCGGCGGCGGTGCGGCCTCTCGCGGACCGGTCGGGCGGGTCCGGCCGGGATCGGATTCGCTGCTGCGCATGCGCTTGGATCTCACCGAGTGCGCGACCGGGGTGACCAAACGCGTCACCGTCGACACCGCCGTGTTGTGCGACCGCTGCCAGGGGCGCGGGACCAATGGGGATTCCCAGCCCATGAGGTGCGACACCTGCCATGGCCGCGGCGAGGTGCAGACCGTGCAGCGGTCGCTGCTCGGCCAGGTGATGACGTCGCGACCTTGCCCGACCTGTCGCGGTGTGGGCGAGGTCATCCCGGATCCGTGCCACCAGTGCGGCGGCGACGGCCGGGTGCGGGCCCGCCGTGAGATCAGCGTGAAGATCCCGGCCGGTGTCGGCGACGGGATGCGGGTCCGGCTGGCCGCCCAGGGCGAGGTCGGGCCCGGCGGCGGACCGGCCGGCGACCTCTACGTCGAGGTGCACGAGCAGGCCCACGACATCTTCGCCCGCGACGGCGACGACCTGCACTGCCACATATCGGTGCCCATGGTCGACGCCGCGCTGGGCACCACCGTGACCGTTGACGCGATTCTCGACGGCGCCACCGACATCACCATCCCGGCCGGCACCCAGCCCGGAGCGACCATAGTGCTGCGCGGCCACGGCATGCCGCAGCTGCGGACCGGTGCGCGCGGTGACCTGCACGCCCATGTCCAAGTGGTGGTACCCGAACGGCTCGACAACCACGACACCGAGCTGCTGCGCCAGTTCAAGGCCCACCGCGACCGCGAGACCGCCGAGGTCCGCTCGGCGCACGCTCCGCAGAGCGGCGGGCTGTTCAGCCGACTGCGCGAAACCTTCACCGGCCGCTGAGCCAGCGGTGGGTGGCCTGTTCTACGTCGAGGCGCTGCCCGAGGTCGGTGCGCTGGCCGTAGTCGGCGGTGACGCCGGCTTTCACGCCGCGACGGTGCGCCGGATCCGGCCCGGTGAGCAGCTGACGCTCAGCGACGGCGCCGGTGTGGTGGCGCAATGCCGGGTCGAGGAGGCCGACAGGAGCGGGATACGCGCCCGGGTGCTGGACCGCCGCCGGGTCGCGCCGGCCGCACCACCGGTCACCGTGGTGCAGGCCCTGCCCAAATCCGAACGGTCCGAGCTGGCCATCGAGCTGGCCACCGAGGCCGGAGCCGACGCATTCGTAGCCTGGCAGGCCGACCGCTGCGTGGCCCGCTGGGACGGCTCCCGGGCCGAGAAGGGGCTGCGGCGGTGGGCCGCGGTGGCCCGGGCGGCCGCCGGGCAGTCGCGTCGCGCCCACATCCCGCCGGTGGACGGGGTGCTGACGACGTCCGGGCTGGTGTCGTGGGTCCGCGAACAGGTCGCCGGGGGAACGACCGTGCTGGTGCTGCATGATGCGTCCGGCGCCGGGCTGCCCGACGTGGCGGGGTGCTCTGCGCTGGCGCTGGTGGTCGGCCCGGAGGGTGGGATCACCGAGGCGGAGCTGACGGCGCTGACCGGCGCCGGTGCCGTCGCCGCCCGGCTGGGGCCGACCGTGCTGCGCACCTCCACCGCGGCGGCGGTCGCGCTGGGTGCGCTCGGGGTGCTCACCCCGCGCTGGGCGAGTGGATAGCCGAGCGGGTTGGGCGCCGCCGCTGGTGATCGGCGACGGCTACGCGGTGTATCGCGGCCCGGTGGGCGGCGGCGGACCGATTCACCGCCACGGCGCCTTCCAGATCGTGGTCGCCGGACGGGGCGAAGCGGCGATGGTGGACCTCGCCGGAACCCGCCATCAGTCCGTCGCGCTGGTGGTGTCACCGATGGCGCCGCACCGCATCCTCGCCGTGTCCGATCTGGTCACCTACTTCATCGAGCCGCACTGTTTGTTCGCTGACCGGCTGCGCCAGCGCTTCGACGCCGGGATCGCCGCCGCGCCCGAGCTGGGCTCGCTGCGGGAGGACGACGTCGCGGCGGCGTGCCGCAGGCCGTCGGAATCGCTCGATCCACGCCTGGTGACAGCGCTGGCCATGCTGGCAGACAACAGTGTTCCGATGCCGAGTCTGGCCGCTGCGATCGGCGTTTCGCCGCAGCGCCTGCGCGCGCTGGCGCGCCGGGAACTGGGGATGCCGCTCACCCGCTGGCGCGTCTGGTCACGGTTGCGCAGGGCCGTGGAAGCCCTGCAGTCGGGTAAACCCCTGGCCGAGGCCGCGGTTGCCGCGGGCTTCGCCGACCAAGCCCACTTCACCCGGCAGATGCGGGAGATGATGGGCCTGACGCCGACGGTGGTGCTGCGGGCGCTCGGCGATCAGCGCTTGCGGGCAACATAGATCGAGATCGTCCCGGTGATCGTCGGCACCACTTCGGCCTCCCGCACGTCGGCGAAGCCGGCGGCCGAAATCAGCTCCGGGAGAACACCGTCGGCATTGGGCTGGGTGTCGGTCTTGCCGTCGGCAAGCTGAACAATCCGAAACGCCAGGCGCATCAACCGCGTCCGCTGCAACCCGTAGTCGGCGATCACCAGCCGGCCGCCCGGCCGCAGCGCCGCGAACATCGAAGCCAGGACGGCGCGCTTGACCGCGATCGGGCACTGGTGCAACACCAGACTGGACATCACCGCGTCCATCGACTCCGCGCCCACCGCTTCCTCCAGGGCGTCGCCCATTCCGGTCAACCAGCGCACCCGGCCGTGGGTGTCCTTGCCGCGTGCCACCGCCAAGATCTCCGGATCGGGATCCAGGCCCACGATCTGTGCCCGCGGCTCGACCTGGCTTGCCAGCACCGCCAGCGAACCGGTGCCGCAGCCCACGTCGAGGATCACATCGTTCGGGCGCGGTGCCAGGTGCTTGATGGTCAGGCCTCGCCACAGCCGCTCGCGCGTCATCGCCACCACGGCGTCGAACAAGCGGGCGTCGAAGAAGCGGCCCGGCGCCAGCCGGCCCAGGGCGGGGGTGAAGTCTTTCTCGCTCATACCCGGCAGTCTCCGCGGCTCGGCACCTTCCTGTCTTGAACGAACCGCTCACCCGGCCGCGAATGACGCCAGCGTGGCGGCGATGTCCTCGACCGACAGTTCTCCGCGCTGTGCAACCTCGTTCATGAACGCCTCCGCCGCGTCGACGTCGAAGTTTGGTGAGAGCTCAATGCCGTTGATGTACAGGAATGTCCACGCCGAGGCCCAGGCGGTGCGCTTGTTTCCGTCTACCAGCGCATGGTTGCGCGCCAGCGATTGCAGCAACGCCGCCGCTTTTGCGTACAGGTCGGGATAGGCGTCTACGCCGAATGCCGTCGCTTGGGGACGAGCGACGGCGGCGTCGAGCAACCCATAGTCTCCGACTTCGCATGCGTGTCCTATGGCGAATGCACCGGCGACGAGCACGTCGTCACGGTCCAGAAATTCGGTCAAGCCAGGCGGCGATTCAACTCGGCTGAGCGTTTTGCGACCAGGGCTGCCGCCTCGGCGACCCGGCGCCGGTGTTCGCTGGCCGCGGTGATGACCGCACGGTGTGCGAATACGCGCAGCGAGAGGTTCTCTTCCCCGGCCGCGGCGCGGACGGCGGCGAGCTCCTCTTCGGTGAAGGTGATGTTCAGGGACGGCACGACAATGATGGTACTACTTATAGTGCCAATTCAGGTACCAAGCAATCGCAAGCCCGGGACCCGACTGAAGTGTTTGCGGTTTCGGGTCGCGAGCGGGAGATCGAATCTCAGGCAGATGCCCGCTTGCAGACAGTCCGCCATCGCGATGTCCTGGCCGGCGGACCGTAGGGTTGCGGCAACCTCTCCGGCGCGTAGCGCGGAATCGGGGTCGAGCGGGAAGGTCCGTGACCGCCCCAGCCGGAGGATCTCGTCGCGGCGGTCCAAGAAGTCGGCGCCGACCCGCAATTCGAACGCGGTGACAGCGGTGATGCGGAAACGATGCTCGACGATCAAGTCGCGCACCAGCGGTACCCCGGAGCCCTTGCCGCGCAGAAAATCGATGACGAGATCGGTGTCGACGACTACGAGGCCCGCCACGTGCTTCTCACGTCGCCGGCGCGGGAGCGCATCTCCTGGGCGTCGGAGTCGGTCAGCACGCCCTCCAGTTGAAGCAACAGGTCTACCTCGTCAGTGTGCAGATTCGCCAGATATCCATCTAGCGCTTCCTGGACCAGGACGGAAAAGCCTCGCACGCCGCGACGCTGCGCGATGGCGCTCAGTGCGCGGTGCTGGTCGTCGGTGATCTCGACCGTAGTACGCATGCATGCATGTTAGCATGCCCATGATTGTCGTTGGGGAGCGTCCTGCCCCGGCGCTAGACTGAGAATCCGAGCACAAAACGCTGCCCAGTCCCGCAAGAAAGCAGGCATCAGACCCCACGTGACGCCCCGCGACGCCAACGCTGCCTCCCAGGTCCGCAGCAGCATCGATGTTCCGCCTGACCTCGTCATGGGCCTGTTGGGTTCCGCAGATGAGAACCTGCGCGCGCTCGAACGCCTACTTGCCGCCGACCTGCACGTGCGCGGCAACGCCGTCACCCTCTCCGGGCCGCCGGCCGACGTCGCCCTGGGCGAGCGGGTGATCTCCGAGCTGGTGGCGATCGTGGCCAGCGGCCAGTCCCTGACCCCCGAAACCGTGCGGCGCAGCGTCGGCATGCTGGTGGGCACCGGCAGCGCGTCGCCGGCCGAAGTTCTAACTCTCGACATCCTGTCCCGGCGCGGCAAGACCATCCGGCCCAAGACGCTCAACCAGAAGCGCTACGTCGACGCCATCGATGCGCACACCATCGTGTTCGGTATCGGCCCGGCCGGCACCGGCAAGACCTATCTGGCGATGGCCAAGGCGGTACGCGCGCTGCAGACCAAGCAGGTGACCCGCATCATCCTGACGCGGCCGGCGGTGGAAGCCGGTGAGCGCCTGGGGTTTTTGCCCGGCACCTTGAGCGAGAAGATCGACCCGTATCTGCGCCCGCTCTACGACGCGTTGCACGACATGATGGACGCCGAGCTGATCCCCAAGCTGATGAGTTCCGGGGTGATCGAGGTGGCGCCGCTGGCGTACATGCGGGGCCGGAGTCTTAATGACGCGTTCATCATTCTTGATGAGGCGCAGAACACCACCGCCGAGCAGATGAAGATGTTCCTCACCCGCCTCGGGTTCGGCTCCAAGATCGTGGTCACCGGCGACGTCACCCAGATCGACCTGCCCGGCGGGGCGAAATCCGGGCTGCGGGCCGCGGTGGACATCCTCGATGACGTCGACGACATCTATGTCGCCGAGCTGACCAGCGTCGACGTGGTCCGGCACCGGCTGGTGTCCGAGATCGTCGACGCGTACTCACGTCACGAAGCCGAACACGCCCAGGGACTGTCGATGAACAGGGCGTCGCGGCGCGCGGCCCAGGGCCGGTCGCGCCGATGAGCATCGAGGTCTCCAACGAATCCGGTCTCGACGTCTCCGAGGTCGAGCTGGTCAGCGTCGCCAAGTTCGTCCTGGCCAAGATGGACGTCAACCCGGGCGCCGAACTGTCGATGGTGCTGCTGGACACCGCCGCCATGGCCGACCTGCACATGCGCTGGATGGACCTGCCCGGACCCACCGACGTCATGAGCTTCCCGATGGACGAACTCGAGCCCGGCGGGCGGCCCGACGCCCCCGAGCCCGGACCGTCGATGCTGGGAGACATCGCGCTGTGCCCCGAGTTCGCCGCCGAACAGGCTGCGGCGGCCGGGCATTCACTGGGCCAGGAGTTGGCCCTGCTCACCGTCCACGGCGTGCTGCACCTGTTGGGCTACGACCACGCCGAGCCGGATGAGGAAAAAGAGATGTTCGCGCTGCAGCGCCGGCTGCTCGAGGAGTGGGTCGCCGACCAGGTGGAGACCTACCGGGCCGAGACCCAGAGCGAGAAAGACCGCCGGCTGCTGGACAAGTCCAGGTACTTCGACGAACCGTGACCGGGACACCGCTGTTACTCAGTGTGATCGCACTGATCGGTCTGGGCGGGTTGTTCGCGGCGATCGACGCCGCGGTCAGCACCGTGTCGCCGGCGCGTGTCGAGGAACTGGTCCGCGTGAAACGTCCCGGCGCGGTGTGGCTGGTCAAGCTGATGGCCGAACGGCCCCGCTACATCAACCTGGTGGTGCTGCTGCGCATCACCTGCGAGGTGACCGCCACCGCGCTGCTGGTGCTGCTGCTGCATTCCGTGCTCGGCCTGGACTGGGGACTGTTCGCCGCCGCGGCGGGCATGGTGGTGGTCAGCTTCGTGGTGATCGGTGTGGGCCCCCGGACCTTGGGTCGGCAGAACGCCTATTCGATCGCCCTGGCCTCAGCGCTTCCGCTGCAAGTCCTTTCGGTGCTGCTCGCCCCGATCAGCCGCCTGCTGGTGGTGTTGGGTAATGCGCTGACGCCGGGGCGGGGTTTCCGCAACGGGCCGTTCGCCTCCGAAGTCGAGTTGCGTGAGGTGGTCGACCTGGCGCAGCAGAGCGGAGTGGTGGCCGCCGACGAGCGCCGGATGATCCAGTCGGTCTTCGAACTCTCCGACACCCCGGCCCGAGAGGTGATGGTGCCCCGCACCGAGATGGTGTGGATCGAACGTGACAAGACGGCGGGTCAGGCCACTGCTCTGGCGGTGCGCAGCGGCCACTCCCGCATCCCGGTGATCGGCGAGAACGTCGACGACATCCTCGGGGTGGTCTACCTGAAAGATCTTGTCCAACAAACCTATTACTCGACCAACGGGGGACGGGACACCACGGTGGCGCAGGTGATGCGCCCGGCGGTGTTCATGCCGGACTCCAAAGCGCTCGACGCGTTGCTGCAGGATATGCAGCGCAGCCGGTATCACATGGCCCTGCTGGTCGACGAGTACGGCGCGATCGCCGGACTGGTCACCATCGAGGACGTCCTGGAGGAGATCGTCGGCGAGATCGCCGACGAGTACGACCAGGGCGAAGTGGCCCCGGTGGAGGATTTGGGCGACAACAGGTTTCGGGTTTCCGCACGGCTGCCCATCGAAGATGTGGGCGAACTGTACGGGCTGGAGTTCGATTCCGGCCTGGACGTCGACACGGTCGGGGGGCTGCTGGCGCTGAAACTGGGCCGGGTTCCGCTGCCCGGCGCCGAGGTAGTGTCACACGGCCTGCGACTGCGGGCCGAGGGCACCCGCGACGGCCGGGGGCGGGTGCGGATCAGCACCGTTCTGGTCAGCCCGGTGGAACCCGAGGGCGAGGAGGCCACGGATGAGCGGTGACGCACTGACGGCTGCGAGCGCGCCGAACGTGTACTCAGCACGGAGATCCGCGCGAAGTATCGCCCTGAGTGCACGCTCGGTGAAAGGGAACCATGTCTGAGCTCGATTCTGAGTTCCATTCCGGCTTCGTGTGTTTCGTCGGCCGGCCCAACACCGGCAAGTCGACCCTGACCAACGCCCTGGTCGGCCAGAAGGTGGCGATCACCTCCAACCGCCCCCAGACCCCCCGCCACACCATTCGCGGGATCGTGCACCGGGACGACTTCCAGATCATCCTGGTCGACACTCCCGGCCTGCACCGGCCCCGGACGCTGCTGGGCAAGCGGCTCAACGAGTTGGTCAAAGACACCTATTCCCAAGTCGACGTCATCGGCCTGTGCATCCCCGCCGACGAGGCGATCGGCCCGGGGGATCGCTGGATCATTGAGCAGATCCGCGCCGTCGCACCCAGGACCAAGCTGGTCGTCGTCGTCACCAAGATCGACAAGACCAGCCGCGATAAGGTCGCCGCGCAACTGGTCGCGGTCGGCGAGCTGGCTCCGGAAGCCGAGATCGTCCCGGTGTCGGCGGTCACCGGCGAGCAGGTCGACGTGCTGATCAACGTGCTGGCCGCGGCGCTGCCGGTGGGTCCCGCCTTCTACCCCGACGGCGAGCTGACCGACGAGCCCGAAGAGACCCTGATGGCCGAGTTCATTCGGGAGGCGGCCCTGGAGGGGGTGCGCGACGAGCTGCCGCATTCGCTGGCCGTGGTGATCGAGGAGGTGCGCCCCCGCGAAGACCGCGAAGATCTGATCGAGGTGTACGCGATCCTCTACGTCGAACGGGACAGTCAGAAGGGGATCGTGATCGGCCGTGGCGGCGCCCGGCTGCGCGAGGTGGGCACCGCCGCGCGCACTCAGATCGAAAAGCTCCTGGGCACCAAGGTGTTTCTCGACCTTCGGGTCAAGGTCGCCAAGAATTGGCAGCGCGACCCCAAGCAGCTCGGACGGCTGGGATTCTGAGATTGCGGCCGGCCGTGGGCGTACCGCGCCCGAACCGGGATGGGCCACCGCCCGCCGCCGGCGGACCGGCATTGGTACATTCCAGGGATGCGCGTACGCAAGTCGTTGGTTGTCTCCTCGGTTGGCCTGGTCATGTGTGCGCAAGCACTGACCGGTTGCGGGGGATCCCACAAGCCGCTCGATACCACCAAGCTGTTCAACGTCGAGTCGACGTTCGGCTCGGACTTCAAGACCCAGACCAAGGGTCCCAACGAGATCGATCCGAAGATCCTCGGGCCGCAGAAGATGCCGCCCGGTGTGACTTTCGACCCCGCCGACTGCGCCGACTATGCGGCCTCGAGCGGCCGGCCACCGAAGGGTACCCGGGGCAAGATGTCGATGGTCTCGATCGTCGGCAACGGCAACCAGTTGGTCGCGATTGCCATGCAGGCCGATGACGACCTGCCCTATGACGCGGCGGCCGCCGAGAAGTGCAAGCACGTCTCGTTCGACGCCGGCAAGCTGACCGGCTACCTCGACGAGGTGGACGCCCCGCAGATCGACCACGCCACGACGGTGGGTTCGCACTCCGAGATCGAGCTTGTCGGCAAGGACGGGCAGCGGCAGTCCCGCGAGTCCTACACCTTCACCGCCTACCTCGGCAGCGCCCTGGTTCAGGTCACGGCCAACCCGCAGGCGGTGAAGGGCCAGCCGCCGGGCATGGTCGACCCTGACCGGGCGCGCCAGCTGCTGGTCGACGCGGTAGCGGCGCTGCGCGAGTAGTCCGTGCCGAAGAAGCTGTCGGTCGCCGGCGCCCTGGTCCTGATCACCGGAGGTGCCCGCGGAATCGGGGCGGCCACGGCGGCGATGCTGTCCGCTCGCGGCGCACGAGTGTGGATCGGCGACGTCGACGAGGACGCCTGTCTGCACACTGCCGCCGAACTGGGCGTCTCCGGAGGCCGGCTCGACGTGACCAGCACGGCGTCCTGGCAGGAGATGCTGGGGCGCATCGAGGCCGACTCCGATGCGGGCGGCCCGTTGGACATCCTGATCAACAACGCCGGGGTGATGCCCCTCGGGGCGTTCGAGGCCGAGACGGAGCAGGTCAGGGATCTGATCCTGGATGTCAACATCCGCGGTGTGCTCAACGGTATGCAGGCGGTGCTGCCCGGTATGGCCCGCCGTGGCCGCGGCCATGTGGTCAACGTCGCCTCGATGGCCGGCATGATCCCGGTGCCGGGAATGGTCACCTACAACGCGAGCAAGTTCGCCGCCCTGGGAGCGTCGCTGTCGGCGCGGCGGGAATACGCCGGAACCGGTGTCGCGGTGTCGGCGGTGCTGCCTTCTGCGGTGCGGACCGAGCTGACCGCCGGCGCCCCGCTGGGCGGCGGCATGCCCACGGTCGACCCGGAGGACGTGGCAGCGGCAATTCTCGCGGTGCTCGGGTCGCGGGCCGCGCGCCGATCGGTGCCCCGCTGGGTGGCTCCGGCCTGGTCGACGACCGCATTCGTGCCGGAGTGGCTGCACAATCTGGCCCGGCGGCTGATCGACGATCGCCGGGCGTTGACCTCCATCGACACCGCTGCGCGCGGCACCTACATCGATCGGGTGGACCGGCAGGCCCGCGCGCACCATGGCGAAAGAGCATCGTGACCGAGCGTGAGCCCCGGGTCGTCATCATCGGTGCGGGCGTCGCGGGCATCACCACCGCCCACATCCTGCGTGAGCAGGGCTTCACCGACATCACCGTGCTGGAGAAGGGCTCCGACGTCGGCGGCGTCTGGTACTGGAACCACTATCCGGGGCTGCGATGCGACGTGCCCTCGCAGATCTACCAGTTCGGGTTCGCGCCGAAGGCCGACTGGCGGCACGCCTGGGCAACCGGCCCGGCGATCCAGCGCTACCACCGCGACGTCGTCGACCGGCTCGGGCTGACGGAGCTGATCCGGCTCGACACCGAGGTGACCGACGCGCAATGGGATGAAACCCGGCACTGGGTACTGACCACCGCCACCGGGGAACAGTTGGTCGCCGACTTCGTGATCTGCGCGACCGGGGTGCTGCACCACCCGTTTGTCCCCGAGATCCCCGGGCTGGCGGATTTTGCCGGCCCGGTGGTGCACACCGCCCGCTGGGATGACGATCTCGACACGGCCGGATCGCGGGTCGCGGTGATCGGCACCGGATCGACCGGCGTGCAGGTGGTCTCGGCCCTGCAGCCCCGAGCCGCGTCGATCGACCACTACGTGCGTTCGGCGCAGTGGATCCTGTGGGCGCCCATGTTCCTGCCGCAGCTGCCGGGGGTCGCCGCGGTGCTGGCGCGCTTCCCGGCGTTGCACCGAGCGCTGTACCGGATGATGGCCTTCGGCGGATCGGACCTGCTGACCGACCTCACCACGCGTCCGACGTGGCGCCGCCGGGCCGTGCAGGCATACGCTCGGGCATGCCTGCGAATTCAGGTGCGCGACAAAACATTACGGGCCAAACTCCAACCCGACTACCAGCCGCTGTGTAAGCGCCAGGTGGTGTCGGGAAGCTACTACCGGGCCATCCGCGCCGACAACGCCGACCTCGTCACCGACGGTATCGCCGAAGTCACCCAGAACGGCATCCGCACCGCCGACGGCACCCACCGCGAGACCGACGTCATCGTGCTGGCGACCGGATTCCACGCCCACAACTACATGCGGCCCATGCGGCTGACCGGCCGGGATCGCATCAACATCGACGACGCCTGGGCCAAGGGCCCGCGCGCCTACCGGATGACGGCCATCCCCGGGTTCCCCAACCTGTTCACGGTGCTGGGCCCCAATTCACCCACCGGATCCATCTCACTGCAGTACACCTCGGAGTTGACCGCCCGCTACATCGCGCAGTGGCTGGAGAAGTTCCGGGCCGCGGAGCTGACCACCGTCGAGGTCACCGACCAGGCCACCACCCGGTTCAACGACGACGTCGCCGTCGCGATGGGACCGACGGTATGGAACACCGGCTGCAACTCGTGGTACCTGACCGAGGGCGGTGCGGTCGACCTGTGGCCCTTCGACCGGGCGACGATGAAGGCGATGCTGGACAGCCCGGACCCGGCGGACTTCCACGTCAGCTGATTCGGCCCTCAGTGCTCGCCGCGGGCCACTGGCCGTGACGGATCCGAGCTCCACTGCGACCACGACCCCGGGAACATCGCCGCTGAGCGGCCGACGGCGGCCAGCGCCGCCACGATCACCGTCGCGCTGATCCCCGAACCGCAGTAGGCACCCACCGCGTCGTCGGCGCCGACGCCGCGCTCGGACAGCAGCCGGGCAACCGCGTCGTCGGGCAGGAAGGTTCCATCGGCGGCCAGCAGGGCGGTGAACGGTAGGTTCTTCGCGCCGGGAATATGACCGGCGGCCGCATCGATCGGTTCCACCTCGGCGCGGAATCGTTCGGGGGCGCGGGCATCGAGCAGCGCCAGCATGCCGGTGCGGGCGCCCTCGCCGGCCTCGTCGGCGGTCAGGGTGGGCCGGATGCCGTCGTAGAGGTCTTCGGGCAGCAGGGTCACCTTGCCCGGTTCGGCGGTCACCTCACCGGTCTCCAGTTCGCCGCCGGCCGTTGTCCACGCCGGCAGCCCACCGTCGAGAATCCGGACGTTGGCCACCCCGGAGGTGGTCAGCAACCACCACAACCGCCCGGACGCGGCCCGGTTCCAGTCGTCGTAGACCACCACCGGCCGGTCTCGTCTCACGCCCCACCGGCGGGCGGCGGCTTCCAGGTTGCGCCCGGTCGGCAGCGGGTGCCGGCCCCGGTCGGCAACGGCGTGGTCGGACAGCTCGTCCTCGAGCGAGACGTACACCGCACCCGGAAGGTGGCCGCGCAGGTATGCCGGATGCCCATCCGGTGCCTCCAGGCTCCAACGGACGTCGAGGACGGTCACCGGATCACCGGCGCGCAGGAGCTCGGCGAGCTCCGCGGCGGTGATCAGGACCTTGCTGCGCGGGCCCACCGCTGGGCTCTGCTCAGTAGTTGTTGCAGGAAGCGGCAATCGAGGTGATGGTGCCGATGTACTGCTGAGCCTCCGGCATCGCCTGGATCTGGGTGGCGATCCGCTGCCGCTTCTCGGGAGGCGAAGCCAGGAAGGACTGCAGCCAGGTCGCGGCGATCGGGGAGGCAGTGAAGTCTGCGGCCTCAGCGGGGTGCTCGGTGTTCAGCGCCGCCATCACCTGGGAGTAGTTGCAGGTGGTGTTGACGATCGGGCCGAGGTCGGGGCTTGCGGCCGCGAACCCGGCTCCAGCGGAGAGCGACAAAGCCAGACTGCCAGCTGCGACAGCGAGCCTGGTCAACGACAGAGAGGCCATTTTGCAGACGCCTTTCACCAATGCACCTATACGGGGGTACGAAGTCCTACCTCAAGACGGACCAAGCTTAGCGGACAGCCGGTGACCGCGCTGAAGTCACAGGTAGGGCGGGTTCTCCGGTGCTCACGAGCCGTGGCCGGGCTCCGTGCGCCACCACGGCGTGGGCTGCCGGGACGCCCAGCCGCTGATGCCCTCCAGCTCGGCGGCCAGTGAGACCAGCAGGCCGTCGCTGTTGGCCGGTCCCATCAACTGCACCCCGATCGGCAACCCGTCGGAGGTGAACCCGGCGGGCACGTTGACCGACGGCCAGCCCAGCAGGTTCCACGGCCAGGTCACCGGGCAGGCCGCGATCATGGCGCGGTCGGTCTCCCAGCTGCCCAGATCGTCGAAGGTGTGCACCAGTGGTGGCGGTTGGGCGGTGGTAGGTGCCAGCACCACGTCGACGATGCGAAAGATCGAGCCCACCCGGCGCTGATCGTCGGCCTCCCGGGCGCGGGCCTTGCGCAGCACGGTCTGGGACAGCAGCCGGCCGGTGCGCAGATTGGCCAGGGTCCGCGGGTCGAGGGTGACGTGATCGAGGCCGCTCGCGGCGGCCAGTACACCCGCGGTGGAGCGGGACAGGAAGTTCCACGACAGCCGCAGCCCGTAGTCGGGGTTTCCCGGAACCACAATGTGCCCGAGTAGCCGCAGCTGCTCGGCGGTGTGCTCCAGCGCGGCCCTGATCTCCGGGTGCAGTCGAGCCGGGAACCCGGTGTAGGGGAAGCGGGTGGACAGCGCGATGCGCAGTCGCCCCGGCGCGGTCCGCACATAGTCGGAGACCGTCATCGGCGGCGGCTTGTGCAGTTCGCCGTCGACATTGCCGGAGGCCGCGTCCAGTACCAGCGCCGCGTCCTCGACGGTGCGGGCCAGCACCCCGTTGACGGTGAGTCCGTTGAACGCCTCCGGCAGCGGCCAGGTGGAGATGCGGCCACGCTGCGGTTTGATGCCGACCAGATGCGTCCACGCGGCGGGGATGCGCACGCTGCCGGCCCCGTCGGACCCGATCGCCGCGGCGACCAGTCCGGCGGCCACCGCGGCGGCGCTGCCCCCCGACGACCCACCGGGGGTGTGCCGGCGAGACCAGGGATTGCGAGTGTGGCCGAACCCGGGGCCGCTGGTGAACGGCCACTGGCCCAACTCGCAGGTGTTGGTCTTGCCGACGATCACCGCGCCGGCGGCCCGCAGGCGGCGCACCACCTCGGCATCGTTGCGGGCGGGTTCGACGTATCCGGCGGTGCCGAACCAGGTGGGCACGCCCGCGATGTCGGTGTCGTCTTTGACCGAGATCGGGATGCCCAGCAGCGGTGCTCGGTGACCCGCGGCCCGGCGCCGGTCGGCTTCGGCGGCGTCGATCAGCGCAGACTCGGTGAACACCACCCGAAAAGCGTTCAGCGTGGACTGGCTGGCGTCGATGGCGTGCAATGCGCGGCGCACCAGGTCGACGGAGGTCACCTCGCCGCTGGCCAGCTGGTAGAGCTGTTCGGTGAGGGTGGGGAAGCGGGTGCCGGACGCCGCGGGCGGGTGGGTCATCGGTGATGAGACTATCGGCGTGCCGCGCGGTGGCTGTCCTCGAATCGCCCCCCTGCGATGCGAAACTGGTGCGATGCGGCTGTATCGGGACCGGGCGGTGGTGCTGCGCCAGCACAAGCTCGGCGAAGCCGACCGGATCGTCACCTTGCTCACCCGCGACCACGGGCTGGTCCGCGCGGTGGCCAAGGGGGTGCGCCGTACCCGCAGCAAGTTCGGTGCCCGGCTGGAGCCGTTCGCCCACATCGACGTTCAGCTGCATCCCGGCCGCAACCTCGACATCGTCACCCAGGTGGTGTCGGTGGACGCGTTCGCCACCGACATCGTCAGCGACTATGGCCGCTACACCTGCGCCTGCGTGATGCTGGAGACCGCGGAACGCCTCGCCGGCGCCGAGCGTGCCCCGGCGACGGCGCTGCACCGGCTGACGGTCGGTGCGCTGCGTGCGGTGGCGGACGGCAGCCGGCCCCGCGAACTGGTGCTGGACGCCTACCTGCTGCGTGCCATGTCGGCGGCCGGGTGGGCGCCGGCGCTGACCGAGTGCGCCCGCTGCGCCACCCCCGGCCCGCACCGGGCATTTCATGTCGCAGCCGGCGGCAGCGTCTGCGGGCACTGCCGCCCGGCCGGTGCGACGACCCCGCCGTTGGGGGTGCTGGATCTGATGTCGGCGCTGCACGACGGCGACTGGGAGGCCGCCGAGAGCTCCACCGCGGCACACCGCAGTCACGCCAGCGGATTGGTGGCTGCTCATCTGCAATGGCACTTGGAACGGCGGCTGCGAACGTTACCGCTGGTAGAACGTGTCCAGCGGGCAGTCGGGCCGGAGGCCCGGGCTGGTGTTGCGGCTGGTCCCGGATCCAAGGCCACCGGCAGCGAGGGCTGAGTGCGCCGGACACCGACCTGGCAATTGTGTCTGTTTCGGTGGACCGTTCGGGCGTCGGCGGTAGGCTGATGCGACTTTCACGATACGAAGGCTCAATCAGGAAGGCAGGCCGAATGATTCACGACACCGGATGGGGGCGCTGGGCGCACGACACTGCGCCGCGCTACGTCGCCGGCTTCGGAGCAGCTGCGGGAGCGCTGCTTGTCGCGGGAATGATCCCGGCGGTGGCCCCGCTGGCGCAGGCCCGCGTCGAATTCGGCCCCGGGTTCGGGATCACGACGCCTCTGCAGGTCCACGCGCCCGGTGGTGATGGAGCCGACGGTGCTGACGGTGCCAACGGCGCCGATGGTGCCAACGGTGCTGACGGTGCCAATGGTGCTGACGGTGCCGCGGGTGCCGGGGGCCAGGGCGGCAAGGGCGGTCAGGGCGGTAAAGGTGGACAGGGCGGAAAGGGTGGCCAAGGCGGCAAGGGCGGCCAGGGTGGCAAGGGCGGCCACGGCGGTGACGGCGGCAACGGTGGCGCAGGTGGCGCCGGCGGCGCCGGCGGTGCGCCCGGTCTCGGCGGCCAGCCCGGTGAGGGCGGCGCCGGTGGCCAAGGCGGCGCACCCGGACCGGGCGGAACACCGGGCCAGCCCGGTCAGCCCGGCCAGCCCGGTCGCGCCGGCTGAGTCAGCCGGCAGCACCATCCCGGCGCATCGGACGCTCCGCTAGGAGTCGCTCCCGGCGCGGCGGCCGAAACAACCCCCGCTAAAGTCTGATCCGATCCGGCGGGGGGTCGAACTCAACAAGGAGCCACAAAGAAGTGACCGAGAATCCACGCGCAGATATCGTCTCCCGACAGTACGAGCGGTGGACCTACCCGCCGCCCATCCATGACCTGCAGGCGTGGTCTGCCGGAAACTGGGAGTGGTTCGACCCGAGCCACGCGCACCGGGTGCTGTGGCCGGACCGGGAGTACCGGCCCGACCTGGACATCCTGATCGCGGGCTGCGGCACCAACCAGGCGGCGGTCTTCGCCTACAACAACCCCAAGGCCAAGGTGGTGGCCGTCGACATCAGCCAGTCATCGCTGGGGCATCAGCAGTACCTCAAGGACAAGCACGGGTTGTGGAACCTGGAGCTGCACCAGCTCCCCATCGAGGAGCTGTCCACGCTCGGCCAGGACTTCGACCTGGCGGTCTCGACGGGCGTACTGCACCACATGGCCGACCCGAAGGTGGGCATGAAGGCGGTGGCGGACCGCCTGCGGCCCGACGGCGTCGCCGGCATCATGCTCTACGCACGCTATGGCCGGATCGGCATCGAAATCCTCGAGACGGTCTTCCAGGACCTCGGGTTGGAGCAGAACGACGAGTCGATTCAGACCGTCCGCCAGGCCATCCGGATGCTGTCCCAGGACCACCCCGTCCAGCCGTACCTGAAGATCGCAGGCGACCTGGCTTCGGATTCGGGCCTGGTGGACACGTTCCTGCACGGCCGGGCAAAGAGCTACGACGTCGACGGCTGCATCGATCTGGCCACCTCGGCCGGGCTCGACTTCCAGGGCTGGCTGCTCAAGGCGCCCTACTACGCCCATGACATCGCCGTGCCGTCGGGCGGCTTCTACGACAAGGTGAACGCGCTGCCGGAGGCCAAGATCTGGTCGGTGATGGAGCGCATCCACACCCTCAACGCGCGGCACTTCTTCATGGCCACCCGCCCCGACCGGCCCAAGAGCAGCTACGTGGTCGACTTCTCGACGCCGGAAAGCCTCGATTATGTGCCCCTGTTCCGCTACAAGTGCGGCCTGAACGGCAACGAGATCTTCCGCCCGGGCTGGCGCATGGGACTCAACCCGGCGCAGCTGCCGTTCGTCCAGAGCATCGACGGTCGCCGGAGCATCCGTCAGATCGCCGCGGACCTGGCGCAGGCCGGCGGTCCGGCTCGCGGGAGCGCGGCCGACCTGGAGAAGTTCGGCCGCAAGCTCTTCCAATCGCTGTGGCGGCTGGACTTCGTCGCAATGGACCTGGGTGCCGGTTCCTGATCGCGGCCTAGCGATCGAAGCCGGTAAACCGCCGCGGCGACTTCGCGGTCGCCGCAGGCGGTGCCGGCCCGGTCGGGCAGGATAGGCGCATGGTGTTGAATCGGGCCAGTCGGAAGGTCGCCTTCCCGCAGCTGCCCGCGGCGCCCGACGACTATCCGGTGTTCCCGGACAAGTCCACCTGGCCGGTGGTCTTCCCGCAGCTGCCGTCGCCGCCGGGCGGGGGACCGTGCCGCCCGCCGCAGCACACGTCCAAGGCGGTCGCTCCGCAGATCCCCGCTGACGCGCTGCCCAACCACGTCGCCGTCGTCATGGACGGCAACGGCCGCTGGGCGACCCAGCGCGGGTTGGGTCGCACCGAGGGGCACAAGATGGGCGAGGCGGTGCTGATCGACATCACTTGCGGTGCCATCGAACTCGGCATCAAGTGGCTGACGGTGTACGCCTTCTCCACCGAGAACTGGAAGCGCTCCGCCGAGGAGGTCCGGTTCCTGATGGGGTTCAACCGCGAGGTGGTGCGCCGCCGCCGGGAGAACCTCAATGCGATGGGTGTGCGGATGCGCTGGGTGGGTTCGCGGCCGAAGATGTGGCGCAGCGTCATCAAAGAATTCGAGATCGCCGAGGCCATGACGGTCGGCAATGACGTCATCACGATCAACTACTGCGTCAATTACGGGGGACGCACCGAGATTGCCGAAGCCGCACAGGCTATCGCGCAGGAGGCGGTCGCGGGCAAGCTGAACCCGAACCGGATCACCGAGGCCACCATCGCGCGTCATCTGCACCGGCCGGACATGCCCGATGTCGACCTGCTGATCCGCACCTCCGGCGAGCAGCGGTCCTCGAACTTCATGCTGTGGCAGGCGGCCTACGCGGAGTACATCTTTCAAGAGAAGTTGTGGCCGGACTATGACCGCCGCGACCTGTGGGAGGCCTGCGAACAGTACGCCTCGCGGCAGCGCCGGTTCGGGACGGCGTGATGACGGCGCTGGTCGATCGTCTCGCCGCGGCGCTCGCGGAGGTACTGGCCGTCGATGCCGAGCCCGACGGTGCGCTGACCGTTGCGCATGACGGCACGCTGGCGTCGCTGCGGGTGGTGCCGATCGCCGAGGGCCTTGAGCTGGTGTCGCTCACCCAGATCCTGGCCTGGGGCCTGCCGCTGACCAAGAAGCTGCGCAAGCGCGCCGCCGAACAGGCGGACCTCAGCCAGCTCGGGACCCTCACCCTGCTCGAGAAGGACACCGAGTCCGCAGATGTGATGCTGCGCTACAACTTTCCCGGCTCGGGCTTGACCGACGATGCGCTGTGCACCATGGTCTTGTTGGTGCTGACCAAAGGCGTGGACATCCGCGGCATACTCACCGCCTGAGGACTCACTTCCGGCAGTCGGCGCAGGTTCCGAAGATCTCGATGGTGTGGCTGACGTCGGAAAAACCGTGCTCGGCAGCCACTTTCGCCGCCCAGTCCTCCACCTCGCGATCGCCGACCTCGACAGTGGCGCCGCAGTGCCGGCACACCAGGTGGTGATGGTGATGCTCAGAGCAGAGCCGGTAGACCGACTCTCCGGTGTCGGCGCGCAGGGTGTCGACGGTGCCGGCCTCGGCCATCGCCTGCAGGGTGCGGTACACCGTGGTCAGGCCGATGTTCTCGCCGCGCTCACGCAGCGCGTCGTGCAGCTCCTGGGCAGACCGGAAATCGTCGACGGTCTCCAGCAGCGCCGAGATCGCCGCGCGCTGGCGGGTGGAACGCACCCCGGGGGCGGTCAACGGTCTTCACCGGCGTGGGCCACCGCATCGACGGCGATGTGGGCCAGGTGATGGTCGGTCAACCGGTAGAGAACTTCGCGGCCGGATCGTTCGCCTGCGACCACGCCGGCCGCCTTGAGGATTTTCAGATGTTGGCTGACCAGTGGCTGCGGCACACCCAGTGCGTCAACGAGTTCATGCACGCAGCGCTGTGACTCCTGCAGCTGCAACACGATCGCGATACGTACCGGCGCGGCCAGCGCGCGCAGCAGTTCTCCGGCGGCTTCCAGGATCTCCCGCGGCGGTGTCGCGGGGAAGGCCGGACCGGTGTGTTGATGGCTGTCGGCAATCAGCTCCGGCGCTGAGGGAGGCATGCCACCATCTCCCGACGTGTTGGAAATCGTTTTCATCTAGCGTCCACTGTTCCATGCGTGATGATGCATGTCAAAGAACCCGGACGGGTGTCGATACGATGACTGATGTTTTGCGTGTCGGCGTTGCCGGCGCGGTCCCGACAAGGCAGGAGTGCACCCCCTCGTGGCGTCCATCATCGACACCGTTGCCAATCTGGCCAAACGACGTGGCCTGGTCTACCAGTCGGGCGAAATCTACGGCGGCACAAAGTCGGCGTGGGACTACGGGCCACTCGGGGTGGAGCTCAAGGAGAACATCAAGCGGCAGTGGTGGCGCTCGGTCGTGACGTCCCGGGACGACGTTGTCGGCTTGGACAGTGCGATCATCCTGCCGCGTCAGGTGTGGGTGGCCTCCGGTCACGTCGCGGTGTTCAACGATCCGCTGGTGGAATGTCTGAACTGCCATAAGCGGCACCGGCAGGACCACATGCAGGAGGCGGTGGCCCTCAAGAAGGGCGGCAACCCCGATGACGTGCCGATGAGCGAGATCGCCTGTCCGGACTGCGGTACCAAGGGCGAGTGGACCGAGCCCCGTGACTTCAACATGATGCTCAAGACCTACCTGGGCCCGATCGAGTCCGACGAGGGCCTGCACTACCTGCGGCCCGAAACGGCGCAGGGCATCTTCGTGAACTTCGCCAATGTGGTGACCACGGCGCGCCGCAAGCCGCCGTTCGGAATCGGCCAGATCGGCAAGAGCTTCCGCAACGAGATCACCCCCGGCAACTTCATCTTCCGGACCCGTGAGTTCGAGCAGATGGAGATGGAGTTCTTCGTCGAGCCCGCCACCGCAGCCGAGTGGCACAAGTACTGGATCGACACCCGCCTGCAGTGGTACGTCGACCTGGGTATCAAGCGTGAGAACCTGCGCCTCTACGAGCATCCGCGCGAGAAGCTGTCACACTACTCCGACGGCACCACCGACATCGAATACAAGTTCGGTTTCGCCGGGAACCCGTGGGGTGAGTTGGAGGGCATCGCCAACCGCACCAACTTCGATCTGTCCACGCACTCAGAGCATTCCGGCGTGGACCTGTCGTTCTACGACCAGGCATCCGACACCCGCTACACGCCGTACGTGATCGAACCGGCAGCCGGCCTGACCCGCTCGCTGATGGCCTTCCTGGTCGACTCGTACCACGAAGACGAGGCCCCCAACGCCAAGGGCGGGGTGGACAAGCGCACCGTGCTGCGGCTGGACCCACGCCTGGCACCGGTCAAGGCTGCGGTGCTGCCGTTGAGCCGCAACGCTGACCTGTCGCCGAAGGCGCGGGATCTGGCGGCCGAGCTGCGACAGTCCTGGAACGTCGAGTTCGACGACGCGGGGGCGGTCGGCCGGCGCTACCGGCGCCAGGACGAGATCGGCACCCCGTTCTGCATCACGGTGGACTTCGACTCGCTCGAAGACCATGCCGTCACCGTGCGCGAGCGCGACAGTATGGCTCAGGAGCGGGTGGCCATCGACGCGGTGGCCGACTACCTGGCCGTCCGACTCAAGGGCTGCTGATCGAGGTCAGTCTCCGGCGGCCTCGGGGCTTATGCGCCTGAAGGGCTTGAACCACTGGGCCCGGGTTTGCCACGACAGCGCGGATGCGTAGGCGAAGGCGGTGCTGCTCACGCCCACGCAGATCCAGGTCGGCAGCGTGACGGTGCTGCCGGCCAGCACGCTGGTCAGCTGCGCCAGAATCGCGGCGACTTTGAAGGTGACCCAGACCAGGTACAGCTCGGCGGAAGATTTCGAGCGCGGATCGCGCCGCAGGGTCAGCAGCACCCGGCCGGTGAACACGAACAGATACAGCGCCAAGCCGGCGACCAGCGCCCAGTAGGCCGCGAACCACGGGCCGCCGCGGGGCGCGAAGACATCCAGGTATTCGGGGTGTCCCCGATCGGCGACGCAGAACACGACGACCACCAGCGGCAGACCGAATTTCAGTGGTGTCGTGACGTGGCGACGCCCCAGCAACCTGGCTTGGTCGGAGTCGGTCAGCCGCGTCACCAGGTGTTCGAACATGACCAACATCGCGCAGAACATGCAGAGCACGGCGAGCAGACCGGCGACGTTCCACAACCCGAACACGCGGTGTGCGAGCGGGTCGAAGAACGTCGACCCCACCGGGGACATGAGTAGTCCTGCGCAACCCATGAGGACCAGGACGCGGGAGGGGTTGGCGTCCCAGCGCGAACTCCAGGTGTCGCGGCGGACCCACAGCGCGTACCCGCAGGCACCCAGTGCCCCTACCAAGGCGACGTTGACCAGTCCGAACATGGCTTACCGCCGAGCGTCCAGCGGCCTGCCCACCGGCCGGTCGTTGAGGCTGTTGTCCACGGCTCAGGAGTCTACGTAGGGCGTGTGGCGGGGAGTGGTTCGGCGGCTAGAAGCGGCCGCCGCCACCGAAGAAGCCCCCGCCGCCGGAGGAGCCGCCGAACGAGGTCGGGCTCCAGCCGCCCCCGCTCGATCCGCCGCCGCCGAACCCGCCGCCCATACCGCCACCACTGAGAATGTTGCCGATGATGATGCCGCCCAACATGGCGCCGGTGTCGTTGCCGCCGCCGGGACCGCCGCCGTAGCGCCCGTAGTAGGCCCGCTGTGCGGATTGCACGTCGGCTTTGGCCAGTGATTGAGCCGCAGCCGCCAGTGTGGCCGCGCCGTTGGCCTGGGTGATGGCGCCGGCGACATCGGTGGTGCGTCGGTCTTCGGCGGCGTCGAGCCGGCGGCGCGCCTCGGCCAGCCGGGTGCGGGCCTCCGGGCCGACGCTGCCGCGGCGGGTGTCGATGTAATCCGAGACGGCGCGGATCCGCGACGACGCGGTGAACAGCGCCTGTTCCAGCGTGCGGGCCAGCCGCTCGGCAGCCGCGCGCTCCTTGGCCAGGGTGTCCAGCAGCCGGTCCAGGTCGGCGTCGGCTTTGGTCAACGCGGTGAAGGCACCCAGAGGATCCCCGGAGGTGCGTGCTGCGGCGACGGCCTTGACCGCGGCGTCGCGGGCGGCGGTCAACGCGGACTTGTGTGTGCCCGCCCCGCGCTGCAGCTGCTCGCCGGCCTGCGCGATACCGGCCTCGGCGTCGGCGACGGCCTCCGGCAGTGTGGCGACCGCGTGGTGGATGTCGCGGGCGGCGTTGTCCACCGCATCGAGCAGCGTCCGGCACTGGCCCAGTCCGGATTCGGCGGCCCGTACGGCGTCCACCAGTTCACTCTGTCCTCCGGTCACCGGGCGGTCGGCCAGCCCGCGTGCCCGGGTGATGTTGCGCTCGGCGAAAGCCGCCCGGTCCTGCGCGGTCTTGACGTTGCCGGACACCGAACTGAGCGCGGCGGCGTCGAATTCGGTGTGCAACCCGACCAGATGGCGCTCGGAGGTCGGAATGCGCCCGGTCAGCTCCACCAGCTGCTGGGTCAGGTCGTCGAGCCGGGCCGACGCGTTGATCACCAGGTCGCGCAACTGCTCGAACGACGTGCGCTGGGTCTCCAGTTCACGGTCGGCTTTGGAGGCGGTGACGATCACGCCGGTCAGCAGGTCGCGCTGTTGGGCCGGCGTCTCGGGGATGTCGTCGTCGAGTTGCTGGCGCACGGTGAAGGCGTGCTCCATGGCCGCCTTGGCCGAGGCGACGGCCTGCGCGAACGGCCGGGTACGTTCCTCGCCGAACTCGTCGAGGGCCAGCTCCAGCTCGTTGGCGCTGGTGCGCACCGCGTTGTCGACCTCGACCACCTTCTCCCGCGACAGCGCGTCGAGGGCGAACACCGGCACCTCGGCCAGCGCGTTGGGATCGGTGGAATCGATCCGCCGGGCCGCCGCCAGTGCCGCGGCTCGCCGACGGCGCCGCAGATGACGGACCACCAGCATCAGCACCAGACCGGCCGCCGCGACGGCGGCCAGGGCGATCAGGATCGGCCCCCAGCTCACCTCGGCCGGAGCGGCGGCCGCGTTGAGCCCGGCGGCGGCGGCGGTGGCCGCCCCGGCCCAGTCGCCCCGGTGCAGTGCCGGTTCGATCTGGTTGCGCCGCAGCGCGTCGACTTTGGAGGTGCTGATCTCGGAGATGCCGTTGGACACCAGGAACGCATAGCTGCGGTCGGCGACGGCCACCGCCAGCACGGCGTCGTTGCTGCCCAGATCGCTGAGGCGCGCCGTGCTGCGGCCCCAGTCCTCGGCGGTCTGTCCGGAGAAGATGTCGACGTAGACCACCCACAGCCGGACGTGCCGGTCGGCGTAGAGCCTGTCGATCGCGGCCTGTACCCCGGCGCGGTCGGATTGCGACAGCACCCCGGCGCTGTCGGTGATCGAGTGGGGCAGGCGCATCGGCGGTTGTGCCGCGGCGCTCGGCGCCACCAGCAGCACAGCGATGAGGATCGCCAGAGCGGTGCTGGCCAGGCGGGTGATTCGCATGGTCGCCAATGTATATGCGATCGGGGGTTGATCGACGGAATTCTGCGACCGGCCCGCCCGATTTCCCCGCCGCTGAGCATCGAACTTCGGCCCGGCATGTCATCGATGCCGGCAAGGTCAAAATAGACTGGCGGCGGTGGCCACAAACTCATCCGACAGCTACGACGCGCACGACCGCGAACGCATCGTGGGGGAGTCGTCGAAAACCGCCGGCCTGCCCGGAACCGCGGGCCAGCATCGAACCGACTTCGCGCGTGACCGGGCCAGGGTGTTGCACAGCGCCGCGCTGCGCCGGCTGGCCGACAAGACCCAGGTCGTCGGACCCCGCGACGGCGACACCCCGCGCACCCGGCTGACCCATTCGCTGGAGGTGGCGCAGATCGGGCGGGGGATGGCGATCGGGCTGGGCTGCGATCCCGACCTGGTCGATCTGGCCGGGTTGGCCCACGACATCGGGCACCCGCCCTATGGTCACAACGGTGAGCAGGCGCTCAACGAAATCGCTTCAGACTGCGGTGGATTCGAGGGAAACGCGCAGAATTTCCGCATCCTCACCAGTCTGGAGCCCAAAGTTCTGCGGCCGGACGGTGCCAGCGCGGGGCTGAATCTGACCCGGGCGGCGCTGGATGCCGTCACCAAATATCCGTGGCCCCGGGTGTCCCAGGACGGCACGGTCCGCACCAAGTTCGGTTTCTACGAGAACGACCGGGCCGCCGCCGAATGGATGCGCCGGGGAGCGCCCGAGGGGCGGGTCTGTCTGGAGTCGCAGATCATGGATTGGGCCGACGACGTCGCCTACTCGGTGCACGACGTCGAAGACGGCGTCATCTCCGGCCGGATCGACCTGCGGGTGCTCGCCGACTCCTCGACGGTGGCCGAACTGGCACGACTGGGCGACCCCGGCGGGGCTCACGACCTGGCCGCCGCGGCCCGCCGACTCACCGAACTGCCGGTGGTGGCCGCGGTCGGCTCTCACGGCGAGTTCTCGGCGAGCCTGTCGGCGTCGGTGGCGCTCAAGCGGCTGACCAGCGAGCTGGTCGGGCGCTTCGCCTCCGCGGCGATCACCGCCACCCATGCCGCGGCCGGCCCCGGGCCGCTGACTCGTTACCAGGCCGACCTCGAAGTGCCCGAGTTGGTCCGGGCCGAAGTGGCCGTGCTGAAAACCCTTGCGGTGCAATTCATCATATCCTCGGATCAGCATCGCAAGCTCCAGGCCGCCCAGCGCGACCGGGTGCACGCGGTGGCGCACCGCCTGCTCGCGACGGCGCCGGACAGTCTGGACCCGATCTTCGTCCCGGCGTTCAACGCCGCCGAAGACGACTGCGCGCGGCTGCGGGTGGTCGTCGACCAGATCGCGTCCTGCACCGAGGGGCGCCTGGAGCGCATCGAGGCGCTCTAGACTGACCCGGTGCCCGGCCGTATCTCCGATCGCGACATCGCCGCCATCCGCGAACGTGTCCGGATCGAGGACGTGGTGGGCGACTACGTGCAGCTCAGGCGGGCCGGGGCGGATTCGCTCAAGGGTCTGTGCCCGTTCCACAACGAGAAGTCGCCGTCCTTTCATGTCCGCCCCAACCACGGACTGTTCCACTGCTTCGGGTGCGGGGAAGGCGGCGACGTCTACGCGTTCGTGCAGAAGATCGAGCACGCCAGCTTCGTGGAGGCGGTGGAACTGCTTGCCGACCGGGTCGGCCACACCATCACCTACACCGGGGCGTCGGCCACCAACATCCAGCGGGAGCGCGGTGGCCGCAGCCGGCTGATCGCCGCCAATGCCGCGGCCGCCGAGTTCTACGCCGCGGCGCTGGGCACCGCCGAGGCCGCACCGGCGCGGAAATATCTCACCGACCGCAACTTCGATGCCGCGGCCGCCGAGCGGTTCGGCTGCGGATTCGCCCCGTCCGGGTGGGACGGCCTGACCAAACACCTGCTGCGCAAGGGCTTCGAGTTCAAGGAGCTGGAGGCCGCCGGTCTGTCCCGGGAGGGGCGCCGCGGCCCGATGGACCGATTCCATCGCCGGCTGCTGTGGCCGATCCGTTCCTCGGCGGGGGAGGTGATCGGGTTCGGCGCCCGCCGGCTGTTCGACGACGATCCGATGGAGGCCAAGTACGTCAACACCCCCGAGACCACGCTCTACAAGAAGTCCAATGTGCTGTTCGGGCTCGATCTGGCCAAGCGGGACATCGCCCGCGGACATCAGGCCATCGTCGTCGAGGGTTACACCGACGTGATGGCGATGCACCTGGCGGGAGTGACCACCGCGGTCGCCTCCTGCGGCACCGCTTTCGGCGACGAGCACCTGGCGATGTTGCGCCGACTGATGATGGACGACAAGTTCTTTCGGGGTGAGCTGATCTACGTCTTCGACGGCGACGCGGCCGGGCGTGCAGCCGCGGTCAAGGCGCTCGAGGGGGAGCAGCAGTTGGCCGGTCAGTCCTTCGTCGCGGTGGCCGCCGACGGCATGGACCCGTGTGATCTGCGTCTGGCGCACGGTAATGAGGCGCTGCGCGACCTGGTGGCGCGCCGAACTCCGTTGTTCGAGTTCGCGGTTCGCACCGCGCTGTCGGAGATCGATCTGGACAATGCCGAGGGCCGGGTAGCCGCGCTGCGCCGCTGTGTGCCGATGGTCGCCCAGATCAAGGATCCGACACTGCGCGACGAGTACGCGCGCCAGCTGGCCGGCTGGGTGGGCTGGGACGACGTCGCGCAAGTGATCGGCCGGGTGCGCGCGCAGGCCAAGAGCGAGGCCAGAAACGAGGGCCAGGCCACCGGGAGCAGGGAGCGTACGGCTTCGCGTGCCCCCGGCAGACCCGCCGTCGAACAACCCGCCGCGGCGCGCCCCAACCCCGCCGATCCGACGCTGTGGCCGCAACGCGAAGCGCTCAAGGCGGCGCTGCAGTTTCCCGCGTTGGCCGGCCCGGTGTTCGACACCCTGACCGTGGAGAGCTTCACCCACCCCGGCTACGGGGCGGTGCGCGCGGCCATCGATGCGGCCGGTGGAACCGGCGGGGTGGCCGGCGCCGGTGGCGCGCAGTGGATCGAAACCGTGCGCGAGCAGACGACTTCGTCGTTGACCACCGCGCTCATCCACGAGTTGAGCGTGGAGGCGATCCGGGTCGATGACGACAAGCTGCCCCGCTACATCGGCGGGGTACTGGCCCGGTTGCAGGAGGTGTGGGTGGGTCGGCAGATCGCCGAGGTCAAGTCCAAGCTGCAGCGCATGTCGCCCGTCGAGCACAGCGACGAATACCACGCGCTCTTCGGCGACCTGGTGGCGATGGAGGCCTACCGGCGCAGCCTGTTGGAGCAGGCCAGCGGCGACGATCTGACCGCCTGATCGCGGCCCGGCCGGAGGTCGGGTGCAGCGGGTCAGGCGTGTTTGGTGCCGCCTGATCGGAGGTCGGGTGCGGCGAATTCAGCGTGCGTCGGGACCCTGCGGGTCCTCCGGCTGCACCACGGTGGTGCCGTCCTCGAGCTCGGTCAGCGTCACCATGCTCGGGTCGGGATGGATCCGGTTGGCGATGCTGCGCCGTCCCTTGTCGATCACCGCTTTGGCGATCGGACTGCTGGTCACGGCGTGGTAGGTGCCGACGATCTGCTCGTAACGACGGCGGCCGGCTTTCGTGCCCATCACGTAGCCGACCCCCGCCACCACGACATACCCGATCAATGTGGCCCCTTCGAACAGACGATGCAGTAGTTCCATCCTGCCTCACGCGGCACCGGGTGGGTCGGGTGCGACCCCCGTGGGAATGCGGTGCCTGCCGTATGCGCTAGAGTCGTGCACGTCCACGCGGACGGCAGTCCCCTGTAGCTCAATTGGCAGAGCATTCGGCTGTTAACCGGAGGGTTGGTGGTTCGAGTCCACCCGGGGGAGCCACGCTTGAATACCGGCGTCAGTCCAGCCGGGGAATCACCGACGGCCCCGCCTGCGAAGGCGGCTGCTGTGCGAACATCGGCGGCGTCTGCTGGGGCTGCTGCTGCTTGGCGGCGCGGGCCTGGGCGAGCGCGTTGACCAGCGGACTGTTGGCCATCATCTCGCGACGCTCTTCTTCGCTCAGCTGGTAGATCGCCCAGGCGCCCCAGGCGGCCGGACGCACATACAGGGTGACCTGCTGGCGGCCGTTGTTGAACACGGCGGGGACCGCCACCGCGCGATCGGAGGCGGCGAAGGTCGCCATCTCCTCGGTGATCCGCTCGATATCAGCGGTTTCGTGCAGCTCATAGGTCGGGGCCTGGACACCTTTGGTCGGTGTGGCATTCAGCGCGAGGAACCACGCCATGAGAGATACTCCTTTGTTCGGGCAGGGGTCCCAACAGCCTATAAAGACAGCTGTCCGGGTACACCGGCGGGCGTTACTGACAAGTGTTCCGGATGCAGCATCTCGGCGTACCGCAACTGCTCAGGGATGCCGAACCCGTCGACCAGGGTCTGCGCGTGCGGCCGCAGCTTCCGGCACCGATCGTTGATACCGCGGGTGACGGCCTTGGCCCGATCGGTGGACAGGTACCGATGTGCGATGTACCAGGCCTTGTCTTCCTCGATGACGCTCAGCGCGTACAGGTCGCACACCAGCTCCAGCAGCTCGCGTGCACCGGTGTCCGGGCAGGATTCGATACCTGCGACGAACGCCTCCAGCACCACCCGATCTATGTGGGCGGTGGCCGCGTGCAGCACGTGGTCCTGCACCGCGTTGAAGGCGTCGAAGTCGCTCATCTCCTCGGACTTGGCCTTGAGCCGGCGTGCCACCGAGGCCAGCAGATACTCTTCGCGGTCCTCGAACATGTGTACCTGGGTTCCTCGGTTGAACAGGCTGCCCTCCTCCTCGCTGTCCTGCCGGGCGTCCACGATGGTCTGGATGATCGTCTCCGCCGCAGTTCGTTTCAACACCCGGTCACTGACGGTTTCGGCGGCGAACCGCACCCAGTCGACCGGGCTCATGCCGGCGATGTCGTCGGCGTAGGCGGTCAGCAGCTGTTTGGCCACCAGCTGGGTCAGCACGTGGTTGTCGCCCTCGAAGGTGGTGAACACGTCCGTGTCGGCGCGCAACGCGATCAGCCGGTTCTCGGCCATGTACCCGGCGCCGCCGCAGGCCTCCCGTGCCTCCTGGATGGCCCGGGACGCGTGCCAGGTGTTGGCCGCCTTCAGTCCGGCCGCCCGCGCCTCCAGCTCGCGCTGCTCTTCGGCGTCGGGGCTGTCGGTGGTCTGCAGATCATGACACCGGCCCACCAACTCGTTCTGGGCGAACTGCAGGGCATAGGATCGGGCGATCAGCGGGAACAGCCGGCGCTGGTGCGCCAGGTAGTCCATGATCAGCACCTCGTGTTCGGCCCCGTCGTGGCCGGGTGCGCTGAACTGTCTGCGCTGCAACGCATACCGGGTGGCGATATCCAGTGCGACCCGCGCCGCCGCACCTGCGCTCCCGCCCACCGAGACCCGGCCCCGGATCAGGGTCCCGATCATGGTGAAGAACCGTCGGCCATCGCTTTCGATCGATGATTGGTAGCTGCCGTCGGGCTCCACGTCGGCGTATCGGTTCAACAGGTTCTCCCGGGGAACCCGTACCTGGTCGAAGACGATACGGCCGTTGTCCACCCCGGGCAGCCCGCCCTTGTAGTGACAGTCCGAGGTGGTGACGCCGGGCAGGTCGTTGCCCTCGGCGTCTCGGATCGGCACCAGGAAGCAGTGCACGCCGTGGGTTTCGCCGTTGGTGATGAGCTGGGCGAACACCGCTGCGACGGTAGCGGTTTCGGCGGCACCGCCGATGTAGTCCTTGCGCGCGGTGCCGGTGGCGGAGTCGATGACGAACTCCTGGCTCGCGGGATCGTAGGTGGCGGTGGTCTCCAGTGCCTGCACGTCGCTGCCGTGACCGGTCTCGGTCATCGCGAAGCAGCCGAGTACGTCGAGATTGATGATCTTGTCCACATAGGCGCTGTGATGACGCTCGGTGCCGAGGTTCTCCACCGCACCGCCGAACAACCCCCACTGCACTCCGGCCTTGACCATCAGCGACAGATCCGACATGGCCAGCATCTCGATCATGCTGATCGCCGCTCCCACGTCGCCGGTGCCGCCGTGCTCCTTGCGGAAACTGTCGGCAGCCACGCCGGAGCCCGCCATGATCCTGAGCTGTTCGGCGACCTTGGCGCGGGCGATGGCGGTGTTGGGGGTGTAGTGCGGACGAAACTTCTCATCGGACAGGGTCTCCCGGACCCGGTTCTTCACCGCGTGCCAGCGGCCGTCCAAGGTGTCGCGTAAGGCTTCGGAAGTGGTCACCTCATCCACCGTATCCACGCGGGCCCGCGGATAAACGGGTTTTAAGGGGCGGTTCCAGCTTCGGCTCTCCTTCGTCGAGTCTCGCTGAACCGCGGGGTTGATGCGGCGGTTCCAGCTTCGGCTCTCCTTCGTCGAGCCTCGCTGAACCGCGGGTTTACATTGGCCGGTGTGCGTTGCAAGCCGAGCCGGTTGCCGGCACTGTGCCGGGTCCTGCTCGCCGGCGGCGTTCTCGTCGCGGGCTGCACACCGTGCGACGTTCCCGAGGCGCCGTTGCGCCTGCAGTATCTCGGCCAGGCCCGGCTGGCGCCGAACACCACCGTCGGCGGTACCACCGTCGGCGGCCTGTCGGGGATCAGCTACGACCCCGGCCGGGACTGCTACTACGTGATCAGCGACGACCGGTCGGCCACCGGACCGGCCCGGTTCTACACGGTGCGGCTTTCGCTGTCGGATCGCGGCGTCGACGATGTCGCTGTCGGCGCCGTGCACCCGTTGCTGAATGAGGGCGGTGGTCCGTTCGGGCCGGCGGACTTCGAGGCCTCGCCGCCGATCGTGCCGCCCGACCCCGAGGGCATCGCGTTCGATGCCGGCCGGCAGCGGCTGTACTGGTCATCCGAGGGGGAGCGGCGCACCGGCGGCCCAAGCGGTGCGGTGCTGGCCGACCCCTGGATCAGGATCGCCGGGCTCGACGGAAGTTACCTCGGTCAGTTCACCCTGCCGCCGGGTCTGAGCATGTCGGCCCAGCACACCGGCCCGCGCCGCAACACCACGCTTGAGGGCCTGACGGTGACCGCCGACGGCCGGAGGCTGTTCGCCGCTATGGAGGGGCCGGGCTACAACGACGGCGCTCTGCCGGATCGCGCCCACGGTGCGCTGACCCGTATCACCGCCTATCACCTCGACTCCGGTCCGGGCGCCGGTGCGCCGGCCGCCCAGTACGCCTATCCGCTGGAACCGGCTGCCGCGCGCGCCAAGACCAACGGCCTCACCGATCTCGTCGCGCTCTCTGACACCGCGTTCCTGGTGATCGAGCGGAGCTTCGGGGACCGCCCGACGGTGCGGCTGTTCCGGGCCGATATCGCAGACGCCACCGACGTGCTGGGCATGCCGACACTGACCGGCGCGACAGTGACACCGATGACGAAGACCCTGCTGGCCGACCTGTCCGCCACGCCCGCGCTGGATCCGCTGGACAACATCGAGGGGATCACGCTGGGGCCGCGACTGCCCGACGGACGGCAGACGGTGGTGCTGGTCAGCGACGACAACTTCTCGCCGCGCGAGGTGACCCAGTTCGTCGTCTTGGCGATGCCCGCGAGCTAGACGGGCCCAGTGGCACAGCCTGCTCGTCGTCGGGCGACCGTCGTCGGGACGGAACCGGACCGGAGCAGACCGAATGCAATCCGGCACCACGGAATTGACGTTTTGAGAATGCCACCAGGCCGAGCGGACGATGCGGAGTATCAAAACGGGCCAACTTCAGCGGTCAACTTCAACAATGGGCTGATAGCGTTACCTCGATGCGGTACGACTGCCGGTCGATGACGAGGCTGAGATCGCGCGTTGGTTGACTTACCCGACCGGCGCGCTGATGCTACGCGCCAGCAGATCATCCGTGCCGCTGCGCATCAGTTTGCCCAGCGGCCCTATCACGATGTCGGGCTTGACGATATTCTCGCCGAGGCGGAATTGACCAAGGGCGCAATGTATTTCCATTTCCGCTCGAAGCACGCGCTGGCGCTGGCCGTCATCGACGAACAGCTCGCGAGGACCGGGGCGGCGATACAGGCGCTGGTGGACCGGAAGCTCTCCGGTCTGGAAACGCTGCTCGACGTCGGTTACATGATGGCGGTCGATGACCTCACCAGCGACAGTGCCCGCGCGGTGCTGCATCTGTTGCCGGTGGTCGGTCGTGCTGAAGGACTACAGGCCACGGTGATCAACAATGTGATTCGGGCGTTGACAGTGGTGGCCGAGCGGGCCATTGCCGAAGGCGATGTCATCGACCGCGATCCGCAGGATGTGGCCCGGATGATGGTGGCGCTCTACCTGGGTCTGCGGCAGGCGGGCCATCTCGATGAGCCCGAGGAGTACCTGCGCGAGCTCCAGCAGATCTGGTCGGTGGTGCTGTCCAGCGTGGTACCCGCCGACCGGATCGACTATTTTGTCCAGTTCGTTCGGCGGCGCACCGCGCTGGCCGTCAAGACCACGTCGGCGGGAGGCAAGACAGCCGTGCCCGACGACCAGGCCGGCTGATGGCGCGCCAGGTCCGGTCCGAGGTGACCCGGCGGAAGTTGCTCGACGCCGCCATCGACGTATTCGGCGAGGTCGGCTACGTCGCGGCCGGACGAACGGCGATCATCGAGCGGGCCGGGGTGACCAAAGGTGCCCTGTACCACCACTTCGACTCGATGGACTCCCTGGTGACGGCCATCATCGAGGGCGGGTTCGCCACGGTTCTGAACACCTTCCGGGGCATGTGCCTGCCGTCCTCGCCGGCTTTGGAGGGCATGATCCACGGCATGTTCGCCGTCACCGAGGTGCTGGCCGTCGACAAGGAGGCGCGGGCCGCCGGTCATCTGGTCTTCGCGCTGGCCGAATCCAACGAGCTGGGTGCGGAGGTCGGCGGCGAATGGGCGGACGCGGTGACGGCCCAGGCCGCGCGCGCGATCGCCGAGGGCGACCTGCGCGAGGAGTTCGACCCCCGCCAGGTCGCCGAGTCCGTCATCGCAGCGATGCTCGGGACGTGGCTGCTGTCGCACGGCGGTGGCGACAACGTCGGCCGGGTGACCCGGATGTGGGAGACGCTGCTTCCCGCGATCGTGGTGGAGGAGTCGCTGCCGTATTTTCAGCAGTTCCTGGCGCGCGACGCGCTGCGTTATCAAGCCGGCCGCGGCCCGAACGACGGCGCCGACGGCTCAGCCGCCGAGCACTGAGAGCTACCGCTCATCCAGCCACAGTTGCTCGGTGAGGTCTTGGAACGTGGCGAGCGCAACCCGGTCGTCGGCACGTTCAAGCGCTGACTTGCTCATCAACGCCCGCACGGTGGAGCCGTCTCGATGCTCCAGGGAGACAACCAGATTGGCCAGCGAGTGCATCACCGACAGCGCTGACTCCTCCGCCGGCGGGACCTCTCCGAATATCTGCCGGAACTCCAGGGCCAGCACCTCTTGCTGGGTGTAGCCCAGCATGGCGGCAAACCCGCTGTTGGCGAACAAGATGGTGCCGTCATCGGCGATCGCGAGCACCGGGACCGGGATCCGTTCGAGCGCAACCAAGGCCGGCAGCTGCTGCAGGGTCTCCATCGGGGTCTGGGTTTGCGCGTTACGCCGTCGCTCCATGCATCTGATTATGACGGGCGGTGCCGACGGTTCGGGAGTCCTTTCCGGTGCCGGGCGGACTGGCAGGCACAGATGGCTTCACGGCTCCCCAGAGTGACCAGAGTGATATGACACACAGTCTTGCTACGGTTGGACATCATCCGAAAGGTATGTATTATCTCCGTTTATGCGAGGGACTGGTTTGCAAGGCTCGGACGCGCTGCGGCGTGCGCCGTGGCCGGCGCCGGTGGGTCCCTCCCACAGCTTCGCCCGGGGCACCTTGAGGGGTCCGCATCGCCGATTGTCGCCGCACGCCGAGCCGCGTTGGTGCACCGCACCGACGGCAGCGCTCGCCGGCAGGCAGACGGGGATGCGGTTGTGTGCCGCTTTCTACCGGGCGATGTTCTTGTCAGATCACCAAAGCCTGGCTGTCGGCCAGGAAGGGCATCGCCATCCAGCGTGACGCCAGCATCGCTTCGGCGGCGGGGCCCGGTACCGGGCGGGAGAACAGGAAGCCCTGCGCCCGGTGACAGCCGTGCCGCATCAGGGTGAGCGCAGCCGCTGAGGTTTCCACGCCCTCGGCGACCACCTGCAGGCCGAACGCCTCGGCGAGAGCGATGATCGCTCGGACGATCGCGAGATCACCGGCGTTGACGCCCAATTCACGCACGAACACGGTATCGATCTTCAGCGTGTCGACCGGCAGATCCTTCAGGTGTGACAGGACTGCATAACCGGTGCCGAAGTCGTCGATGGCGATCTGCACCCCGGCCTCGCGCAGCTCGGCCAGGGTGCGCCGGGTGGTCTCGATGTTCTGCACCACCGCACGCTCGGTGATCTCCAGGCACAGCGAGCCGGGGCGCAAACCGAATTCGTTGATGGTGTCCACCACGTTCTGGACGAAACCGCGGGCGGCCAACTGCACCGGCGAGACGTTGATGCGCAGGGTGGCGTTGGTCCGGACGCCGTTGGCCTGCCATTGGCTGAATTCCGCGCAGGCACTGCGCATCACCCACCGGCCCAGATCATCGGCCAGGTTGGCCGATTCGGCGATGCTGATGAACGAGCCCGGCAACAGCAGCCCGCGGGTGGGGTGTCGCCAGCGGACCAGCGCCTCCACCGCCACGATCGCGCCACTCCACAGGTCGACCTCGGGCTGGTAATACAACAGCAGCGACTCGTCGTCGATCTTGCCCTGCAGGTGCAGTTCGATGTCCTTGCGGAACAGGCTCTTCAGCGACATGTCGTCGGTGGAGCTGACGGTCTGGTTGCCGCCGCCGCGTTTTGCGGCCAGCACGGCTTCGTCGGCGCGGTGCAACAGACCCGCGCTGGTGTCCTCCCCGGGCAGACCCACCGTCACGCCCACACTGACCGTGCTGTTGACGGTGTGGCCCTGGATCTCCACCTTTTCGCGCAGTGCGCTCTGCAGCCGGTCGGCGAAGGTCTCGGCGCTGGCCATCGACATCGGCCAGTCCGGGATGACGACGAACTCGTCACCGCCGATCCGGGCCGCCATCGTCCGGTTCCCGGCGTACGCCCGCAGCCGCCGGGCGAAGTCCTGAATGAACCAGTCGCCGGCGGCGTGGCCGAGGTAGTCGTTGATCGGCTTGAGCCGGTCCAGGTCGATGTAGAAGACGCCGACCGGTCCGGGGCTGCCGGCGGCGAGTCGCTCGGAGAGGTGGGCGACCAGCGCACGACGGTTGTGCAGACCGGTCAGGTCGTCGTGGTCGGCCAGGTAGCGCAGCCGCTCCTCGGCCGCGACACGAGCCTGCAACTGCGCGAACAACGACGCGATCGCCTCGATGGTGTTGAGTTCCTCGGGCCGCCACTTGGGCCGGCGGAACTTGACCAGGCCCAGCATGCCGATGGTCACCGGGCCGGAGATCAACGGCGCGGTGGCCACCGACAACGATTCGATGGCATGGTCCCGCGCCATCTGACGCACATAGCCGGATTCGTCCGGTTCCGGCCGGATGACCGCCACGCGTTTGCCGTGCGCGCAGGTGGTGAAGACAGGGTCGGCGGTGGTGAAGGAGACGACCGCCAGGGGATCCGGGTCCGGCGGATCGGCCCGCGGCGGCCATTCCGCCACCAGCTTGGACGCCCTGATCTCATGATCGTTGTGGCGCAGGAACCCGGCATCGACGTTGAGCTGCTCCACCAGCGTCTGCAGCACCCGTTCGCTGACGGCGGCAGCCGTCGATGGTGTGGTGGCCATCAGTTGGGCGGCGATCGAGGTGACCAGCGCCAATCTATCCGCCACGATGTCCTTCCCCCGAAGACCGGCAGCCCGGTAAAAGAGCCGCAGGGGCCGCAGGAGGCCTGGGATCGCTTCGGGCCGATGCCGCAGTGAGCATATTCCGAAACCGGTCAGGCTGGAAATACCTCAGCTGACGGTGGCCCCTAACGCACCGGCCGCGCCGGGGCGGCGTCAGCCAGGAAACGGTGTAGGACCTCGACCGCGTCGGCCAGCGTTTGGCGGTCCGCGGGAGCGAGGCGGTCCAGCTCCGGATCGAGCGCCGCGGCCCGGTCCTGACGAACCCGGGCCATCGTCTCGACCCCTTTGTCGGTGATCCGGATCAGCACCGCGCGAGCGTCAAGCGGATCAGCGGCCCGGGTGGTCAGACCGGCGTCCTCCAGTCGGCGCACCTGCGTCGTCATCGTCGGTTGCGAACAGTGGTCCACCGCGGCCAACTCCGAGATGCGGGCCACATCCAAGTCCTCGATGGTGGACAGCAGTCGCGCCTGCGCCGTCGGAATCGGAAGAGCGACTCGCTGCGTCGCCAACCGATTGAGCCGGGAGACGACGCTGAGCAGATCCGCTCCCAGGCTGGCGTGGGCGGGGGCTACCATCGCGCGAGTATTTCACATGCGTGGACGAAAGTGGACCAACTCGCTTCAGCGTCACGCCGGGCCGTCGGGAGCGGCTGGCAGAATCGACGGGTGACGAAGACCGGCCAGGGCGGTAGCCAAGTCCGGGCGCGGTCGATGCAACCCGTCGAGATCGCCCAGGCTGCGGTGATGGCAGCGCTGTGCGCGGCTACGGCGATCATCGCCGTCGTGGTGCCCTTTGCCGGCGGGCTCGCGCTGTTGGGCACGGTGCCGATGGGCCTGTTGGCCTACCGCTACCGGATCCGCGTGCTGATCGCCGCCACGGTGGCCGCCGCGACCATCGCGTTCCTGATTGCCGGCTTGGGCGGCTTCATGACGGTGGTCAACTGCGCCTACATCGGCGGGCTGACCGGCGTCATCAAACGTCACCACCGCGGCTTGCCCACCGTGATCGCGGCCTCCGCGGTGGCCGGCGGGATCTTCGGCGGCGGCGTGGTGCTGGCGCTGACCGTGCTGTCGCGGCTGCGCCACCTGATCTTCGACGCGATCACCGCCAACGTGCACGGCGTCGCGGCCGCCATGACCGCGGTACCGCTGCCGGAGTTCCAGCGGGCCGCCCAGGACCTCACCGGATTTCTCGGTTTGCTGCTGCGCTATTGGCACTGGCTGATCCTGGCCCAGTCGATCGTCAGCGTCATGATCGTCTCCCTGCTCGGCTGGTGGGCGTTGTCGCGGGTGCTCGACCGGTTACGCGGTGTACCCGACGTGCACAAACTGGACCTGCCGGCAGAGGTCGGGCCGGTGGCGCCGGTCCCGGTGCGGCTGGATCACGTGCGGTTCCGCTATCCGCAGACCAGCCAGGATGCCCTGGGGCCGGTGAGCCTGGAAGTGCGAGCCGGCGAACACGTTGCGGTGACCGGCGCCAACGGCTCCGGCAAGACCACTCTGATGCTGCTGCTGGCCGGGCGCGCTCCCACCGCGGGCGCCGTCGAGCGTCCCGGCGCGGTGGGGCTCGGCGCCCCCGGGGGAACCGCGGTGGTCATGCAGCATCCGGAGAGTCAGGTGCTGGGTACCCGGGTCGCCGACGACGTGGTGTGGGGCCTGCCGCCGGGGGCGACCACCGATGTCGAGCGGCTCCTCGGGGAGGTCGGCCTGGCGGGATTCGCCGAGCGCGACACCGGCGGCCTGTCCGGGGGTGAGCTGCAACGGCTGGCGGTGGCGGCCGCACTGGCCCGCGAACCCGCGCTGCTGATCGCCGACGAGGTCACCAGCATGGTCGACCCGCAGGGGCGCGAGGCGCTGCTGGGGGTGCTGTCGGGGCTGTCCGAAAGACACCGCACCTCATTGGTTCACATCACCCACTACAACGACGAGGTCGGCAGCGCCGACCGGATCATCGACCTCAGCGGTTCGGCCGACAACACCGCCATGGTGGAGACCGTCGGCCTCCCCGTCGCACCAGCAGGGCCGCGCCGTTCCGGTCCACCGGTGCTGGAACTGTCCGGCGTCGGACACGAATACGGCAGCGGCACCCCGTGGGCCAAGACCGCACTGCGCGACGTCAGCTTCAGCGTCGGCGAAGGTGACGGACTGCTGATCCATGGCGGCAACGGTTCGGGCAAGTCCACGCTGGCCTGGATCATGGCCGGCCTGACGACCCCGACCACCGGCAGCTGCCTGCTCGGTGGCCGGCCCGCCGATGAACAGGTCGGGGCGGTCGCGCTGTCGTTCCAGGCCGCCCGGTTGCAGCTGATGCGCAGCCACGTCGGTCTGGAAGTTGCCTCAGCGGCCGGCTTCTCGCGACACGACCACGCCCGGATCAGCGCCGCGTTGGCGGCCGTCGGTCTGGACGCGGCGCTGGCCGGCCGGCGCATCGACCAACTCAGCGGTGGTCAGATGCGCCGGCTGGTGCTGGCGGGCTTGCTGGCCCGGTCCCCGAGGGCCTTGATCCTGGACGAGCCGCTCGCCGGCCTTGATGCGGCGAGCAGGCAGGGTCTGCTGCGGCTGCTGGAGGACCTGCGGCGGGATACCGGACTGACCGTGGTGGTCATCTCGCACGACTTCGCCGGACTGGGGGAGTTGTGCCCGAGGACTTTGCACCTGCAAGACGGTGTGCTGGTGCCGGCACCGGCGGGGGCGGCGTGATGTCCGCCGGCAGGAGGGGAGCCACCCGACCGGTGGTACTGCTGCGCCCGGTACCCGGCGACTCCGCGGTGCACCGATTGTGGGCCGGGACCAAGCTGCTGGTCGTCTTCGGCATCTCGGTGCTGTTGACCTTCTACCCCGGCTGGGCGCCGATCGGCGCGGTGGCACTGTTGGTGTTCGCCGCGGCCAGAATCGCCCGCATCCCGCGGGGTGCCCTGCCGTCAGTGCCGCACTGGCTCTGGGTGCTACTCCTGATCGGTGGTGCCACCGCGGCGATGGCCGGCGGCGACCCGGCCGGTCTCGGCGGGTTGCTGAACTTCCTGCGGATCACCGCGCTGTCGATCGTGCTCCTGGGCCTCGGGGCGATGGTGTCGTGGACTACCAATGTCGCCGAGATTGCGCCCGCGGTGGCCGCCCTCGGCAAGCCCTTGCGACTGCTGCGAATCCCGGTCGACGACTGGGCTGTGGCGTTGGCCCTGGCCCTGCGCGCCTTCCCGATGCTGATCGAGGAGTTCCGGGTGCTCTACGCCGCCAGGCGGCTGCGGCCCAGGCCACGGGCGCGCACCCGTCGTGAACGTCGGCGCCGCTGGGCGCGCGAGGCGATCGATCTGATCACCGCCGCCATCACGGTCACCCTGCGTCGGGCCGATGAGATGGGAGACGCGATCACCGCTCGCGGTGGCATCGGCCAGATCTCAGCATCCCCGGCGCGGCCTGGTTTCGCCGACCTCATGGCCCTAGCGCTGGTGGCCGCGGTGTGCGGCGGTGCCTTGGTGCTGGAGCTCGCGGCCTTGTCCACCACCCGGTAGAAGTCACCGGCGGGGAGGAATGTGTCTGTTGCCCGGCTGTCAGCGACAACTCGAGTTGCGCGACGGTCCCAGGAACATGGTGTCGCTGACAGCCGGGCAAACACCACATCGATGCCACTCGGGTGCCCGAGCAGAGATCCGCGGCGCGCCCCAAGGTAGGTTGGATCCGATGTCGCTGTTCGGAAAACGCAAGCGCCAGTCCGCCGATACCAGTCCGTATGAGGCGCCACCGATCGAACATGCGGGCGCTGCCCGGGTTGCTGCGTCGCCAACGCAGGCCGGATACGGCCGGCTGACCGCCGAGGACGTGCGCCAGGTGGCGTTCGGCAAACCCCGCATGGGCAGGCGCGGCTACGACGAGGCCGTGGTTGACGCCTTTCTCGACCTGGTGGAAGCGGAACTGGATGGGCCGGCGCCGGCCGACGGGAATGCCCTCACCCCCGAGCAGGTCGAGACCATGGTTTTCGCGAACCCGCCCTGGGGGAAACGCGGCTACAACGAAGACCAGGTCGATGCGTTTCTGGAGCGCATCGCCGCGGAACTGCGGTATCGCGCCACCTGAGCGGCACTATCGGCGGGCTGCTGCGTTCGCGGCGTCCTGAGCCCTGCGCAGGGTGGAGCCCACGTCGGATCGGCCTAAGAACATCTCGTCGAAATAGGGTTTGATCGCCTGGTTTCCAGCCGGGAATCCCACCCCGCCGCCCGGGGCGGGGATACGCGGTCCGTCCAGCACCGCGAAGAACGGCGTGACGCTGATCCCGCGCTGCGCCCAGTAGTCGAAGTAGACCTGTTGCGCGCTGAGCACGGCCGGGATCGCCGCGCCCTGACGCCCGACGTACTCGTTGCCCTCACGACCACCAAGCCAGGCCAAGACCTCTCGTACCGCCTCCGGGTGCCTACACGCGGCATTGCCGGCAGCGGCGATGCCGTTGGTGACGCTGACCCTGCCCGCCGGCCCGGCCGGCAGCATCGCCACTCCCCAGGAGAACTCCGCCTGCTCGGCGATGGCCGCCAGGTTGTAGGTGCCGGACTGGAACAGCGCCATCTTCCCGGCCAGGAACTGGTTGCGGGAGAAGTCGCCATTGGTGTTGGTGTCGGAGGCCGGCGGAGCCACGTGGTCGGCGTTGATCAGTTTCACCAGGTAGCCGAAGGCATCCGCCGCCGCCGGGTTGTCGAAGGCGAATTCGTCGCCGCGCTGGAAGACCCCGCCGGCCGAGCCGATGTAGTTCAGGTAGATGCCCTGCGGGTCGTTGGCGGCGTTGTAGCCCCACTGCCTGATCCGGCGCGCATCGAAACCCGTTGTGCCCGAGCTGCGTCCGGCGCTGTCGAGGGTGAGTCGGGCCAGCAGGGGTCGCAGGGTGTCGCTCTTGCCGTGCGGATCCCAGCGCAGCCGCGCCAGTTGCGCCGGATCGACTCCGGCCGCGGCCAGTAGATCGGCGTTGTAGTACACCGCGATACCGGCGTCGGTCAGCTGCGGCACCCCCCACAGCGTTCCGCCGCGGGTGAACTGGGTGACCACGGAGGGCTCCCAATCCGCTCCGCGCGCATCGATCTTCATCAGTCGCCCGCTGTCGGCGTAACCGGCCAGGTAGGCATCGGAGAGCCAGAAGATGTCATCGGCGCCACCGCCGGCGACGTCGGTGCGCAGGGTGTCGAAGTACGTGCCGTAGGCGACCACGTTGACGCGCACCTCGATATCGGGGTGCGCGCGGTGGAACGCGGCGAACGACTGCCGGTAGGCGGCGGCGACTTGTTCATCCCACAGTCGCACCGTCACCACCGTTCTGCCGCCGGCGGATCGGGTCGAGGCGTCGTCCAGCAGCACCGCCGCGATACCGAGCAGCGTGGCCACCACGACGACCGCGATCGCGAACAGGGTGGAGAACCGCGGCCGGCTCACTTGATCCCCGTCACGACGATCGACTGCACGATCCGGCGCTGGAACGTCACGAACAGCACGATCAGCGGGATCATCGCCACCGTGGTCGCCGCCATCACCAGCGTCCACTGGGCGTTGTACCGCGATTGCAGCGCAGCGGTCGCCACCGTGAGTACCCGCCACTTGTCGCCGCTGGTGATCACCAAGGGCCACATGAAGTTGTTCCACTGCGAGACCACGGTGATCAGCCCCAGGGTGACCAGGATCGGCCTGCTGGCCGGCAGCATCACATGCACGATCACGTCGAGGGTGTTCGCGCCATCAAGACGCGCGGCGTTGACCAGGTCGTTGGGTACCGAGCGAAAGTACTGACGCAGCAGGAAGATCGCATACGGGGAACCGAACACAAACGGCAACACCAAGGCCCAGAAGGTGTTCCGCAGCCCCAGCTGCGCCATCATCAAATACAGCGGCACGACCGTCACGGTGGCCGGCACCATCAGGGTCGCCAGGTACACCCAGAACAATGCATCGCGCCCCGGAAAGTCCAGGCGGGCGAACGCATACGCCGCCAACACCGAAAAGGTCAGCTGCCCGAGCACGATCACCGCCGTCATCAGCACCGTGACCGCCGCCGCCCGCCCGAATCCGGCGCCGCCCAGGTCGCCGTAGTTGTCCAGGGTCGGCGGGTGCGGCCACGACAGCGGGGTGCCCGTGGCGAATTGCCGTGCCGGGGTGAACGACGTCAACAACCCGAGCAGAAAGGGTGCCAGCGTGATCAGCGCGCCGAGCGTCAGCAGCGCGTAGACCGCCGCGACGCGAACTTGTTTCTGCGAACTGAGTGAGTTGCTGATCGACACGACTTTAGTAGCTCACCGGGGCTGTTGGTGGGCGTAGGCGGCGGCTTGGGTGCGGTTGTGGACTCCGAGTTTGGCGTTGATCGGATCAGGATGCGGAGTAAAGTTTAGCCCGCCGGCCCCCGCTCGCGCCCACCAAACAGCACGAAATCAGGCGCGTGACCACCCACAACAAAGGAGCACGGATGAAGCGTTCAGTAACGGTTGCCGCCGCAGCGGCAGCGATCGCGATTGTAGGTCTGTCCGGGTGCTCCAGCGACAAGAAGTCGGACAGCGCCCCCGCATCCTCCTCAAACGGATCCGGCGCGTCGGTGAACGTCGGGGGCGCGGCCGCAAACGCGAAAGTCACCATCGACGGCCAAGACCAGAACGTCAGCGGCACAACCGTGTGCACGACGATGGCCGGCGATGTCAACATCGCGATCGGCGGAGCGGCAACGGGCATCGCCGCAGTGCTCACCGACGCCAACCCCCCAGAGGTGAAGTCGGTCGGGCTGGGCAACGTCAACGGTGTGGTCCTGGGATACACCGCCGGTGCCGGTCAGGGCGAGGCCAAGGCGACCAAGGACGGCAACGAATACAAGATCAGCGGCACGGCGACTGGCATCGATACGGCCAACCCGTTGCAGCCGGTGAACAAGCCCTTCGAAATTGACGTGACCTGTTCTTAGCCTGGTACGCCGCGCTGTAACGCCGTTGCGCCGGTCGGGCCGCGTTCAATGACGGACTCGAACCGTCCAGCTAGGAGCACCATGCCAACGCCGGCGCTCAGCATGCGACGACAGCTGCTGCGGCGCCGGCCGGTGAACGGTGCACCGGTCGCCGCCGGCGGCGCGCACCACCTGCGACGCAGCCTCGGCGGCTTTCGGCTCACCATGTTCGGCGTCGGCGCGACGGTCGGCGCAGGCATCTTCTTTGTCTTCCCGGTGGCGGTACCCCAGGCCGGTCCGGCAGTGATCGTCTCGTTCATCATCGCCGGGGCCGGGGCGGGTCTGGCCGCGATCTGCTACGCCGAGTTGGCCTCGGCCGTGCCAGTTTCGGGATCGGCATACTCCTACTCCTACGCCACCCTCGGTGAGTTCATGGCCATGGTCGTCGGGGCATGCCTGCTGCTCGAATACGGCGTGTCCACCGCCGCGGTGTCGGTTGGGTGGAGTCAGTACCTCAACAAGCTGTCGCTCAATATCTTCGGATTCTCCGTGCCGCAGGCTGTTTCATCGGCACCATGGGATTTCGAGGGTGGTCTCGTCAATCTGCCGGCTATCGTCCTGGTGGCGATCTGTGCCGCTATGTTGATCGGCGGCACCAGTGAATCGGCGAAGGTCAATGCCGTGATGGTGGTGATCAAGCTCGGTGTGCTGCTGATGTTCGCGGTGATCGCGTCAACGGCGTTCAGGGCGGAGCGATTCGCCGACTTCGCGCCGTTCGGATTCTCGGGAATCAGCTGGGCAGCGGGCACGATCTTCTTCTCCTACATCGGTCTTGACGCGGTATCCACCGCCGGTGAGGAGGTCAAGAACCCGCAGCGCACGATCCCACGGGCAATCATCGCGGCACTGCTGATCGTGACCGGTGTCTATGTGACTGTCGCGGTGGCCGCGATGGGCAGTCAGCCATGGCAGGACTTCGAGGGGCAGAACGCGGGGCTGGCCGTGATTGTGGACCACATCACCGGAAACCGCTTGGGCAGCACCGTCTTGGCCGCAGGCGCCGTGATCTCGATCTTTTCGGTCACTTTGGTGACGATGTACTGCCAGACCCGCATCCTTTTCGCGATGGGTCGTGACGGCCTGCTGCCGGCGACCTTCGCCAAGGTCAACCCGCGCACCAGGACACCCGCAACCAACACCGTGATCGTCGCGGTTGTGGCGGCAATCCTCGCCGGCCTGGTACCGCTTCAGCGTCTTGCCGAAATGGTCTCCATCGGCGCCTTGACCGCGTTCATCGTGGTGTCGGTGGCTGTGGTTGTGTTGCGGGTCCGGGAACCGGACCTGCCGCGCGGATTCAAGGTGCCCGGCTATCCGATCACCCCGATCCTGTCGGTGGCGGTTTGCGGATGGATCATGTGCAGCCTGCACCGGTCCACCTGGATCGTGTTCACCTGCTGGGTGGCGGTCGCGTTGATCTTCTACCTGGTGTGGGGTCGCCGTCACAGCGCACTCAACGGTGGCCAGAACGGAAGCACCGCAACGACTCACGTGAGGTCGTAGCTGACCCGTCGTCCGAACGAAAGCTGCTGAACCACCGTGACACCGACCAGCACGACGAACAGCACCAGTGCCATCACCGCAGCCCGGCCGATGGCCGCCGCGCCGAATGCCTCGTCGTAGATGCGGTGCGCGATCAGGTCGGTGCGTCCGCCCGGGCCGCCCCCGGTCAGGGCGTATACGGTGTCGAATACCTGTGCCGCGCTGACCACTCCGGTGACCAGGACGAAGAACATGGTGGGCCGCAGCATCGGCAACGTGACCCGCCAGAATCGCTGCCAGCCGTTCGCTCCGTCGATCCGCGCCGCCGAGAGCACCTGGGTGGGGATGGCCAGGATGCCGGCCAGGAAGAACAGGGCGACGTAGCCGACATTGGTCCACACCACCACCGCCGAGGTCACCGGCAGTGCCAGCCCGGGATCGGTCAGCCATTCGATGCGATGTCCCAGCACGGTGCTCACCGCGCCGTCGGTGGGGCTCAGGATCCAGCGCCACAGCACCGCGATCGCCAGCGGCGCGCAGATCCAGGGCAGCACGTAGATGGTCCGGAAGGCGCCGCTGCCGGGCAGCTCGCGGGCCAGCAGCACCGCCACACCCAGCCCCAGCAGGGTTTGCAGCGGTACCACGATTGCCACGAAAAGCACCGTCACCGCAAGCGAATTGCCGAACAACGGATCGGTCAGCACGGATCGCCAGTTGTCGGCGCCGACATAGCTGATCGGCCCCAACAGATCCCAGCGGTGCAGACTGAGCCACACCACCACCAGGATCGGCAGCAGCAGGAACGCCACCACGCCGAACAGGCTGGGGGCGAGCAGCGCGTAGCCGAGCGCGGTGGAGCGTCGGGCACGCGGGGAGTCTGCCATGCAGGTATTAAAGCCGCTCGTTACCGTGGACGGGTGACACTGAACCGGGGGATCGATGCCGAGTTTCTGGCCCTGCCCCGCCATGAGCTGGCCGACGCCGCGCTGAGCGCAGCCAGAGCGGCCGGAGCCGAGCACGCCGACCTGCGCATTCACCGGATCGCCACCGAGGTCATCCGGCTGCGCGACGGTGAGCTGGAGACCGCCGTCGTCAACCGCGAACTCGGCTTCGCGGTGCGGGTGGTCGTCGACGGCACCTGGGGCTTCGCCTCCCATGCCGAACTGGCGCCGGGCGTCGCGGCCGACACCGCGCGGCGCGCCGTGCAGGTGGCCAAGACCCTGGCGGCCCTCAACGCCGAGCACGTCGAGCTGGCCGCTGAGCCGGTGTACCGGGATGCGACCTGGGTGTCGGACTATGTGATCGACCCGTTCGACGTGCCCGTGGCCGACAAGATCGACGTGCTGGAGGACTACTCGGGCCGGCTGCTCGCGTCCGATGGGGTGGACCACGTGTCCGCTTCCGTTACCGCGGTAAAGGAACAGACGTTCTACGCCGACACTTTCGGGTCGTCGATAACCCAGCAGCGGGTGCGGCTGATGCCGGTCTGCGATGCCGTGACCATCGGGCCGGACGGCTTTGACTCGATGCGCACCCTGGCGCCGCCCACCGCGCGCGGTTGGGAGGCGGTGGCCGGCGACGAGGTGTGGGACTGGACTGGAGAACTGGCAGAGTTGCCGGTATTGCTGGCAGAGAAGATGAAGGCCCCCGGTGTGACGCCCGGACCGACGGATCTGGTGATCGACCCGACCAACCTGTGGCTGACCATCCACGAATCCATCGGACACGCAACAGAATACGACCGCGCCATCGGGTACGAAGCCGCCTACGCCGGCACGTCTTTCGCCACCCCGGACAAGCTCGGCACGCTACGCTACGGCTCTCCGGTGATGAACGTGACCGCCGACCGCACCGTGCAGTACGGGCTGGCCAGCATCGGCTACGACGACGAGGGCGTGGCAGCCCAGAGCTGGGATCTGGTGCGCGACGGGCGATTCGTGGGCTATCAGCTGGACCGGGTATTCGCGCCCAGGTTGGGGCAGGCGCGCTCCAACGGATGCTCGTATGCCGACTCGCCGCATCACGTCCCCATCCAGCGGATGGCCAACGTGTCACTGCAGCCCGGGACCGAGGACCTGTCCACCGCCGACCTGATCGCCCGGGTCGACGACGGCATCTACATCGTCGGGGACCGATCGTGGTCGATTGACATGCAGCGCTACAACTTTCAGTTCACCGGGCAGAGGTTCTTCCGGATCCGTGACGGTCGGCTGGATGGGCAACTGCGCGACGTGGCCTATCAGGCCACCACCACCGACTTCTGGAATGCGATGGAGGCCGTCGGCGGCGCCTCGACTTGGCGGCTGGGCGGGGCCTTCAACTGCGGCAAGGCCCAGCCCGGTCAGGTGGCCGCGGTCAGCCATGGCTGCCCGTCGGCGCTGTTCCGGGGGATCAACGTGCTCAACACGCGTAGCGAGGGGGGCCGGGAATGATTCCGGCGCAACAGGCCATCGACACCGCGCTGGCGGCGGCCAAAGGCGACAATGTCGAAACCATCGTGCTGGTCACCGACCGGGCCGAAGCGTCGCTGCGGTGGGCGGGCAACTCGATGACCACCAACGGGGTGTCGAGCAGCCGAACCACCACCGTCGTCTCGATCGTCTCCGATGACAACGGGTCCCGGGTCGGCTCGCTGCGCTCGGCGGAGGTCGATCCCGCGCTGATCCCGGCGCTGGTGGTGGCCTCGGCGGAGGCCGCTGCGGGCGCCCCGGAAGCCCGCGATGCCGCGGGCCTGCTGGGCGGTACCGACGTGCCGGACGACTGGGATGCCGAGGTGCCGGGAACCGGAGCGGAGGTATTCGCCGGGCTGGCCACGTCGCTGGGCCGGGGCTTTCGCGGCGCCGATCAGCTCTACGGCTTCGCCCGCCACGAGGTGGAGACGACGTTCCTGGCCTCCTCCACCGGGCTGCGGCGGCGCTTCACCCAACCCACCGGAACTGTGGAGATCAACGCCAAACGCAACGGCGCCAGCGCCTGGGCCGGGATCAGCACCCCGGATTTCGTTGACGTGCCATGCGATTCACTGCTGGAGCAACTGTCGACGAGATTGGGGTGGGCGGCGCGCAGCGTCGAACTGCCGGCCGGACGTTACGAAACACTGATGCCGCCGTCCACGGTCGCCGACATGATGATCTACCTGGGTTGGACGATGAGCGGCCGTGGCGCCGAGGAGGGCCGCACCGCGCTGTCGAGGCCCGGCGGCGGCACCCGGGTGGGGGAGCGGCTCACCGAGCTGCCGCTGACCCTGTACTCCGACCCGCACGCCTTCGGGCTCGAATGCGCGCCGTTCGTGGCGACCGGCACCTCCTCGGAGACCACGTCGGTGTTCGACAACGGCCTGGATATCGGCTGCGTGGACTGGATCCGCGGCGGGGTGATCAACGCGCTGGCCTACCCGCGGGCCGCGGCCGCGGAGTTCGGCGCGCCGGTCGCCCTGGCCGCCGACAACCTGTTGATGACGGGCGGTTCGGCCAGCATGGATGAGATGATCGCCTCGACCGAACGCGGGCTGTTGCTGACCACGCTGTGGTACATCCGCGAGGTTGACCCGACCACGCTGCTGCTGACGGGGCTGACCCGCGACGGCGTCTACCTGGTCGAGGACGGTCAGGTGAGTGCGGCGGTGAACAACTTCCGGTTCAACGAGAGCCCGCTGGATCTGCTGCGCCGGGCCACCCAGGCCGGTATCGCCGAGCCGACGTTGCCGCGGGAGTGGGGTGATTGGGCGACCCGGGCGCTGATGCCGTCACTGCGGATTCCCGACTTCCACATGTCGTCGGTGAGCCAGGCGCAGTGAGCCTGCTTCAGATCAGTCGCCGTCCGGCCGGATCGTGATGAGGGCACAGCGGATTGGAGCGCCGGATCGCTCGATTCGTGCGTCGCTGGTGAGCAGCGGGCATCGGTGGCGTTCGGCGGTGGCGACGTAGACGGCGTCGGGGTAACGCAATGACGCCTGCGCCAGTGTCCAGGCGCGCCGGACATCGTCCCACGGTGTGCCCTCGATAGTTATCTCGAACGCCGCAGCGTCAAGCAGCGCCTGTTCGATCTGGTCGGGCTGAAGCGGATGGGATGGTCGGTGCGCTGCAGCCACCAGTCCGGACAGGATCTCGATCGCGAGATGCCCTGGCGCGAGCAAGGGTTCGGAGGCTGGGTGGTCGGCGAGGGCTTGGCGGGCTGCTTGTCCCCGGGGGCCGGAGTCGGTGAGCGCGTCGATGACGGCCGACGCGTCGACGATCACGTTGGACCGCTCAGCTGTTCGCCACGGTCGGCATGAGCCTCATCGATGGCATCGAGCACGGCCGTCCGGTCTTGTTCATCGACAGCAGGCTGTTGTGCCAGGCGTGCCGCGGTGCGGTCCAGGGCAGCTCGGCGGCGGAGGTGGGCTGCCTGTGCGTGCATCGCCTCGAGCAGATACGCCTGCAAGGAGACGCCCCGTGCCGCAGCCGCTGACCGGATCTGGTCGAGGTCGTCGACCGGGACGTCACGAATCAGTACGTTGGGCATGCTGAACGCTATCAATTATGATATCAGTTACGCAAGCACCCTACTGCGACAATGGCACGTTCCCGCTTGGGCTGATCTCGTCGCCGACGTGAGGGTGCAATTCATCGAACCTTGCGAGCGCGGTGTCCAGATCCGTTACGTCGAACATCTCGCAGTGGTTGATCAGGTCGCTTTCGAAAGTCAGAAGCTCGATCGTCTGCCACTCGGCCCCGAAGCCCTCGCGCGAGTTGCCAGACGCCGTGTGAGTGACGACTGCTCCCAGCCTGCTGAGGCGATGCACGGCCGCAACGTAGATGCTGAGATCCGGTGTGACTTCCCATGCGGCACGAAGGAATGCGAACAACTCACCAGGCGCGAACGCCCGCCCTCGCCGGTGGTCGACGTTGACCCAGTCCGGCGTGGTCGCAGGAAGTTCGCGCCGGTTGAGCGCGGCATACGCTCGCGTCACGACCGACCAGGAATCCGAACAGGCCGCTGCCTCGCCGGCAAGGTAGCGGGCATCGAGTTGCTCGAACGCGGCGGCGGTGTCGTCGGGATCGAAAGTCACGGTGTGGCGCATCAGGCCGTCGGCGTCGACTTCGGTGACGTCCAACACGTCGACGGTGATCGGTTGAGCGGGATCGTCGATGTCACGGTAGCTCCTGCGGGTCAACGCGACGCGAGACCCCCTGACAGCGACCGGCGTTATCTCCACCCGCCAACTGCCGGGTGCCATCTCCAACATGGCATCGATGGCTTTCCGCGCCTCTGCACCCTCGTATGCATCACGTAGGCCCTTTCGCCGGTCCTCATATCGGATGTCCGCGCTCGCGAGCGCGAACATCGCCTCACCGTCACGGCGGTTGAATGCGTCGGCTACGCACGCCCAGGCCCGGGTCGCTTCGTTCTCCAGCAGCAACGTCGGTGCGCTGAGTTCATCGAACCGGGCGAGTGCGGCGTCCAGGTCCGATTCGCCGAAGATCTCAGTGCGCCTGACCATGTCGCCTTCGACCGTCGTAAGGCCGATCGCTCGCCATTCGGCCTCGAAGCCCTCGTGCGACGTCCCAGATGCCACGTAGGTGGCGACCGCTCCGAGGTTGTTCAGCTGATGAACTTCCTCGACGTAGGTCGTGATGCCTTGGCTGAGCTCCCACCCGGCATGGACGAAGGCCACCGCCTCACCCGGCGCGAAAGCTGCCGGACGACGGTGATCGATATTGACCCAGTCCGGCGTCGTGGCCGGGAGTTCACGCCGGTTGAGTGCGGCGTGGGCGCCGGCGATCACCGACCAAGTCTGCGCGTGGGCGGCTGCCTCACCGGCGAGGTAGCGAGCATCAAGTTCCTCAAACGCGGCATCGATGTCATCGGGATCAAAGTTCACGGTGCAGTGCCTCGCGCCGTCAGCGCCGACTTCCACGACGTGCAGCATCTCCACGGTGATCGGTCGATCCGGATCATCGATATCGCGGTAACGCCCGCGGGTCAGCGAGAGGCGAGCCCCCCGGATGGCGATGGGCTCCACCTCCAATCGCCAGCCGCTGGGTGCTGTGTCCAAAGTGGCGCTCACGATCTTCCGTCGGTCCGGACCCTCGTGCACATGACGCAGCCCTTTCCGGCGGTCGTCGTATTGGCCGTCCCCGCTGGCGAGCGTCAGCAGGGCCTTCCTGTCACGACGGTTGAACGCGTCGGCCACGTATGCCCAGGTTCGGGTCGCGTCGTTCTCCAGCAGCAACGTCGGCGCGCTGAGTTCATCGAACCTCGCGAGCGCGGCGTCGAGGTCAGCTTCGTCGAAGAACTCACTGCGGTTGACCAGATCGCCGTCGACGGTCAGCACATTGATATCCCGCCACTCGGCGTCGAAGCCTTCTTGCGAGATCCCGTGTGCGACATGGGTGACGACCGCTCCGATGTCGCTGAGCCGATGCACCGCCGCGATGTAGATCCTGGTGTCAGGCGAGTCGTCCCATGCCGATTGGATGTACGCGATCATGTCGCCGGGGGCGAAAGCTGCCCCACGACGGTGGTCCATGTTCACCCAGTCTGGCGTCGTCACGGCGAGCTCGCGTCGGTTGAATCCGGCATAAACGTCTGTGACGAGGGACCACGTGTGCGCGTGGGGTGCCGCCTCGCCGGCGAGGTAGCGGGCGTCGAGTTCGGCGATTGCGGCGTCGAAGTCGTCGGGGTCGAATGAGAGGAACGCCGCGACTCGCTCTTCGGCGTCGATCTCAAAGATGCTGAGTGTCTCGGTGAGAAATGCCTCGGCTCCTTGATCTCGCTCCGAGAAGCTGTTGCGCGCGAGGACAAGGCGTGTCCCACGGGTCGCGATGACCGTCGTTGTCAGGTTTGTGAACAGGTCGGCAGTGGCTTGCGCGTCGGCCAGCTGGGCATCCCGACCATGTCGGATTCCCGATCCCACCACCGGCCGGCGATCGTCATTGAGAAAGTTGTCTGCCATCGTTTTCGCCGCGGCGTTCCAGTCGTGTGCCGCGAAGTGCGCCAGGCCGCGCTCAACCACTCGGCGTGCCGTGTTGTCCAGCGGCCGCGGTTGCGGGTGCAGTTCATCGAACCGGGCGAGTGCGGCGTCGAGGTCGGTCGCGTCGAACAGTTCACTGCGATCGACTAGATCACCGTCGACGGTCACCACATTGATATCCCGCCACCCGGCGTCGAAGCCTTCTTGCGAAATCCCGTGTGTGACATGGGTGACAACCGCTCCGATGTAGCTGAGTCGATGCACCGCCGCGATGTAGATCCTGGTGTCAGGCGAGTCGTCCCATGCGGCCTCCAGGTACGGGATCATGTGACCGGACTCGAACGCTGCTCCGCGACGGTGGTCGATGTTCACCCAGTCTGGTGTGGTCGCGGCGAGATCCCGTCTGTTGAACCCGGCGTAGGCGCCGGTGACGAGGGCCCACGTGTGCGCGTGGGGTGCCGCCTCGCCGGCGAGGTAGCGGGCGTCGAGTTCGGCGATTGCGGCGTCGAAGTCGTCGGGGTCGAATGAGACGCTCGCGGCGAGTTGGCCATCTGAGTTGATTTCCGCAACGTCGAGTTGCTCGGCGAGGAAGGCCCCGGGATCGTGGTCCCGAAACGAAAAGACGCTGCGGGTGAGGACCAGACGCTCCCCGCGCGTCGCCACTTCGGTCACGTTGACGCTGGTGATCCCGAGGTCGGCCGTAGCGCGCATGTTTGCGATAGCCGCTTCTCGGCCGTGCCGGATTCCTGCGTTGACGACACTTCGATGATCGTCGTGGTAATAGCTTTCGGCCAGCAACCCCGCCATGGCGTCCCACTCGTGAGCCGCGAAGTGCGTCAGAAAATGTTGGGACACCACGCTCGCCGCGTTTCTCAATCGCCACGCCGGCTGGCGGTGCAGCTCTTCGAACCTCGCGAGCGCGGCGTCGAGGTCCGCTTCGTCGAACATCTCGCAGCGGCTGATCAGGTCGCCGTCAACGGTGAGGGTGTCAACTACGCGCCATTCGACGTCCAAGCCTTCCCGCGATGTCCCTTTGGCCACGTGGGTGATAACGGCGACGCGTTCGGTCAACCGATGAACGGCCTCGATGTAGATGATGTTTTCCACCGTGTCGTCCATCGCGACACGAAGGTATGCGATCAGATCACCCGGCCCGACCGTTGCAAGCGTCCGACGGTCAACGTCAGCGAAGTCGGGAGTCATCGAAGGCATTTCACGTCGCCTGAGCGCGACAAATGCGCCTGCGATCGCTGACCAGGTGTGCGCGTGTGCGGCCGCTTCGCCGGCGAGGTAGCGGGCGTCGAGTTCGGCGAGGGCGGTATCGAAGTCGTCGGGGTCGAACGCGACGGTCGTGGCGATTCGATTGTCGTCGTCGATCTCGACAATGGTCAGCGCCGCCATTCGGAACGCTTCAGGCGGTTGGTCCTGGCCGTCCAAGACCAGGCGAACGAGCGCAAGGCGCTCACCGCGGGTCGCAACCACGGTCGAGTCGACATTGGCGGTCCAGACATCGCCGGTGGCACGCCAGTTCGCCATCTCGATATCTCGACCTCGTCGGATCCCTGCGTTCACGACACGACGGCGATCGTCGGAGGAGGTATCCTCGGCGAGTAGTTCTGCCATGGCATCCCATTGCCGGGCCGCGAAGTGCGCGAGGAAACGTTGCGCCACCTGGCTTGCCGCGTTCTCCAGCGGCCGCGTCGGCTGGCTGAGTTCTTCGAACCTCGCGAGCGCGGCGTCGAGGTCCGCTTCGTCGAACATCTCGCAGCGGCTGAAAAGGTCGCCATCGACCGTGAAAGTGTCGACCATGCGCCATTCGACGTCTACGCCGTCCCGCGATGTCCCTTTGGCCACGTGGGTGACGACCGCGCCGAGGTCGGTCAACCGATGAACGGTCTCGGGGTAGATGGTGTTGTTGACCGTATCGGCCATTGCGACACGAAGGTACGCCATCAGACCACCCGGCTCGACCGCCGCGACCGCCCGATGGTCGACGTCGACGAAGTCGGGGGTTACCCGAGGCAGTTCCCCCCGGCTGAGCGCGACGAAACCCCCTGTGATGGCAGACCACATCTGCGCGTGGACGGCGGCTTCGCCGGCGAGGTAGCGGGCGTCGAGTTCGGCGATGGCGGCGTCGAAGTCTTCGTCGTCGAATATGACCCGGGCCACAACCCGTTCGTTGGCATCGACTTCGACGATGTCGAGGAGATCCGTGCGGAACGCATCGGGTCGGTGGTCGCCTGCCGAGGCGCGGCCACGACTCAAGACGAGGCGTTCTCCACGGGTCGCAAGGACCTCGGACGTGAGGTCGGTTACCCCCGCCTCGGCGATTGCCGCAATCTCCGCGACTACGGCGTCCCGGCCATGTCGGAGGCCGGCATTGACCACCCGACGACGATCCTCGGTGGAAACGTCTTCGGCCAGAATCTCTCTGATCGCGGTCCAGTCGCGCGTGGCGAAGTGCGTCAGGATGCCCTCGTAAACTCGAGCGGCGGCGGTTTTCTGCCTTGGCCGGCTAAGTTTTTCGAACCTCGTGAGCGCGGCGTCGACGTCTCCTTCGTCGAATACTTCGCAACGGGTGAACAGGTCGCCGTCGATGGTGAACAGGATGACTTCCCGCCATTCGGCGTCGAACCCCTCTTGCGAGGTGCCACGCACCACGTGGGTGACGACAGCACCGAGGTCGCTCAGCCGATGCACCGCCTCCACATAGACGTTCACGTTGGGCGCGAGGTCCCAGGTGGCGTGCATATATGCGGTCAGTTCACCGGGCGCGAACGCCCTCGCACGTCGATGATCGATGTTCACCCAGTCGGGCTCGGGGAATTCATGTCGGTTGAAAGCGGCGAAACCGTCGACGATGACCGACCACGTGTGCGCGTGGGCGGCCGCTTCGCCGGCGAGGTAGCGGGCGTCGAGTTCGGCGATCGCGGCGTCGAAGTCTTGGACCTCGAAGGTGAGGCCTGCCATGATCCGTCCGTCGGCGTCGATCTCGATGACGCTGAGAATCTCGCCGTGAAACGCATCGGGCCGATACTCGTGCTCCGACAGTCGGTCACGGCAGAGGGTGAGTCGCTCGCCGCGCGTCGCGACGACAGTCGACATCATGGTCGTATCCATCTCGGCGAGGATCCGCATGTCAGCGATTGCGACATCTCGGCCGAATCTTTTTCCGGCTCCCACCATGCCCCGTCGATCGTCGGAGTAAACGTCGTCGGCCAGCATCTGTGTCATGGCGGCCCACTCGCGCGCTGCGAAGTGTGCCTGCCAGCGCTCAGCCACTTTGCTCGCGGAGTTCCCGAGCGGTGATCGAGGACAAACCTTCTCAAATCGGGCATGTACCGCATCGAGTTCGGCGATCGCCGCATCCATGTCTTCGACGTCGAACCAGGTCTGCAACGCGACCTGCCCCGCCTTGTCGATGCCATAAAGCACGAGGAACTCATCCTGTGGTGACCCAGGGCCCACGTCGGCAGTTCCTATCATCAATCGAGTGAGCGCCAGACGCTCACCTCGAATGGCAATAACCACTTGGCTGACCCGCATGGGGACGGACTCGAGAATTCGCCGGATCACATGCGGCGATTCACCCGCCGGAACATCGATCCGTCCAAAGCCGACGATCTTCCGGCGGCTCTCAAATGTGCCATCTGGCGCGAACAGCTGCTCCACTTCGTCCCAGGCCTCACGATTGATGACGGCGATGACGCCTTCTCCCGCTTGCACGCACGCGTTGCCCAGCCGGACGGCCGGCGGATCCACTGGGGGCGGTTCAGCAGGCGTGAAATGCTCTCCGAGAACCAGCCGCGCCGTCTCAACAAGTGCCGCAGCACCTTTCCGTTCGTATAGATCCACCGCCCGCTCGGCAGCGGCTCTCGCCCCCGCCAGATCGCCCGCAGCTCCCAACACCGTTGCCAGCGCCAGACACGCATCACCGTGATCGACCAAGCCATCGGTGCGCTCAGCCAGGCCGACCGCGGCCTCGGCCATCCGCCGGGCCTCGTCATGATCGCCGCGACGAGCCAACAGCAGTGCCCGAAGCGTGCGCCACGCGATCGATGCCTTCAGTGCGTGACCGGCCAGACGCTCACTCTCCGAACACAACTCCTGCGCCTCGGCATCCCGGTCGAGTGCGAGACAGGTGCGACCCAGCAGCGCCGCTGTCTCGGCGGTGTCGGCGTCCAGCCCCATGCGACGAAAACCGCGGTAGGCCTTACGCAGATGCGGTTCGGCGGCAGCGGGATCGTCGGCGACCAGCTCGACGATTCCGGCGAACTGTTCAACTTCGAGCAGCGCGTGGCGCAGACCCAGTTCGGTGACCGTGCGCCGCGCCGAGTCGATCATCCGTCGTGCCGCGGCGGCGCGGCCGCGGAAGGACTCCAACACCGCCTGGCACCGCGTCGAGGTCGCCTCGACCGCTGGGGAATCCGTGGTGATCCGCAGTAGCCGAACCACGTCAAGGCATCTACCGCCTGCGCGCGGAACCGGGGTGGGGCCCCACAGCGCCGCGAGCGGAGCACCGGCCAGCACGGCGTTCACGCGGCGCTGCTCGCGGGCGCGGCGCGCCGCGGTGAGCGCGTTGTCCAACGCGATCTCGCAGTCGCCGATTCGACCAAGGCGGGCCAGGCACCCGGCCCGCACGGTGTGCGCCTTGGCTTCGCCCGCGGCATCGTCCAAACCGGCCAGCTTTACGGCAGCCGCACCCAGCGCGGCTTCGATCTCGTCCAACCGCTCGGGATTGGTCAGCATCGACAGCTGGCCGTCGAAGCAGGTCGCCCACGCCGCCAGCCGGGCCGAATCGACTGTTGCCGCCTGCAATTGCGTTACCGCACCGGCCGCCGACACCACGTCACCGGCGGCCAGCAGCGCTTCGCAGCGCGCGACCAGCAACTCGGCGGCCTGCTCGTCGCGGTCACCCAGTTCCTCGTCCATCTCCTCCAGCGCGTGCAGGGCCTGGTCGTACAGGTCCGCGGCGCCCTCGTAGGCGAGGCGGGACATCGACTGGTCTGCTGCTCGTCGGCAGTACTCGACGGCCTTGGCCGTGTTCCCCGCCCACGCACATTCGAAGTAGTGGTGGGCCAGTTCCGCCAGCAGCTCGTCGTCCGCGCCGGCCTCGCCCTCCAATGTGGTGGCGATGCGTTGGTGCAGCCGCATGCGACGTACCGACGCCAGCTCGGCAAGCAGCGATTGCCGGACGATGGCGTGGTTGAACCGGTATCGACCACCGGGCTCTTCGATGACGATGCCGGCTTTGGACGCCTCGTCGAAGGCGTCGACGAGATCCTGGTCCACCACGCGCTCGACGAGGTCCAAGCCGAAGCGGCTGCCCACGACCGCGGCCGCGGCCAGGGCCTTGTTGGTCTCGGCCGGCAGCCGAGAAAGCCGGCGGCTCACCGCTTCCCGAACACCCTGAGGCAAGGTGCTCGGATCCCATACGCCGCCACTTTCGTCGACATGGCGCAGCGCCTCGATCAGGAAGAACGGGTTGCCGCCGGTGAGTGACGCCAGCGCCCGGGCGAGTTCTTCGTCGTCGTACCCGGTCTCGGTGAGATACGTCGTCACGTCGTCCTCGTCGAGGCCGCTGAGGGTAAGGCGGTTCGCGGTGCCGTCCCGGTGCAGGTCGGCGAGCATCGCCGCCAGCGGGTGGGCGCGGTCGAGGTCAGTGCTGCGGTACGTCGCGACGACCTGCACCCGGGTGTGGTCGCCGAAGCGCAGCAGATGCCGCAACAGCAGCAGCGTGGGTTTGGCCGCCCAGTGCAGGTCGTCGAGAATCAGGGCGACGGGCGCGCTGGCGGAGGCGAGTTCCAACAACGCGACCACGGCGTCGAAAAGTGCGTAGCGTTCGGTGTCCGGGTCAGCGCGGGTCGGCGCGGACAGATCGGGCAGCAGCTCGGTCAGACCCGGAACGAGGGGGAGCAGGGCTTCAACTCCGCGCAGTCCCCGCAGCCGCTTGGTGCCTACCGATGGCACGAGCGAACGCAGCGCCTCGGCGAACGGCTGATACGGCGCTCCGAGATCCTCGTCGGAACGGCCATACAGCACGATGGCGCCGAGCTCATAGGCCTGTCGTGACCATTCGCCGGCCAGGCGCGTCTTGCCGACACCGGGTTCGCCGGCGATCAGCACCGCGTGCATGCCGCCGGCGAGCGCGGTCTGCCACGCGGAGGCAAGTCGCGCCAGTTCGCGGCCACGCCCCACGAACGGCCCGGGGCCGGTCAGTACCGCGGGGAGGTCCGGCCGCTCGACGGGCGTCTCGGCCGGATCTGCGGGTTGCTCGGTGGTCTGGAGGCGGAGCTCGAAAACGTGCTCCGGGCGCGGCAGGTTGCGGAGGTGACGCATCCCGAGGTCGGCAAGCGCCACATCGTCGGGCAGGGTGTCGATGACGAGTTCGGCCGTCGCGCCCGAGCACAGGATCTGGCCGCCGACCGCCAGCGACCGCAGCCGGGCGGCTCGGTTGACCGCGCGACCGAAGTAGTCGCCGTCACGGAGTTCGACCTCTCCGGTGTGCAGCGCCACCCGGATACGCATCGGCTCCAACAGGTCCCACGGCTCGTGCAGGATGGCGTCTTGCAGCTCCATGGCGGCGGCCGCCGCCGCCGACGGGCGCTCGAAGACCGAGAACGTGGCGTCGCCCTCGCCGCGTGTCTTGATCAGTCGTCCGCCGCGGGAGGTGACGACTTGCTCGACGAGCTCGTCGTGGCGGGCCAAGGCCACCGCCATGGCGCCGGCGTCGGCCTCCCAAGCAGCGGTCGACCCCTCGATATCGGTGAGCAGGAAGGTCACGGCGCGTGTCACCGACGGGAGATGTTGTGCCACCGGGAAATCCAATGCCGTGTCCTGGGCGACGATCGCGCTCTCCAGCCGCCGGAGTTCCGGTCCGGGGTCGACCCCGAGCTCGTCGGCCAGCAGTGACCGTGCCCGCTGGTAGGCGCCGAGGGCTTCGCCCTGGCGGCCGGCGCGGTAGAGGGCGAGCATCAGCTGGGACCATCGTCTTTCCCGCAGCGGTGCGTCGGCCACCGCGGCCTCCATCTCGCCGATGATCTCCGCGGCCCGCCCCGTTGCGAGCAGCGCGTCGGCGCGGTCCTCGACCAGCGCGGCGTGGCTTTCAATCCAGCGTGTCTTCTCGGAGATACCTCGGCGGGAGTCGGGCAGTTCGGGAGTTCCACGCCAGAGGGTCAGCGCCTCCTCGAAGCGAACCACCGCCTGGGTGGTGTCCCCGGCCGCAGCGGCATCTCGGCCCGATTTGGTGGCGAGCCTGTAACGCGGCGCATCGACCTCGGTCGTGCTGAGGACCCAGCCGGTTCCCTGCGTGAGAACGAAACCGTCGCCCAACACCCGACGCAGCGAGGAGATGTGGGTCTGCAGGGCCTTGGCGGCCGTGCGTGGCGGCTCGTCGCCCCAGAGGAGATCGATCAGCGTTTCGGCCGACACGACCGAACCGCCCTGCAGCCCGAGCATCGTGAGGATGGCGCGCGGTTTGGCGCCCGGGATTATGACCGGGGCGCCGTCTCGCCGGACCTGGAGAGGTCCCAAAACCCCCAGCTCCACGGCTTGAATGGTAGTCACGTCAATGATCGTCGGTGGGGCGATTCAACACGCGGTCAAGATCTGGTAAAGACGGTGCGCTGGAGTCAACCCCTCGACGAGCACGATGAGGCCGCCGGTAAAATTCGGCTCTTATGAACGCACGTGTCGAGCAGCTGGAGTTTCAGGCCGAGGCCCGTCAGCTGCTGGATCTGATGGTCCACTCGGTCTACTCCAACAAGGACGCGTTCCTGCGGGAGCTCATCTCCAACGCCTCCGATGCGCTGGACAAGCTGCGCCTGGAAGCGTTCCGCAACAAGGATCTCGATGCGGACACCTCCGACCTGCACATCGAGATCGAGGTCGACAAGGCGGCCCGCACACTGACCGTCCGCGACAACGGGATCGGCATGTCGCGCGACGAGGTGGTGGACCTGATCGGCACCCTGGCCAAGTCCGGCACCGCCGAGCTGCGTCAACAGCTGAGGGAAGCCAAGAACGCCAAGGCTTCCGAGGAACTGATCGGGCAGTTCGGGGTCGGCTTCTACTCGGTGTTCATGGTCGCCGACCGGGTCGAGATGCTGACCCACAAGGCCGGCGAGAGCGAGGCGATCCGCTGGGAATCCAGCGGCGACGGCACCTACACCATCGAGCCGGTCGAGCAGGCGCCGCAGGGAACGTCGATCACCTTGCACCTCAAGCCCGAAGACGCTGAAGACGAACTGCATGACTACACCGCGGAGTGGACCATCCGCGGGCTGGTCAAGAAGTACTCCGACTTCATCGCTTGGCCGATCCGGATGCAGGTCGAGCGCCGTACCCCGCCGGCTGAAGAGGGTGGCGAAGAGACGGTCACGGTCGAGACCCAGACGCTGAACTCGATGCAGGCGCTGTGGGCGCGGCCCAAAGACGAAGTCTCGGAAGAGGAATACAAAGAGTTCTACAAGCACATTGCGCACGCCTGGGACGACCCGCTCGAGGTCATCGCGATGAAGGCCGAGGGGACCTTCGAATACCAGGCGCTGCTGTTCATCCCGTCGCACGCCCCGTTCGACCTGTTCAACCGGGACGCGCAGGTCGGCGTGCAGCTGTATGTCAAGCGGGTCTTCATCATGGGCGACTGCGACCAGCTGATGCCGGAATACCTGCGATTCGTCAAGGGCGTGGTCGACGCGGCGGACATGTCGCTCAACGTCTCCCGCGAGATCCTGCAGCAGGACCGGCAGATCAACGCGATTCGCCGACGGCTGACCAAGAAGGTGCTCTCGACTATCAAGGAGCTGCAGTCGCAGCGGCCCGAGGATTACCGCACCTTCTGGACCGAGTTCGGCCGGGTGGTCAAGGAAGGATTGCTCTCCGACTTCGACAATCAAGAGGCATTGCTTGCGATCAGCTCATTCGCCTCGACGCACAGCGACTCCGAACCAACCACCCTGGCCGAGTACGTCGAACGCATGAAAGACGGCCAGGAGCAGATCTTCTACGCCACCGGCGAGTCTCGCCAGCAGCTGCTGAAGTCGCCGCACCTGGAGGCGTTCAAGGCCAAGGGGTACGAGGTGCTGCTGTTGACCGACCCGGTCGACGAGGTGTGGGTGAACACCGTCCCCGAGTTCGCCGGAAAGCCCCTGCAGTCGACGGCCAAGGGTGAGGTGGACCTGGACTCCGACGAGGACAAGACCGCGCACGAGGCCGAACGCAAGGAACAGGCAAAGGATTTCGCCGACCTGATGGCGTGGCTGGAACAGACGCTGACCGACCACGTCAAAGAGGTGCGGCTGTCCACTCGGCTGACCGAGTCGCCGGCCTGCCTGATCACCGACACCTTCGAGATGACCCCGGCATTGGCCCGCATCTACCGCGCCAACGGTCAGGAGGTTCCGGTCGGCAAGCGGATCCTCGAACTGAACCCGGGCCATCCGCTGGTCACCGGGCTGCGCCAGGCGTACAGCGAGCGCGGCGAGGACGCCGGGCTGGCCGAGACCGCGGAGTTGCTGTACGGCACCGCGCTGCTGGCCGAGGGCGGGGCGCTGGAGGATCCGGCGCGGTTCGCCGAGCTGCTGGCGGATCGGCTGGCCCGCACCGTCTGAGCCCACCCGGCGGGCTTCTGGCCCGCCCCCTGATCGGGTGTGACGTACCTCCCATTAACGGATCCAACGGCGAGGCCCAAGGTCTAAGACCTTGGGTCATTGCTATTTTTAAGGACGGGTTAACCGTTTTAACGGATAATGGTCCAGAAAAATGATCTGAATTTCAGGTTTGACGCTGCTTGTCGCGGGCAAGAGCGCGAGAAGAGGAGACGCACTCGGTGGTCGACACAAACCGCATCGAATGCCGCCGGTCGCCGAGTGCAGCGGCACGTCCCTGGAATCGGGTGTTGGCCATCCTGGTGGCTACGTGTGCCTTCTTGGCGTTCGGGATGACACCGTCGGCGGTCAGCCCGCGTGCCCAAGCCGATGTATTCGATTGGATCATCGATCTTTTCGACCCGAGTGAGTGGGTGCTCGGCGACGGCCTCATCGGCGGTTTCGACGTCGCCGCGTTTCTGGACAGCTTCGTCAACGACCCGATCTACGGCGGCATCGACAGCTTCATCGACGACCCGGACAACGCTTGGCTCATCGACCTGATCAACCTGTCGGCGCCGGAAGGTCTGAAATGGATCGGAGATGGTGCCGACGGCACTGCGGAAAGCCCCGACGGCGGTGCCGGCGGCCTGCTGTTCGGCGACGGTGGCAACGGCTACGACGGCCTGGGCGGTGCCGGCGGTGATGCCGGGATGTTCGGTAACGGCGGGAACGGCGGTTCCGGTGCCGACGGGGCGGTTGGCGGCGACGGCGGGGCCGGTGGCTGGTTGCTGGGCGACGGCGGGGTCGGCGGCGCCGGCGGTGCCGGGGGTGGTGATGGTGGTGTCGGCGGTATCGGCCGGGGCGTGGTGTTCGGCGACGGTGGTGCCGGCGGTGCCGGTGGGGCGGGCGCAACGGGCGCCAGCGGTGCCACCGGTGGCGTCGGCGGAAACGGCGGCGCCGGCGGTGCGAGTAGTGCGCGGTTCGGCAACGGCGGCGTCGGTGGTGCGGGTGGCGCGGGCGGCGCGGGCGGCAATGGAGCGGCGGGAGTCGCCGGTGTCCACGGCGGTGCCGGCGGCAATGGTGGCAACGGCGGCGTCGGTGGTATCGGCGGTGTCGGAGGTGACGGTGGCGAGTTTGGCAGCGCGGGTGCCGGCGGTCGAGGCGGAGCCGCCGGTCTTGGCGGTACCGGCGGCACCGGCGCGGCCGGTACCGCAGACACCCCGGACGGCGGTCTGGGCGGCAACGGGGGTGATGCCGGTACGGCCGGTGCCGGGGGTGCGGGCGGTTTCGCCAACGAGGGGCCGGGGTTCAGCGGCGCGGCCGGCGCCGATGCGCAGAGCGGCGGCGACGGCGGCACCGGTGGTCGGGGCTTCGACGCCACCGAGGCCGGCGACAACGGCGGCCGGGGCGGCGCCGGCGGCCACGGCGGCAATTACGGCAACGGCGGCGCTGGCGGCACCGGTGGCGCCGGGATGGACAACGGCACCGGCGGGGACGGTGGCCGGGGCGGCAACGGCGGCGATTACGGCGACGGCGGTAATGGCGGCGGCGGTGGCCGGGGCGGTGACGGCGAGGCCGGAAACGACGGCACCCACGCCGGCCAGGCCGGCACTGCTGGACGGGCCGGCGGACTCGGCGGTAACGGCGGCGCCGGCGGTCTGGGCGGTTCGATCCGAGGCAACGGCGGTGACGGCGGCACGGGCGGTAGTGGCGGTACCGGTGGCAACGGCGGGGCCGGCCAGAACGGCGCCGCTGGGACCGGTGACGGCGGCAACGGTCAGACCGGCGGCGACGGCGGCCATGGCGGCAGGGGTGGCAACGGTGGCTACGGTGGCGCGGCCGGCGGGGTGGCCGCCGGCGGCTCCGGGCACGACGGCAAGGTCGGTGCCGGGGGTGCCGCCGGTGACGGCGGCAACGGCGGCATCCCCGGTGACGGTGGCAAGGGTGCCGACGCCACCACCGCCGGCTTCCAGGGCGGCTTTGGCGGCAACGGCGGAAACGCCGGTGCCGGTGGTGCGGCCGGCACGGCCGGCAGCGGTTCTGTGCGCGGCGCCGCGGGTGTCGCCGGTGACCTGCCGAGCGGCATTCACGGCAGCGGCGGTGCCGGTGGCAATGGCGCGGACGCCACCGGGCCCGGTTTTACCGGCGGCGCCGGCGGCCGGGGCGGCAACGGCGGCAACATCGGCGACGGCGGTGACGGCGGTAACGGCGGTCAGGGTGCTGCCGGCCATGAGGGCGACCGGGGCCTCGGTGCGGGTGGTTCCGGCAGCACCGGTGGCGTCGGCGGCACCGGCGGCGCGGGCGGTGCCGGCGGCCTGGGTGGTCGGGTGCGCGGCGACGGCGGCGAGGGTGGCGCCGGTGGCACGGGCGGCACGGGCGGCACCGGCGGGACCGGGGTGAACGGCGCGGTGGGCACCGGCAATGGCGGCAATGGGCAGGCCGGTGGCAACGGTGGCACCGGTGGTGCCGGCGGCGCGGGCGGCGCCGGTGGTACCGGCGGCGGGGTAGCTTCCGGCGGATCGGGCAGCGCGGGCGCGCAGGGCGCCGGCGGCGCCGGCGGTAGCGGTGGCACGGGCGGAACCCCGGGTGACGGCGGCCGGGGTGCCGACAACCACGACATCGACATGTTCTCCGGGAGCGGTGGCGCCGGCTCCACCACCGGCGCCACCGGCGCGGCAGGCCAGATGCCGACCGGACCGTTGGGCAACGGCGGCGACGCCGGCACCGGTGCGGCGGCCACCGCAATCCACGGAATCGGTGGTAATGGCGGCCGAGGCGGTGACGGCGGCAACATCGGCAACGGCGGGCGCGGCGGTGACGGAGGCGATGGTGGCCCCGGCCTGAGCGGGGGCAACGGCAGCAACGGTCAGCAGGGATTCGGCAACAACTACAACGGCGGCGTGGGAACCGGAGGCGGCCAGGGCGGCACCGGCGGTGACGGCGGACGCGGTGGTGCGGGTGGCTCGATCTCCGGCGATGGCGGTGACGGCGGCACTGGCGGCACCGGCGGTAGCGGTGGTGACGGCGGCCGGGGAGGCCATGGTGCCAGTGGCTCCGGCACACCCGCCCAGAGCGGCGGCTACGGCAACACCGGCGGCAAGGGCGGTACCGGTGGTGACGGCGGCGTCGGCGGTCGCGGCGGCACTGCCACCAACGGCACTGCCGGCAATGGCGGTACCGGTGGCACCGGTGGTGACGGCGGCGGCGGCGGCGCCGGCGGTAATGGCGGCGGTTCGTGGGGGCTGTACGAGGCCGGTACCGCCGGCACCGGTGGAAGCGGCGGCACTGGCGGCGTCAGCGGCGCCGGCGGGGTCGGCGGCACCAGTACCAACGGTTTGGGCGGCGACGGCGGAGACTCAGGCCAGGGCGGCCGGGGTGGAAACGGCGGCGCCGGCGGCAACGGTGGTGGCGGCTTCCAGGCCAAGGATGGCGGTAGTGGCGGTGCCGCAGGTGCTGGTGGCGGCGCCAGCACCACGGTCGGCGCCGCGGGCAGCCCCGGCGGAATCAACGGCAACGTCGGCACCACCGGGGCGGCCGGACATGGCGGTGTCAAAGGCAACCATGGCTGACCTCGGCGAATGCAGTCGCCAAGTCCTCGGAACGAGGGGAGTCATTCCGAACTGGGGTTGAGCCCGCCGTCGCGACCGAGCTCGAACGCCTCCGGCTGCGCAGACGCGACGCTGATCGGAGCATGATCAGCACCAAACGGGGCCAAACGCAGGTTCCACGGTGATGCCGACGGCCCCAGTTGCATTTGCAACGTTTCCCACCCAGTGGGCCGGCGTTCATACAGGTCACGTCCCCCCGCGATTGGGTGTCATATCCCATAGCGGACGGCCGGTTTACAACTGAAACTGAGTACAGGTGGAAGGAAATTCCTTCCGGACTGGGGTTAATTTTCGGGCGGACCGGGGTAATTCAAGGAAGTCGAATGATCGGCGGCAACGCCGCCGCGCGATCCGGTCCGGTTGAGCCATCGTTGGTCGATCGGCTCTATGAGCCCGAACCGCGGGTCAGTGCGGCACCGCTGGTCGCCGATGGAACGGCAACTAGAGGGGCTACGTGACATGTTGGATTTTGGAATCTCCCCGCCCGAGATCACCTCGGCAAAAGTTTATGCGGGTCCTGGCTCGGGGCCATTGCTGACCGCTGCGGCGGCTTACGATGGACTTGCGGCGCAATTGAATTCATTTGCTAACGGATATTTCTCGGTGATCGCGGATTTGCAGGGCCAAAGTTGGGCCGGCCCGGCATCCGCGGCGATGGCCGCGGCTGCAACACGGTACGCCGAGTGGGCGGCGGCGACGGCGAGCCAGGTTGAACGCGCGGCCGGACAGGCGCGCGCCGCGGCGGCCGCCTACGAGAACGCGCGGGCCGCGATCGTGCCGCCGCCACTGGTGACCGCCAACCGCGCCCGGCTGGCGAACCTGGCCGCCACCAACGTCCTGGGGCAGAACACACCGGCGATCGCGGCCACCGAGTTCGAGTACGCCGAGATGTGGGCCCAGGACACTCTCGGAATGTATGGCTATGCCTCCTCGGCGGCGACGGCGACGCAGTTGCCGGCGTTTCAGCCGCCGCCGCCGACGACCAACCCGGCTGGTGGCGCTGCCCAGGCCGCCGCGGTCGCCGGTTCCGCGGGTGCCGCGGGTGCGTCGAACTCGCAGGCCTCTCTGTCGCAGCTGCTTACGGCGTTGCCGCAGCAGCTCGGCGGCCTCTCGACGGGAGCAGCTACCGCACTGCCTGCACAGGCAGACCCGTTCTTGCCGCTTGATCTGGTCGCGGCCATGAACGTCCTGCTGGGTCCGGCGTCTTTCGGCATGCAGACCGCCCGTACGGTCTCGGCGATTGGTTCCTTCTCGCTGGCCGGCAACGCCTTCCTGCTCACCCATGGCAATGCCGGCATAGGCTCGGCCAGCGCGACGGGACCGGTCCTGGTCAACGAAGCAACACCGCCAGCGGGGTCCGGTGCAGAAGATCGCCACGAGGTGCTTGCCCAGATGGGCGGCGACGCCCCACCGGTGGGAGGGCTGTCGGTACCGCAGGCGTGGGCGGATGCCACCCCGGCGGCGGCCGCTTCCGAAGACCCGGTGTGGCTGTCGGAAGCAGACCTCGCGGATACCTCGCAGGACGGATCGGTGGCGGATATGCCCGGCGCGTCTCCGGCGATGGGCATGGGGCCGGTGGCGGCAATGATGGCCGGTGCGGGTGCGGCGGGGCGCCAGTCGGTCGCCGGTGCCTTGCGGGTCGCGCCCAGTCGCTTCAAGATGCCTCGTCCGTCCTGTGGTGGATAGCTGATGCTCGCCGACGGGGCAATTGATGTTTGATTTCGGCGCCCTACCGCCCGAGATCAATTCGACCAGGATGTATTCCGGTCCTGGGTCGGGGCCGATGATGGCTGCGGCCGCGGCCTGGGACGACATCGCCCGGCAACTGGAGTCAGTCGCAACCGGTTACTCCGCGACCATCTCGACCCTGCAGGGCCAGCACTGGTCGGGTCCTGCCTCGGCGACGATGGCGGCGGCTGCCACCCGATATATGGAGTGGGCCACGGCGACCGCGGCGCAGGCCGAACAGACCGCCGCCCAGATCCGGGCGGTGGCAGGCGCCTATGAGACCGCGTTCGCCGCGACCGTGCCACCGGCAGCGGTGGCGGCCAACCGCACCCAACTGGCGATGCTGGTGGCCACGAATTTCTTCGGCCAGAACGCACTGGCGATCGCGGCCACCGAGGCCGTCTACGCCGAGATGTGGGCCCAGGACGCGACAGCGATGTATGGCTACGCGGGAGCCTCGGCGGCGACGGGCACACCGACGCCATTTCAACAGCCGCCGGAGACCACCAACCTAGGCGGGCAATCCGCTCAGCATGCCGCGGCGGCGCGCGCCGCCGCCGACGTTGTCGCCCAGGACACCAAACTGCTTTTGTCGGAATTACTTTCGGGCTCCCCGCAACAGTCACAGATCCTCACCGCAGCACCGGTGCAGGCGCCGCAAGCGGGCGCCGCCCAGGTCACACCGCCGATGACGTGGCCGATAGTCGCCGAGCTTGCGATTCTCGGTCCCACCCTGGGGGTGTTGGGCGTAGCTCAACAGGTGCCATTCACCATCGGTTCGCAGGGCATCTTCGGTATGGCGATCCTGAACGCACAAGACCCAATAGCCAAGGGGGAGTTGCCGCCTCGCCCCATGGTCCTGGCCGATGCGCCCGGGACGTCGTTGCGAGGCTTCCCCACGGGGGTGCTGGCGAGCGCAGGCAAGGCGGCGCCGGTGGGGAAGCTGTCGGTGCCGCAAGGCTGGTTGACGGCAACTCAGGCGACAGACGCCGCGGCTGCTCGGTCATCGGGACCGCTGACCGTCCGTGCGGCGCCCGGCGAGGCATCCAACTCGTTGAGGCCCGCAGCGGGCAACGCCCCGATGCCGGTGATGGGACCGATGGGCGCGCCCCGCAGCGGCAGCAACGCGGTGTTCCGGATGAAGGACCGCCGCTTCCGGATGCCGCGGCCACCTGCGGCCGGATAGGCGCCTATTTCTCATTCGGACGGTCGGATGGCCGCTCGGCGTCCTGGGGCCAGGTGGCCGGCATCATCGGCATGGTCGGCTCGCCGTCAAGGTGGTCACCTTTCAATGTGGTCAAACCCGTTGCGCGAGAGGCGGTGTCCTTACTATGGGTACCGCCGAGTCCCAGTGCCCCTGCGCTGTGCGCGGAAGCCAAGGTCGAGGTGGCCGGTCCATCCGTTGTCGGCTCGTCATCCGCCAACGGTCCAGCGTTCATGCTCGCCGTGACGCCGGGATCCTTGGCCGCTGTCCGGCGCCGTCGTCGAGCCGATGCCGCTTTCCGGGTAGTGGCGGCGGCGCTCACGCCGGAGGACGGCGCCCGGGTCTTGTCGCGGTCGTTCAATGTCGGGCCGACTGGCGTATCGGGACCTTCGTCACCGGCACGTTGGTGGCGGAATCCCGCCGCCGCGGCCGTCGGCGCCGCCGCCGGGGTGGTCACGCTCGGACCGGACGCGGGGGTGGACCCGGCGGCGGTTGCGGCCGGTGCACTCGGGGGAGCGGTTCCCATTGCGGGCCATGGCTCGCTTTGTGTCGCGGTAGACACGCTGGGCATCCCTGACAGGGGAGCGACAACTGCCGCACCCCCCAGGGCGGCCGCGGCCGGACCGACGGCCGCCGCCTCGGGCTCGGCTGCTCCAATGGCCGGGATCAACGCCGGACTTGCCGTGATGCTGTAGATGATCGCCTGGATGATCCATTCGTCAAAGAGGTCGGCGAACTCAATGAGCGCCGGAAGGGACTCGATCCAGTTCGATCCGCCACCGCCGCCATCGTCACCGCCGTCGTCGCCGCTGCCGCCGTCAGATGCCACGATCGGCGGAGCCGGTGTCGAGCGGGGAGTCGAGGCCAGCGCGGTGTCAGAGACCGCTTGATAGCTTTCCATCGTGGCTGCCGCCTGGACCCACATGCGGGCGTAGTCGGCTTCGTTGACAGCGATCGGAATGGTGTTGATGCCGAAGAAGTTTGTGGCCACCAATACGTCGTGGACGGCGTGGTTGGCCGCGATCTCGGCCGGTGTCGGCATGGTGGCCAGCGCAGCCGTGTAGGCGGCCGCCATGGTTTCGTGCTGGACGGCTGTCGACATGCTGTCGTTGCCGGCGCGCATCAACCAAGCCAGATATGGCAGATGGGAGTCCGTGTACCGGTCAGAGCTGGGACCGTGCCAGGCCCCGGCCCGTACAGACTCCAGTATGTCGGTCAGTTCTGTTGCTGCCGAAGCATATTGCTCGCTCAACGACGACCATGCCTGCGCTGCTGCCAGCAGCGTCTCGGCTCCCGGGCCGCTGCTCAACAACGACGAATGAACCTCCGGTGGCAAGGCCAACCACAGCGGCGCGGTCATGTAGCCACTCCGGTGAATGGGCGGCCGAAAAGAACGAAGAACATCGAATCTCCTCATCTGTCCGACCCGTGGGCAGCATCGCGTCACCATCAGGTGCGCACCAGAAACTGCCCCGGGTCAGCAGACACGGGGATGTCAAAGCAGTGCGGTACAACCCGATTCAGGAACGGCGAACGATGCCGGGGAGGGATCGGAACCAAACACTCAGCGTTGTCGGATAGGGACCGTCACTAGGACTCAAGTCGATCTCACCTCCTCGAAGCCAGGGCACGCGGGGGTGCCGGCCAGATGCACAGTCAGGGCATGAAGACGCCCGGCAAACAAAACGGTATGCAGATTCCTCACTGACCGAGGTGCATACCGAGCCGTCGTGACACCAGTCTGGTCTGCGGCCGCGCCAACCGGTATCGGGTCTGACACCCATTCTCGGGTAGTGCGGACTGCAGGGAGCGCCGACGCAGCCTGAATGCGGTGAGCCTCCGGGACATTCACCAACGGCATCACCGCTCGCCGCGCGCGTGACCGAGGGGTTTCGGCTTTCTGCTGCAGGGTCCATAATTCGTGGGGTGGACGTACTTGATGAGCTGAACCGGTTGGTGGCGCTGTCGGGCGGCGGTGTCGGTGCATTGGTCCGCAAGGTATGCGCGCGTACCCTGGGGCTGCCGCCGCTGCCCGCGGAGGCGGCGGGCGAGGAGTCCGCGGCCGATCCGGTGGTGGCCGAGTTCGCCGAGCAGTTCAGCGTCGACGTCTCGATGATCACCGACGCTCAGCGTGACCGGCTGCGGGACGCGTTGGGGAACGGTGCCTTTGAGGCCGTCGTACAGATGTTTGTCGCCGACTTCGTGCCGCGGGTGCGGGCCGGTCTGCAGGCTCTGGGCGTAGCGATCCCGTGGCCGGAGACGATCGCGTGGGACCACTCGGGGAATCCGGCCGATGCCCTGTTCAACGGGTTCATGCCCGCCGTGGCCCGGCTGCGGGCGCTGGACGCGGTGACCTCCGAGGTGGTGCGCCTGCGTGGTGCGGCCCAGCACAACTGCCGGCTGTGCAAATCACTGCGGGAGACCACCGCACTCGACGCCGGAGGATCCGAGACGCTCTACGACGACATCGAGCGGTTCGAGGATTCCCAGCTGCTGAGCGAGCCGCAGAAGGCGGCGCTGCGCTATGTCGACACCCTGGTCTGGACGCCTGCGCACATCGACGCCGACGTCGCTGCCGGCGTACGCCGGCACTTCACCGACGACCAGGCCGTTGAGCTGACCCTGGACGTGATGCGCAACGCCGGCAACAAGATCGCGGTCTCGCTGGGGGCAGACGCTCCGCGGGTGGCCGAAGGCACCGAGCGTTACCTGCTCGGCGCCGATGGCCAGACCGTTTTCGGCTGACGCCGGTCAACGAGAGCTACCCGAGAAGTTCGAGGATCTTCTTCGTCACCGCGGCCGCCGTCGGATGCTCCCACAGGAGTGTCGGCGACAGTGTCAGCCCGGTCTGCTTTTCCAGTCGACGCCGCACGGCGACGGTCATGATCGAATCGACGCCCATTTCGATCAGCGGGACATAGGGGTCGACGCCGTCCTCGGGTAGACCGAGTTGGCCCGCTATCGCGGCAGACACCCGTTCGGCGACCCAATCGGAGGCCTCGGCGGGATCCTCGGGCAACCCCGTCTGCAACGGATCGTCCGATTCGGCGACGTCGGACTCGACGGGAGCGATGTCGGCCAGCATGGCCACCGAGGCCGCCAGCGGCGTGACGGGCAGCACGACGGCATTGGCCTGGTCATCGCGCATCGCCAGGTCCAGGGCCCACATCGCATCATCGGCGCTGATGGTTTCCATGCCCATGGACTCGAGCTGCGCGGCAACGTACTCGGAGGTGGACCCCATCCCCAGACCCCGCCACGCCGTCCAGGCGACGCTGACGGTTCGGTCGCCGAGGTTGCGGCGTTGCCGGGCGAACGCATCGAGAAACGCATTCCCGCATGCGTAGGCGCCCTGCCCCGGAAATCCGGTGAGATAGCCGCAGGAGGAGAACAGCAGCATCCAATCCAGCATCCCGGGCGGGAACACTTCGTCCAGCACCAGCGCGCCGGTGACCTTCGCGTGCATGGATGCGTTGACCTGGGCAAGCGTTGTGTCGGTCAGCAGCGCACCCGTCTCGATGCCGGCCGCGTGCACCACGCCGAGCACCGGCGGCAGGTCCGTCAACGCGAGTTGCAGCGCCGCAGCGGCCCCGGGTGCGCCGATGTCGATAGCGGCCACCCGTACAAAAACCCCGCGTTCCTCGAGCGACCGGACGGTCTGGACCAACTCCGGGCTGGTTGCCGCATCCGCGGGCGCCCTGTCCGGCAGTCCCGAACGCGACACCAGTACCAGGCGCCTGGCGCCGAGATCGACCAATCGGTGGGCCATCTGTCGTCCGAGCGCGCCGGTACCCCCGGTGATCAGGTAGGTACCGCCCGGCGAGCAACGCATGGGTTCACCGGCACACGGCGCGGGGGCCAGGCGTGCGGTGTGGGCGATGCCGTCGCGCACCACGACCACACCGTGTCCGGTCAGCGAACTCAGGGCGGGTACGGGCAGGCGGGACTCGGACAGATCCAAGACACCGCCCCAGACTTGGGGCTGCTCGGCGGCTGCCACCCGGGACAGCCCCCACAGCGGAGACTGTTCGATATCGGTGCCTTCGTGCACATTTCGGGTCAGCACCCACAGGCGTGCTTTCGAGTGCTGTCCCACAAGGTGTTTCAGCGTCCGCAGAACCACATCGATGGACACACTCGGCTCGTCGTGCGGCTCGGTCAGCACCAGGACCACGGCACCGGCATCCGGGCCATCACCGGAAGGCAAGTCCGCCGGGTCGGCGACGCTGCGGGTAGGCACGCCGGCCGCGGCCAGATCACGGGTACACCATTGCCGCGTCGCTTCGACGCCGCCGATCAGGGTGACGTGGGCGGGGCGATCGTCCTCACTCCACGGTGTCGGGTGCCATGCCAATCTGTGCACCAGGCGGCTGAGTTCGCGGTCTCCGGTCCGCTCGAGATCTTCGAAGGCCAACCCGGTCATCGAGACCAGCACTGTGCCGGTGAGATCGGTGATCACGACGTCGGTGATCGTCCCTTGCGCGCAGCGCCGCGCGTGGAGCAGGGCCTCACCGCACGGCGGGCCGTGCACGGCCACCCGCTCGACTCGTGCCGGCATCTTGAGGCGTCCGGTATCGCTGAAAAGGACCGACGCCGTCGACGTCGCGGCATCGAGAAGGCCGGCCCAGGTCGGCGGTACCGATCCGTCGGGCTCGGCGCTGACCCGTGCCAACAATTCCCTGTCACCGCGGCGCAGTTCCCGGATCTCCCACTCGAATCCCATTGCGGCGACACCGAGTGATTCCAGAATGTCGATGACATGGGTCGACGGAAGCACGTCTGTGCATCGTTGTTGCACGGCCGCGATGTCGAAGACCGGCGCCGCGGCGTTGTCGTTGACCTCGGCCACCGCGGTGCAGTGAGTCAGCCAGCCGCCATCGGTAGGTGCGTCGTCTGATTCCACGATGCGTGAGGACACGCTCAGGCAGTGTTCCTGCAGCACCACCTGGAGGTCGCGGGTGCGTCCGGGGGCGACGGGCGTGCGCAGCCGCACGTCCACCAAATTCGTTGTGGCGGCGGTCAGCATCGTGTTCAGCAGAACCGCGGCGGGCACGATCTCGGTGCCCTGCACCGGATGATCGCCGGGATAGGGGCGGTTGGACATCTCCAGCCGGGTCTGCCACATGCGGGCGGGAACCGCACTCGTGATATCCACCGAGCCGCCCAGAAGCGTGTGGGTGTCGACGTCGTGGATCCCACCGCCGACCGGTGGGGGAGTCGGTGTGCGCCAAAAGTGTTGATGCTGCCATTGGGTGACCGGCAAGTTGTCGGTCCAGGGTGAGTCGGCGGTGAGCCCGTGCGGGAACGGCGCACCGTGACAGTACAGCGCGGCCAGCGCATGGGTGACGGCGCGCCGTTCCGGTTGCTGACGCCGGAGGGTGGGAACTACGCCGTACTGGTCAACTCCCATGTGCAGCAACGTTTCCAGCACTGAGTGTGAGACCACCGGATGAGCTGATATCTCCAGAAACAGTCGGTGGCCGTCCTGCGCGGCGGCGATCACGGCCTCGGCGAACCGCACTTGACCACGCAGGTTGGCCACCCAGTAGTTCGAGTCTCGGGGAGCGGTCGAGCGGGGGTCGGCCAGCGCGGTCGTGTACAGCGGGACGTCAGCGTCGCCCGCCGGCGGGAGGCCTGCGGTAAGTCGGGCGAGGTCCCCGGTGAGTGCGTCCATCTGCGGGCTGTGGAAGGCCACGTCGGTGTTCACCCGACGCACTGAAACGCCTTCTTCCGAACAGCGTTGGCAGACTTGATCGATGGCCTCGACGGTGCCGGAAACCACCGTGGACTCCGGTGTCGAGCTGATCGCCGCCACCACGTCGCTGCCCTGACACAGACGCCGCCGTGCCTCCTCGAAGGAAAGCCCCACCAGCGCCATCGCCCCGTGTCCGGCGACACTGCGGAAACCGCGCGCCCGGTAGCACGCCACCTTGGCTCCCTGCGCCAAGTCGAGCACACCGGCTGCCACGCATGCGGCGACCTCGCCGACCGAGTGGCCGATGACGGCTGCGGGAGTGATGCCGCGGTCTCGCAACAGTGCGGCGAGCCCGGCCTGGATGGCGAAGGTCAACGCCTGTACCCGATCAGTTGTGCCCAGTTCACCGGTGCTCAGCGCCTCGCGGGCCGAGAAGCCCAACTCGGCTTGAAACACCGGGTCGATCTCATCGATGACCGTGGCGAAGGCGGGTTCATTCGCCAGCAGTTCGCGACCCATGCCCTCCCATTGCGAGCCGTGACCGGAGAACACCCAGACGGCTCCGCCTGATGCGCCGGGCACAATCGCGCCGGTGGCCACGGCAGGCTGTTGGGCATCGTTGGCCAGTGCGTCCAGGCCGGCCACCAGTTCTTCGCAACTGTCGGCCAGCACGGCCGCGCGCACCCGTTCGTGGGAGCGTCGTGTCCACAGCGTCGCCGCGACCTGATCGAGCGAGTGGTCGCCGGTGCGGAGGTGGCCGGCCAGTGCCTCGGCCTGGCGGGCGAGCCGGGCGTGCGAGCGCGCCGAGACCGGGACGACGGCAGGCGCGGCAGCGGGGTCCGGCACGAGATGCGAGGCGGGCTGCAGCGGCGCTTCTTCGAGCACGATATGGGCGATGGTGCCGCCGTAGCCGTAGCTGCACACCGCGGCTCGCCGCGGACTGTCCTGCTGCCGTGGCCAGGCTTCGACTTCGGTGGCCACCCGTAAGCCGCTGGCGGCCCAGTTGATGGCCGTGGTGAGTTTGCTGATCCCCGCTGTCGGCGGGATCTTCTCCTGATCGAGCGCCAGTACCGCTTTGATGAGCCCGACGACGCCCGCCCCGCCTTCGAGGTGACCCGTGTTGGGCTTCACCGATCCGACCAGGCAGGGGGCGTCCGTGGGGCGCCCGGCGCCGTAGACGGCCGCAAGAGCCGCCAGTTCGACCCGATCGCCGACGGGTGTGCCGGTCCCATGGGCCTCGACGAAGCCGACGCTGGTGGGCTCGATATCGGCGGACTCGCAGGCGAGCCGGAACAGATCCTCCTGCGCGGCACCGTTGGGCGACATGATGCCCGCCGTGTTGCCGTCATGGGCGACGGCGCCACCACGGACCAGTGCCCACACCCGGTTGCCGTCCCGCCTGGCGTCGCTGAGGCGCTTGAGCACCACCACCGCCGCGCCTTCTCCGCGGCCGTAGCCGTCGGCCGCCATGTCGAAGGTCTTGGACCGACCGTCCGGCGCGGTGGCACCCGCCTGATCGAGTACCCGGGTCAAGCCAGGCCCGATCAGCGCGCTGACGCCGCCGGCAAGCGCAAGCGACGTCTCTCCGGCGCGCAGCTGTTGGCAGGCCTGCTGCACGGCCACCAGCGACGCAGCGCAGGCCGCGTCGAGGGCGACGCTGGGGCCACGCAGATCAAGCAGGTGTGAGACCCGGTTGGCGACCCCGCACAGCGCTGTGCCGATTCCGGTCCAGGCCTCGATACCCGGCAGGTCTTCCATGATCAGCTTGCCGTAGTCGTCGGCGTTGACGCCCATCAGCACCGCGGTGTCGCTGCCGGCCAACGACCGGGGCGCTATCCCGGCGTGTTCGAGTGCCTCCCAACACACTTCGACTGCCAGACGCTGCTGCGGATCCATCAGTTCGGCCTCGCGGGGGGAGACGCCGAAGAACTCCGCGTCGAAGCCGGCCAGGTCGTCCAAGAAGGTGCCCCACGGTGTGGTGGCTCGCAGCACCGCGGCGTTTCGCGGGTCGCGCCGCAGATACGGCTCCCAACGTTCGGCCGGAACCTGCCGCACCGCGCTGCGGCCGTCGAGCAGAAACGTCCAGAAGTCCGTCGGGGTGGTGACGTCTCCGGCCAGTCGGCAGCCGATGCCGACGACGGCGATGGGTTCGGCCGCGTCGTGCGGGTGGAGGCGCGGTGCAGTCATCTGCTGCCCACCTGGGCGACGATCTGCTTCTTGTCGACCTTCCCGACGGCGGTGATGGGCAGCGACGACATCGCGACGAGCACGTCCGGGCGCGAGTGGGCGGAGACTCCGCGCTCATCCAGGTAGCGATTCAGTTCGGCCAGTTCAAGCTGCTCGCTCTTGAAGATCACTGCAGCACAGATCTTTTCACCCAGAAACTCATCCGGCAGGGCGACCGCGGCGACGGCTGAGATCGCCGGGTGGGTAAGGATGTGCTCCTCGATGTCGGAAGCCGAAACCGTCTCGCCGCCACGGTGAATCACGTCTTTGATCCGGCCGGTGACCTCGACATTGCCGGCGAGCGGACCGTCGGCAAAGATTCGCACCTGGTCGCCGGTGCGGAAGAACCCGTCGGGGCTGAACGAGCGCGCGTTGGCCTGCTCTGCGCGGTAGTAGCCGTTGAGCGTGTACGGACCGCGGACCAGCAGTTCGCCTTCCTCGCCCGGCGCCACATCGTCGCCGTTGTCATCCACGACGCGCAGCTCGTCATGCGGTGACATCGGCCGACCCTGCGTCTGTTCGACGACCTCGATCGGGTCTCCGGGGCGGGTGAAATTCAGCATCCCCTCGGCCATTCCGAAAATTTGCTGCAGCCCCGGTCCCAGGGTCTCGCGGAGATAGCGGGCTTCGTCGGGTGCCATCCGCGAGCCACCCACTTGCAGCAGTCGCAGTGAGGTCGGCGGGGTCGGTTCCCATTCGCAGGCCTGCGCCCACAACTTCGCCAGCGCGTTGACCAATGCCGTTGCGGTCACACCGTGCCGGTGTATCAGGGCAAAGGCGGCTTCGGGGCTGGGGTCGGCGGTGAACACGGTGGTGGCGCCCACCGTCATCGCACCCAACATGCCCGGGCACCCCAGCGGAAAGTTATGGCCGGCGGGCAGCGCCACCAGGTAGACGTCGTCTCCGGTCAGTTCGCAGGCCCGGGCGCAGGCAGTCGTGTTGTAGACGTAGTCGTCATGGGTGCGGGGAATGAGCTTGGGCATGCCGGTGGTGCCGCCGGACACCAGAAGGAGCGCGGGCGAGGAGGTTTCGACATGGGCGCGTCCTACGGCGGGATCTGTGCACTGGGCGACGGTCGACCACGCGGTGAAGGGTCCGGGATCTCCGTCGACAATGACGTGCCGCAGACCCGGGCGACCCTCGGTGACGCGCGCGGCAAGTTCGCGGTAGTCGAAACCTCCTGCACGCTGGGGGATTATCAGCCCCACGGCGTCACTCACATCAGCGAAGTGCCCGAGCTCGGCGGCCCGGTGACCCGGCAGGCACATCACCGGCACGGCTCCGGCCCGCAGTATGCCGAAGAACGCCAGGGCGAACTGAGTCGAATTCGGCAGTTGAAGCAGGACGCGGTCGCCCGCAGCGATGCCGAGCCGCGCCAGGCCTGCCGCGAATCGGTCGGCAGCCGAATCAAGTTCTGCGAAGGAATAGCTGCGGTTCGAATCGATGACCCCGAGCCGCTGCGGCCACTCGTTTGCCGCTTGGGTGAGGATCGAGTCCACGGTGCGCCCGGTCCAGTAGCCCGCTCGCCGATACTCGGCGGCGCGGTCAGCCGGGAACGGCACGAAGCCGGCGAGGAGTTCGGGCTGGAGTGCAGCGCTCATCCAGTCGAACCGCCCCTCGGTCAATTCCCGTCGGTCAATTACTGTGGTGTGCGACCGACCCCCATGCGGTAGCCTTCGCCAAGTTAGGCCATCCTATACTAACTTAACTTAAGGGGAGCAGCGTCGTGCACGGTGGTGCGACACCTTCACAGTCCGTCCGTGACGAGGTCGCCGAACTCCTTGGCGTGAGTCCCGACACCATCGATCCGGCACAGGACTTGATCGCCTCCGGCCTGGACTCAATCCGCATGATGTCGCTGTCGGGCCGGTGGCGAAAACGGGGGATTGACGTCGATTTCGCGACCCTGGCGGCCAGCCCCACGGTTGCGGCGTGGTCGGACCTGGTGGCCGCACACGGCGCCGGTATCGACGCGAACGACGCCGCGCCGGACACCGACGCGTCAGTGGCGGATGTCAGCGACCCCGCAGCGCCATTTCCCCTCGCGCCGCTGCAACACGCCTACTGGGTGGGCCGAAACGACCAGCAGCAACTCGGTGGAGTGGCCGCCCACCTGTACGTCGAATTCGACGGTGCCGGAGTCGATCCCGAGCGCCTGGCCGCGGCGGCTGCCGAACTCGCCGTCCGCCACCCGATGTTGCGGGTCGAGATCCTGCCGGACGGAACCCAACGCATCGGAGACCGCGACCTTCCGGTCAAGATCAGCGACCTACGCGACCTGGACGCCGAGGCCGTCGAGCGGCAACTGCTTGCCACCCGCGAAGCCAAGTCTCACCAGTTGCTCGACGGGGAAGTGCTCGAACTGAGCCTGTCCCTGCTGCCGGACGGCCGAACCCGACTGCATGTCGACCTGGACATGCAGGCAGGCGACGCCGTGAGCTACCGCAAACTCATGTCCGACCTCGCGGTGCTGTACCGAGGTGGGCGGCCGCCGCAGCTGGGCTACACCTACCGCGAGTACCGCGCCGCCATGACCGCGGTGGAGGCGGCCCGCTCAGCCGAGGATCAGCCGTGGTGGAGCGAACGGATACCGAGCCTGCCCGAACCACCCGCGTTGCCGCTCGTCCCGACATCGGAGCAGGCCGATCCGCGACGCAGCGTCCGGCGTTGGCACTGGTTCGACGCGCAAGCCCGCGAAGCCCTGTTCGCCGCGGCCCGCAGCCACGGCGTCACGCCGGCGATGGCGTTCGCGGCGTCTTACGCCGGGACACTGGCCCGCTGGTCCACCAGCCGCCGGTTTCTGCTGAACCTGCCGCTGTTCGGCCGTGAGCCGTTCCATCCGCAGGTGGACATGCTGGTGGGCGACTTCACGTCGTCGTTGATGCTCGATGTCGATCTGACGCAGGCGAACACTCCGTTGTCGCGGGCGGTCGCGGTGCAGGAGGCGCTGCACTCCAGTGCGCGCCACTTGGGCTATTCGGGGCTGTCGGTGCTGCGCGACCTGAGCCGCCACCGCGGTGTCCAGACGCTGGCGCCGTTCGTGTTCACCAGCGGACTCGGGCTCGGTGATCTGTTCGGTGGCGAGGTGACCGAACAGTTCGGCGCGCCGGTGTGGACGATCTCCCAGGGCCCGCAGGTGCTACTGGATGCCCAAGTGACCCCGCTTGGCGGTGGCCTGCTGGTGAACTGGGATGTTCGTGAGGAGGCGTTCCAGCCCGGTGTCGCCGACGCCATGTTCGCTCACCAACTCGATGAACTGCACCGGCTTGCCGACCCCGAGGCTTGGAAGACGCCCGATTCGCCGGACGTCCCGGAATCCCAGCGTGCCGTGCGGGCGGCGGTGAACAACACGCTCGCCGACCCGAGTGGCGAGGCGTTGCACACCGGGTTCTTCCGGCAGGCCGAGCTGCAGCCCGATGCTCCTGCGGTCTTCGCCAGTTCCGGTGATCTCAGCTACCGGCAGTTGCGCGATCAGGCACTGGCGGTGGCCGCCGCTCTGCACGCCGAGGGGGTGCACAGCGGTGACACGGTCGCGGTGATGGGACCCAAGAACGCCGAGCAGGTGCCGGCCGTGCTGGGGATCCTGGCCGCGGGGGCGGTGTACCTGCCCATCGGTGCCGACCAGCCACGCGAGCGGGCCGAACGTCTACTGCAGACCGGATCGGTCCGCCTGGCCCTGTTGTCCGGTGAGCAGCAGGCACCCTCGTCAGTGCCCGCGCTCCGCCTTGCCGAGGTGCTTTCGGATCCGACAGTCCCGGGTGAATCGGTCTCTGTCGCAAGCGATCCGCAAGCTCTGGCCTACGTGCTGTTCACCTCGGGATCCACCGGAGAGCCCAAGGGCGTGGAGCTGACGCACGACGCGGTGATGAGCACGGTTGAGTTTCTCATCCGGCATTTCGACATCGGGTCCACCGATCGCTGGCTGTCACTGGCGACGTTGGAAGCCGATATGTCGGTGCCGGACATCTTCGCCAACCTGCGTGCGGGTGGTGCGATCGTCGTGGTCGACGAAGACCAGCGCCGTGACCCCGACGCCTGGGCCAGACTTATCCATGAGCACCGGGTCACCGCCCTCAACTTCATGCCCGGCTGGCTCGAAATGCTGCTCGCGGTCGGCGATGGGCGGTTGTCGTCGCTGCGAGCCGTGGCGGTCGGCGGGGACTGGGTGCGCCCGGAACTGGCTCGCCTGCTGCGGCAGCAGGCACCGCAAGCCCGTTTCGCGGGACTGGGTGGTGCCACCGAGACAGCAGTGCACGCAACAATTTTCGAGGTCGACGCCGCGCTACCGGCGAACGGCAGCTCGGTGCCCTATGGTGTGCCGTTGCCGAACATGGCCTGCCGGGTGGTCGGCGAAAGCGGCAGCGACTGCCCGGATTGGGTGATCGGCGAACTCTGGGTGACCGGGCGCGGCCTCGCCCGCGGCTACCGCGGTCGTCCCGACCTGACCGCGGAGCGCTTCGTGGAGTACCCGTGCAACGGTGCGCCGCACACCTGGTACCGGACCGGGGACCTGGCTCGGTACTGGCCGGACGGCACGCTGGAATTCGTCGGCCGCGCCGATCATCGCATCAAGATCAGCGGCTACCGCGTCGAACTCGGCGAGGTTGAGGCCGCGCTGGGAAAGATCCCCGGCGTGCATGCCGCGGTGGCTGCGGTACTGCCCGCCGCCGGAGGCTCCGATGGGCTGGCGGCGCTGGTCCGCGTGGGCGACTCGGGTTTGACGGCAGGGGGGATTCGCGACGCACTTGTCGATCTGGTTCCCGCGCACATGATTCCCCGTTGGATCTTGCTGGTGGATCGGATCCCGTTCACCGACGCGGGCAAGATCGACCGAACGGCCGTCGTCGGCCTGCTTGCCGAGGAGTTCGGGCAGTTCGGTGGCGCGACAGGGCCTGTCACCGCGCCGCGAACGACATTGGAGCGCGCGCTGTGTCATATCGTCGCGGGCGTCTTGGGCCGTGATGGCGACATCGTCGGCGTCTATGACGACTTCTTTTCACTCGGCGGTGATTCGGTCCTTGCCACGCGAGTCGTGGCCGACATCCGGGAGTGGCTCGACTCACCGCGGATGATGGTGGCGGACATGTTCGCTGCCCGAACGGTCGCCGCGCTGGCCGAGGTGCTGACCAGCCGTGAAAGCGACACCGGCCGAATGGAATTGGTCGCCGAGATGTACTTCGAAGTTGCGGCCATGTCGGAGGCCGATGTCATGGTGGCACTCGAGCCCCGCGACTGAGCAAGGATTGGGCGGGTTTCGCTGAGCTCAGTTTGCGTGACGGGCCAGGAAGCCCAGTATGGCGTCGGCGAAGATGTCGTTGCGGTCACCGGCGACCATGTGGCCGGCGCCGGCGACGTCGACGAATTCCACCTGCGGGAAGCGGGCCAGGAAGGCTTCGGCGCTTTCGGCCCGGACCAGGTCGCTGAGTTGGCCGCGCACCAGCAGCATCGGCACGCCGCCGTCGAGGATGGTCTGTACCGCGGTGTTGAGCCGGTCCACGTCGTGGATCTCGAGGGGAGCCAGTTCCTCGCTGGCGCTGACGAACTTCGGATCCCAGTGCCAATACCAGCGGTCACCGCGGCGGCGAAGGTTGGCGGTGAGGCCGTTCAGGTCCGCCGGGCGCGGCCGGTGGGGGTTGTAGGCGGCGATCGCGTCGGCGACCTCGTCGAGGGAGTCGAAGCCTGACTCCATCCGCTCAGCCATGAACGCCTGGATCCGTTCGGCGCCGCCGGCGTCCATGTTCGGCACGATGTCCACCAGCACCACGGCGCTGGCCGCACCCGGGGCCAGTTCGCCGCACAGCAGCATCGAGGTGAACCCGCCCAGCGAGGCACCGACCAGCACCGGGTCCGGCGGCAGGGTGCGCAGCACCTCACGAACGTCGCCGGCGAAGCTGACCAACCGGTAGTCGCCCTCGGCCGCCCAATCCGATTCGCCGTGCCCGCGCAGGTCGACGGTGACGGCCTGCCAGCCGCGTTCGGCCACCGCCGCGGCGGCCCGGGCCCAGGACCGCCGGGTCTGGCCGCCGCCGTGCAGGAACACCACCGCCCGTGCATCGGGGTCGCCGTGACGATCGGCGATGATCCGCACATCGCCCGGCGCGTGGGTGACGAACGTTTCCGCGGTCATCTTGGGATCGTAAGCCGACGCCGGTGGGCGAATGTCAGTGCCCAGCCAAAACCCCTGTTGAGCTGCGGGTTGCCGGGGTTACTATGGCTTATTCACAAGGAGGGCGCCATGGCCCGTTACCTCGCCTTCGCATATGGGGCAATCAACTATCTGGTCTTCCTCGTCGTGTTCCTGTACGCCATAGGATTCGTCGGCGACCTGGTGGTGCCGCGCAGTGTCGATCAAGGTCCGCAGGCGCCGCCGGGCCGGGCGGTGTTGGTCGATGTGTTGCTGCTGGGTGTGTTCGCTGTGCAGCACAGCCTGATGGCCCGGCCGGTGTTCAAGCGCTGGTTGACGCGACTGGTGCCGCCGGACCTTGAACGCAGCACCTATGTTCTGGCGTCGAATCTGGTTCTGGTGCTGCTGTTTTGGCAGTGGCGGCCGATCCCGTCGATTGTCTGGGACGTTACGACGCCGCTTGCGCGAACAGCGCTGTGGGTGTTGTTCTGGACCGGCTGGGTGATCGCGCTGGCGTCGACATTCATGGTCAGCCACTTGGACCTGTTCGGGCTGCGTCAGGTGTACTCCGCTTGGCGGGCACAGCCGTACAACCCCGTCGGGTTCCACGCCTCAGCGTTGTACCGGGTGGTGCGGCATCCGCTCATGCTGGGTTTCGTGATCGCGTTTTGGGCCACACCCACCATGACCGCCGGTCACCTGCTGTTCGCGGCGGCGAGTACCGGCTACATCTTGATCGCACTGCAACTGGAGGAGCACGACCTGATCGGGATACTCGGCGACGAGTATCGGCAGTATCGTCGCCGGGTCCCGATGCTGATCCCCGTTCACATGCGGCGCAACGCGCCGCGGTAGTTCAGGCGAACGGCTGCAGGCCGAACCGGCCCCAGGCGAGGAAGGCGAACAGGGCGAGAAAGGCTATGTCGCCGACCATGTAACCCCACTCGCTGCGGCGGAACCTGGTGGTGGCAGCACCGGCCATGAACAGCATCAGGCCGCAGGCAGCCAGCGGCACCAGCACCGGTGCCACGCCGAGGGCCGCCGGGAGCACCAGGCCGATCGCACCGATCATCTTGATGGTGCCGATGGCCTTGAGCTGGCCGCTGCTGAATTCGTCGACCCAGTGCTGGCTGACTGCCAGTGATCGGTACTTCTCTTTGGGCATCAGCACCTGGGTTGCGCCGCCGATGAAGAATGCGACAGCGGCGACGCCGGCGATGACCCACAGGGTGGTGTTCATGGCTGCTCCTTCGTGGTTACGTCGGTCGGGTGGGGTTCGTCATCACCTATGACGGACCGGCACGACGAGAGGTAACCGATGACGAGCGAGTCGCAGCTGGCGGAGGCCTTCGAGCAGCAGCGCCATCGCCTGTTGGCGCTGGCGTATCGGATTCTGGGCTCATGGTCGGATGCCGAGGACGCCGTCCAGGAAGCCTGGCTGCGGCTGTCCCGTCAGGACGTTGATGCGGTCGACAACCTGCCGGGGTGGTTGACCACCGTCGCCAGCCGCATCTGCATCGACACTCTGCGCTCGCGTGCCGCCCGGCCGGAGGTCTCGATTGATCAGGGCCTTCCCGAACTCGTCGTGACCGACGACGTCGACACCCCCGAGGACACCGCGGTGCTGTCGGACTCGGTCGGGCTGGCGCTGCTGGTGGTGCTGGGGTCACTCCGCCCTGATGAACGGCTCGCGTTCGTGCTGCACGACATGTTCGCGGTCCCGTTCGCCGAGATCGGGCCGATCGTCGGCAGATCGGCCGACGCCGCCAAGATGCTGGCCAGCCGGGCACGTCGGAAAGTCCAGGACGTACCCACGCCGGCGGGGGACCGGCGTGCGCAGCGTGAGGTGGTCGACGCCTTCCTGGCGGCCGCGCAGGACGGCGACTTCGACGCCCTGTTGCGGGTGCTCGATCCCGACGTAACGTGGCGTCAGCACACGGTCCGCGGTGTGACCGTCACGAGCGGAGCCGGCGCCGTTGTGGAGGCGGTCCGTCGAGGTCAGGGGGCGCGCGTCATCGCGCGTCGTGTTCTGGTGAACGGCGAGCCCGGAATCTTGGGCTGGGGTCCGACGGGCCGGGCGCTGGCCTTGATGGCGTGCACCGTGCGGGAAGGTCGCCTGGTGGGCATCGTCTCGATCGCCGACCCGGTGCGTTTGGCCGGTATGGATCTACCAGATCCGCCGACTGTCTAGAATCTACCTAATTGTCTAGAATCAGTACTCATGGCACTGAGTATCAAGGATCCCGAAGCGGACCGTCTTGCCCGGGAACTCGCTGCACGCACCGGGGAGACGCTTACCGAAGTTGTCGTGGTTGCGCTCAGGGAGCGACTGGTTCGTGAGCGGGGACGCGTGCAGAGTGCCTCGCTGAGCGACGACCTCGCGGCCATTCGTCGCCGCTGCGCGGCGCTGCCGTTGGTCGATTCCCGGCCGGCCGAACAGATCATCGGCTACGACGACCGTGGATTGCCCGTCTGATGGTGATCGATACCTCCGCGCTGGTGGCGATGTTGACCGACGAGCCGGGGGCCGAGCAATTCGAGGCTGCCGTCGAAGCCGACCCGGTCCGGCTGATGTCGACAGCGTCGTATCTGGAAACGGCGATCGTGATCGAAGCCCGGTTCGGCGAGCCGGGTGGGCGCGAGCTGGACCTGTGGCTGCATCGCGCTGCGGTCGATCTCGTCGCTGTGGACTCCGAACAGGCGAATGTCGCGCGCCTTGCCTACCGCCGGTATGGGAAAGGGCGGCATCGCGCATCCCTGAACTATGGTGAGTGCTTCTCCTACGCTCTGGCCCAGGTCAGTGGTCAGCCGCTGCTGTACAAAGGCGACGACTTCGAGCACACCGACATCAGTGGCGTCATGCGCTGATACCCAGGTGCACCGGCACGGCGGAGGGCATCAGTAGAGTCAACGAACGTAGTTGACGCCAGGGGCGGTAGCTCAGTTGGTTAGAGCCGTGGACTCATAATCCATTGGTCGCGGGTTCGAGCCCCGCCCGCCCCACCATAAATCTGTATTACGTCGGGTGATGCTTGACGTTTCGGCTTCGGGTGATGCTTGACAGTGTTTCGGCTGATGCTTGTCAGTTG
>NZ_LQPG01000008.1 GCF_002102265.1 Mycolicibacter longobardus | reverse complement strand
CTACAACCGCCTCCACACCGACGAGAAATCACGACGCCCTACACCCCACGCCACCGCTGCTTGACATAGGAGCAATCCTCGCCAGAGGCGGGGCGCGTTAGGTGACCAGGGCGACGGAGTTGGCCCGGCGCAGCTTGCCCGACGGGGTCTTGGGGATACTGCCCGGCCCGAGCACCACCACGTTGCGGGGCCGCATGTCAACCTCGGTGACCACCTCGTGGGCGACCTGGTGCTCGATGCGGCGCACCTCGGCGGGGTCCTGCCAGTTGTTGGACTCCACCGCGACGGCGAAGGTCTCGCGGGAATGCCCGGCATCCAGGCGCACCGCCACCGCGCAACCCGGCCGCACGCCCTCGACCCGGCCCGCGGCCCGCTCGATGTCGGTCGGGTAGATGTTGCGGCCCGCCATGATGATGACGTCCTTGACCCGGCCGCAGACCACGACGTGGCCGTCCTCCATCTGGTAGCCCAGGTCACCGGTGTCATACCAGCCGTGCTCGTCCTGCGCCGGCAGGAAACCGGCCATGGTCAGGTAGCCCGGGGTCACCGGCTCACCGCGCAGCTGGATCACGCCGACCCCGCGGGCCGGCAGTGCCGTGCCGTTCTCGTCGACGATCCGGATCTCGATGCCCTCCAGCAGCGGCCCCAGCGAAGCCAGCCGCCGGGTGTTGCCCTTGGTCGCCGGAACCGCCTGGCGCAACGCCGCCAGCAGATCGGCGTCGATCTCGTCGACCACCAGGCCCGCACCGCACTTGGAGAACGACACCGCCAGCACCGTCTCGGCCATGCCGTAAGCGGGCAGGATGGCCGACGGCTTGAGCCCGAACGGCCTACCCGCGTCGATCAGGTCTTCGACGTCGGCCGGCTCCACCGGCTCGGCGCCCGACAGCGCGAACCGCAGCGTGGACAGGTCGAACTGGCCCGGGGTGGCCTGCTTGCGCAGCCGCTTGGCGAACAGCGCGTAGGCGAAGTTCGGGGCGGCGGTCATGGTGCCCTTGTACTTGTCGATCAGCTTGGCCCACAGCAGGGTGTCGCGCAGGAAGTCCATCGGGGTGATCTTGACCAGCTCCGCGCCGAAGTACATCGGGACGGTGAGGAATCCGATCATGCCCATGTCATGGAAGCACGGCAGCCAGCTGACCATGACGTCCTTCTCGACGTCGTACTCGGCGCTGATGAACATCGCCTCGGCGTTGGAGTAGATGTTGCGGTGGGTGATCTGCACTGCCTTCGGAGAACCGGTCGACCCCGACGTCAGCTGCATCAGGGCCAGGTCGTCCTCACCGGCCTCTTCGGGGTCGATCGGTTCGGCGGCCAGCAGGTCCGCGACGGTCACGACCTTCAGGCCCTTCTCTTCCAGCACCGGTGCCGCTGCCATGAAGGGGTCGGAGATGATGACGGCCTTGGCGTCGATCATGTCGACGACGGTCATGGTGTCCTCGGCCCACACCGCCAGGTCCGTGCGGGGGGTGGGCTGGTGCAGCATGGTCAGGCTGGCGGCGCGCATCCACACGCCCTGCGCGGTGGGGGCGATTTCGACCGGGGCGCCGGCCAGCACCCCGACCGCGTCTCCCGGGCCGACGCCGGCCGCGGCCAACCCTCCGGCGATGCGGCGGGCACGCTCGTGGACCTCGCCCCAGGTGTGCCGGACGGGTTCGTGGGGCTCACCGGTGACCATGCCCTTGGTGGATTCGCGGGCACTGCGGAACATGTTGTCGGTAAACCTGCTCACGACGGCCTCCTAGCCGGCACCGGTACTTTCCACACGGGCTGAAATTTCATGTTCCACCTGCTGGAGACCACTTCGCGATAGGCGCGCGCGCACAAATCGGTGGCGGTTACATCTCGAAACCGTAATGCTCGGCCCGCCAGATCGGCGGGCGCCTGGATGGCTCGGATGTCCTGGCCGCGACTAGTCACCGGCCGCCATCTTAAACTCCTCTTAATCGGCGGGCAAATCTTCGCGCCGATTTGGGACGGCCGTCACGCCCCGGTCAACGAGGAGGGCACCACCCGGGCGCCGTAGACCGGGCCGCTGGCCACCCGCACTGCGCGTCCCGCTCCGACCGCCGACAGCTCGACGGCGACATCGGCCGCCGATTCCGCCGACACGCACAGGAACGCACACGTCGGTCCGGAGCCCGACACGATGCCGGCCAGCGCACCGGCCTCCACGCCGGCCCGCAACGTGCGCCGCAACGCCGGCATGAGGCTGACCGCCGCGGCCTGCAGGTCGTTGCCGAGCAGCCCGGCTAGGCGCTGGGGATCTCCGGCGGCCAGCGCGGCCAGCACCGGTTCGGACTCGCCCGTCTCCGGCAGGGTGCGGCCGGTGTCGCGCAGCCGGTCCAGTTCGGCGAATACCGCCGGCGTGGACAGCCCGCCTTCGGCGAACACCAGCACCCAGTGGAACGTCTGCCGGGTGAGCACCGTCGCCAGCTCCTCGCCGCGACCGGTGCCCAGCGCGGTACCGCCATGCAGCGCGAACGGCACGTCGCTGCCCAGCTTGGCGGCCAGGGCGTGCAGGTCACGGCGCGGCACGCCCAGCTCCCAGAGCACATTCATGCCGACCAGCACCGCCGCGGCGTCGGCACTGCCCCCGGCCATGCCGCCGGCCACCGGGATGGACTTCTCGATGGTGATCGCCACGTCGGGCGCCCGGCCCACATGCTCTGCCATGAGTTCGGCGGCCCGCCACGCCAGGTTGCGCTCATCGGTGGGCAGCTTGTCGGCGCCCTCGCCGTTGGTCCGCAACGACAGCACGTCGGCGTCGCGCACGGTCACCTCGTCGACCAGCGAGACCGCGTGGAAAACGGTGGTCAGCTCGTGGTAGCCGTCATCTCGACGGTCGCCGACGGCCAGGTGGAGGTTGAGCTTGCCCGGTGCCCGCACGGTGACCGATCCGGTCGGGGACCACTCGGTGGCGGCACTTCCATCGGATGCGGTCACGCCGATGAGACTAACGGTCCGAGAGGTTCCAAGGGGGGTTCCAACGGAGGCGCAGTAGCCGCACTCGGCCCAGCGCGCCCCCCGCGATCACACCGTCGGCGCGGAGAACAGGTCGGCGAAGTCCTGCTGGATCGTGCTCAACGCTTCCGCTATCACCGCGAACTCGAAGCCGGCCGCCATGGTGGTCAGCCCCGTCGTCGCCGCCAACGGCATGCCTATCGCGCCCACCAGATCGCCCGCCATGAGCTCGTTGAAGAACAGGCTCAGGCTGTACGCCGGGAGACTGGTCAACATGGCGTTGATGATGTCGGCGGTCGGCAGCAGCGTCGCGTACAAGGTCGACGCAGCGCTGCTGAACGTGTTGACGATGTCGGTGAAGCTCGGCAAGACGAATTCCGCTGCACTGCCGGTGTCCCAGCCGAACCAGTCCGCCACACTGCCGGTCGACAGGTCCTGCCACGCGGCGACGAAGTCGTTCCAACCCTGCTCAGCGCCGTTCGCCAGAGCGGTGAGCACATCCATCGGGTTGACGTCCGGGAACACTCCGAACGGCGTGGAGATATCCGCCGGACCCTGGTCCCAGCCGTTTTCGATGTTGCCGTAGCCGAGGTTGACCAGCACCCGCAGAACCGGCTGCAGCAGGTCGGCAAACGCGTTGCCGAATCCGCTGCCACGCAACGGATCCAGCAGCGGCAGGTTCTCGGTGGGAATCATGAAATACCGGGTGTTACCCGTGTAGTCCTCGGAGACGTCCAGCTCGATAGCCGTCGCCAGCTGGGCATCGGTCAACGTCGGGTAGGTGCCGTGGACGGTCAGTATGCCCATGAAGGCGTTTAGGCTGGCCAGGAAGTTCAGCGGGTACTTCGGGAAGTCGGCGAAGCCGTCGTACTCTTGGGCGTAACTTGCTGTCTCCCAAGGCGTCTCAGACGGGGCGCCCCCACTGAAAGTGACCCCCAGGCTGGGCAGGCTCAACGGGGAGCCGGGGACGTCGAAGCGGGACAGCAGGCCACCGTTGGGGTTGGACGGATTGCCCAAGATCACGAAAGACAGCTGATCGGCATCCGGGCGCTCGTCCTCGGGCAGGCTCAACAGCTGCTCCATCACCATCCCGCTGATGACGCTGCTCTGTGAATAACCCCCTACGACAAGCTCATTGCCCTTGGCGATCTCCTCCATGATCTTCTGGTAGAGGATCTCAGCGCCCTGCTGTGCCGAGGTGTCCAACGGCAGCGTCTTGACGCCGGTGAGCGGGTACAGACCCTCCGGGGTGAACAGGGCGTTGGTGGAATCCACCGGGAACACCGGCTGGCCGGCGAACTTGGGCGGCGTGGGGTCGAGGTACCGTTCGGTCAGGGCGGCCAGGTAGTTCGGCGACGGGATGGGCAGTCCGCTGCCGCCCATGATCCACGACTGGGTGTCCAGCAGCGTTGCCTGAGCCACCACGGTCTTGGCGGTGGCCGCCAGCCCGGGGGCCACCGCGGGCGCGACACCCAAGGCGGCGACGGCGGCGGCCAGCGGCACGGCACCCAATGAACGCAGGCTGCGGCTGCGCAGAATTGTCATGGATGACCTCCCGGCGGCGAAGTTGGGTCGATTATGACCCCACGCCAGCGAAATGTCATTGATTTTTTGCTATTCGATCATGTCTCTCTTAGCTTTTTGTCATGCACCGTCGTTGGGCGCACAACTCGGCGCCGCCCCCCATAACCTTGAGGCCATGGGCGACGCCGGTGTCGACTTCGGCGGCTACGTGATCGACCGCGAAGTCGGGCGCGGCGGGCACGCGGCCGTCTACCGGGCCCATCATCGAACTGACCCCGTCGCCCCGGTGGCATTGAAGGTCATCGACGAGTCGCATCGCACCCCCGCCGAGCAGGAACGGCTGGAACGGGAGTTCGCGTTCGCGGGCGCGCTCGATCACCCCAATATCGTCACGGTCTACCGGCACGGGCCGTTCTGGCTGGCGATGCAGTTTGTGGAGGGGGGCAACGTGACCCGGTTGCACACCCTCGAGGACCGATTGGCCGCACTGGCCCAGATCGCCGACGCACTCGACTACGCGCACCACCGCGGCATCGTGCACTGCGACGTCAAACCCGCCAACATCCTGATCTCCGGGGACTTCGGCCGGGCCGGGGCGGTGCTGATCGACTTCGGGTCGGCGCATGCCGTCGTCGACGATGTGTGGCACCGGCAACGCAATCCCGAGGTTTCGCTGCCCTACACCGCTCCTGAGATCCTGCGCGGCAAGGCACCGTCGGCGGCCACCGATGAGTACGCGCTGGCCTGCACGGCGGTCGAGCTGCTCACCGGGGCCCCGCCCTTCCCCGCGCACAGCGCAGCCGAACTGGTGGATGCGCACCTGCGGCTGCTGCCGCCACCCATCTCCGACACGCTCGACTGGGCGTCGCGGGCCGTCGACGGTGTGATGGAGCGGGCCATGGCGAAGTTCCCGGCACGGCGCTACGAGTCCTGTGCCGAGTTTGTCGATGAGTTGTCCCGGGCGTTGTCTTCGCATTCCGAGCGTTCCGATCATTCCGAAACCTGAAGCAGGCGAACGAAATCCGCGATTGACAGCGTCTCACCGCGCCGCGCCGGATCGATGCCCGCCGCCTCCAGCCGCGCCGCCGACTGCGCGCCTGAGCCCGCCCAGTCGGCGAAGGCGTTGCGGGAAGTCTTGCGGCGCTGGGCGAACGCGATATCGATCAGGGCGAATACCTGCCGACGGAACGCGTCGTCCACCGGCCACGGCGCGGCGTCGTACCGGTCGATGCGCACCAATCCGGAGTTCACCCGGGGCACCGGCCAGAACACGCTCGGTGGCACCGTACCGCAGCGGCGCACCGTGCCGAAGAACCGCGCCTTGGCGCTGGGCACTCCGTAGTCCTTGCCGCCCGGTTCGGCGGCCAGCCGCTCGGCGACCTCCAGTTGCACCATCACCGTCACGGTGCGGATGGAGTCGAACTCGGCCAGCAGGTGCAGCAGGGCCGGGACGGCGACGTTGTAGGGCAGGTTCGCGACCACCGCCGTGGGAGCGACCGCCACCTCGTCGCGGCGCAGGGTCAAGACGTCGCGGCTCAGCACCACCAGCCGGTCCGCATCGCCGGGAGCGTGTTCGGCGACGGTCGCCGGCAACCGCTCCGCGAGTACCGGATCCTTCTCGACGGCGATCACCGTCGGGCTGTGCTCGAGTAGGGCCAAGGTCAGCGAACCGAGTCCGGGGCCGACTTCCAAGACATGGTCTGCGGCGGTGATCCCGGCGCCGGCAACGATCCGCCGTACGGTGTTGGCGTCATGAACGAAGTTCTGCCCCAGTGATTTCCGGGGTCTCAGGTCGAGTTCTGAAGCCAGGGCCCTGATGTCACCGGCCCCGAGCAGCCCGATGGTCAGCGTCTCCCGCTGCACACCGGCCAGGCGCCCCAGCCCTGCCGGGCTTGGGTGACCTCGGCGATCGCGATCTGCTCCTCGCGGGTGGCCAAGTCGGCCCGCGGGGCATACTTCAGCCCCCCGTTGGCGATCCAGGTGCCGTAGTCGAACTGCACGCCGCCGTAGAAGCCGTTGCCGGTGTTGATCGCCCAGTTGTTGTGCGACTCGCAGTTGGCGATGCGGTCCCACGCCGCGCCGTAGATCGACGGCGGCACCTCGGTGCCCGGCTTGGCGCCGACTCGCAGCACCGAGTCGCGCGCCGGGTCCACCACGGCGTTGGCTACCGGCAGGCGCCCGGTCTCGGCGCCGTTGACGGTGGCCACCGAGTAGGTCACGTCCTGGGTGCCCGGGGTGCCCGGGTCCTCGACGACCTGGCGGCTGATGTTCATCGTCGGGTCTTCGACGCGACGGGCGTTGGGGGGAAGCGGCACCCGCTCGGTGACCTGCTTGACCCGGATCCGGGTCACCTGGATCTGCATGCCCTCGGTGATCGGGGACGACGCCGCCGGGGTGACCTTGTCGGCCTGCTCCAGCGGGGCGCCGTCGGCCGCCAGCAGTTCGGCGACGTTGGGCGCCGCCAGATGCACGGTGCGCACCACGCCACCGTCGTCGATCGTGACGTTCTTGGCGCTGACGACCGGCAGCGCCATGCCGGCCAGAGGCACCCGGCTGCCGCGGGAAGCCGCGGCCGGGGCGTGATCGGTCATCGACAGCTGCGCCAGGGCCTCGTCGACGGACAGGGCGGTGGTCCAGACCTGCTCGGGCGCACGGCCGTCCAGAGACAGCTGCAGCGGCCGGCTGCGGCGCACCACGATGGTGTCGGCGTCGCTCACCCGGGCGTTGCGGGAGGGCGTCACGTCGTCACGCTCGCCCACGACGAACCCGTTCTCGGCGACGATGTCGATCACCCGCGACCGCATGGTGGTCACGGTCACCGGGGTTCCGTCGACGTCCAGGGTGACGGTCTTGGCGCTGGCGACCGCGAAGCCGCCGGCAAAGGTCAGCACCAGCAACAGCGCGCCGACCAGCATCCGCAGCATCGGCGATGGCGCCTGGTGCAGCCTGGTCAAAGTGTTCAAGGCAAGGACCTCACAAAACGGCAATGGGGCCGTCACGGCCCCCAGGTTTGATAACGAGACGGTAACGAACCCTCCGGCGGTCGGCAACCGAATGTGACCAGCTCGACCTTCAGTGCAACCCGTACACCCCACGGGCGTTGCGGCTCGTGACCTGCGCCAGTTCGGCTGCTGCCACCCCCAGCAGCTCAGCCAGCGCTCTGACAGTGTATGGCAGACAGTAGGGCTCGTTGGGTGAACCGCGGTACGGATGCGGAGTCAGAAACGGCGCGTCAGTCTCCACCAGCAGCTGCTCCAGCGGGATCGAGGGGACCGCTTCTCGCAGGTCACGGGCATTTTTGAAGCTGACCGTCCCGGACAGGCTCAATATCCAGCCGGCGTCGACGCAGGTGTGAGCCATCTCAGGGCCGGACGAGAAGCAGTGGAAGATCACCGTCTCCGGTGCCCCTTCAGCCACGAGGACGTCGAGCACCGCGGCGTCGGCGTCGCGGTTGTGGATCATCAGCGGTTTGCCGGTGCGTTTGGCCAGATCGATGTGCCAGGCAAAGGCCTCGCGCTGGGTCTGCGGGTCGGCGCAGCCCTCCAGGCGGCCCGGCCAGTACAGGTCCATCCCGGTCTCCCCGATCGCCACCACCCGCGGGTGGGCGGCCAGCGCCTCGATCTCGGCTCGGGCGGCGTCGGTGAGTGCGCCGGCGCGGGTGGGGTGCAGCGCGACGGCGGCATAGACCCGCTCGTCGGCGTCCGCGGCCCGGGTGACCCAGCGGGCGGAGGCCAGGTCGTCGGCGACGGTCACCGCCGCCTGCACCCCGACGGCGGCTGCCCGGTCCATGATCGCGCGCACGGAATCGGCGTCGGCCCCGCCGCAGGCGTCCAGGTGGGTGTGGGCGTCGACCAGCGGAGTCAGCGGCTCCGGAGCGGGTGGTGGAGTTTTGGCTGACCGTTTCGAGCTCACCCGCACACAATAAGGTGGCGAGTGATGAGAAAAACGCAGCCTTTCTACGTCACCACCGCGATCACCTACCCAAACGGTGACCCGCACATCGGCCACGCCTACGAGTACATCGCCACCGACGCGATCGCCCGGTTCCACCGGCTCGACGGATTCGACGTGCGGTATCTGACCGGCACCGACGAGCACGGGCTGAAAATGGCCGAGACCGCCGCGGCCGAAGGCATTCCCACCGCGGAGCTGGCGCGGCGCAACTCCGATGTCTTCCAGCGTCTGCAGGAGAAGCTCAACATCTCCTTCGACCGGTTCATCCGCACCACCGACGCCGATCACCTGGAGGCGTCCAAGGCGATCTGGCAGCGGATGGCCGACGCCGGGGATATCTACCTGGACGCCTACTCCGGCTGGTACTCGGTGCGCGACGAGCGGTTCTTCACCGAGGGCGAGACCCGGGTCGCCGAAGACGGCTCGCGGGTGGCGAACGAAACCGGGGCGCCGGTGACCTGGACCGAGGAGCAGACCTACTTCTTCCGGCTGTCGGCCTACACCGACAAGCTGCTGGCGCACTACGAGGCGAACCCGGACTTCATCGCACCGGAGGTGCGCCGCAACGAGGTGGTCAGCTTCGTCTCCGGCGGGCTGCGGGACCTGTCGATCTCCCGGACGTCCTTCGACTGGGGAGTTCCGGTGCCCGGCCATCCCGACCACGTGATGTACGTGTGGGTGGACGCCCTGACCAACTACCTGACCGGGGTGGGCTATCCCGACACCGACTCCGAGTCCTTCCGGCGATACTGGCCGGCCGATCTGCACATGATCGGCAAGGACATCATCCGGTTCCACACCGTGTACTGGCCGGCGTTTCTGATGTCGGCGGGAATCGAGTTGCCGCGCAAGGTTTTCGCGCACGGCTTCCTGCTCAACAGCGGCGAGAAGATGAGCAAGTCGGTGGGCAACGTCATCGACCCGGTGGAGTTCGTCGAGAAGTACGGCGTCGACCAGGTGCGGTATTTCCTGCTGCGAGAGATCCCCTTCGGCCAGGACGGCAGCATCTCCGATGAGGCGGTGGTCAGCCGCGTCAACGCCGATCTGGCCAACGAGCTGGGCAACCTGGCGCAGCGTTCGCTGTCCATGGTGGCCAAGAACCTGGACGGGGTGGTGCCTGAGCCGACGGCCACGACCGGCGACGACGACGAGCTGCTGGCGCTGGCCGACGGGTTGCTGGAGAAGGTGCGGGCGGCCTTCGGCGCGCAGGCCATGCACCTGGGGTTGGAGGCGATCTGGCTGATGCTGGGCGCGGCCAACCGGTATTTCTCCGCCCAGGAGCCGTGGAAGCTGGCCAAGAGCGAGTCCGCGACCGATCAGGCCCGCTTCGGCACCGTCTTGTACACCACCCTGGAGGTGGTGCGGATCGCGGCGCTGCTGGTGCAGCCGGTGATGCCCGAATCGGCGGGCAAGCTGCTGGGCCTGCTGGGGCAGCCCGATGACCAGCGGATGTTCACCGCCGTGTCCCAGCGGCTGACTCCGGGGCGTTCCCTGCCGGCGCCGTCCGGGGTGTTTCCGCGCTACCAGTGACGGCGAGCGGTGAGGCGGGTCACACCCTGTCACATCTGGGCCGCGCGCGGTGTCTTGAGGGCATAACCACCCGACAGACAGGAGCACCCCATGACCCGCATCCAGGTCGTCATCGTCGGCGGCGGCTACGCCGGCACCCTGGCCGCCAACCGGCTGCGCCGGCACCCCGGCGTCGACATCACCCTGATCAACCCGCGCCCGCAGTTCGTCGAGCGGATCCGGCTGCACCAGTACGTGGCCGGCACCGGGACGGCCACCATCGACTACCCGGAGCTGCTGGGTGACGGCGTCTCGCTGATCGTCGACTCCGCCACCCGGATCGACGCCAACGATCGCCGGATCCAGCTGGCCTCGGGCACCGCACTGCGCTACGACTACCTCATCTACGCGGTGGGCAGCACCGGCGCGATCACCCCGACTGTTCCCGGTGCGGCCGAATTCGCGTATTCCATCAGTGAATTGGAGCATGCGCAGCGGCTGCTGGACCGGCTCGGCGAGCTGGAACCGGACGCCCCGGTGACCGTGGTCGGCGGTGGGCTGACCGGAATCGAGGCGGCCTCCGAACTGGCCGGGCAGGGTCGGGCGGTCACCCTGGTCTGCGGCGAGATGCTGGGACCGTCACTGCACGCGGCGGGATGCCGCTCGGTGGCCAAGGCGCTGCACAAGCTGGGTGTCGACGTGCTCGAGGCCGCGATCGTCGCGCAGGTGCAGGCCGATTCTCTGGTGCTGCACGACGGCACGGTGCTGCCCAGCGCGGTGACCGTCTGGACGGCGGGCTTCGGCGTGCCGGACCTGGCTGCGGCCAGCGGACTGGCCACCGACGGGCTGGGCCGGCTGCTCACCGACGAAACCCTGACCAGCGTCGACAACCCGTGGATCGTCGCGGCCGGGGATGCGGTCGCACCGTCGGGACAGCCGTTGCGGATGAGCTGCCAGGCCGCCCTGCCGTTGGGGGCCCAAGCCGCCAATACCGTGCTGGCCCGGATCGACGGCACCTCACCGGCAGCGCTGGACCAGGCGTTCGCCGCCCAGTGCATCAGCGTGGGCCGGCAGGCGGCCACCGTTCAGTTGTCCCGCCGCGACGACACCCCGATCAGGGCGTTCGTCGGCGGCCGGCTCGGTGCCGTGGTCAAAGAGTCGATCTGCCGATTCACCGTGAAGTGGATTCGCGGCGAGGCGGCCAAGCCCGGCTCGTACCGTTGGATGAAGGGCGACCGGGCAGCCCAGATCAGGCAAGCGGAACGGGAGGCTGCGGTGTGACGAGCGAACACGCCGACCGGTTCACCGAGCTGCGGCCGCTGCTGTTCACCATCGCCTACGAGATCCTGGGCTCGGCGACCGAATCCGACGACGTACTGCAGGACAGTTACCTGCGCTGGGCGGAGGTCGACCTGGCGCAGGTCCGCGACATCAAGGCGTATCTGGCCAGCCTGGTCACCCGCCAGGCGCTCAACGCGCTGCGGGCAGACGCCCGGCGCCGCGAGGAGTACGTCGGACCGTGGCTGCCCGAGCCGCTGCTGCTCACCGAACAGGACCCCTCTGCCGATGTCGTTCTGGCCGAATCGGTCTCGATGGCCATGCTGGTGGTGCTGGAGACGCTCAGCCCCGATGAGCGCGCGGTGTTCGTGCTGCGCGATGTGTTCGGGTTCGACTACGACGAGATCGCGGCCGCGGTCGGCAAATCGGCGGCAACGGCCCGTCAGGTCGCGCATCGGGCCCGCGGGCACGTCCAGGCCCGGCGGCCGCGGTACACCCCGGTGGACCCGGAGCACAGCGCTCGGGTCACCGCGGAGTTCCTGACCGCGGCGGCCGGCGGGGACATCACGACCGTGCTGTCCATGCTGGCGCCCGATGTGGTGTGGACCGCCGACAGCGGCGGCAAGGCCAGCGCGGCACGGCGGCCGATCGTCGGAGCAGACAAGGTCGCCCGGACCATCATCGGCCTGCTGCGGCAGGGAGCGCAGATGCCCGATATCCGGATGGCGATGGGGGTCTGCAACTCCGCCCCCGCGGTGCTGCTCTACAACGCTGACCTGTTGGAGGGCGTGTTCACCTTCGAGATCATCGACGGCCTGATCACCAACGTCTACGCGATGCGCAACCCGGACAAGCTGGCGGCGCTGGCGGGCGCCCGGGAGATCACCCGCGGTTGAGATGTCTGACAAGCTGGTGCCGTGCGAATCGAGCGGCTCGGCGACCTGGGCACGGCACCGGAGGTGCTGCGCGCGGTCGGCGACGCCACCGTCCGGTGCGGGCTCCCGCCGCCGGCCGCACTGACCGGGGAGTGGTTCGGCGCCCAGGCGGTGATCGCCCCCAGCGTGGCCGTCGAGCCGGTAGAACCCGGCGAGGTGTTTGATCTCAACGGTGCGCAGGCAGCCGGTGCGCAGTCCGGCGCGGTGGGCGGCGGCTGGATCGGATATCTGTCCTACCCCGACCCCGGCGCCGACGGCCGGGGCCCCCGCATCCCCGAGGCCGCCGGCGGCTGGACCGACTGCGTGCTGCGCCTTGACGACGAGGGCCGGTGGTGGTTCGAGAGCCTGTCGGGCGCCTCGATGCCGGGCTGGCTGGCCGAAGCGCTGACCATGCCCGCGCCGGCCCGCGGATGCCGCATCTTCTGGGAGACCCCGGACCGGCAGGCGCACCGCGCCGGGGTGCTGGCCTGCCTGGAGGCCATCCGGGCCGGTGAGGTGTATCAGGCCTGTGTGTGCACCCGCTTCACCGGGACCGTGACGGGCGACCCCCTGGACTTCTTCGCCGACGCGGTGGCGCGCACCGGTCCCGCGCGTGCCGCCTACGTCGCCGGCGACTGGGGTGCGGTGGCCTCACTGTCGCCCGAGCTGTTCCTGCGCCGCCGCGGTGAGATCGTGGCCTCCAGCCCGATCAAGGGCACGCTGCCGCTGGACGCCCGGCCCTCGGCGCTGCGCGCCTCGGCCAAGGACGTGGCGGAGAACATCATGATCGTGGATCTGGTCCGCAACGACCTGGGCCGGGTGGCGGTCACCGGCACCGTCACGGTGCCCGAGCTGTTGGCGGTGCGGCCCGCCCCGGGCGTGTGGCATCTGGTGTCGACGGTGTCGGCCCGAGTGCCGACGCAGCTGGGTATGGCGGAGCTCCTGGAGGCAGCGTTCCCGCCCGCGTCGGTGACCGGAACCCCCAAACACCGTGCCCGCCAGCTACTTTCGCAGTGGGAGCCGTATCGCCGCGGCGCCTACTGCGGAACGGTGGGCCTGGCGTCGCCGGTGGCCGGCTGCGAACTCAACGTCGCGATCCGCACCGTGGAGTTCGACGCCGCCGGCGGCGCGGTGCTCGGGGTCGGCGGCGGTATCACCGCGGACTCCGACGTCGACGCCGAATGGCAGGAGTGCCTGCACAAAGCCGCCCCGATCGTCGCTGCCGATCAGTCCCGGGAACGCAGCACCGCGTCGTAGAGCTCGCGGCGCGACACCGCACTCGGCGCCGCGGCGATCACCTGCGCGCAGGCGTCCTTGACCCGCATGCCGTCGCCCGTCAGCCGGTTGACCTCGGCGACCAACGCCGGCAGGTCGGCGCGCGGGGTCGCCCCCGCCAGCACCACGGTGATCTCCCCCAGCACGCCGTCGACCGCCCAGTCCGCCAGCTCGGCCAGCGTCCCGCGCAGCACCTCCTCATGGGTCTTGGTCAGCTCCCGGCAGACCACCGCGCGGCGTTCGCCGCCGAGTTCGGCGACCGCGTCGCGCAGACAGTCCGCCAGCCGCCGCGGCGACTCGAAGAACACACACGTACGTCGTTCATCGGCCAGCGACGCCAGCCACGTGCGGCGCGCGGCCTGCTTACGCGGCGCGAAACCCTCGAAGCAGAACCTCTCCGAGGCCAGCCCGGACACCGCCAGCGCGGTCGTCACCGCCGACGGGCCCGGCAGGCAGCTCACCGGCAACCCCGCGTCGGCGCATGCGGCCACCAGCCGGTAGCCCGGGTCGCTGATCAGCGGCATCCCGGCATCGCTGACCACCAGCACGGTCGCCCCGGCTTCGACGTCGGCCAGCAGCGCCGGCACCCGCGACGCCTCGTTGGCGTCGAACAGGCTGACCACCCGGCCGGTGATGTGCACGTCGAGCGCCTTGGCCAGCGTCCGCAGCCGCCGGGTGTCCTCGGCGGCCACCACGTCGGCGGTGCCCAGCGCGGCGACCAGTCGTGGCGAGGCGTCGGCGGGCTGGCCCAACGGGGTGGCACCCAGCAGCAATCGACCATCGGGCATGGCGCACAGCCTACGATCGTGGGGATGAGCGCTCCGACCGCTGCCCGGCCCGCGGCCGTATCCGAGCGCACCGCTCCCGTGATCAGCCCGGGGCTGCTGGTGCCGGTGGCCGATTTCGGGCCGATCGACCGTGCCCGCGGCTGGGCGGTGACCGCGGCGGTGACGACGCTGGCCGCAGTGACCCGGTTCTCGAATCTGTACTCGCCCACCGATGCAGGCACGCCGATCTTCGACGAGAAGCACTACGCCCCGCAGGCCTGGCAGATGCTGCACAACCACGGCGTCGAGGACAATCCCGGCTACGGCCTGGTGGTCCACCCGCCCGTCGGCAAGCATCTGATCGCGATCGGCGAGGCACTGTTCGGCTACAACGGACTGGGCTGGCGGTTCACCAGTGCGCTGCTGGGGGTGCTCACGGTGGCGCTGCTGGTGCGGATCGTGCGACGGATGACCCGCTCCACCCTGGCCGGGGGGATCGCCGGGCTGCTGCTGGTCGGCGACGCGGTCAGCTTCGTGGCCGCGCGCACTGCGCTGCTGGACGGTTTCCTGACCTTCTTCGTGGTGGCCGCGTTCGGGGCGCTGATCGTCGACCGCGACCAGGTGCGAATGCGGATGCACACCGTGTTGACCGACGGCCGCAGCGGCGTGACGCCGTGGGGGCCGCGGCTGGGGGTGCGCTGGTGGCGCTTCGGGGCCGGGGTGCTGCTGGGTTTGGCCTGCGCCACCAAGTGGTCCGGGCTGTATTTCGTGGTGTTCTTCGGCGCGATGTCACTGGCGTTCGACGTGGCCGCCCGCCGCCAGTACCGGGTCCGCAGGCCATGGCTGGGGACGCTGTTCCGTGACGTCGGCCCTACCGCCTATGCGATGGTGCTGATCCCGTTCGGGGTGTATCTGGCGTCCTACGCGGGGTGGTTCGCCTCCGAAACCGGAGTGGACCGCCACGAGGTGGGGCAATCGATCGGGCCGGACAGTCGCTTCCCGCTGCCCGACGCGCTGCGCTCGCTGTGGCACTACACCTACCAGGCGTATCACTTCCACGCCGGGTTGACGAACGCCGCCGGCAACCACCATCCGTGGGAGTCCAAGCCGTGGGCCTGGCCGATGTCACTGCGCCCGGTGCTCTACGCGATCGACCAGCATGACGTTCCCGGCTGCGGCACGCAGTCCTGCGTCAAGGCGGTGATGATGGTGGGCACTCCGGCCATGTGGTGGCTCGCCGTGCCGGTGCTGGGCTACGCGTTGTGGCGGTCCCTGGTGCGCCACGACTGGCGCTACGCCGCCGCGCTGGTGGGCTATTGCGCCGGCTGGCTGCCGTGGTTCGCCGACATCGGCCGGCAGATGTACTTCTTCTACGCGGTGCCGATGGCGCCGTTCTTGGTCATGCTGCTGGCGCTGATCTGCAGCGATATCGTGAACGACGGCCGCACCCGCAGCGAGGAGCGCTGGACCCTCGGGCTGCTCGCGGTGTCTTGTTATCTCGCCTTGGTGCTGACCAACTTCGCCTGGCTGTATCCGGTGCTGACCGGGGTGCCGATCTCGCCGGCCACCTGGAATATGGAGATCTGGCTGCCCAGCTGGTCCTGACGCCGCCCAGCCCCGCAATCTCGACGAATCGAACTGGTGTGCGATAGGGTGCATGCCGTGGCGATACCGGTACAGGAGTCGCTGTTCGACCTCAGCGAACGCCGACAGCTCGGTGACGGCGCCTGGCTCGACGTCCGCCCCGGCTGGCTGGCTGATGAAACCGCCGATCTGGTCGGCGAACTGCAGTCGAGCATCCCCTGGCGCGCCGAGCGCCGCCGGATGTATGACCGGGTGCTCGATGTGCCCAGGCTGGTGAGCTTCCACGACCTGGCCGGCGGCCACGCGCCGCACCCGGCGATTGCGAAGCTTCGTCGCCGGCTGAACGACATCTACGCCGGGGAACTCGGCGAGCCGTTCACCACGGCGGGACTGTGCCTATACCGCGACGGCGGCGACAGCGTGGCCTGGCACGGCGACACCATCGGCCGCGGCGCCACCCAGGACACCATGGTCGCGATCGTCAGCGTCGGCGCCACCCGCACCCTTGCCCTGCGGCCGCGCGGCGGTGGTCCCGCACTGCGGTTGGCGCAGCATCACGGCGACCTGGTGGTGATGGGGGGCTCCTGTCAGCGGACCTGGGAGCACTCGATCCCGAAGACCGCCGTCCCGACCGGACCGCGGATCAGCATCCAGTTCCGGCCTCGCGGGGTGCGCTGATCAGTCCCGCATCTCAGCCGCGCACCGCGTTCACCGCGGCCACCAGCAGATCGCGGGCCCGGGCGGTGTCGACGGGAACAACGGGCTTGTCGGGCAGCACCAGCGGGTTGGCGGTGACCAGCACCTGGTACGGCCCGAAGTAGGCCCCGTAGTTGTAGAGCTCACCGACCCGCGCCTTGCCGCCGGCGATCGCTTCCACCACCCGGTGCACCCCCAGGGTCTTCACCCCGTCGATGCGCGGCGCCTCGACTGTTTCGATCATGCCGCGCATCTGGCCACCGGAGAACCCGATGCGACGGCAGGTGCGTCCGGGTTCGCTGACCGGCACCGGCTCGGAGGTCTCCAAGGCGATGGTGATGAAGCGGTTGCCGTCGCCCTCAGCGGCGACGGCGGCCATATTGCCCTGCACCCCCTGCGGCAACTGCTGGCTGACCGCGAACTTCGAGCAGTCCGGGGGATCGAAGGTCAAGCCCGAGGGCAACGCCGTGCCCGCCAGCAGCTTGGGGTCGATCCCGGTGCGCTCGATATCTTTGACCTGGAACGCCGGGCCGAAGGAGGACTTGAGTTCGACCACCTTGCTGATATCGGCGGAGACCTCCGCAGGGCCAGAGCTGCAGGCGGCCAGCAAACCGACACAACCGAGTACCGGCACCGTACGAAGGTTCAACATCGCAGCCAATTTACCCAATGCGGCCCGGCCGCAGGGGCGGCGGTCACCCCACGGCCTGGATCGCTTGGCGGCCAACCTCTTTGATCTGATCGGCAACGTCTCGACCGAACGGCAGCTGGTCTTCGCCGGGCACCTCGATCACGGTGGTGACGACGCCCGGGTCGTCGCGTTCCCAACAGGCGCCCAGACGGTCCAGGATGGCGCGCATCGGTGCGTTCTCCGACAGCACCCGCGCCGTGAACTTCTCGATACCCTCCAGCCGGGCGATGACGGCCAACGCCCCCATCAGGTAGCTGCCGATCCCGCGGCCCTGATAGCTGTCGCCGACGATGAACGCGATCTCGGCGAAAGTCGGGTTCTCGTGGTCGCGGACGAATCGCGCGTCGGCCACGAATGAGCCGTCCGGCTCGGTGACCACCCACACGAAATGGTCGACGTAGTCGACCTCGAACAGGTAGTGCATCAGCGCCGGGCTCGGGATCCGGGTGGACATGAACCGCCGGTAGAGCGTCTCGCCGGAGAACTCGACGTGCCCCTGGACGGTTCGCGCACTGTCGCCGGGCAGCACCGGCCGCAACAACAACTCGGTGCCGTCGCGGGCCCGGATCGACACGGCGGTGATGTAGGCCGCCAGGCGTTGACGCGCGATGCGGACCAGCCGGCCCATCACCTCGGGTACCTGCACCATCTGGTGGAAGGCGTCCTCGTCACCGATCCAGCCGGCCAGCGGCGTCGAGGTGGTCACCGTCGCCGTTCGGAGGCCCTTGCGCAGCAGCGCGATCTCACCGACCACCATCCCGGCGGATACCTCGTTGATGACCACCGCGCCGTCGTCGCCGACATGTTTGACCTGGGCTGATCCCGACGAGATGAGCAAGAACGACAGCGCCTGCTCACCTTGCCGCATCAGTTCGGCGCCCGCCGGGGCCTGCAGCGGCCGCAAGGCGGCGGCCAGCGTCGCCAGCTCGGCCTCCGGGCAGCCGGCGAAGATCTCCATCTCTGCGAGGTCCGTGACAGGCAACGCCCCGTCAGCCACTGAGGCACCCCCGGTCCCGTCGCGACATCACCATTGGACTGCTACGCCTTTGTTTCGCCAATCCAGGCTAACCGGCACCCATAGGTCGGGAATGATTTAACAGCGCGGTAATGATTTAACACGGACGTAACGAACCGGATTCGGTGTTGGCGATCAGGACGGCTAACCTGTGCCGCTGATAGGCATCCGAGGAAGAGACCACACGACTATGAGCGAACTGAACCCGAAGCTGCACGCCATCTACGACGAGGTGCTGCATCGCAACCCCGGCGAGGCCGAGTTCCATCAGGCCGTTTTCGAGGTGCTCAGCAGCCTCGGCCCAGTGGTGACCAAGCACCCGGAGTACGTCGACCGTGCCGTCATCCGCCGGATGTGCGAGCCGGAGCGTCAGATCATCTTCCGGGTTCCGTGGCTCGACGACGACGGCAACGTGCAGATCAACCGGGGTTTCCGGGTGGAGTTCAACTCGGCTCTGGGCCCCTTCAAGGGTGGCCTGCGGTTCCACCCGTCGGTGTACCTGGGGATCATCAAGTTCCTCGGCTTCGAGCAGATCTTCAAGAACTCCCTGACCGGTCTGCCGATCGGCGGCGGTAAGGGCGGCTCGGACTTCGACCCCAAGGGCCGCTCCGACAACGAGATCATGCGGTTCTGCCAGTCGTTCATGACCGAGCTCTACCGCCACCTGGGCGAGTACACCGACGTCCCGGCCGGCGACATCGGCGTGGGCGGACGCGAGATCGGCTACCTGTTCGGCCAGTACAAGCGCATCACCAACCGCTACGAGTCGGGTGTACTGACCGGCAAAGGCCTGAGCTGGGGCGGGTCGCAGGTCCGCACCGAGGCCACCGGCTACGGCGCGGTGTACTTCGCCGACGAGATCCTCAAGACGGCCAAGGACTCCTTCGAGGGCAAGCGGGCCGTGGTCTCCGGCTCGGGCAACGTGGCGATCTACGCGATCGAGAAGATCCACCAGCTGGGCGGCACCGTGGTGGCCTGCTCGGACTCCAGTGGCTACATCGTCGACGAGAAGGGCATCGACCTGGAGCTGCTCAAGGAGATCAAGGAGATCAAGCGCGACCGCATCGAGGCCTACGCCAAGACCCGCGGTGGCGCGACTGAGTTCGTCAACGGCGGCTCCATCTGGGACGTGCCCTGCCAGATCGCGATCCCCTCGGCCACCCAGAACGAGCTCCACCGCGACCACGCCGCCACGCTGGCGAAGAACGGCTGCAAGATCGTCGCCGAGGGCGCCAACATGCCGTGCACCCCGGACGCCGTCAAGCTGTTCGCCGACGCGGGCGTGACCGTCGCCCCGGGCAAGGCGGCCAACGCCGGCGGTGTGGCCACCAGCGCGCTGGAAATGCAGCAGAACGCCTCGCGGGACTCCTGGAGCTTCGAGTACACCGAGCAGCGGCTGGCGGCGATCATGAAGAGCATTCACCACCGCTGCCTGGTCACCGCCGACGAGTACGGTGCCCCCGGCAACTACGTGCTGGGTGCCAACATCGCGGGCTTCATCCAGGTCGCCGACGCGATGACCGCGCTGGGCCTGATTTAGAACACTCGTTGACTCTGCGGCTACCAGGCGGTGCTCTCGCACTTTTGCCCGGTAGCCGCAGAGTCAACGTCGTTTCGACGTAACATCGCCGGTATGAATCGGGTTCTGCGTGTTTCCGTGTTCGTCGGTGCCGCCGCCATCGCACTGCTGGGCAGCGCACCGGCTCACGCCGACGACGCCAGCTATCTTGCCGCCTTGGACGCCAACGGTGTCTTCCGGTCCGGTCCGCCCAACGCGCGCCTTTCGGCGGGGCACCGGTTCTGCAACCAGTTGCGCAGCGGAGCCACGGTCGACCAGGTAGCCGACGCCTACGTGCGCCGGCCGTCATTCGGCGGACCGTCCATGGTCGATGACCTGACCGTCAACCTGCGCCCGGTGATCGACATCGCCCAGCACGAACTGTGCCCTGAGACCCTGGGCTGATCCGGGGCCCGCTAATCTGCGCCGGCGCCGTCGTCGCCGGATCGCGACTCGCGCTCGGCGTCGAGCACTTCGTCGACCAACGGGATGTCGATGACGTCGTCGGAATCCACCACCGGCGCCCACAGGCCGGCGTCCAGGTCGTGCTTTTCGGTGAGGAACCGTAGCCGGTAGGCCTGTTGGGCCCGTTCGAACGTCCTGTTCGCGATGCGGGCATTGAGGCCACCGTTGACGACCGCGCCGAAGATCGGAACCGCCTGGGCCAGCTTGTGTTTCGCCATCCTGAACCCCAGCGCCATGGACACCTGCTGGATCACGTTGTCGGCCTGCTGAGGCTGGAGGTGACGCCATGACGCCCGGCGCATCATCTGCTGTGTCAATCGCGAAAGCGAAGCCAGCGCTGCCGCCTTCTCCGCGGAGGTGCCGGCCGCGGAATAGGCGATCACACCGGAGGCGAACGCCTGCTCGTCCGGCTCGCGGACGTCGTAACCGTAGTGCGCCGCAACCAAAGCCACGATGCGGCCCATACCGACCAGCACCGCGGTGACGTCAGCGACGATGGCTGAGGCCGCGACGGTCAGCGTGGTGCCGCCGGAGACCGTGCTGGACGCCGCCGCACTCGTCACCGCCAGTGAGGATGCCGCACCTTCGGCCATGGCCAAAACGATGTAGCGCTCCTTGCGGCGCGGGACCGAACGGTCGCAGTAGTTCAGGTCGAGTTGTCGGACTTCGTCATAGGACTGCACCGTGACGCCTCGCTCGGCGAACATCGCGAACACATCGGCCGGCTTGACCGAATGAAGTCCCCGCTCGACCAGAACGGCGTGCAGCGTTTCCAGGGCCTTGGCGGTGAGCTGATCCACCTTACCCAAGGCCGCCGTGGCGCCCGGGAGCTGTTCCACCCCGGAGCGGACCTGGGTGACCACTTCTCTGGCGCGGCCGGCGATGTCCTGACTGAGGCTTTCGAGCCGGCCGGGGCGCTCCACGGCGGTGGCCGCGTCCAGCAGCGTGTCCCAAGCCTTGCTCTCGTAGGCGGACATGCCTGGCCGAACACTGCTCGCCACGAGCGTCAGCCTACCGGCACATCTTCATTGACGGTCGTCATTGACGGTCGTCAATAAAATGCGGTACGTTGGGCCCATGGATTCGCCACACGTGCTGTCTGTACCGCCGTCGACGGCCGGGGGCGTCCGGGCGGCTCGGCGACTCGAAACCCGGGCCCGCCTGTTCGACGCCGCGCTGGCAGAGATTTCGCAGCACGGGCTGGCCGCCGCCGATGTCAGTGCCATCGCGGCGACGGCCGGCGTGGTGCGGGGAACCTTCTACTTCCACTTCCCCACCAAGGAGCACGTCCTCATCGAGGTGGAGCGCAACGAGGAGACGCGGATCGTCAGCGAACTGGGTGGTGCCGACGGCGACCTGGTGTCGGTGCTTTCTGAGCTGGTCCATCACGTCCTGAGCGCTGAAAGTCGTTTGGGTGCGGCGGTTTTCCGGGACATGCTCGGGCTGCATTTCTCATCGAACCGTCCGGTCGAAGACGAGTTGGCGCAGCACCCGCTGGCGGAGTTCTTGGTGGGCGTGATCAGCGGAGCACAGGACTCCGGGCAGGTGTCCCCCGACCTCGACGCCGGCGAACTCGGAACGTTCTTTCTGACCGGGCTGTTCGCCCTGCTGTCCACCGGAGCACACGACGCGGCTCTGTTGAACCGTTATGTGACAACGATTGTCAAGGGAATGGAGAACCGATGAATCGCACCGGCATTGAGGGTTACCGGGAGTTTCTGGCCAAGCGAGACGGTGAAGCCGACCTGCTCAACAGGCGGCTGGCCAATCGAGACCAGTTCTTCAACGACCTTGAGGCCAACCCCGTGCACTCGGCTCAACCCGCCGACCGAGCAACTTTCCTTCGCAACCTGCGGCGCCGGCGACCAGAACCCGGCCTGGACCGAAAGATGCTGTTCCTGTTGGCAACAGCAAAGCTCAATCAGGCCGAGCGTTTCGGCGTCGGCCTGGGCGAGACCTACGGCCGCAACAGCGACGAGAATCTGCCGCCGGAGAACGTCTACCTCGAACTGGAAGAGCACTACCACACCAGGCTGCTGGCCTACGCCTTGGACGTGTTCGATCTGACCTTCCAGGTGGTCCCCCCACCCTTCGTGATGCGGCAGTTCGTCAAAACCGGCGTGTTTCTTCCGGAGCGGCTCAGCTTCATGTTCGTCGGCGCCGCAGAGATGGCGGGCTGCATCATGTTCGACGAACTACGTCGCGCCGGTATCGAGCTGTTCGCCGACGAGCCCGAGGTCGCTGAGCGAATCACCTTGTTGTACAGCGAGATTCTTACCGACGAGATCGGTCATGTGGGCTACTGCGCAGCACGCTGTACGTCGGCCGAGCGGGCGATCATGCGTCGAATCTACCCGCTGATCGGACGCCTGTTCGCCCGGCAGACCGCCGAGATCAGCCTGCTGATCGACCCGAAGTCGTTGCGCGCGCGGTTGGACCGGCCCTTTGATGTGCAGGAGCTCACGGCCGATCTGGACAACGAGACGTATCTGGTGGCACACCCCTGAGGAGATCAGCCCCGGTCGAATCGGACCGTTGAGTCGCGGGAAACCTACCCGCCGGCCGATGGCAACGTCAGCTGCAGATACCCTCCACAACACGGTTGCAGCATCACGTCGGCGGGCCAACTCACGCGATGGTCCTGCCCACGCAGGTAGTCGGCGGCAATACCGACGGCCTTGACGGGCTTCCCATGGTCCTCGAAGACCAACAGACTGGCTTTGGATTCAAAGAAATTCGACCGGATCACCGGTGCGCCGACGGTTTTCTCGATGAACTCCCGCTCGGTGTATTCATGAAACAGATGCACCTCATCCCAGGGCCACGAGGTGAAGTCACTCAGTCTGCCCGACTTATCTTGATGCAGAAGGTTTGCCAAGCCCTCGTTGAGTCGTCGATCGTTGTAGTCGATGTCCATCGATTGCCTCGTCAGTCCGCAGCTCGTCACCAACATGCACAGCAATAGGACACTAAGCGCACTGCGTATCGGCGCTGCTCTGCTCACCACGGTCAGTACCCTCCTGCCGACGTTCCGTAGCCGCCGGGTTGACCGGGGTCGTAGACCCCACCGGGCCCGGCACCGGTTGGCGTTGGCGTCTGACCCGGTAGCGTCGCGTTCGTCGTCGTGCCCGCCTCGCCCCAGGCAATGGTGTTGCTCCAGGCCAGCTTCTCGCCGCCGGGCGCGACCACGACGGTGTCGCCCCTGTCGACGGCCTGTTGCACTAGGTCCGCGAGCTGCGCCGGAGTGGCGCGTGGGTTAGCTGTTGCGATTTCTCGTCCGACTTCGTTGTTGTACAGATCCATCGCCTCGGCGGCGGCGTGGTTGTCCGGCAGTCGTTCGTGAGCGGTCGCGAAGTCGCGGGTCCAGTTCTCGCCGAATCGTTGCGTCATCAGGGCGTTCCAGTATGCGTGCCGGAAGGCGTCGGTGTGGTTGTCGGCTGTGTCGTTGGGACCATTCTGGGGCGGGAAACGCACCTTGGCTTCGGTTGCGGCGGCTTGTTTGATCTGGTTCAGATCCCGCAGCGCAAACGGTGAGAGGTCTTCGAGCATGCGCGCCTCTCCCGCGGTCACGTGCACCGGGTTGGTGGCCAAGCTGAGCGGCCACGGCGGCTCCCAATCGAGTGCACCATCGGGGTCATCCGATACCTGGTACTTCTTCAGGATCTCTTCGAGCGGGTCGACCTGCGGCGGACCCTTTTGACGGAAATCGACCGATTGGGTAGTTCGGTCCCCACCGAGCGGGTAGCGCCCGGTCAATGCCTGGACCTGCGCTGCGCGCTGCTGGCTGTCGGCGGCGGCGTCGGCGACGACCTGGTGGATTTGACGGGTCTTGGCCGTCAGGAAGGCTTGAAACTGCCGGGCACCGGCGGGGGTGTCTAAGCCGCGCCAGGTGGCAGCGGCCTGGCGAATCTCCGCCTCGATGGCGTCCAGACGCTGCCGGGATTGCAGGTTGTACCGGTGAGCGCCCCGCAGGATCGTCTCGAAAGACCGGTCGAGCTCCACCGACGTCGTCAACCGCTGCACCAGCTGCGCCTCGCGCGCCCGCGCCGCGTCGGCGAAGGCCCCCAGCTGATCCGCCATGGCGCAAAGGTACGCGCTTTGGCGCTGTCGCGTCAGCGTCAGCGGCGCGGTTCCCGACGTGAACGCTGATCACGGGTGACATCCGGACGGCGAGTTGCGCAATTCAACCGCAATACGTTCCGGCGCGATACCGATGTTGGTCTCACGCGAACGTTGGCGTCCACCCCATGTCCAGACCGGCGCGTAGAGACGCCGATGGAGTTCGCGTACGAAGCGGTCAGTGAGCAGCTCGGATACAGCGAGGGTGCCATCCAATACCTCGGCGACGAGATCGTCGGCGACCTCGTCCTGGATTTGCTGCTCGAGATCGTAGAGATCCGCCTTGCGAATCGGGTGGCCAAGAACTTCGCGCGCTTCAGCAGTCAGTGCCTCACGCTCTTCCTCGGTAACGAGGGTTTCGCCGTAGTCGGGCTCGAAGGCCATCAGGCCTTGGCACTCAACGATGCCAGGTACTTTTCGGCCTTGGCCGAGCGCACATGGTCTGCCGGCACGACGCGTTGCTCCAGCCGCGCTGACGCCTTGGTGGAGCGCACGACGAACTGGCGGCGAGCCTTCGCCGACATGGTTCGCTTGGTCATCACGCCTCCTAGATTCGCACCAGTCCATCGTGGCCGACTTATCGCGGAGTGTTCAGAAAGTGGAGCTAAGGGGAATCGAACCCCTGACCTTCTCGATGCGAACGAGACGCGCTACCAACTGCGCTATAGCCCCTGACCGCTAGGAGATTACCAGCCAGCAGCTGGCCCCCCGAAACCGAGACGCTATTGCCCGGCCGCGCGGGGCAGGTCCCCCCGCCAGTCGTACTGGCCACTGCTGGACGCGTACTCGAGGTGCTCGAACACCGGGTCCTCATCGTCGATCTCCAGCACCGCCACACCCGGACGGCGCAGCCGCGACGGCACCACCTCGAACGCTTCGGTGTGCACGCTCTCCCGCTGCGCACGCGGCCGTTCGGCCCGCCGCGCACGGCGCGAACGCACCTGCTGCTCGATGCGAGTCTGACGCCGCAGGTACGCCAGGTAGAGCACCGTCGCGCCGGCCGCGCCGCCGCAGATCCACCATGCGGTGGGCGCCACGGTGAAGGCCGTGATCGCCGAGAACACCAGGATCGCCGCCAGCGACAGCAGCACCCGCTTGCGGAACTCGTACTTGCGGGCATCGACGGCGGCGGCCGTCTTGATGTCGCTGCGGGGCCGGCGCATGCCGGCCGCGGCGCCCATCGGCGCCTCCGCGGCGGCTTCCAGCCCGGAGCTGTCGTCGATCGTTTCGTACTCGTAGGACTCGTAAGACTCGGCGTCGTCGACCGATTCGACGTCGGCTTCGTCGGCTTGAGCCTGAACTTCGGCCTGAGCCTGGGCTTCGGCTTCAGCTTCGGTTTCGGCTTCGGCTTCGGCTTCAGCCAACGCCGCAGCCTCTGCTTCAGCCGCCAACGCAGCGGCCTCGGCTTCGGCCTGAGCACGCGCCTCGGCCTCTGCCTCGGCGACGGCCTGGGCCCGTGCTCGCGCAAAACCCTCCTCCGACAGCGGCAACACGTCGGAATCGTCGGCGACCACGTCTACGTCCAGGTAGTCCAGCTCACCCTGCTCACCCTGCTCGCCGACGCGCTGCTCCGCGGCGGCGACGAACACAGCCGCCGCAGCGACGAACACGCGCGAGCCGCTCTCGGTGGGCTCGTCTTCGTCGGTGTCATCGACATCGTCAGCACCATCGGCGCTGTGCTGCCAGTCGGGGTCGCTGCGGTGACCGGCGGCCGGGCCGCCGCGCTTGAGCAGCCGGGCACTGGATCCGCTGGTCAACACACGGGTCGCCAACGCCACGTCACTGGTACGACGCACCGCGTCACGCTTGCTGACCAGCATCGGCACCAGAACGAACAGCCAGAGGACGACCAGTGAGATCCAGAGCAAAGATTGCGGGATGCTGGGCATGGGTGGCCTGCTCCTTTCCCAGCCAAGGCTAGGTATGTGACCCACGCGACCTCGGGCGGCGCGCCGAGCCAATTACACAGTTGTAATTTACTCGCCGACCTCGGTAGTCACAACTATCACACGGGTAACATGCCGCCCGAAATACTTTCAAGCCGGGGCAGCCCGGCCGGCCTGGATCAGCGCCGAGGTCACCGAGCCGGCAACCTCCTCGACAGTCATCGCCATCAGCAGGTGGTCCCGCCACGCGCCGTCGACGTCCAGATAGCGCTGCAGCAGCCCTTCCTGACGAAAGCCGACCTTCGCCAACACCGCTCGGCTGGCCGCGTTCTCCGGCCGGACGGTGGCCTCCACCCGATGCAGCCGGACCGGTCCGAAGCAGTGGTCGAGCCCGAGCGCCACCGCCCCGGTCGCCACTCCCCCGCCGGCCACCGCGCTGGACACCCAGTAACCGATCCAGGCCGACCGCAGCGCACCGTGGGCGATGTTGCCCACCGTCAACTGGCCACAGAATCGGCCGTCAAGCTCGATCACATACGGCAGCATCCGCCCATACCGAGCCTCGGTGCGCAGGCTGGAGCACAACGGCGGCCACGCCGCCGAACCGTGCCGGGTCACCCAGTCCACCTCGACACTGGGCTCCCACCGCTCCAGGTGGGCACGGTCGGCCAAGCGGATCCGGCTCCAGGTCACGCCGTCGCGGATCCGCACCGGCCGCAGCCGGATCACCCCGGCCGCGACCCGCAGCGGCCCGAGCACACTCGGCCAGCCGGGGTGCTGGACGGCCTTGAAGGGCCACAGGTTGACCAACATGTACCCGGATTCAACCCCGCTGAGCCAGGAAGGCGACGTCCACCAGCTCGCCGGTGGCGATCTGCTCGATCTCCTCGGGAACCACCACCAGGCAGTTCGCCTCGGCCAACGTCGCCAGCAGGTGCGAGGAGGTGCCGCCCGACGCCCCGAGCACCTGCACCAGGTACTCGCCGGTCTCCTCGTCGCGCATCAACTGGCCCCGCAGGTAGCCCTTCCGGCCGGGCATCGAAGCGATCGGCCCCAGGGTGCGGGCCCGCACCACCCGGCGCATCGGCTCCCGCTTGCCCAGCGACAGCCGGATCAGCGGACGGATCATCACCTCGAACACCACCAGCGCGCTCACCGGGTTGGTGGGCAACAGGAACGTCGGAACCCCTTCCGGGCCAAGCTGACCGAAGCCCTGCACCGAACCGGGGTGCATGGCGATGCGGGCGACTTCCATGTCGCCGAGATCCGCCAGGGCCGCTCGCACCGCATCCGCCGCGGCGCCGCCGACCCCGCCGGCGATCACCACGACCTCGGCGCGGTTGAGCTGGCCCTCGACCACCTCACGCAGCTTCGCGGGGTCGTTGCTGACAATGCCGACGCGGTTCACCTCCGCGCCCGCGTCGCGACCCGCCGCGGCCAGCGCGTAGGAGTCGACGTCGTAGACCTGTCCGTTGCCGGGTGTGCGGTTGACGTCGACCAGTTCGCCGCCCACCGCCAGCACCGACAGCCGGGGGCGGGGATGCACCAGCACGCGGTCGCGGCCGACGGCGGCCAGCAACCCCACCTGGGCGGCGCCCACGACCGTGCCGGCGCGCACCGCCACATCGCCGGGTTGTACGTCGTCGCCGACCCGGCGTACGTAGTCACCCGGGCGCACGCCTCGCAGCACCCGAACCCGGGAGTCCCCGCCGTCGGTCCACCGCAGCGGCAGCACCGCGTCGGCCAGGGTGGGCATCGGCGCCCCGGTCTGAATCCGCGTGGCCAGCTTGGGCTGCAACCGGGTGGGAGTGCGGGCTCCGGCTTCGATGATGCCCAGCACCGGAAGAGTTACCGCGGCGGCGTCCCGTTCGGCCGCGTCCGAGCTGTCGCCGATCGCGTCGGCGCCGAGTACGTCGACGCTGCGCACCGCGTAGCCGTCGATGGCGGCCTGGTCGAAGGCGGGCATCGGCCGCTCGGCGACCACTTCTTCGGCGCACATCAAGCCCTGTGCCTCGGCGATCGCCACCCGGACCGGGCGGGGCGCCACCGCGGCAGCCGAAACCCGAGCCTGCTGCTCCTCAACCGAACGCACGGTGTGCCTTTCTCCGCTGAAGTCTCAGAAGCCTCGGTCCGAATCTCCGCTGATGTCGGCTCAGTTCTCCGCCAAGCCCAGCCGCGCCACCAGCCACCGACGCAGGTCCGGACCGTAGTCATCACGGTCCAGGGCAAAGTCAACCGCAGCTTTGAGGTAGCCGCCCGGATTTCCCAGGTCGTGTCGCGAGCCGCGGTGCACCACGACGTGCACGGGATGGCCCTCGGCGATCATCAACGCGATGGCGTCGGTGAGCTGCACCTCGCCGCCGGCCCCCCGGTCGATGCGCCGCAACGCGTCGAACACGGCCCGGTCCAGCACGTAGCGGCCCGCCGCGGCATACATCGACGGGGCGTCTTGAGCCTTCGGCTTCTCGACCATCCCCTTAACCCGCATCACGTCGGGGTTGGCGGCGTCGGGAACCGGCTCGACATCGAAGACCCCGTAGGCACTGACCTCCTCGGGGCTGACCTCGATCGCGCACAGCACGGTGCCGCCCCGTCGGGCACGCACCTTCGACATCGTCTCCAGCACGCCGGTGGGCAGCACCAGGTCGTCGGGAAGCAGCACCGCGACGGAGTCTTCATCGGCGGACAGGGTGGGCTCGACACAGCTGATGGCATGCCCCAGCCCAAGCGGCTCGGCCTGCACCACCGACTCGACCTTGATCAGCTGCGGGGCGCGGCGCACCTTGGCCAGCATCGCCTTCTTGCCGCGCGCCTCCAGCGTGCCCTCCAACACCAGGTCTTCGACGAAGTGCGCAACCACGCCGTCCTTGCCCTCGGAGGTGATGATCACCAGCCGCTCGGCGCCGGCCTCGGCGGCCTCCGCCGCCACCAGCTCGATCCCGGGAGTGTCGACGACGGGCAGCAACTCCTTGGGCACCGTCTTGGTCGCGGGCAGAAAACGGGTGCCCAAACCTGCCGCGGGCACAATGGCGGTGCGCGGAATCGAAACCTTCGGCGTGGGCATTGCTCACACGATAACCGCAATCAACTCCGCCTCCGCCCCTGGCGGTGGGCGAGCCGTTGCTGACAATGTGGAAGCCGTGACCGACGACGCGGTGCTGGCCGCCAAGTCCGCGTTGCGGGCGCGGCTGCTCGCCGCGCGGCGCGCGGTGCCCCCTGAACTGCACGATGCCGAGGCCGCGGCGCTGGCCGCCCACCTGGACCGACTGGCGCACGACACCGGCACGGTCTGCGCCTACGTGCCGGTGGGCAGTGAGCCGGGATCAGCGGTCATGCTGGACGGGCTGGCGCGCCGCGGCGTGCGGGTGCTGCTGCCGGTGGTGCGCACCGAAGACGACGGCACTCCGCTGGCATTGATGTGGGGCGACTACCGGGCCGGATCCCTTGTCACCGCCCGGTTCGGCCTCCTGGAGCCTCCGCAGCCGTGGCTGGCGCCCGACGCGCTGGCCGAGGCGGATCTGATCCTGGTGCCGGCGCTGGCCGTGGACCGCCGGGGCGCGCGGCTGGGCCGCGGCGCCGGCTTCTACGACCGCTCCCTGCAGTTCCGCAGGCCGCAGACCCCGCTGGTCGCGGTCGTGCGCGACGCCGAGCTGCTGCCCGACGACCTGGTGCTGCCGTCGGAGCCCCACGATGTGCCGATGACCCATGCCCTGACCCCGCAGCTCGGCCTGGTGACGCTCGGCACTACCCGCAACGATCCGGAATGACCGAGGCCACATAGCGGTTCTAGCACTTAGCACGGTAGAGTGCTAACCCGATTGTTCGATCCACGGAGGTTTCGCGTGCCCACCTACAGCTACGCCTGCACCGAGTGCAGCAATCGCTTCGACGTGGTCCAAGCCTTCACCGACGACGCACTGACCACCTGCGAGGAGTGCGACGGTCGCCTCCGCAAGATCTTCGGCAAGGTCGGCGTGGTATTCAAAGGCAGCGGCTTCTACCGCACCGACAGCCGGGAGTCCGGCAAGTCGGCTTCCAACGGCAGCAGCGCCACCAAGACCACAGCCTCCGGCGACTCCGGCGGCAGCGAGACCAAGTCGGCCGACAAGTCCTCCGGCGACAGCGGCACCAAGTCGACCGAAACCGCCAAGGCCAGCACCGCCGCTCCGGCGACCACCTCCAGCTAGCCCGTTATCCACAGGCCGACGCGCGGTCGGCGGCCCGCGGTCGGCAGGCCGCTTACCGTGGCGCCATGGGCGAGTCGCTCAACCCCACACTGATCACCCGGATATCGCAGGCGCTGCGGCCGGACTGGGCCCGCACGGTGCTCGCAAGGCGCGTGGTCGCCGGCGCCCTGGTCTTGTTGGCGGGCGTCGCGGCGATCCGCTCCAACCCGCAGGGCGACCAGGTCGAGGTCGTGGTGGCCAGTCGCGATATCGCGCCGGGCACGGCGCTGACCGTCGATGACGTCTCCCTCGAAAGCCGTTCAGCCCAAACGGTTCCCGAGGGTGCCGCCACCGACATGGCATCGGTGCTGCACGCCACGCTGGCGGGCCCGGCACGCCGCGGCGAGATACTCACCGATGTGCGCCTACTGGGCAGCCGGCTTACCGAGGCCGCTGCCGGACCCGGCGCCCGCATCGTGGGCGTGCACCCGGCCGACGCCGCCTTGATCGACTTGGTCCGCCCCGGCGACGTCGTCGACATCGTGACGACCGCCCCGGAAGACCCGGCCGGCCCGCCGGGTGCCCCCAGGGTGGTGGCCGGTGGCGGGATCGTGGTGCTGGTGTCTGACAAGCACAACCATGACGACCGAGTGGTGCTGGTGGCGTTGCCGGCCACCGCCGCCGTGGCGGTGGCCGGCGCCACGCTGGCTCAGGCCGTCACACTCACCCTGCGCTGAGGCGTCAAGCAGCGGTGGCCGGCTGCGTGCTGGCGCAGAACTTGCACTTGGTCGCCTCGGCGGCGATCTCGGACCGGCACTCCGGGCAGGTCTTGGTCGGAGCCGGGTCGCCGAACACGGTGTTGCCCCGGCGCTTCTGGATGTGCTTGTAGGGCAGCACGATGAAGAAGTAGATGGTCGCCATGAACACGATGAAGTAGATGATCGCCGAGATGAACGCGCCGAGGTCGATGAACGTCGCCTCGTTGCCTTCCGCCCCCAGTTGGTAGCCCAGCCCCAGACCGGCGGTGTCCGGCTGAGTGGCCGAGACCAGCGGGTTGATCACCGTTTTGGTGAAGGCCTCGACCAAGTTGGAGAACGCCAGCGCCACCACCAGACCAATGGCGACGGTGATGACGTCATCACGCATCAGAAAATTCTTGAACCCTTTGAACACCTCTGCACCCTTCCGCCGGAAACGATTCGGGCGGCCCCGTACCAGCCCATGCGAACCGTAGCGACCGCGGATGCGGCGGCGCGAGTGATTTCGAGAAGTCGAATCTCAACCGTGATGTGGGGGGACGTTGTCCCGCAACCACCGTTCGCGTTCCTCGGCCTCCCGGACGTCGTCCGAATCACGTTCGTCGGACGACTCCTGGTGCTCGCCGAGTCCGGGCACGGCGGTCAGATCTCCAGGCTGGACAACTGGCCGATGATCGCGGCCGCCAGCGGGTTCAGCGTCGCCATCCCGTCGCGCAAGGCGGCCCGGGACCCGGCCAGGTTGACCACCAGGGTGCTGCCGGAGACCCCGGCCAAACCCCGCGACAACCCGGCGTCGGCGATCCCGGCGGCCAGCCCCGAGGCACGCAGCGCCTCGGCGATGCCCAGGATCTCCCGGTCCAGGATTTCGCGGGTGGCCTCGGGGGCAACATCGCGCGGGGTGACGCCGGTGCCGCCCACCGACACCACCAGGTCGACGCCGCCGATCACCGCCGTGTTCAGCGCGTTGCGGATCTCCACCTCGTCGGCGGCGACGGCGACCACACCGTCGACCATGAACCCGCCCTCGGCCAACAATTCGGTGACCAACGGGCCACTGTGGTCCTCATCGCCGTGCGCGGTGCGGTCATCGACGATGACGATGAGCGCGCGGCCGGCGAGTTCTCGGGACTGCTCCATGGGTGCAACCGTATATCGCCGAATCCCGGCGGGTCAGCGAGGCTCGACGAAGGAGAGGCGAAGCTGGGCCCGCCGCACCAAAACCGCGGGTCAGCGAGGCTCGACGAAGGAGAGACGAAGCTGGGCCCGCCGCACCAAAACCGCGGGTCGGCGAAGCCCGTCTACTGCTGCGCTTTACCCAGGGTGACCTGCGCGGTCTTGGTCGCTCCCCCGGCATCGAGGTAGGTCAGTGTCACCTGGTCGCCGGGCGCCTTGGACCGCACGGCCGCGACCAGTGCGTCGGCGCTGCCGATCGGGCGCTTGTCGAACGCCGTCACCGTGGCACCTTCCGGCAGACCGGCTTTGGCCGCGGCCTCCCCGGGGACCACCTCGACGACCTTGGCTCCGTGCAGACTGCGGTCGCTGGTGACCCGAACCCCCAGCGAGGCGTGCGACGCTGTGTGATCCGGCGAGTTGATGAGTTCGTCGGCGATCCGTTTGGCCTGGTCCACCGGTATCGCGAAGCCCAGGCCGATGGAGCCGCCCTGGGCGTCGGCGACGTCGCCGCCCATCGTCGCGATCGCGGAGTTGATCCCGACCAGGTCACCGTTCATGTTGACCAGTGCCCCGCCCGAGTTGCCCGGGTTGATCGCGGCGTCGGTCTGGATCGCGTCCAGCACGGTGTTCTGATTACCCGTCTCGCCGCTGGTGGAGACGGGCCGGTTGAGGGCGCTGACAATTCCGGTCGTCACCGTGCCCTCCAGGCCGAGCGGGGATCCGACGGCCACCACATGCTGGCCCACCCGCAGGTCCGCCGAGGAGCCGATGGTGATCGGGGTGAGGTCCGAGACGCCCTGGACGCGCACCACGGCGATATCGCTGGCCGGGTCCGCCCCCACCACCGTGAACGGTGCGGTGCGGCCGTCGGCGAACGTCACGGTGGTCTTCGGCGCCGCCTTGGCGGTCGCATCGGCCTTGGCGGCGGCGGCCACCACGTGGTTGTTGGTCAGGATCATCCCGTCGGTCGACAAGACGATGCCGGAACCCTCCTCGGACTGGCGCCCCAGATCGGTCTCCAGCATGACGACGCTGGGCACCACTTTCGCCGCGACCTTCTCGACCGAGCCGTCCGGCAGGCTCACCGCAGCGGGCACGCCGGGCGCCTGCAAGCTCGGCGTATGGCTGTTTGCGGCGGTGGGTTTGTTATCGGAGTGCAGCGCCGAGCCCACCACGCCACCCATCACGCCGGACATCGCCGCGATGGCGACCGCGCCCAGCGCCAGCGCCCCGGTGCGGGGGCGCTGCTGCGGAACGGCACGCGGACCGCCGGGACCACCGGGGGCACCGGGACGGCCGTAGGAGGCGTCGTAGGCGGTGCGATACGTCGGCTGCTGCGGCTGAGCGGGCTGCTGTCCATAGCGCCAGTCGTAGGGCGACGGGTACGGGCCCTGCACACCGCGGCCCGGGTAGCCGGTCTGTCCGCGTTGCTCCGTCGCCGGTGCACCGGGCGGGTTGGACCGTTCCGGTTGCTGAGGCGGCGGGGGGTACCCGGGGTAGTTCGTCATGTTTGTTGTCTACTCCTAGTGACACGAGTGCAGCGAGGTTGCCTCACCACCATGCCTACGTGGACTGAGAACCGCCTGTGATCGCCGCGGCCGGGACCCCGCCCGCGGCTGTGGGCCCACCGGGCAGCACCATCCGGATCGACGTCCCGGGCGGCTGCCCCCCGGGGACGGTGTCGTGGATGGTGATCGTCCCGCCGTGTTTGAGCACCACCTGTTTGACGATCGCCAGGCCGAGCCCGGAGCCGGGCATCGCGCGTGCCTGGTCCGACCGGTAGAAGCGTTCGAACACCAATTCCCGTTGGTTCTCCGGGATTCCCGGCCCCCGATCGGACACCACCATCTCGACGTGTGTCGGGTCGATCTGCCGCATCCGCAGCCCGACCACTCCACCCGCCGGGCTCCACTTGGCGGCGTTGTCGAGCATGTTCAGCACCGCACGCGACAGACCGGCGGCGTCGCCGTACACGTGCCACGGAACCACCTGGATGTCGAACTCGATGTCGTTGCGGCGTCGGCGGACCCGCTCCATGCTGCGGTCGACCACCTCGGTGACATCGACCTGTTCGTAGGCGACCTCGCGTTGGTCGTCGCGGGTGAGATCCACCAAATCACCGACCAGCGTGGACAATTCCTCGATCTGAGCGATCGCGTCGGCACGCAGTTCGGCCATCTCCTCCTCGGGCAGCTGCGGAGCGCCCGGCGCCGCGGACGCCATCAACAGTTCGACGTTGGTGCGCAGCGACGTCAGCGGGGTCTTCAGTTCGTGGCCGGCATCGGCCACCAGTCGGGCCTGCCGTTCCCGCGACTCGGCCAGGGACCGCAGCATCGCGTTGAACGCCTCGGTGAGCCGGGCCAACTCGTCGCTGCCGTAGACCGGGATCGGTCTCAGGTCATCGGTGCGCGCCACGCGTTCGGCCGCTTCGGTCAGCCGGCCCACCGGGCGCAGACCGGCCCTGGTGACCATCCCGCCGGCCACCGCTGCCACCACGACACCGACCCCGCCGACGACGAGCAGCACCCAGCGCAGCTTCATCGTCACCGCCCGGGTGGGCGCCAGGCTCTTGGAGATCAATAGCGTGCTGCCGTTGGGCAGGTGCACGGCCAGTACCCGCTGGCCGGCCGCGGTGCGCCGCGACAAGAACAGTTCGCCGCGGATGACGGCCTTCTCCTGCTGCCCGACCGGCAACCGCTGGCCGGGCTGGTTGGCGGTGTAGATCGACCGGCCCGGGTTGACCAGCATCGCGTTGACGTCGGAGTAGGCGGTGCCCTCGATCGCCTTACGGGGATCGGCGGCCAACGAGCCGCTGGCGATCAGCATCTCGGCGCGACTCTGCAGCTGATTGTCGATGTCGTTGTACAACGCAGCCGAGATGACGGCGTAGACGGCCACGGCCATCAACACCACCACCAATGCCACCATTGACATCGCCAGCAACATCACCCGCCAGCGCAGCGACAGGGACGTGTTTTGCGCCGAATCGTCGTCCTGCCGCCGGCGGAACAACTGCATCAGGGCGGAGTCTCGCGAAGCACGTAACCCACCCCGCGCACGGTGTAGATCAGCCGCGGCTCCCCTTCGGCTTCAGTCTTGCGACGCAGGTACCCGATGTAGACCTCCAGCGCGTTGCCCGAGGTGGGGAAGTCGAAACCCCATACCTCCTCGAGAATGCGGCTGCGGGTGAGCACCCGGCGCGGGTTGGCGATCAGCATCTCCAACAGCGCGAATTCGGTGCGGGTGAGGCTGATCTGCCGATCGCCGCGGGTGACCTCGCGGGTCACCGGGTCCAGGGTCAGGTCCTCGAACGACATCGCCACCGACTCGGACAGGTCCTCGGCCGTGGTACGGCGCAGCAGCGCCCGCATCCGCGCCAGCAGTTCCTCCAGGGCGAACGGCTTGGGCAGGTAGTCGTCGGCACCGGCGTCGAGGCCGGCGACCCGCTCGGAGACCGAGTCGCGGGCGGTCAGCACCAGGATCGGCAGGTCGTCACCGGTGCTGCGCAGCTGGCGGCAGACTTCCAGGCCGTCCAGTCGCGGCATCATGACGTCGAGGATCATCGCGTCCGGACGATCGCTGGTGATGGCCTCGAGTGCCTCGACACCGTCGGTGGCCAGCGAGACGGAGTAACCATTGAACGACAGAGACCTGCGCAGCGACTCACGCACCGCGCGGTCATCATCTACAACCAGTACCCGGGTAGCCATGGGTGCCATCCAATCATTGATGGGCGATCTGGTGGGTAAAGCGCCGCTCGTGTCGGAGGCTTATTAGCGGCGGTCGAGATCAATCAGGCCCAGGCGGGCGGCCTTCAGCAGCCGACGCGGCACCTTGTGCTGGCGCCCGGCGACCGACACGTTGACCAGGCCGGTTGCCTCAGCCTTCCACTGAGCGCGGCGACTGCGAGTGTTCGCACGCGACATCCTGCGTTTCGGCACGGCCATGGTCGAGCCTCTCCTCAAGTTGCATATTGCCGCTAGATACCAGCGGCGGGACTCCCGAAAGGATAGCCGGTGACCAGCGTCGGCTCCAAAATAGCGAATACGGCGGTTCAGCGAGGCTCGACGAAGGAGAGGCGAAGCTGGGACCGCCACAGAGGCCCGGCGTTCCCGAGGGCGGCAACGCACCTTGACGCGACACCGGCGGTACCGGCTAACCTACCGGTTGGTTGAGTGATGGGGATGGGGATGACAGCAGCGGTTCGGATCGGAAACTGTTCGGGCTTCTACGGCGACCGGCATGCCGCCATGTACGAGATGCTCACCGGCGGTGAGCTGGACTATCTCACCGGCGACTACCTGGCCGAACTGACCATGCTGATCCTGGGACGCGACCGGATGAAGCACCCGGAGCGCGGCTACGCCAAGACCTTCCTGACCCAACTCGAGCAGTGCCTCGGGCTGGCCCATCAGCAGGGCGTTCGCATCGTGGCCAACGCGGGCGGACTCAATCCGGCCGGCCTGGCCGACGCGGTCCGCGAGCTGGCGCAGCGACTCGGCATCCCGGCGCGGGTGGCACACGTCGAAGGCGATGACCTGCTCCCCCGCGCCGCCGAGCTCGGGCTGGGCACTCCGCTGACCGCGAACGCCTACCTGGGCGCCTGGGGCATCGCCGAGTGCCTGGCCGGCGGCGCCGACGTGGTGATCACCGGGCGGGTCACCGATGCCTCGGTGATCGTCGGGCCGGCCGCCGCCCACTTCGGCTGGGCCCGCACCGACTACGACCGGCTGGCCGGGGCGGTGGTCGCCGGCCACGTCATCGAGTGCGGCATCCAGGCCAGCGGCGGCAACTACGCCTTCTTCACCGAGATACCGACCGAGCAATTGCTGCACCCCGGTTTCCCGCTCGCGGAGATCCATGCCGACGGATCGTCGGTGATCACCAAGCACCCCGGCACCGGCGGCCTGGTCAGCGTCGACACCGTGACCGCGCAGCTGCTCTACGAGGTGACCGGTGCCCGCTACGCCAATCCCGACGTCACCGCCCGCATCGACAGCATCGAGCTGTCGCCCGACGGCCCGGACCGGGTGCGGATCTCCGGCGTGACCGGCGAGGCGCCGCCGCCCACCTACAAGGTGTCGCTGAACAGCATCGGCGGGTTCCGCAACTCCACCACGTTCGTGCTGACCGGCCTGGACATCGAAGCCAAGGCCGAACTGGTGCGTACTCAGCTGGAGACGGCCATGACCGTCCGGCCGGCCGAGCTGGAGTGGACGTTGGCGCGCACCGATCACCCGGACGCCGACACCGAAGAAACCGCCAGCGCACTGCTGCACTGCGTGGTCCGCGACCCGGACCCGGCCAACGTGGGCCGCAAGTTCTCCGCGGCCGGTATCGAGCTGGCACTGGCCAGCTACCCCGGTTTCTGCGTCACCGCCCCGCCCGGCGACGGCCAGGTCTACGGGGTGTTCACCCCGGGCTACGTCGACGCCACCCAGGTGCCGCACATCGCGGTGCACGCCGACGGCACCCGGGTGGACATCCCGCCCGCGTCCCAGACCCTCGAGCTGGCTCCGGCCGCCGAGCCGGACCTGCCCGAGCCGCTACCGGCGGGCCCCACCCGGCGCGCGCCGCTGGGACTGATCGCCGGCGCCCGCAGCGGCGACAAGGGCGGTTCGGCCAACGTCGGGGCCTGGGTGCGCACCGATGAACAGTGGCGCTGGCTGGCCCACACGCTGACCGTGGAGAAGCTGCGCGAACTGCTGCCCGAGACCGCCGACCTGCCGGTCACCCGACACCTGCTGCCGAAGCTGCGCGCGGTGAACTTCGTCATCGAGGGAATCCTCGGGCAGGGCGTGGCCTACCAGGCCCGGTTCGATCCGCAGGCCAAGGGCCTTGGCGAATGGCTGCGCAGCCGTCATCTCGAGATACCCGAGCGACTGCTACCAGAAGGGACACTGTGAGTATCTGGAACTCCCCCGAACGCGAGGCGCTGCGCAAGACCGTGCGCGGTTTCGTCGAGCGCGAGATCCTTCCGAACGTCGACGAGTGGGAACGTACCGGCGACCTGCCGCGGGAGCTGCACCGCAAGGCCGCCGAGGCCGGCCTGTTGGGCGCGGGCTTCCCCGAAGAGGCCGGCGGCGGTGGCGGCGACGGCGCCGACGCGGTGGTGATCTGCGAGGAGATGCACCAGGCCGGGGCGCCCGGAGGGGTGTTCGCCTCGCTGTTCACCTGCGGTATCGCGGTGCCGCACATGATCGCCTCCGGCGACGCCCGGCTGATTGAGGAGTTCGTCCGCCCCACGCTGGCCGGCGAGAAGATCGGCTCGCTGGCCATCACCGAGCCCGGCGGCGGCTCGGACGTCGGACACCTGCGCACCACGGCCCGCCTCGACGGCGACCACTATGTGGTCAACGGCGCCAAGACCTTCATCACCTCCGCGGTGCGCGCCGACTATGTCGTCACCGCGGTGCGCACCGGTGGCCCCGGCGCGGCCGGGGTGTCACTGCTGGTGGTCGAGAAGGGCACGCCCGGCTTTGAGGTGACCCGCAAGCTGGACAAGATGGGCTGGCGCTCCTCGGACACCGCCGAACTGTCCTACGTCGACGCCCGGGTTCCGGCAGCCAACCTGGTCGGCGCCGAGAACAGCGGCTTCGCCCAGATCGCCGCGGCCTTCGTCTCCGAGCGGGTCGGGCTGGCCGCCCAGGCGTATGCCAGCGCGCAGCGCTGCCTGGAGCTGACCCTGGCCTGGTGCCGCGACCGGGAGACCTTCGGCCGTCCGCTGATCTCCCGGCAGGCCGTGCAGAACACGTTGGCAGAGATGGCCCGCCGCATCGATGTGGCCCGGGTCTACACCCGCCACGTCGTCGAACGGCAGCTGGCCGGCGAGGCCTTCCTCATCCCGGAGGTGTGCTTCGCCAAGAACACCGCGGTGGAGGCCGGTGAGTGGGTGGCCAACCAGGCCGTGCAGCTCTTCGGCGGCATGGGTTATATGGCCGAGTCCGAGGTGGAGCGCCAGTATCGGGATATGCGCATCATCGGTATCGGCGGTGGAACCACCGAGATCCTGACCTCCCTGGCCGCGAAATCCCTAGGTTTCCAGTCATGAGCACCTTGAAATCCACCCTCGATCCAGCCTCCCCGGCCTACACCGAAGCGGCGGAGGCGCTGAACGAGAAGCTCGCCGAGATCGATGCCGAGCACGCCAAGGCACTTGCCGGCGGCGGACCCAAGTACGTGGACCGCCACCATTCCCGCGGCAAGCTCACCGCCCGCGAGCGCATCGAAGCTCTGATCGACGCCGACTCGCCGTTCCTGGAGCTGTGCCCGCTGGCTGCCTGGGGCAGCGCCTTCCAGGTTGGGGCCAGCCTGGTCACCGGGATCGGCGCCGTCGAAGGCGTGGAGTGCATGATCGTCGCGAACGACCCGACGGTCAAGGGCGGCACTTCCAACCCGTGGACGCTGCGCAAGATCCTGCGGGCCAACAAGATCGCTTTGGAGAACCGGCTTCCGGTGATCTCCCTGGTGGAATCCGGCGGAGCGGACCTGCCCACCCAGAAGGAAGTCTTCATCCCCGGCGGCCAGATGTTCCGCGACCTGACTCGACTGTCGGCGGCCGGCATCCCGACCATCGCGCTGGTATTCGGCAACTCCACCGCCGGCGGCGCCTATGTGCCCGGCATGTCCGACCACGTGGTGATGATCAAGGAACGTTCCAAGGTATTCCTGGCCGGGCCGCCGCTGGTGAAGATGGCCACCGGCGAGGAGTCCGATGACGAGTCGCTCGGCGGTGCCGAGATGCACTCGCGCACTTCCGGGTTGGGCGACTATCTCGCCAACGACGAGCTTGACGCGGTGCGGATCGGTCGGCGGATCGTGGCCCGGCTGAACTGGGTCAAACAGGGCCCGAAGCCTCTTCCCGTCGCCGAACCGAAGTACGACGCCGAAGAGCTGATCGGTATCGTGCCGGCCGATCTGCGCATTCCGTTCGACCCCCGCGAAGTGATCGCGCGCATCGTCGACGGTTCGGAGTTCGACGAGTTCAAGGCGGTGTACGGCTCATCGCTGGTGACCGGTTGGGCACGGCTACACGGCTATCCGATCGGCATCCTGGCCAATGCCCGGGGCGTGCTGTTCAGCGAGGAATCCCAGAAGGCCACCCAGTTCATCCAGTTGGCCAACCGCTCCAACACCCCACTGTTGTTCCTGCACAACACCACCGGCTACATGGTGGGCAAGGACTACGAAGAGGGCGGGATGATCAAACACGGCTCGATGATGATCAACGCCGTATCCAATTCGAAGGTGCCGCACATCTCACTGCTGCTGGGCGCCTCCTACGGCGCCGGGCACTACGGCATGTGTGGACGCGCCTACGATCCCCGCTTTCTGTTCGCCTGGCCTTCGGCCAAATCCTCGGTGATGGGCGGAGCACAGCTCGCGGGCGTGCTGTCGATCGTGAACCGGGCAGCCACCGAGGCCCGTGGGCAGCAGGTCGACGAGCAGGCCGACGCCGCCATGCGCGCCATGGTCGAAGGGCAGATCGAAGCCGAGTCGCTGCCGCTCGTGCTGTCGGGGATGCTTTACGACGACGGGGTGATCGACCCGCGCGACACCCGGACGGTATTGGGAATGTGTTTGTCCGCCATCGCCAGTGGCCCGGTCGAGGGGACGTCGAACTTCGGCGTCTTCCGGATGTGAGGACCCCCATGATCAGCAATGTCTTGGTGGCCAACCGCGGCGAGATCGCCCGTCGGGTCTTCACCACCTGTCGCCGCCTGGGCCTGGGCACGGTCGCGGTCTACACCGACCCCGACGCGGGCATGCCGCACGTCGCCGAAGCCGACGCGAAGGTGCGCCTGCCGGACACCACGAGTTACCTCTCCGCTGAGGCGATCATCGCCGCGGCCCGTGCCGCCGGCGCCGACGCCGTGCATCCCGGTTACGGATTCCTCTCCGAGAACGCCGATTTCGCCCAAGCCGTCCAGGCCGCCGGGCTGACCTGGATCGGTCCGCCGGTGAACGCGGTGACCTCGATGGGTTCCAAGATCGAATCGAAGAAGATGATGGCCGCGGCCGGGGTGCCGGTTCTCGAGGAACTCGACCCGGAAACCGTCACCGCCGCACGACTGCCGGTGCTGGTGAAGTCATCCGCCGGCGGCGGTGGTCGCGGCATGCGGGTGGTCAGCGAGCTCTCGGCCCTGGCCGACGAGGTGGCGGCAGCCCAGCGCGAGGCCGCCTCGGCGTTCGGGGACCCGACGGTGTTCTGCGAGCGCTATCTACCGACCGGCCACCACATCGAGGTCCAGGTGATGGCCGATCAGCACGGCACGGTGTGGGCCGTCGGCGAGCGGGAGTGCTCGATTCAGCGCCGCCACCAGAAGGTCATCGAGGAGGCGCCCTCCCCCCTGGTGGAACGCACCCCCGGAATGCGGGCCAAGCTGTTCGAGGCGGCCCGGCTGGCGGCCGGCGCGATCGGCTACACCGGGGCCGGCACGGTCGAGTTCCTGGCCGACGAGCAGGGCGACTTCTACTTCCTGGAGATGAACACCCGGCTGCAGGTCGAGCATCCGGTCACCGAGGAGACCACCGGAGTCGATCTGGTCGAACTGCAGATCGCGGTGGCCGACGGAGCCCGGCTCGATGCCGAACCGCCTGCCGCTCATGGGCATTCGATCGAAGTGCGGCTCTACGCCGAAGACCCCGCCCACGGCTGGCAACCGCAGGCCGGTCCGGTGCACGCCTTCGATGCGCCCGGGGTGGTGACGCAGTTCGGCTCACTGCACCGGCGCACCGGCATCCGCTTGGACTCCGGCGTCGTCGCCGGTTCGACGGTCTCCATCCACTATGACCCGATGCTGGCCAAAGTGATCAGCTACGCGCCGACGCGCCGGCAGGCGGCGGGGGTGCTCGCCGCCGCACTGGCGCGCACCCGGCTGCACGGACTGCGCACCAACCGTGACCTGCTGGTCAACGTGCTGCGGCATCCGGCGTTTCTGGACGGTGCCACCGACACGGCGTTCTTCGACACCCATGGCCTGGCCGAGCTGTCTCAGCCGCTGGCGGATACCGCAACGGTGCGGGCATCGGCGATCGCTGCCGCCCTGGCCGACGCCGCACACAACCGGGCCACGGCCACGGCGTTGGGCTCCATTCCCAGCGGTTGGCGCAACCTGGCGTCGGGATTCCAGGCCAAGACCTACACCGACGACAGCGGCACCGAGCATCGGGTCGAATACCGTTTCACCCGAACGGGACTGATCATCGACGATGACGTCACCCTGGTTTCGTCCACGCCGGACCAGGTGGTGCTGGCCGACCCCGCCGGTGTGGCGCGCGCGTTCACCGTCGCGCGCTACGGCTCCGACGTCTACGTGGACTCCCCCGCCGGGGGCGTCCACCTGGTGGCATCGCCCCGATTCCCCGATCCCGAGTCGGCAGTCGCGCATGGCTCGCTGTTGGCGCCCATGCCCGGCAACGTGATTCGGCTGGGCGCGGCGGTCGGAGACCCGGTGACCACCGGCCAACCGCTGATCTGGCTGGAGGCCATGAAGATGGAGCACACCATCAGCGCCCCGGCCGACGGCGTACTCGCCCAGCTCGACGTCAAACCCGGCGATCAGGTAGAGGTCGGCGCCGTGCTGGCCCGCGTCGAAAGTCTCGAGACCCCCACGCAAGCAGAAGGAGAACCCACATGAGCGACACCAGCTTCATCGAAAGCGACGAGCGGCGCGCCCTGCGCGAAGCAGTCGCGGCGATGGCCCGCAACTACGGCCAGGACTACTACCTGGAGAAGGCCCGCGCCGGCGAGCATACCGACGAGCTGTGGAACGAGGCCGGCAAACTCGGCTTCATCGGCGTCAACCTGCCCGAGGAGTACGGCGGCGGCGGCGCCGGCATGTACGAGCTTTCGCTGGTCATGGAGGAGATGGCGACCAACGGCTGCGCGCTGCTGATGATGGTGGTCTCGCCGGCCATCAACGGCACCATCATCTCCAAGTTCGGCACCGACGAGCAGAAGAAACGGTGGATCCCCGGTATCGCCGACGGGTCGTTGACCATGGCGTTCGCCATCACCGAACCGGACGCCGGGTCGAACTCGCACAAGATCACCACCACCGCGCGCCGCGACGGCTCGGACTGGATCCTCAAGGGCCAGAAGACCTTCATCTCCGGCATCGACCAGGCGCAGGCGGTGCTGGTCGTGGGCCGCAGCTACAGCGGCACAGGCGCCAAGGCCGAATCATTGCGGCCCGCGCTGTTCGTGGTGCCCACCGATACCCCCGGTCTGACCTACACGCCGATCGAGATGGAGCTGCTCAGCCCGGAGCGCCAGTTCCAGGTGTTCCTCGACGACGTCCGGCTGCCGGCCGACGCGCTGGTGGGTTCCGAGGACGCCGCCATCGCGCAGCTGTTCGCCGGGCTGAACCCGGAACGCATCATGGGTGCGGCCAGCGCGGTCGGGATGGGCCGCTTCGCGATCGGCAAGGCCGTCGACTACGTCACCACCCGCCAGGTGTGGAAGACCCCGATCGGCGCGCACCAGGGCCTGTCGCACCCGCTGGCCCAGAACCACATCGAGATCCAGTTGGCCAAGCTGATGATGCAGAAGGCGGCGACGCTGTATGACGCCGGCGACGACTTCGGCGCTGCCGAGGCGGCCAACATGGCCAAATACGCCGCGGGCGAGGCGTCGACCCGGGCCGTCGATCAGGCGGTGCAGTCCCTCGGCGGCAACGGCCTGACCAAGGAGTACGGCATCGCCGCGGCGGTCACCGCGTCCCGGCTGGCACGGATCGCGCCGGTGAGCCGCGAGATGGTCCTCAACTTCGTCGCGCAGACGTCGCTGGGTCTGCCCCGGTCGTACTGATGGACACGCTGGTTTCCTACGCGGGGCCCGAAGACACCGGAGACGGCTCGGCCCGGCTGACCCTGGACTCGCCACACAACCGCAACGCGCTGTCGTCCAGGTTGGTTGCCCAGCTGCACGCCGGCCTGCGCGACGCCGCCGCCGACCCGAACGTGCGGGTGGTGGTGCTCGGCCACACCGGCAACACGTTCTGCGCCGGCGCGGATCTGAGCGAGGCCTCCCGGGGTGACCCGGGCGCCAGCCCCGGCGGTTCAGCGAGGCTCGACGGAGGAGAGGCGAAGCTGGGACCGCCGCGTGAACCCGGCGACCTGGCCGCCGACCGGGCCCGCGAGATGGCGGCGCTGATGCGGGCGATCGTCGAGTCGCCGCGGCCGGTGATCGCGGCGGTCGACGGTCACGTGCGGGCCGGCGGCATGGGACTGGTCGGGGCCTGCGACCTGGCGGTCGCGGGTCCGGCCAGCACCTTCGCCCTGACCGAGGCCCGGATCGGCGTGGCACCGTCGATCATCTCGCTGACGCTGCTGCCCAAACTGTCCCCCCGGGCCGCGGCCCGCTACTACCTGACCGGCGAGAAGTTCGGTGCAGCCGAAGCCGCCGCGATCGGCCTGATCACCCTGGCCGTGGAGAACGCGGCGGATGTCCAGGCCGCCGTCGGGGAGCTGGTCGCCAACCTGCGGCTCGGTTCCCCGCAGGGGCTGGCGGCATCCAAGGCGCTGACCACCGCCGCTGTCCTGGACGGATTCGACCGGGACTCCGAGCGGCTCAGCGTGGCCTCGGCCCGGATGTTCGTCTCCGACGAGGCCCAGGAAGGCATGCTGGCCTTTCTGCAGAAGCGCCCGCCCAGCTGGGCGGGCTGACCTACAACCAAGCCCCGCCTGGCCACTTTGACCAACCCCGCTTGCGGCAGAGCTGGTTAGTCGTAGGCTCTTTATCCGATGAGACCTCCATCCCGGCGTAGCCAAGACACCGACGGCACCCAGTCGCGTGCCGCTGACACCGACCGGATCCAGTTGGCGCAGGTGCTCGGCGATGCCGTGGCACACGGTCAACTGCCGATGAGCGAGTACGAGGCCCGGCTCGCCAAGGCCTATGCCGCGCAGACCTACGACGAGCTCGACGGCTTGCGCGCCGACCTGCCGGGTTCCTCGGTCTGCCCGCACCGCGGCGGCGACTGCAAACCCGCCCCCTCCACGGTGCTGCTGGCGATCATGAGCTCCTTCGAGCGGCGTGGACGCTGGCCCGTGCCCAAGCGGCTGACCACGTTCTCGCTGTGGGGCGGCGGTGTCATCGACCTGCGCTACGCCGACTTCACCTCGCCGGAAGTCGAGATCAACGCCTACTCGATCATGGGCGGGCAGACCATCCTGCTGCCGCCCGAAGTCAACGTCGACATCCAAGGTCACGGGGTGATGGGCGGTTTCGACCAGCACGTCGAGGGCAGCGGTACCCCGGGAGCGCCGACGGTCAAAGTGCGCGGGTTCTCACTGTGGGGCGGGGTCGGTATCAGGCGCAAGGAACGCAAGCGGCGCGTTTGACGGCTTTGTGCCGACTGAGGCCACCTCGGTCGACTGACTCCGATACAGCGCCGGCTCGTCGAGTTGGCCGAGCAGTGCCGTCAGCTGTTCCACGAGCTGGTCAGGCCCCAGCTTGATTTCACCGACCAGCCAGGCACTGATCGTCTGCCCCACCCCGCCGACCACGAAATGCGCGGCAGCCTTGATCCGGTCGTTGCCCGGCACCCGCAGGACATTCTGGACGTGGCGGCCGGACAGCATCGCGAACAGCGCGCTCGACTCGGCCCGTTTGCGCACCAGCAGCGCGTTGGTCAGCTGAGTGCTGAACAGCATCCTGCCAACCCGAGCGTCCCCGGCAACGGTCTCAACCAGGTGGGCCATCCCGGCGCGCGTCTGTTCGGCCGCGGGCGCCGCGTCCACGGCGGCCTGGGTGCTCGCCGCCAGATCACTGACCACCCAGTCGAAGACTGCGGCTACGAACTCGTCCTTGTCGGCGAAGCTCTCGTAGAAGTAGCGGGACGCCACACCGGCCCGGCGACATACCCCACGCACGGTCAGCTCGGTCAGCTCCCGGCCACCCAGCAGATCAAGTCCGGCCACCAGCAGCCGTTCCCGGCGCTCGGCTAACCGGTCGGCTGCTTGCACACCCCGATACGGGCGTTCGGGCACGGCGGAAGCCACACCCACCATCTTGACACTGAGCCCCGGGCTGGGCAATATCAGGAAACCGACGTTCTCACAATCAACGAGGTGCAGTCATGACGATCAGCGAGCCGCTTCCCCTGGTGGAGCGTTCGGTGAGTGATTCGGTCAGTGCGGAAAGCACGCCGCCTAGCCGTTCCAGGCGCTCCTTGCTGCCGCAGATCTCCTGTGCCGACAACATGATGATGGGCGTGGCGCTGTTGGCCGGGCCGGCCAACGTGATCATGCAACTCGCGCGTCCCGCGGTGGGTTACGGCGTGATGGAGAGCCGCGTTGAAAGCGGGCGCGTTGACCTGCACCCCATCAAGCGGGCCCGCACCACATTCACCTACCTGGTGGTCGCCACCCAGGGCAGCGACGCGCAGAAGGCCGCCTTCCGCGAGGCGGTGAACAGCGCCCATCGTCAGGTCCGCTCGACGGCCGACAGCCCGGTGAAGTACAACGCGTTCGACCGCGATCTGCAGCTATGGGTGGGCGCGTGTCTGTACAAGGGCAACGTGGATATCCACCGCATCTTCCTCGGCGAGATGGACGACGAGCATGCCGATCGGCACTACCACAATGAGGGCAAGGCGATGGCCACCATGCTCCAGGTGCCCGAGGACATGTGGCCAGCGGACCGGGCCGCCTTCGACCGGTACTGGCAGGAGCAACTGGACAAGGTCCACATCGACGACGCCGTGCGCGACTACCTCCGGCCCATCGCGGCGAGCCGGCTGCGGGGCCTGACCCTGCCGGGCCCCCTGCAGCGCACCAACGAACGGATCGCTTTGTTGATCACCACCGGCTTCCTGCCGCAGCGCTTCCGCGACGAGATGCAGTTGCCGTGGGACGCCGACAAGCAACGCCGGTTCGACCGGTTGATGGGCATGATCCGCGGCGTCAACAATGTTCTGCCCCAGTTCCTTCGCGGCTTCCCTTTCAACCTGATCCTGTGGGACCTGGACCGTCGTATCCGCGCCGGTCGTCCGTTGGTGTAGAGCGGCTTGGCCTCTCGGTAAGTCCGCCTCCACACCTCACGATGCAGCCCTGCGAGAATGCAACCATGGTCGAGCAGAGCCTCTGGATGCAGAAAGTCGCCGCCGATCCCGGGCATTCGCGGTGGTACATCGAGAGGTTCCGCGAGATGGCCCGCACGGGTAACGATCTGGCCGGTGAGGCGCGCCTGATCGACGCGATGGCGTCGCGTGGCGCTCGCATCCTCGATGCCGGCTGTGGTCCGGGCCGCGTTGCCGGCTTCCTGGCCACGGCAGGTCACGACGTGGTCGGTGTCGATGTCGATCCGGAGTTGATCGAGGCGGCCGAAGCGGACTATCCGGGGCCGCGCTACCTGGTCGGCGACCTCGCCGAACTCGACCTGCCGGCCCGCGGAATCTCCGACCCGTTCGATCTCATCGTGTCGGCGGGCAATGTTATGACATTCGTCGCCCCGAGCACCCGTGTCACGGTGCTGCGGCGGTTGCGTGCCCACTGCGCCGACAACGGGCGGGCCGTCATCGGCTTCGGCGCCGATCGGGACTACGAGTTCGGCCAGTTCCTGAGCGACGCGGCATCCGCGGGTTTTGCGGTCGATCTGCTGCTGGCCACCTGGGATCTGCGGCCCTTCACCGAGGACTCCGACTTCCTGGTCGCGGTGCTGCGGTCAGTTCAGTTCGGCAACTGATCTTCCTCGGTGAGCTCGCCCAATTGGTCGACGGCCAACACCTCAGTCATATCCTGCTCCTGATAGGCCAGCCTGCCCACCCGGTGGGCGACCACCGGCGCGGTGATCAACGTGAACAGAATGCTCACCGTCACCATCCCGGCATCGTGGCTGCCCCGCAACCGAATCAACGCGCCGAGCAACACCAACAACAGGCCCAGCACCTGAGGTTTGGTCGCTGAGTGCATCCGGGCCAAGGTATCCGGGAACCGCACCACCCCGATCGCAGCAGTCAGCGCGAGCACCGCACCGGCGAGCACCAACACAGCTGCGAGCCAATCGAACACGATCACGGCTGCCCCCCTGGGCTCAACGGCGCGTCAGGCACCCGGAAACGGGCCACACTGACCGAACCGATGAATCCGACCAGCGCCAACGCCGCGAGGCTGTAGGTCACGGTGGTGTCCCGACTGACCGCGGTCCAAGTGCCGATCCCACCCATCGTCATAGCGGCCAGCGTGTCCAACGCCACCAATCGGTCCAGCGTGCTGGGGCCGACCAACAGTCGGTACATGGTGATGACCGCGGCGATACCGAACAGCACTCCCGCGGTCCCCCAGACAATCGTCATTGCTGTCATCGGTTCTCCTCGGCGGGCAGCGACCCGCCTCCCCGCTCGAAGGCATCCACCAGCAGTCGTTCTATCTGCGCGGCCTGCTCATAGAAAAACTCGACCGTCCGGGCAGACCCGACATCCATCACGTGGCAGTAGAGAATGCGGCGTACCTGGTCGATCTCCAGCACCATCGATCCGGGAGTCAGCGTGATGAAGCTGGAAGCCAGTACCAGCAAGAGATCGGATTGAATGTTCACCTGCACCTGCAACACCCCGGTCTGCGGCGGTGGTCCGGGTTTGATCGCCAACCACATCAATTGGATACTGGACGCCACCAGATACCAGGCGAACAGCCCCGTCAGCTGCAGCAACGGCACCGGATGAAACCGGCCTTGCACCGGCACAGGTGGCAGCGGCAACAGCACCATGATCATCGCCGCGACCACCAGTCCGAGGAGGATGTTGGGGATCGTGAAGCGGCCCCACAGCAGCGTCCAGACGATCGACATGGCGGACACCCCAAAGATCCGCAGCGCGATCGTTCTCATGGCGCACCTCCCGACAGCACGGCCGAGATGTATTCGCCACGGTCGAGGATCTCAGCCGCAGTGCGCTCGGTGTAGCCGAAGATCGGGCCGGCCAGCACGGTGAACGCCAATCCCAGCGCGATCAACCCGAGTGTCGGCACCACCATCCCCAACGGCATCCTGCCGACGTCATCGCGGTCGCCAAAGGAAACCTCGGCGATATCGTCGAGCAGCACCGGAGGCGCTGCGCGCGCCAGCTCGCCCTCGGGGGCGTCGCTGCGCAGGCGCCAGAACGCCTTGGACCAAACACGCGCCAGCGTGAACAGTGTCAGCAGGCTGGTCACCACCGCTCCACCCACCAGACACCACGCCAGCACCGAGCCATCGTTGACTCCGGCCTGTAGCACCGCCGTCTTACCGATGAAGCCCGAAAAAGGCGGAATACCACCGAGATTGAACGCCGGCACCAAGAACACAAAGGCCAGCAAGGGGTTGGCCCCCAAGCCGCCGAGGCGCTTCAACGAAGAAGCTCCGCCCTGGCGTTCGATCAGTCCGGCCGCCAGGAACAGCGTCGTCATCACGATAATGTGGTGCATCACGTAGAAGATCGCACCGGACATCCCCAACCGACTCGACAACGCCACCCCGAACACCATGAAGCCGATATGGCTGACCAGCGTGAACGACAAGGTTCGCTTGATGTCACTTTGTGCAATCGCGCCGAAGATGCCGACCAGCATCGTGAGCAGCGCCGCGACCAGCAGCATCGAGTCCAGTCCGCCGTCAGGAAACAGCAGTGAATGCGCGCGGATCATCGCGTAGACACCGACTTTGGTCAGGATGCCGGCGAACACCGCGGTGATCGGTGCGGGTGCGGTGGGGTAGGAATCGGGCAGCCACGCCTGCAGTGGGAAGACCGCAGCTTTGATGCCGAACGCCACCAGCAGCACCGCGAACACCGCGCTGCGGGTACCGGAGGGCAGATCGCCGGTCCGGGTGGCCAACTCAGCCAGGTTAAGGGTGCCGGTCGCGCCATAGACCAGGGCGATACCGAACAGGAAGATCAACGACGAAGTCATCGAAACCATCACGTAGCCGATACCGGCGCGGATCCGCTCGGAGCTGGCACCGATGGTCAGCAACACGAAGCTCGCGGCCAGCAGCATCTCGAACCCGACGAACAGGTTGAACAGGTCGCCGGCCAGAAATGCCAGCGAAACACCGGTGGCCAGGGTCAGGTAGGTGGGCAGGAAGATCGACACCGGCTGGCGGTCATCTCCGTCACGCACCCCTTGGCCGATGGCGTAGACCATGACCGCCAACAGCACGATCGCCGACACCATCAGCATCAGCGCCGACAACCGATCGACCACCAGGCTGATGCCCAACGGTCCCACTCGGTCCGCGGTTGGGCCCCAGCCGCCGACGTGCACCACCAGGGTGCCATTCCGGTCGGTGAGGTACAGCAATGCGGCGCTCACTGCGGCCACCGCGCACAGCACACCGATGGTGATGGGCCGCTGCAGCCTTGGCCGCCGCCCGACGATGAGTGTCAGCGCCGCACCCAGGGTGGGCAGCAGCACAGGAAGCGGGATCAGGGCGGTAGCGGCACTCATCGTGGCACTCCGCTTTCGGCGACGGCATCCAATTCGCCGGCTGGAACCGGCTCGCTGAGATCCTCCTCGGCGGCGATGATCTCCTCATCGGAGAGCCGCGCCAGCCGGGCGGCTTCCTCGTCGTGAGCGACCTCGTCGCTGGTGGTCAGGTGATGGGAGCGGTAGATCAGGGCCAGCACGAACGCGCCGATCCCCATGGTGATGACGATGGCTGTCAGCACCATGGCCTGTGCCAGCGGGTCGGCGTCGGCGCTCTTGCCGGAACTGGCGCCGCGGATAGGCGGATTACCGTCCGGCCCGGCCACATCGATGATGAGCAGGTTAATGGCATTGCCGATCATCATCAGGCCCAACAACGCGCGGGTGAGGTTGCGCTCCAACAGCATGTACACCCCACAGGCGGTGAGCCCGGCGGCCATCAGCAGCGGAACCAGATGCGTGGTCATGACATCCTCACCAGCGCGCGACGTGCGGCCTCCGACTCCAGCTCCTGGTCCAGCCGCACACCCAAGCTGCGCAGAACATCGAGCACCATGCCGACCACGACCAGATACACCCCCACATCGAAGAACAACGAAGTGACCAGCTTCACGTGACCCAGCACCGGCAGGGTGAACTGCACCGCCGCCGAGGACAACACCGGCGCCCCGAGCAACAGCGACCCCAGCGCGGTGCCTCCCACCAGGCACAACCCGACGCCCAGAATCTTGCCGGAATCCAGAGGCAGCGTCTCGCCGAGCTCGTATCGGCCGCCCGCCAGGTAGCGCAGCGCCAGACCGAGTCCGGCGGCCAGCCCACCAGCAAATCCACCGCCGGGGTTGTTGTGCCCACCAAAGAGGAAATAGACCGAGACCACCATGATCAGCGGGAAGATGATCCGGGTCGCGACCTCCAATACCAGCGACCGCTGATCGGGATCGTGGTAGGCGCTGCCGCGCAGCCAGGTGGTGGACGCGATCGCGGGACTGTACGGGGTGGCCCCTGGGCCCAGGTCCTTGCGCCGTTCACCGGCGTCGGCGACCCGAGGGGCACGCCCGAACCGACGGTCTCGGAACACCATTGAGGCCACCCCGGTAGCCGCGACCAGCAACACAGAGATCTCGCCGAGGGTATCCCACGCGCGGACGTCGACCAGGATCACGTTGACGGTATTGGCACCGTAGCCCCGGAAATAGGCCGCATCGGGCAACAGCGGAGCGACACCGTCGCGGGTGCGGGCGGCCATCGCGAAGGCAGCCAACACGGCGACACTGGCACCGACCGCCACCGCCAGCAGTGCTCGCGGCCACCGGTACTCCGCCGTTGAGCGCTCCGAGGTCTCGGCGGGCAGAGTACGCAACACCAGCACGAAAATCACCAGAGTCACGGTCTCGACGAGCAACTGAGTCAAGGCCAGGTCCGGGGCGCCGTGGAAGGCGAAGGCCACGGCACAGCCATACCCGGTCACGCCGACCATCAGTACCGCCGACAATCGGTTGCGCGCCATGGTGGCGCCGATCCCCCCGGCTACTACCAACACGGCGACGGTGAGCTGCAGCGGCGTATCCCACAGTCGTAGGTCGATCCGGTTGCGCGCGCCCAGCATCAGCGCCGCCAGCGGAAGCAGTATCAGCGTCGCGAAGATCATCGCCTGGTTGATCGGCAGTGAGCCGCGCTGAGTGATGGCGGTCAGCCGCACCGCAGCCACATCGAGTAGCCGAATGAAGTCGTCATATATCTGGTCCGCCTTACCCAGTGGCAGCCGACGCAGTCGGGTGAGCCCTAGTGGGCCGCGAGCGGCGAAGAGACTGGTGCCGACAACCAGCACCAGCGCCGACAGCCATACCGGCAGCCCCAGGCCGTGCCACAGTGCCAAGTGGTATTCGGTGCCGTCGCGCATCGTCTTGGCGTAGGTCTGCAACACGGAGTCGAGCACGAGCGAGAGCATCCCGAGTATCAGGCCGGTGCCGGCCAATATCGCCGGGGGTGTCAAGAACGCCACGGTGGGTCGGTGCAGTTCGGCGACGTGAGCGCTGGGCGCGGACTGGCCCTTGTCGGCGAAGGCGCCCCATAGGAACCGCACGCAGTAGATCACGGTGAATATCGAGGAGAGCACGGCGGCCGCCAACACGTAGGGGCCGGCGGACCCCAGGACCGAGACTCGTGCCTCGGTCCCGAAAATGGTCTCCTTGGCGATGAAACCCAAGAACGGCGGTACGCCCGCCATGCTGGCGGCGCCTGCGGCAGCGATCATGAACAACGCCGGGCAACGTCGTCCCAATCCGGCCAACTCACGCAGGTCGCGGGTTCCGGTGGCGTGGTCGATGATTCCAACCACCATGAACAGTGTCGCCTTGGCCACGGCATGCGCGCACATCGCGGTCAGGCCCGCCAGCATCAGATCGCCGCTACCGGCCCCAACCAGCACCATCATCAAACCCAGCTGGCTGACGGTGCTGTAAGCCAGTACCAGCTTCAAGTCATATTCGCGCACCGCGCGCAATCCCGCCAGCAGGGCGGTCGCCAGGCCCAGAACCGTCAGCGTCAGCCGCCAGCCCGGCGAGTCGGCGAATCCCGGCGTCAATCGCGCGACCAGATATATCCCTGCCTTGACCATCGCGGCGGCGTGCAGGTAGGCGCTGACCGGTGTTGGCGCCGCCATCGCGCCGGGCAGCCAGAAATGCAGCGGCACAATCGCCGACTTGCTCAGCGCACCGACGAGGATCAGCAGCACACCGACCGTTACCACCGCCCCAGACGGCGGATTGGCCACCAGATCCGACAGCAGATAACTGCCGGCAGTCTGACCCAAGATGATCACACCGACCAGCATGGCCAGCCCACCGGCCGTGGTGACCAGCAACGCCTGGATGGCCGCCCGGCGGTTGACGGCGCGCTCCGCGTAGTGGCCTATCAGCAGGAACGACAGCACCGTGGTCAGCTCCCAGAACACGTAGAGCACCAGCATGTTGTCGGAGACCATCAGCCCGAACATGGATCCCGCGAACCCGACCATTTTCGCGGCGAAGCCGGGCAGCCGCGGATCGGTCTCAGCGTCCGGACCGACCGGGTGGAAGTACTCGGCGCAGTAGAACAGCACCAGGGCGCCAATCCCCAATGCCAGCACACTCATGATCGCGGACAATGAATCGAAGCGCAGCTCGATGTCCATCGACAGCCCAGGCACCCAGGGCACCGTCGTGCGGAGGTCGTCGGCCGGGCTGGCCGGCCAGTTCGCCACGACCCATCCCAGCGAGATCAGCGGGATCGCTCCCAGCAGGTAGAACGCTGCCCGACCCAGCCTGCGCACCAACCAGGGCGCAGCAGCCGTGCCAACAACATGGGCAAGCAGTATCCCTAGCATCACGCTCCACGGGCCGTGTCAATCAAGTCGATGGGATCGGGTCCGAAGACCACCCGGATGGGCAGTACACATCCGCATACATCTTCCCACTGCAACTGAAACCATAGCCTGTGACGAGATAGACCCGCACCGTGGAGTGCAGCCCTCATTCATCGGGGGGCCAAGCCCTCATTTCAGAGCTAGGGCTCGATCAACCCGGTGCGGATGGCGTATCTGGTGAGGGCCAGCCGGTCGCGCAAGCCGAGCTTCTGCAGGGTATTAGTGCGGTGCCTGTCGACCGTCTTGGCGCTGATGCCGAGGATCTTCGCAATCTCCCGCGCCGACATTCCCTCGGCGATCAGCTTCAGAACTTCCTCTTCGCGCGGCGTAAGGATAGTCTCCGGCAACGTCGTACCCTGCCGTGCCCGATGCAGATAGTCCCTGATCAACGCGTTCACCGCTCCGGCGTAGAGAAACGGCTCTCCGCGAATCGTCGACCGGCACGCCTCGAGCAGGTCGCGGTCGGCCACGGATTTCAGAACGTAGCCCGACGCACCGGCCTTGAGGGCCTCGAAGAAATACTGCTCGTTGTCGTGCATCGACAACATCAGCATCCGCACCCGGGGATGGCTGCGGCTGATCTCCCGGGCGGCCTGCAGCCCCGTCATCCGCGGCATCGCGATGTCCAGGATGGCCAGGTCGACGGGAGTTTCCTGGAGCGCTGCCACCGCCTCGGACCCGTCGGCAGCCTCCGCGACAACCGACAGATCGGGCTCGGCGTCGAGAATCATCCGCAGCCCGCTACGCACCAGGGCGTGGTCATCGGCGAGCAGGATGCGCGCCGGCCGTGTCGAATCTGCGGGCATTATCGGCGTCTCGCACCCGGTCGGGCCGGCACCACCAGCCGGACCTCGGTTCCTCCGTTGGGCGCAGACGTGACGGTCAGCGTGCCATGCACCAAGAGGGCACGCTCGCGCATTCCGGTGATTCCGGCACCTTCGGCGCTCACCGCGCCGTCGCCGTTGTCGGCGATCCGCAGCGTCAGTTTTCCTGATCCGTCGACGTGCAGGTCCAGCCACGCCTTTTGCGCGCCGGAGTGCCGCGCGATATTGGTCAAGCTCTCCTGCACAATGCGGTAGCAGACCAACTCCACGTTCGGAGTGAGCCGTTCTGCCTGAGGGGCAATGTCCTTGACGACGTCGATGCCGGTCGCCTGGGTGAACTGGTTGCACAGTGCCTGCAGCGCGCTCTCCAAGCCGAGGTCCTCAAGCGCGTCCGGGCGCAGCCGGCGGGCAATGCTGCGCACCTCATCAAGGCTGGCTCGCACAGTTTCCTGAGCGTCCGCAATATCACCACGTATCCCCTCGGGCGCGGCGTCGACGGCCCGCTTCAGGGTAAGTAGGGCGACGGTGAGCGTTTGGCCGATCTCGTCGTGCAACTCCCTGGCAATCCGCTGCCGCTCGGTCTCCTGTGCGGCCAGCACCAAGGCACTCGAGGAAGCCCGTTCCGTCTCCAACCTGTCCAGCATGGCGTTGAAGGAGGCCATGAGGTGATGCAAGTCACCATCGCCAGAGTCATCCACGCGGTCGGCGTGCCGGAGCAGATCGACCCGTCGCATGGACGCAGCGAGCCGGTCCAATGGGGCGAGGCTCGACCGCAACAGCAGCGCGTTGGCTCCCACCACAACCGCCAACCCGACCACCAGAATCGGAATCTCGGTCAATTGGACGGGGCCAGAAACAGTGGCCGGCGACATGGCGAGCACCAGCGTGCCGAAGGTGAAGGCCAGTCCGTTGATCAGGACGACCCGGCGGAACAGCCCCCGAGCGGGTGCGTTCGCGCGTCTCCGGAACCGCTCGACGAGCGCTGTCCACCGGTTCATACTCCACACCCTGGTCTGCACAGGTCGCAAAGTCCATACGGGTTGTCGCGAGTTACGAATGGGTGTCAAATACCATGGTGACCGACCAATTCAGGCTCGGAGAATGGGTGGCACGCCCTGAGCACCGTCGACGTTGCTGATGTGTGTGCCATCCCGGGGGTTGAGTGCACGGGTGAAGCGGTGGGCGGTTTGTCCGACGTATCAGACCACACAACGACCCTTGACCGGAGGGATGCAACTGCAATGAACCGCCGTACCGGCGCGCAAAGCGCATGAATTTCGCGGCGTTGCCACCGGAAGTCAACTCCGGCCTGATGTACGCCGGCGCAGGGGCGGGTCCGATGCTCGCGGCTGCCACGGCCTGGGACACGCTGGCCGCCGAACTGCATTCGGCGGCCGCCGGCTACGAGGCGGTCATTGCCGAACTGACCAGTTCAGCGTGGGCGGGGCCCTCGTCCGCGGCGATGGCTGCCTCGGCGGCACCTTACGTGACGTGGTTGAACACCACCGCGGTCCAGGCGGAGAAGGCCGGCCTGCAGGCCAAGGCGGCGGTGGCCGCCTACGAAGCCGCATTCGCTATGACGGTGCCCCCATCGGTGGTCGCGACCAATCGTGTTCAGCTCATGACGCTGCTGGCCACCAACGTGCTGGGCCAGAATGCCGCCGCAATCGCCGCGACCGAGGCCCACTACGCCGAGATGTGGGCCCAGGACGCCTCCGCGATGTACGGTTACTCGGCGCTGTCGACAAACGCCGCCGAACTGGAGCCGTTCCAGCCTCCGCCGCAGACCAGCAACCCCGCCGGGCCGCTCAGCCAGGCTGCCGCTCAGGGCGACTCCGTCGGTAACCTGGCGCAGACGATGTTGTCTCGGGCGGCCTCGTCGCTGCCGGGGCCTGGATCGTCGGAAGCCACATCGATCTTGCCTTTGCTGTCGCAAGCCGATTTGCCGACCAGCCTTTTCGATTGGTTGAGCGTCATCGCCGACGAGACCGCTATCGGTATTGCCCTTCCCATGTCTGTTCTCGGGGTTTGGCTGGCGGGCGCAGCGATGCATTTCGCGGAGCAGGACTCGCAGGAGATTCTCGACACCCAGGACGTGCTCCGCGCCGGCCAGCAACGTATCTTGAACGCCTTCGACGGATTGGGGGTGCACGAGGAGCTGCCGTCCATCGACAACCTCCGAGTTCCCCACGAAGCAGTGGTAACGGCAGCCAGGGGCGAGGCATTCCCGCTCGGGACGCTCTCCGCCCCTATCAGTTGGGCCGAGGTAGCCCCGGAGATCCGCCATGCCAGCTTCTCGACGCCACTGGGCACCGCGGCACCCTCGCCGGCCGGGCTGGGAACGGCGTTCGGCCAGATGGCCCTGGCTGGTATGGGCGGCAGTGCCCTGGCCGGCGCGGTGAATCAGAACCGCGGGGAATCCGGCAAGACAACCGCCGCCGCGGGGTCCGCCCAGTCGGGGAAGCCGTCCTCGGGCTCGACCGAGCAATCACCGGCGACGCCGGGGCATTCTCCGCTGACCTCGATGGCCGAACTGGCCGCGAGAATCCGAGAACTCGGCGAACTGCACGACGCCGGATACCTGACCGGCGAAGAGTTCGCCGAACAGAAACGCCGGCTGCTGGCCCGGTAGGGCCCGTCGCCTCCGCCGCGCAATGGCTCAGCGGCGCCGCGATCGTAGGTAATCGCCGACCACTGCCGCGCCCAGGCCGTCGAGTTCGGGCACCACCACCCGGCCCTGCACCCGCCGCGCCACCTGGTCGATGAACCGGGCAAGCCCCGGATCGTCCCCAAGCCGGAAGATCGTCACCTGCGCGCCCTGCCGGGCCACATCGTCGAAGCCCTTGACGGTGTGGGCGATGGTTCGCGGATGGGGCGGGTAATCAAAGAACACCGATGCGCCACCACCGGTGATGTCCTCGAGGTGGGCCGTCGGCTCGCCGTCGGTGACCACCAGCACCACCGGCTGGGCGTTGGGATGCCGACGCAGGTGGCGTCCGGCCAGCGCCAGCGCGTGGTGCAGGTTGGTGCCCTGCTCGAAGACGCCCTCCAAGCCGGTCAGTTCGGCGGCTGTCATGGTGCGGGCATGACGCCCGAATGCGATGATCTGCAACGCATCCGAACGAAACCGGGTGCTGACCAGATGGTTCAACGCCAGCGCGGTGCGCTTCATCGGCAGCCAGCGGTTGTCCATCACCATCGAGAACGACGTGTCCACCAGCAGCGCGACACACGACTGGGTGCGCGTCTCGGTCTCGGAGACCTCGACGTCGTCGACGCTGATCGACAGGTGGGGGCCGGAAACGGCACTGTGCCCATGCGGCGGTCCCAGCTTCGCCTCTCCTCCGTCGAGCCTCGCTGAACCGCCGGCGACCTGCCGCAGCACCGCGTTGGTCAGGGTGCGGGTGACGTTCCACGGTTCGGTGTCGCCGAACTGCCAGGGCCGCGTCGCGCCGGTCAGTTCCCCGGCCGCCCCGGCCCGGCGGTGGTCACGTTCACCGCGGCGCCCCGAAAGTTGGCGCGCCACATCGCGCAGCGCGGTTTCGCCGAGGCGGCGCATCGCCTTGGGCGACAGCCGCCACTGCCCGTCGGAGCTGCGGTCCAGGAACCCCTGGTTGAGCAGCGCGCGCTCCAGCTCGGCCAGGGTCCGTGCGTCGACGGCGGCCTGGTCGCCGAGTTGACGGGCCAGCGCCTCGAGGTCGACGTCGTCCATGCTCGCGCCGGGATAGGCCTGCGACAGCTGCTCGGCCAACTGCTCGAGCTCGGCGATGTCGCTCAAGGCCTGGGCGCCCTCACCCATGCCGAGCGGATTGTTGCCGGAGAACTCCGACGAGCCGGTCCAGTCCTCCCCCGGCCGGGCCGCCTGCAGATGCGCGTCGAGGCGCCCCAGCGCCTGCTGCAGGGACGGTGAACCGAATGCCTGCTCCGCCAACGCATCCAGCTCGGCGCGCTGTTCGGCGCTCAGGCTGTTACGGAAGCGCTGCGCGGCCGCCGCCCGCTTGGCCAGCGAGTCCAGCAGCTCTTCGACGTTGCGCGGGTTCTCCGGGAAGAACTCGCCGTGTTTGTCCATGAAATCCTGGAAGTCCTGCGGGGTGTCGTCGCCGCGAGAGTGCTTGTCCAACAGGTTGTTGAGGTCGTCGAGCATGTCGCTGACCCGTTGCCGGTCCGCGTCGGTGGCACCCTCCAGCGCCTGCTTCATGCCGGCGAAGCGCTGATCGAGCATCTCGCGGCCGAGCAGGTCTTTGATCTTCTCGTAGGACTCGCGGGCCTCGTTGCTGCGCCAGTTGTAGTCCGCCAGCTCCTGTACCGCCTTGGCCGGCGACGGCGACAGTGCCTCCAACTGCATCTCGCCGAAACGGGCGTCGTCGTCGAGTGCTCGGGCCAGCTCCTTGCGTTCGGCCAGCACCGCCTCGTCGAGCAGTTTCTTGACCTCGGCGAGGGTTCCGTCCAAATTGTTGCGGCGCAACAGTTCCCGACGCCTTCGCTGGGCCTCGGCAGCCAGCCGGTCAGCCCCGGGGAGGTTCTTGGTGCCACGGCGCAGCAGTTCCTGCAGCGCCCTTCGCGGCGACGTCCCCTCCATCACGTCGCGCCCGATCTCCTCCAGCGCCTCGGCCAGATCGACCGGCGGCGCCAACGGATCCGGCCCACCGGTGTAGGCCGAATACCGCGAGCCGTGACGTCTAGCCATAGACGGTTTCGCCCTCATCGGAGGTCTTGTCGATTCGCTTGGCCAAATACAGTGCCTCCAGGGCCAATTCGAGGGCCGCGGCGCGTTCTCCCTCGGACTCCGCACCCAGCCGCTGCGCAACGGCGTCGATCACCGGCAGATCCGGCAGTGCCGCCAGCACCGCTTTGGCCGACACCCGCTCCCCCGTGGTCACCGCCGCGTCCTCGACGGCAGCCACCAGCGGCCCGACGTCGATCCCGCCCAGTGCCCGCGATGCGGTGTCGGCGGTGGCCCGGCGCAGCAGATGTTCCAGTACCGCCTGCTCGCGACCCTCCTCGCCGGATTCGAACTCCAGCTTTCCGCGCAGCACGTCGATGATCGTGCTCAGATCGACCACCCGGGCCACCGGATCGGTTTCGCCCAGCACAGCGCCGCGATGGCGCGCCGAGGCCGCCACCGTCTCCGCGGCGGCAATGGCGAAGCGTGCCGACACCCCGGAACGCTGATCCACCGAGCGGGACTCGCGCAGGTAGCGGGCGAAACGGGCCAGCACCGCCAGCAGGTAGTCGGGAACCTGTGCACTCAGGTGGGCCTCCTGGGCGATCACGCCGACCTCCGCGTCGAGCTCCAGCGGGTAGTGGGTGCGGATCTCAGCGCCGAACCGGTCCTTGAGCGGGGTGATGATGCGACCGCGGTTGGTGTAGTCCTCGGGGTTGGCACTGGCGACCACCAGCACGTCCAGCGGCAGCCGCAGCGTGTAGCCGCGCACCTGGATGTCGCGCTCCTCCATCACGTTGAGCATCGCCACCTGGATCCGCTCGGCGAGGTCGGGCAGTTCGTTGACGGCGACGACGCCGCGGTGCGCCCGCGGGATAAGGCCGTAGGCGATGGTCTCGGGATCGCCCAGGCTACGGCCCTCGGCGACCTTGATCGGGTCGATGTCGCCGACCAGGTCCGCGACGCTGGTGTCGGGAGTCGCCAGCTTCTCGGTGTAACGCTCACTGCGGTGCCGCCAGGCCACCGGCAGGTCGTCACCGAGTTCGGCGACCCGCCGGATCGATTCGGGCGTGATCGGCGAGTACGGATGCTCGCCGAGCTCGGAGCCGGCGATCACCGGCGTCCACTCGTCGAGCAGTCCGGTCAGCGCCCGCAGCAGCCGGGTCTTGCCCTGGCCGCGTTCGCCGAGCAGCACGATGTCATGACCGGCGATCAGCGCCCGTTCCAGCTGCGGCAGGACGGTGTCGTCGAAACCGAAGATTCCGGGCCAGATGGTGGCGGCGTCGTCACCGTCGGCCAGCCGGGCCAGCAGGTTCTCGGCGATCTCCTGTTTGACCCCCCGTTCCCGGTGGCCGGCGGCACGCAGCTCGCCGAGGGTCTTGGGCAGATCGTGCGGGGTGTTCAGCGCGGTCACCACTCCACGCTACGACGGGTGCGGTGGTCCGTCACGGCGTCCGGGCTTATCCGGCCACCCGATACCCGATACCCTGGGTATCGTGAATTCACCGGAATGGCGTGAACGACCGGCTCAGACGTACTTCGGCCCGGCGTCCTGGCAGGCTCGGCTGCTGGCCGTGCTGGCGGCGATCTTCCTGCGTACCTCGATCGCCGTGCTGACGATCATCGGCATGGTCGTCAACCGGATCTGGCCCGCGGGATTGCAGCGGGCACGTCTCGACCTCATCGACCTACCGATGCGCTACCTCCGGGCGCTGCCGGGCACCGAGGTGACACCGCGGCGGCTGACCGACTGTCCGGCGGAGTGGGTGGTGGCCCCCGCCGCCCGCGATTCAGACCGGGTGATCGTCTACTTCCACGGCTCGGCACTGGTGACGCTGGGCCTCAATTCACACCGCCGCTTCGCCAGCAAGCTGTCAGCAGCCACCGGGGCGAAGGTGTTCAACGTGGGCTACCGCTTGGCACCGCTGGCCGGCATCGAAGAGGCCGTCTCCGACGGCCTGTGCGCCTACCAGTACGTGCTGGACGCCGGGTTCACCACGGATCGCATTGTGGTGGCCGGCGATTCGGCCGGCGGACTGATGGCGGTGAACACCGCGCTGGCGGCCCGTGACGCCGGGCTGCCGCCGCCCGCCGGTCACGTGTTGATGTCGCCGCTGACATCGTCGGACATGGAGATCAAACGACAGGCCGCGCGCACCCACCGCGATCCGTTCTTCCCGTTCATGGCGTTCATGTTCATCTATCGGGTGTTCGCCACCGTGAACGGCACCCGCGAGCTGCCGGTGATGCCCCCGGAAGCAGAGCTGCGTGGGCTGGGCCCGTTCCTGCTGCAGGTCGGCAACAACGAGATGCTGCGCAACGACACCTTCGTGCTGGCCGACAAACTCAGTGCTGCCGGGGTGGAGAACTGGGTCCAGGTCTGGGACCGGGCGTTGCACATGTTCCAGTTGACCTTCGATGTCAACCCGGATGCCCGTCGTGCGGTCGACGAGATCGCCGACTTCATCGACTACGCCATGACAGACGCACCTGCCGACGCCGGCTCGACGGCCGTCACCGACGAGATCGCCTGACGCTCAAGCTCGATCTTGAAGTAGCGCCAGCAGCAGCGGAATCCGGTTGGCTTCGATCTCCGGTTGCGGCAGCACGGCACGCACAATCGCCGCACCGTCGAAGGTGTTGGTGAGCAGCGCAACCAGATTCGGGAAGAGTTCCGGCGGAAACGTGTCCGCGGCGGGAATCGCCCGGGCGGCATCGCAGATCTTGGCGCTGTAGTCGGCGAGCACGTCCTGCAGGGCAGCCCGCAGCTTGTCGTCGGTGCGCGCGGCGATCAGCAGCTCGTAGACCACGGCGTTGGTGGAGTTGGCGGTCAGGTCCCGCAGCACGGTCAACACCGCTTCCAGTGCCGGCACCTCCGCCGAGATCTCGGCGACCTGCTTGCCGAACCGCTCCAGCTGACGTCGCAGCACCTCCTGGGCGGTGGCCGCCATGAAGTCGCCCATGGTGCCGAAGTGGCGGAACAATGCCCCGTCGGAGACCCCGGCGCGCGCGGCGATCACCTTTGCCGATGCCCGCGCGTACCCGATCTCGGCGATGGTGGCGATGCTGGCGTCGAGCAATCCGGCGACGGTGGTCTCGCGGCGCTCCTGCTGGGTCCTGGCCATGCCTTACACCGATTGCAGCTCACGGGATCCGGCGCGCAGGAAGTTGCCGGATTTCACCGTCGTGCCGTAGCCGTCGCAGAACTGCCCGTTGCGGAACACCACCGCTCCGCCCACCCCGGTAGCCACCACGGCGTCGTCGTTGCGGTTGACCATCCGGCTGAGGTCGCCGTAGAACGGCACCTTCTCCTCGTGGTAGCCGTCCACGGCGTCGGTCAGGCCCGCCGGGTCGATCACCACGAAGTCCGCGCGGTCGCCTTGGCGCAGGGTGCCGGCGTCGAAGCCGAACCAGTCGGCGACTTCGGAGGTCAGGCGATACACCGCCCGCTGGACGGTCATGAACGGCCGGCCGGCTGCCTCGGCGTCGCGAACTCGCTTGAGCAAACGCAGCGAGAAGTTGTAGAAGGCCATATTGCGCAGGTGTGCGCCGGCATCGGAGAACCCCATGTGGATCACCGGCTCGTTGGCCAGCTTGTCCAGCTGCTTGGGCCGGTGGTTGGCGACGATGGTGGTCCAGCGCACGTTGCGTTCGCCGTTGTCCACCAACACATCCAGGAACGCGTCCAGCGGGTGCAGGCCTCGCTCGTCCGCGATCTGCCCGAAGCTCTTGCCGATCAGGCTGGCATCCGGGCATTCGACGATCACCGCGTCGTGGAAGTCGCGGTGCCACAGGCTCGGACCCAACTTCCTGCGGTCGAAGGCCTTGCGGAACCGGCGGCGGTACTCGGTGTCGGCCAGCAACGTGTTGCGCTCCAACTCGTCGCGCAGATGCAGTGCGGCGGTGCCCGCGCCGAACTCCTCGAACACCGGCAGATCGATTCCGTCGGAATACAACTCGAACGGCACCGGCAGGTGCTGGAACCGAACCGATGAGCCGAGCACAGCGTTGAGCAACCGGGCGCCCGGACCGAAAACCCGCACCGCGCCCGGCGCCGACTTGGCGTCGGCGGAGACCAGCAGGCTCATCCGCACCCCGCGGCGCCGGCCGAACATGCCGCTGCTGGTCAGGAAGAAGTTCAATGCCGTCAACGGGTTACGGACGTCGGGCGCGCTCTGCAGCATCCGGCCCCGCTTGCGCAACACCTTGATCAGCCGGCGCCGCTCACGCCAGGTGGCGAACGTCGACGGCAGTGCCCGGGACCGGAAGCGGTCACCGTCGAGCTTGTCGATGGGTGCGTCCATCCCGGACATGCCCAGCAGCCCGGCCTGCAGCCCCTCGTCGAGCAGCGTGGCCATCTTCTCCAGTTCGGCTTCGGTCGGGACGACGCCGTCCGTGGTGGCGCGATCCAGGCCGAGCACCGCGGTCCGCAGATCCGAATGACCAAGCATGGAGCTGACATTGGGCCCCAGCGGCAGCTCCTCAAGGGCACGCACGTACTCGGCGGGCGTAGACCAGGTCTTCTTGGCCTGCAACGCTTCCAGCACGAACTTGCGCGGCACCGCCTCCACCCGGCTGAACAGGTCGGCGGCGTCCTCGGTGTCGGCGTACACCGTCGACAGCGAGCAGTTGCCCAGCAGTACCGTGGTGACGCCGTGGCGCACCGATTCCCGCAGCCCCGGGTCCAGCAGCACCTCGGCGTCGTAGTGGGTGTGCACGTCGATGAAGCCCGGAACCACCCACTTGCCGGCCGCGTCGATCACGTCGGGGCAGGCGGTTTCATCCAGCTCTCCCGACACGATGTCGGCGACGACACCGTCTCGGATGCCCAGGGTGCGGACCTGCGGGGCGTTGCCCAGGCCGTCGAACCACAGTCCGTTGCGGATGATCAGGTCATAGGCCACGACGTCTCCCAACTCCGAAGGTTGAGTTAGATAGTGAGCGCTTACAACCTAAATGTCAAGGGGTCGAACGTCGAGTTGATGCACGCTTTCGGCGCCTTCGCGTGACACAACCCGACACTCGGCATACAAGATCAGTGCGCGAAGTGCCGAGCCCCGGTGAGATACAGGGTGATCCCGGCCTCGGCGGCCGCTGCGGTCACCTCGTCGTCGCGCACCGAACCCCCGGGGTGCACGATCGCCCTCACACCGGCCGCGGTGAGCGTCTGCAGCCCGTCGGGGAACGGGAAGAACGCATCCGAGGCGGCGACCGCGCCGGCCACCCGCTCGCCACCGCGTTCCACCGCCAATCGGGCCGCGTCCACCCGGTTGACCTGGCCCATCCCCACGCCGATGGTGGCGCCGTCGGCCGCCACGACGATCGCGTTGGACTTGACCGCGCGACAGGCTCGCCAGGCGAAGACCAGGTCGGCCAGCGTGGCCGGGTCGGCCGGCTCCCCGGTGGCCAGCGTCCAGTTCGCCGGGTTGTCGCCCGGCGCGTCGAGGCCGTCGCGGCTCTGCATCAGCAGCCCGCCGCTGATCTGTCGCCACTCGGTGCCGCCGCGCAGCGGTTCGGAGGCCAGCAGCACCCGGATGTTCTTCTTGCGCGACAAGATCTCGACGGCGCCCGGCTCGTAGGCCGGCGCGACGATGACCTCGGTGAAAATGGTGCTGACGTACTCCGCCATCTCCACACTGACCTCGGTGTTGGCCGCGATCACCCCGCCGAACGCACTCAAGGGATCGCACTCGTGGGCCTTGCGGTGAGCGTCGGCCACCGACGTCGCCGAGATCGCGATTCCGCACGGGTTGGCGTGCTTGATGATGGCCACGCAGATCTCTTCGTGGTCGAAGGCCGCGCGCCAGGCGGCGTCGGCATCGGTGAAGTTGTTGTAGGACATCTCTTTTCCGTGCAGCTGCTCGGCCTGAGCCAAGCCCGGCCACGCCCCGCCGTCACAGTAGAGAGCGGCCTGCTGGTGCGGGTTCTCGCCGTAGCGCAGCTGCGCCGCGCGGCGGTAGGTGCGCCCGTACCATTCCGGCAGCGCCTGCGGCGGCTCCTCGGGCGCCAAGGTCGACGACATCCAGCCGGCAACGGCGACGTCGTATTCGGCGGTGTGCCGAAATGCCAGTGCCGCCAGTCGTTTCCGGTCCGCAAGGGTGAACCCGCCGGCGTTGACCGCGGCCAGCACCCCGTCGTACCCGAGCGGGTCGACCACCACGGCGACACTGGGGTGGTTCTTGGCGGCGGCCCGGATCATCGAGGGCCCGCCGATGTCGATCTGCTCGACGCATTCGTCGATACCGGCGCCGGAATCCACGGTCTCGCTGAACGGGTACAGGTTGACCACCACCAGCTCGAAGGCCGCGATGTCCAGTTCATCGAGCGCAGCCGCGTGCTCGGGCTTGCGCAGGTCGGCCAGCAGCCCGGCATGCACCCGCGGGTGCAGGGTCTTGACCCGGCCGTCGAGCACCTCCGGGAAACCGGTCACCTGCTCTACCGGTGTCACCGGAATGCCTTTGGCCGCAATCGTCTTGGCGGTCGATCCGGTGGACACGATGTCCACGCCGGCGGCATGCAGGCCGGCCGCCAGGTCGACCAGTCCGGTCTTGTCGTAGACGCTGATCAATGCCCGCCGAATCGGTCGCTTGCCGTCGGTCATCCTATGGTTGCCTTTCGTCCGGTCCAGGTCACGCCGCCAGTCGCCAGTGCGGCCAGTACGTCCACCAGGAGCTTGCGCTCCACTGTCTTGATGCGTTCATGCAGGGTGTATTCGTCGTCGCTGTCGAGCACGGCGACCGGTTCCTGCGCCAGCACCGGGCCCGTGTCGGTGCCGGCGTCCACCAGATGCACGGTGCAGCCGGTGACCTTCACGCCGTAGGCCAGGGCCTCGGGCACGGCATGCGCGCCCGGGAAGGCCGGCAGCAGCGCCGGGTGGGTGTTGACGGTGCGTCCCAGAAACCGGGTGAGGAAGTGCGATCCCAGGATCTTCATGAAACCGGCCGAGACCACCAGATCGGGGGTGTGCGCCGCGGTGGCCTCCGCCAGCGCGAGATCCCAGGCCGCCCGGTCGGGGTAGTCGGACAGCGCGACGGTGAACACCGGCAAGCCCGCCGAGCGGGCGATCTCCACCGCGCGGCAGTTCCGGTCGGTGCCGACGGCCACCACCCGGGCGGGGTAGTCGCCCACCGCCGCGGCCAGCAACGCCTCCAGCAGCGACCCCGTCCCCGAAGCCAGCACCACCAGCCGGGCGGGGGCGCTGGGGGCTACGTGGATCGGTTGCACGGTGACTGAGCCTAATGGGTCGCCCTCAGCGCAACGGGGCGCCGTCATCAAGCCGGGCCAGGGCGGTCGAACCCGTCGTCGTCGGTGAACATCAGATCCTCGGGATCTTCCAGCGGCCCGGGCGGCTCGGTCGGCGCGTGCGATCCGAACGTCGGGTGCGGTTCGGGGTCGGGCGTCCAACTCAGCTCGCTGCCCCCGGATTCGAAGTCCGCTTCGAACAGCTCGTCGGGCTCGAACAGTTCGCCCGGTCCGCCGGGATCCTCGGGATCGACAACCGAAGCCGGCACCGGGACGGGTTCGGGGTCCACCGGCCTGTCCGGGGCCGGCGGCAACACCCGTTGCGGCCCGGTGACAGCACCCGGTCGCACCCCGCCGATCATCACCACCGTCAGCGCACCGATCCCGGCGAGCCAACCGAACACCGCCGGGCCGAAGGTCAACTGGTCCACCCCGACGTCACCGAAGTTGCCCAGCCGTCCGCCACCGGCGAAGCCGAGCAGTGCCATCGACACCGCGGCGATGAACGCGGCGGCCGTGACCTTGGCCAGCGCCGGAACCAGTGGCAGGGGTCGGCGGGCGCACTGCTGGCCGACCGCCACACCCGAGGCCGCGCCGATGATCAAGAGCGCCACCCATGCCGGACCCAACGGCGGGGTGGGCGCCGCGGCCAGGATCGGCAGCGCCGGGATGTCGCCGCCGAGCACCGTGAACGCACTGAACAGCGCGGGGCCGATGTGCGCACTCGAGCCGACCGCCATGGCTGTGGCGCCGAGGAGAACGTTGGGCAGGTACAACACCGCCAGCAACGTGAGGCTGAACTGCCCGAACAGCGAATCGGTGACCGCGTAGAGCTCGTGCATGGTCCCCCAGTGCCAGACCAGGGAGATCACCGTCGCCGCGCCGGCCAGGCCGAACAGCGCCAGCATGCCGGTGATCGCCGCCCGCACCGAGTCCGCCAGCCACTCCGGCAGCGACGTCTCGGCCAGCACGCGCGGGCCCACCCGCGTCCACAGCCCGATACCCGCGCCGATCGCGTGCACCACGAGTACGTGCGCGAACGCGCCCAGCGCGTGCGGGGTCTGCAGTTCGGTGATGACCGACGCCGCGTCGTGGATGACCGCCAGGGAGATCGCCGCGATCAACAACGGGCCGCCCAGGGCCGACGCCACGATCCAGCGGATCACGAACCAGGAGGCGCCGCGCGCGGTGGCCTGGGCCGTGGTTCGCGCGGTTCCGGCCACCATCAGCAACACCGGGAGCAGTGGCAGCACACCCAGATCGCGGCCGCCGATGGAGATCGGCACTTGGTGCACGCCCAGCCACATGCTGGCGATGGCACCCGACGCCCCGGTCATGTCGCTGTTGGCGATCAGCAACTGCAGCAGCGTCACCGCCGCGATCACCGTCAACGCCACGATGGACGGGCCGAATGCAACCCGTACCAGGTCGCGGGTCGGGTTCGAGCCTGGTCTGCCGCCGGCCACCGATGTCACGCCGCGAGCACGTTCAACTCGGCGAGGAGCGGGCGCGGGTTAGGGCTGCGCCGGCCCCGACGGGGCGGAGCCGCCCTGCGACTGCTGGCCGCCCGTCGAGGTCTGTCCCTGACCGGATGTGCCCTGGCCACCCGTCGAACCCTGGCCACCCGTCGAAGAAGTACCGGTCCCGCCGGGCGCCGGCGGGCTGAAGGTGGGGAAACCGGTCGGCGGGGTGGGCGGCCCCTGCGGCGCGGCCTGGGCCTGCTGAGCGCCGGGGGCGGTGAAGCCTCCCGTTGACGAGGATGCGGGAGCCTGCTGTACACCGAAGCCTCCGCTGTACGGGGCCGACGGGTAGCCGCCGCCGTAGGACGGGTATCCGGACTGCTGCGGAGCCTGTTGGCCCTGAGCGCCGTAGCCCTGCTGACCCGGCTGACCGTAGTAGTTGCCCCCCGGCGGCAGCCCGTACTGGGCGTAAGGGTCGTACTTCGGGCGCGGAGCCGGTGGGGTGATGACACCGGCCTCCAGCAGCAGCGAGCCGACCGCGGCGACGGCCTGCAGGATGCTGAAGGTCAAGATCAGCCACAGCCCCCAGCCGATCGAGTAGTCGCTGCCGGCATCGGCGACGGTCGAGATCGCCAGTAGGGCGCCCAGCGCCGCGATCGCAGCGACCACCGGCGTGTAGCGCTTCGCCTTGGGCAGCAGGCCCGCCCCGGCCAGCAGTGCCGCCAGCACCGCGAGCGGAACCGTGTGGCCGGCGTCGCCGAGGACCAGCGGGTAGTCGACGTCGGTGATGGTCACGATCGGGCCGAAGTTCGCCAGGTAGACGCCCAGCCCCAGCACCGCCACCGCGATCTGCAGGTACAACGGCAACTTGCTTTCGGCATCACCGCCCGTTTTGGCGAACGACGGGGTGGATGGTCCGTAGGAGCCTGACGGCTGGGAAGGCTGGAAGCCGGGAGTCCCGGGCGAGTAGGTCATGACCTCTCCTGTGCTTGTGGGCAAGGTGCTTGTCGGCGGTGCGGCGCGGTTCGACCATCCACGCTAGCGCACTCGCACGGCTACCCGGTGGGTCAACACTGCGCGACAGGGGACCCCCCGGTTGCCCGCCGAACAGGAACACGTTCTAATCACGAATATGGATTACGGGCTCGTGCTGTTCACCAGTGACCGTGGAATCAACCCGGCGGCCGCCGCCAAACTCGCCGACGACCATGGCTTCACCACGTTCTATGTGCCGGAGCACACGCACATTCCGGTGAAGCGGCAAGCCGCCCACCCGACCACCGGGGACGAATCGCTGCCCGACGACCGCTATATGCGCACCCTGGACCCGTGGGTCAGCCTCGGGGCGGCATGCGCGGTGACCTCGCGGGTGCGGCTGTCGACGGCGGTGGCGCTGCCGGTCGAGCATGATCCGATCACGCTGGCGAAATCGATCGCCACGCTGGATCACCTGTCCGGAGGCCGGGTGAGCCTCGGTGTCGGGTTCGGTTGGAACACCGATGAACTGGCCGACCACGGCGTACCTCCCGGTCGGCGGCGCACCATGCTGCGGGAGTACCTGGAGGCGATGCGGGCGCTGTGGACGCAGGAAGAAGCGTCCTACGAAGGTGAATTCGTGAACTTCGGTCCCAGCTGGGCCTGGCCCAAGCCGGCGCAGTCGCACATTCCGGTGCTGGTCGGCGCGGCCGGGACCGAGAAGAATTTCAAGTGGATCGCCCGCAGCGCCGACGGCTGGATCACCACGCCGCGCGACTTCGACATCGACGCGCCGGTGAAGCTGCTGCAGGACACCTGGGCGGCCGCGGGCCGCGACGGCGCACCCCAAATCGTGGCCCTCGACTTCAAGCCGGTGCCGGAGAAGCTGGCGCACTGGGCCGAGCTGGGCGTGACCGAAGTGCTGTTCGGGTTGCCGGACAAGCCCGAGGCCGAGGTGGCCGCTTACGTGGAACGGCTGGCCGGCAAGCTTTCGGCGCTCGCCTAGAGCAGCGAGCAGCGGTTGCCGTAGTCCAGCGCCCGCACCGTGACGGGTGTGCCCAGCGGCTCACCGTCGGACAGCAGCGCCACCAGGTCCTCGTCTTCGGTGGTCGCCAGGAACCGGGTTCCGTCGGCGTCCAGCCGGCCGATGATGATCCCGGTCCGGGTGTCCCAGTCGTAACGGACGCTGTAGGTCTCGACGGTGGCCGGACCCTCGGCGCTCTCGGTGACAGCCACTTTGGGCGCAGCGTCGAGTTCCACCTGAAGTTCGGCGCTGCGATCCGGCGTCCACGGCGCCGGAGTCGCCGAGTACACCCCGACCGCGTACTTGCTCATCAAGCCGCCGTTGGCGCCGACGAACGTGAATTGCCCTGGGACACTTCGGGCCGACGCCACGGCCTCGGCGATGGCGTGCGTGGAGTAGTTGTTGCCGGCGCCGCCGAAGAACGGCAGTCCGCCGGTCAGCGTCAGGCCGCGCGGGTCGTCGCCCACCAGACCGAAGGCATCGCAGATGTTGAACACCGGCACCGGGAAGCAGCTGTAGAGATCCATCGCCGCGACGTCGTCGAAGCCGATCCCGGCCATCTCCAGCGCCGCGGTGGTGGCCGTGACGGCGGCCGGGTAGGCGCCCAGGTCCGGGCGCTCCAGCAGGCGCTGAGCACGCAGGTCGGCGTGCCCGTGCAAGTACACCCAGCGGTCTTCGGGCACACCCAGGCGCCGGGCGGCTTCCACCGACATCAGCAGCACCGCGGCGCCCTGGTTGACCTGGTCACGCGCCACCAGCAGTCGCGGGTAGGGATCGCAGATCATCCGGTTGTCGGCGCTGATCGTGGTCAGCTCGTCGACCGAGCGCTCAACCGGGGAGGCCGAGAACGGGTTCTTCGCGGCGATCTTGGTCATCGGGGCGAACAGCTCCCCCATGGCCTGCAGATAGTCGGCGGTACCCAGGCCCAGCCGGGCACGCCGGGCGTTCTCCAGCAGGCCGTACTGCACCGGCGCACCGGTCAGCCCGTGGATCACGGTGTAGCGCTCGACGAACTCCTCCAGACCGAAGCCGCGGTCTTCGAGCTGCCCGTCGACGGTCTCGGCGAAATCCGGTTTGTTGTCGGCCTTGGCGAAGTGCCGCAGCGTCGAGGTCGCGTCGGATCCGCACAGCAGCACCACGTCGGCGGTGCCGGCCACGATCTCACCGGCGAACTCGGTGAGCAGCTTCTGCGGCCCCTGACCGCCGACCTTGTCCAGCACCGCCCGGGCCGGGTCCGCGCCCAGCAGACGCGCGACGGACCGCGGGAAGTTGTTCGACTTGCCCAGCGGCGCAGGCGCGTTCGGGATCGAGTTCTCGAACTGCCGGGTGGTCACTATGGCGTCGATGGCCGAGGCGACCCGGTCGGCGTTCGCCCCGCAGTCCGCCAAGGCCGCCTGCGCCGCGGCGGCGGCCAGCTCCACCGGCGACATCGCGCGGTAGTCGGCGTCGTCGATACGTTCGGCGGCCTGCCCGGCGCCGACGATGACAGGAGTACGCGGGTCGATGGTCATGTGCTCACCTCATTTACGGCGAGCAGACGCGAAGGCCCCTATTTCACGCTGAAATGGGGGCTTTCACGTCTGCTCGCGCCAAGAAACAGCTACAGGCTCTCGAGGATCTGCCGGGCCAGCGCCGCGGTTGCCGACGGCGTCTTGCCGACCTTCACCCCGGCGGCCTCCAGTGCCTCCTGCTTGGCGGCCGCGGTGCCCGACGAGCCCGACACGATGGCGCCGGCGTGGCCCATGGTCTTGCCCTCCGGGGCGGTGAACCCGGCGACGTAGCCGACCACCGGCTTGGTGACGTTGGCCTTGATGTAGTCGGCGGCCCGCTCCTCGGCGTCGCCGCCGATCTCACCGATCATCACGATGATCTTGGTGTCGGGGTCCTTCTCGAACGCCTCGATGGCGTCGATGTGGGTGGTGCCGATCACCGGGTCGCCGCCGATGCCGATCGCGGAGGAGAAACCGAAGTCCCGCAGCTCGTACATCATCTGGTAGGTCAGCGTGCCGGACTTGGACACCAGGCCGATCGGGCCGGAGCCGCTGATGGTGGCCGGGGTGATCCCGACCAGGCATTCGCCGGGGGTGATGATGCCCGGACAGTTCGGCCCGATGATGCGGGTCTTGTTGCCCTTCTCCACGTTGTAGGCCCACGCGTACGCGCTGTCCTGCACCGGGATGCCCTCGGTGATGACGACCAGCAGCGGGATCTCGGCGTCGATCGCCTCGATCATCGCGTCCTTGGCGAACTTCGGCGGCACGAACGCGATCGACACGTCGGCGCCGGTCTTCTCCATGGCCTCGGCCACACCGCCGAACACCGGCAGCTTGATCATCCGGCCACCCTTGTCCTCGTGGGTGACGGTGGTGCCAGCCTTGCGGGCGTTGACCCCGCCGACGATCTTGGTGCCGGCCCGCAACATGCGGGCGGTGTGGATGGTGGCCTCGCTGCCGGTGATGCCCTGGACGATGACCTTGCTGTCCTTGTTGACAAAGATCGACATGGTTTAGGCGTCCTTTCCGGCGTTCGCGAGCTCGGCGGCCTTGTCGGCGGCCTCGTCCATGGTGGCGACGACGGTCACCAGCGGGTGGTTGGCATCGGCCAGGATCTGCCGGCCCTCCTCGACGTTGTTGCCGTCGAGCCGCACCACCAGCGGCTTGGTGGCGGTGTCCCCGAGGATCTTCAGGGCCGCCACGATGCCGTTGGCCACCGCGTCGCACGCGGTGATGCCACCGAACACGTTGACGAAGACGCTCTTGACCTGCTTGTCGCCCAGGATGACGTCCAGGCCGGCGGCCATCACCTCGGCGGAGGCGCCGCCGCCGATGTCGAGGAAGTTGGCCGGCTTCACGCCGCCGTGCTTCTCACCGGCGTAGGCGGTGACGTCCAGCGTGGACATGACCAGACCGGCGCCGTTGCCGATGATGCCGACCTCGCCGTCGAGCTTGACGTAGTTCAGGTCGTGCTGCTTGGCCTTGAGCTCCAGCGGGTCGGTGGCGTCGATGTCGGCGAACTCGGCGTGGCCGGGCTGACGGAACTCGGCGTTACCGTCCAGGGTGACCTTGCCGTCCAGCGCCAGGATCTGGTCGTCGGGGGTGCGCACCAGCGGGTTGACCTCCACCAGGGTGGCGTCTTCGGCGACGAAGACCTCCCACAGCTTCTGGATGGTCACCGCGGCGGCGTCGAGCACCTCGGCCGGCAGGTGGCCCTGTTCGGCGATCGAGCGGGCGAACGCCAGGTCGACACCCTTCACCGCGTCGACGGGCACCTTGGCCAGCCGCTCCGGCTTGGTGGCGGCGACCTCTTCGATCTCCATGCCGCCCTCGACCGAGCACATGGCCAGGTAGGTGCGGTTGGAGCGGTCGAGCAGGAAGGAGATGTAGTACTCCTCGGCGATGTCACTCGCCTCGGCTACCAGCAGCTTCTTGACGATGTGGCCCTTGATGTCCAGGCCGAGAATGTTCTGCGCGTGGGTGAACGCGTCGTCCGGGGTGGCGGCGTACTTGACGCCACCGGCCTTGCCGCGGCCGCCGACCTTGACCTGCGCCTTCACCATGACCGGCCGCCCGATCTCGGTGGCGATGGCCTTGGCGTCCTCGGCTGAGGTGGTCACCCGGCCGGGCGTGGTGGGCACGTTGTGCTTGGCGAACAGCTCCTTCGCCTGATACTCGAAAAGATCCATGGGCTCACTGTCTTATTACGGGTCGCCGGCGGGCCGGCACTGTCGGATTGCGAGAGATTTAGCTCCCGAGGCACTGTATCGAGCCGGCCGCGAGGTTCCCTCCTCGCGTACCACCGCTGTGGCACATCTCACCGTCAGGAAAACGTGATTCGGTTCACATTAATGGACTGATTTGACGGATTACTTGCCAGGCCGTGGTGGAACTGGTTACCGTCACCAGGTCCAGGTCTTTATAACGTTCTGATCACGACCAGAGGAACTTCCAGGCTGATGCAGCACGGTGCACCTATGCGTCCGATTCCCGGTGGGGCGAGCCCTCGTCGCCGGAACGGAACCGCAGCAGCTGCCGCCCGGTCTTCGACACCCGGCCCCGCTGAGGTCACCGACATCATCCCGTTCAACGAGTTCGGTCGGCTCGCGGCGGCCCCATACCGCGACAGCGCCTTCGACGACGCGTCCGACGTGCTGCTGGCCCCGGAGCTGGACGACATGACCGACACCGACAACATGCCGGTGCTGCAGCTGGCCTTCCCCCGCGGCGGCTACTCCGACCAGCGTGTCTACCGCCCGCGCGAGGCGACCCAGCTGCCGGCCCGCGGAGGCAGACACCGCAGCCAGCCGACCAGCGCAGTCAAGAGCCGCGTCATGGTCGCCGCGATGGCCGCCGGTGCCGCCGCAGCCGCCGCGCACGCCGCCACTCATCCCTCGGAGGACACCGTCTCCCGGCCCGCCGTGCTGGCAGCCAGCAAGACCACGCTGAACGACGGCACCACGACCACGTCCAGCCACGGCATGCAGATGATCACGGTCAAGGCCGCGGCCAACGTCGTCGTGCACAACGAGGAGCTGGCCAAGGGTGTGGCGTTCGCCCAGGAACGCGCCGAGCGCGAGGCACGGCTGCAGCGCCCGCTGTTCGTCGCACCGACCCAGGGCGCGTTCACCTCGGGCTTCGGTTACCGCTGGGGTGTGCTGCACGCCGGCGTCGACATCGCCAACGCCATCGGCACCCCGATCCTGGCGGCCTCCGACGGCGTGGTGATCGAGTCGGGCCCCAGCGCCGGCTACGGCATGCTGGTCAAGCTGCGCCACTCCGACGGCACCGTCACGCTCTACGGCCACGTCAACCGGACGCTGGTCAGCGTGGGTGAGCGCGTGATGGCGGGCGACCAGATCGCCGAGATGGGCAATCGCGGGTACTCCACCGGCCCGCACCTGCACTTCGAGGTGCTGCAGAACGGCACCAACCGAATCGATCCGAGTTCCTGGCTGGCCAAGCGCGGGATCAATTTCGCCTAACCTGGATGGGTGACCGACCGCCACCATCCGTTCACCGGCGCTAATCCGTCTAGCCCGTCCGGCACCGGTCCGGCCAGCCGCATCATCCGCCGGGCGCCCACCGGCGCCATTCCGATCGTCACCGGCGTTCAGCGGGTACCTCCGGCAATCCAGCCCTTCGACGCGCCGCGTCCGAGGCCGGCGTGGCTCCCATCGGCCGGCATGGCGATCAGCGCCTGCGTGTTCGCGCTGGTCGGGTGCTGGGCCACCTCCGTGGTGTCCACCGATCTGATGGCCGCCTGGTGGCACACCGACCGGCTGTTCTGCGTCGCGGTCGGCTTTTTGACCCTGGTGTTCGCGGGAACGACGGTGTCCGGGGTGATCATGCTGCTGCTGCGACGCCCGCTCGGCCGCTATCTGGTGGTGGTGGGTGCGGTGATCGCCCTGTTGACCTACGGCAGCCTGTTCCTGGCAGGTGCCAGGGTTCCGTGGATCGTGCACGCCATCCCGGTCATCCAGGTTGCCACCGTCGTGGCGGTGCTGCACCCGTCCACCAGGCGCTGGCTGCTCGGCGCCTGAAGCTAGAGCTTGGTCACCGGCGCGTGGTTGTGCATCAGCTTGACCCGCCCGGAACTGCCGAAGTCGATCAGCGACATCGCCGACTCCCCCACCCCGGACACCTCCTCCACCCGGCCCAGGCCGTACTTGTCGTGCGACACCCGGTCCCCGGCCGCCAGGACCAGCAGCGGCCGGTTACCCGACCGGCCCGGTGCCGGTCGCGGCGTACCGAACCGGCCGGCACCGCTGACCGGGGCGCTCGGTGACGCCGCGGCGTCGGTGCGCCGCCAGTCGATGAGCTGCTGGGGGATCTCCTGCAGAAAACGCGATTCCGGGTTCAGCATGGGCTGGCCCCACGACGAGCGCACCTTGGCCCGGCTCAGGTAGAGCCGTTGCCGTGCCCGGGTCAGGCCGACGTAGGCCAGCCGGCGTTCCTCGGACAGCTCGCGAGCATCCCCCAGCGAGCGCATGTGCGGGAACATGCCGTCCTCCCAGCCGACGACGAACACCACCGGGAACTCCAGGCCCTTGGCGGTGTGCAGCGTCATCAGGGTGACCATGCCGGCGCCGTGTTCGGGGATCTCGTCGGTGTCGGCGATCAGCGAGACCCGCTCCAAGAACGCCGCCAGCACCCCGACGTCGGGCACGTCCTCTTCCTCGAGGTTGATCTCCTGGTCGGCCAGCGCATTGGCCCGATCGATGCTGAATTCGTGTGCGACGCTGACGAGTTCGTTGATGTTGTCCAGGCGCGCCAGGTCCTGCGGATCGGTGGAGGACTCCAGTTCGGCGCGGTAGCCGGTCCGGTCCAGCACCATCTCGACCAGGCCGCCGAGGTCGTCGTCGCAGGTGTTCAGGTGCGCCCGCAGCTCGTCGAGCATCGCGACGAACCCGGCGATCGCGTTCTGCGAGCGGGTGTTGAGCATCGGCACGTCGCCGGCGGCGGCGGCGCTCAGTGCGGCAGCGAAACCGGTGCCGGTGTTCTCGGCGTGCACCGACACGCACGCCTCGGCGCGGTCTCCGATGCCGCGGCGCGGGGTGTTGAGAATGCGCCGCAGGCTCACCGCGTCACCGGGATTGTCCAGCACCCGCAGGTAGGCGATGATGTCGCGGATCTCTCTGCGTTCGTAAAAGCGCACGCCGCCAACGACTTTGTACGGGATCCCGCTACGGATGAATACCTCTTCCAGCGACCGCGACGCGTTGTTGGTGCGGTAGAACACCGCGATGTCTCCGTAGTTGACGGTGCCGGCATCGGTCAGGGCATCGATCTCCTGTGCGACGAACCGCGCCTCGTCGTGTTCGTTGTCCGCGACGTAGCCGACGATCAGCTCACCGTCACCGGCGTCCGTCCACAGCCGCTTCTCCCGACGCCCCGAATTGCAGGCGATCACCGCATTGGCTGCCGACAGGATGTTCTGCGTAGAGCGATAGTTCTGCTCCAGCATGATGGTGGTCGCGTCGGGATAGTCGCGTTCGAAGTCCTCGATGTTGCGGATGGTGGCGCCGCGGAACGCGTAGATCGACTGGTCGGCGTCACCGACCACGCACAGCTCCGCGGGCGGCACCTCACTGTCGTCCGCGCCAGCCTGCCCACCTTCGACGGAGTGGCCCGCCAGCTCGCGCACCAGCATGTACTGGGCGTGGTTGGTGTCCTGGTACTCATCGACCAGGATGTGCCGGAACCGGCGCCGATAATGCTGAGCAATCTCGGGGAACGCCTGCAATATCGCGACCGTCTCGCCGATCAGGTCGTCGAAGTCCAGGGCGTTGGCCGAGCGCAGCCGGCGCTGGTATTCGGCGTACACCGCGGCCACCACCCGGCTCAGGTCGTCGGAGTCCTCGGTGAGATCCGCCAGCGCCTGTTCGGCGTCAATCAGTTCGTTCTTCAGGTTGGAGATCGCATTGGCCAGCAGCCGCGGCGAGTGCCGTTTGACGTCGAGACCCATGTCACGGCCGATCATCAGCAGCAGCCGCCGCGAGTCGTCGGCGTCGTAGATCGAGAAGTTGGAGTTGAGCCCGGGAACCGCCGAGGCCTGGTTGCGCAGGATCCGCACGCAGGTGGAGTGGAACGTCGACACCCACATCACCCGGGCCCGCGGCCCGACGAGGCTCGACACCCGTTCCCGCATCTCTGCGGCGGCCTTGTTGGTGAAGGTGATCGCCAGCACCTGCCCCACTCCGACGCCACGGGCGGCCAGCAGATAGGCGATGCGCCGCGTGAGCACCGCGGTCTTTCCCGAGCCGGCCCCGGCCACGATCAGCAGCGGCGATCCCTCGTGCAACACCGCCCGACGCTGCTGCGGGTTGAGCCCGTCGAGTAGGTGATCGGTCTGGGGACTGGCGTGCACGGTCATAACGCCCCCAACGTACCGTCGCCCGGCGACACTCTTTGCGCTGGCACTGCCCTTAATGGCAGACTCAGTTCGTGCTCGACATGCAGCGTCGATTTTTCTACGGGTACCGATCAGCGGTGCCCGTGGTCTAGCTGCAACGCCAAGCCCCGCGGTCCGCTTCGCCGACCCGGGGCTCGTCTGTTGTGTGAGGCCGGATCGCCGATGGGACCAGAATCCACCAACAGCGAGAACCTGGAGTCCGAACCCATGATTGCCCAACCCCAACAGCTGCCCGACATCGACGAGCTGCGCCAGGAGATCGACCGGCTCGACGCCGAGATCCTGGCCGCGGTGAAGCGCCGCACCGCGGTCTCACAGGAGATCGGCAAGGCCCGGATGGCCTCCGGTGGCACCCGGCTGGTGCACAGCCGCGAGATGAAGGTGCTCGAGCGTTACAGCGAGCTCGGTGAGGACGGCAAGGACCTCGCCATGCTGCTGCTGCGTCTCGGCCGCGGCCGACTCGGTCACTGAGGCTGCTGAAGCCGGCTCCGCTGCGCCTGCGATCGCCGCTAATGTCAGGGCATGAGCTCCGTCCAACAGATCCCCGACATCTCCGCCACCGCGGCCTGGGACGCGTTGCGCAAGCATCATCAGCAGATCGGCGACACCCACCTGCGCCAGTTCTTCGCCGACGACCCCGATCGCGGTACGAAGTTCAGCGTCACCGTCGGTGACCTCTACATCGACTACAGCAAGCACCGCATCACCACCAAGACCATCCGGCTGCTGCTCGATCTGGCCCGGACGGCCGACCTGGAGGCCCGGCGCGACGCGATGTTCGCAGGCGCGCACATCAACACCTCCGAGGACCGGGCGGTGCTCCACACCGCGCTTCGGCTGCCGCGCAACGCCGATCTACACGTCGACGGCCAGGATGTCGTCGCCGACGTACACGCGGTGCTCGACGCGATGGGTGATTTCACCGATCGGCTGCGCCGCGGCGAGTGGACCGGCGCCACCGGAAGGCGCATCGAGACCGTCGTCAACATCGGTATCGGCGGCTCAGACCTGGGTCCGGTGATGGTCGACCGGGCGTTGCGCCACTACGCCGACGCCGGCATCTCGGCACGGTTCGTCTCGAATGTCGACCCTGCCGACCTGACCGCCAAGCTGGCCGGTCTGGATCCCGCGACGACGCTTTTCATCGTGGCCTCCAAGACGTTCTCGACGCTGGAGACCCTGACCAACGCCACCGCCGCCCGACGCTGGCTGACCGGAGCGCTGGGCGACACCGCGGTGTCGAAACATTTCGTGGCGGTCTCCACCAACGCTCGGCTGGTCGAAGAATTCGGTATCGACACCGCGAACATGTTCGGCTTCTGGGACTGGGTCGGCGGCCGGTACTCGGTGGACTCGGCGATCGGGCTGTCGGTGATGGCGGTGATCGGCCGGGAGCGCTTCGCTGAGTTCTTGGCCGGCTTCCACATCGTCGACGAGCATTTCCGCACCGCGCCACTGGAATCCAACGCACCGGCGCTGCTCGGGCTGATCGGGCTGTGGTACTCCAACTTCTTCGGCGCCCAGTCCCGCGCGGTCCTGCCCTATTCCAATGACCTGGACCGCTTCGCCGCCTACCTGCAACAGCTGACCATGGAATCCAACGGCAAGTCGACCCGCGCCGACGGCAGCCCGGTCAGCACCGACACCGGTGAAATCTATTGGGGTGAGCCGGGAACCAACGGACAACACGCGTTCTACCAACTGCTGCACCAGGGCACCCGGCTGGTTCCGGCAGACTTCATCGGCTTCTCCGAGCCCGTCGATGACCTGGCCACCGCCGACGGCACCGGCAGCATGCATGACCTGCTGATGAGCAACTTCTTCGCCCAGACCCAAGTGCTGGCGTTCGGCAAGACCGCAGAGGAGATCGCCGCCGAAGGCACACCCGCAGATGTCGTGCCGCACAAGGTGATGCCCGGCAACCGACCGACCACCTCGATCCTGGCCACCCGGCTGACACCCTCGGTGCTCGGCCAGTTGATCGCGCTCTACGAGCATCAGGTGTTCACCGAGGGGGTGGTTTGGGGCATCGACTCGTTCGACCAATGGGGCGTGGAGCTGGGCAAAACGCAGGCCAAGGCGCTGCTGCCGGTGCTGACCGACGACGCCTCCCCGCCGCGGCAGACCGACAGCTCCACCGACGCGCTGGTGCGCCGCTATCGGGTGGAACGCGGCCGAGCGACGTAGCGTCGAACGTTCAACTTTTCTCTCACCCTGACTTTTACCTATCGCCGCCGAGGTCGGCCCGCTGAAGTGCACGCCCGACCGCCGGCATCACAGCACCGCGACGGCGGCGCTGCACTCTCGTGGGTAGGCATCGCGATGCCATGAACGGGGTCGAATCGGACTCCGCGCAACGCCCCAGCAACATCGAATTTCCGCTGTTGATAACCGGTTTCGCAAGCGACGTCAGAACCGCTGTCGACCACGCCGAGACGCCTGCACAACCCGGTTTCCGGCCCACCGTTCTGGGGGCGCCCGCCTTACCCGCCCATCGGGCTTACCGCCCGGCGAAGAAAGCCGATGGCGAGCGATGGATTCCAGCCGGAAACCTATCGCGGCACGACAAAGATTTCGACGTACAGCTTTCCCTAAGCTACGCGCCATGCAGATCGGATCCCGTGTTGGGCAGCGCGGAGCAACGGCGCTCGACTGCCACCGCGGTGCCGCCCGGGCCGGCATCGCGGCTCTTCTGCACTGTTGTCGCTGACTCTTCCGCCAGCAACCAGTTTCGTCGGTCGCCTTCGGTGGCGGCCCGTGCCAGACATCCCGGGCATTGGAAGGCCAGCATGCATTCTTCTCTCGGATTCACCCGATGACTGTCGTGACTCCACTCGAGCCGCCTGAACTCGCCGAACCCGCCCCCCGGCGGCCGGTCGAGACAACCATTCCCGTCATACCGAGCCGATCGTTGGTCACGCCGCTTCGCATCGGCGTGACCACGCTGTGGCTGTCGGTGATCGTGCTGATGCCGTTGGCGGCCATCGCCTGGCAGGCCGGGGGCCGGGGTTGGCAGGGGTTCTGGCTGGCCATCACCTCACACGCGGCGCTGGAATCATTCCGGGTGACACTGACGATCTCGGTGTTGGTCACGGTGCTGGACATCGTCTTCGGACTGGCGACGGCCTGGGTGTTGGTGCGCGACGACTTCCTCGGGAAAGGGTTGATCGACGCGTTGATCGACCTGCCGTTCGCACTGCCGACGATCGTCACCAGCCTGGTGATGCTGGCCCTGTACGGCAACGCCAGTCCGGTCGGCATTCATCTGCAGCACACTCCGCCCGGAGTGGCGATGGCGCTGGCCTTCGTCACTTTGCCGAATGTGGTGCGCGCCGTGCAGCCCGTCTTGCTGGAGATCGATCGCGACGCCGAAGAAGCTGCCGCCTCACTCGGAGCGACCCGCCTCACGACGTTCACGACGGTGGTGCTGCCGTCGCTGTGGCCGGCGTTGTTCACCGGAGCCGGACTTGCGTTTTCGCGGTGTGTCGCCGAATTCGGCTCGGTGGTGACGATCGGCGGTGCGGTTCCGGGCAAGACCGAAGTGTCGTCGCAGTGGATACGGGCGCTGGTCGAGAACGATGATCTCACCAGTGCGTCGGCGGTCTCGATTGTGTTGTTGGCGATCTCATTCGCCGTTCTCGTCATGCTGCGGACCGTGGGTGGGCGTGCGGCCAAACGCGAGGAGGAAGCCGAATGACGGTGCGGTTGGAGGGGCGCCACCTTCTGCGGGCAACCGTCCTGACCTACATCGGCGTGATGCTGATCGCTCCGGTGTCGGTGATCCTGTACCGAACATTTCAGCACGGCTTGGGTCTTTTCTGGGCCTGGGTGACCACGCCGGCCGCGATCTCGGCGTTGAAACTGTCACTCCTGGTGGTCACCATCGTAGTGCCGTTGAACGCCCTGTTCGGTGTTTCGACATCGATCCTGTTGGTTCGCCATAGATTTCGTGGGCGTTCGGCGCTTCAATCGATCCTCGATCTTCCGTTTGCGGTCTCACCCATCATCGTGGGCGTAGCACTGATCACGCTGTGGGGATCATCGGGAGCTCTGGGTTTTGTCGAGAACAATCTCGGGCTCAAGATCATCTTCGGGGTTCCCGGCATGGTTCTGGCCAGCATCTTCGTCACGCTGCCGTTCGTCGTACGCGAGGTCCAGCCCGTGCTCATGGAGGTCGGCATAGAACAGGAACAGGCTGCCGCGACACTGGGTTCCAGTGCGTGGCAGACGCTTTGGCGGGTCACACTCCCCTCGATTCGCTGGGGGCTGACCTATGGGATCGTGCTGACCACGGCACGGACACTTGGTGAGTTCGGTGGCGTCATCATGGTTTCGTCGAACCTGCCGGGGCATACCCAGACGCTGACCCTGCTGGCAAACGACCGCTACCATCGCGGCGCCGAGTACGGTGCCTACGCCGTGTCAACGCTTTTGATGGGCGTGGCTGTCGCGTTCCTGATCGTCAAGGCAGTGCTGATGGTGTACCGAAAGAGAGCCAAGGCACTGGAGTGGGTCAGGGAGTCGGTGGGGTGATCACGCGAAGCGTTTGGTGAACTTCGGCGGCATTCTGCGCATCAGCCACACCATGGGAGACCACGGCCAAGGCGGCACCACCGCCCGGCCGGTTTCGCGCTCGATGGCCCGCACCATGGCCTTGACCCCGGATTCGTTGTCCACCATCAACATCGTGGACGCCGACTTGGCCGTCATCTCCGATTCGATGTAGCCCGGCTCCAGGACCGTGACCTTGATCGGGCCGCTCGAGTACTCGGCGCGCAGCGACTCGCCCAGCGATGACACCCCGGCTTTGCTGGCGGCGTAGGCCGCCTTGATGCCGGGAACCCCCTTGTTACCCAACACCGATGAGATCAGCACCAGATGCCCGCCGCCGGCGGACTTGAACATCTCCAGCGCAGTCTCGATCTGCACCAGCGCGGCGACCAGGTTGGTTTCGATGGTGGCCTTGTTGGCCCACAGCTTTCCGGATCCCAGCGGGGCGCCCTTGCCGATCCCGGCATTGACGATCACCCGGTCGATCCCGCCCAGCTCCTCGGAGAGCTGACCGAATACCTTGGGGACCGCATCGTGGTCGTTGACGTCGAGTGCGGCCACCGCCACGGTGATGCCGGGATGCTTCGCCGTCAGTTCGGCTTTCAGCTCCTCGAGCCGGTCGGTCCGGCGGGCACACAGGGCCACGTCACGTCCGCGCGCCGCGAAGGCGCGGGCCATGCCGGCGCCCAGTCCGGAGCTGGCGCCGGTGATGAGGATCTTCTGGCGGGTCACTAGGGCAGCATAGCTGTGTGAAAGCTGTCAAAAACGTCGGCTCGCTACTTGAGCAATCGCGACAGCCGCCGATCGGCCAGCACCTTGCCGCCGGTCTGACAGGTCGGGCAGTACTGAAAGGACTTATCGGCGAACGATATTTCCCGAACGGTGTCGGCGCAGACCGGGCAGGGCAGGCCGGTACGGGCATGCACCCGCAGCCCCGAGCGCTTCTCGCCTTTCAACGTGGCGGCCTGCTGGCCGACCGAGCGGGTCACGGCATCGGTGAGCACGCCACGCATCGCGTCGTGCAGCGCGGTCAGTTGATCGGAGGACAATTTGGCGGCGGTGGCGAACGGTGAGATCCGTGCCGTGTGCAGGATCTCGTCGCTGTAGGCGTTGCCGATCCCGGCGATCACCTTCTGGTCGGTGATGACGTTCTTGATGCGCCCGCTATGGCCGGCCAGCAACCGCCCGAGCTCCTCGGCGCCGACGGCCAGCGCATCGGGCCCCAGCGCGGCGATACCGGGAACCTTCGCCGGGTCGTCCACCAGCCAGACCGCCAACCGCTTCTGGGTGCCGGCCTCGGTGAGATCGAATCCGGGGGCCTGTCCCGGGGTGCCCAGGTGCACCCGCAGCGCGATCGGGCCCTTGCCGGGCCGAAGCGGTGCCGGCGCCAGCTTGTCGGACCAGCGCAGCCAGCCCGCCCGGGACAGGTGCGCGATCAGCAGCAGTTCGCCGGCCTGCATGCCGAGGTATTTGCCCCAGCGATGTGCGCCCGTGACGGTCTGGCCGTGCAACGCCGCCAGTGGCGGGTCGAAGGTCTTGAGCACGGAGAACGCCGCGACGTCGACACGGCCGATGGTGCAGCCGACTGCGTGCCTGCGCAGATGGTCCGCGAGTGCTTCGACTTCGGGCAGCTCGGGCATGCCCTCGAGTCTGCCTGCTTACCGGGTGATGCGCCGGGCGTCGCGCAGCACCAGCGACAGGACCCAGCTGACCAGGGACAGCACGATCGCGGCCCAGATGGCGTCCCACCAGAAATCGGCTATGTACAAGCCCCAGTGCTTGGCGGTCTTGTCGGTGATCCACGCGGTGATCCACAGCATCAGCGCATTGACCACGATGTGGAACAACCCCAGGGTGACGATGTACAGCGGTATCGACAGGAGTTGCACCACCGGTTTGATGAACGCGTTGACCAGTCCGAAGATCAAGGCGATTACGAAGATGATGCCCACCCGCTGCAGCGTGGTGTCACCGCCGACGATTTCGACCCCGGGAACAATCTGGGTGACCACCCACAGCGCGAGTCCGGTCAGCCCAGCACGAATCAGGAACGATGCCATGGCGTCATCCTGCCATTGCTGCGTCGACCAAACCCGCTTTTCCCGTGCATCGCCACGGCAATTCGGCTGATCGAGTGCGGCAGGTGTTTGCTCGTTGCCAGAATATTGGTCGTGTCGGGCGGATTGGTCGGGCGGGATACCGAGGATCGCGCGGTAGCGGATTTTCTCGCACGCACCGAAATCGGTCCCGCGGGATTAATGGTGGAAGGCGAACCGGGTATCGGCAAGACCACCCTGTTGCTTGACGCTTCCGATCAGGCTGTTGCGCGGGGGTTTCGGGTGTTGTCGGCGCGAGGATCGCCCGCCGAGGTTAGTTACGCGTATGCAGCGGTAGCCGACTTGTTGAGCGGTGTCGACAACGCGACTTTCTCTCGTCTGCCCGACCTGCAGCGCCTGGCGCTCGAGCGCGCACGGCTGGGCGACGTCACGGTCGGACCGGTCACCGACGAACGCGTTGTCGCGACCGCTTTCTTGTCGGTGATCGAGCAGCTCCGTGTTCAGGCACCGGTGTTGTTGGCCATTGACGACGCGCAATGGCTGGACGCCTCCAGTAAGGCGGTGATCGGCTTTGCCGCCCGCCGACTCAGCGGACGAGCAGGAATGTTGGTCACGGTCCGTCTCGGGGAACCGGAGTCGCTCGATATCCAGTCGCGGCTGCAATTCCGCAGGCCGGAAACCCTCGCACGGGTGCGTATCCGGGCACTGCCCCTGGGCGGCTTGCATGCACTGGTCGCAGCGCGGCTGGGTCACACACTGCCGCGCCCGACCATCGCGCGCATCCACGAGATCTCCGGCGGGAACCCTTTCTTCGCACTCGAACTCGCGACGTGGACGGAACCCGGCGAATCCGGTGCCATGGACGAGCTGCCGGACACTTTGGCCGCCTTGGTGCGTCACCGAATCGGGGATGCCGACGACGAACTGGCTGCGGTATTGCTCGCGACGGCATCCGCCGCGGCACCGACCGTCGAGTTGATCGGCCGGGCCACGGGCCTGACGATGGACCGCGTCGTCGAATTGCTCGACTCGGTGGCAAGTCGCGCCATCGTCCGGCTGGACGGTAGCCAGGCACGTTTCACCCATCCGCTGTACGCCACCGGTGTGTACGCCGACGCCGCGCCCGCGCTCCGGCGAGCCATGCACCGCCGGCTCGCCGAAGTCGTCGATCAACCCGAGGTCAAAGCGCGGCATCTGGCGCTGTCCGCCACCAGCGGAGACCAGCTCACGCTGTCGGCGCTCGACGCGGCCGCCGAGGCCACCTTCGCTCGAGGCGCTCCAGCGGCCGCGGCCGAATTGGTCGAGCTGGCACTCAAATTGGGCGGCGATACCCCGCAGCGACTGATCCGCGCCGGCGAGCTGCAGTTCCGGGCGGGATCACTGGTAGCCGCACGTCGGCATCTGGAGTCGAGTCTGGAGAGCGCACCCTCGGGAGTGTTGCGGTCGATGGCGCTGATGTGGCTGGGCGCGGTAATGGCATACGACGACGACACCGTGGCGGCGGCGGACATGATGGCCGAGGCGGCGGACGAGGCCGGCGACAACGCCGCTTTGCGATTGCTGTGTCTGCTACGGCTGGTTCTGGTACTGGCCATGCTCGACCGCTTCGACGATGCCGTGGCGCACGCCCAGGAGGCGATCGAACTCGCGGACCAGCTCGGGGTGCCCAACCTGCGTAGCCAGGCGCGGTCAATCTCGGTTTTCAGCAAGTTCGCACGCGGCCTCGGTGTGGATCACGAGGCGCTGCGGACCGCACTGGAGCTGGAGGATCCGCACGGGGGCGCCACCACCTGGTTTCGGGCCAGCGGCGCCGCGGCGATGATGCCCGCCTACTCCGGAGACCTGGAGCAGGCACGTATTCAGATGCGCGCCCTGCAGCAGCGAATGCTGGAAGGCGGCACCGAGGTGGATATTCTGTGGGCGGCCGTGCGTATCGCCACGATCACGCTGTGGGCAGGCCGCTATGAGGAGGCCGCTGCGGCCGCGCGGGAGGCCGTGGAACGCGCCGAGCAGATGGACGGCCGGCTGGCGTTGGTCACCGCCTGGACGGTCCAAGCCGCGGTCGCCGCATATACCGGCCACGAAGTGGAAGCACGCACCGCGGCTCAATCCGCGATCGACGCCTCCCATCAGATCGGCGCTCCGCAGTTGCTCAAGGAGCCCCGCATGACCCTGGGCTTCCTCGAAGTCTCCCTTGAGAACTATCCGGCCGCGCTGGCTGTGCTGCAGCCCCTCCTCGACGGATTCAGAACTGCCCCAAGCTGCGATGTGCAAGGAGGCGCCTACCTGCCCGACGCCATTGAAGCAATGACCGCCCTGGGCCACCTTGACGACGCCGAATACCTGGTCGAGACGCTCGAGGCGCATGGCGCCACTCACGGTTGGCCTTGGACGCTGGCAGTGGCCGCACGCGGGCGTGCCCACGTACTGGCGGGCCGTGGCGAGTTACCGGCCGCGCACGAAGCCCTTGACCTGGCGATGACGCACCATGCGCGGCTGCCGATGCCCTTCGAGCGGGCCCGCACCCAGTTGCTGTTGGGCGCGTTGCAGCGACGACGACGGCGCTACCCGGGCGCAACGGCGAGTCTGCGTGCGGCGCTTGAGACTTTTGAGCAGCTCGGCACACCGCTGTGGGCCGCACGGGCGCGGGCCGAACTGGGCCGCCTCGATCACTCCCCGGGTAGCGGCCCGGTATTGACGGCAGCCGAGCGACGGGTAGCCGCGCTGGCAGCAGAAGGCATGTCCAACAAACAGATCGCCGCCGAACTGTTCATCTCGGTCAAGACCGTCGAAATGAATCTGAGTCGGGTGTACCGCAAGCTGGGCATCCGCTCCCGCTCCGGGTTGTCGGCGGCGTTGGCCTCGGGCCATGCCTAGGTCCCGGTGGCACCGATCCGCGCACGCACCCCAGCCGTGATCCGGTCGACGTGCCATCCGGCTTGGCGGCATACCGCGACGACGGCATCGACGGAATCCGCGGCGAACACCCCGAACAGAGTCTCGTCGCTGGGTGAGATCAGCGTCAGCAGCAGGTTCACCCGTGCGGCAGCCGCGACGCGGCTGAGCCGGTCGATGACAGTATCGACGGCCGAATCGACCAGATCGGGTTGATACCACTCGACCAGGAAGCACTGACGCGCCGATCCGCTGTCGTTCATTCACCCGACGCTAGCCAAACTGGCCCCGGCGCGAATCAGGGTTTTCCCTGGACTCCGTCAACGTTGAGCGCAGCGAACAGCCCGCCGCGGGAGCGGATGCCGAGCTTCCGGTACACGCTGCTCAGCGTCATCTCGACGGTCTTGGGCGCTATGAACAACTCGGCGGCGATCTGCTTATTGGACAGCCCAGCCGCGGCGTGCTCGGCGACTCGCCGCTCGGCGGCGGTCAGACCCGCACCCGCCACCGCAGCGGTCATCCGATCCAGTTCAGCAGCGGTACGTCGCACCCACAGCGGCGCACCCAACTGCTCGAAGGTCTCCAGCGCCGCGTGCAAGCTGGCCTGGGCGGCCTGCTTCCGGCGGCGACGACGCTGAACCTGCCCCAACAACAACTGCGTGCGCGCCGTCTCGAACGGCATCGGCAGCCGCTCGTGATACCGCAATGCGTCCTCGGCAGCCTGTTCGGCCGCCTCCAGTTCCCCACGCGCAGCCAACAGGTGACTGCGTCCGCGGGCACCCATGGCCAGCATCCACGGCCGGTCATGGCGGGCACCGTTGCCCTCGAGCGCAGCAATAAGCCGTTCCGCCTCGTCGAGCCGCCCGAGGGCAGTCAACGCCTCCACCGCGTCGGGAAGGTAAGCGCCAAATGCGATCTCGGTACCGTGCTCGGGATCAAACTCCGCCAGCAGCGGCTCCAACACCTTGACCGCAGCCGGGTAATCGCCCCGCGACACCTCCAGAAACCCCAATCCCGTCGCCGCGGAGGCCATCAGAAATACAGCGCCGGTTGTCTTCGTGGCGGCGATTGCCGCCGCCGCTGCTGCACGTGCAGTTTCTTCCTCCCCGATGTACGCCGCGATCATCGCTTGGGTAGACCAGGCATGGATGAGCAGGTGTTTGCCACCTAGCTGCTCGGCCCGCTGCACGCTGTCGTCGGCTATGGCCTCGGCATCGGCGTAGTCACCCAGCCACATGTCGAACATGGCAAGGTAATTGGCTGACCACACGGTATCGACTTCGGTGCCGCGCGCCAGGAAGCGCTGGTGGACAGCACGCAGCTCATCGCGCGCTTGCCGCAGTTCTCCGACCAAGCCACGCATCACCGGCGCGATGGCGCTGGCCTGGAAGGTCCCCGGCACACCACCGTCCGGGACCTCCAAGTCCAACGCCGCCTGCAGAGCCTTTCGATCCTCGCCGAGGCCGCCGTAGAGGAAACCCACATGGGCCGCCATCGTCAACGCCTGGCTGAGCAGCGGCGGCTCTTCGAGTTGTTCTGCTTGCTTCACCACGCTGCGTGCGAGATCGACTGACTCTTTTAGGTTGCCGATCAACCCGGTCACCGGGATCAGCAGCAGCCGGGCACGCAACTGCAGAGTCGGGTTGTCGGCAGCTTCTTCAACGGCTTGAGTCAGCAGATCAGCGGCCGTCACCAGGCTTTCGTCGTGCCCGATCACCGCGGCGAGAGACATCAACGCGACAGCGCGCAACGAGCCCGGCGATGGCAGCTCGTCGAGGGCTGATTGCAGGTGGTTGCGCGCCTGGGTGATCTCGCCGGAGCGGAAGTGCTGTTCGGCAGCGCGCATTCGGCGCAACGGGGTATCGCCGCCCAACCTGATGGCCAGCTCGATCAGCTCGGCGGCAACCGCCGGGGCACCTCGGGCCTGAGTGGCCGCGGCGGCCGCATCGAGCGCACGCAGCACGTCGGGGTCAGAAGTGGCGGCCGCCAGCGCCATATGACGCGCGGTCAGCTCGGGCTCCTCGACGATGTCGGCGAGCCGACGATGCATGGCCCGGCGTGCCGACGGCCCGGTGGCGCTGTAGACGCCGGTGGCGAACAGCGGATGGCGGAAACGGATCCGGCTACCGTCCAGCTCAACCACCCCGCTGGCCGCCTCGGATTCGGCCAGCTCGACGACGCGGTCGGGGCTGATGCCGGTGGCCAGGCTCACCCGTTCCACGGTCGGCTGCACAGCGCAGGCTACGGCCAGCAGTACCGCACGGGCATCTTCGCCGGGCTGCCCGATCCGGTCATGCACCAGCGCAGCGAGGGCATCGGGGAGTCCGACCGCGGCCCGGCCAGGTTCCTCGGCGATGAACCGCGCCAGCTCTAACGCGAAAAACGGGTTACCACCAGAGATTTCGTGAATACGGGTGATCGTCGGCCGCGGCAAGGTACGGCCCAGTCGTGCGGCAACCAGCGCGTGCACCCCGCCCAGCGTCAGCGGGGTGATCCGCAGCCGGGCCACGGAGTCCGGGCGCGCCGGGTTCAGCCAGGACATGTCGGCGGCGCCCGTCGCGCCGGTTCGCACGGTGATCAACAGGCCGACTCGGCCGGTTAGTCGTCGTTCCGCGAACCCGATCACCATCTGGCTCGACATGTCCAGCCACTGGGCGTCGTCGATACACATCAGCACCGGCGCAACCCGGCTCAACCCACGAATCACCTCCAAGAACGCGGTGGCGACCATCCGCTCGTCGCTGGCCGGACCGTCACCCCCGCCCAGCAGGACCCGATCCAAGGCCGCACGCTGCTCGTCGGGCAGTTCGGCCAGCACCTGTCGGTCGACGTCGGCCAGCAGGTCGGCCACCGCGGCATAGGCATAACGCACTTCGGTCGGTGCCCCCAGCGCCGAGAGGACCTGATATCCCCGAGCTGCCGCGGCCTCGGTTGCCTCCCACAGCAAACTGGACTTGCCGATTCCCGCTTCCCCTTCGAGCACCAGGGTCGAGGGTTCGGAAGTGATGCGGTCCAGGAATGCGCATACGGCTGCAGTCTCCACCTTTCGGTCCGCCAGACCCGTACGCATGGCCGCAATTGTGACAGGAAATGCCCCTCTCGTTAATGGGCATTCGCGATCTACTCGACGCACCCTGCCTGTCACCCGGCAAACGATTTCGACGTGACAGGGTGACAGGCATCACATTTCGGACCGCAAGTATCCGGTACCGTCGGTATTGACATGCCCTGTGGCGGCTCCTAATTTTGGGCCGAAGCGAGAAGGGATTTCCTCATGACCACTGCGGTGCGGCCGAGCGAACCGACCCGGGAGGAATTCGCCGAGCGTCTGCTGAAGGGCTCGGTGAAGAAGTCCTATGCCCCGGTCGTCGACATCGACTGGAATGCCCCGTTGGAGGAAGACAAGTTCTTCCTGCCGCCGCGGATGTGCACCCTCTACGGCACCGGGCTGTGGGAGGCGATGACCCGCGAACAGCAGATCGAGATGTCGCGCCAGGAGCTGGTCAACGTGCTCTCGGCCGGCATCTGGTTCGAGAACATCCTCAACCAGGCGCTGCTGCGCGACATGATGCACAAGAACCCCACCGCGCGCACCACCCACTACTCGCTGACCGAGCTGGGCGACGAGACCCGGCACATGCTGATGTTCGGCAAGACCATCGACAAAATCGGCGGCGTGCCGGTGCGACCGAAGCGCTACCAGCGCATCGCGATCAACGCGCTTCCATTCCTGTTCCGCGGCAGCATCCTGTGGGGGGCGGCACTGGTGGGCGAAGAGATCTTCGACTCGCTGCAGCGCCAGATCCTCGACGAGCCCGACATACAGCCGATCGTGCGGCGAGTGATGCGCATCCACGTCACCGAAGAAGCCCGCCACATCCAGTACGCACGCGACGGCCTGCGGCGCAACGTCCCGGCGATGCCGCGCTACCGCCGTGTCCTGTTGGCGAACCTGCAGGGTGTCGGCGGACCGTTCTACCGCCACCTGTTCACCCTGCCGGTCGTCTACAACCGGGTCGGGCTGGACGGTCGCGAGGCTCGCCGGGTGGCGCGCGCCAACCCGCACTTCCTCGCCGCCTCCCGCTCGTCGTTCGCCCCGCTGGCCGCATTCTTCACCGAGGTCGGGCTGATGGGCCGGCTGGCCCAGCGGATGTGGCGGCGGGCCGGATTCCTGTGACCGGCGTCCTCGACGTGGTCGTGCTGGGCGACCCGGCACGGCTGCACGGGCTGATCGACGGCATCCGCGTCGTCGATCGCGCAGACGCGACCACCCGATTCGACAGCGGGACGGACACCTGGACCGTCACCACCCCCGAAGGCGAGGTACTGACCGCCCGGGCGCTGATCGACACCACCGCGTCGCCGGACGACACCGTCGCCACGCACGGTGTTCCCAACCGGTTCCGGATCCCCGGTCCGCACACCCGCCGGCAGGCCCGGTACGTGGCCCGGCTCATCGACGGCCTGCGGCGCAGCGGCGCCAGCCGCATCGAGTCCCGCTCACCCCGGGTGCGGGTGCACCCGCTGCTGCCGACCCGGGGGCTTTCCCGGTTCTATCTGACCGGATCGGTAGGCGTCGACGATGAGACCTACGACGGCCCGGCGGTGCTCACCCACAACGGCGAGGACTACCCGACCCGAGTGCGCCTGACCGGGCACTTCGACCCGATCGATGGCCAATATCACTGGCAGGGAATGTTTTTCACCGATCTCCCGGGAGCAAGCGTCACCGGCTCGAAGGTCAGCATCCGGATCGATGAGCACACTGCCGAAGGGCGCGTCGCCGAGCGGACGCCGTGGGGCACGCTGACGGTGATCGGCGCCGCCGGATACCCGCCGTTCCCGCTGGAGGCTGTAGAGATCGCGATGCCGCCGCGGATGTAATCGCGATCCCCCACTCGGTCCGGCCCGGCGAGTCTGCTATGCAGAGAACAGCCCCACACCCGAGACCGAGGAGATCACGTGCGGTTCACCTACGCCGAGGCGATGACCGACCCGAGCTACTACATTCCGCTCGCCAAGGCTGCCGAGGCCGCCGGATACCACAGCATGTCGATCCCGGACAGCATCGCCTACCCGTTCGAATCGGACTCGAAGTACCCCTACACCCCCGACGGCAACCGCGAGTTCCTTGACGGCAAGGCATTCATCGAGACCTTCGTCTTGATCGCGGCACTCGGCGCGGTCACCACCACGCTGCGGTTCACACCGTTCGTGATCAAGCTGCCGATCCGCCCGCCGGCGTTGGTGGCCAAGCAGGCCGGTTCGCTGGCCGCGATGATCGACAACCGGCTGGCACTGGGCGTGGGGACCAGCCCGTGGCCGGAGGACTACGAGCTGATGGGGGTTCCGTTCGCCCGGCGCGGCAAGCGGATGGACGAATGCATCGAGATCATCCAGGGACTCACCACCGGCGACTACTTCGAGTTCCACGGCGAGTTCTACGACATCCCCAAGACCAAGATGGCCCCGGCCCCGTCCCAACCGATCCCGATCCTGATCGGAGGCCACGCCGAAGCCGCACTGCGCCGCGCGGCACGCCACGACGGCTGGATGCACGGCGGCGGCGACCCGGCCGAGCTCGACGGCCTGATCACCCGGCTGCAGCAGCTTCGCGAGGAGGAAGGCCGCACCGGCCCCTTTGAGATCCACGTGATCTCGGTCGACGGTTTCACCCTCGACGGCATCAAACGCCTCGAGGACAAGGGCGTCACCGACGTCATCGTGGGCTTCCGGGTGCCTTACATCGTGGGCCCCGACACCGAGCCGCTGGACACCAAGATCCGCAACCTGGAGCGATTCGCCGAGCACGTCATCGCCAAAGCCGGGTGACGCCCGTCACACCGTTGCGCCCTTAGTGTCCGGCCTCACCGTTTGGGCGGGATAGGTTTCGGCACCCCGGGCGTTGTACAGGCGTGCGCACCGGTCGCCGGTGAGTGGTCGCGCACTGCAGTTGTCGTGGCATGACCTGCAGGAGGTATGTGATGAAGACCAAATTGATGCAGCTCTGCCTACCGGTCCGGCCGCGGACCGGCCACAACGAACGTCAGCGGGCGATTCGCCTGCTGCGCGCCGCCGCATCCGACGTCGGCCAAAGCGAAGCTCGGCGACAGTGGATCCGCGCCGCGACGCAGTGCTGATCGGGCTCGAAAGAAATACTCTCGAGCGAACGGCCGTTCTCCGAATCTCACTCCCCTGGTGCCGCACCCTTGCGCGACGTTGAGTAACTCATTTAGCTTCTCAGATGTACCTCAGTTAATGGGGCGTCCATTGAGAAGGGGTCGGTCGAGATGGCTCGTCGCCGCAGCAAGGTTGTGGGCAGCAAGGTTGTCGGAGTAGCCGCATTTCTGGCGATCGTTCCCCTGGCGCCGCCGGCGCAGGCCGATATCGACGACATGATGGACGTGCTGTTCGCACCGTTCGCCGCCGCGGAGGGTGCCTTTGACGGTCAGGCTCCGTTCGACAACGCGGTGTTCGACGCGGCCGCATGGGACACGTTCCTGTCGGCCGAGAACTGGAATTCCGCGCTAGCCGCGCTGGCCGAGCCGGGTCCCGCCGTCGCGATCGACTTCTACACCGGGCTGCATGACGTGGCCTCGCAGTGGATCAACAGCGACCTGGGTAGCCAGGTCAACGGATTCATCAACCAGCTGTTCGGCTCGACGGTGATCGGCAACGGCGCGGCCGGAACCGAGGACAATCCCGACGGCGCAGCCGGCGGCTGGCTGTTCGGTGACGGCGGCGCGGGCTGGAACAGCACCACCGACGGTGTCACCGGCGGCAGCGGCGGGTCCGCCGGACTCTTCGGCAACGGCGGAGCGGGAGGCGACGGCGGGGCCGGAGCCGCGGGTGGCGACGGTGGGGCCGGTGGCTGGCTGATGGGCAACGGCGGTAACGGCGGCGACGCCGGCGACGGCGCCACCCCGGCCGGACTACCCGCCCTGGGCGGCGTCGGCGGCACCGCGGGGCTGTGGGCCGGGACCCACGGCGCGGTCGGCCAATTCGGCTCCCTGCCGGGCGGCATCACCGGGACGGTCGCTCCGCCGGTCGAGGCGTCCAACGGCTGGTTCACCAATGGCGATGGCCAGGTCGTCATGTTGCGCGGGCTCAACCAGGTCTACAAGATCCCGCCCTACGAGCCCTCGGCCGGCGGCTTCGACGACGACGACGCCGCGTTCCTGGCCGCCAACGGCTTCAACGTGGTACGGCTCGGTGTCATCTGGGCCGGGGTGGCGCCGGAGCCGGGTGTCATCGACTACGACTACCTGGCATCCATCGAGAACACCGTGGAAATTCTGGCCCGCCACAACATCGTTGCGATCCTCGACATGCACCAGGATCTCTACGGCGGCGCCTTCGGCGGCGACGGCGCCCCGGAGTGGGCCACTTTCACCGGCGGGCTGCCCAACTTCGACGCGGGCTTCCCGTTCAGCTACTTCGTCAGTCCCGCCCAGAACTACGCCTGGGATGCGTTCTGGGGCAACGCCACAGCATCCGATGGGATCGGTCTGCAGAATCACTACGGGCTGATGTGGCAGGCCGTCGCGGACTACTTCAAGGGCAACGAGAACGTGGCCGGCTACGAGATCATCAACGAGCCGTGGGCGGGCTCGCACTGGCTGGGAAGCCTGCTCGGCAATCCGTACTTCGACACCCAGCAGCTGACCCCGTTCTACAACCAGATCACCGACGCCATCCGTTCGGTCGACCCGAACAAGACGGTGTTCTTCGGGCCGACCACCCTCGAAGCCAGCCTGCCGGTGCCCACGCACCTGGGCACGGTGGACGACGAGAACACGGCGTTCTCGTTCCACCACTACTGCATGGTGAATGCGTTGTTCGCGGAATTCAGCTTCGGCTGCGATTGGAATGCCGACATCTCATTCGCAAACGCGATGGACTACGCGCAGGCGAACAACATCCCGGCGTTCCTCAGCGAGTTCGGCGCCACCAACAACCTCGAAGCCATCGGCGCAAGCCTGCAGGCGTCCAACCGGCATCTGATCGGCTGGGCCGAATGGGCCTACACCGGCAACGACATCACCAGTACCTCGCCGCAGGACCAGGCGCTGGTGTACGACCCGAGCCAGCCGCCGGTCGGCGACAACGTCAACTGGGACAAACTCGACGTATTGGCCCAGCCCTACCCGCAACTGATATCGGGCATCCCCACCTCACTGTCGTTCAACGACGGCGTCCTGTCGTTCAGCTACTCCACCGACCGCGCCGACGGCACCGGAAGCTTCGACCCGGGTGCGCAGACCACCATCTCCATTCCGCCCAGCCAGTACCCGAACGGCTACACCGTCACCGTGACCGGCGGACACGTCACCTCAGGACCCAACGCCTCGGTGCTGACCATCAGCTCCGACGCCGGCGCCTCAACGGTCAGCGTGAAGGTGACCGCGGCGTCGTAAGCGGGTCGACTCGCCACCGCCCGATCGCACCCTTGCGCTGTGTAAGTATCTCGTTTACCTTCTCAGACACAACTCAGAAACCGCGCACGTCCATAAGAAGGGTCCGTCGAGATGGCTCGTCGCCGCAGCAAGGTTGTGGGCAGCAAGGTTGTCGGAGTAGCCGCGTTTCTGGCTGTGACCTCTGCGGCGACGCCGCTCGCGCCGGCGCAGGCCGATATCGACGACATGATGGACGTGCTGTTCGCACCGTTTGTCACAGCGGCCGGTGAGCTGGACGGCCAGGCCCTCTTCGACACCGCGGCCTGGGACACCTTCCTGTCCCCCGAGAGCTGGAGTTCCGCACTGACCGCCCTGGCCGAGCCGGGTCTCGCCGTCGCATTCGACCCCTACGCCGGGCTCTACGACCTCGCCGAGAAGTGGATCGACAGCGACCTGGGTATCCAGGTCAACGGCTTCATCAACCAGCTGTTCGGCTCGACGGTGATTGGCAACGGCGCCGACGGAACCGAGGCCAACCCCGACGGCGCAGCCGGCGGCTGGCTCTTCGGTAACGGCGGCGCCGGCTGGAACAGCACCATCGACGGAGTCGCGGGAGGCGCCGGTGGCGCCGCCGTCGGAATCCTCGGCAACGGTGGCGCCGGCGGCGACGGCGGGGCCGGAGCCGTCGGCGGCGACGGCGGAGCCGGCGGCTGGCTCTTCGGTAACGGCGGCGACGGCGGTAACGCCGGTGACGGCGCCACCCCGGCCGGACTGCCCGCCCTCGGCGGCGTCGGCGGCACCGCCGGCCTGATCGACGGAACCCACGGCGCCGTCGGCCAATTCGGCTCCCTGCCCGGCGGCATCACCGGGACGGTCGCGCCACCCGTCGAGGTCACCAACGGCTGGCTCACCAATGGCGACGGCCAGGTCGTGATGCTGCGCGGGCTCAACCAGGTCTACAAGATCCCGCCCTACGAGCCGTCAGCCGACGGCTTCGACGAAGACGACGCCGCATTCCTGGCCGCCAACGGCTTCAACGTGGTGCGCCTCGGCGTCATCTGGGCCGGTGTGCAACCCGAGCCCGGCGTCATCGACTACGACTACCTGGCATCCATCGAGAACACCGTCGAGATCCTGGCCCGACACAACATCCTCGTAGTCCTCGACATGCACCAAGACCTCTACAGCGAGGAGTTCGGCGGCGAGGGCGCACCGGACTGGGCCAGCTTCAACGGCGGGCTACCCCACATCGATGCGGGTTTCCCAGCCACGTACCCCGTGAGCCCGGCGCAGAACTACGCCTGGGATGCGTTCTGGGGCAACGCCAAAGCATCCGATGGGATCGGTCTGCAGAACCACTACGGGCTGATGTGGCAGGCCGTCGCCAACTACTTCAAGGGCAACGAGAACGTAGCCGGCTACGAAATCATGAACGAGCCGTGGGCGGGCTCGCATGCCCTGGGCAGCATCTTGGGCAATCCGTACTTCGACACCCAGCAGCTGACCCCGTTCTACAACCAGATCACCGAAGCCATCCGCTCGGTCGACCCCAACAAGACGGTGTTCTACGAACCGAACACCCTGTTCGGCAGCCTGCCGGTGCCGACCCACATGGGCGCGGTGGACGACGAGAACTCGGTGTTCTCATTCCACCACTACTGCGTCACGACGTCGCTGTTCCCCGGCCTGAGCTTCGGCTGCGACTGGAATGCCGACATCGTGTTCGGGTACGCCAACGACTACATGGAGGCGAACAACGTCCCGGGGTGGCTCAGCGAGTTCGGCGCCACCAACAACCTCGGGGCCATCGACGCCAGCCTGGTGGCGTCCAACCAGAATATGCTCGGTTGGGCCGCGTGGGCCTACACCGGCAAGGACATCACCAGCGCATCGCCGGAAGACCAGGCGCTGGTCTACGACCCGAACCTGCCGCCGGTCGGCGACAACGTCAACTGGGACAAACTCGACCTCCTGGCCCAGCCCTATCCCCAGCTGATCTCGGGCACCCCGACCGCCCTGTCCTTCAACAACGGCGTCTTCTCCTTCAGCTACTCCACCGACCAGGCCGACGGCACGGGATCCTTCGGAGCGGGTTCGGAGACCACCATCGCCGTGCCACCCAACCACTACCCCAACGGCTACACCGTGACCGTGACCGGCGGGCACGTCACCTCGGGCGCAGACGCCTCGGTGCTGACCGTCAGCTCCGACGGCGACGCCTCCACCATCACCGTGACGGTGACCGCCAAGCCCTAGGGAGCTCAGGGTCGCGGGCGCTCCGCCAGCGGAACCGGCGCAGCGCTGGCGCGCACGGTCTGGCGTACCTCGCCGAGGCCCTGTACCTGCAGGGTCACCACGTCACCGTCGCGCAGCCAGCCCGGAAACTGTTGCGGCGCCGCGGGATCGAGGTGTTCGAGGAGTGTGCAGGTGGGTACGGTGCCGGAGCCGAAGACATCGCCGGGTTCCAGCGGCACTCCGCGCGAGGCATAGCTGATGATCTCGCCGAAGGTCCAGTCCATGGCCTCGGTCGATCCGGTGCCGACGATCACGTCGTTGACGATCGCGGTGACATGCAGGCTGAGTCTGCCGTTGCGACGGTAGGGTTCGAGCTCGTCGGGGGTGACGAGATACGGCCCCAGGGTGACGCCGCTGTCCTTGCCCTTGGCCTGCCCGATCGCCAGCACACCCTCCTGGGCTTGCAGGTCCCGCGCCGACCAGTCATTGAAGATGGTGTAGCCGATGACGGCCCGCTCGGCGTCGGCCACCGACAGGTTCGACCCGGGCGTTCCGATGACCGCGGCGACCTCCAGTTCGAAGTCCTGACAGACACTGCCGGGGGCCATCGGTGCATCGTCATAGGGACCCAGAACCGTTGCGGGGCAGGCGAAATAGAACGCGGGTATCTGATACCAGGCGTCGGCGAGTTCCGGGCTGCGGCCGGTCGCCGCCAGACAGTTGCGCATATGGTCCAAGAAGCACAGACTGTCGCGGATCGACGGCGGTCGCGGGATCGGCGCCATCAGCGTCACCGAAGCCATCTCCACCGTCACCGACGGTGCTTTCAGCGCCCGCTCGCCGGCGTCGCGCAGACCATCCGGACCGAGCCGGATCAGCTCCAGCAGCGTCACTCCGGGTTGCACCGCGTGGATCACGTCGCCGTGCAGTACTCCCGCACGCTGGCCGTCGTCACTTCGATAGGTCACCCATCGCACCGGTCAATCCTCGCCTACAACTGACGCAGATGCAGTATTCGTCAGGTGTTGGCGACCGCTCGCAGGGTCGGCATCACCGATTCTTCGACGTACCGCAGGTACTTCCAGGCGGTCTCGACCGGGACGCCGCCGCACAGTGGGGCAAGCGTGAGCATCCCACCGCCTCGGATGTGCTGGATTGCCTCGTCTGCCGTGAAGATTCGGTGCGTCCGTGAGGTCGCGCGCAGCTCATCCACATCGGCTGCGTGATTGATGCCCGCCGACACCTCATTGTCGGGGTTCCACTCCGCGTACATCCGCGCGTCGTGAAGCAGGTGCGGTCCCAGTTCACGCCAGGCCAGGTCGACGTCTGGGGCGACGAAACAGACAGTCGGGGTGTCGTGTTGCGGCAGCAGCGTCATACCGGGTTCGTGGCCGTGCTCGCGGCAGGAGGCTTCATAGGCATGCTGCGAACCGGGCGCGTCCCCCTGTGCGAGGTAGCCGAGGCCGTATCGCCCGGCACGCCGGGCGGCGGCGACACTCCCGCCGCCCCACATCATGACCGGCCCTTCCGGCGAGGAAGACCTGGGTGTCACTCGGATGCGCCGTCCCTGGAACTCGACCTCGTCGCCTGCCAGCAGGCTGCGTAACAGGCCCAGCTTCTCGTCGGCGATGCTGCCTCGCCTGCGCTTGTCGATTCCGAAATGCTCGTATTCCTCGGTCCGGTAGCCGAGCCCGAATATGTAGGTGGCGCGTCCCCTGCTGATGATGTCCAGCAGAGCCATCTCTTCAGCGAGCCGAACCGGGTCGTAGAGCGGAAGCACGACGGTCAGCGTCAGCAGCAGCTGTTGTGTTCGAGCCGCGATGGCGGTGGCCAGAAGCAGCGGCACCGGCAGGTAGCCGTCGGGCGAGCCGTGATGTTCGCACAACACCGCAGCCAGGCATCCTCGGGTTTCAGCCCACTCACACATGTCGATTGCGGCCTGGTACAGCTCTGTGGTCGATGCTCCGAAGTCGGGCGCGCGCATGTCGAAACGCATCGAATACATTGGTGGGACTCCTAACTCGGGCGTCGATCGAGTTTTCGAGGAGGGCGCGAAGTCGGCGTCGGCGTCGGCGCCGGTGCGCCTGCGGATGCCGGCCGCGACGTCTTCGAGGACCCGTGCACGGCGAGCCAGCAGGGCCCGTACCTCGACTTGTCGACGGTCACGTCACTCCCGTCTCACGTCGTCGGGGGTCTTGTCGGGCCGCAGTCCACGCCAGCTGGATTGGCGCAGCCGGCCATCCGTCGTCCATTCGCTGAAGCGCACCTCCCCCACAACGGCCGGTTCCACAAACGTGACGCCCTTGGCGTCCAGCCGGGAAAGCGGTTCCCGGAACGGTGATTCGTCGGCGCGCAGCGGCGTGAGCATCTTCTTCAGGTCGGCCAGCTGGCGATCGGTGAACCCGGTACCGACCCGCCCCACGAACCGCAGGCCGTCAGCATCGGGCACACCCATCAGCAGCGACCCGATCCCCCCGCTGCGCCCGCCCTCGCCTGCCCGCCAGCCGCCGATCACAACCTCCTGAGTTCGCCAGCGCTTCTCCTTGACCCATGCCGGTGACCGGCGCCCCGGCTGGTAGGGCGAATCCCATTTCTTGGCGACCACGCCCTCCCAGCCGAGCCGGCGGGATTGTTCGAGTGCAGCCGCGCCGTCGGCGGCCAACAGGTCTTTGACCACCAAAACGGTTCCCCGAGCAAGGGTTTCCAGGAGGCGGCGGCGATCCCGGTAGGCCGCCCGCAGCAGCGGCCGCCCGTCCAGATACAGCAGGTCGAAGGCCCAGAACTCCAGCTTGGGCGAGCGGGCACCGTTCTGCATCTCGGCGAAGCTGGGCACACCGGCGTCGTCGAGCGCGACCAGTTCGCCATCGAGCACGACGTGATGCTCGGCCAGGTCGTCGACCGGTAACGGCAGCTGCGGGTACTCGCCGGTGACGTCACGCCCACTGCGCGCACGCAACCGGACCCGGCCGTGGTCGACCTCGACCAGCAGGCGGTATCCGTCCCATTTCCCCTCGAAGGCCCACTCACTCGGGATCAGCCGGGTCACCGAACCCTCGGTGGACAGCATCGGCGCCAGGTCGGTGAACGCGAACGCCCGCTGATCCTTCATCCGGTGCGCCAGCCACTGATCGCCGCCGGTACGGATCAGCGCGTATCGGCCGGAGATCCGGTTGCCGGACAGCACGACAATCACCTCGCCCTTCTCCACGGTGTCCTCGAACTTCTCGGTCACATAGCTGCCCGAATCCCAGATGCGCACCGTGCCGGCGCCGTACTCGCCCTTGGGGATGGTGCCTTCGAAGCGTCCGTACTCCAGCGGATGGTCCTCGGTGCGCACCGCCAGGTGGTTGACCGACGGCGTGTCCGGCAGGTTCTTGGGCACCGCCCAGCTCACCAGCACGCCGTCACGCTCCAGCCGGAAGTCGTAGTGCAGCCGCCGGGCGTGATGCTCGTGGATGACGAAACTGTTGCCCTCACCCGGCGCCGGCGCCGCGGCCGGGACCGGTTCGGGAGTTCGGCCCGCGTCACGTTTGGACCGGTAAGCGGCAAGCCGATCCTGCTTTGTCGGGGACCGATCCAGCGCGGCCAGCAGGTCGCCGTCACGGGCGACCCGGTCCAGCACCTCGTCGTAGCGCAGTTGCCGCAGGTCCGGGTCGTCCAGCTCCGCCCAGGTGCGCGGCGCGGCGACCATCGGATGGGCGCGGCCCCGTAGCGAATACGGCGCGATGGTGGTCTTCGACGCATTGTTCTGGCTCCAGTCGACGAAGACCTTGCCGGCTCGGAGTTTCTTGGCCATGGTCGCGGTCACCAGCTTCGGCAATGCGCTTTCAAGTTGCTGTGCAACGCGTTTGGCCACCGTGGCCGCACCCGGGCTGCCCACCGGGCGGTCGAGCGCGGCGTAGACGTGCACACCCTTGCTGCCGCTGGTGACCGGGAACGTCTCCAGGCCCAGGTCGGACATCAGCTCGCGGATGGCGCGGGCCACCTCGGCGAGTTGACTCATCGTCACGCCCTCGCCGGGGTCCAGGTCGAACACCAGGCGGGTGGCCAGCCCGGGCTTGAGCACCTTCCCGCCGTGCGTCCACTCGGCTTCGAAACGCCACTGCGGAACGTGGACTTCCAGCGCGGCCTGCTGGGCGATCCAGGCCAGGCCGTCGAGGTCTTCGATGATCGGATAGGTGGTGATGCCGGAGCGGTGCTGTATCTCGGCGCGAGCCAACCACCCCGGCGCCGAGGAGGCGAGCTGCTTTTCGAAGAAGGAGCCCTGCTCGACGCCGTTGGGCCAGCGCTTGCGGGTTGCCGGGCGGCCCGCGATATGCGGCAGCATGACCTCGGCGATGCGGGTGTAGTAGTCGAAGACCTCGGCTTTGGTGGTGCCCGTGGCGGGGTAGAGCACCTTGTCGGCATTGGTCAGCTTGACCCGGGTTTTGAGCGGCTCAGAGGCCATGCAGCCAACCTACGTCGCGCCAAAGCAGGTTATGGGCACATCGAGGTGGGCATACTGGCCTCATGCGTTCCATCTGGAAGGGTTCGATCGCATTCGGTCTGGTCAACGTCCCGGTGAAGGTCTACAGCGCCACCGAGGACCACGACATCAAGTTCCGGCAGGTGCATGCCAAGGACCACGGACGGATCCGCTACCGGCGGGTGTGCGAGGAATGCGGCGAAGTCGTCGACTACGGCGATATCGCGCGGGCGTATGAATCCGACGACGGCCGGATGGTCGTGGTCACCGACGACGACATCGCCAACCTGCCCGAGGAGCGCGACCATGAGATCGCCGTACTCGAGTTCGTCCCGGCGGGCGATCTGGACCCGATGCTCTTCGACCGCTCCTACTTTCTTGAGCCGGCGTCGAAATCGATCAAATCCTATGTGCTGCTGGCCAAGACGCTCGCCGAAACCGACCGGGTGGCGATCGTTCATTTCACCCTCCGCAACAAGACCCGGCTGGCCGCGCTGCGGGTCAAGGACTTCTCCAAGCGGGACGTGATGATGGTGCACACCCTGCTGTGGCCGGACGAGATTCGCGACCCCGACTTCCCCGCGTTGGACGCCGAAGTCGAGATCAAGCCCGCCGAGTTGAAAATGGCCGGGCAGGTGGTGGAGTCGATGGCCGACGATTTCGACCCCGACCGCTACCACGACACCTACCAGGAGCAGTTGCACGAGCTGATCGCCGCCAAGCTCGAAGGCGACGAGGCGTTCACCCCCGAGGAACGGCCCGCCGAGCTGGATGCGACCGAGGACGTCTCCGACCTGCTGGCCAAGCTCGAGGCCAGCGTGAAGAGGCGGTCAGCCGAGAAGAAACCGCCGGCCAAGAAGACGCCGGCCAAAAAGACCGCCGCTAAGAAGGCGCCCGCCAAGAAGTCCTGATCTGTTTCAGGCCACCAGTTCGTATTCGACTTGCAGCAGATCGTAGATCCTGACTGCTCGCCGGTCGCGGGTCAAAAGCGTTGCTCCGGCAGCCGTCGCCGTCGATCCGACCAGCGCGTCATAGGTCGCGCCACCGGTGATGTTGTGTTCCGCAAGGTAGTTGATCAACTCCAGGTTGCGAATCCGGCAACAAGAACGCTGGTGTCGGGCGTCATCACCTTCGTATCTGATCCAACGTCTGGCGAACGATCTCGTCGGTCAATGGGGGCAGCTCGCGGTCCGGCCGCGCAACAAGGACCGAACCTTCCCGAACCAATTCGACGTCGGTAGGCGCTGGTTCAATCTCGATTCGTCCTCATGGCATAGAAACTACGCTTCTTCCCACGGTCACCGCGGGCCGCGCACGCACCCGTTGCGGCCACCAGAACCAGCGCCCGAGCAGCGCCGCGATGGACGGCGTCATGAACGACCGCACGATCAAGGTGTCGAACAGCAGGCCGAGCGCGATGGTGGTGCCGATCTGCCCGAGGATCCGCAGGTCACTGAAGATGAACGAGGCCATGGTGGCGGCGAACACCAGCCCGGCGGCGGTCACCACCGACCCCGTCCCGGCCATCGCCCGGATGATGCCGGTGTTCAAGCCGGCGCCGATCTCCTCGGAGAACCGCGATATCAACAGCAGGTTGTAGTCCGAGCCCACGGCCAGCAGGAGGATGACGGCCAGGGCCAGCACGATCCAGTACAGCTGGATGCCGAACAGGTACTGCCACACCAGCACCGACAGGCCGAACGAGGCCCCCAGCGACAGTGCGACCGTACCGACGATGACGATCGCGGCAACCAGACTGCGGGTGATGATCATCATGATCAGCAGGATCAGGCTCAACGCGGCGATCCCGGCGATCAGCAGGTCGTACTTGGCTGCGTCGGCGACGTCCTTGTAGGTCGAGGCGGTGCCGGCCAGATAGACGTGCGAACCCTGCAACGGGGTGCCCTTGATGGCTTCCTTCGCAGCGTCGCGGATCTTGTCGATGTGCGAGATCCCCTCGGGAGTCGCCGGGTCGCCCTCGTGGGTGATGATCATCTGCGCGGCTTTGCCGTCCGGCGACAAGAACAGCTTCATCCCGCGTTTGAACTCCGGATTGTTGAACGCCTCGGGCGGCAGGTAGAAGGAGTCGTCGTTCTTGGCTTCATCGAAGGCCTGCCCCATGGCGGCGGGGTTGTCGTTGGCCGCGGCGGACTGGTCGGTGATCCCGGCGTTGGTGGCGTAGTTGTTCAACGCCAGGTCGCGGTTGACCTGTTGGCTTTCGATCTGGGAGGGGATCAGTCCCACCAACTGCGGTTGCAGCGCATCGAGGCGGTCCAACGTCGCCGTGAGCTGTTCGAACTTCTCGCTGAGCTGATCGACCCCGTCCTGCACGTCGAAAACGGCGCGCAACGCCGCGCACGCCGGGATGTCGAAGCAGTGCGGTTCCCAGTAGAAGTAGCTGCGGATCGGCCGGAAGAAGTCGTCGAAATTCGCCAGCTTGTCCCGCAGATCGTTCATCAGATCGATGGTGTCGTGAAAGCTCTGGGTTTCGGCGTGGGTGGCGTCGGCGAGCTGCTGTTGCAGCGCGTACTGCTGCTGCAATGTCTGGATCGACTTCTCCGCCTCGGCCGCCTGCTTGAGCAGATCCGCCGCCCGGTCCATCTGGTATTTCAGGTTCTGGGTCTGGGCGACGCTTCCCTGCCCGACCGCAAACGGTATGGACGTGTGCTTCAGCGGCGTGCCCAACGGCCGCGTTATCGATTGCACCTTGGCGATACCCGGCGTGTGGAACACGGCCTTGGCCACCCGCTCCAAGACCAGGAAGGACGCCGGGTTGCGCAGGTCGTGGTCCGCTTCGATCATCAGCAGTTCCGGATTCAGCCGGGCCTGCGAGAAGTGGCGTTCCGCGGCGGCGTAGCCGATGTTGGCCGGGGCGCGCGCCGGCATATATACGCGGGCGTCATAGCTGGTCTTGTAGCCTGGCAGGGCGAGCAGACCGATCAGGGCGACCCCGCAGGCCACCACCAGAATGGGGCCGGGCCAGCGGACTATCGCGGTACCGATCCGTCGCCACCCGCGCGTCCGCATCGCCCGCTTGGGTTCGAAACGGCCGAACCGGCTGCCCAGCGTGAGCACAGCCGACGTCAGAGTTAGCGCGGCGACCAGCGCCACCAAGATGCCGATGGCGGCGGGCAGGCCGAGCGTGCGGAAGTACGGCAGGCGGGTGAAGCTCAGGCAGAACACGGCCCCGGCGATGGTCAGGCCCGAGCCCAGCACCACGTGCGCAGTACCCCGGTACATGGTGTAGAACGCCGTCTCCGGATCCTCTCCGGCTGCGCGCGCTTCCTGGTAGCGGCTGAGGATGAAGATCGCGTAGTCGGTGCCCGCGGCGATCGCCAGCAGCGTAAGCAGATTCGTCGAGTACGTTGAGAGTCCGATGACCTCGTGATAACCGAGGAACGCGACAAACCCACGGGCGGCGGCCATTTCGACAGCAACGGTGAGCAGGGCCAGCGCGGTGGTGGCGACCGAGCGGTAGACCGCGAACAGCATGAGCGCGATCACCAGAAAGGTGATCGCGGTGACCTTGTTGGTGCCCTCGCTGCCGACCGAGAACTGGTCGGCGACCAGCGGCGCGGCACCCGTCACATAGGCGCGGACGCCTGGCGGCGCCGGGGTGTCCTCGGCAATGCGACGGACCGAGGCCACGGACTCGTTGGCCAAGGTCGCGCCTTGACTGCCGGACAGAAACACTTGCGCCAGTGCCGCTTTGCCGTCGTTGCTCTGCGCGCCTGCGGCGGTCAGTGGATCGCCCCAGAAATTCTGAATGTGCTGGACGTGCTCGGTGTCGCGCTCGAGCCTGGCCACCAGGGTGTCGTAGAACCGGTGCGCGTCGTCGCCGAGCGGCTTTTCGCCTTCGATGACGATCATCGCCGCACTGTCGGAGTCGTACTGCTGGAACACTTTTCCGATGCGCTTGGCCGCCTGATACGACGGCGCGTCAGGCGAGCTCATGCCCACGTTGTGGGCTTCGGCCACCACCTCCAACTGCGGAACCAGACTGTTTGTCACGGCGGCGAGCGCCACCCAGAACAGCACGATCGGCACCGCGAAGCGGCGGATGGTGCGCGGCCAGAAGGGCCGCGGCGAGTGCTGCTCACTCATCCGGACTTGTCCAGACAGAAAGTGTAGGCGCTCACGCGGCTCACGGTCCTTTCGGCCTTGAGCTCACCGTCGATGAAGATGCGGCAGCCCAAGGTGTTGCCGTTGCCCTGCGCCCGCAGGTCGGCGATGACGGCCGGTTCGGTGGTGGTCGCCTGGTATCTCCAGGGCAGCGGCGCGTCGATGACCTGTTGCGGGGCGGCGTTCACGTCGAGGTAGTTGATGGTGGCTGTGGCACCCGGGGCACCCGGATCACCGAAGACCTCATAGACGACGTCCTTGGGGTTGAACGGCACGATCTCCTCGCCCGCGTCACTACTGGTCGCCGTGGTGTCTCCCGAGCCGAAGATCCCGTGCAGTCGGTAGACCCCGAACGCGGCGACACCGACCACCACCACGGTCACGATGACCATCCACCCTTGCCTGACCAGACTGAAGAACGAAAGTCTCTTCACCGGCGGGCCTTTCGGTTTCCGGGGACGATCGACTGAGCGAGCGGCCAGGGCCTCAGCGTACGGTACGGAACCGTACAGTACAAGGCGTGCGGCGGGCCGTCATGGCCACCGCGGCCTAGCGGGTTTCACGGGTCAGGCCTGGCAGGATGACGTTGTCGACGAGGTCTGCCACGGTGCGGGGTGTGGGCGGCCGGCCCGGGACGATGGACCGGAAGATGAGGTATCCGGGCAGCACGTCCCAGAGTTCGTCGCTGATCGCGGCGGCATCGATCTCCCCACGGTCGACGGCCTGACGCAGAACGTGGTGCATGAGGGCCTTGCGCTGATCGACGAAATGGTTCTGCATCACCTCGTTGAGCGCAGGGTTGCGAGACACCTCCACCAGCACCGCGCGAAGAGCGGCGGCATGCTGGGCCGTCTGTTGGCAGACCACCTCACCCAGCCGCAACAGATCACCGCGCAGCGTGCCGGTTTCGGGCGGCACGGCGACCTGGCGGATACCCTCGGTGAACGCGGCCAACACCAATTCGGCCTTCGACGGCCAACGCCGGTACACGGTGGCCTTGCTCGCTCGCGCGGTGGCCGCGACCGCGTCAACCGTCAACCGGTCGTAGCCGTTCTCCTGCAGCAGCTGCAGCGTGACTTCCAGCAGCTCGGCTTCACGCGGCGACCACGTTGAGGCGCCGGCAAGCTCGAGGTCCGAAGTCACGGCATCAACCATAGAATGCCGCCGACCAAGCCCGCGGGATGTCTCGCAACATCGGATTAGAACGTGTTTCAAAAAGGGGGTTCAGCTCGCGGTCGATCCTTGTTAGCGTGGCGCAGTGATACTCGACAAATTCCGAATCGACAACCAAACAGCCGTGGTTACCGGTGCTGGCCGGGGTTTGGGCGCCGCTATCGCGGTGGCGTTCGCCGAGGCCGGGGCTGACGTGGTGATCGCCTCGCGGACGCAATCCGAACTAGAGGCCGTCGCTGAACAGGTTCGCGCGGCGGGTCGTCGCGCGCACGTCGTCGTCGCCGATCTCGCCCATCCCGACCAGACGGCGAAGCTGGCCGCCGAGGCGGTCGAGGCATTCAGCCGGCTCGACATCGTCGTCAACAACGTCGGTGGAACGATGCCCAACACGCTGCTGACCACCTCGACCAAAGACCTCAAAGACGCGTTTACGTTCAACGTCGCCACGGCGCATGCGCTGACCATCGCGGCCGTGCCACTGATGCTCGAGCATTCCGGCGGCGGCTCCTTCATCAACATCACCTCCACCATGGGACGCGTGCCCGGGCGGGGCTTTGCCGCCTACGGCACGGCCAAAGCCGCGCTGGCCCACTACACCCGGTTGGCCGCACTCGATCTGTGTCCGAAGATCCGCGTCAACGCCATCGCACCGGGCTCGATCATGACCTCGGCCCTGGACGTGGTGGCTTCCAACGAAGAGCTGCGCACCCCCATGGAGAAGGCCACACCGATGCGCCGGCTCGGCGAGCCCGAGGAGATCGCCGCCGCCGCCCTGTATCTGGCCTCTCCGGCCGGCGCCTACCTGACCGGCAAGGTGCTCGAAGTCGACGGCGGCCTCACCTTCCCCAACCTCGACCTGCCCGTCCCCGACCTGTGAGGAACTGACCCATGACCATTCGTGTTGCTCAGATCGGCACCGGCAACGTCGGTGTGCACGCACTCAAAGCGCTGATCACCAACCCTGAGTTCGAACTGACCGGGGTGTGGGTGTCCTCGGACGCCAAAGCCGGCAAGGACGCCGCTGAACTGGCCGGGCTGGCCGGTGTGGACGCGCCGACCGGCGTGACCGCAACCACCGACCTGCAGCAGGTGCTTGACGCCAAGCCCGACTGCGTGGTCTACACCGCGCTGGCCGACAACCGGCTCGTCGAGGCGCTGGAGGACTTCAAACGCATCCTGGCCGCCGGGATCAACGTGGTCGGCAGCAGCGCGGTGTTCCTGCAATACCCGTGGCAGGTGATCCCGGCGGAGATGCTGACCCCGATCGAAGAGGCTGCGCAGCAGGGCGGTTCGAGCTTGTTCGTCAACGGAATCGACCCGGGCTTCGCCAACGACCTGCTGCCGCTGGCGTTGGCCGGCACCTGCCAGAGCATCCAGCAGATCCGCTGTATGGAGATCGTCGACTACGCCACCTACGACAGCGCCGCCGTCATGTTCGACGTGATGGGCTTCGGCAGGCCGATGGAGGAGACTCCGATGCTGCTGCAGCCGGGTGTGCTGAGCTTGGCGTGGGGTTCGGTGGTGCGCCAGCTCGCCGCCGGCCTGGGCCTGGAGCTCGACTCGGTCGAGCAGTCCCACGTGCGGGTGCCCGCACCGGAGGACTTCTCCATCGCCTCCGGTCACATCGCGAAAGGCACGGCGGCCGCCCTGCGCTTCGAGGTACGCGGCATGGTCGACGGCAAGGCCGCGGTGGTGCTCGAGCACGTCACGCGGTTGCGCGAAGACCTGTGCCCGGAATGGCCGCAGCCGGCCCAGCCCGGCGGGTCCTACCGTGTCGAGGTGACCGGTGAACCGTCGTATGGGCTGGATCTGTGCCTGTCCAGCCCGAACGGTGACCACAACCACGCCGGCCTGGTGGCCACCGCGATGCGGGTGGTCAACGCGATTCCGGCGGTGGTTGCCGCCGAGCCGGGAATCCGGACCACGCTGGACCTGCCGCTGGTCACCGGGCGGGGGCTTTACGCTAGGTCCTGATGACGCAGCGGAAGGCGCCGGGCTGGACCTTGCTCGGCCCGGCTTTTGTGGCTGCCATCGCCTACGTCGACCCGGGCAACGTCGCCGCCAACGTCAGCGCGGGAGCCAAGTTCGGCTTCCTGCTGGTCTGGGTAATCGTCACCGCCAACCTGATGGCCGGGCTGGTGCAGTACCTGTCCGCCAAGCTCGGTCTGGTGACCGGGCGCTCACTGCCCGAGGTGATCGGCGCCCACAGCCGCACGCCGTCCCGCATCGCCTTCTGGCTACAGGCCGAACTGGTCGCCATGGCAACCGACCTCGCCGAAGTGGTGGGCGGTGCGATCGCCCTGCACCTGATCTTCGGGCTGCCGCTGCTGCTCGGGGGCGTCATCACCGGTGTGGTGTCGATGGCGCTGCTGGTGCTGGGCGACCGGCGCGGACCTCGGCTCTTCGAGCAGGTGACCAGCGGGCTACTGATGATCATCGCCATCGGGTTCCTGGCCAGCCTGGTGGTCGCCCCGCCGGCGCCCGCCGATGTCGCGGCCGGCCTGCTGCCCCGGTTCGACGGCACCGAAAGCGTGCTGCTGGCGACGGCGATCCTCGGCGCGACGGTGATGCCGCATGCGGTCTATCTGCACTCGGGGCTGGCCCGCGACCGGCACGGCCGACCCGAGCCCGGCCCGGCACGGCGGCGACTGCTGCGGGTCACCCGCTGGGACGTCGGGCTGGCGATGCTGGTCGCCGGCACGCTGAACCTGGCCATGCTGTTGGCGGCCGCCAACAATCTGCGGGGTGTGGAGGCCGTCGATTCCATCGAGGGAGCGCACGCCGCGGTCGGCGACACCCTGGGCCCGACGGTCGCGCTGTTCTTCGCGATCGGGCTGCTGGCCTCCGGGTTGGCGTCAACCTCGGTGGGCGCCTACGCCGGAGCAATGATCATGCAGGGCCTACTGCGGGTATCGGTTCCGTTGCTCTGGCGCAGGCTGATCACGCTGGCCCCGGCGCTGGCGATCCTGGCGCTCGGGATCGAGCCCACCCGGGCGCTGGTGATCTCCCAGGTGGTGCTGTCGTTCGGCATTCCATTCGCGCTGGTGCCGCTGATCCGGGTGACCGGTGACCGGGCGCTGATGGGCACCGACGCCAACGGGGCAGTGACCTCAGCACTCGGCTGGATCATCACCGCGGTGATCGGAGCACTCAACGCGGCGCTGATCTACCTGACGCTGCGCTGAGCGCGATCGGGCCGCCGCCATCGGGATGTCTAGGCGTTGACGCTCTCGCGCGCCTTGGCCTTCTCCTCGTAGTAGGTGGCCCGCTCGTCGACCATCTTCATGAAGCCGGCGATCTGCTCGCGGGCCTCCTCGCCCGCCGGGCCGAAGTCGTTGCGCTCGAAGACCCGCCAGAACCGCAGCACCGGCTGGATGACCTCGTCGTGGTGGATGCGCAGGTCGTAGATGCCGGCCTTGGCGATCAAGATGGCGTTCTCCTGGAAACCGGGCATGTTCATGCCGGGCATCGCGAAACCGAGCACCTCATCACGGATCGCGCACATGGCCTCGTCCGGCGAGATGTCCAGGGCTGCCTGCAGCAGGTTGCGGTAGAAGACCATGTGCAGGTTCTCGTCGAGGGCGACCCGAGCCAGCAACTGGTCGGCGATGGGGCATCCGGAGGCCTTACCGGTGTTGCGGTGCGACACCCGGGTGGCCAGCTCCTGGAATGACACGTAGGCCAGCACTTGCAGTATTGACTTGCCGCCGGAGTCATAGCCGGCGATAGTGTGCTGCATCCGCATGTTCTCGAGGTTCACCGGGTCGATCCCGCGGGTGACGATGAGGTAGTCGCGCAGCGCGATGCTGTGGCGGCCCTCCTCGGCGGTCCACTGGCCGACCCAGGTGCCCCAGGCGCCGTCCCGGCCGAAGGCGGTGGCGATCTCGCGGTGGTACGACGGCAGGTTGTCCTCGGTCAGCAGGTTGACCAGCAGGGCGGATTTGGCGACCGGATCCAGCGGGGAGTCCTCCGGAACCCAGTCCTCGCCGCCGAGGAACGCGAAGTCACGTCCCCGGCTCCACGGCACGTAGTCGTGCGGCAGCCACGGCTTGGCAGCCTTGAGGTGGCGATTGAGGTTCTGCTCGACAATCGGTTCCAGTTCGTGCAACAGCGCCATCTGGACGTTCGTCATAATGTTTGCTCCATCCCGGATCGACATGTGGGAAGTCGATTGGCCCCCCGGCCGTACCTACGGTCCCGTAGGTTTGGCCCCACGGTAGCCACCGAGCTTTGCACATGTCAACCGTCGAAATGTCATTTTCGGCGCATTCCAGTCCAAAGACCCCCACTTCAGCAGACCATTCCGGCTACCGCCGCTAGGTTGCTGCGCGGTGCTCCGACTGCCGCTTGAGGCCGTCGGCCTCCATATCGACATAGCGCCGGATGCGGCCGCCGGCGAGCAGCCTGCCCAGCCAGGCCATCGGACCGGTCAAGGTGAAGGTCAGGACGGCCTGAACGCCGGAGGGTTCATGCGAGGTCAGCTCGTGGTAGCCGGTGGACCGGATTCCTGCCGCCGACGCCGTCCAGGTGAAGGACCGCTCGGTCGCCAGTTCGGTGATGGTGAAGACCATCGGACGGCCTGCAGGTTGCCGGACGCGCGCGGTGCTGCCGACTCGCAGCGGCCCGGAGTCGAGCCGGGTGATCTCGCGCATCGAAGCCGTCCAGTCCGGCCAGTGCTCTATATCGGTAAGGACGGCCCACACGTCGCTGGGTCTGGCGGCGATGGTGTCGGTGCGGGTGTAGCGCATTACGATCCTTCCCCTCACCGGCACGCTACCTACATTCGGCGATGCGAGGAACCGCCGCTGAGATTGCGCCCACGGTCGTGATAGCGGGCCGGTCAACAGCCCGGTGCGCAATCTCAACCGCGTTCGGCGGCCACCCGGGCGCGTTCCCCCATTGAGGCGACCACCCCGCCGTCGGCGAGGATGTCGGTCCCGGTGAGGTAGCGGCACTTGTCACCGGCGCAGAAGGCGAACAGCTCGGCCATCTCCTCCGGCGTGCCCCACCGCGGGACCAACGCGTCCGGCATCATCGCGCCGACCCCGGCCTTCTCTTCGAGCCGGCCCATCTCGGTATCGATGTTGCCCGGCGACACCGAGACGATGCGCAGTCCACGACCACCGAATCGTTCGGCCTGCGACGCGCAGTACCACTTCACGAACGCCTTGCTGACGGTGTAGGAGAAGCCCGAGCGGGCCTGCTCGGGCGCGTTGTTGCAGAACGCCGTCATCGTTGCCACGAAGGCGTCACCGTCGCTCAGCGCCAGCGGGAACTTTTCGGTGGGAATGATCTGGTCGGGCACCAGTTGTGCGGCCATCGAAGCCACGTTGACGATCACCGCGCCGTCGCCGGCGGTGGCGTAGAACACCTCGTTGACGACAACGGTGCCGAACGCGTTGGTGCGCATGACGTACTCGGCGTCGCCCATGCTCGGACTCACCCCGGCGGTGTGGACCACCGACGCCACCTGCCCGAGGGCGGATGCGGTTTCGAACAGCCGGCTGACGGCGTCACGATCGGTGACATCGCAGTTGACGATGGTCGCGGCGATGCCGAGCTCATTGAGCGTGACCTGCGCCGACTCGAGCCGGTCCTGCCGGACATCGCACAGCACCACCGGGTGATCTCGGCCGAGGACCTTGGCGGTCGCCACACCCATGCCACCCGCACCGCCGGTGATCACCGATACTGAAGCCATAACTGGACGGTAGACGGCTGCGCCCCAGTGCCGGTCGACTGGGTGATGCGGGGAATCGAAGTGACCGATCTGTCAGGCAAAGTGGCGCTGGTGACCGGCGCCTCGTCGGGGCTCGGTGCGGCGGTGGCGCAACTGTTCGCCCGGCGCGGGGCATCGGTTTTCGGGGTGGCTCGTGATGCCGAGCGGCTGGCGGCGGTCTTCGCCGACGTGCCCGGCGGACGGTTCGCCAGCACCGACATCAGCAGCGCACAGGCCTGCACGGCGGCCGTCGAGCAGTGCGTCGCGCAGTTCGGCCGGCTCGACGTCCTGGTCAACGTCGCCGGCGCCCACCAGATGCGCCACACGCTGGACGTCACCGACGACGAGTGGGCCCATGACCTGGCGGTCAACCTCAACGGGCCGTTCTTTCTGTGTCGCGCGGGGCTGCCGCACCTGCTGGAGGTGGGCGGCAACATCGTCAATGTCGCCTCGATCGCGGGAGTGGAGGGCCAGGCGTACTCGGCGGGCTACTGCGCGGCCAAGCACGGACTCGTCGGGCTCACCCGGTCGTTGGCCGTGGAGTTCACCGCGGAGAAGTTGCGGGTCAACGCGGTGGGTCCGGGCGGGATGCTGACCCCGCAGGTGACCAACTTCCAGCTTCCCGAGGGCGCCGACGTCAATCTGGTGATGCGGGTGGCCTCGCCGCGCGGGATGAGCGCGCCCAGCGACGTCGCCGAGGTGATCGCGTTCCTGGCCAGCGATGCCGCCGCCGCGGTGCACGGGGCGGTGTACCTGACCGACAACGGCAAGACGGCGGGGTAGCGACTCGTCCAGCAAGCCCGGCCGGGCAGCCGCTCAGCGCAGGGCAAGCCCGGTCAGGGCCCGGGCGATGACCAGCCGTTGGATCTCACTGGTGCCTTCGAAGATGGTGAAGATCTTGGCGTCCCGGTGCATCCGCTCGACCGGGTAGTCGCGGGTGTAGCCGTTACCGCCGAGGATCTGGATCGCCTCGTCGGTGACATAGACCGCGGTCTCGCTGGCGAACAGCTTGGCCATCGAGCCCTCGGCGTTGTCGAAGGACTTGTTGTTGCGCGCCATCCAGCCGGCCCGCCAGACCATCAGCCGGGCGGCGTCGATGCGGCTCTTCATATCGGCCAGCTTGAAGGAGACCGCCTGGAACTCGCCGATCTTGCGGCCGAACTGCTCACGCTGGCAGGCGTATTCGAGGGCGTATTCGTAGGCGGCGCGTGCCACCCCCACCGCCATCGCCCCGACCGTCGGGCGAGTGCGTTCGAAGGTCTTCATGGCGGCCTGTCCCCGGGCGGACGCACCGGATTTGACGCGGGCCACCCGCTCCTCGAACTTCTCCCGGCCGCCGAGAATCATGTCCTCGGACAAGCGGACGTTGTCCAGCACGATCTCGGCGGTGTGCGAGGCCCGGATGCCGTGCTTCTTGAACTTCTGCCCCTGGGCCAGCCCCGGAGTGTCGGGCCCGATGACGAAGGTGGCCTGGCCGCGCGAGCCGAGTTCGGGGTAGACCGACGCCACCACGATGTGCACATTGGCGATGCCGCCGTTGGTGGCCCAGGTCTTGGTGCCGTTGAGGACCCACTCGCGAGTTGCCTCGTCGAAACGGGCGCGGGTGCGGATAGCACCGACATCCGAGCCGGCGTCCGGTTCGGATGAGCAGAAGGCGCCGACCTTGGGGTCGTCGGCGGTGCCGAACATCAGCGGCAGCCACTGGCCCAGCTGTTCGGGAGTTCCGTTGCCCGCCAAGGCCGCTGCCGCCAGGCCGGTTCCCAAGATCGACAGTGCGATGCCGGCGTCACCCCAGAACAGCTCCTCGAACACCGTCAGCATGCCGATCCCACTGGGTTCGGCGGCCTGGGTGGCGAACAGCTCCGGTGAGTACAGGCCGACCTTGGCCGCCTCCTGGATGACCGGCCACGGCGTCTCCTCGCGCTCGTCCCACTCGGCGGCGGCCGGCCGGACGACCTCGGCGGCGAACTGGTGCACCCAGTCCCGCACCTCGATGACGTCATCGCTGAGCTCTACCGAGAACGACATTGCTTCTCCTGGGAATCTGGGCGAAGGCCATGCGACACAGCCGGCTCGATTGTGGCACCTCGTCTTGGTGGCCCTTGAGCAGCATCCGGTTAACCGGAGGCCGATCACGCCCAGATCGCCTGTGCCGCGACGTTGCCTGCGTAATAGGCGCCCAGCCCACAGGTCAGCGTGAGCACCACATTGCCCAGCGCGTAGAGCCGTGCGCCGGCCCCGGCCAGTTGCAGTGTTTCGTAGGAGAACGTCGAATAGGTGGTCAGCGCCCCGCAGAAGCCGGTGCCGATGAGCAGACGCAACTGCTCGTCGCCGGCGCTCACCGCGCCGGCGAGCACACCCAGGATCAGGCTGCCGAGCATATTGGCGGTGAACGTTCCCCACGGGAATGTGGTGTCGTGGCGGGCTTGGATGAATCGATCGGTCAGGTACCGCAGCGGCGCCCCCACGGCGGCGCCGGCCATGACCAGCAGCCAGGTCACGGGCCGTCGGGGGTTCGGCCGACGTGCCTGACCACCTCGACTTCGTCGAGGAGTATCAGGCCCTCGGTGACCAACTCGTCCAGCAGCGGCAGAAAGGCGCGGACCCGTTCGGCGGTGTCGACGATGATGACCGAGACCGGTAGATCCTCCGACAGCGACAGCAGCCGGGTGGTGTGGATGGTCGAGGACGCGCCGTAGCCCTCGATGCCGCGGAACACCGTCGCGCCGGCCAGCCCGGCCTGTCGGGCCCGGTGCACGATCTCGCTGAACAGCGGCTTGTGATGCCAGGTGTCGCTCTCGCCGACGAACACCGTCAGGCGTAACGCGGGTCCGCTGAGCTGGCTCATGGTGTCCTCCTGATGATCAGACGTCGGGTGAGGCTCGCAGTGGTCCAGGTCGCGACCAGCGCCGTCACCGGCGTGGCGAGCAGATAAAGCAAGGCCGGGACCAGATGGCCGGCGCCGGCGAGGCCGTCGACGTCGCCGGCGAAGGTGGAGAACGTGGTGTAGCCGCCGAGCACACCGGTGCCCAGCAGCGGGCGCAGCAGCCGATGCCCGACCCACAGCTCGGTGATCGCCACCATCAAGGCACCCATCAGTGCGCACCCGCTGACGTTGACAGCCAGGGTGGCCCAGGGAAATCCGCCGCTGGGAGTCGGCCAGGCCAGTCCGGCGCCGTAGCGGGCGCACGCCCCGATGGCGCCGCCCACGGCGACGGCCGCAACCACCGGTGTCTGGTCACGCACCGCGGAGTCCAACGATCCCGCTACGCGTCGAGCCTCGCTGAACCGCCGGGCTCGGCGGCCTCCCGCGTGATCTGCTCGAACTGCGCTGCCATCGCTTCGGCCAGCACGGTGGCGGCCGAGAGCGGGCGCACCATCACCACGAAGTCGTCGATCTTGCCGTCGGCATCGAGATGCAGGAAGTCACATCCGGTGAGCCGCTTGCCCGCCACGGTGGCCTCGAATATCAGGGCGTGGTCGCGCCCCGCGGGGTCACCGATCTCCCGAACGTAGCGAAAGTCTTCGAAGACGCGCATCACGGCACGCAGGATGGCCGCGGTGATCGGCTTGCCCGGATAGGGCTTGAACGCCACCGGGCTGGTGAACACGACGTCGTCGGAGAGCAGCGCCTCGATCGCGGCGGTGTCACGCGCCTCGACGGCCTGCCGGAATGGATGCATGCAGTGCCTCCGAGGGTCAGTTGGTGCGGCTGACCAACACGCTAGACCCACCGACGGCCGGCATTACCGAGGCCCGGGCAGCTGTCGGGCGCAGTGGTTGCACCGTGGCCATCGGGCCCGACTCCGTTGCCGCGCTGTGTTCCGGCGACTCGCGGCGGGCGGTCGGCAGCAGGTGCTGCGCCGCGGCGATCGCCAGGACGGCGGCGCCGGCCGATCCCAGGGCCTGCGACCAGCCCACCGGGCCCACCGGAGCACACCCCAGCAGTTGGCTGATGCCGGGGATACTGATCATCGCCGCAAACGTCACGAACGAACCGGCTGCGGTGAGCAACACCATGGGTGCGTGGGAGTCGACCAGCGTCTGGGCCAGTTCGGTGGTGACCAGCGTGATCAGCGCGACCGTGGCGGCGCGTTGCTGGGCGCCCGGTACAACAGAAAAGCGAGCCATGGCCCACGCCGCGCTGGCCGCGGCGCCGGTGATGGCTCCGCGGACCGCGACGGCGCGCATCAGGCTGCGTTCGTCGATGCCGTGCACCACCCGCTGCGCCGGGCCGGCCGGGGTGCTGACCGCGACCGCGGTGGCCGGTAGCGCGTCGGTCAGCATGTTCATCAGCAGCAGTTGGCGGTTGTTCAGCGGCGAGGTGCCCGACAGCGCGGTGCCGACCACTCCGAAGATCACCTCGCCGACGTTGCCGCCGAGCAGCCCGGTCACCGCCAGTTGCACCCCGCGCCACAGCCGCTGGCCCTCGTCGATGGCATCCACCAGTGCGCCGATGCGCCCGTCGGTCAACACGATGTCGGCGGTGAGGTGCGCCGAGTCGCTGCCGCGGGCGACGACGCCGAGTCCCACGCTGGCGGCCCGGATCGCCGCCGCGTCGTTGGCGCCGTCGCCCACCATGGCGCAGACCCGCCCGCTGCGTTCGAGGGTCTGCACCACCTGCACCTTGTTCTCCGGGGACATCCGGGCGAAGATCACCCGCTGCGCCACCGCGCGCTCCTGGTCCTTGCGCGACAGCGCGTTCCAGTCCGATCCGGTGATCACCTGATCGGCGGTGACCGGCACGCCGAGTTCCGCGGCGATCGCGGTGGCGGTGACGGGGTGATCGCCGGTGATCAGCCGGATACTCACCCCTCGGTCGGCCAGGTCGGCGAGCAGTTGCGGCGCTTCGGCGCGCGGGGTGTCGGAGATGCCGAGGAACCCGGCCAGCGTCAGCCCGCCGCGGCACAGCCCGGTGAGGGTTTCCGGGTCGTCGGCCAGCGACTTCGCCTGCGCGGCGGTGAGCCGGCGTTGCGCCACCGCGATCACCCGCAGGCCGTCGGCCGCCAGTTCGGCCACCGGGGCGTCACTGTCCGGGCCGAGGCCCTTGCACGCGGCCAGCACCACTTCCGGAGCGCCCTTGATCATCAGTTCCCGGCCCAAGACCGACGCCGAGAACGCCCGGCCGGAGCGGAACGGCAGGTGGGCGTCCGGGGTGATCCACAGCGAGGCGCCGCCGCTGCTTACGCGGGCAGCCGCCTCGGTGACGGCCTGGTCGGTGGCATGGGTGTGCGGGTCGCCCTCCGGTGCCGGGGCGGCGTTGGCCGCGCATCGCAGCACGTCGTCTTCGGAATGGCTCGCGACCGGGTACACCCGGGTGACGCGAAGCCGGTTTTCGCTGAGGGTTCCGGTCTTGTCGAAGCAGACGACCTCGACGCGCCCCAGGGCCTCGACCGAGCGGGGAATGCGGACCAGGGCGCCGGACTTGCTCAAGCGCTGTGCCGAAGCATGTTGCGCCAGGGTCGCCATCAGCGGCATGCCTTCGGGTACCGCTGCCACCGCGACGGCGATCGCGTTGCCCAGCGCCAGACGCAGGCCTCCGCCGCGCAGCATCCCGAGCAGGCCCACCATCAGCCCGCCGGCGGCGCTGGCCGGGAAGGCGCGGCTCATGAGCTGGCTGAGCTGGTGCTGCAGACCCACGACGGGCAGGTCCCCGGCGGCCAGCTCGGCGGCGCGGCGGGCCTGGGTGTCGGCTCCGACGGCGGTGACCAGGGCCAGCGCGGTACCGGCGACGACGGTCGTGCCCGCGTAAAGCATGCAGCGCCGGTCGGCCAGCTCGGCTCCGGGCAGCACAGTCGCGATCTGCTTGTCCACCGACAGTGATTCGCCGGTCAGGGAGGATTCGTCGACTTCGAGGTCGGTGGCCTCGATCAGCCGCGCGTCGGCGGGCACCACCTCGTTGCTGCGGACCTCGATCACAGTGCCGGGCACCAACCGGTCCGCGACGATCTCCACGTAGGTGTTGGTGCCGGGCTCGACGGTGCGGGCGGGCGGGGTCTGTTGGGCCAGCAGCCGGTTCAGCCGATTCTCGGCCTGCAGTTGCTGGGCGGCCGCGAGCATGCAGTTGCTGATCAACACGGTGCTGACCATCAGCGCGTCCACCGGCGAGCCCAGCATCGCGGTGGCCGCCGAACTCAGCGCCAACACCGGCATCAGTGGATCGGACAGTTCGGCGCGCACCGCCCTGATGAACTGCCAGGCCGTACTCGGCGGCGGCGCGTCGAGTTCCGTCCCGGTCGCGGTGAGGTCGGGCGGCGGCAGCAGTCGGCGGATCTCCTCGATCGACATCGCATGCCACTCGTAAGCGGGTGCAGGTCGCGGCGCCCGAGTGCGGGCCACGCGGCGGGCGAGCAGAAATCCCGAGAGCAGCCCGGTGGCCGCCCCCGCGGTGACCGGTCCGGGACCGCGCCCGCCCCGCACCCCGGGCACCATCAGCACAGCACCCAATGTCGATGCGCCGTTGGACAACGAGATTCCGCGCTGGGTGGCCTCCCGCGCCGCCGGTATCGCGTGCAGCACCCGCCAGGCTCCGGCGAGGTCGGCCAGCAGCAGGTCGGCGTGCCATGGCGGGGCCAGGGCCTCGTCGTCGGGCATGATTCCCAGGCCCACGTCGGCCGAACAGAGTGCCTGCGCCCCCGTCGAGGACAGCACCGCCACCGTGCGCCCGGCCCGCTGACGGTCTGCCAGCGCAGCGGCCAGCGCCACGTCGAGCGCTTCGTCAGTATCTTCCACACCGACCGGTGCCAGTTCGTCGAACGCGGGCCGCAGCTCGCCCAGGGTCGACACGTCGAGCGTGGTCAGTTCCGCGCCGCAGGCCCGTGCCTCGGCGAGCAGGGCTGTCGCCAGCGGGTGACGTACGGATCCGTGGGAGAGTACCCGCGGGTCGATGAGCACGGCGTCGACCCGGTCGAGCCGGCGCAGCCCCTCCGGGCGCAACGGCAGCGCCGCGTGCTGGTCGACCAGCGATCGGCTCAGGGTCGCCGCGAACGATTCGGTGGTGGTGCGCATGGCTTTCGGGCCGGCTACCACTGCCGCGGTCGCGGCCGCGTCGACGTTCCGGGTGAGCAGCCCCACCAGGCCGGCGCCGAACAACTGCACCCGGGCCGCCCGGTTGCCGTGCCGTTCGGCGGCGCCCTCCGGCAGGGGCACCGGGCGCGACGGCAGATGCACGTCCGCCTGGTCGGCGTGGCGGGCCAGGTACGGCTCGTGGCGGATCCAGGCCTGCGCCGCGGCCTGGTTCTCGGCGGCCTTGATGCCCTGCAGCGCCAGATCCACGGCCAGCGAAGCCGGCGACAGCGTGGCGATGCGGGCACCGGTCGAGATCAGTGACAGCACCGTGTGGGCCGAGCCGGTACCGATCCGGTCGACGAGTTGGCGGCGCAGCCACGGCTGGTAGTTCGCCAGGGCCGCGGCGGCATCGACGGTGATCGGGGCCTCCGGCAGGCGCAGCACCCGGCCGGCGACCGCGATGGCCAAACCGGCGATGTTGACACCGACCATCACTCCGCGGGCCATCAGCAGCAGCCCGTCGCCGGGCAGCGCGGCGGGCTCCGACCGACCGGCGGGGGCAGCCGGGGACCCCGCGGCGTCGGCGCGCAGGTAGGACCGTTCGGCGTCAGAGATCAAGCGACACAGGTCATTCAGCGATACCCGGTCACCCTCGGTCGCGAGTTCGACGACAACGCGCGACAGCGGGCGGTTCAGCCGCGCCGAGACCACTCCGGGCTGCGCGACGACGGCGTCGAGCACCGGGCGCCCGAGTTCCGGAGTGTCGGTGAGCCCGCGCACCTCGATCCAGGCGCGGTCCTCGCCGCGCCAGCACCGGCGGGTCAGCGTCGCCGCGACGGGCTCCCCGGACAGCATCCGGGCCGCCTCACGAACCGGCACCGCGGCGACCTGCAGGCTGGCCGCGGCGACGGCGCCCACCGCCTCGGTGGTGGCCGACGCGCCGCGGGCAGCCGCGTCGACCAGGGCCGAAGCCGCCCGGATTCCCATGGTGGCCGGGCTCAGCAGCAACGATGTCGGGATCAATTCCGCAGCAACCAATCGTGTGATCTGACGGCGGGTTCGGGTGACAACCCCCCGGGCGGCCAATTCACCGCTTCGAACGGGCCCAATTCTTGCGACACTTTGGCAATTGCGCAACTATATGAATGTGTCGTTCGGCGAATCCCGCCGTGGGAGATGGGCCAAAATGAATGCCGCCATGGCAAAAGATGAAGAACGGCCAGCCGAAAAAATCAGTTCAACCACCCTGCCCGGCGAGCCGACCCCACCGCAGCTGACCTCCGCTGCGAGCACATTCGCACTGCTCAGCAGCCCGGCTCGCCTGCACGTGATGTGGCTGGCCGCCCAGGACGCCTACGACGTGACGACGCTGGCGGGACGGGCCGGCATCAATGTCGCCACCATGAGCCAGCACCTGACCAAGCTGCGCCTGGCCGGGTTGATCAACGCCCGCCGCGAAGGGCGCCACCACATCTACACCGTCGACGACCCGCACATCCTGACCCTGCTCCAGCAGATCTTCGCCCACATCGCCCCGGACGGAACCCTCGCACCGGACCCGCCGCGAGAGACTCGCCGACCCCGCCACCAGACGTGACGCCGGTCACGGACGAAAGTCCCGAGATGCAGTGATCGGCAACACACTCCGATTTTTTACAATGGGCGGCTGTATAACGTCCGTACTCATGAAAGACCCTGTACTCGCGCTCCCGGTCGTGGCGGGAATCCTCGGACTGCTCGCCTTCGCCTTCCTGATGCTGGAGGTCGTGTTCCACATCGGCTGAGCGTGGGCCCTCCGGTGGCTCAGTCGGTGATGACGCCCGGATACGGCAGCAGCGCCATCTCGCGGGCGTTCTTGATGGCCGTGGCCACCTGGCGCTGCTGCTGGACGGTGAGTCCGGTGACCTGGCGGGCGCGAATCTTGCCGCGTTCGGAGATGAAGACCCGCAGCGTGGCGGTGTCCTTGTAGTCGACGGCGGCCAGGCCCAGTTTGGTCAGCAGGTTGCGCTTGGTCGATCTGGGCGGATACTGCGAAATCCGCCGAGCTCTTTTGGGTTTGGCCGCCATCTACCAGCTCGCTTTCCGTACGCCGGGAAGTTGGCCGTTGTGCGCGAGCTGGCGCACCCGCACCCGAGACAGCCCGAATTTGCGCAGGTACCCGCGGGGTCGGCCGTCGGCCGCGTCGCGGTTGCGCAGCCGCACCGGGCTGGCATCACGCGGCTGGCGGGAGAGCACGCGTTGGGCTTCGGCGCGTTGCGCGGGGCTGCTCGACGGCGCTCGGATGATCTCCTTGAGTTCAGCGCGACGCTGCGCATAGCGGGCCACCAGGGCGCGGCGCTGCTCGTTCTTGACGATCTTGGACTTCTTGGCCATGGTCAGCGCTCCTCCCGGAAGTCGACATGGCGCCGGACGACGGGGTCGTATTTGCGCAGCACCAGGCGGTCGGGATCGTTGCGGCGGTTCTTGCGGGTGACGTAGGTGTAGCCGGTTCGCGCCGTTGAGCGCAGTTTGACGACGGGACGGATGTCGGTGCGCGCCATCAGATCCGCTGACCTTCGCGACGCAGCCGGGCCACCACGGCCTCGATGCCGTCGCGGTCGATGACCTTGATGCCCTTCGCGCTCACCCGCAGCCGGATATGGCGGTCTTGCGAGGGCAGATAGTAGGTCTTGACCTGAATATTCGGCGACCAGCGGCGCCGGGTGCGGCGATGCGAGTGCGAGACCGCATTGCCGAAACCGGGTGCCCGTCCGGTGACCTGACAGCGTGCGGACACCAGAACCTCCTCCTTCGTGACTTCTCTTATTGAAAATGATTGTCGACAAGCTTCGGGCTGAAGGCTACCGTAGGGACGACGTTAATGACAATGATTTTCATTAGGAGGATGATGCGGACTCCAGTGATCCTGGTGGCCGGGCAGCACGGCACCTACGCTGCCGTCGACGCGCTGCGGGCCAAGGCGGGCACGGTGACCGTCGGCTACCGCTTGGACGGTCACGTGGTGGTGCGTGAAACCACCAGCGGGCCAGTGGGTACGGCCAAGGTTTCGGCCCTCGAGCTGGCACACGGCTGCGTGACCTGCACGATCCGCAACGACCTACTGGTGCTGTTGCGCCGGCTGCACCGGCGCGCCAACGCCGAGCGCATCGTCGTCCACCTGCTCGACTGGCTGGAGCCGCAACCGATCTGTTGGGCGATCCGCAACGTGCGGGTGCGGGTAGGGCCTGGGTACATCGACGGCCCGGCCGGCCGCGATGTGGAGGTCGCCGCGATCGTCACCTGCGTGAACGCGACGACCTGGCTGTCGGAAGCACTCGGCGACGACGAGCTCGACGATGGCCGTACGATCGCTCAAGTCGTGGTCGGCCAAGCCGAGTCCGCCGACGCGATTGTGGTTTCCGACCCGGATCCGACCGCGTTGGCGGTGCTGCGCCGGTTGGCTCCTCGCGCGCGCATCACCGCCGGAATCGATCGCCTGGAACGGGCTCTGAGCCATCTCGATGCCGATGCGCGCCGCGGTCGCGGCGACGACCCGCATGCGCCGTTACTGGCCGGTCAGCCCTCGCTGCGGGCCGAGGGTCCGGTCGAGATGATCGAGTTCCACGCCCGCCGGCCGTTTCACCCGCAGCGGCTGCACTCGGCCCTCGACGTCCTGCTCGAGGGGGTGGTCCGGGCGCGCGGGCGGCTGTGGCTGGCCAACCGGGGCGAGCGCGCGGTCTGGCTGGAATCGGCCGGCGGTGGCTTGCAGACCGCCTTGGCGGGCAAGTGGCTGGCCGCCATGACGGGCGCGGAGGCCACCCGGGTCACCCCGGAGCGGCATGCCTTCGCCGACCTGATCTGGGACCACCGTTACGGCGACCGGCACACCTCGCTGGTGGTCCTGACCTGCGGTGCCGACACCGAGCAGATCCGTGTGGGCCTCACCGGCGCACTGCTCACCGACGACGAGCTGCGCCACCCGAATCAATGGTCGAGCTATCCCGACCCGTTCGGCGACCATCACCAAGAACCCTGCGACGAAACCTCCACGGCAGACATTTCCACCCGCCGCACCCGAGACGGAGACCAGCGATGAAACCCGGCATTCACCCCGACTACCACCCCGTCGTCTTCCAGGACGCCACCACCGGGGAAGCCTTCCTGACCCGCTCCACCCTCACCAGTGAGCGCACCGTCGACTGGCACACGCCGGCCGGCACCCGTAGCTATCCGCTGGTGATCGTGGAGATCAGCTCGGCGTCACATCCGTTCTGGACCGGCAACAACCGCATCGTCGACTCTGCCGGTCAGGTCGAGAAGTTCCGCCGCCGCTACGGGCAACGGCAGATCTGATCCCGCGGGAACATCACTCGGATCCGGTGAGGGCCTCGATCACCTCGCGTGCCACCCGGGTGCCCGATTCGATGGCGCCGTCGAGGTAGCCCGGGTGGTCGCGGGCCGTCTCGGAACCCGCCCAATGAATATCGCCGACCGGCGTGCACGCTATGGGCGGGATTCCGCCGCTGGTTCCCGGCTGGGCAAGTGCGACATAGCCACCGCCGACGTATTCGTCCAGGTGCCATGACTTTTCGTGCCAGCTCGCCGGGTCCAGAACTTCCGGCCCGACGTACGCGGCCAGCGCCCCGAGCACGGCATCGCGACGAGCGGGCGCATCGAGTCGGTCGAGTTCGCGCGCCTCGGGTCCCCCGACGAGGACACACAGGTGGCCCGGGCCGCCCGGCGCGCTGGTGTCGAACACCGCCCTGCCGGGTTTGTCCAGCACCAGGAACTCACCGCCGACGCGGTCTCTCCAGAACGGCCGTGGATAGACCGCCACTCCCTTGTATACCGAGCCCATATAGGTATCGGACGCCAGTGCGGCGCGGCTTGGCGGGAGCGGAGGGTCATAGGCGATTCGTCCGGCGATCGGCGGCGGAACCGTCACGATCACCTTCGCGGCACGTACGTCGCCCGCGGTCGTGTGGACCGTGACGCCACCGTCGCGGCAGACGATCGATGTGACGCGGTGGCCCGGGCGTACTCGCGAACCGAGTTCGCCGGCGAGACCATCGATCAGCGCCCCAGCCCCTTCTACCAGTAGGGACTCCTGAGCCCCACCGGTCGTCGACAGCATGGCCCGCAACCCGCCCTGCTGGCGGATCGCCTTCGCCATCGCGTGAATGGAGTAACGATCCAGGTCGGCCGTCCACGAGATATACGCCAGCACCTCGAGCAGCCGTCGAATGCGCCGCGGCAGGCGGCGCAGCCAGGCCTCAACCGTGGTGGTGTTCCACCGTTGCGTCGTGGCGACGCGAGACAAGACTTCGACGCCGGCCAGGACGAGAAGGGCGCCGAGCATCGACGGCGCCCCGGCCCGCAGCCTGCGCGATCCGTCGATCACGACGGGCAACGGCGAGGTGTGCATCCGAAACTGCGTGGCGCCCAACTCGGCAGCCAGCGCCATGATCCGACTGTGATCGTGGCCGATCCACTGCCCGCCGAGGTCAAGGCGCGACCCCAAGGCGCTTGTCACGGTCAGCGCCCGTCCCCCGAGCCGTTCTGCGGCCTCGAGGACGATCACCTCGACCCCGGCACGGTGCAGCTCACGGGCGGCCGTCAATCCCGACAGCCCCGCACCCACCACGGCCACCGTCGTGTCATGTCCGCCGCTCGCGGCGCGCTCCGCGTCATCCCGTTGCACGCCCATTAATCTAAGTCGGTCAACCGACCGAGTCAAGGTTCGCCGCTGCCGGTCGAACCCCCACCCGAGATCAGCCGGAGCGGCGCGGCCGGGCGCCGACGGGCTGGGGATCGGCGAATCGCACGATCATGTCGACGGCGCGGTCGAGATCGCGTCGGGCCCGATCGGGATCCGGGCTCGTCACATACTGCAGGATCAGGCCGTCGGTCAGGGCCAGTGCGAGCCGTCCGAGGCTGTCGAAATCGATGGCACAGCGCTCGCCGGCCGCCTCGGCGGCCTGCGCACAGAACTCGGTGACGAGCGTGGTGTAGCGCTCGTACTGCAGCTGAGCCAGCCCACCGGAGCCTTCGCTTCGCACCGAGTACATGGCCAGCTCGTACTGCATGATCTGCAGCCCGGTGTCGCTTTCGACCAACTTGCTCCAGAAGCTCGTCACGCCCTGCCGAAGCGCATGGGCCACTCCCCGGTCAAGCTCCAGGTCGGCCCGAACCGCGTCCACGACATCGCTGATGACCGTGGCGATGACCGCACGCAGCAGCTGGTCCTTGGACGGAAACACGTAGTGCAACGTGCCCAGCGGGATTCCGGCTTGGGCAGCGACCGCGCGCAACGTCGTCCCCGGTACGCCGACCTCACTGAGTACCTGCATGGCCGCCGCGACGATCTGCCCCTCGCGCTCGGTCGCCTTGACGTAGGTCATCTAACCGGCGCGCCACACCCGCAACGCGGCCACGATCATCGGAATCTGCAGCGGCAGGCGCGCGATCATCGCAGCCCTCAACCACGGCTTGTCCCAGAACAGCCGGACACAGTTGACGTTGGCCGGGAACACCGCGACGAACAGCGCGACCGCGGCAAGCCCCGCCTCTCGGCGGGTGCGCGGCAACAGCAGCAGAGCTCCGATCGCGACTTCGGCAAGTCCGGACACATGCGTGTACGCCCGGGCCGTGCCCGGCAGTTCAGCCGGGACGATCGCATCGAACGGCTTGGGCCAGACGAAATGTGCGGCACCCATGCCGAGCAGCATCCCGGCCAGCCCGCGCGCAACGTTCACGGCACGGTGCGGTGCCGATGAGGAGGCAGTCACAGTCCGATGGTAGCCAGCGCGGCGTTGAATCAGCGTTGCCCGCCGCCGAAGAGCACGGCCTCCATCAAGGTGCCGATCCGCGACCGGTGCTCGTCGGTGTCGTCGAAGTTAACCAGGCGTCCGATATCGACGACAAGGGCAAGGGCCGCGTGGACGCGGAACACCGCTTCGGTCTCTCCCGATCCGACCTGAGCGACCAGGTGGGCCCATTCGTTGACGTTCTGCCGCTGCAGCCCGCGCAGCTCGACCCGGTCGCGTTCGGGCAGGTTCGCGAACTCGGCGAAGTAGATGTTGATCAGGTCGGGCGCGGCGAACGCCAGCGCGGTATAGCGTTCGGCGATCCGCAGCGCGGCCTGCCGCGGATCGCTCGACTCGGCCAGGGCATCGGTGATGACCAGCAACACCCGGTCGCTGGCCCGGTGGAAGGCGGCGGCGAGCAGGGCGGCCTTGCTCGGGTAGTAGCGGTACGCGCTGGAGCCGTTCAAACCGGCCGCGGTGCCGATCTCCTCGATACCGACTTCGTAGAAGCCCCGCTGCCCGAACAGGCGGATGGCTTCGACCAGCAACCGCTCGCGTTTGGAGGTGCTCGGCAGGCCCCGCTGCGGCCGCCGGGGCGCGGGAGCAGCCGGCGCCGGAGGCAACTCGGCGGTCAGCACCGACCAACACAGCTCACCCAGCAGCGAGTGCAGTGTCGCGGCGGGCAGTCGTGTTCGGTGCGCGGAGATACTGCCGATGACGCTCAGCGCCGCGGCGGCCAGGGTCGCCGTGTCGACACCGGACAGCCGCGGGCGCAGTACCGCCAGCGGTTCGGCGATGGCGGCGTTCAGCTCGTCGTAGCTGCCGCGGATGTGCGTGCGATCCGGCGGCTGCAGGTAGCGCCGCTCCCACCGATAGAACGCGCCCTCGCGTCGCATCCCGATCGTGGTCTCGATCAGCGCGTCGGTGATCGCACCCAACCGTTCCCGTGCCGGCCGGTTCGGGTCGTCGGCGGATCGGGCAGCGGTCACCAACGCCGCCGCCGCGTGCTCGGCGGTCGCGACCAGCAGCGCGTACTTGTTGGCGAAATGCCGGTACAGCGCCGGCCCCGAGATGCCGACCTCGGCGGCGATCTCGTCGACACCGACGGCGTGGTAGCCGCGATCGCTGAAAGCACGCGCGGCGGCCCTGACGATCTGCGCCTTGCGGTCCTTGGGGCGCCGCTGCACCGGGGTCGTCGATGCCCCGGTCGTGGCCATTCTCACCCCCCCTGTGTTGACAGCTCGGTCGGACGCCCATAAGTTAACCACAATTTACATTTTCATCCGCAAAGGAAGACCATGTCCGAGAGCACCGGCTCCGCCAAACTCACCGCGACCCGCGACGGCCGGGTCCTGCGGGTGACGCTGACCAATCCCGAACGGCTCAACGCGATCGACTACGCCACCATGACCGCCCTCGGCGACGTGTTCTCTGGAGCGGCCGATGATCCCGAGGTGCGGGTCATCGTGGTCACCGGCGAGGGCAAGGCGTTCTGTACCGGCGCCGACCTGTCCGCCGTCGGCGGAATCGGCCCCGAGGAGGTGATGGACTGCGCCAGCCGGATGGTCACCTCGGTCGCCCAGACCCCGGTACCGGTGATCGCGCGGATCAATGGCCCGGTCGCCGGCGTCGGCGTGGGCCTGGCACTGGCCGCCGATCTGATCTACGCCGCCGAGAGCGCCTATTTCCTGCTGTCGTTCACCAACATCGGTCTGATGCCCGACGGCGGCACCACCGCACTGGTCGCCGCTGCGGCCGGACGCGCCGTCGCCAATGAGATGGCACTGCTCGGTGAGCGCCTGCCTGCGACTGCCGCCCGCGACGCCGGCCTGATCAACGCGGTGCTCACCGACGCGGAGTTGGACGCACGCGTCGACGCCGCCGCCGAGAAGCTGGCCCATGGGCCGCGCCGTGCCCTGGAATTGACCAAACGGGCGCTCAACGCCACCGGCCTCGCATCACTTGAGGCCGCGCTGGCCCGCGAGAAGGCCGGCCAAATGGAGTTGCTGGGCTCCCCCGACTTCTTCGAGGGCGCTTCCGCGATGCTGCAGAAGCGCAAGGCGGTGTTCGGCCAATGACCGCACAGCCCTTGCGGTCTCGCCGCAACCACTGGATGAACCAGGTGGCGATCCACGCCGAGATGCGTCCCGACGCCGTCGCGTTTCGCTGTCGTGGCAACGACACCACCTGGCGAGCGCTGCACGATCGTTCGGAACGTCTTGCCGGGGCACTGTTCCGGCGCGGCATCAGGCTCGGTGACCGCGTCCTGATCGTGATGCTCAATCACACCGAGTACGTCGAGTCGGTGCTGGCGATCAACGCCCTGGGAGCCATCGCCGTGCCGGTCAATTTCCGCCTCACCGACCCCGAGATCAGCTACATCGTCTCCGACAGCGGCGCCAAGGGCGTCATCACCGACCAACTGCTCGCGCCGCTGATCGAAGCGGTCCGCAAGAACACCACCGGGCTCGATGTGGCCGTGGTACTCGGCGACGACTACGAGTCGCTGATCACCGAGCCCGGAGACCCGTACCCGGCAACCGACATCCCCGAAGACACCCCGGCACTGATCATGTACACCTCCGGGACGACGGGAAGTCCCAAGGGCGCCATGCTGTCCTATTCGAACTTGCAGGCACAGTCCCTGAACTGCATCCAGGCGTTGCAAACCAACCCGGACAGCGTGTACTTCTGCGCCGCGCCGATGTTTCACATCGCCGGCCTGGGCAGCATCGCACCCAACCTTGTGGTCGGTACCAAGACGGTGATCCACCCCCTCGGGGCGTTCAACGCCGCGGAGACGCTGGACGCCTGGGAGCGGGAGCGGGCCACGTCGGTGTTCCTGGTGCCGGCGCAGTGGCAGCTGATTTGCGCGGACCCGACTGTGCGGCAAAGGGATCTGGCCCTAGAGGTTATCAGCTGGGGTGCCGCACCGGCGTCGGACACAGTGCTGCGCGCCATGGCCGAGACCTTCCCGGATGCGCTCAACGTCGCGGTGTTCGGTCAGACCGAGATGTCGCCCATCACCTGCGTGCTCGACGGCGCCGACGCCATCCGCAAACTCGGCTCGGTGGGCAAGGTGATCCCGACCATCGCCGCCAGGGTGGTCGACGACGACATGAACGACGTGGCGCCCGGCGAGATCGGTGAGATCGTCTACCGCGGGCCGACCATGATGCAGGGCTACTGGAACAAGCCGGAGGCCACCGCGGAGGCCTTCACCGGTGGCTGGTTCCACTCGGGAGATCTGGTTCGTGTCGACGACGAGGGCTTCGTCTACGTCGTCGACCGCAAGAAGGACATGATCATCTCCGGCGGTGAGAACATCTACTGCGCCGAGGTGGAGAACGTGCTGTTCGAGCATCCGATGATCCGGGAGGCGGCCGTGATCGGGCGCGCCGACGAGAAGTGGGGTGAGGTTCCGGTAGCCATCGTGACTGTCACCGCCGGCGAGGCGTCGCTGACGCTGGACGACCTCGAACCCTTCCTCAACGAACGGCTCGCCCGCTACAAGCACCCCAAAGAGCTTGTGCTGGTGGCCGAATTGCCCCGCAATGCCAGTGGCAAGGTGGTCAAGCCCCACTTACGCAAGCAGTACGGCTAGCGGAATCTACGAACCCCTTGGGACGGTAGGTTAGGACGATGGGTAAGGCAGCATCGCTGTGCCTCATCAGCGCGGCGTACCTGGTCGCGATCGGCGTAGCCGGCGCCTGGCTGGCTTGGGGAACCAGCACCGGACAGCTCTGGCTCGCTACGTTGATCGCCGACGTGTTGGCCACCCTGGTGGTATTCGCCTTCAGCAGGGGCTTCCGCAATTCCAGCTTCTACGACGCCTACTGGAGTGTCATCCCGCCGCTGCTGCTGGCGTATTGGTGGATGCAGAGCACGCCCCATGTCGACACGACGCGTTGCGTGTTGGTCGCCGTGGTCGTCGGGCTGTGGGCGGTGCGCCTCACGGCCAACTGGGCCTGGGGGTTTCCCGGCCTGCACCATGAGGACTGGAGATATCAGACCCTGCGGCAACGAGCGGGGCGCGGGGAGTTCGCCGCGGACCTCGTCGGCATTCACCTGATTCCCACGCTGCAGGTGTTCGCCGGCATGGTGCCGGTGTATGTCGCGGTGACCCGGCCCGAGCGCGGGCTGGTCTGGCTCTCCGTCGTCGCCTTTGTCATCGGCATCGCCGCCGTCCTGCTCGAACTGGTCGCCGACACGCAGTTGCAGCGATTCGTGCGGGACCAGCCACCGGGCACGGCGATGGATCGTGGGGTATGGGGCTGGTCTCGACACCCCAACTATTTCGGTGAGCTCAGCTTCTGGTTCGCATGCGCGCTGTTCGGGGTGGCCGCCGCACCGGCTCAGGCCTGGTGGATGTTCTTCGGGGTGCTGACGATGCTGGCCATGTTCTTGGGCGCCAGCATTCCGATGATGGAGGACCGCAGCCTGCAACGCCGGCCTGAGTATCAGGATGTGATCGACCGGGTGCCGCGCCTTTTCCCGCGCCCGCCTCGACGCATTGCGAACTGACGGTAGCGTCGATGCATGGGGTTGGTGTTTTCCAGTGAGATCGAGGCGCCGCGTGACGAGGTCTTCGCCTGGCATACCCGACCGGGCGCATTCGCCCGGTTGAGTCCACCGTGGCAGCCCATGCGGCTGCGCGCCGAAACCGACTCATTGCGTGACGGCACAGCCGAGCTGAAGCTTCCCGGTGGCCTCCGCTGGGTGGCCCAACACCAGGCCGACGGCTACGACCCTCCGCGGCAGTTCGCCGATGAACTGAGCAGCCGGGGCCTGGCCTCCCTGCCGGCGCGACTGGTGATGACGTGGCGGCATACCCACCAGTTCGACGATCTCGGTGACGGCCGGACCCTGATGACCGACCGGGTCGACACCCCGATTCCCGAGACGCTGCTGCGGCCGATGTTCGTCTACCGACACCGCCAGCTTGCCGATGACCTCGCCGCGCACCAGCGCGCCCAAGCGCATGGCCTGGACCCTTTGACGGTGGCCGTCAGTGGAGCATCGGGGCTCGTAGGTTCGGCATTGACCGCGTTCCTGAGCACCGGCGGCCATCGGGTGATCCGGCTGGTGCGGCAGTCCGCAGCCGATCCCGGTGAGCGGCAATGGAATCCCGACGATCCGGATCCCGATCTGTTGGCCGGGGTTGATGCGGTGATTCACCTGGCCGGCGCGTCGATTGCGGGCCGCTTCACCGACGAGCATCGCCGCGTGATCCGCGACAGCAGAATCGGGCCGACCCGCAGACTCGCCGAGTTGGTCACCCGGACCACCGATGGACCGACTGTTCTGATCTGCGCCTCGGCAATCGGCTATTACGGGTACGACCGCGGTGACGAGGTCCTCACCGAAGACAGTGAACGCGGGGATGGTTATCTGGCCGACGTCGTCGCCGACTGGGAGGACGCCCTGGCCCCGGCAGAGCAGTCCGGGACCCGCGTTGTTCGCATCCGCACCGGCATTGTGCAATCGCCGGCGGGCGGGACACTGCGCCTGATGCGACCGCTGTTCGCAGCCGGGCTGGGCGGCCGTCTCGGCAGTGGCCGACAGTGGCTGTCGTGGATCGGAATCGACGACTTGGTCGACGTCTATCACCGGGCCCTGTGGGACACCGGGCTTTCGGGGCCGGTCAACGCCGTCGCTCCGAATCCGGTACGAAACAGCGAATACACCAAGACACTCGGACGAGTGCTGCGCCGGCCCACGATTCTTCCCGTCCCGGGCCTGGGGCCACGAGTGTTGCTCGGCTCCCAGGGCGCGCGTGAACTCGCCTGCGCAAGCCAGCGGGTGCTGCCGGTGCGCCTGGGCGATGCCGGTCACCGGTTCCGTACACCCGAACTCGAGCCGGCGCTGCGGCATCTGTTGGGGCGTGCCGGCCAGGAATGAGCCGTTCGGGGCGCCCTACTTGCTGATCCGTCGATAGCGGCGCAGCGCCTCAGCGCGCTCGTGACGATGGTCGACGATCGGCTCCGGGTAACCCGGCGGACGTTGCCCCCGCTCCAAGTGGGAGTCTTCGACATCGGCTAGTTCCGGAACCCAGCGGCGTACGTAGGCCCCGTCGGGGTCGAACTTGCGGCCCTGCAGTGTCGGGTTGAATACCCGGAAGTACGGTGCCGCATCAGTGCCGGTTCCCGCACACCACTGCCAGCCATGCTGATTGTTGGCCGGGTCGCCGTCGATCAACTGGTCCAAGAACCAGCGGGCGCCCCACTGCCAGGGCAGGTGCAGGTCTTTGACCAGGAACGAGGCGGCGATCATCCGAACCCGGTTGTGCATGAACCCGGTGGCGCGCAGTTCACGCATGCCCGCATCGACAATGGGAATGCCGGTCTCTCCGGCCTTCCAGTGCTCGAACAGGCGCTGCGCCTGCGCATCGGTGTCGGTCTGAATCGAGTCGAACTCGTGGTTCCAGTTGTGCCAGGCGCTGCGCGGCCAGTGATGCAGAACCGCCGCGTAGAAGTCGCGGAATGCCAACTGCCGCAGGTACGCAGCGGCTCCGGGATTCTGGAGGTCGAGATCGGCGGCCATGGTGCGCGGGTGGATGTTGCCGAACTTCAAATACGCCGACATCCGGCTCACCCCGTTGCGGGCGGGCAGATCACGGTCGTGTTCGTAGCGGTCCAACCCGTCGGCCACAAATTCTTTCCAGTGCTGGAGCGCGGCCGCCTCCCCGGCCGGGAACTCGATCTGCCCACCGACGTCGGGGATTTCCACCGGCTGGGCGGCCTGGCTGGACAGGTCTGGCGGGTCGATCAACTGCGTCGACTCGGTCCGTGTGGCCGCCGGCCGGCGCCAGCCGTGTTCGCGCCACCGCCGAAAGAACGGAGTGAAGACCCGGTACGGGGTTCCGTCGTCTTTCACCACCCGTCCCGGCGAGACCAGGTACGGCGATCCGATTGCCACCAAAGGGATTTCGCCGAGTGCCGCTTGGACCTGCTCGTCACGACGCCGCCCGAACGGTGCGAAATCCTCCGAGACATGCACGGCCGTCGCCGAGATCTCGGCGGCGATCTGTGGGATCCGCTGCTGCGGGAGCCCGCGGGTGATCAGCAGCCGGCCACCGAGTTCGTCACGAAGATGCCGCAGACCGTCACCCAGGAACTGGAGCCGGCGCCGCCCCGACGAGGCCTCCAGACGTGGATCCAGCACAAAGCAGCACAGCACTTCGGAATCGTCTGCGACAGCAGCCGACAGCGACGGCAGATCGCCGACTCGCAGGTCACGGCGGTACCACAGCAAGGTCGGCACGGCGCCAGGGTAGCGGCTCGGCATCGAGCGGCGCCGAAACTCCTGCGTCAGGCCGGCGACAGCGGCAACCGCAGCGCTCCGGGAGAACTGTCCGGCACCGTCGGGTGGTGCGGCCGCACCGCCGCGATGCGCCGATAGGGCTGCCCGAGCGGCGGGCGGGAGTCGGCCTCACCGTTGTTGGGCCAAAACGCCATGGCCCGTTCAGCTTGCGCGGTGATGGTAAACGACGGGTTGACGCCCAGGTTGGCGGTGATCGCCGAACCGTCGACGACGTGGATGCCGGGATGGCCGTAGGCGCGCTGATAGGGGTCGATGACACCGGTGTCCGCTGACTCGCCGATCGGGCAGCCGCCGATGAAGTGCGCGGTCAACGGGATGTTGAGTGCGTCGAGATAGGTGCCCCCGGCCATGCCGCCGACCTTTTCGGCCATCCGCCGCGCCACATCGTGGGCGGTCGGGATCCAGTCCGGATTAGGCTCCCCCACACCCTGTTTTGCGGTCATCCGGGTGCCGAACAGGCCACGCTTGCGGTAGGTGGTCAGCGAGTTGTCCAGTGATTGCATCACCAGCACGATGATCGAGTGCGCCGAGGCGTTGCGCGGGAACATGCTGTGCAGCATCATCGCCGGATGGCGTGCGATGGTCAGCATCAATCGAGCGAAACGCCACGGCCCGCCGTCGATCAGGTGGGTGCCCATCATCGACAGCAGGTTGGATCCCTTGCCGTAGCGGCACACCTCGACGTGGGTGTTGGCTTCCGGGTGGATCGATGAGGTGATCGCCACGCCCTGGGCGAAGTCGTCACGGTCGGGTGCGAACACCACCGGCACCTCTTCGGAGTTGGTGCGGGTCAGCTCGCCCAACCGCGGCGAGAGATGCGGCAGCGATCCGGTGTCGCGCAGCTTGTGCAGCAACCGCTGGGTGCCCAGCGACGCGGCGGCGAACACCACCTGCCGCGCGGTGAAATCCTGCTTGTGCTTGCGCAGCCACCGGCCGGTGCGCACCGTGCTGACCACATAGCCGTCGCCGTTCGGCCGGACATCGGTGACCATGGTCAGCGGATGGATCTGGGCGCCGGCGTGCTCGGCCAGATACAGGTAGTTGGTCTCGGTGGTGTTCTTGGCGTTGTGCGGGCAGCCGGTGAAGCACTGCGCGCAGCCGATGCAGCCGGTGCGGTCCGGGCCGGCCCCGCCGAAGAAGGGATCCGCGACGGTCTTGCCCGGCTCGTCGCCGAAGAACACCCCGACGTTGGTGGGGTGGTAGGTGTCCTCGACCCCGAGGTCGCGGGCCACCGCCAGCAACACCTCGTCGGCCGGAGTGGTGTGGGGGGTGGGCGTCACCCCCAGCATCCGTCGGGCCTGCTCGTAATACGGCGCGAGTTCGGCCCTCCAGTCGGTGATGTGCGCCCACTGCGGGTCGCTGTAGAACCGATCCAGCGGCTCGTAGAGGGTGTTGCCGTAGATCAGCGACCCCCCGCCGACGCCGACGGCACTGGCGATGAACGTCTTGCCCAGCACGGTCAGCCGCTGCGGGCCGAAGCAGCCCAGTTTCGGTGCCCACATGGCCTTGCGGACATGCCAGTTGTTGGGCGGGAAATCGGTGGAAGCCCAGCGGCGGCCCATATCCAGCACGGCGACCCGATAGCCCTTCTCGGTCAGGCGCAGCGCAGCCACACTGCCGCCGAATCCCGAGCCGATCACCACAACGTCGTAGTCATATGTCATTCGGGTTCCTCCGTGCGTGTGTCTGGAGCGGGAACGAGCAAGGCAAGCGACACCACCAGCAGCAGGCTGAGGCCGACAGCGTTGAGTATCGCGTCACGCGGGCCGTACATGTGCAGCATGCCGAGGTGGTAGATCAGGTGCAGCGCATTGAAAACCGACCAGCTGATCGCCGTGATCACCACGACGGGGCGGTTGCGCAGGTGGTACACCGCCACGGCGCTGAGCACCCCGAGCGCGAGGAACATGCCGCCGACATCCTTGACGAGATGCTCGTTGTAGGGGCCGAGCACCAGCAACCATCTCATGCCCATACCGGGAAAAGTGTTGTACCAGTTCAGCGGAGCGAAGTACGCCCACGCTCCGAGGCTGAGGCCGAAGGTCGTCAAGATGATCAGACATACGCGATGCAGGATGGAATTCATACTCTCCTGACGACGCGGCGCGGGAGTTTGTGACGGCATGCGGGTCTACCTGCTCTCCGGCGTGAGCGCGGCCAGCCAGTCGGCATAGGTCTGGTGGCCTCGCGGTCCCGGCTGGGTGGGCAGCAACGCGCCGTTGGCCATGGCCTTTCCGCTTGCACCGGGCACACGTAGCGGAATGACCGCCTTGCGCCCTCCGCGCCGCCGGATCAACTGGCGCGCCATGTCGACCACCGACTCCACACGGGGGCCGGCGAGTTCGGGCGCCATCTGCTGGGGTTCGCCCACGGCGAGGGTGCACAGGTGGGCGGCGACTTCACTGACGGCGATGGGCTGCGACTGCATCTTCGGGATGACCGCGACCGGGCCGGGCATCTGCGCAAGTATCTGGTCGGCGAACTCGTGAAACTGTGTGGCGCGCAGAATCGTCCACGGAACGGCACCGGCCCGCACCAGTTCCTCCTGGCGCAGCTTGCCTTGGTAGTAGCCGCTGGCCACCCGGTCCACGCCGACGATCGACAACACGATGTGGTGGCGAACGCCGTGGCGTTCAGCGGCGTTCAGCAGGTTGGTCGTCGCCGTGCCGAAGAAGGCCCGTGAGGTCTTGGCGCTCGTGGTCCGGACATCGGCGACATCGATGACAACCTCGACGCCGTCGAGTGCGGCGTCAAGCCCGGTGTTCTGGATCAGGTCAACGCCCTGCGCGCGAGCCAGAATCACCGGTTGGTGCCCCTTGCCGCGGAGTTGGTCGACGACTTTGCGTCCCGTCTTACCCGTCCCGCCGGCAACGGCGATCTTCATGGGCGTTCCCTCCCGGTATGTGGCGGCGAGCGGACAGGGCCGCGGCGATCGGGTTCATTCTGGTCGAGATCGGTCCTCGGCATGCGGACTCTCGATCGGTTCGTTCAAATTTGTGCGCGAGCCGGCGACGTCCCGGGGTGTAGATGGGAACCTGTAGATAACCTGACCTCGACGGACTCCAACCTCACCGGGGGTCACTGTCGTGGACGTCAACTGCACCTGTTCACCTGGCTTGGCAGCGACCACGTCGCTGATCGGCGTCTCCAGATGTGGACTGTTTAGCGAGGTCCAGCGATGGCTGGCCGAATGCTAGCGACACGCACTGATACACCACAAATCTCTGCTAGAACCGGTAACGCAGGACCCATACGCCGCGTCGGGCTTGAGCCCGCCAGTGGGCGAACCACTTGCCGAACATACGTGTGGGCCACGAGATATCGCCCCGCCAAGCCCGCGCCTGAGGATCACTGAAGGATTCCATGGCCTGCGCACCGAGTTGCTCCTCGATGAACGTCATGTGTGGGTTGAGGTGCTCGAGCTCGCGTGGATCGTCAAAGCCGAATCCCTGGTAGCCCTTGGGTATCCCGACTTCTCGGAGCTCGCCGATCTGTACGGGCAGCGCCCCCATCATCTTGGCGGCGATTCGCGTGTAGGCGACTAAGGCGAGTTCGCCGCCGACGGTGAAGTGGTCGGTGAGTGTGGCCAGGATCTGGGTGTTGTCTGCCTTGGTGAGAAATCCGAGTATGCCGTCGGCGACGGCGATGACGGGGCGGTCGTGTGGGATGCCGGCTGCCCAGTGCGGTTCGGCCAGCGAGGCCGCGACCAGATGTGCGCGGTCCAATTCGGGGATGAGCTGGCGGCGCAGCGCGATGACGTCGGGTAAGTCGATGTCGTACCAGTCAACCGTCGGTGGCGGGGCGATGCGGTGCATGCGGGTTTCCAACCCGCACCCCAGCTCCACCACCACGGCATCGGGGTGCGCGGTGATGAATCGGTGCACGAGTTGGTCCAGCATCTTGCTGCGAAGCGGTGCGGCGATCTTGACAGTGCCCGAAATCTTGATGGCACCGGCAGGGCCGATGCGATCGAGTACCTCGGCGGCCAGTTCATCAGCGAGCAGTGGATGCGGCGCGCGGGCGTCGAGGGCTCGTGAGGCAAGTGTGATCAGCAGCGTCTTCTCGACCGGGGTAAGGTCGTCAATCGTCACTGTCATTTGTTGCCTTTCTTGTCGTTGCGATAGTGGGTGACCGAGTCGGTCAACTGCTTGCCGGTGTCGAACGTGACGAATTCGCCTACGGCCAAGTACACGTCGACCATGGCGAGCCCGATTCGGTTGGCATCCGGCACCGTCAAATCCGGCGTTCATCTGTCGAGCCAGCCGGTCGTGCAAGACCACCAATCCAGTGTGCATGGCACACATCACGGCCGCGGCATCGCGGCGCGCTCGGATCCGGGCGCAAGGCGCTCGGGCCATCTGTTGGTCGGGAACTCCTCGGCTCCGGCGGCCAGTTCGTCGAGCAGTTCGGCGGCCGCGGGGCCGCCCTCGCTCGTCGCCCTGGCCAGATAATGCAGCAGCGGCGGGCTTGTGGCGATGAAGCTGGGCGTTTCGGGTGGGCGCCTGGGGTGGCGCCGATTCTGGCCGCATGCCGCTGGGGTGAACGCGAACAGGCCGGTGACGCCGAATAGAGCGCGCGCTATCTGGCCTCCGCCGGGCGGGTGTCCTGGCGGCCTCTCCGATCGAACGCGCGTCTACGCGCGGCGCTGACCGCGACCGGTGGGCTGTCACGGACGGCTTCGATGGGACGCACACCATCGGATTCGGAAGGGTTCGGGGGTCAGGCCAGGCTCATGAGCCGATCGATGTCGTTGACCCGACCGGTCACTAAAATGGTGTCGCCGTACGATAATTCGGTCTCGGCTGAAGCGTAGGTGAACTCCTCGTATCCATTCTTGACCGCCACGACGGTGATGCCGTATTTGGAGCGCACCTTGGTGTGCCCCAGTGGCCGGCCCACCATCGGTTGCGGCGGATGGATCTTGGCGATCGCGAAGTTCTCGTCGACTTGCAGGTAATCGAGCAGTTGTCCCGATACCAGGTGGGCTACTCGCTCTCCGGCTTCGCGTTCGGGGAACACGACGTGGCTGGCACCGACGCGTTCGAGGATGCGGCCATGGTGTGCCGTGATTGCTTTTGCCCAGACGTCTTCAACTTCGAGCTCAACGAGCAGCGAGGTGATCAAGATGCTGGCCTCGATGTCGGTGCCCACCGCGACCACTGCCCGATAAAACTCATCGACGCCCAGTTCTCGCAGGGTGCCGATGTCGGTGCAGTCTGCGGCGACAACCTGGGTGAGGTGCCCGGACAGCCCCTGCACCACTTTGATGGACTCGTCGATGGCTAGCACTTCGGTGCCGCGCCGGGTGAGTTCGAGCGCGATCGCGCTGCCGAATCGGCCCAAACCTATCACCACGACAGGTTCGTTTCGCTGGTCAGCCAACGATGGTCCTTTCTGCAGGCCGCTCATAGCGGCGTTCGCGGTGGCGCAACGCCAGCGCGGAGGCCAAGGTGAGCGGCCCCAGACGCCCGACGTACATCAACACGATAAGCAGCCATTCGGCGGCATCAGGCAGATCGGCGGTGATCCCTGTGGACAGCCCCACCGTGCTCAGCGCCGATACGGTCTCGAATAAGACCTGGTCGAGCGAGAAATCGGTGAGAGTCAGCAGCGTGAGCGTGGCCACCGCGCTCACGCCGACGAACAGCACTGCCACAGCCAGGGCTTGGCGCTGGTTGTCCGCGGGGACTTGACGCACTCCGACATTGACCCGGCTTTCACCGCGCATCTCGGCCCACAACACCACGGCCAGCAGACCAAAGGTGGTGACCTTGATTCCGCCAGCGGTACTGGCGCTACCGCCGCCGATGAACATCAGCAGATCGGTGAATAGCAATCCTTCCGAACTCATGGCGCCGATATCGACGGCGTTGAACCCTGCCGTGCGCGGCATTGTCGCGGTGAACACCGCGGCCAGCATTCGGCTATCGGTCGGCAGCGCGCCCAACGTGGCCGGATTGTGCCGCTCGGTTGCCGCGATGACCACGGTGCCCACGATGAGCAAGGTGACAGTGACACTGACCGTGAGCTTGGTGGTCACCGACCAGGCACGCGGATGACGCCAGGCCCGTGCCAATTCGAACACGACCGGGAAACCTAGGCCACCGACGATAACGGCCGCGCACACCGTGAGCATGATCCATGCGTCGCCGACGGAGCCGACCAAACTGTCGGCGTTGAGGGAGAACCCGGCATTGTTGAACGCTGATACCGAGTGAAACACACCGTGCCACAGCGATTCCCGAACGGTGAACGGGCCGTTGGTGGCCCACCGGATCACCAGAATGGCGGCGACGATGGCCTCGGAAGCCAGGCTGAAGATGATGACGTTGCGCACCACCCGCCCGACATCGCGTGGCGTCAATGTTCGGATTTGAGCTTGGGCAACCAACCGGGCCCGCAAGCCCAGCCGCCGGGATAGCAACACCACCATGAGTGAAGCCACCGTCATGATGCCCAAGCCCCCAAGCTGGATGAGCACGAGGATCACCACTTCACCGAACGCTGACCAGTAGGTGGAGGTATCGACGGTGATCAGCCCGGTCACGCACACCGCGGACGTCGCGGTGAACACTGCGTCAAGGACGCTGGCACCGGTGCCCGTCTCGGTGGCCTCCGGCAGCATCAAGAGGCCGCTGCCGATCGCGATCGCCACCGCAAACGACCCCATAATCACCCGGCCGGGATGGAACCGTTCGGCAGTGCCCGCCACGTTGCGATGCTACGTCGGCGCTGACGGCGCCCAAGGGTGACCCCACCGCAGACCGAGCCGCTGGCGTTCTTGGGTGTCGAGTGGTGCCTCGACCATGCGGGCAGCCTGGGTGTCCTCAGGTGTTCTTGGCGACGAACCGGCGAAACAACGGCCAGGCGATGGCCAGGTTATAGGCCACCCCGCCCATCAGATACGGCCACCACGTGCCATGGTCGGACGCCACCCAGAAGGCTTTGGCTGCCCAATAGGGTGGCAGGACACCGAAAGCCAGGTTCCAGGCCGAATCGATGAACCACGGCAGGCACGGCAGCCCGGCGATCAGCATGCCCAACACACGCACCATGGCGATGCCCTGAATCTTGTTGTTGGCCACCGCCACGATCAGCAGCAGGGTAACCACCGCGGACAGGCCCGCAACCATGCCGATCGGTATCAGCGCCGGAATCAACCCCGGCTCCAGGATCCCGCTGAACGACATGGTGGCGATCACGTAGACAGTGGTAACGGCCATGACAGTGGCCGCTCGGTACCCGAAGAACGTCGACACGGGGACCGGGGTGACCCGCAACGCGGTCAAGGTGCCGGCATCGATCTCATCGAGCACCAGGAAGGCCGCCAGCCCGCCGGCGATGATGATGCTTGTCAGTAGCAAGAATGCGGTGAGCACCAGCGGGTAGTAGGGCACCAGGTCGAACTCGTAGCGTTCAGCCAGCAGATCGGTGACCATCGGGGTAAGCACCGCGACGCCGGTGGTCCAGATAACCGGCGCCACCACAATCATGACCAGCAGCGGATCGCGGTAGGTCCCGCGAATGTCGTTGCGGCCGAACGCAGCCAGCGCCTTGCCTGCGCGCAGTCCCAGCACGGTGGTCACAGCACGCCTGACCTTTCGATGACGAAGCGGTCGAACGACACTTTGGCAACCGAGCACAAGCCGACCAGACACAGCGGCGGGTAGGCCACCGCGTAGGCGATCTGGCCGGCGCTCAAGCTCACTTGATCAAACGCCGCACCGAGCAGCAGCAGTGGGCCCTGGGTGGGGATGACATAGAGCACCGCGTGAGGCCACAGCCCGGAGTAGAAGATCAACGGAGGGACCAGCATGATCGCCAGCGGAATAGTCGCGGCCAGAAACCAGTCGGTGACCGACGCGAACGGCAGCGACGTGATGAAGCCGACCACCAGCATCAACAAGGTCCCAAGGATCACCCCGACAACCAAATGCAGCGGGTGGTAGGTGAAACCGTCGGCGATGGTGGCCACGGCGATGGCCACGAACAGCGAGATCGACACCAGCACAATGAGCTTGGCGGCCAGATACTCCCAGAACCGCAGGGGCGTGGAGACCATGGCCCCCAACGTGCGTTCCTGTTTCTCGAAGAACACCGCAGCGCCGATGAAGAAGAACCCGATGATCGCGATGTCGCCGGCCAGCACGTAGGGTTCGGCGACCGGGCGCAGGTCGCGCGGCATCGGTAGCAGCACTGCCAGCCAGATCAGGCCGGAAAAGATACCGGCGTGCAGGAACTTCTGCCGAGTCTGCAACGTGAATTCCAGGCGCAGCGCGGTGGCCAACCGGGTCATGTCAGCTGCCTTCCGGTCACCTCGACGAAGACGTCGTCGAGGCTGGCTTCGCGGCTATGAATGGTCTCGACATGGTGGTTGCGTAGCACCGCGTGAAACACCGGATCGTCGGCCAGGCCGTCCATCGCGAACTCGGCGGTGTCCAACCCGCCGGTGTTGGTGCGGTATTGCACCCGCACCCGCCGTTGACTGCGGGCGATCTTCAGCTCGGCGGGCTTGTCGAGGGCGACGATGGCGCCGTCGACGACGAACGCCACCCGGTCACACAGTTCGTCGGCGGTCGACATGTCGTGAGTGGTCAGAAAGATGGTGCGCCCCCCGGCTTTGAGGCCCAAGATGATGTCTTTGACCTTGCGGGCGTTGACCGGGTCCAAACCTGAGGTCGGTTCGTCGAGAAACAACAACTCGGGATGGTTGATCAGCGACCGCGCGAACGTCAGCCGCATCTGCATTCCCTTGGAGTACTTGCTAACCCGGGTGTTGGCGGCATCGGACAGCCCCACCGACTCCAGTAACCTCGTCGGGTCTGCGGTCGGCCCGTCATACAGCGCGGCAAAAAAGCGCAGATTCTCGGCGCCGGTCAGCTTGTGATAGTGGTTGGGCAATTCGAAAGACACCCCGACGCGCTGGTAGTAGTCCGGGCCCCAGGCCAGCGGATCGCGGCCCCACACACTGGCTTGACCGCCGTCGCCCCGCAACAGCCCAATCAATATCTTCTGGGTAGTCGATTTCCCGGCACCGCTAGGGCCGAGGAAACCGAAGATTTCTCCGCGCCCGACGGTGAAGTCCATGCCGCGAACCGCGGGATGGGGGGCGTTCGGGTAGGTGAACGTCAGCCCCGCGACACTGATCACGACGTCGGTGGTGGTCGCCGGGGGTACCGCGTTAGTGCTCGGTGTTGTGGGCATCGGTTCGCGGGTGCCTCTCGGGTCGGCGCAGGTACACGCGCACAGCGGACTACAACATTTCCGACCAGACTTCCCGGAACACCGAAGCTGACTGTACTAAACTTTCAGAAAACAGTGAAGAGCTTTTGGGGTGAGGAGGATTCGTCGTGACTACGTCCCCAGGACTGCAAGATGCGGCCGAGCAGCTGGCCGTGGTGCTGACCAGCCACGGACTGCAGCGGATGACCGCGCGGGTGTTGGCGACGTTGTTGTTCACTGAGCAGCCCAGCCTCACGATGGCTGAACTGGGCCATGCCTTGGGCGCCAGCGCGGGTGCTATCTCGGGAGCCCTGAAGATGCTGACCTCGGTGGGGCTGGCCGAGCGGGTCGCCGCGCCGGGCAGCCGCCGCGACCACTACCGGCTGCGTGACAACGCCTGGGCGATCCTGTTCACCGGACAGAACCAGACGATTGCAGCGATGCAGGCCGCCGCCGACACCGGCATTGCCGCCACCGGCGATGACAGCCCGGCACGGCAGCGCCTAGTCCAGATGCGCAACTTCTACACGTTCCTGTTGGCCGAGATCCCCGTACTGCTGGACCGGTGGCACCATCAGGCCCAGGGGTCCGGCCCGCAGAGTACGCCCCCTGATTGACGTTGTCCCGCCGACCTCGGAGCGTTCTTGTGAAGCCACGTGCCGCCCAGACTGCGATCGGTCCCGCACTACAAACACCAGCTCGCGATAGCCCCGATGCCACCGATTCGATGCTCGGCGTCTAGCATGAATCGTCCCTATGGGTTTCGACACCTATTTCAGCCGGTCTCCGGCCCCCGGGGACGTGTCTAAAAAGTTCGAGCTCCTGGTAGACAGTGGTAGGCGCGAAGCCGTGGAAACGTGATCGCGTCGATTTGGGAACGCGTGGTCCGTTGTGTTCTGGGCAGTTTGCGACCATTCGGCCCGGAGTCCGGTTCAGGCGGTGTCGGCGGGGCTGTCGACGCTCAACGGACTGATTCCGGTCGTGGACAGCAGCGTTCGGTGCAGGAGCGCGCGGAATTGGTGCGGCCGCAGGCGACCGTTGCCCGGCAGGAAAGGGAAATCGCCTTTTTTGGAAGAGGTCTCGGCGCACTTTGCGGCCGCGGGATCGAAGGCGAGCCGCCTCGAGCTCGCCGCCGCGGACTGCGCCTGCCACGACGTACCCGCGACGGCCGAGCTACCCGGCGTGTCGAGCCCGGGCTACAACTGTCAGCGGGTCGCGGAAAGTGACTCACGTGAGGTGCCGCTGCCGAGGATGTTGGAGGGCCGTGGAATGCGTGTTGAGATTCTGAGCAGCTCAGACTGCCCAAATGCGGCAGCGGCCCATGAATTGCTGGTCGACTGTCTGGCCGTACTCGGGATCGATACGGCGATCGTTGAGCGCGTCGGCCCGTTTCCGTCACCGTCGGTGCTGATCGACGGGACCGATGTGATGTGTCCCGATCAGCCGCCGACAGGGGATTTCTGTCGGTTGGACCTGCCCACCCGCGAGTTGATATTTGCCGCGCTACGACGGGCGGTTGCGGCCGAAAGTTAGTGGCCGCATCGCATACACGATCACGGCAACGCCGACCAGGCAGACAGGGCGCCAATCACATCCCAGTGGCCGGGCCGCAACCCATCGAGGAGCACGGCCCCAGGCCGGCGAACCGGCAACGAAGACGCCGCCGTAGGCGGCCAGAATCCGGGCTCGTGAGCATCGGAGGGTGATTCAACTCCTGCCATTATATCAGCGTTGACTGTACTATTTGGTCCAGCCACCAGGCAGCGGGGAGGACGGCGAGGACATCGAGATCGCGCAGGTCATTCCACTTCCGGTGTTCGATGCACGCAAGGAGGCTGAATCGTGGCGGCTGTGAACACGTTTGCGCCGGTGAGCCAACTCGAGGACCGGCGCCAACCCACCACCACGCTGGAGGGTTGGCGCCGTTTCGTTGATGCAGACCCGCCCGAGTTCACCCTGCTGCCCGATGCGCAGTGGAGCGCCCTGTCGGAGACCGAGCGGACCAGCTACAACGAAGCCCGTGTAGCGCACCACAGTGAACTGGTTGTGGTCACCACGTCGGCGATCCAGCGCATCACCAACGAAGGCCGGCTGTTGACCCTGCTCAACCAACGCGAGATCGGCGCCCGGCGCGGGCTGATCATTTCCGGGGCGGCCGCGACCGGGAAGACCACCGCGGTCAAACAGCTCGGCCGGTTTCACGAACTGCGGATCCGGACACGATTCGCCGACAAGTCCCGGATCCCGGTCGTCTACGTGACCGCGCCGCCGAAAGGCTCGCCGCGCAAACTCGCGATGGAGTTCGCCCGATTTCTGGGCCTTCCGCCGATGCAACCGCGGATGAATGTCACCGACATCGCCGACGCCGTCTGCCAGGTCCTCATCGACGCCCGCACCGACATCGTGATCGTCGACGAGATCCACAACCTCAACCTCGATACCCGCGCCGGCGAGGAACTGTCCGATCACCTGAAGTACTTCACCGAACACCTACCTGCCACCTTCGTTTACGCGGGCATCGACGTGGAGCTCTCCGGGGTGTTCACTGGCACCCGCGGGCGCCAGTTGGCCGGGCGTTGCGGGGTGATCAACACCAGCCCGTTCCCGTATGCCGGGGAATGGAAGTCGTTGGTGGCCGCGATGGAAGGCACGCTGCGGTTGCACTGCCACAACGCCGGAACGCTGGTCGCCGAGGCCAAGTACCTGCATCAACGCACCGGCGGCATGATCGGAAGCCTGGCGCACCTGATCCGCTCGGCGGCGATCCGCAGCATGCTCGACGAAACCGAGAGCGGCACCCGAGATCTGATGGACACCGTGCTCATCGACTACGCGGCCCAAACATCGGCGCAACGCCATGCGAGCTGAGGCGTCGATCCGGCCGGTGTGGCCTATCGGGCCTACGGCGCCGTTACCGCGAACCGTCACACCGTTTCGCGCAGAAACCGTGCAGTCCTATCTTGATCGCCTCGCGCACGCTAACCACCTGGAACCCCGGCAGCTGCGGCGCTACCTGGCCGACGGCCCTGCGATCTGCCGTCCCCGGCCGGACTGGTTGGCAACCGTCAGCAGCCAGCCTGTGGCCTCCCTTCAAGCCCGGCTCATCGGGCTGGCCAACCGCGACCGCGACCCCACCCGCCAACGCCGCCACGCGCGGCCCGCCTGCCGGCTCTGCATGGCACGCCGCGGTGTCTACGAGCCTGTCTACTGCTGGTTACCCGACTACGCCACCGTCTGCCGCCGCCACCGCCGATGGATCGGCCCGGGCACCTACACCCTCGAAGATCAACGCGACCTGCACTGCACACCCCTCGTCCTGGCCGCCGCGCAGCACCATGCCCGATTGCATCGCCGTCACAACGGCACCGCACGGTTCGCAGTCAAGGATGCCGCGCGGATCCGCCGCTGGTGGGCACGCAGCACAAGCCCCTCGGAGTTGCCGCCCGACGACGTTGACACGCATATCGCCGCCTACCCCGACCTGATCGCCTTGGCCGCCATCCTGGCCGATGCTCGCGTCCGGATCTGGAACAGCGTGGCAGCAACACCCGCGCGAACTCGCGTAGTCGACGCGGTCTACGTCAGCATCGGACGCCGGTTTCCCCAGCGCCGTGACCACACCCGACCCATCGAGCAGTGGATCCACGATCAACAGCTCAGCGCCGTACGCCGCGCACACAACGCAAATCGCGCGGACCCCACGACCAGCCGATAAGCGTTCCAGGGACGGGCCAGCTGAGTGATGTCATGGCTGACGGCGGGCTTGCGAACCGGTACCACACAATTCAGCCCTTGCTGTTATATCAGCATCTACTGTACTGTTTGGTACATGCTGACGTGTGAGAGGCGGGAATCGGCGCTGGCCCGGCTGGGCCGGGCGCTGGCGGACCCGACACGGTGCCGGATTCTGGTGGCCCTACTAGACGGGGTGTGCTATCCGGGCCAGCTGGCTGCACACCTGGAGTTGACGCGGTCGAATGTGTCCAATCACCTGTCGTGTTTGCGGGGCTGTGGGCTGGTCATCGCCACCTATGAGGGTCGGCAGGTTCGCTATGCGCTGGCCGACAGCCACCTCGCCCGGGCCTTGGGCGAATTGGTCCAGGTTGTTCTCGCGGTGGATACCGACCAACCCTGTGCCGACGAGCACGTCATGTCGGCAGCAGCCGAGCTACCCGTTGGTCGATGACCGAGATTGCTCGGGTAACTCGACGATCGCAGTAGCTCAATCGCAGTGAGATGAACGAACAGAAGGGGTTAGCAGTGGCTTCACATGGACTCATGGCTAGAGCGGCCGGGACGGTATTCACCGGGCTGGTCGGGGTGAGCGCCTACGAAATACTGCGCAAGGCCGTGGGAACCGCTCCGGTGCACCGAGCCGCGGTCACCGCAACCGAGTGGGGTCTGCGCGGAACCCGACGCGCAGAAGTGGCAGCAGAGTCGGCCCGGCTGAAAGTCGCCGACGTGGTCGCCGAGGCCCGCGAACGCATCGGCGAGGATGCCGCTGCGCCGGTTGGCGCCAAGACCGACGATGACGACTGCTGCTGAGTGACGAGCCGTCGCCGGTTTCTCGGCGGCGGGGTAAGTCCACGGCCGATTGTGGCGAAAATCGGTTCGCCCGTATCCACGAGGAAGGTTGATCGTGCAGACTACTGGAGCGTCCACCGATACCGGGCCCGCACTGAGCGTAGTGTCCGCGGGCGCCGGACGGATACGTGTGCATGCGCCCTGGTTTCACTTCGACGCGATGCGAGCTGTCGCGATCGAGGACACGGTCGCCAAGGTGGCCGGTGTGGATACCGTCCACGCCTACCCCCGCACGGCGTCCGTGGTGGTCTGGTATTCGCCCGAGCGCTGCGACACCGCGGCCATCTTGTCGGCGATCGCCGACGCCGAGCACATCCCTGCGAAGTCGGTGCCCCCGCGGGCACCGCACTCGGTCGATGGGCGCAACCCCGGTCTGGTGCAGCGAATTCTCGACTGGAGCTCGCGGACGCGATCAGGTGGGCACGCTGACATGGTTTCCCAACGGTCAGGGGAAGGAAGCGGCGGCTGCTGTGACCACGACACCGGCCAGCCCGGGTCGCAGCGGCTGTGGGGCGTCGCCAAGCTGCGGCGAGCCGCGTTCTCCGGGGTGATGCTGGGCGCCTCACTGGTGACGGCGTGGCTGACTCCATTCGGGCCGGTGGCACTGGGATTGAAAGTCGTGGCGCTCGCGGTGGGTGCTTCGACGTTTGTGCCTTCAACCGCTAAGCGACTGGCCGAGGGCCGCCTCGGTGTCGGCACGTTGATGACCACCGCCGCGCTCGGCGCGGTCGGACTCGGTCAGGTCGGTGAGGCCGCCATGCTGGCGTTTTTGTTCTCGGTTAGCGAGGGCCTGGAGGAATACGCGGTGGCCCGCACCCGTCGCGGCCTGCGCGCCCTGCTGGCGCTGGTGCCGGACCAGGCCACCGTACTGCGCGACGGTGTCGAAACCGAGATCGCCACAACCGAACTGCGCGTCGGCGATCAGATGATTGTCAAAGCCGGGGAACGCCTGGCCACCGACGGCATTATTCGTGCCGGGCACACCGCCCTAGACATCTCGGCGATCACCGGCGAATCGGTGCCGGTAGAGGCCGGAATCGGTGATGAGGTGTTCGCCGGGTCGATCAACGGGTCCGGAGTGCTGCAGGTTCAGGTCACCGCCACCGTTGAGGACAACTCGCTGGCGCGAATCGTGCACATCGTGGAAGCCGAACAAGCCCGCAAAGGCGCCAGCCAACGCCTGGCCGACCGCATCGCGCGGCCGCTGGTGCCCGGCATCATCATGACCGGGGCGCTGATCGCCGGGGCCGGCAGCGTCTTCGGTAGCCCGGTGGTCTGGATCGAACGCGCACTGGTGGTGCTGGTCGCAGCCTCCCCATGCGCGCTCGCCATCGCGGTACCCGTCACCGTCGTAGCGAGCATCGGCGCCGCTTCCAAACTCGGCGTACTCATCAAGGGCGGCGCCGCGCTGGAGGCCCTGGGCGCCATCGGCACCGTCGCCCTGGACAAAACCGGAACGTTGACCGCCAACCGGCCGGTCGTCATCGACGTCGCCACCACCAGTGCCGCCACCCGCGAGGAGGTGCTGGCGGTGGCGGCCGCGCTCGAGGCCCGCAGTGAACACCCCCTGGCCGCGGCCGTGCTCGCCGCTGCCCAAGCGCCGGTGGCCGCCGCGAGTGACGTGCATGCCGTTCCTGGGGCTGGGCTGACCGGCCACCTCGAGGGGCAAGCCATCCGACTGGGACGGCCTGGCTGGATCGACCCCGCCAACCTTGCCGATCACGTGACGCACATGCAACAAGCCGGGGCCACAGCGGTTCTCGTCGAACGCGGTGGACAGCTGCTCGGTGCCATCGCCGTCCGCGACGAATTACGTCCAGAAGCCACCGGGGTCATCACCGGACTGCGCGACCGCGGCTACCAGGTCGCGATGCTCACCGGCGACAACCCTGCCACCGCTGCGGCGCTGGCCACCCAAGCTGGAATCCAGCACATTTATGCCGAACTGCGCCCCGAAGACAAGGCTGCCCTGATTGCACAACTGCGCGCCCAGCGGCCCACCGCGATGGTCGGCGACGGCGTCAACGATGCACCTGCCCTAGCCGCCGCCGACCTCGGAATCGCAATGGGTGCCATGGGAACCGACGTCGCGATCGAAACCGCCGACGTCGCCCTGATGGGCCAAGACCTGCGTCACCTGCCCCAAGCACTAGACCACGCCCGACGCTCCCGGCAGATCATGCTGCAAAACGTCGGGCTATCGCTGACAATCATCACAGTGCTGATGCCGCTGGCGGTGTTCGGAACCCTCGGCCTGGCTACCGTCGTGTTGGTCCACGAACTTGCCGAAGTGGTCGTCATCGCCAACGGTATGCGCGCCGGGCGCCTCAAACCCCTCTCGGGGCAACACAAGACACCCGACGGCCGCAGGGCGACTGAAGTTAGCGCCAGCATGCAAGTCGCCAAGACAAAGCGTGTTTAGCCCTGTTTAGCCCCGACTAACCGTCGACTAACCGCGCACATTCAGCCGCGAAGTGGATGCGTGTCACCGGTGGCTGGCGCGGGCGAACACCCCGCCGAGCACATCCAGGGTGGCGGGCACTAACCGGTAGTAGGCCCATTTGCCGCGCTGAGTGCGTTCCAGCAGGCCGGCCTCGACCAGGATTTTGAGGTGGTGCGATACGGTCGGCTGGGATAGCCCCACCGGGGTGGTCAGGTCGCACACACACGCCTGGGCGCCCTCATGGCCCGCAATCAGCGACACCAGCCGCAGCCGGGTCGGCTCGGCCAGCGCCTTAAGCACGCCAGCCAGTCGCTCGGCGGCCACCGCGTCCAGCACGCCGTCAATGATCGGGCTGCAGCACGCCGCAAGACTGCCCGAGTCATCGCGATCGGTTGGGGACGTGACCGTGGCGGGCATGGCCCTAGTATGACACACGCATTGACAGGTATCGATGCTTCGTGCACACTGCACCCATAGATAGCTGTCGATGAAAGGAGTGGGGTCGGATGACCACCGACCACAACGAACTGCGCGATCAGGTCCGGGCCAGCTACGGTGCGGCCGCCACCGCGATCGGCGGCGGCGCCACCAACAGCGAGGTGCTGACCGCGGCGAGCTGCTGCGGGTCCAGCGATTCGGCCGAAATCGGCACCATCTTCGGCGCCGGCCTCTACGACGCCGACGAGCACTCCGCTATTCCCGCCGACGCACTCGCAGCCAGCCTGGGCTGCGGCAACCCGACCGCGGTCGCCGACCTACACCCCGGTGAACGCGTGCTCGACCTCGGGTCTGGCGGCGGCATCGACGTGTTGTTGTCGGCCCGCCGGGTGGGTCCGAACGGGTTTGCCTACGGAGTCGACATGACCGATGAAATGCTGGCCCTCGCAGAGGAGAACAAAGCCAAGGCCGGCGCCGCCAACGTCGAGTTCCGCAAGGGCACCATCGAGGACATCCCGCTGCCCGACGCCGCCGTCGACGTGGTGATCTCCAACTGCGTGATCAACCTGTCCGCCGACAAACCCGCCGTGCTCGCCGAGATGTTCCGCGTCCTGGTCCCAGGAGGGCGGATCGGGATCTCCGACGTCGTCGCCGAAGACCACCTCAGCGCGGCCGAGCGCGCCGAACGCGGCTCCTACGTCGGCTGCATCGCCGGGGCACTGTCCCGCCAGGAGTATCTGGACGGACTGGCCGCGGCCGGATTCGTCGATGCCTCAGTGACGTTCACCCACCAGGTGGCCGAAGGAATGCACGGCGCGATCATCCGCGCCACCAAACCCGCCGCATCGTCTGACTGAGGCAGCCGCAGACAACGCGACCGCGCCCTCACACCCCAACCCACTTCACGTTGATAGTTGCCAGCGAAGCGGCTGACCGTTCGCGCATCGGGAGAGAAACCTATGAGTGACACCGCCGTATCGACTGCTGCACCCGCAGTGGCCGCCAAGCTCTCCACACTGGACCGGTTCTTGCCGCTGTGGATCGGGGTAGCGATGGCCGCCGGCCTGTTGTTGGGGCGGCTGGTGCCAGGCCTGGGAGCGGAACTCAGCGCTATCGAGGTTGACGGGGTTTCGTTGCCCATCGCCCTTGGGTTGTTGGTGATGATGTATCCGGTGCTGGCCAAGCTCCGCTACGACCAGCTCGGCGAGGTCACCTCCGACCGCAAACTGCTGGTGTCCTCGCTGGTGTTGAACTGGCTGATCGGTCCGGCGGTGATGTTCACCCTGGCCTGGCTGCTGCTGCCCGATCTGCCCGAATACCGAACCGGGTTGATCATCGTCGGGCTGGCCCGCTGCATCGCCATGGTCATCATCTGGAACGACCTGGCCTGCGGGGACCGCGAAGCCGCCGCGGTGCTGGTCGCGTTGAACTCGATCTTCCAAGTCCTCATGTTCGCCGCGCTGGGCTGGTTCTACCTCTCGGTGCTGCCCGGCTGGCTTCACCTGCCCCAGACCGGGATCGAGGTCTCGCCGTGGCAGATCGCCAAATCCGTGCTGATCTTCCTGGGCATCCCGCTGCTGGCCGGGTACCTGTCACGCCGCCTCGGTGAACGGGCCAAGGGCCGGCCCTGGTACGAGTCACAGTTTTTACCCCGTATCGGCCCGTGGGCACTGTATGGGCTGTTGTTCACCATCGTCATCCTGTTCGCCCTGCAGGGCCACCAAATCACCTCCCGGCCTTTCGATGTCGCCCGCATCGCGGTGCCACTGCTGGCCTACTTCGCCATCATGTGGGCCAGCGGCTACCTGCTCGGCGCCGTCCTGAAGGTCGGCTACCCGCGCACCACCACGTTGGCGTTCACCGCCGCCGGCAACAACTTCGAACTCGCGATCGCCGTGGCGATCGCCACCTACGGCGCTACCTCCGGGCAAGCCTTGGCCGGGGTCGTCGGCCCACTCATCGAAGTACCCGTGCTGGTCGGATTGGTCTACGTGTCCTTGGCGCTGCGCACCCGCTTGTTTCGACCACAACCCGAGCCAAGCGGTGCCCGCTGATGGTTGATAAACCCAGCGTCCTGTTCGTCTGCGTGCATAACGCCGGACGCTCCCAAATGGCGGCCGCACTGCTCACCCACCTGGCCGACGACCGCATCGAAGTCCGCTCCGCGGGCACCGAACCCACCGACCAGATCAACCCGGCCGCCGTGGCCGCAATGGCCGAACGGGGCATCGACATCACCGCCAACACGCCCACGGTGCTCACCGCCGACACCGTGCAGACCAGCGACGTCGTGATCACCATGGGCTGCGGCGACACCTGCCCCTACTACCCGGGCATCACCTACCGCGACTGGAAACTGCCAGACCCCGCCGGCCAACCCCTCGAGGTCGTCCGCTCCATCCGCGACGACATCGCCAACCGCGTCCACGCCCTGATCGCCGAACTTCTGCCCGCCGCCGGAAACGACTGATCGACCAGGTGACGACGCGACAAACCTGGCCAGCCAACCCATTACTGGGCCCGTGGCCAGGGCCTTGAGCCACGGTTGCTGCGTCGTGGTGATGACGAGTTTCATTAGACGAGGTGGCTGACAAATGCGGGATGCACCAGCAGCGCAACGCCAACAACTACGAGCGTCGCCGCTGTCCAGCGCCTGACCCGGTCGCCGAAGGGGGCCGTTCTCTCCAGCCAGATCACCACCGAAAGCGACAGCATCCACGCCAATTGCATGGTGCCGAGGGCGATCAGGAGTACGAACAGCATCCAGCAACTGCCTAGGCAAAACATGCCGTAGCGGCCGCCGGCAACAAGCGCCCGTGCCAGACCGTAGTCGGGGCGCTGGCCGGGCGGCAGAGACAACGGCATCGGCCAGCGGCAGTGCCGCAGGCAGGTCGCCTTCAGCGGTGTGAGCTGATACAGCCCGGCGGCGACGGCCACCGCGCCGGCCAGGCGGCCGGCCCACCCAGATCCGTGCGCCACCGGTCCAGTGAAGTGGCTCCACGCGACAAAGGCAGGGATGCCGGTGGCGCTCCACAGCGCCAAATATCCGGCGACGAAGATGAGCGCCGGAGCCGCGGCGGCGCGGGCGTAGGAGCGAACCACGGGCACGACCGCGGGAAGCATCATCGCCGCCATCATGGCCACCCACGCGATGAGGAACGCGGAGAACGACATCGGTGACTGGCCCCCCATGGACATTCCTGAGTCGCCGTCCATGGTCATTGTGTCGCCGCCCATGCCGCGGGCGCTGACCACCGACCACCACCAGCCCACCCCTGCCACACTCAGCAGGACTGCCGGCAACCACACATCGGTCCATGACCGCCCGGGCACGTCGCTGCCGTCTTGGTCAGGCCTTCTATCCGCCACCGGCGCCCGCTGTCTCGTCGCGGGGACGGCTGAGGTCGACGGGGACCTCGGCATCCAGGTCGCTTTCCAAAATCCAGCACACCGTGGACTGGTCGTGTTCGGTGGGCGCGGCGTGCGCCGCGTAGTCGAGAAGGGTCTGCAAGTGGCCTTCGAGGGCGACAAGTTCGGCGATCTGCGCGCGGACTTGGTCGAGACGGGTACTAAGGACTTGTCGCACGTGCCCGCACGGCACCTCGCCCCGGTCGTGGATCGCCAGGATCTGGCGCACCTTCTGCAAGGTCAGCCCCGCCGCTTGGCCTCGATGGATGAACCGCAGCCGGTCCACGAACTCGGGCCCATAGTCGCGATACCCCGACGCCGTGCGCGCCGGAGGCGGCAGCAACCCCGAGTCTTCGTAGAAGCGAATGGTTTTCGCGCTGGTGTTACTGAGTTTCGCAAGCTCGCCGATCTGCATGTCACCCATCCTTGACCTTCCAGTGCACTGGAAGGTCAAGGATGGGTTCGTCACCGCTTGACGGGGCAACGATGAGGAAGGGAGTGTTCGCGATGGTGCGGCAGGGAGTATTGGGAAAGGCGGCGCCGCCGGTGAGCCACGCGGTGGCGTTTGCGGCCTATGCGGCGCTGCACACGGCATTGGCGAAGGCTCCGTGGCGCAAGGCAACGGTCAAGGCTACCGCCTGGGGTCTGCGCGTTGCGCGAACGACCGAGCGCAAGACCAGGGAGACCGCCGAGCGGGCTCGCTTGACGGTGGCCGACGTGCTGGCCGAGGCGGTCGAAAGCCTCGGGGAGGAAGTCCCACCGCCAGCGGCGGCCGACGCGACCCGGATGACAACCAGTGAGCCTGATGATGCTGACCGCTGAAGCTACTCCGGATGCCGGTGCCACGCCGGTCGTGGTATCCGCCGCGGCGGGCCGCATGCATGTGCGCGCCACCGGGGTTGAGTTCGATGAGGCCCGTGCCGCTGCGATCGAGGACACGGTCGCCACGGTGAGCGGTGTGCGCGCCGTGCAGGCCTATCCGCGCACGGGATCGGTGGTGGTCTGGTATTCGCCCAGCCGGTGCGACACCGCGGCCATCGTGTCGGCGATCGCCGATGCCGAGCACATTCCCGCGGCGTCAGTGCCCGCGCGTGTCCCGCACTCGGCCGATGTCGGCAGCGGCGGCATTGTGGGCAAGGTCGTCGGGGGGATCGCGCGAACGCTGCTGGGGCCGCGCGGTGACGAGCTCGACCGGCCGCCGGAGATCGAGCGGCTGCGGCAGGCGCTCGATCGTATCGGCTATCACCTCGAGCCGGCCGCCGCGACCCCGCCGTCGCCGCGCGAGGAGGCCAGACGCGGGATTCGGGCCTGGTGGCGGCGGGTGTGGCTGGCCTGGCCGTTGGGGCTGGTGTCGATGTCGGCACCGATGCTGTTCGGCGCTTACCCGTGGGCGGGCTGGCTGGCGTTCGCCGCGACGGTGCCGGTGCAATTCATTGCGGGGTGGCCGTTCCTTAAGGGGGCGGTGCAGCGGGCGCGGGCGTGGACCGCGAACATGGACACGCTGATCGCGCTGGGCACACTGACCGCGTTTGGCTACTCCACCTACGAGCTGCTCGCCGGTGGCCCGCTGTTCTTCGACACCGCGGCGCTGATCATCGCGTTCGTCGTGCTGGGCCGCTATTTCGAGGCCAGGGCCCACGGCAAGACGCGGGAGGCGATCAGCAAGCTGCTGGAGATGGGCGCTAAGGAAGCCCGGCTGCTCGTCGACGGACAAGAAATTCTCGTCCCTGTGGATCAGGTGCAAGTCGGAGACCTGCTGCGGGTGCGGCCCGGCGAGAAGATCCCGGTCGACGGCGAGGTCACCGACGGGCGCGCCGCCGTCGATGAGTCGATGCTGACCGGCGAGTCCGTCCCGGTCGAGAAATCGGTGGGTGACCGTGTTGCCGGGGCGACGGTCAACACCGACGGGCTGCTGACCGTACGGGCCACCGCCGTCGGCGCCGACACCGCGCTGGCGCAGATCGTCCGCCTCGTTGAGCAGGCCCAGGGCGGTAAGGCCCCGGTCCAGCGGCTGGCCGACCGGGTCTCGGCGGTGTTCGTGCCGGCCGTCATCGGTGTTGCCGTCGCGACGTTTGCCGGGTGGACGCTGATCGCCGCCAACCCGGTCGCCGGCATGACCGCCGCGGTGGCGGTGCTGATCATCGCCTGCCCCTGCGCGCTGGGCCTGGCCACCCCCACCGCGATCATGGTCGGCACCGGCCGCGGCGCGGACCTGGGGATCCTGGTCAAGGGCGGCGAGGTGCTGGAAGCCTCCAAGAAGATCGACACCGTGGTGTTCGACAAGACCGGCACCCTCACCCGCGCCCAGATGCGGCTCACCGATGTTGTCGCCGGCCAGCGACACCAGCGTGATCAGGTGCTGCGGATCGCCGCAGCGGTCGAATCCGGCTCCGAACACCCCATCGGCGCGGCGATCGCCGCCGGCGCGCGCGAACGGGGACTGGAGGTTCCGGCCGCCACCGCGTTCGCCAGCCTCGCCGGGCTCGGGGTGCGCGCCGAAATCGACGGCCGACCCGTGCTGATCGGGCGGCGCACGCTCGTCGACGAGCACGATCTGCTGCTGCCTGAGCACCTTGCCGCGGCAGCTGCGGAGCTCGAAGAGCAGGGCCGCACCGCGGTATTCGTCGGCCAAGACGGGGAAGTTGTGGGTGTGCTCGCCGTCGCCGACACGATCAAGGACGACGCCGCCGACGCGATCCGTCGACTGCACGCCATGGGGCTGCAGGTCGCCATGATCACCGGCGACAACGCCCGCACCGCGGCCGCGATCGCCCAACAGGTCGGCATCGACCAGGTTCTGGCCGAGGTATTACCGCAGGACAAGGTGACCGAGGTCCGGCGACTCCAGGACGAGGGCCGGGTAGTCGCCATGATCGGCGACGGCGTCAACGACGCCCCCGCCCTGGTACAGGCCGACCTGGGCATTGCGATCGGCACCGGCACCGACGTGGCCATCGAAGCCTCCGACATCACCCTGATGGCCGACCGGCTCGACGGTGCGGTGCTCGCGCTCCAGCTCTCGCGGCGCACGCTGCGCACGATCCACCAGAACCTTGGCTGGGCCTTCGGCTACAACACCGCCGCCATCCCCCTTGCCGCGCTCGGCCTGCTGAACCCGATCATCGCGGGTGCCGCGATGGGGTTCTCCTCGGTCAGCGTGGTGACCAACTCGCTGCGGCTACGCCGCTTCGGTCGACAGTTACCCCGGCAACGGCCGCTCAGGTAGTTGACATCACAGCTTGAGGGCGTTACGGAGGATGCGGAAATGCCACCACGGCGGCGCTCGTTTACCCCCGAGTATCGGGCTAAGGCCGCGCACATGGTGATCGATGGGCACCGACGGGTTGCCGAGGTCGCCCGTGAGTTAGACCTGCACAAGGATCTGCTGTACACGTGGGTGCGTGACGAGCGGTGGCGGATGGCCAAGGTCCGCAGCACCGACACCCAGTGGACGGACCCCACTGCAGGACAACCGCTTTCGGTGCAGGAGCGCGCAGAATTGGTGCGGCTACGAGCGACCGTCGCCCAACAGGCCAAAGAAATCGCCTTTCTGGAAGAGGCCTCGGCGCACTTCGCTGCCGCAGCATCGAAGGTGAGCCGCTTCCACGAACTCATGCCAGCGGAGTGCGTCTGTCGGGACGTGAACCGGATAGCTGAACTGTTGGACGTGTCGACTTCCAAACCGCCACCAAAACGAGCACGTTTCACCACCGATAGCATGGCAAACTCAGTCCATCGGGATTGTCATTTGACCTGAGGCACCGCAGGTCAAACGGCCACGAGTGCCTCAGATCAAATGACAACGGACACCAGCCAGCGGCTGGCCGATCGCATCGCACGACCGCTGGTGCCAACCATCATGATCGCCGGGGCGCTGATCGCCGGGGTTGGCAGCGTCTTCGGTAGCCCGCTGGTCTGGATCGAACGCGCTCTGGTGGTTTTGGTCGCAGCGTCCCCGTGCGCGCTGGCCATCGCAGTGCCGGTGTCCGTGGTGGCGGCCATCGGCGCCGCCTCCAAACTCGGTGTACTGATCAAGGGCGGCGCCGCGCTGGAGGCGCTGGGCACCATCGGCGCGATCGCCCTAGACAAGACCGGAACGTTGACGGCCAACCGGCCCACCGTCATCGACGTCGCCACCAGCAACGGCGCCACCCGCGAGGAGGTCCTGGCGGTGGCGGCCGCGCTGGAGGCCCGCAGTGAACACCCCCTGGCCGCGGCCATCCTCGCCGCCACCCCAGCGCCGACCGCCGCCGCCAGTGACGTGCAAGCCATCCCCGGGGCCGGGCTGACCGGCCGCCTCGACGGGCATGCCGTCCGTCTGGGTCGGCCCGGCTGGCTCGACCCCGTCGACCTCGCCGATCAGGTGGCGCGCATGCAACAAGCCGGGGCCACCGCGGTTCTCGTCGAACGCGACAATGTGCTGCTCGGCGCCATCGCCGTACGCGACGAACTACGCCCAGAAGCCGCCGAGGTCATCGCCGCGTTACGCGCCGGCGGTTATCAGGTGACGATGCTCACCGGCGACAACCACGCCACCGCGGCCGCCCTGGCCACCCAGGCCGGGATCGAGCACGTCTATGCCGAACTGCGCCCGGAGGACAAGGCCCACCGGGTCGCGCAGCTGCGTGCCCGCCGGCCCACCGCGATGGTCGGCGACGGCGTCAACGACGCACCGGCCCTGGCCGCCGCCGACCTGGGCATCGCGATGGGCGCCATGGGAACCGACGTCGCCATCGAAACCGCCGACGTCGCCCCGATGGGCCAAGACCTGCGCCACCTGCCCCAAGCACTCCACCACGCCCACGGCTCCCGGCAGATCATGCTGCAAAATGTCGGACTATCCCTGGGTATCATCGCCGTGCTGATGCCGCTGGCGCTGTTCGGAACGCTCGGGCTGGCCGCGGTCGTGCTTGTGCACGAGCTCACCGAGGTCGTCGTCATCGCCAACGGCGTGCGCGCCGGACGCATCAAATCACTTACCGGGCCAACCCAAGACACCCGACCGCCTCACGGTGACGGTGGGACGACTATTGCCGCGACAGGCCGGCCAGCGCGACAACCGACATAATCCGCGGTTCCCCACGGTCACCGACCAAGATCTGCCCACCGCAACCGCAGCAGTCATGGTGGTGGACAGCCAGAACGCCGGTATGCGGCGCCGCGAGGTGACATGTATGCCGGCCGGGGCCGCACGCGCGGCCACGACGTCGCGCTACCCCGGATTATGGGCGGGCACTGGCCCGCGCGGTTGGGCGCAGCCCTCGGACGCGGGTGTGGCCATCAGGGGTGGCGTGGTCGATCTGCACGGTGGTGTGCTCGACGTGAAACTCGTTGTGCAGCACCGTTTCCATGCGGGAGCGGACCGCGTGGCAGTCGGCTTCGCCGGTGACGAGCACATGCGCCGACATCGCCGGCTGACCGGAGCTGATCTGCCACACGTGCAGATCATGCACCTCGACCACCTGGGGTATCGCGGCGATCCTGTCGTTGATCTCGGCCGGGTCCAGGTCTGCGGGGGCGGCCTCTAGAAAGATCCGCCCGGCCTCGCGGACCAGGCCCCACCCCGCTTTGGCCATCAACGCCGCCACCACCAGGGCCGCAATAGCGTCGGCGCGGGCGAAGCCGGTGGCCCACACCACCGCCCCGGCGATCGCGGTGCCGATGAACGCGTACAGGTCGTTGAGGATGTGCTGAAAAGCACCCTCGACGTTCAAACTGGTGCGGTTCGCCCGGCTGATCGACCAGGTGGCGGCAATGTTCACGACGATCCCGGCCAGGGCGGTGAACAGCACCAGCGGGCCGGCAACCTCCGGCGGGGTGATCAGCCGGCGCACCCCTTCGTAGACGAACCACACCGTCAGCAGCAGCAGAGTGATCCCGTTGGCCTGCGCGGACAAGATCTCCACCCGCTTGAACCCGTAGGTATAGCGGCCCCGCGCCGGACGCCGCGCCAGCCGGATCGCGATCAGCGCCAACACGATCGACGCCGCGTCGGTGAGCATGTGCCCGGCATCGGAGATCAATGCCAGCGAGTTCGCCACCAGGCCGATGACCACCTCGACGGCCATGAACGCGACGATCAAGCCCAGCGCGATCCCCAGCCACCTGCGGTCCGCGTCCGCCGACACCCCGTGGCCGTGATCGTGCCCGGTGTCGTCGGTGCGGCCAGCACCGGAGTCGTGGGCAGGTCGCGGCGCCGACGCGGTAGCGTCGGCGCCGCCGTCAGTGGTGCCCGCCATGGCGCCCCCCGTAGTAGCCTCCGCCGCTGAACAAGCCGCCAAGAAAGCCGCCCTGTCGGGGGCGTTCGGCATACATCGGCGGCGCCGGGTAGGGCTGCGGCACATACCCGCCTGGCGGCGGTTGCTGCGGCTGCTGTTGGGCGGCGTAGAACCGGCGCTCGGCCTCGGTGAGCTGCTCAATCTCCCCCAGGTCGAGGAAGATGCCGCCGCAGCCGGTGCACTGATCGATCGTCACCCCGAACCGCTGTACCGGCAGCATCTGCGATGCACACCGCGGGCACAGCAGCGCCGACTCCCTCGCTTCCCGTGATCCGCGCTGGTCTTCCACTTCTCGGCTCCTCTCCGGCCGGTTCCCGATCGACTGCCGGGAGTCTATCTAAAAATGCGTACATATGCATGTGTGCATACGATTCGTCATGCGCCTGGCACCGCGGCTATGTCTCCCGCAGGATCCCAACGCCTGAACGCGGGAAGGGCAACTGAGCGGGGACGCGGTCAGCGGGCATCGGTCCGCGCCGGCTCGGCGGTCGCACAAGCACGGGATGTGCGACGTCTGCGGTCATGCAGCAGGCTTGCCGCCGCGACGGCCGCGCAGACCGCTGCGGGGATGATCAGCGCGTAGCCGCCGAACCAAATACCGGTCAGTACCCCGGCTGCGCCGCCGGCCAGGAACAGCAGCAAGGTCGCGGTAAGGACGGCTGTTTTCCACTTCTCGATTCCGTGCCGGCGGCTGCGGCCCAGCATCAGCCCGAGGTCGGTGATGGTGCCGGTGAAGTGCGTGGTGCGGATCGCCATCCCGCCCAAGCTTGAGGTCACGCCGTTTTGCAGTCCCAGCGCCGCGGCGGCAAGTCCAGCCTGGACCACGGTTCGCTCCACGCCGAACGTGGAAAGTGTCGCCTGGACCACGGTTTCCTCGACCCCGATCGCGGCAAGCAACAACAGCGCGGCTTCAGCTACCAGCACCGCGGCATGGCGCGGGCCGGTGTCGGTGTGGGTGGGCGCCAGAACCGCGCCCGCTGCCGCGGTGCCGCCCAGGAACCCGAACAGGATCGCCGCGAGCACATGGCCTTCATACAACCAGGGGTTCGGGTTGCCCGTGTTCATGCCCAACTCAGTGGTTACCGCGGTGAGGTTGCCCACCGGGAACGCCAACACCAGCAGGGCCACCGCGTTGACAAACCCGGCGACCCCGGCCAGCAGCCCGCTGTACCCGAGCACCAGTACCCGCGGGGCCCACGGCGCGGGCGTCGGCGTATGCGGCATCATCGCTCCCTGTCCGGTGGTCCGCGGCGGGCGCAACGCTAACAACGCAAGCTTACGACCACGTGACCACTTGTCTAATTGTCTGAGTCGCGGCTGCCCGCCGGTGTCGCCGCTGGCGCGTGGTGCCCTCCGACGACCGCTCGAAGCGCCGAAGGACGGATGTGAGGCTTCGACTAGCCACCATAACATGCATACATTACTATGTGTAGATATGTGCTGGGTCGGAGGAGTTTCCTGATGGCTCTCATCGCAGTGGTGCTCTATCTCGTGTTCGGTGTGCTCGGGTTCGGGTGGCGCAGCTGGCGGCAGTGGCGCATGACCGGATCGACGGGCTTTCGCGGTGTCAGCGGCCGGTTCGGATCGCTGGAGTGGATCGCCGGCGTCGGGTTCGTCGCGGCGGTCGTCATCGGTGTCGCCGCGCCGCTGCTTCAACTGGCCGGCATGCTTTTCCCGCTCGAGGTGTTGCTCGCGACGTGGATACAGACGACCGGCGTTGTGGTCGCTGTGGCCGGCATCGGCGCAACCGTCTACGCGCAGCACGACATGGGCGAGTCCTGGCGGATCGGGGTCGACCCCAACGAGGCAACGACGTTGGTGCGCCACGGTGTGTTCGCGGTGGTCCGCAACACGATCTTTTCCGCGATGCTGGTTTTCGCCGCCGGGTCCGTGCTCGTGGCGCCCAATCCGCTTGCGCTCGCCGGTTTCGCGCTGCTGGTCGCCGCGATCGAGCTGCAGGTCCGCGGTGTTGAAGAGCCCTACCTTCGCACCGTGCACGATCAGCAGTACCACGCCTACACCGCCGCGGTCGGGCGTTTCGTTCCCCGAGTCGGGCTGTCCTGACGCCGCGACTGGGTGTGCGCAGGGCCAGCAGATGTTGATGGATCGGGCGGAAACCGCGCTGGTGAACAGCTTGCCGCGGCGCTGGCTGCAAAGCTGTTATGAAGCGCCGCTGCTGGCGCGATGCGGCGGTCGGCTCATCCCGGGATCGCGGGCCCTGGAGATCGGATGCGGTTCCGGATACGGCACGCAGCTGATGCTGGAGCGGTTCGGCGCCACCCGTGTCGACGCGGTGGATCTGGACCCGGCGATGATCCGACGAGCGAGCCGGCGGCTGGCCCGCTACGGCGACCGGGTTCGGCTCGCCCAGGGCAGCGCGACCGACCTGCGTGCGGCGCTGGATGCCGACGACGCGAGCTATCATGCGGTGTTCGACTTCGGGGTCGTCCACCACATCCCGGACTGGCGCAACGCGCTGGCCGAGGTCGCCCGGGTGCTGAGACCGGGTGGGCGGTTCTACTTCGAAGAAGTCACCGCTCATGCCTTGGCCTGCGACGACCGGTTCACCGTCGAACAGTTCCTCGACGAACTCACCCGGTGCGGCCTCGTGGTCCTCGGGTCGATCACCCGCATCCGTGGCGATTATCTGCTCGGGGCCGCCGACAAACCCCTCTCGGGGCAACAGGATCGAGTCTCGCGGCAACAGGATCGAGCGGCAGGTGGTCCTGGCTGCGCCGGCCCGCTTCACGCCGGTTGATCCACCAGCATCTCGGCCGCGACGACGCAACCAGCCCGTGGGTCAGCAGCCGCAGTCCTCACCCCGCCAGGACCGAAAACCTTGCCAGACCGCGGCGGCGGCAACGCCCAGCCCGATCACCGGATCGAGCCACCAGCCGCCGGACCAGTTGGCGGTAACCGCCAGGCCAGTCAGCACCGCGGCGGCCTGCACTGCGCACAGATAGTTCTGCGCGCCCTCCCCGGCGGTGGCCGCCGAGGCCAACCGGGCACCCAGGATGCGTTGGCCACGCCCCAAGACCGGCATCACCAGCACCGCGAACGCGGTCAACACGATGCCGATCACGCTGACCTCGGGGTGGCGTTCACCGAAGAGGTGATGGACCGATTCGGCGGCGATGTAGGGGGCGGTCAGCCAAAACGACACCGCCACACCGATTTGCGCGCGGCGCTCGGCCGTCGCCGACAGGGTCCGCGAACCGGTGAACCGCCAGATCACCACCACGCCGGCCAATGCCTCGGCCACACTGCCCAATGCCCAGCCGGTCAGGGCGACCGACCCAGCCGCCAACCCCTGCCACAAGCCCACGACGGCCTCCACGGCCAGAAACACCAGGCTGATCCACGCCAGCCCCCGCGCCCATCGGGCGTCCCGCAGCCATCCTGCGTCGCGTACAACCGGTGCCGGCGCAGCGTGCCCCGATTCCGCACAGCATGTGTCGTCGACCAACTCGGCGGGACCGCCCGCCGGATCGAAGTCAGCCACCACAACCCCACTATCTGCATTTGATTGCTCTTATGATCAGGCCACGGCGGCGGGACCCACGACCGCCACACCTACCCGCTCGGCAGCAGCGCGCCGCCGCCAAAACCCCACTCATCACCCGGTAGGACCCCGGGTGACCTCGATTGTAGGCGGTCGACACCCCCAGGCCAGGGTGCCTACCGCCAGGAACTGGCGGTAGGCACCCCGTTCATCGGTGCGCGACGCTCACCACACACACGCCGACGTTAGGCGACCGTCAGCGAGGCGGTTCTAGATCCGCCGACGAGACCGAGACCATCGCGCCGCCCCGCCGCTGGCGACCGCCCTCCGTCTCGGTGGACTGGACCCCGCCATCACGCGATCCGTTACCGGCGAGGCGGTAGCGGATCAGCCGGGAGCTGTTAGTGGCCACAGCCACCGAGGACGCGTTGTGCAGGATCGCCGCGAGCACCGGCGACAGCGCGCCGACGGCCCCGATCAGCAGCCCGGCGGCGTTGACCGCGATCGACATGCCGTAGTTCTGCCGGATGACCTGGACGGCACGTGCGCCCAGGTCGGGCACGTCGAGCAGGCGTTGCAGGTTGTCGTTAGCCAATGCGACATCGGCGGTCTCGACGGCCACATCGGTTCCGGCCAACCCCATCGCGATCCCGATATCGGCGCTCGCCAGCGCCGGGGCGTCATTGACCCCGTCGCCGACCATCCCCACGACGTACCCCTCTGCCTGCAGCGCGCGTACCGCCTCGAGTTTGTCGTCGGGGAGTACTTCGGCGCGCCACTCGTCGATGCCGAGTTCGCCCGCAACCGCGGCGGCGGTATCGGAATGGTCGCCGGTGAGCATGACGATCCGGCGTATTCCGTTGGCTCGCAGCTTCGTCAAGACCTCAGCGGCCTCGGGACGGACCTCGTCGCGCAGGCTGATCAACCCCACCAGCGTGCCGTCCACCGCAAGCAGCAGCGGGGTTTCGGCCTGCTTGCGCAGCTTGTCGACCCACTCTGTGGCTTTCTTCGACACCCGGACCTTCTCGGCGCGCAGCAGCGACGGGCTGCCCAGCAGCAGGATCTGCCCATCGGCCCAGGTGCGCATCCCCAGCCCTACCAGCACCTCGCATTGCTCGTGCGGCGGAATACTGATATGGCGTTCCTCGGTCGAGCGGATCACCGCCTCGGCCAGTGGGTGACGCGAGTGGATCTCCGAGCTGGCGGCATAGGCCAAGACCTCCTCGGGCTGCCAGCCCTTATGCAGTGCAACAATATTCGTCACCACCGGGCGTCCCACCGTGAGCGTGCCGGTTTTGTCGAACACCATCGCGTCCACCTGGCCCGCCCGCTCCAGATGCGAGCCGCCCTTGATCAGGATGCCGCGGCGCGCCCCGTTGCCGATCGCCGCACTGATCGCCGTCGGCGTGGACAGCCCCACCGCGCACGGGCAGGCGATCAGCAGCATCGTCATCGCCCGGCGGACATCGCCGGTGAGCACCAAGGTGAGTGCCGACAGCAGGAACGACGCGGGCACGAAGCGCCGCGAGAAGTTCTCCCCGACGGTCTGGATCGGCGCCCGATCGAGCTGGGCCTCCTCGACGCGGGTAACGATGCGGCCGATCACCGTTTCCTTACCCACCGCGCGGGCGCGTACCACCAACCGTCCGCGCACCACCACCGACCCGGCGTGCACCGCTGCCCCCGCGATGATGCTGACCGGCAGGTTTTCCCCGGTGATCGCGGCCTGATCGACAACCGCCTCCCCGTCGATGACCTCGCCATCGACCGGGATCGCCACGTGATCGTGCACGATCACCTCGTCACCGATCTCCACCGTGTCGATCGGCACCTGGACCTCGGTGCCGTCGGCGGTACGGATCCACGCGGTGTCGGCGGTGCCGCGCAGCAGCTCGGAGATCGCCCGCCGGGTGCGCCGCACGGTCAGATCTTGCAGATACTCACCGATATTGAGCAGCCACAGCACGGTGAGCGCGACCACGTTCTCGCGCAGGACAAGGCTGGCGATGATCGCCGCAGTGACCAACGTGTCGGTGCCCGCGCGACCCGAGCGCAGCGACCGCAGCGCGCCGCGCAGGAACGGATAGCCCATGAAGACGGTTGCCCCGGTGGCGACCAACTGCCCGGTTGGGCCCAGCATCGGCGGCCGCCGGAAGCCGTAACGGCGCACACCCAGTAGGAACAGGGCCGCCCCGCCGATGACCATGCGCAGCACATCGGTGTTGCGGACGTCAGCTGATCGCGGCGTGCGCGCGGGGATCATCTCGTCGGCCACATGCTCAGCCGCGGCGATCGCCGCTAGCAGCGACGGCCGATCGGCGCGCCGTGGCGAGTACCACACCACCACCGATCCGGTGTGTGGGTAGGCGTGCACTGCCCGCACCCCGGGCTGGCGGCCCACCGACTCTTCCACCGCCACGGCACGACGCGAATTCGAACAGACCCACGCAACCGTGACCCGCATCCGCCCGGCCGCATCGGAAGCCACCTCGAAAGCAGGATCATCGACAGCCGCATCCGACACGATCGTCAGCGCGGCATGGTTGGCAGCAGTCACCGACGCCATCAGTGGTCGTGGTCGTGGTCGTGCACGTCAGCGGCGGCAGGAGGCTGGACCTCTTCGCCGATACGCTCGCGGGCCTCGGCCATCACATCGGAGGCCTTCAGCCGGGCCGACTCCGCGACGACCTCGGCGCGCCGCGTCCCGCGCAAACCCAACTCCGTCGTTGCGACGGCGGCCCGGCGAACGGGCGCCTTCCCGAGCGCCTTCTTCAACACCTCGTAGGCGCTGACCCCGACCAGCCCGGTGACCACCGTGGCCCCCGCTTTCGCCAACAATCCATACATTGCGATCAGTAACCTTTCGTTCCGCTTCTGCCCCAGTTGGCATACCGCTCAATCCTTCGCCGCTGACGTTAACATCTAAACATTGCAATATCAACATGTATTATGGATCCGCGGGTGTCGGACGCTGCTTGCCGCGACCCGGCCACAGCCGAGCTCCTGCGACCATGGGGGCTGCCCTGAAAGGGGATTCATGCAGCAATTCGTTATCAGTTTCGGGCTGGTCGCGGTCTTTGCGCTGATGGTGGCCGAGTCGGCCGGCATCCCGATTTCCTCCGAGGCCACCATGCTGCTCGGTGGAGCGCTGGCCGGCGGCGCGGTGGCCGGCATACACATGGACCTCCCGCTGGTGATCGCGGCCGGCACCGCCGGCAACCTGGCCGGCAGCTATCTGGGCTGGGCGGCGGGCCGCTACGGCGGCCGGGCCGCCCTGCGCCGCTGGGGCCACCACCGGTGGCTAAACAAGGCCCACCTCGACCGAGCGCAGCGATGGTTTGCCCGCCACGGTGCCGCCTCGGTGTTCTACGGGCGCCTGCTGCCGGTCATCCGCAGCTTCATTTCGCTTCCGGCCGGGCTCGCCGGTATGCGACCGGCCCGCTTCGGCATCTACACCCTGCTGGGATGCCTGCCCTGGACCACGGCACTGGCCGGAGCCGGCTACGCCATCGGCGCGAACTGGCGGACCGTTGCCCACTCTTTGCACTCGCCCGCCGCCCTCATCATCGCCGGGACCCTCGCCGTCCTCATCGCCGCCGCGACAGTCTTCATCATCCGCCGCCGCCGTGCTCGCCGCGCTGGTGAACGCTCGACACTGCTGCTCGTGGAACCGACCAGCTGCACCGGTGAGCGCCGCCCGATGGGCGACCATTAGGTAAGACCGCCAGACAGCGGCGGACCTACCGGTCTGCCAGCTCTGGTCCGCTGATCTGCAGCACCGCCGGCGATGAACTCGCGGCCCGCCGTCGCACGAGCCGTGCCGCGCGAAGGCCTTGGGCATCGTCACATTGCCGAGGGCAGCTCACGCCTTCGCCCCAGGCCGCGCTGTTCGGCTGCGACTTCCCTCAGCGCCCGAACTATGCTCTGGGCTCAAAGGCGCACCTTACCGGCCTATTCGCCGGAACCGGCTAGCAAAACAGCCTCGTGACCACGACCACGACGAAGGCGGGAACCCCGACCACCCGTGTGGCCCTGGGATGATTCATGGCGCTTCAGGCTCGTCGAGGCAATGATCGGCCTCGACCGTTGCCCCCTGATGTGGGGCCACACCCATCCGCGCTTGGTGGTCCTGGCAATTGTGCTGGTGCTCGCGCCCTGCTGACTGGTGTCCCGTGGGCAGCAGTACACCACACGCACGCGACCGAGCACCGCGCCCGGGCCGATGATCGCCTACGCCGCCTACCCCGTACCAGGGGCCTGCGGATTCACCGTTGCCGGTCGGGCGCGCCTTGGTCGAGTCACGCTCGCTGTCTTCGAATCAGTGGCAGAACGTCGCCGCCCAGGGTGTGGGAAGCCGCACGGTTTGGTATCCAGAGTTCTAGTCGCTCGGGGTCGATGCCGAAGGTATGCGACGCTGCCATGTACGGCGCATCCCCGTAGGTCGACGATAGCATGTGCCACAGCAGAATTGGTTCTTCAACCCCGACCTCGACCGGCTCATGTTTGCGCCATCCCCTTGATGACACCTGAATCATCAGCGACCTATGCCGATCGGGAGAGATAAGACGCAGATCCCGGCCTCGCTGGATCAATGCCTGTATCGCGATCCCCCAGCGGGCCTTGATGCGCGCGTATCCGTTAAGGCTCAGTGACTCTGAGATATCGGCTGCGGCTACTTCGCTCGGGTATAAGAACGCGCCGGCAAAGCGGTGCGCTTCTTTCTCGCGTAACCGCTCGTCACCCACGTCCCGGTGGTGATGCAGCTTCAAATGGCCCAGCTCATGCGCGACTGTGAACCGCTGCCGGTCGCCGGCACTCGTCGGCGTGTACATCACCAGTGCTGATTTCGGTGTTGCTCTGGACATCCCGGAATGGCCATCAAACGCTGGATGTTCCGCCCCGAGTCGAACCAGCGGGGCAACGGCCGCCCCTGCACGCTCAACGGCACGCATGACATGCGTAATGGGTTGGTTCCGCGGAATCCCGAGTTCATCCCGGGTAGCCGTTGCGATACCTTCGATATCCGCGGCGGTGATATCAGCGGTGACCGGTTCAAGAGCTAACGGCGTTCTTTCCGATGCCTCCATAAGTCGACTGGCAATGCGTTGTAGCTCCTCGAAGCAGCGCAGCGCAGCCCTGGTAGCTTTGGCGCCCGCACCGGCGGTCTTACGAAAATGCACTGCTGCCGGGTCCACGGGCGATGACACCGAATCGAAGAACGACAGCGGCATTCGCACGGCCGCGCAGACTGTAGCAACCAATGCTGGCGACAGCTCTCGATCGCCCCTTTCGACCGCGGAGATCGTCGATTGAGGTACACCGGCCTTCTGAGCCAGTTCGGTTTGTGTCAGCTGGAGCAGTTCGCGAAGGTCGTTTAGCCGGGCACCGGGGCTAGGCGCTCCCGCCACTGCCGTCCTCCTCGTCGTAGCTGACCGTGGTCTCGTCAAGGTCTTCGTCTAGGACCTCGAAACGCATTGCCTCGAAGTCAGTTTGCGTTCGCGGGAGGTCGGCCGACAAATCGATCGGCACACCGCGGTGCGAGCTACCTGGCCCTATGGGGCGCACGACTCGCAGTGAGACCTCGGCGTCGCATTCATCCCATAATGTCAGCAGGTTGTGGGAGAGGTTTTTGGACGCCCCCCACAACGCCAGCTGCGCGCACGGCCGGTTGCGATAGTAGGCACGGCGGCGGGTGTTGGATCCGGCGCACGGCACACCGCCGGGAGTGGGTGCCTCACGTAGGAGCCGTATCGCTAAGTCACTGCCTGAGTGAATGAGGTGGATAGCGCCGTTTTGACTATGCCGCTTCCAATCGATGGACCAGCTGTCGACCGCGTGCGCGCTCAAGTAGTCGAAGACCTCGCTGCGGTAGTGCGCGGTCCGTAACCATCGCTTGTCGTCACCGGTGGTGATGCCCAGCACCTCAAGCCGATGCCGTGCATGGCCGAAGGCGTCATGGAGCGGTTCGACCAGCGGCGATATCCGATGTACGAGATGCTGAATGTTTCTCACGGCGCGATAATATCGCGATGATGCGATATTATCGCGCTTAATGAAACAGCGTGTCGCGAGAAGCGCGGCCGGTTTGGCCCGGTGGAGACCGGCGTACCACGCCGACAACGCGCGGCGGCCACCGCCACGACGGACGCCCTGATCAGTAGGCCGCGCAGTACATCTCAACGAGGGCGCTAGGACTGCTCGTCCCCGAGGCGGTGGACGGCTTGGGCGGTGTACGTGGTTTTGACCGCGCCGCCTGGCGTGGTTTCGATCTTCATAATCGCGTCGATGCGTACCCTGTCGCCGACGGCGAGTCCGCGGGTTTCGTGTCCGCCGATCCGGCCGAGTTTGACGGTGACGGTGTCGCCGTCGTCTTGTTGGATCAGCCAGGATGATACGGCGCTGACGGTGAGGTATTCGCCGATGACCTCGACGTACTGCTCATCGAGGTTGGCGTTTTCGACGGTGGTCGCGATGTAGGCGGCCGCGGCGGCGGATACGGTGACCCTGCGGGTGGTGCGTTCGGGTTGTTGCCAGTCGATTTCGATGTCGAATCCGGCGCGGTCCAGCGTCTTGGACAAATCGCGCACCGCGGAGGCGGTACGGGGCCCCATCTCGCCGAGTTCTCGCACGAACACCGAGTTCGCCGGGCTAGGGCCAATGTCATTGCCGGCGGTGAATACGTCGATGGCCGCCCCGATCGCGGTGTCGAGCAGCTGGTCGGTGGTTTCGAGTTCGGCGAACATGCCGACCTTGCCGTCCCCGTGTCCGGTTTCGGTGATCGGCGAGGTTGCCGGCATGATCGTCAGCACGATCGAACCCGGGCCGGGTGAGGCCTTCAGCAGCAGATCGGTGCGGTGGCGCACGTCGGCGTTGGGTTGGCGCCCCAATGATTTGTCCCCTTGCTGGGCGGCGCCGACCGCGGTGGCCAGCCGCTGAAATCCGGTCATGACCCGCGCCACCTCCGACACCCGTGCCGACGCACCGGTCACCCCTTCGCCGGTGATGCGGATGTTGCCCCGCGAAGCGCGGGTGCGGCCCAGGCCGTCGTCGTCGTCGATCAGGGCCTCGATGCTGATCCGGGACAGGTCGTCAGGCGTGGTCCAAGTCGGTGAGTCGTCGCCGGCCATCGCGGCCAGGATCGCGGCCTGCATCCGGTCCAGCTGTTCGTCGCTGTCACTGGTAGTCATCGACGATCACCTCCACATAGCCGCGGCGCGGCAAGGCGTCGTCCCGCGCCGGGATCGAACCGCGTGTGCCGCATCGTATTCGCTGCAGGTAATCATCCACCTGCCCGCGGCGTTCAAGGTACGGGGTCAGATAGCGGTCCTCGGTGTTCGGGTCGGGCTGGCAGTGCCAGGCGAGGAGTTGAGTGTCCACCTGCACTCCGACAATGCGGCGGACCTTACCCCGTTGGGCAAAGGCTGCCAGCGTGTGGACGCTGGTGGGGTTCAGGTGCGCCTTGGCCAGCTCAAGGTCCTCGGCCCAGTACGCACAGGACACCACCTGTGGTTCGGGATCGTCGGAAAGGAATTGCCCGTAAAGCCACGCGGCGTTGACGTGCACGTGTCGGCGCAGCAGGTTCGTCGCAGACTCCCAATCCTGCCACAGCCTCTGTCGATGAGCGCCACGCCCGTCGACGAAGCGCTGACGCACCTCGATCCGGGTTGCACGATATCGGCCGGGGGGCAACAACCCGTGCGTTGGGTCCAACTCCGGAATCACAACACCGCCCCTTCTGCCGACCGCCGTGCGCGAGTGGCTCTACCTGACTGCGTGCGCTGGTCCGCCGTCCCCCTGTCCTACGGTCAACTGTGACCATGGTGCGCCATCGGGTGCGTCCTGGTCGGTCGACGCGGCGAACAGCGCATCGATGACCTCGTCGATGCGTGCCACCGCGTCGCGCGCCGCCTCGGCGAGCCGCTCGGCCGCCGCTGGCTGGCCGGTGTCGGCCAGCGCGGCCTGCAGGTTTTCCCGCGCGGCCAGCAACCGGCCGAAATCCGCCCCGGCGGCGGCCGGGGCCTCGCCGGCGGTGAAGGCGCGGATCAACTCATCGAGCGCCTTGCGCTGCCGGGTGCTCATCCGCTGGGCTTCCCGCGGCGGCTGATACGCAACATCCGAGGGGGCGCTCACTCCCGCCGCCGCGAATGCGGTGTTCTCCGAGACATCGGCCAGATAAGCGATCGCCCGGATCGACGCATCCGAGGGCCGGGTCGCGTAGGTACCCTGCCGTAGCCGGTTGAGGGTCGCGTGCGAGATATCGTGACCGGCGCTCTGCGCCAGCTCCGCCAGCCGGCGTCCCGACGCGCCACCGTGCCGCTTCACTGCAACATCAATCAGGTCGATCAACGACCTCGGAGTCTTCACCATGGCTTGGCACCCACTTCCCGGCTACGCTGACGCGCGCGCGTGCGCGCGCGAGCCCCAGTGTTCTGGAACATGGAACACGAGTCAAGCGCAACACGCCGTTGCGCTACGGGCGCAATCAAATCACAGGAATGTAACCTGCCTCATGTGACGGACGGCATCGGTGGGTTAGGCGGTAGCACGCCGGGTCACGCTGCGGCGGTTCGGAGTGCGGCCATGCTCGGGCCAGATCGTCCGGCCCAGGGCGTCTTCCAGCCGGGCCAGCGAACCGATATCGCACAGCACCGTGCCGGCCAGGATGCGCCCAATCGTGGTATGGGCGACCCCGCTGGTGGTGGCCAGCGCGCGCTGACCCGTCGCGGCCTCGGCCATCGCCGCGCGCAGCGCACGCGCGAGGCCCTGCGCGGCGAACGCCGACGCCGGGGCATCGGCGACCAATTCGGCATCCGGCCACGCCCCCGAGGCCACGTAGGCCACCGGTGGCCGGTCGGCGTTGCTGCGCGGCATGCGCCCACGATAACCGCCGATGCCGTCGCACCGGCACGACTTGTCAGACCCCTCTGCTCAAATGGTGCATACATGCACCGATATGGACGGAGGCGACGTGCACAACCAGTCATCGAAGGTGCCGCGCCATGGTGAGCGCCGGCGAGCAGCTGACCCTGCCGTTGCGCTGGGGGCCCGCCATGGCTGACGGCAGCCTAGACACGGCCGTGCAGACGGTGATCGGCGCCTGGATCGACGACGGCGTGCTGGCCGCGCAGACCCTGGACAAGTTCGGGTTGCTGCTGCGCCGGTTCGCCCGCTTCGCCGCCGCCCACGACACCACCACGCTGGCCGCCGTCGATGCGGCGCTGGTCGCGAAATTCGTTGCCGCCAAAGGACGGGCCCGGCATGGCTGCGTGTCAGACGCGGCGGTTGCAACGATGCATAACCGGCGCGCAGCACTTCGGGCGTTCTACCGCAGCGCCCGTCGTCTGCGGTTGACCCTCGATGACCCCACTACCGACATCGACGTTCCCGCCCGGCAATCGTCCCCACAGCGGCCACTCTCCAATGACGAGGCCGCCCTGGTGCGGCTATTCGCCGAACACGCCACCCCGACCCGCCACGCCGCCACCGCCGCGTTGCTGCTCGCCGGCGCGCACACCTCCGAGCTGGGGCACATCAGCGCCGCCGACATCGACCCACAGACCGCGACCGTAGGGGCGCACGGATCGCGCAAACACCGCCCGCGCGTGTTGCCGCTGGACACCTGGTCGGTGCGGGTGCTCGCTGAACGCGCCGACTACCTCACCGGCCCACTACCTACATCGGCCGCGTCGCCGGTGTTGTGCACCGCCGCCGGCGGCAGCGACGCCCATAAACAAGCCCGCGTCTGCGTCACGGTGCGCGACATCCTGTCCCGCGCCGGGCTCTCCGAGGACTCGGGCATCCGTCCCGCATCGCTGACCGCTTATGCCGCCCGACGTGAGTTCGACCGAACCGGCCGGATCGAAGATGCCGCCCACCGCGTCGGCGCGTCGTCGCTGGACGCCACCGCGGCGCTGATCGGCTACGACTGGCACGACGGGGGGTGATCCGCCGTGAGCAGGAAACCCGCGACGCCCGACCAGGCCGACGCCTATGGCGCCGGGCGGATTCAGCAGCGTCAGCTGCACCGGATCGCCACACCGATGGATCTCACCCTGCTCGAGATCGACACCATCGAAGCCGTCGCGTCCAGCGAACTCATCTATCGACTTGCTGAAACGCTGCCCGTGCATGAGCCTGGCACTCCGGGTCGGCTCCCGCACTATCCGTCCTGGGTGTATGTGCTGCACAAGGCGCTGGCCGGGGTGTTGGGCTCACACAGCAAAGCCGCCCGCGCGATGGCTCACCCCGCCTACTGGCGTTCGATCCGCCATCACGCCGCTGCCCATCACGCACCGAAAGCACGGCGGTGCCCCCCGCAGCGCTGGCACCACAACTACGCCCAACACCTGCTCGACGAGCACGCCAACGAGCTGCTCGACGCGTTCCGGCCTTTGGCCCGCCGGTTGGCCATCGAGCTCGGCTGCCTGGACCCCGCCGCTACGGTGTCGCACACCGATCCCGCCCGCGGACAATACGTCGTCGGCGATGGCACCGTGGTGGCCGCGCCGGTCCGCAAGATCACCGCCGAGCGGTGGGCCGAACAGGGCGGACGCACCGTGCACGCCGGTATCGAGGTCCAAAACGGCGAATATGACAGCGAATTTCGTTGGGGCACCAAATTCGTGCTACTCGGCACCCGACCGGACAACGTCCGCAACAACCGTGTGGTCCTCGACGTCGACGCCGTGCCGGCGGGCAAGGGCTACGGCGGTGAAGCCCGCATCGCCGTGGACATGATCGACCGCGTCATCGCCGACCCAGACAGCCGCTGCGACGGCGTCTGCTACGACGGGGCATTCCGCGGTAAGCACATCGACCACTGCATGAAACGCGGTCTCACCGTGCTCTCACCGGTGCACGATGGCACCCGAAAGCCCACCGCACTCGACCGCATTGACTGCAAATGCGGCGAGTCCCACGAGCTGTGGACCGCCGATGGCCGCATCTGCGAGCGGCAGGTCCTCGACACCGGACACAAACACCTCCAGACCTGCCCGACCAGCAAGATCTTCTCCCGCCGCAACGCCGACGGTAGCCACCGCTGGTATCTGGAATTCGCGACCCCGTCGTGCGGCACCGTGCACCGCGAACGCATCGACACCACCGCCGAGGACTGCGCCCGCGGCCACAACCGCGCCGAACACCTGCGCCAGCACGTCAAGACCGATGACGGCGAGAGTGTCTACGACCGCTGCTACGGCTGGCGTGAAGATAGCGAATCGCTGAACAACACCCTCGACCGTACCCTCTACGGCGGACGCATGATCGCCTACAGCGCCGTGCGACAACTGACCGTCATGCTCGGATTCGCCATCGGCCGCAACGCCATCGCAGCCTATCTGCACCGACGACGACAACCCGAAGAGCGAGCCGCCTAACGCTGTTACCACGACGATGGTCATCGCACGTCGACCACGGCCGCCCAGACGTCGCGTGGCATTTGTCATGCCAGCTAAACTCACACCCGCCACACCGTGACCGGCCGCCACTTTGTATTGGCCCGTCCGGAATGGCACCGGGACGCCCCGGACACCGCTAGAATCCGCTGGTGTCACGCCGATCGGCGGGATTTTAGTCAGGTATTCAAAGACGTCCCCGGCCCCCGTAGCTCAGGGGATAGAGCACGGCTCTCCTAAAGCCGGTGTCGGCAGTTCGAATCTGCCCGGGGGCACCATGTGCCTGTATTACGTCGGGTGATGCTTGACGTTTCGGCTTCGGGTGATGCTTGACAGTGTTTCGGCTGATGCTTGTCAGTT
>NZ_LQPG01000007.1 GCF_002102265.1 Mycolicibacter longobardus | reverse complement strand
CTACGACGAACACAAAGCCTGGGCACACCGCACGCCCGCAGCCGCTTGACAACTTACGGACCTGGGATGTCTAGCCGACTGGCTACTCTCTTCGCATGGCTTTCACTCCGGCCGCCACCCGGTTCCGCTTCATCGCCCGCAGCGCGGCGCAGACCCGCATTCTCGACGCTGCGCTGCAGTTGATCGGTGAAAACGGTGTCGGCGGAACGTCACTGCAGATGATCGCCGACACGATCGGGGTCACCAAGGCGGCGGTCTATCACCAGTTCAAGACCAAAGAGGAGATCGTGGTCGCGCTCACCGAGCGGGAACTGGGCCTGTTGGAGGAAGCCCTGGAGGTCGCCGAAGCCGAGCAGAGCCGGCCGCGGGCTCGTGAGCTGTTGCTCGACGGCGTCATCGACATGGCGGTGCGCCGGCGGGGCGTGGCGAGCACCCTGCAGTTCGACCCGGTGATCGTCCGGCTGCTGGCCGAGCACCAGCCGTTTCAGCAGTTCATCGCGCGGCTCTACGGGGTGCTCGTCGGCGACGCCGGCGCCGACGCCGTGGTGTCGGCCGCCATGCTGTCGGGCGCCATCGCCGTGGGGGTGATGCATCCCCTGGTGGGCGGCATCGACGACGACACGCTGCGCGCCCAACTGCTGCGGCTCACCAGGCGATTCATCGAAGCTCCCGGCGACATCGCCGACGGGCATTGACCGTCGGCTAGCCGCTCGGCTACCTTTTCGATAGCCGATCGGCTAGCGGGGTGAAGGGGTAGCGCTATGCAATTGCTCGCCGAAGTCGAGGATTCGCCACAGGCGTCGGCATTCCGGGCGCAGCTGGTGCTGCTGTGGTCCGGCCCGGTCGTTGCCGCGGTGCTGCTCGCGATGTTCGCGGCGTTCCCGGGCTTCTTCCCGCCCATGTCACCGACCATGTCCGCCCAGCAGGTGGCGCAGTTCTACGACGAGCACCGGTCCTGGATCCGGTTGAGCATGGTCGGATTCAACCTGTGCGGGATCATGATCGTGCCGTTCCTGGTACTGATCGTCGGTCAGATGAAGCGCATGTCCACCCAGAGTCACGTCTTCGCCTACGCCTACCTGGCCGCCGTGGTCAGCGGCGCCACACTGTTCGCGCTGTCGAACATCTTCTTCGGGGTGGGCGCGTTCCGCTCCGACCGCAGCCCGGAGCTGATTCAGGCGCTCAACGACATGGCGTGGCTGTCGTTCATCGCACCCATCGGCATGATCGTGGCGCAGTTCGCGATGCTGGCCTGCGCCGTCTACTTCGACCGCGGTCCTGATCCGGTATTCCCGCGCTGGGTGGCGCATCTGTCGGTGATCACCGCGCTGGCGATGCTGCCCTCGGCGGCGGCTGCGGTGTACACCACCGGGCCGCTGGCCTGGGACGGGCTCATCTCGTTCTGGCTGCGCAACGGCGCCTTCGCGGTCTTCGTGTTCGCGATGTTCTTCGCGCTGCGAGATGCGCTGTACCGGCAGGGCGTCAAGGAAGGGCTGGTGCGGTGAGCGTCACGACGCTGCTGTCCGGCCGCGAGGTCGACGAGCCCGACCCGCCCGGCGGTGGTAAACGCGATGTGCGCCTGGTGTTCTGGATTTCCGTCGCGTTCTACCTGCTGATGGGTCTCGGGGTCTGTCTGCTGGGCAGGGTGACGCCGCCACCGCGGCCCGATGTCGGGGTGCCCGAGATCGTGGACTGGTATCACCAGCACGCGATCACCATCCGGATCGGCTTCGTGATGCTGCTGATGATCACCGGCGGCGCCGCGATCTCCAACGGCCTCATCGGCTATCACATGAAACGGATGAGCTCGGGTTCGTTGTTGGCCTACGGCTACATCGGTGCCATGGCGGTCGGGGCGATCCCCGGTTTCCAGCTGATGATGCTGTGTTACCTGCTCGCGGTGTTCCGGTCAGACCGCGACCCGGAGCTGGTGCGGTTCTTCTACGACCTCGGGACGCTGTCCTACAACGGTTCGCTGGGCTGTTTCACCGCCGCCTACTTCTGCCTGGCGCTGGCGATCTTCTACGACAAGAACAAGATCTTCCCGAAATGGTTCGCCTACATCACGGTCTGGCAGATCGTCACCGAGGTGATCGCCACCCAGATGTGGTTGTACCAATCGGGCGCCTTCGCCTGGAACGGGATCATCACCTTCTACATCGCCGTCGTCATCTTCGCCGCCTGGCTGGGGCTGATCTTCCCCATCATGTGGGTCACCGGCAAGCGCGAATCCCCCGAGGGAGCCGTGGAGTGACTGACCAGCAGATATCAACCGCCCGTGCGGAATCCGACCTCGGTACCAAGACACATCTGCCCGGCGACGGGCACATGTGGTTTATGGTGCTCGGGGATCTGTTCATCTTCGGCGGCTACTTCATCGCCTACCTGGTGTTCCGGACCCGCTCGCCCGAGCAGTTCCTGGCCGACCAGCAGCACCTCAGCATCACCATCGGCGTGGTCAACACCATTGTGCTGATCACCAGTTCCTGGCTGGTCGCACAGGGTGTTCAGGCCGCCCGGGCCGGCAACCGCACCGGCGCGATCAGTCTGGTGCGCGGCGGGGCGCTGTGCGGCGCGCTGTTCGCGGCGATCAAGGTCTACGAGTGGTCCTGCGAAATACATGCGGGACACACCAATTCCAGCGCGTTCTTCAGCTTCTACTACGTGCTCACCGGTGTGCACCTGTTCCACGTGGGACTGGGACTGCTGATTCTGGGAGTCGTGGTTCGGGAACTGCGCAACCCGCGCCGGGCTCGGGTCAGCATGGTCGAACAGGGCGCGACCTACTGGCACATGGTCGACCTGCTCTGGATCGTGATCTTCGCCCTGCTCTACGTGATGAGGTGAACAGCGTGGCCGTCCAACAGCATTCCCGCTTCGTGCCCGACCCGCTGCTGACCGGAAGCTGGCTGGTCCTGGTGGTGATCACCGTGCTGGCCTGGTGGCTTTCCCCGGGGCATGCCGGCGGGCACGTCGAACCCAGCATCCCCATCACCGTCGCGGTGATCGCGCTGTCGGCCGTCAAGGCACGGCTGATCATCCGCAACTTCATGGAGGTCCGAACCGCACCGCTCTGGCTGCGCCGCACCACCGACGCCTGGCTCGTCGTGTTGTGGACGGCCGTGCTCGCGATCTATCTGTTCTGAGCCGGGAAGCGGGGCAGATTCAGCGGCAGGTCGTTGTAGGTGGCGATGCCGGGCTCGGCGGCGACGACGGCCGGGATGGCGTTGATCGGCGGCATCGCGGTCATGATGTGGCCGAGCTCGAAGAAGTCGTCGAGTGACTTCGCCGAGGCGATCAGGTCCGGCGGCGGGGCGAAACCGACCTGCATGTTCACCGTCGGCCGGCCGTCGATGGTGATCTTCCAGCCGTCGCCGTCCAGCTGCCAGTCCGGCTCCAGCGTCTGCCCCTTGCGCCACCGCACGTTGATGTCGATGACGGTCTTGCCGTTGACGATTCCCCGCCAGCTGGCGAACACCCCGGCCACATGGCCGGCCGGTATCGTCCACGACGCCATCGGCAGATCCGCTGTGGTCTGGGCGTATTCGGCGACACAGGTGATCTCGTCGAGTTCGACGCCCATCGCATCGGCGACCAGGCGGACCGCCTCGGCGAAGACCGCGGTGCCGCGGGCGGCCATCGGCTCGAGCTCCGGATCGTCGATCGCGACACCGAAACCCACCGGCCGCTCGGTGTCGGGCGAGTCGTAGAGGGTGGTGTCCGCGGTCTCGGTGATGGTGATCTTGTCGACCCGGTCGCAGGCCGTCGCCGCCACGATGGCCAGCAGCTCGGCGAAGCCCGGGCTCACCCCGGAGCCGAACAGCGTGGATCCGCCCTTGTGGCAAGCCTCCTCGAGCCGGGCTCGGTCTTCGCCGAGGTTGTGCCCGGTGATAAAGGATGCCGACGTCACGACATTGACGCCCGCCGAAAGGATCTCCACCAGCTCGTCGACATTGATCCACATCGGGTTGTAGACGACGCAGTCCGGTTTGAGCGCCAACAACGCCGCGGTGTCGTTGGTCGCAGTGACACCGAGCGGGCCGATACCGACCAGCTCGCCGGCGTCCCGGCCGACCTTGTCGTCGGACCACGCGAACAGGCCGACGAGCTGGTAGGCGGGATTGCCGGCGATCGCCCGGACAGAGCTCTTGCCGACGTTCCCGGTCGTCCACTGGACGATCCGGTAGGGCGAGGTGGGGGTGGCAGCCATGTCGCCTGGCCCCGTTTACATCTGGGCCCAGACGATCTTGGTCTGGAGATAGGTCTCGATCCCCGCTTTGCCGGACTCGTAGCCCCAGCCGGACTGCTTGTATCCGCCGAACGGCATCGAGTGGTCGAACTGCATCTGGCAGTTCAGTCCGACCGTTCCGGCCTTGAGCCGCTTGGCCAACCGGTGCGCCCGGCCGAGGTTGCTGGTGTAGACCGTGGCGGCCAGGCCGTAGGTGCTGTTGTTGGCCAGCGCGATCGCCTCGTCCTCGTCATCGAACGGCAGCACCGTGACCACCGGCCCGAAGATCTCCTCCTGGAACAGGCGGCTGCTGTCAGGGTCGACATTGGTGACCACCGTCGGGTGCACGAAATAGCCTTTGCGGTCCAGCCGTTGGCCGCCGGTGACCAGTTCGACGCCATCCGAACGGCCCTGCTCCAGGTAGCCCAGCACCCGGGTCAGCTGCTTCTGGCTGATCAGCGGGCCGATCATGGCGCCCTCCTCCTTGGGGCCGCCCAGCGGCATGCTGTTGGCCATGTTGGCCAGGCCCTCGACCACCCGCTCGTACACGGCGCGCTGGGCGAACACCCGCGACCCGCACACGCACGCCTGCCCGGAGTGGATGAAGGTGCCGAATGCCGCCACCGTGATGGCCAGGTCGAGGTCGGCGTCATCGAAGATCAGCACCGGCGACTTGCCGCCGAGCTCCAGTGTCACCTTGTTGAGATTGCTTGCGGCCGAAGCCCGTACGATCTCACGCCCGACCTCGGTGGAGCCGGTGAACGCGACCTTGTCCACGTCGGGGTGTGCGGTGATGGCCGCACCTGCGGTGTGGCCATAGCCCAGCACCATGTTGACCACGCCCTCGGGAACACCGGCCTCGGCCAGGATGCGGTCGAGGACCAGCGCGGACAGCGGGGTTTCCTCGGCCGGTTTGACGACACTGCTACAGCCCGCGGCCAGCGACGGCGCCAGCTTGGCGCAGAAGTTGAAGACCGGGCCGTTCCACGGGAAGATCAGCCCCACCACGTCGTACGGCTCGCGCAGCGTGTAGACGTGCTGGTGCGACTCGATGCCGGTCAGGCCACCGGTGTTCACGTCGCGCGCGATACCGTCGATCTTGGTGCACCAGCCGGCGTAGTAGCGGAACCACTCCGAGCCGACCTTGGTGATGATCGCGGCCTGGGCGGGCGGGATGCCGGCGTTGATCGACTCGAGTTCGGCGAGGACCTCGGCGTTCTCGTCGATGAGGTCAGCGATCTTCCACAGCACCCGGGCGCGGTCGTAGTCGGCCTTCTGTGACCACACTCCGGACTCCGCGGTGGCCTTGGCCCGGGCGACGGCGTCGTTGACCGCTTCGGGTCCGCAGTCGGTGAACTCGGTGAGCTGTTCTTCGGTGGCCGGATCGATGATCGGAATCACGTCACCGGTGCCGGGGACCTTCCGAATGTCGTCCAACACCGTCTGCACCGACATTGATAATCCCCTTCTCGTATTCCGATAATTACGTTTGCATGAGGGTATGCGCTTCCCCGGCGGATGTCCAGAGTTCGCGGCGGGGCGGGGGTGTTCAGGGGCGCCCAGGCCCCGGCGACTGCTCAGCTACGTGGAGAAGCCGTGCGCGCAGAAGTCCCAGACTTCCTCGGCCGTCAGCGGGTGGACCGCCGGATCTGCTGAGGCCGGGCTGGATTGGGCGTTGAACATGACCGTCTGCATGATCATGGCCGCCACCCGCCGGGGATTGGCGTCGGTGCGCAGCCGTCCGGCGTCGGCGGCCTGTTCGGTCAGCTCGGCGAGCAACTCCAACAGCGGTGTGTGGGCAACCCTGACCTCGACCGGGTGGGTCAACAGCAGGGTGGGAGCGAAGTCGGTGAAGAGCGGCCGCTTGGCGGCCGGGTCGGGGCGCGACGACTCGAACAGCAACTCCACCGCGACTTTGAGGCGTTCCAACGGATCGGAGTGGTTGGCGGTGGCGGCGCGAATCTGATCGGCGGCGCGGCTCAGCGCGTCCTCGAAGAGCGCCAGCAGCAGCTCATGCTTGCCGTCGAACTGCAGGTAGAAGCTGCGCAGCGACTGACGCGACCGGTCCACGACCTCTTGGACGGTGAAGTCGGTGCTGCCCTTCTCGATGATGATCGACTGCGCGGCGTCCAAGAAGCGCTGGACGCGTTGCGCCGCGCGAATCTTCGCCGTCTTGATGGAGCGTTCGACCGCGCGCTGCTTCCAGGCGGGTTCCTCGCTCGGACTTGTCACCGGCACTCCGGACGCTGCGGTGGCCGAGACATGGCGCAACTGTACTGGACGGTAACGCGCCGGTGGGGTCGCACACCGGCGCGGGGGCAACGATGCAGAGATCGTAACTTCTCCATTCGAGAATGATATTCTCATCTCTGCGTCTAGGGAAGCGGACTCGCAAAGATCGGCACTGCTTTCGAATCGGGGTACCCCGGGGCGCCCGAGCCGAGGAGTTGCGGTGCAACTGACCTTTGATGCCGAAGTCGAGAGCTTCCGCGCCGAGTTCTCGGCGTTCCTGGACGAGCATCTGCCCACCGATGCCGAAGCCCTCGAGCGGTCACAGTCCTGTTCGGACGTGCCGGACTGGGCCCGCCGCTGGCAGCGCCTGCTGTTCGACAACGGCTGGCTGCTGCCCGGCAACCCCCCGGAGTTCGGCGGCCGCAACGCCACGATTCTGCAGCAGTACGTGCATTCTGCGGAACTGTCCCGGCGGCGGATCTACCCCAGCTTCAACCCGCAGGGGGTCGGCATCATCGCCGCGTCGTTGCTGTCTTTCGGCACCGAGGAGCAGAAACATCGCTGGGCCGTACCGATTCTGCGGGCCGAGATCACCGCGTCGTTGGGAATGAGCGAGCCGGGCGCCGGCTCAGATCTGGCCGGTCTGCAGACCCGGGCGGTGCTGGAAGGCGATCACTTCGTGGTCAACGGGCAGAAGGTCTGGACCTCCGGCGCCCACGACGCCGATGTGCTGCTGACGTTCGTACGCACCGACCCGGATGCGCCCAAGCACAAGGGCATCAGTGTGCTGCTGATCCCCACCGACACCGAAGGCGTTGTGCGGCGGCCTTTTGCGTCGGCATGTGCGCACGACGACGTCGACTTCAACGAGGTCTTCTTCACCGACGTCCATGTTCCCGTCGAGAACCTGGTGGGCCCGCTCAACGGCGGTTGGGGCGTGGCCAACGGCTCACTCGGGCATGAACGCACGCTGCTGTGGATGAGCTTCGCCGACCGGTTGCGCGATCTGATCATCGATTTCCGTCCGGTCGGCGCATTGGAACGCGACCGCTTCGCCACGCTGCTGATGGACGACCAGGCGCTGCGCCTGCTCGGTTCGGTGGCGCTGGCGCAGGCCGACCGCGGCGAGCAGGACGTGCCTGGGCTGTCGGTGCTCAAGCTGCTCGGCTCGGAAGCTGTGCAGAGTGCGGCAGAACACGCCCTGGACAACGCGGGCGCGGCCGGCCTGGTCCACCCCGCCAGCTCCGGTACGTACATGCCGCTCAACGAGGACTACGCCAGCGGAAGCCGGTTCGACCGCTACCTGCGCAGTTTCGCCGGAACCATCGCCGGCGGCACCTCGGAGATCCAGCGCAACATCATCGCCCAGCGGGTGCTCGGCCTGCCCCGGTAGCGATTTCGGCGCGGTTTTTCCCGCTGAGCGGCTATAACCGCGCCGAAATCGCTAGAGCTGCACCATTCGGGGCGCCGAGCCGCGGGCTCGCAGACCGCCGCCGACCCGGCGGGTCAGTTCGCGGGCGCTGCCGAGCAGTCCATCCAGCACCAGTACCCGCTCGATGTGGCGGTGCAGATCGTGTTCCGCGGTGAAACCGACGCCGCCGAGCACCTGCTGGCAGTGCTTGGCCGCGGTCAGCGCGGCCTTGCCCGCGGCAGCCTTGGCCAGCATGGAAGTCAGGTCCGGGCTTTCGATCGCGGGCGCGGCGAGGGTGGCCTCGGCGCCCTCGATGGCGACCAGGGTTTCGGCGAGCCGGTGCCGGATGGCCTGGAAGGAGGCGATCGGTTTGCCGAACTGCGTCCGGTCCAGTGCGTGTTGGCGCGCCAGGGCCAGCATGGCCCGCGCCGAGCCGACGAGCCACCACCCCAACGCGCGCTGGGCCTCACCCACGCGCATCAATTCCCCGTCTGGAACCTGGCGCAGCGGAAGCCCGCCAAGAACGGGATCGTCGGTATTGCCTTGTGCTTCCCTGCGTTCCCAGATCACCCAACTGCCGCCGGCGTAGGGCATCGGCGGAGTGCCGCCGGGCAGGCCGCCGATGGTCTCCAGGAGCACGTCGTTGAGCACCGATGCGTGTGCACCCGTCTCGCCGAGCAGCCGGAACACCAACGGTATGGCCAGATCGGGGTTCTCGGAAAGCATTTCCGCCCAACCAAGCTCGGCCAGGGCATGGTCGAGCTCCGCGCCGGAGCAGCCCAGCATGGTCTTGCGCAGCGTGTCTTCCAACAGAGCGAGCGAGGTGGCATCCATTCCGGTGGTCATCGTCACTCCTTGCCGAGGCCGAGCAGTCTGCGGGCGATGATGTTGCGCTGGATCTCGGCGGTGCCGCCGTAGATGGTGGCCGCCCGCGAGTACAGGTACTCGGCGCGCCACTCGCCCTCGTCCAGCTCGATCAGCCCCGGCAACAGGTCACGCGCGGTGTCATAGAGCAACTGTTCGGCGCCGGCCAGCAGCACCTTGTCGATGGAGGTCTCCGGGCCCAGCCGCCCGCCGTCGGCCAGCCGGTGCTGGGTGTCGCGGGAGCGGCAGCGCAACGTGTGCAGCGCCAGATACACCGCACCCAGCTCGTTGTCGACGGCCGCGCCCTGCCGCTTCACCGCTGCGATCAGCGCATCGAAGCGCGAGTACAGGTAGGCGATGCGCTGCCAGAAGCAGGTGGAGCGCTCATAGGGCAGCAGGTCCATGGCCAGCTGCCAGCCGTCGCCGGGCTTGCCGAGCATCCGCGAGGCGTCGACGACGACATCGTCGAAGTACACCTCGCAGAACTCGTCGACGCCGTGCATGGTGCGCAGCGGGCGCACGTCGATCCCGGGGCTGTCGAGGTCGACGAAGAACGCGGTGATCGCCTGGTGATCGGGCGTATCGGCATCCCCGGTGCGGGTCAGCAGGATGCAGCGGTGCGAGTACTGGGCGAAGCTGGTCCAGACCTTCTGGCCGTTGATCACCCACTGGTCACCGCGCGGGGTGGCGCGGGTGCTCAGCGATGCCAGGTCGCTGCCGGAACCCGGCTCGGAAAAGCCCTGGCACCACTGCTCTTCGCCGCTCAGCAGCTTGGGGACCATCTCGGCGGCCAGTTCCGGGCTGGCGTAGTCGATCATCGTCGGGGCCAGCACCTCGAGCATGGAGTACGGGCCCGGTTCGGCCAGGCGCCGGCCGACGACCTCCTCTCCCACGATGGCGCGCAGCATGTCCGGGCCGCCGAGGCCGCCGGCGTGCTCGGGCCAGCCGTAGCGGCTCCACCCGGCGTCGTAGAGGGCGCGCTGCACACGGGCGAACTGCCGCATGTGGGATTCCAGCGAGTGGTCTTGGGGCGGTGTCAGATCGGTGGATTCGAGCCAGGCGCGCAGTTGGGTGCGGAACTCGGCGGGATCGTGCGGTGCAACCATCAGGCTTCGGGCCTGCCGACCGCGTGCGGACGCCCTGCATCGTGCGCACCGCTGCGCCGGATGAACGTCATCGCCCGGGTCCGCAGCCTCCAGCCCTCGGCGGTGCGTACATAGGTGTCGTTGTAGTAGCCGATCCGCATGTCGTGGCTGGCGTGGTCGATGAAGCACAGTGGTTGGGTGCCGGTCGCCGTGTCACCGTCCAACTCGATCACCGGGGTGCCGGTCATGAACAAGCCCTTGGGCGCGGCATCCACCAGCACCGGAAACCGTTCCAGCGAATAGGTTTCGCCGAATGCGCTGTAGGTGCCGTCCGGGGTGAACACTGCCACCAGACCGTCGATATCGCCCTGGGTGATGGTCACCGCGTAGCGCGCCAGCGTCTGCTGGATCTCGACCAGGTCGTCAGTTCTTGTGGACATACACCTTGCCGCCTTTCATGACGAAGTTCACCTTCTGGGTAACGGCGATGTCGGCCAGCGGATCCCCGGGAACCGCGATGACATCGGCGAGCAGACCCTCGGCCAGCCGGCCGCGATCACTTGCGTTGATGAGTTCGGCTGCGGTCACCGTTGCGGCCCGCAGCACGGCGGCCGGCGGCATGCCCCAGTCGACCAGCGTGACCAGTTCATCGGCGTTGCGGCCGTGCGGAATAGCTGGCGCGTCGGTGCCGACGGCGATCTTCACCCCGGCCTCATAGGCCGCCTTGATCGACGTGCGGGCCTTCGGGAACATCTCGGCGGCCTTGGCCTGCAGTTCCGGCGGCGCCTTGGACACGTCCATGGCTTCGGCGAGCCGCCGGGTGGTGACCAGAAAGCGGTCGTTGTCGACGAGCATCGCGATGGCCTCGTCGTCCATCAGGAAGCCGTGCTCGATGCAGTCGATGCCGCACGCGACCGCGTGTTTGACGGCCTCGGCGCCGTGGGTGTGTGCGGCCACCCGCAGCCCACGCCGGTGCGCCTCGTCGACGATGACGCGCAGCTCTTCATCCGAATAGTGTTGCGCGCCCGCCTCTCCGGTCAGCGACATGACGCCGCCGGAGCAGCACACCTTGATCAGCTGCGCACCGTGCTTGATCTGGTAGCGGACCGCCTTGCGGATCTCGTCGACACCGTTGGCGATGCCTTCCTCGACGGTCAGCTCCAGCACACCCGGCATGAACGCCGCGAACATGGTCGGGTCCAGGTGCCCGCCCGTCGGGGTGATCGCGTGCCCGGCCGGCACCACACGGGGGCCCTCGATCCAGCCCGCGTCGATCGCCTTGCCCAGCGCCACGTCGAGCAGATAGCCACCGGTCTTGACGAACAGGCCGAGGTTGCGCACCGTGGTGAAGCCCGCACGCAGGGTGCGCCGCGCATTGCCCACCGCACGCAACACCCGGGTCGGCGGATCATCCTGGACCTGGGACAGGCCGGGGTTCTCGCCCCGACCCCCCATCAGCAGGTTGACCTCCATGTCCATCAGCCCCGGCAGCAGGATCGAGTCGCCCAGGTCGATGACCTCCTCGGGTTCGGCCCCGTCCGGCGGGCGTTCGCCGACCCCGACGATCCGGTCACCCTCGACGTGCAGCACACCGGGGCGGATGATCTCGCCGGCGTCGACGTCGAGCAGCCCGGCCGCCTTGAGCGTCAGCACCCCTAGATCACCGGCTCGCTGAGCAGTTCGACCCACGCCGCGCCGCTGTCCGGGACGCGCGGCTGTTTCCAGGCCTCGATCGGGAACGACACCATGACGAGGGACTGCATGATGTGCATGAGAGTCTTTGCGTCATCTGGTAAGTCGTCCAGCGGAAACTTGTCGCAGTATGCGACGACGTCGTTCAGCATCGGGAACGCGACGTCGTAGAACTCCTGCATCTCGGCCATGGATGACGCCAGCCGCTTGGCGTAGCGGTCGGGCTCGTGGGCCAGGTCCCAGTCCAAATAGGGCTCCAGAGCGGCGAATTCAGACGGTAGCGGCATGTTGGTGCTCCTTTACGAAGTCGCGGTTCACTTTGTGCAGGTGGCGGATCAGGATCTCCTGGTCGCACAGCAGGAAGTCCTTGACGGCCCTGGTGCCGATCATGGTCTGGGTGGCTTCCAGGGTGTTGGCGTCCTGCAGCGCGTACTCCTTGAACGTGACGGCGGCCAACTCTTGGGCCAGGCGTTCGCGCGCATTCTTGGGGGGCACAAAGTACAGGTTCGCCTCGAAGACGTGCTTGTCGACGGCGGTCGGCCAGTACTGGTAGGTCAGATACCAGCCCGGTTCCCAGATCAGCAACATGAAGTTGGGGTAGAAGAGCCACGAGTCGATGCCCCACTGCGGCACTCGCTTGACGTTCACGCCCGGCGGCAGCTCCTTCAGATTGGCGATGAGCTCCGGCTTGTCCCACGGGCCGAACAGCCCGCTGCGCAGGACCTGGTCCAACGGCTTGACCATGGACATGTCGGGGGGCGGGGCCTGACCGCCCCACGTCGACTGCAGGCTGTGCGGGCCGGCCAGCTCGTAGTGCAGCGCTTCGTAGCCGAACTTCTGGATCTTGGCGGCTTCTTCCTTGGTGTACTGGCCCTGGTGCAGGATCGGCGCGTGGTAGAACTCGACGAACGCGTCGATGAAGAGCTTCCAGTTGCTGCCGACCTCGGCGCGGTAGGAGTAGGTCTCGGTCATCTCGCCGAACGGGTAGCCCTCGATGCTCTTGGCCAGCGGCCCGAGGTAGTCGGCGAGCGGTTGCGCGTTGTCGTCGAAGTTGATGAAGATGAAGCCTTCCCACACCTCGCAGCGGACGCCGGCCAGGCCGTAGTCGCCCTTGTCGAGGTTGAAGAACTCGTCCTCCTGCTGGACGAAGGTCAGATCGCCGTCCAGGCTGTAGCGCCAGGCGTGGTATTTGCAGGTGAACTGTCGGCAGGTGCCGGAGGTCTCCTCGTTCGGGAAATCGTTCCACACCAGCTTGTTTCCCCGGTGGCGACAGACATTGTGGTAGGCCTTGACCGACCCGTCCTTGGTCTTGCAGACGATCACCGACATGCCCTTTCCGGCCGACGGCAGCTCCCTGGTGAAGTAGCTGCCGGTGCGCGGCAGGCGCTCGACGCGGCCGACGTTGAGCCACATCCGCTTGAAGACGGCCTCGCGCTCGGCCTCGAAGAATGCCGGGTCGATCGAGTCGCTGTAATCGACTGGCTCGGTGCCGAGTTCGGGATAGTTCTGCGTCCAGCTACCTGCGGCCGGTTTGGGGAAATGGGGCACGGTGTTACCTCCCTGATTCGGGTTCTTCATCGAGTTCAACGCCAAAAGTGTTGAAGGCCATGGCCAACATGCAGTAGCAGCCGACCGTGAAGACCAGATCCATCACCTGCTGCTCGTCCAGGTGTTTGGTCAGGACCGCCTCGGTGGCGGCCGAGAGCCGGGTCTTCTCGTCGAGTTCGTCGGTGGCATCCAGCACTGCCTGGTAGAGCTCGTCGCGGCCGGTGCCGTGTTGCAGGTCGCTGATGTCGTCGTCGGTGAGACCGGCTTCCTTGCCCATCGTCACGTGGTGTGCCCACTCGTATTCGCAGCCGCGCCGGTGCGCCGTCCGCAGGACTGCGAGCTCGCGCAGGTGCGCGGGCAGGGCCGAGCCGTACAGCAGGTGGACGTTGAAGCGCAGGAACACCCGGGCCAGCTTCGGGTGGTGGACGAGCATGGCCAGCGCGTTGCCGGCGTCGCGGGCATTGCGCCGCTCCTCGGGCAGCATCTGGGCCAGCGCGCGCTGTACGTCAGCGTCGTCCCAGTGCGACTCCGACAGCTCAGCTAGACGCATGTGGCCACTCCTCGTCGGCGAGAATCACATTCTCATATTTGACCAACAGATTTCCATGTTTGGCTCGATTGGTCAACACTCCGCCGTTTGCGCAGCTAGGACGGCCGTGTCGAACGCCCGCTGCACGCCCCCGGCTACGCCGGCGCCGCCCCGGCAAGGCGGGTAGGTTAGAAGGTTGATTCTCCGAAAACGGGAAGATAGTTTTCAACGGAGACGTTGTTGAGCCCGGCTCACCCGCGCCGGACCCGGATCGGAGGATGGCCGTGAACAAGGACGACATGATCCTGATCAGCGTCGATGATCACACCGTCGAGCCGCCGGACATGTTCGCCAACCATCTGGCGCGCAAGTACCTGGATGACGCGCCGCGCCTGGTGCACAACGCCGATGGCTCCGACTCCTGGCAGTTCCGCGACGTGGTGATCCCCAATGTCGCGCTCAACGCGGTCGCGGGCCGGCCCAAAGAGGAGTACGGACTGGAGCCGCAGGGCCTCGACGAGATCCGGCCCGGTTGCTACAACGTCCATGAGCGGGTCAAGGACATGAATGCCGGCGGCATCCTCGGCTCGATCTGCTTCCCGTCGTTCCCCGGCTTCGCCGGCCGGTTGTTCGCCACCGAGGATCCCGACTTTTCGGTTGCGCTGGTCCAGGCCTACAACGACTGGCACATCGACGAATGGTGCGGCGCGTATCCCGGACGCTTCATCCCGATGGCGATACCGGTGATCTGGGACGCCCAGAAGTGCGCCGATGAGGTGCGGCGGGTGTCCAAGAAGGGAGTGCACGCTCTGACGTTCACCGAGAACCCGGCCGCGATGGGCTACCCGAGTTTCCACGACGCGTACTGGAACCCACTGTGGCAGGCGCTGTGCGACACCGACACGGTGATGAACGTGCACATCGGGTCGTCGGGCAAGCTGGCCATCACCGCGCCCGACGCGCCGATGGACGTGATGATCACCCTGCAGCCGATGAACATCGTGCAGGCCGCGGCGGACTTGCTGTGGTCTAGGCCGATCAAGGAATACCCGGACCTCAAGATCGCGCTGTCCGAGGGCGGCACCGGGTGGATCCCGTACTTCCTGGAGCGGGCGGACCGCACCTACGACATGCATTCGACCTGGACGGGCCAGAATTTCGGCGGCAAGGTTCCCTCCGAAGTGTTCCGGGAGCACTTCCTGACCTGTTTCATCTCCGATCCGGTGGGTGTGCAACTGCGCCACATGATCGGCATCGACAACATCGCCTGGGAGGCCGACTACCCGCACAGCGACTCGATGTGGCCGGGCGCGCCCGAAGAGTTGTGGGACGTGCTGACCGCCAACAACGTGGCCGATGACGACATCAACAAGATGACCCACGAGAACGCCATGCGCTGGTACTCGTTCGACCCGTTCGCCCACATCGCCCGTGAGCAGGCAGGAGTGGGTGCGCTGCGCAAGGCCGCCGAGGGACACGACGTGTCAATTCGCGCGCTCAGCCACCACAAAGACGGGGATCGGCAGGCGAACGCGCTGATGGAGGCCGCGCGCTCGAACAGCTGAGTCGGCCCGGTCGGCGCTGACGGGCCTGAAGGAGACCCCAGGCGTTGACGGCACCCCCGGGTTATGGAAGTCTGTTGACCGGTGACGAGAATGGCATTCTCGTATGCGAGAGGGAGCGAAACGGCTCGTGATGGATCCAGACACGATCGACTTCTTCACCGACCAATCGGTGGTCGGGGACCCCTACCCGTATCTGCGCGCGCTGCGGGAGCGGTCGCCGATCACCCGGGAACCGCACCACGGCGTGATGATGGTGACCGGCTGGGAAGAGGCGTGCGCGGTGGCCGGCAATGCCGAGGTGTTCTCCTCGTGCATCGCGGTGACCGGCCCGTTCCCCGGCTTCCCGGTGCCGCTGGACGGCGACCTGGGCGGTGCGACCGTCGCGGAACTGATCGACAAGCACCGTGACGAACTGCCGTTCAGCGACCAGCTGCCGACCCTGGACCCGCCCACGCACACCAACCACCGCGCCCTGTTGATGCGGCTGCTCACCCCCAAGCGCCTCAAGGAGAACGAGGACGCCATGTGGGAGCTGGCCGACCGGGTGCTCGACGACTACCTCGCGCCCGGCGCCGGTGAGTTCATCGGAGGTTTCGCCGCGCCGTTCACCCTGCTGGTCATCGCGGACCTGCTCGGTGTCCCGGATGAAGACCGTGACGACTTCGTCAAGAACATTCACCGCAACGCCGGCGGCGGGATCGGCAGCACCGATGCCAAGGCGCTGGCGCACAGTCCGCTGGAGTTCCTCTACGCCACCTTCGCCGGCTACATCGCCGACCGTCGCAGTGCACCACGCGATGACGTCCTGACCGGCATGGCGGAGGCGACCTTCCCGGACGGTTCCATCCCGGACCCGATCGACGTGGCCAAGGTGGCTGCCAACGTCTACTCGGCCGGCCAGGAGACGACGGTGCGACTGCTCGGCTCCGCGCTGAAGATCATCGCGGAGCAGCCGGACCTTCAGCAGCGCCTCCGTGATGACCGCAGCCTCATCCCGAACTTCATCGAGGAGGTGCTGCGCTTCGAGAGTCCGGTCAAGGGAGACTTCCGGCTCTCCCGGGTGGACACCGAGATCGGCGGAGTTCACATCCCGGCCGGCACCACCCTGATGGTGCTCAGCGCGGGCGCCAATCGCGATCCGCGCCGTTTCACCGATCCGGAGACCTTCGACGCGGCGCGCTCGAATGCCCGCCAGCACATCACCTTCGGGCGCGGTATCCACAGCTGCGCGGGAGCGCCACTGGCCCGCGCCGAGACCCGGATCGCGATGGAGCGCCTGCTGGATCGCACCACCGACATCAGGATCTCCGAGGAGCTGCACGGCCCCGCCGACGCGCGGCGATTCAGCTACATTCCGACCTACATCCTGCGTGGCCTGATCCAGCTGAACCTGGAGTTCACCGAGGTGGGGCGGCCGGCGCGATGAAGGCCTGGGTCGACCCGGATCGTTGTGCCGGGCATGGCATCTGCACCACGATCTGTCCCGAGGTGTTCGCGATCAACGATGACGGGTATTCGGAGGTCACCGTGGACGAGGTGCCGCCGGAGTTCGAGCACGCGGTTCGCGATGCCATCAAGCAATGCCCGGAACACGCCATCGACGACATCACCGACAATTCACCCGAGGAGAGCTAATGGCGAACGCGCCCAAGGGATATGTCATCCTGACCGAGGCGATCAAAGATCCGTCGGGCATGGTCGCCTACGGAAAGGCCGCGGGGCCGACGATGGCCTCCGGCGGCGCGACGATCCTGGCCGTTGAGACCCAGCATGAGTTGCTGGAAGGCGACTGGCACGGAAATCAAACCGTCGTCCTGGAATTCGAATCCGTGGACGCCGCCCGCGCCTGGTATCACTCCGAGGAATACCAGAAGGCCGCGAAGCTGCGGCAGGCCGCAGCCGACTGCAACGCGGTCATCCTGTCCGGGTTCCCGGGGCGTTAGTCCTCGTCTACTCTTCCTCGGCGACCGCCAGCGCCTGACGGGGACACCTGCGGACCGCCTCGGCGACATCGCCTTCGGTCTCCGGCGTGATGTCCGGCTTGAGGATATAGAGGTTGTCCTCGTCGTCGAGGTGGAACACATCCGGATTGATGCCCATGCAGATCCCGTTGGACTCACAGAGCCCGTAGTCGACGACAACCCTTCGCTTGGTCATCGGGGTTTCCTCACCGGATCACACGAACCGGGACGTTGGAATAGCCGGAGACGTTCTGCATGTGCACCCGTTGCAGCCCATCCCAATCCACCTCGTAACGAGGCATGAAGTCCAGCAGCCGCTCCAAGGCGATGACACTTTCCATCCGGGCCAGCGCCGCGCCGAGGCAGCTGTGAATCCCGTATCCCAGCCCGAGGTGCTGTGCTTCGGTCTGATCCCGGTCGATGTCGAAGGTGTCGGCGTCGGCGAATGCCTCCGGGTCGCGATTGGCAGCGGCGCCGATCAAGAACACCGGCTTGCCGGCCGGAATCGTGCCGCCACTGACGTGTGCCTCTTTGAGCGTGTAGCGGACGTTGTACTGCACCGGTCCCTCGTAGCGCAGCAGTTCCTCGACGGCGGCGGGCACCTTGCTGGGGTCGTCGAGCAGCTTCTGCCACTGGTCGGGATTGCGGGCGAAGATCACCGCGGCGCTGCCGACCAGCTTGGTGACGGTTTCCGCGCCGGCGGCCCCGAGCAGCGAGGCGAATCCGGTGATCTCGATATCGTCGAGGCGCCGCATCTCGCCGTTCTCGCCGGGAATCTCCGCGGCGATCAGCCTGCTGATCATGTCGTCCTGCGGGTCGCCGCGCCGTTCCTGGATCAGTCCGTAGTAGTAGGTCGCGGTCTCGATGGTGGCCTGCATGCCGGCCTCGCTGGTCTCGATCTGCCCCGGCTCGCGGTGCAGCGAGGTGTCGATCCAGTGCCGGACCTGTTGGCGGTACTCCTCGGGCACCCCGGCCATCCGAGTGATGACCTCCACCGGGAACGGTCCGGAGAAGTCCTGCACCACATCAAACCGGTCGGGGCCGACGGCGCTCAGGAATCGCTCGACCTGTTCGACCACGGTCTCGCGCTGGGACTGGATCGCGCGCGGGGTGAAGGCCTTGTTGAGCAGGCTGCGCATGTGCCGGTGATCGGGAGGGTCCATGAAGATGATCATCTTCTGCGGCACCTCACCCGAACGCACCATCGCGAGGTCGCAGCCGCGAGCCGACGAGTAGGTCTCGAAGTCCTTGAAGGCCGCGGCCACGTCCACATGGCGGGTGAGCGCGTAGAAGTCCAGTTCCTCGTTGTAGTACAGCGGCGCTTCCTCGCGCATTCGCCGATAGATGTCGAACGGATTGTCGTAATACTCTTCGGAGAACGGGTCGAAGACGAGTTCCGCCTTGGTCATCGAACCTCCCGGGGACGGCAGACTATAACCGCTACTGTAAGACAAACGGCAGACCGTTGGAAGGGGCGATCGCCGACCGGGTTCACCGCGGGTGGTCCATCAGCGAAAGCGCCGCGTCGGCGGCTTCGAGCACCGCACCGGGAACGGCGTCCGCCCGCTGCGCCAGATCGGCCACCAGCCGGACATCCTTCTGCAATAGCGACCCGGCCAGGCCGGCCAGCCGGTCCAGGGTCCCGCCGGAACCCCGGATGCTGTTCAGCGCGAAGCTGTTCGCGCTGCCACGTGACACCACTTCGGCGAGCCGGTCGGTGGCGACCCCGAGTTGCTCACCGAGTGCCAGTGCGGTCGCCGCGGTCCCGAGATTGGCGGTGAACAACAGGTTGTTGAGCAGCTTGGTCACCTGACCCGAGCCGAGATCACCCAGATGCACCACCGGGTCGGCGTAGGTCTCGAACACCGGGCGGCAGCGCTCGACGACATCGGGCTCACCCCCGGCCATCACCAGCAGCGTCCCGGCCGCGGCAGCCGGACCGCCGCCGCTGACCGGTGCGTCGATCACCGAGACCCCCTGGTCCGCACAGTGCTGCGCGAGCCGGCGACAGGTGTCGGGGTGGACCGTGCTGTGAATCGCGATGATGCCGCCGGGCTGCAGTCCGGCCAGCACCCCGCTGTCCCCGACGATGACCTCGTCGACGTCGGCATCGCCGACCACGCACAGGCAGACCAGATCACTTTGGCGGCCCAGCTCGGCGGGGGAGTCGGCGACGCGGGCTTCGGTGTCGGAGAAGGGCTCCAGGGTGCCGTCCCGCCGGGCCCACAGCGTGGTGGCGTACCCGCCCTCGACGATGCGCCGCGCCATCGGCGCGCCCTGGCTGCCCAACCCGATGAAACCGACGCGCATCAGCTGACCTCCGAATCCCGCGCGGCGACAGCGGACGCCGCGCACTCACCGACGAATGACAGTGCCGAACTGTGATACTCCGCGGCGCTGAAGCCGAGGCTGAGATTGTGCCCCGCCCCGGGTTGGTTATTGCTCGTGAAACTCGGTGTGGCGGTGAAGATGTCGCGGATATCGCGCTGCGCATCCGGGTCGGACTGCCAGATCTTCTCGTGTTCGGCGAAGGTGAAGCGCACCGGTACCCGGACCCGGCCGGCCAGCGACGGGAAATCACGGCGCGGCCAATCGGCCACCATTTCGGCTTCATACTGCGAGCCCGGGGAGGCGTGGGTGATCCCGCGCAAAACCGCGTCCGGGTACAGCGAGGCCGGTTCCCAGAGCAGTTCGCGTAGACCGACCGGCCGCTGACCGGGGCCGGCCGTGCTCAGTGCCCTGCGCGCGGCATCCTGGTAGCGCAGCCCGGTACCGGCTAACTCCAGCCCGAGCAGCTCGGCGCCCCGATCGTCGGCCGCCATCCGCAGCGCCAGTTCGCAGCCGTTGGAATGCCCCAGGATGAACAGGCCGGCACCGCGTGGCCGTTCGCCGAGAATCCGGTCGACGGCCAGGTAGGCCAGCCGGACGCGTTGGCCGGGATCGGTTGTCGCCTCCGGATACAGCGCCGAGCTCCCGTAGCCCGGTCGGTCCAGCGCGATCACCGTGTAGCCCAGTGCGGCACCGGTTCTCAGCAGGGACAACTCGGCCTGGCCGGGGCAGTCGAAATACATCGACGTGGTCCCGCCGCCGTGCAGCGCGACGACCACGGCATGAGGATCCGCGACGTCGGCCACCAACGCCGACATCGGCACACCGTCGGCGCTGACCATCCGCGGGCGGACTGGGGGACTCACGAGTCCGTCCGCAGCAACATGACCCCGCTGGGGGTGAGCCCGCCGCTGCTCGCCACCGCGACCCGGGCGCCGGCGACCTGGCGTTCGCCGGCCTCGCCGCGCAACTGGGTGACGGCTTCATGGATCAGCCCCATGCCGTGGGTGCGGCCGTGGGAGAGCTGGCCGCCGTGGGTGTTCAGCGGAAGCACTCCGTCGCGGGCGATGTTGGTGCCGCCGTCGAGGAAGCTCTTGGCCTCGCCGATGCCGCAGAACCCCAGTGCCTCAATCCAGGACAGGCAGTTGAAGGTGAACCCGTCGTAGAGTTCGGCGACGTCGACGTCCGCGGGCCGCAGCGGGGTCCGCGACCACAGATGCGCGGACTGGCCCAGAACCTGCGGTTCATGCGTCAGGGTGCTCTGGTCCCAGTCGATCCGCTCGATGATCTGGGTGCCGACCGCCTCGACCCGGATCGGCGGCTTGGCCAGGTCCCGGGCCGCGTCGACTGCCGACACGATCACCGCGACCGCACCATCACACGGAACGTCACAGTCGTACAGGCCGAACGGGGTGGTGATCGGACGGGCCGAGAGATAGTCGTCCATGCTCATCGGATCCCGGTAGATCGCCGTCGGATTCACCTGGGCGTTGGCCCGCTGGTTCAACGCGATCCAGCCCAGCGTCTCCCGGGTCGTGCCGTAGCGGTGGAAGTGCCGCTGGGCGTTCTGTGCCAGCGTGTGCGCGGCGGAGGTCGCACCGAACGGCATCTGCCAGCTGGCGGTCCGGCCGCCCTGGGGCCTGATCTTGCCCTGCTTCATCAGCTCGTTGTGGGTGGCCTCCCACAGGGTGCGGAAGCACAGCACGTGACGTGCCAAACCGCCGGCCACCGCCAGCATGGCGGCGATCACCGATCCGCCGGGACCGAAAGTCTCCATGCCGCCGTTGTGCCAGGTCGGGCGGATTCCCAGCGCGGATTCCAGCGCCGTCACGCCGCCCTCGGTGAACGGGCCCAGCATGCCGGGACCCGGATAGGTGGACAGGCCGTCGATCTCGTCGAGGCTCAGGCCGGCATCGTCGATGGCCTGCTGACAGGCCTGGACCGTCAGTGCCAGCGGCGGTCTCATCAGCCGGCGGCCCAGGTCGGACATGCCTATTCCGGTTATCGCGACCTCGTCCTCGAACTTGCGGGCGGTGACCATCGGCCGGACGTGGCTGCTGAAGTCCTGCGGTGCGATCTCGTCGTCGGGCAGCGGCGCGACGTCGGTGACATCGCCGGCGGGGCGGAAAAGCGGCAGCCACACGTCTTCGTGCTGTTCGAACACCACCTCGAGTTGCCTGCCGAGCTCGAGCTGGTCCGGGTCGCAGTCGATGATGTTGGTGGTCAGCCGAATTCGCGGATCCTCATTGATCGCCGCCTGTGCCACCACATAGGGCGCCGGCATGCCGGGCAGGCTGAACCGATGGTTGACGGTGAATCCGGCCAGCGTGGCCCGCCCGGACACGTCGCGCACGCCCATGTTCTGGCCGCGGCAGTATCGGCATACCGGCTGCGGCGGATGGATCAGTGCGGCGCAGTCGCGACACTCCTGCAGCCGCAGTACCCCGTCGGCGCCAGCGGTCCAGAAGAACTCGTTCTCGGCGGTGATGGCCGGCAGTGGCCGTCCCGGTGAACTCATGCTGGGTGCCTCATACGTCGTCGTCCTCGGTGATCTCGATGATGGCGTGCACCGGGCAGTCCAGCAGGGCGCGCTTGACGTCATGCTCGTCGGCCTCGGCCACGGTCCCATCGCCCGTCATGGATGCGTAGCCCCAGTCGTCCAGGGAAAAGTGCTTCGGTGCGTGTTTGGCGCAGAAGCCGAATCCGTCGCACAGCGTGCGATCCAGGCGGATCCTCATGCCGTCACCTCCTCGACCGCATAGGGACGCATCGCGCGGAAGGCGCCGCCACGGCAGGCATCGCAGGCGCCGTCCAGGTGACCGGCGACCAACTCCGGGAACCGATTCAGCAGACTGGCCGCCACATTGGTGGCGCCGTCCAGGGTGCCGCAGGCGCCCCGCCCGGGCAGCACCCCGGCCCACCGTCGCATCCGCTCGACGTCTTCGGTCTCCGCGACGCCGTCCCGCAGCGCCTCGGCGACCGCCGCCATCGCCACGGTGCCGTTGAAGCACGACCCGCACTGCCCGGCGTTCTCCCGGCCGAAATAGGCCAACACCGAGGCGGCCACGGCGACCGGGCAGTCGTCGGTGAGAACCGACATCGCCCCGCAGCCCAGACCGCTGCCGGCGGCGCGCAGCGACTCGTGATCGAGCGTCGTCTCCAATGCGTCGCGGTTGAGCAGGCCGGCGAAGTAGCCGCCCATCAGCAACCCGCGCACCCGCTTGAGCGAAATCCCGTGCACACCCAGAAGTTCGGCGACCGCGATGCCGTGCGGCAGCTCGTAGAGCACCGGTGGAAGCCCGCCGCCGGTCACCGTCGCCAGGAAGGTGCCCGGCGACAACTCGGTCCCCACCGTGCGGAACGCCGCCGCGCCGTGCTGGTGCAGGTACGGAAGATTCGCCAACGTCTCGACGTTGGACACCAGCGTCGGCTGCCGGCGGATCCCCTGCTGGTAGGGGCGGGGCGGCTTGTCGGTCGGTTTGGCCGGTCCGCCGTTGATCGCCCGCACCGCTGCGGTCTCCTCGCCGGCGACATAGCCCGCGTCGACGGTGAACACACTGATCGTCAGCCCACCAAGGACTTTCGTGTCGAGCTCGGCCAGCGCGTGCTCCACGCTGTTGGCTGCCGTCGGGTCCGAGACATAGACGTAGGCACGGTCGGCCGCCACTGCGGCGGCGGCCAGCCGCAGCCCGTCGAGCACCAGGTGCGGACGGTTGCGCAGCAACCAGCGGTCCTTGACCGACGCCGGCTCGCCCTCTTCGCCGTTGGCCAGCACCACGGTGTCGCGGCCGCGACGGGCGGCGTCGCGCACCGAACGCAGCTTGACCGCAAGCGGAAACGCCGCCCCGCCGCGGCCGAGCAGCCCGCTGCGATCCACCTCGGCCAGGAACTCGTCGGCGTCGGGCACTGGCCGATAGCCGCCGCCCGCCAGGTAACTCGCGCCGTCCTCGACACCCTCGCTCAGCAGTCGCGGCGCACAGCCCGGCCACACGGCGACGGTGGTGTGCGGGGTCGCGGCAGTTGTCGTCATTGCCACCTCATTTGGCTAGGCTCGCGGACGTGAGAACTGCGGTGGTGCGCGTCGACGTCGACCCGACCGGGCAACTGACCCCCGAGCAGTTGGTGGCCGGGATGGCGGCGCTGCGCGACCTGGCAGGCCAGGCCGGCGCCGAGTTGGTCGACGCCAGCGTTGCGGCCATGCCGGTGGGCCGCCGTCAAGCGCGGCTGCTGATAACGGGTGCCGAAGCCGACGTTGTCGACATTGGGATCAGACTGTGCGCCAATGCATTCGGTACCATGCCCGCGGCGGGGGTGGTCACCTATCTGAGCAGGGGCACCGACGACGACGTGCACGGCGTTCTGGCCGGGCTGGGGCTGGCCGGCGAGGTCGGCCGTACATCCGGACCGGACGGTCTGGACGTCGTCCATGTGACCCTGGCGGAGCCGGACGTGGCGCGGGTCGGAGAGAGCCGCATCCACACCGCGCTCGAGGCATCGCTGAACTGCGAGGTTCACATCCACAGTCACTGAGGCCATCAGCGGCCCAGGAATTCGAGGATCGCCGGCGCGGCCTGCACCCAGGTTTCGAACATGTTGAAGTGACTGACTTTTCCGGCGGCACGCTCCTCGCCGGCGCGTTCCCAGGCGTCCTCCGGCCAGGGCGGATCGATCAGCTCGGAACCCTTGATCAGGCAGTTCACCTCCAGCGAGGTGCGTTTGGGGTGGTCCCAGTCGTTCTCGCCGCCCCGGATGATGAGCGTGGGAACCGTTATCCGATCGAACATCTCGTCGTCGACGCCGGGAATCGTCTGCCCGGGCTTGGACACGAACGCGTTGAGCCAGCGCAGCATCACCTTGAGAAACTCGTCGCGGTCCAGATCGAGCAGTCGTTGCTTGTTGTCCGGATTCTCCTCGATGCGCTCCTGCCATTCGCGGAGGTTCAACAGCGCCGGCGTTCCGCCGCCGCGCACCGCCAGAATGTTGGGCACCACATAGTAGGACCCCAGCACGAACGTGCCGTACAACCCGCCGACGATGTTCCACAGCACCAGCTTGGTGGCCAATTCCGGGTAGAGCATGGTGGTCAGCATCGAGTCCCGCGCACCGCCTGAACCACCGGCGATGATGCACGGCCCGGTGTCGAGCTTGGTAAGCAAGCCGTGCAGGGTTTCGGCACGCATATGCGATTCGGACTGGCCGTAGAACTGCACATCGGACGCCCCGCAGTTCGGCCGGTCCCAGAGCAGCACCCGGTAGCCGCCGTCGACCAACGCTTCGGCCAGCGGACGCAGCCCCGGAATCTCCTTGGAGAACCGGCCGCCGGGTGTCAGCACGATCAGATCGCCGCCTGTGCCGAGGATTTCGTAGACAACGTTTCCACCGTTGACTTCGATAGAGGCCACCGAAACTCCTGTGTGCTAGGCCTGGACCAGGACGTCGTTGCCGACCACCCGGACCGGATAGGTGCGGATGCTCCACTCGGGTTTGACCGCGGTGGTGCCGGTGGCGAGCTCGAAACCCCATTGATGCCAGGGGCAGTAGATGTACTCCAGGTCCCGGACCATGGCGGCGTCACCCGGGGCGTTCTCGTCGACCACGGTGCGGCCCCGAAGCCGTCCGGCGCACAGCGGCCCGCCCTGGTGGGGGCAGAAGTTCGCGATCGCGTAGAACGTCCCGTTGATGTTGTACACACCGACGCCGTGATGTCCGATCGGCACGAGTTTATGTGTGCCGGGCGGAATCTCGTCGACAGTGGCAACGATGTGCTCGCGGCCCTGGGCTAGCCGGGGGCGCTGTTCGTCATGGCTCATCTAGAACACCCGCACCTGTCCCTCAAGGGCCGGGACCGTGTCGGGCAGGTGGTAGGTCGCCAAGCCGTTGCGGAACATCACCGCTTCGCGGGCGGCCTTGGGCAGGTGCTTGACCAGCCAGCGCGGGTCGTCGAACGTCCAGTGCGGGTAGTCGGAGGAGTACAGCAGAATCTTGTCGCACTCCATCCATTCCAGGACCCGAGTCAGCTCGGTCTTGTCTTCGGGGTAGTCCAGCGGCTGGGTGGTGAACTTGATGTGGTCTTTGACGTATTCGCTGGGCTTGCGCTTGATGTCCAGCCACGACTTGCGCGCCTCGTAGATGGCGTCCATCCGCCACATCAGCGGCAGGATCCAGGTGAACGCGTGCTCGACCAGCACGATGCGCAGGGTCGGGAACCGGTCGAAGACCCCGTCGAAGACCAGGCTCATCACCTGGTTGGCGGCCAGCAGTGAGTAGGTGACCATGAAGTCGTGGTTGTAGCTGGGCAGTCCGACCGGCGGCATCGGCAGTTCTTCGTGGTGGCTGCGGGACAGGTGGCAGCTGACGGTGATGTCGTGCTTGGTGGCCGCCGCCCAGATCGGGTCGTATTTGGGGTCACCCCATGACGGACGGGGTTCGGCTTTGATCAGGACCTGCGCCATGTAGGGGTGGCCGGCCCACTTCTCGACCTCGGCGGCCGCGCCGAACGGATCCTCGATCGCCGCGCAGATCGATCCGCGCCAGCGCTGATGCCAGTTGTTCTTGGCATCCAGCCAGTGATTGACCTGCCAATCGTTGAGTGCGGACGACATCGCCTGCTGCGCTTCGGGAATACGCGCGGGATACGCGCCGGGCTCCAGGATCACGAAGTCCGACCCGGCATCCATGATGAGCTGCTTGAAGGCCAGATCCGGGTCGCTGCCCGGGAATTCGCCGTCGGCGGGAAACGCGTCGACCCGCATCGCGTAGGCGTGCGCATAGTCGGGAGCGTCGTAGTAGATCAGCTCACCGACCCGGCGGGGCAGGAAGTACTTGCTGCGCCACGGCTCCGGAAGGTATTGGACCAGTTCGCCGCGTCTCGGCACCGGATGAACGTCGGAGTCGACGCACCGCACGGCGACCCGCTCGGCGGCCGGCTTGCGCTCGGTGGCTGTCACAGACATCGTGATCTCCCTTGATCCCAGCTGTTCTCTAGTGTGCGCCTACGCGGGCCGGAACGGCAGGCACTTCTATGCCGTAGAGCTCACTGGCGTTGAGCCAGCACAACTTGTCGCGTTGTTCGGCGCTGAATGCGCTCGGTACTTTCAGTTCGTTGCGCTGCCAGTGCGGGTAGCTGGACCCGTACATCACCATGTCCTCTTTGCCGGTGAACCCGAACCATTCACCGGCGAAGTCGGTGTCGCCGGGGCCGTCCATCTCACCCTGCACGAAGAACACGTGCCCGGGCAGATAGTCGCTGGGCATCTCCGGTGCCCACGGCGTCTGCTCCAGGTGCGGCCGGCCGAAGCAGTCCATCCGCCAGATGAACGGGGTCAGCAGGTCCGCGGCGCCGTCAGACCAGACGAACTTCAGCCCCGGCATCCGCTCGAAGACGCCCTCGGCGATCATGTTCATCAGGTGATAGATGTAGTTGCACGCCATGAAACTGACGTACTGCTCGTAGGTGCGGGTATTGCCCGACGGCGTCGGGGCGGCAGCGATGCCGGTGCCGACCTCGATGTGCGCGGCCACCGGCAGACCGGCGTCGACGGCGGCCTCCCACAGCGGCCAGAACTGCGGCTTGCCGAACAGCTCCCGGGATTGCAGTGGAATCCCGATCTGCACCATCCGGGGGTGCTTCTTCCACCGGTCGATCTCGCGCAGCGCGCCGGCGATGTCGTCGGGGTTGACCCTGATGGTGCCGCGGAAGCGCTCGCCGTGCTCGGCGTGGTCCAGCCAGCGTGACACCAGGATCTCGTTGTGCGCCGCGGCGATCGCCGACCCCAGATGCCTGTCCGGCATGACGCCGCGGGTCATCGGGTGCAGTACCGCGACGTCGACACCGCGTTCGGCGAACAGGTGCTGGGCCACCACGTCGGGGTCCGAGCCCGGATACCCGCGCTGCGGGCCCTCGGTGCCGGGCGCGTACTCGCCGCCCGGCGCCCCGTACCAGTCCATCTCGTAGTCGGGGAAACCGCGGCTCTTGAACGGCTCCCGCAGGAAGCTGCGCAGGTCTTTGTTGGATGCCGCGAAGATGTGCACGCTGGCGTCGATGACGGGCGTGTGGGTGCCGTCCGGGTGTTCGATCATCAACGTTGTCCTTCGCAGTGTCGCCCGCCGGGCGCGGTGGGCAGTCGCCGGGAAACCGAGCCCCGCCAGACCATTGTATAGCTGTATTCTTGGCTTGCAAGAATTTGATTCTCACTATTGGTCCGGTCGGTCGACGGCACCTGACGTGGGGTCGGGTCGCCCAGGTCCGCGCCGGGCTGCGGCAGCAAGGTATCTCAGACCGAGATCGTTACATTCGCTAGCGAGAATGTTATTCTCGACCGGCGCCCAGAGGAGATGACTGCGATGCTGTTGGAGTTCGACGAGGATCAGCGACTGTGGCAGGGCACGGTTCGCGACGTGGTGGGCAAACAGTGCTCGCCGTCGCTGGTGCGCAGTGTTGCCGAGGATGGGGTCGACATCGGCCCGCTGTGGAAGGTCTATGTCGACCTGGGCTGGACCGAGCTGCATGAGCCCGAAACCGCGGTGGAGCTGGCGATCGTTCTCGAAGAACTGGGCCGCGCCACCGACCCCACCCCGTTCCTGGCCACCATGACTCAGTTCGCGCCGCTGGTCGGTGAGCTTCATCGCCCGGACGGTTCGACCGGGGCGGCGGTGTTCAGCGGGGTGACCGCCCATCGCAATGCGGCCGGCTGGGTGCTGGAGGGGACGGCCGTGGGCGTGTTGGACGGCGATCGGGCCGATCGGTTGGCGGTGGTCACCGATGCAGGGGTGTTCGTGGTCGACTCCGGCGCGGTGACGACCCGCAAGGCCGCGGTGTTCGACCCGACGCTGCACGTGGCCGACGTGTCCTTCGCCGGAGTCGAGGTACCCGACACCGCCCGGATCCGGGTCGACATCGACCGGGCCCGCCATGTCGCGCTGAGCGGAATGGCGATGACGATGGTGGGAGCCTGCCAGCGCATCCTGGATCTGGCGCTCGAGCATGTGCGCAGCCGTCAGCAGTTCGGCGTCCCGATCGGGTCGTTCCAGGCCGTCCAGCACAAAGCGGCGGACATGCACGTGGCGATCGAACGTGCCCGGGCACTGGCCTATTTCGCGGCATTGACGATCGCGGCCGACGACCCGCGGCGGCGGATGGCGGCCGCCATGGCCAAGGCCGCCGCCGGGGAATGCCAGTCGCTCGTCTTCCGGCACGGACTGCAGCTTTTCGGCGCGATGGGATTCACCTGGGAGAACGACCTGCAGTTCGCGCTGAAGCGGGCCAAGGCCGGTGAGCTGATGCTGGGTGGTGCCGCGCAACACCGAGCCGCCATCGCCGAGGAGTATCTTGCAGCTCACATTTGACGCGCACGTCGAGGAGTTCCGCGCCGAGTTCGGGGCCTTCCTCGACGCCAACCTGCCCGCCGAGGCCGACACCTGCGAGCGCCCACGCTCGGTGTCGCACATGCCGGAGTGGGCGCGGCGCTGGCAGCGACTGCTGTTCGACAACGGCTGGCTGCTGCCGGGCAACCCGCCCGAGTTCGGCGGCCGCAACGCCACCCTGCTGCAGCAGTTCGTGCACCTGGAGGAGTTGTGCCGGCGCCGGATCTATCACAGTTTCAATCCACAGGGTGTGAATATCATTGCGGCATCGTTGCTTTCGTTCGGCAGCGACGAGCAGAAGCAGCGCTGGGCGGTGCCGATTCTGCGCGCCGAGATCACCGCATCGCTGGGGATGAGCGAGCCGAGCGCAGGCTCTGATCTGGCATCGCTGCGCACCAGGGCGGATCGCGACGGAGATGACTTCATCGTCAACGGCCAGAAGGTGTGGACCTCGGGCGCTCACGACGCCGACGTGCTGCTGACGTTCGTGCGCACCGATCCCGACGCGCCCAAGCACAAAGGCATCAGCGTGCTGCTGATCCCCACCGACACCCCCGGGGTGGTGTGCCGTCCGTTCCCCACCGTCTGCGGGATCGACGACAAAGACTTCAACGAGGTGTTCTTCACCGATGTGCGGGTACCGGGGGAGAACCTGGTAGGCCCGCTGAACGGCGGCTGGCGGGTGGCCAACGGATCACTGGGCCACGAACGCACCATGATGTGGCTGGGTTTCGCCGACCGGCTGGACAACATCATCGCCGACTTCCACCCCGACGGCGCACTGGAGCGCGACCGATTCGCCACGGCGGTCATGGACTATCAGGCGTTGCGCCTGCTGGGGTCCAGGGCGCTGGCGCGGGCCGCGCGCGGCGAGGAGGACGTGGCGGCGCTGTCGGTGCTCAAGCTACTGGGGTCGGAGGCCGAGATGTTCGCCTCCGGTCACGCGCTGGACGCCGCCGGGGCGGGTGGGCTTGTGCACCCGGCAAACTCGGGGCCGTACGCGCCGATGAACCTCGACAGCTACTTCGCCAGCTGGTTCGAGCGGCATGCCCGCAGCTTCTCGGGCACCATCGCCGGGGGCACCTCGGAGATCCACCGCAACATCATCGCCCAGCAGGTGCTGGGACTGCCCCGCGCTTAGCGCGAGCAGACACACAATCGCACCCCGCGAAGCGATTCTGTGTCTGCTCGCGCAGGGGGTTCAGTCGATGACGACGGTCTCCTTGCGTTCGGTGATCGGGCGCGCGCACTCCTGCTCGTCGCAGATCCGCTGTAGCTTCTCCAGCGTCTCGTCCAGTCCCGGCCCGAGTCGCTTGCCGGGGGTAAAGGTGGCCGGCAGGTTCCGCATGCCCTGGATGACACCGATGGTGTCGTAGTGCACGGTCCCGTCGGGGTCGCACTGGTAGTCGGGCATCCGATCGAGCACGGCGGTCAGCATCGACTTGAAGACGGTGCGCGCCACGTTGGAGCCGATACAGCGGTGGACCCCCAGGCCGAAACTGAAGTGCCGGTTGCCTTTACGGTCCATGATGAGCCGGTTGGGCTCGGAGAAGATCGAGGGGTCCCGGTTCGCCATCGCCCAGGACAGCCAGAGCCGCTCGAACTGCTTGAACTGCTGCCCCTCGACCTCGACATCCTCGGAGAACGTCCGGCCGTCGCCCGGCGCGGGCGTGAAGAACCGGAGGAACTCCTCGGTCGCCGGGTCCAACAGAGTTTCGCGTTCGTTGCTGAGCCGGGTGCGCTCGGACGGGTGCTGGCCGAGCCATTCCAGCGCGTGCGCGGTCAGCGCCGTGGTGGTGTCGAAACCGCCGCCGATCACCAGGCCCAGGTTGCCCAGGATCTCGATGTCCGGCGCCGGCTCACCGTCGATGCGCAACTGCAGCATGGCGTTGACCAGGCCGGGGCGCGGGTTCTCCCGGATCTCCATCATGTTGTTGATGATGTCGATGCCCATTTCGCGGTGCTGCTCGTTGATCTTCTCGCGATCGGGCGAGTGCTCGGGGGTGTACACCGATGCGTGCGTGGGCTCGCTGTAGACGTTCCACTTCTTGAGTTCGATACCCATCATGGCGAGGGTGAACACCGCGGGGACCACGTTGGCCAGGTCCTCGACGAAGTCGATCCGGCCCGACTCGATGTGCTCATCGATTGCCGCGCGGGTGATCTCGTCCACGAACGGCACCCACCGCTTGATCGCGGCGGGGGACAGGTACGGGTTCAACGCACCGCGGTAGGCGCTGTGCTCGGGCTCGTCCATCTCCAGGATGCCGCCACGCACCACCGTCGCACGGCTTGCTTTGGGGATGGTGATGCCCTGGAACGGTGTTTCGCCGCTGATGTCGTGATGATTCGAGACGGCGGGGCAGCGGGCCAGTTCGAAGACGTGCTTGCTGTCGGCGGCCACCCAGTGCCCGTTGTAGGTGGGACTCCACGCCATCGGGCACTTGGCGTGCATCTCGCTGGTGATCTCGTCGAAGTGTTCGCGGTACTCCGGGGTGTGGCGATCGAAGTAGAAGACGTTCTTCTTACGGTCGTCTGCTGAGTCGTCCTGGCCGGTCGCGGCCGGGGAATCATTGACGGTCAAGGAATCCTCCCTACTCATTCCTCGATGAGGATGGCTTGTTCGGGGCAGGAGTGTGCGGCCTCGCGCACGGCGTCCTGCTGATCGGCCGGAACCACTTCCGACACCGGTGACGAGGTGCCGTCGATGTCGTTGAGCACGAAGGAATCAGGCGCGATCATCGCGCACAGCGTGTGCCCCTGGCAACGCTGTCCGTCAACGGAGACCTTCATGTTCTCGTTCCTTTCCAGTCGATTTCGGCGATCTCGATGACATCAGACGTGGTAGTCGTACCACTTGAGATATCCGCCGGCATCGACCCGCAACTGCATGCCGGTGACGTACCGGGCCTCCTCGGAGGCGAGCCAGAGCACCGCGTTGGAGATGTCCTCGGGTTCGATGAACGGCACCTTCATCGCCTGCTGCACGTAGAAGACCGGTTCGGCGTCGGCGCGGGTCGGGTGTTCCAGGTCAGGCCGGAAGGAGCGGTACATCGGCTCGCTCTGCAACATGTCGGTGTTGCAGTTCGTCGGGTGAATGACGTTGGCGCGGATGCCGCGTACCGCCAGTTCCGTCGCGAGGTCGTGTACGTACTGCGCGATCAACCGCTTGGAGGTCATGTAGGCCATTCCGCCCGGGTCGCCGCCCGGGTTGGCCTTCTGGTGGGCGTCCATCAACGCGGCGGCCGACGAGGTGGCGATGATCGACGCCCCCTCGGACAGGTGCGGCAGGGCGACCTGAATGCCGTTGATGGTGCCAACCAGGTTGGTGTTGATGACGTCGATCCACGCCTGCAGCGGCGGGTTGCCCTTCATCCCGGCCACCCCGGCCTGGGCGACGACGATGTCGAGCTTGCCGAACTCGGCCAGCCCGGCATCCAGCGCGGTCTTGAGCGCCGCGGCGTCGCGCACATCGGCCTGGGCGGTGACGATGCCGCGTCCGGTCTTCTCGACCAGCTTGGCGGTCTCCTCGAGATCCTCCGGCCGGGCCATCGGGTAGCCGATCGTCTCGATGTCCTGACACAGGTCGACGGCGATGATGTCGGCGCCCTCCTCGGCAAGCCGCAGCGCGTGGCTGCGGCCCTGCCCGCGGGCTGCTCCCGTGATGAATGCGACCTTTCCGGCAACGCGTCCCACAGCTGTTCCTTTCGTTGGTGTCTGTGCCCGCCTCGTTGGTGAGATGTCAGGTGTTCCGGCCGCCGTTGACGCCCAGGATCTGTCCGGTGATGTAGCCGGCCTCCTCGGACGCCAGGAACGCGCACGCCGCCGCGATGTCTTCGGGCCTGCCCATGCGGCGCACCGGGGTGCGGGCGATGTTGTCCTCGAGGTCGCCGAGAAATCCGTGGCTCGCGGCGTTGCGCAGCATGGGGGTGTCGATGAATCCCGGCGGCACCGCATTGACGGTGATTCCGTTCGGCCCGTATTCCAGCGCCAGAGTCTTGGTGAGCCCGTTGACGGCGGACTTGGCGGCAACGTAGTGCGCCATATAAGGAGTGCCGGAATGCGTGCTCGACGAAGAGATGTTGACGATGCGGCCCCAGCCGGCTGCCAGCATGTCGGGCAGCACCGCCTGGATGGTGTGGAAGACGCCGTTGAGGTTGACGTCGATGACGCGCTGCCAGTCGGCGAAGCTGATGTGGCTGAACTTCTTGAAGCCGTCCAGCCCGGCGGCGTTGACCAGGATGGTGACCGGTCCCAGCTGTTCGCGGATCTGCGTCAGGGCGGCGTCGATCTGGCCGCGGTCGGTGACGTCGGCGGCGAAGGCCGATTCTTCAGCGTCCTGAGGCTTGAGGTCGATGATGGCGACCCGGTGACCGTCGGCGCGCAGTCGATTCACCACGGCCGCGCCGATGCCCGAGGCGCCCCCGGTCACGACAGCAGTCCTCGCGAGGCCCGTCTCGGTCACAAAGAATCTCCTTTCCAAGGTGTGAGAATCGTACTCTCGCACGTCTGTTTCTGGCAAGGCGCCGATGGACCACCTCCCAGCAGCGAAAACGCCGCAGCGCCACGGACTCCCGTCGTAGAACCGCAGGCCGCGAGGGTTTCTCCCGCCCTTGAGTTCTCACATATGAGATGTATGATTCGCCGCAGATGAGAATCTAGTTACCCCGCCGGGAGGCTTGGATGAGTTCGCAGGACACGGCAGAGACCATCACCGATGGCCTACGCGGAGCGACGGCCACCGAGGAGGTTCCTGCCCGGCGACTGCTGATCAACGGCGAACTGGTGGACGCGGACCGAACGTACGCGTCGCTCAACCCGGCCACCGGAGAAGTCCTGGGCCAGGCCCCGGAGGCCACTGTCGAGCAGGCGACCGCGGCGGTGGCGGCGGCGCGGCAGGCCTTCGACGCAACCGATTGGCCCACCAACACCGCCCTGCGCATCCGCTGCCTGGATCAGCTGCATCGTGCGCTGGTCGAGCACCGCGACGAACTCGCCGCCCTCACCATCGCCGAAGTCGGCGCCACCCCGGCGTTGACCCAGGGTGCCCAGTTGGACCAGCCGATCGCGATCGTGCGCTACTACGCCGATCTGCTCAAGGACTATCCGATGACCGAAGACCTCGGCAACATCGAAAGCCGGGGCATGCTGCACCACCGCTGGGTGGAGAAGGAAGCCGCCGGCGTTGTCGCGGCCATCATCGCCTACAACTACCCCAACCAGCTGGCGCTGGCAAAGCTGGCGCCAGCGCTGGCCGCCGGCTGCACCATCGTGCTCAAGGCAGCGCCCGACACCCCGCTGGTGACACTGGCACTCGGTGAACTGATCGCGAACCACACCGACATCCCGGCCGGGGTGGTCAACGTGCTCAGCTCGTCGGACCCCGCGGTGGGCGCGGCGCTGACCACCGACGCGGGCGTCGACATGGTCACCTTCACCGGGTCCACCCCGACGGGCCGGGCGATCATGGCCGCCGCCAGCGGGACACTCAAGCGGGTCTTCCTGGAACTCGGCGGCAAGTCCGCGGCCATCATCCTCGACGACGCCGACTTCAACATGGCCGCGATTTTCGCCTCGTTCTCGATGGTCACCCACGCCGGCCAGGGCTGTGCCCTGACGTCGCGGCTGCTGGTTCCCAAGAGTCACCACGACGAGATCGTCGAACTGATCAAGACCAACTTCTCCCACGTGCGCTACGGCGACCCGACCGATCCCAAGACCTACATGGGTCCGCTGATCAGCGCCAAGCAGCGCGACAAGGTCGACGGCATGGTCAAACGAGCCGTCGCCGCTGGGGCCAATCTGGTGACCGGCGGCGAGAAGGTCGATCCCGGCTTCTTCTACACCCCGACGCTGTTGACCAACGTCGACCCGGACAGCGAGATCGCCCAGGAGGAGGTCTTCGGGCCGGTGCTGACGGTGATCGGCTACGACGACGACGACGATGCGGTGCGGATCGCCAACAACTCGATCTACGGGCTCTCCGGTGCGGTCTTCGGCAGCCAGGACCGGGCGGTGGCGCTGGCCCGCCGGATCCGGACCGGAACGTTCTCGATCAACGGCGGCAACTACTTCAGCCCGGACGCGCCGTTCGGGGGATACAAACAGTCCGGCATCGGCCGTGAGATGGGCGTCGCCGGACTGGAGGAGTTCCTGGAGAGCAAGACCTTCGCCGTGCCGTTCACCGGAGACAATGCATGAGGCCGCTCGAAGGCATTCGCGTGCTGGAAGTCGCGATGTACGGGTTCGTCCCCTCGGCCGGTGCGGTGCTGGCCGAGTGGGGTGCGGAGGTCATCAAGGTCGAACACGCGGTGACCGGTGACCCGCAGCGGGGGCTGCGGCAGACCGGCATGCTGCGGGTCGAGGGCGACCCGAATCCCAATATCGAACACGCCAACCGCGGCAAGCGCAGCATCGGCTTGGACATGTCGGTGGCCGAAGGCCGGGACGTGCTCTATGAGCTGGCCCGCCGTGCTGATGTGTTCCTGACGAGTTTCCTTCCCGCACACCGGCAGAAGTTCGGCATCGATGTCGACGACATCCGGGCGATCAACCCGGACATCGTCTACGCGCGCGGCAGCGCGCTGGGTCCGCGTGGCGCGGAATCCGAAAAGGGCGGCTACGACATGACCGCGTTCTGGTGTCGTGCCGGCACCGCTGCCACCATCACCCCGCCCGGGATGGCGGGCATGGTCGGCCCGCCGGGACCGGCCTACGGCGACACCATCTCCGGTACCAACCTGGCCGGCGGGATCGCGGCGGCGCTGCTGAAGCGGGAGCGCACCGGCGAACCCTCGGTCGTGGACGTCTCGCTGCTGGGCAGCGGGCTGTGGGCGATGGGGCACACCGTCGCGGTCACCACCCACCTGGGTCAGCGGCTGGAGGCATTCCCGCCGGGCGTGCACGGCTCGCCGATCAACCCGCTGGTGGGCTTGTACCCGACCACCGACGGTCGCTACATCTCGCTGGTGATGATGCAGCCCACCAAGTTCTGGGCCGATGTGTGCCGGCACATGGAACTCGACGACCTGATCGAGGACCCGCGGTTCGCCACCGTCGAGGACATCGCCGCCAACACTCCCGCGGCGGTGGAACTGCTCACCGCGGCGATGGCCCAGCGCACGCTGGCCGAGTGGAGCGAGCGGTTCGCCACCCTGTCCGGGCCGTGGGCGCCGGTGCAGGACACCCTGCAGGCGGCCCGCGATGCTCAGGTCCGGGCCAACGAATACCTGGTCGCCGCAGGTGAACTCGAGTTGGTCGCCAACCCGGTGCAGTTCGACGTGACCGCTCCGGCGACCGGGCCGGCCCCCGGCTTTGCCGAACAGACCGACGAGATCCTGACCGAACTCGGCTTGGACTGGGACCGCATCATCGAACTCAAGACCGTCGGCGCGGTCACCTAGGCCATCGGGAAGCAGCAGGGAGATCTCGATGCCGTACATCAAAGGCCGCCCACCGGGGGGCACCGGTATGGCACAGTGCGTAGAACTCTTCGAGCAGTTGCGCGGTGCAGCGGTCAATCAGGTCAACGGCGCCCGGATCGGCTTGGCGCACAACATCGGGGGTCCGACTGCGGTGTCGGCGGTAACCATCGTGGAAGGGGGCGGCAGTCGTGGGCGTAGCGCTGTGTCGAACCGCTGTTCGTCGGGAGCGATGACGTCGGTGTCGGCGTCGAGGTGACGGGACAACCGTAGTGGTGCTGGGGGCGACGGCAGATCCACCGTTGGGACGCGACCGCGCCCAACGGTCCTCCGCCGCGCCCCGGCATCGGCCCGCCGGTGTCAGACGGCGGCAGCCGGCATATCTGCGGCCGCTGCTCGGGCTGGCGACGGTGGTGATCATCGCCGCGCTGATCGCGTTGCCGATCGGCCTGTTCCGCGGCAGCTTCACCCGCACGGTGCCGGTCACGGTGGTGTCCCAGCGGGCCGGCCTGGTGATGTACCCCGATGCCAAGGTCAAGATGCGCGGCGTGCAGGTCGGCAAGGTCGGCGATATCGAGCCCCGGCCGGACGGCACCGCCGTACTGCATCTGCAGCTGGACCCGGGACAGCTGCAGCGGATCCCGGCCAACGTCATCGCCAACATCGCCTCGACGACGGTTTTCGGCGCCAAGTCCGTCGAGTTGGTGGCGCCGCCGGAGCCGTCGGTGGCCAGGATGCACGCCGGTCAGGTGCTGACCGGTGAACACGTCACCATCGAGATCAACACCGTGTTCCAACAACTCGTCCGGGTTCTGGACAAGATCGACCCGAAGAAACTCAACGAAACCCTCGGCGCCGTCTCGACGGCCTTCAACGGCCGGGGTCACAAGATCGGGCAGGCGCTCACCGACTTCGACAGGCTGCTGGCCGAGATCGAGCCGAGCCTGAACACCCTCGAGCACGAGGCTGCCACCATGGCGCCGGTGTTTCGGTCCTACGCCGACGCGGCACCGGACCTCACCGCCACGATCGAGCACGCCACCACAATGAGCGAGAGCATCGTCGAGGAGCGCGAGAGCCTGGACACCTTCCTGCTCAGCGCCATCGGTCTTGCCGATACCGGCAACGAAGTGCTGGGAGACAACCGGCAGGGTCTGACCGACCTGACACGGGTACTGGAGCCGACCTCGCAGTTGTTGGACAAATACCACGAGCAGCTCGGCTGCTCGATCGGTGGTCTGGTGCCGTTCGCGAAGTCACCGCCCATGCCGGTTCCCGGCATCGTCATCACGGCCAGCTTCACCCTCGGCAAGGAACGCTATCGATACCCCGACCACCTGCCGAAAGTGGCGGCCACCGCCGAGCGCTCCTACTGCGCGGACCTGGGCCTGCCCGACGTGCCGCCGGAGTTCCGGGTGCCCGCACTGGTCGCCGACGTCGGGGCCAACCCGTATGAGTACGGCAACCAGGGCATCCTGCTGAACTCCGACGGCCTCAAGGAGGCGTTGTTCGGGCCCATCGGGGGACCGCCGCGCAACAGCGCCCAGGTGGGGATGCCGGGATGACACGCTCATTGGGGACCGTGCTCAAGTTCGGCACCTTCGCCGTGGTGATGCTGCTGGCGACGGCGTTCCTGTTCGCGATCTTCGGGGAGGTGCGGACCGGTCCGACCGTCGGCTACAGCGCCGTGTTCTCCGACGCCTCGCGGCTGAAGTCCGGGGACAGCGTGCGGGTCGCCGGGGTGCGGGTGGGAACAGTCGGCGGCGTCGCCCTGCGGCCAGACGGCACCGTGCTGGTGAAGTTCAACGCCGACCGGGCCGTCGCGCTGACCACCGGCACTCAGGCCGCGGTGCGCTACCTCAACCTGGTCGGCGACCGCTATCTGGAGCTGGTGGACGGACCGGGCTCGACCCGCCTGTTGCCGGCCGGCTCCCAGATCCCGGTCGAAAGGACTGCTCCCGCACTGGATCTGGACCTTCTGCTCAACGGCCTCAAACCGGTGATCCGCGGGCTGAACCCGCAGGATGTCAATGCGCTCACCGCGTCGCTCATCCAGATCATGCAGGGCCAGGGCGGCACCATCGACTCGCTGATGTCGCAGACGTCGTCGTTCTCGAACTCGTTGGCCGACAACAGCCAGGTGATCGAGTCCCTGATCGACGAGCTGCGCACCGTGCTGGCCACCTTGACCAGCGGCGACAAGCGGTTGTCCGGTGCGATCGACCGGCTGAACAAGCTGGTCGGAGGACTGGCGGCCGACCGTGATCCGATCGGGACCGCCGTGACGGCCCTGGACCGCGGGACGGCTTCGATGGCCGACCTGCTCAGCAGGGCGCGCGATCCGCTGACCGACACCATCACCCAGGTCAACCGGTTGACGAAGGCGATCAATGCCGACCAGGCCGGCCTGGACATGTCGCTGCAGAAGGCACCGGAGAACTACCGCAAGGCCATTCGGCTGGGATCCTACGGCGGATTCATCCAGTACTACCTCTGCGCCGTCCAGGTTCGGGTAAGTGACACCCAGGGCCGCACCGCGGTGTTCCCCTGGATCAAATCGGAGGAGGGCCGATGCAGCGATACCGAATGACCGTCGCCCGGCCCGGTGCCGCGCACGGAAGACGTGGTGGGCACTGATGCTCAGATACCGCGGAAACCACCTGTTCCGGATGGGCTTCATCGGCGCCGTCGTCACCGCGTTCATCGTCGCGATCGGGCTGCAACCCGAACAACTGATCGCGTGGGCCACCTCGGTGCGCTATCAGGCGCGGTTCACCGAAGCCGGTGGCCTGGGCACCGGCGACCACGTCACGCTGTCGGGGATCAAGGTCGGCGCGGTCACCGATGTCGCACTCGACAACGGTGACGCCCTGGTGACGTTCACGATGGCCGGCAAATACCCACTGGGATCGCAGACCACCGCGCACATCCGCACCGGCTCTCTGCTCGGCGAGCGGGTGTTGACGGTGGAGCCGGCGGGCAGCGGCAAGATGCGTCCGCTCGACGTCATCCCGGTCACTCGCACGTCGTCGCCGTATTCGCTGACCGACGTGGTTGGTGAGCTGACCTCCAACACCGCGGGTACCGACACCGAATCCCTGAACCGATCGCTGGATACCCTCTCGGACACCATCGATCAGATCGCTCCGCAGTTGGGCCCGACGTTCGACGGCCTCAGCCGGATGTCGCGGGCGCTCAACAGCCGCAACGAAGGCCTTGCCGACCTGCTCAAGTCGGCTGCTGACGTGACCGGGGTGCTCTCCGAACGCAGCCAGCAGATCAACTCGCTGATCCTGGACGCCGACAGCCTCGTCGAGGTGCTCAACTCCCGCCGGCAGGCGATCGTCAACCTGCTCGTCAGCACGTCGGCGGTGTCCCGGCAATTGAGCGAACTCGTCGCCCAGAACAACGAACAGCTCAAACCGACGCTGGACGAGATCCGCTCGCTGAACAAGATCCTGGAGAAGAATCGGGACAACATCGCCAGGGCGCTGCCCGGCCTGGCGAAATATGAACTCACCCAGGGTGAGGCGGTGTCCAACGGCTCGTTCTACAGCGCCTATGTCCCGAACCTGCTGCTGCCGCAGCTGTTCCAGCCCTTCCTGGACTACATCTTCGGCTTCCGGCGCGGCGTCGATGCCGGTCAGCCGCCGGACAATGCCGGCCCGCGTGCCGAACTTCCGTTCCCGGTCAACGGGATTCCGCAACCAGGAGATCTGCCGCCGCGATGAAGACTGGAAAACCACTGCGGATCACAGCCGGCGCACTGCTGGCCGTGCTGCTGCTCGCGGGTGTGGTACTTCTGATCGGCCGAACGGTGCTGAAGCCGACCAGGATCACCGCGTATTTCTCCACTGCGACCGCGATCTACGCCGGCGACGAGGTCCGGGTGTCCGGGGTGAAGGTCGGCACCATCGACCGTATAGAGCCGCACGGCAGCCAGGCCAAGCTCACGCTGCGGGTCGATCACAAGGTGCCGATACCGGCGGATGCGAAGGCCGTCATCGTTGCCCCCAACCTGGTGGCCGCCCGGTTCGTTCAGTTGACCCCGGCGTATCACCACGGTGACGGGCCAACCCTGGCCGACGGCGCGGTGATCCCGCGGGAGCGCACCGCAGTCCCGGTCGAGTGGGACGAGGTGAAAACCCAACTGAACCGGCTGGCAACCGAACTGGGCCCGCGCAGCGGCATATCGGGGACGTCGGCGTCCCGGTTCATCGAAAGCACCGCCAACGCCATGGACGGCAACGGCGCCAAGCTGCGGGAGACCTTGGCGCAACTGTCCGGGGTGGCCAGGATCTTCGCCGAGGGCAGCGGCAACATCGTCGACATCATCGAGGGCATGCAGACCTTCGTGACCGCCCTGCGTCAGAGCGATCAGCAGATCGTGGTCTTCGAATCCCGGCTCGCGACGCTGACCAGCGTGGTCAACGACAGCCGGAACAGTCTGGACGCGGCCCTGAACGACTTCTCGGGTGCGATCGACAAGGTGAGGGATTTCGTGGCGGGAAGTCGTGCCGAGACCGTCGACGCGGTGAGGGGGCTCGTCAATGTCACTCAGACGCTGGCGGAGGCCAAGAACGCGATTCGCAACATCCTGCACGTCACGCCGAACGCCATAGCCAACACGCTCAACATGTACAACGTGTCGAGTGGGACGCCGGTCGGTTCGTTCGCCTTCGTCAACTTCTCCAACCCGGTCCAGGCGATCTGCGCGATGATCGGCGGCATAGGCAACACCACGTCGGCGGAGACCGGCAAGCTGTGCTCGCAGTATCTGGGGCCGGCCATGCGGCTGCTGAACTTCAACGGGTTGCCGTTTCCGGTACACCCGTATCTGACCAAGGCGGCCAGCCCGGACAAGCTCATCTACACCGACCCCGCGTTGATGCCCAATTCCGGGAACCAACCCGCTCGGCCGGTGGAACAGGAGCCGTCGATTTCGGCCTACACCGGACTTCATGGCGATGTCCCGCCCCCACCGGGATGGGAGAACCCGCCACTTCCGCGGGGCTCCCTGGCTCCTGACGGCCTTCCCGCTGCGGCGACACCTCCCCTGCTACCCGGAGCGCCGCCGCCGAGCCCCACCACCTTCGACGGGATGATGCTGCCGGCCGGCCCGCCGCCGGGCCCACTGCCGGGTCCGCTGCCGGCGGAAGGGACACCGTCGCCATGATCGGTCTGAACTCGCTACGACACTCGCTGAGACGCGGCCTGGCGCTCGGCTGTCTGGTCGCCTGCACCGCGACCGGCTGCGCCTTCGGCGGGCTGAACTCGATACCGCTGCCGGGTGTCGAGGGCCACGGGGCGGGCGCCCAACACTTCACCGTCGAAGTGGCCAATGTCGGGACACTGGAATCCAATTCGCCGGTGCTGCTGTCTGACGTCGTGGTCGGCAGCGTCGGCAAGATGACCGTCAGCAACTGGCACGCCAACGTCGACATCGCCGTCAACCCCGACGTCGAGATCCCCGCCAACGCCGTGGCAACCGTGGGCCAGACCAGCCTGCTGGGCTCGATGCACCTGGCGCTCAATCCGCCGGTGGGGGAGCCCCCGATGGGGCGCCTGGCGCCCGGGGCCACCATCCCGCTGGGCGAGTCCTCGACCTATCCGTCGACCGAGCAGACCCTGTCGTCGCTGGCGGTGCTGGTCAACGGCGGCGGACTCGGTCAGATCGGCGACATCATCCACAACTTCAGTGCCACGATGTCGGGCCGCGAAAGCGATATCCGTGACCTGATCGTCCGGTTGGACCACTTCACCGCGGCGCTCGAGAGGCAGCGGGACAACATCGTCGCCTCAATCCAGGAAATGAACCGGGTGGCCAACACCTTCGCCGGGCAGCGCGACACCATCGATCGTGCCCTGAACAAGATCCCGCCCGCCATCGACGTCTTGATCAAGGAGCGACCCAAGTTCACCACCGCGTTGACCAAACTGGGGCAGTTCGGCGACCTCTCGGCCGGTCTGGTCGACGACGCGGGTAGTCAACTGGTCTCCGATCTCATCCACTTGGAACCGGCCCTGGAGTCGCTGGCCGACATCGGACCGGACCTCAACGCGGCGGTGGCCTACGCCACGGCTTTCCCGTACGGGCCCAACGCCATCGAGCGCGCCGTCAGGGGAGACTTCCTGAACCTGTTCGCCATCTTCGACCTCACCAAACCACGGCTCAAGCGGGCCCTGTTCGCCGGCACCCAGTGGGGTGACGAAGACACGAAACTGGTTCCGGCGCCCGGCGATCCGTGGTACCTGAACTATTCCTACGATCCACTGCGGGAACCGATCCTGCAGTCATCGGGACAGGCCGGTCCGCCGGGTCCCCCCGGCCCGCCGGCACCGCCCGCGGCACCGGCGCCGGAAGGTGGTGGCTGAGTATGCTGACCCGTTTCGTGCGCATGCAGCTGATCATCTTCACGATCGCCTCGGTGGTCGGGGTGGGGATGATGCTGTTCAACTACATGCGCGTTCCCGACCTGTTCGGGATCGGCCGGCTGACGGTCAAACTGGATCTGCCGGAGGCCGGTGGGCTCTACCGGTTCTCCAATGTCACCTACAACGGGGTGCAGATCGGCATGGTCACCGACGTCGCCCTGACCAACAATGGGGTGCGAGCCACGTTGTCGCTGGATCGATCGCCTCGAATCCCGGCGGATCTGCGGGCCGCGGTACGCAGTGTTTCGGCGATCGGCGAGCAGTATGTCGACCTGCTGCCCCGCAGCGACGGGGCGCCGTACCTGGAGAACGGCTCGGTGATCGCGGCCTCGAACGCCGAGGTGCCCCAACCAGTCGGTCCGATGCTCGACCAGGTGAGCGAGCTGGTGGACAGCATTCCCAAGGAGCGGCTCGGCAATCTGCTTGACGAAACCTACCTGGCCTTCAACGGTGCCGGCTACGACTTCCAGTCGCTACTGGACTCCGCGGCCACGATCAGCGGTGATGCCAACCGAACCTCGGAGCGGCTGCGCATGCTGATCGACCACGGCGCACCGTTGCTCGACTCCCAGTACCAGAGCACCGATTCGATCCGGACTTTCGCGCGCAGCATGGCCGGGATCACCGAACAGGTCGCCGTCAACGACCCTCAACTGCGCGCCATTCTGCAGCGCGGCCCCGGCTTCGCCGATGAAGTCGCCGGTCTGATGCAGGATCTCAAGCCGACGCTGCCGATCCTGCTGGCGAACATGAACACCGTCGGCCAGGTACTGATGACCTACAACCCGTCGATCGAACAGTTGATGGTTCTGCTGCCGGGATACATTGCGGCCCAGCAGTCCTTCGGCCTGCCGAAGAACAACGCGACCGGAATGCCGCAGGGTGACTTCACCCTCACCTTCGGTGACCCGAACGCCTGCACAGTGGGATTCCTGCCTCCGTCGGCGTGGCGGTCGCCGGCAGACACGACCACGATCGACACCCCGGACGGGCTGTACTGCAAACTGCCACAGGACTCGCCCATATCCGTGCGTGGAGCCCGCAACTTCCCGTGTATCGAGCACCCGGGCAAGCGCGCGCCGACGGTCGAACTCTGCGACGACCCGAAGGGGTTCGTCCCGCTCGCGATGCGGCAGCACCTCACCGGGCCGGGCCCGCTGGATCCGAACCTGCTCAAGCAGGGCATCCCCGTCGACGACCGAGTGGATTTCAGTGACCGGCTCTTCGCGCCGACCGGGGGCACCCCGTTGCCGCCGGGAGCCGTACGGTCGGGCACGCCGCCCGATGCGCCCCGACCGGTTGTGCCTGCTCCGCCGCAAGTCCCGGCCCCGCCGCAAGCCCCCGCTCCGCCACCGGCGCCGCCGGGAGTGGCGCCTTCCGGGTATGCCGCCGACGGTGGGGGACCCTCGGTCGCGCTACTGCCCTATGACCCGAACACCGGCAAGTACATGACCCCCGGCGGGCGATACGAGCAGCAGACGAACCTGGTGCCCGGTGCCGTGCCCAGGTCGTGGACCGACCTGATGCCGACCTGAGGCAAAGGAGGACATCGCATGCGTGCACGTGAATCGGCCTACGGCGCAGCCGCGGTCGGGCTTGTCCTGGGGGTGGTTGCCGCACCGCCGGCGCAGGCCGGTCTCGGCTTCGAACTCAACGGCCGCTACCAGGTCACCTCGAACGGGGACTGGTCGAAGACCAACGAGGTCTACATGAACGAGCGAACCGTCGTGTCGGTGTGGACGGTCAGCTCCAGCTGTGCCAACGCGCACGAATGCACCGGTCAGGTGAGCAGCGACGAAGGCTGGACGGCGCCAATGGAATTCCGGACCTCACGCTGGATCGTCGACAGATTCCACGAGCACTGGCAGACCTGCCCGGACGGCACCACCTCGCCGGGACGGCAGCGCTACCAGTTCCAGGGCAGTGATGCCAACGGTCAGTGGGAGAAGCTGAACACCGACCTGCTGGTCGGTTACGACAGGACCATCGGCGTCTCGGGAGCCTGCGGGCGCAACCAGCCGACGGTGATTCAGATGCCGCTGACCGTGCGACGGATCTAGTGGGCGGGGAGACGATGCAGAACATCATGTTCAGGTCGGCGCTCGCGGTGGCATTGGCCGCCGGCGCGCTGGGGACGCCGGCGCCGTCGGCCGCCGACCCGCAACAGTGCGACTATCCGGCCTGCACGCCGGGAATCATGCCGGACGTCGTGCTGGGCGCGCCGTGCTCCAACACCACCTACTACGTCTTCGGGTCCGCCGTCGCAGGGCCCTCGACCCTGCCGGGCCGGTTGGTGTTCTGCGGCTCGCCACGCCGTTATGACCCCCGTTGGTTCCGGTCGCCGGAGATGCACGGCATCAAGGAGGAGGGCAGCAAGTGCGACGCCTACGACGGCGAGGTGGCGCAAGCGCCTGACGGACTGTTCCTGACCTGCGTCGCCGACGCCGCCGGCGACGGCCAGACATTGTGGCGTCGTGGAGATCTGTAGCGGCACAGCAAATTCGGTAGATGAGGGAGTTCGCGATGTTTCGAGTCACCGTCGGTGCGGCCGCTGCGGCGCTGGCCGTCGGAACAGCTGTGGCGCCGGCTGCCGGCGCGGACATGGCCTTTGGCAACTACGAGGTGCTGAGTAATCGCTGGACCGACGCCTCATGGGTATGGGCCGCGTATCCGTGCGAGACCCCGGGAACGTTCGACCAGATGCCGGCCGGCTGCGTCACGGTGAGCGCGGTGGACAGGCCGCACTTCTTCGGTCGCGCGTACTACGGCGGTACCGCCCGACTGGTGAATGGTCAGTATTCGTTCACCACTGACGTCGCCGACGGACTGCACTGCCCGATGGGCCCGTACCTGCCGACCCGCGACACCTACACCTGGGATGCGAACACGCTGTCCGGAGTGGTCGAATCTCGTTTCGAAGTGGGCTGTTTCAACGCACCGCCCGGAACGAACACCTGGACGTTCGCCCTGGTGCGCATGTAGCGACACGCCGCTAGACGGGGTCGAATGAGGAGATCAGCCAGCGACCGTCGTGCTTCTCCAGGCCGACTTTGACGCTGCTCATCGAGAAGGAGCCGTCCGGGTTCGCTCTGCTGACCGTGGTCTGGTTGACAAAGATCAACACCTCGGCCGTCGTTGGGCGCAGCGTCACGAGGCCCTTGCGGACCACCGACGCCGCCGTCTGCACATCCTTCTCCTTGGCCGCCGGGGTGACGACCTTCTGGGTGAAATCGGTGTAATAGGAAAGGAAGTCACCGGTGAGATGGCTCTCGGCGGCCGCGAAATCCTGCTCGAGCGTCTTTGGCGAGTACGTCAGCACGGCGGTCGCGCCGTCGGCGGCGGCGGCCATCACCGCCTGCTCGGCGTCGGGGCCGAGTTGCTGGTCGACCCGAAAGACGCCGAAGTAGAGCCAGCAACCCAGCGCGGCGGAAGCTGCCAGCGCCGCCGCGAGCGCGATTGCTATCTGTCGTGCGCGTGAGCCGCCGAGCGCCGATCCCGCCGGGGCGCCCGGTTCCTGCGCTGGTGCCGCCTCTACTTCGGCGGCCTGCGGCTCGACGTCTTGAGCGTTCTCGTCGGGTTCGCTCATGTCGCGAAGTCCACCTTCGACATCTTGACCTGGTCTCCGTCGCGGGCCACGTGCACGGTCAGCCGCCAATTGCGCGGCTCCTCTTTCGCGCCGGCGGTATTGGTGACCTTGGTGCTGGCCGCCACCAGCACCACTGCCTCGTTGTCCGACATCGACTCCACGCCGGAGACGGTCGCGGTCGCCTCGGTAACCGTCTTCGATTCGCGGGCCGTCTTGGTGAAATCGCCTGCGTGGGCCTCGAAATCCTTCTTGAACTCGCCGGTCGAGTTGTCGATGATGCGCTTGACGTCCTCGTCGACCGTCTCATAGTTCAGCGACATCAGGGTCACCACGCCCTGTCGGGCGGCCGCGGCGTACTCGGCGGCTTGGTGCTGCCGTTGTGTGGCACCTCGATGGTGGAGCAGCATCAGAACATCGGCCGCGATGAGCCCACCGATGGCGAGGACTGCCAGCGTCGCTGCCACCCAGTGCAGCCGGCTCCGGATGCGGCTGAGCAGGCGGGGCTGCTCGACCCGCTCGGCTGTGCCCGCCTGGGGCCCGACTTTGTCAGCCTTCGGCTCGTCTGAATCTGGCTCCGAGTCGGTGGCGTCTTCCGGTTCGCTGTCGCGCTGCAGCTTGAGCAGCTCCGCCCGTGCCCGGGCAGCCGCCGCCTCTGCCTCGGCGGCCTTCGCCTCGGCCTGCGCCAGCGTCAAGGCTTCTTTCGCGGCGGCGGGTTCGGTGGCGTCCTTTTCGGTGCCTCCCGGTTTCGCCGGATCACGCGACGGCATACGGCCTCCTGTCTCGTTGTCCACCCAGCTCCAACAAGGTCCCCACCAGATCAGGCACCTTCGCAAGACCGCTCCAAAACGGTAGCACCAGGGCGCTCACCAGGTGCGGAGCGAGCAGAGCGCCCCCTTGGTGCCGGCGTCGGTGGCGACCACGACGTCATCGACGCGCAGTTCGCAGACGAACCCGGGTGAGGGAAGCTCGGAATGGTGCTCCGGAAGGGAGGCCACCACCATCGCCCAGTCCTGGGGGACGGCCAGGGTGGTCTCGAAGATCCAGGGCTGATTCGGCCCGACCGTGACGTCCGCTCGCGGACTGTACTGGTACGGGTTGTGGCTGTATTCACCGAAGTTGGGCGGCTGTACCTCGCGGTAGTAGATCACCACCCGCGTCGTTTGGGTCGCACTGACCGAGTAACGCACCCGGTGCCCGTCGGCACCCGCCGGGGTGGCGACTGCCAGCGCGCCGCCGAACGCCACACCCAAGACCAGGGATGCCGCGGCGACCTGCCTGGCTGTCATGGGCCCCTCCACTGCTGCGCCGCCGAGCGGCCGCACCGCCAAAGACTCAAATTCTTTGCAGAGAAGAATAGCATTTCCGCGTCGGGGTGCCCCGCGTTCAAGACGCCGCTTTCAAGACGCCGTGCCTGTGATGGCCGCGGCCCGCCCGGCCCGGAAGCCGAACACCATCGCCGGGCCGATGGTGCCGCCCGCTCCACCGTAGGCCCGACCGGTCACCCCGGCCATCGCGTTGCCCGCGGCGAACAGGCCCGGGATCGCCCGACCGGTGACATGCAGGACCCGGCCGTCGGAGTCGGTGCGTGGCCCGCCCTTGGTCCCCATCGCCCCGACCGACAGCGGCACCGCGTAGTAGGGGGCGGTGTCGATGGGCCCCAGGGTCCGCCCCGCCACAGTGGTCGCCTGATCATCGCCCCAGTACCCGTCGTACGCGCTGGAGCCCCGCCCGAACTCGGGATCCGAGCCCGCCGCGACGCCGAGGTTCCAGGCGTCCACTGTCTGCGCCAGCCCGCACCCGTCGATGCCGGTCTTCGCGGCCAGATCGGCCAGATCGCGCGACTCGCAGAACCACTCCGGTGCCTGGCCGCCGGGTGGCACGCCCAGGAATCCGTACCGTTTCAGGTGTCCGGAGTCGAACACGATCCACGCCGGATCATTGACGTACCCGCCGCGGGGCTCCAGGTAGTGGAAGGCGCCGGCCATCGAGTTGTAGTCGCAGGCCTCGTTGACGAACCGCCGGCCGGCCCGGTTGACGATGATGCTGCGCGGTCGGGTGCGTTCCAGTCGTACGCTGCGGCTGCGTTGTTTGCCGGAGATGGTGTCGCCGGGAATCCGCACGATCGGAACCCACCACGCCTCGCCCATGTTGGCCAGGTCGGCGCCGTGCGCCATTGCCATGCGCAGCGCGTCTCCGGTGTTGTTCGGTGGCGACACCGCGCCCCGCATCGGCCCGCGCAGGAACGCTTCGACCAGCGCGACGTCCCATTCGAATCCCCCGTTGGCAAGGATGACACCCCGCCGGGCGTGGACCCGGCGCGTCGTACCGCCGTCGTCGACCAGGGCCCCCGCAATGTCGCCCTCGGCGCCGGCGATGAGCTCCACGCCGCGACAACCCGTCGCCGGTGTGACCCCGACGTCCAGCAAGCCCTTGAGCAGCCCGGCGATCAGTGCGGTACCGGCGACGCACAGATTGCCGGCCGCTGAGTCCTCGAAGTCGGCATGCAGCCGCGCGCGAGTCTCGGCGTCGAATCCGACATTGCTGTAGTCGGCTGGGAACGCGGTGATCCGGTCCTGCCAGGGGCCCACCCGGGACACGTCGTAGGGCAGTGGACTCAGCGACCGCCCCCCGGACGGGCGGCCGCCGGGCAGCTCCGGCTTGTAGTCCGGGAATCCGGTGGCGACCTCGAAGCGGACGTCGCTGTGCGCCTCGACGAAGTCGACCATCTCCTGGCCGGTCTGCACGAACGTCGAGACCAGTGCGTCGTCCATCGCGCCGAAGGATTGGGCGCGCAGGTAGTCCATCGCGGCCTCAACGGTCAAACCGGGCGCCCGGTCGTGTGCCGGGATCCAGGCGATGCCCCCGGAGACCGCGGTGGTGCCTCCGATGGTTTCGGACTTCTCGTAGACGGCGACGGAGGCGCCGTGCACCGCCGCGGTGAGCGCGGCGGTGAGCCCGGCGGCGCCGGTGCCCAGTACCACCACGTCCACTGCGTTATCCCAATCGTCGTCGTCCCAATCGCGTCGCGCGCCGGCTGGCATCGATTTCTTCCTCTCGGGCACAGGGGATTTCAGCTCAGGAGTTCGGACAGTCGGTGGGCCGCCATCAGCACGGCATCGCGGCCGCGAAGCACCACGTCCTCGCGGTGTGAGATCAGGTTGATGCAGGTGGGTGGCGACGGAGGACGACGGCGGACCGGAACGGCCAGTCCGAAGGTTCCGGGCTCGATCTCGCCGTGGGTGACCACCCACCCGCGTTCCCGGGTCTGCGGGACGACGTCGCGTTCTCCGGGGCGCGGCGGCATGGCTGCCAGCAGCGCGATCCCGGCGGCGCCGAGGCTTAGCGGATGGCGGCTGCCCTCGTGGAACGCGAGCTGGTAGCCCACCTGGGTGGGCACGATGACGGCGACCGCCACCTGCTGGTCGCCCTCGGCCACCAGCAGTGACACCGTGGTCCCGAGTTCCTCGGCGAGCGCGCGCAGCGTCGGCAGGCACAGCTGGCGCACGTTGTTGTCGAACGAGGCGCCGAGTACGGCCAGCCCGGCCGCCGAGCGGTACCGGCCATCGTCTCCCTTGGCTACCAGCCGGAAACCGGTCAGTGTGTTGAGCAGCCGATAGCTGATGGTCCGGTGCACGCCGACCCGGTCGGCGACCTGCTGCACCGTCAACCCCTCCGGGGCGGCGGCCACCGCCTGCAGGGCGGCCAGTCCCCGGGCCAGTGTCTGCGAACCTCGCGCGGTCTCGGGGGCAGCGTCGGTCATCAGCCTGGACATCAGCATGGCCTCCTTGACATACACCCGTGGGAGAGTGATGCTCTTGAATATAACGTACATACATGTGCGATAAAAGCACGTAAAGTATGCCGGAAAATGAGAACGATATTTCCGCCCGAGCGCAGGGAAGAGGTGGCCGGTGCCCGACTTCGAGAGCGTCTGGAGTGATCTCCAGGGTGTCGCGTTCGAGCAGGGGTATCTCGACGCGGCCGGCGTCCGCACCCGCTACCTGCGGGCCGGCGATCCAAGCAAGCCGGTCCTGGTACTGCTGCACGGGTCCGGCGGCCACGCCGAGGCTTACGTCCGCAACCTGGCCGCGCACGCCGAGCACTTCTGGACCTGGTCGGTCGACATGCTCGGCCACGGCTACACCGACAAACCCGGCCACCCGCTGGAGATCTCCCACTACGTGACACACCTGATGGACGTGCTGGACGCGATCGGCGCCGACACGGCCAGCATCAGCGGTGAATCACTCGGCGGCTGGGTGGCGGCCCGCGTCGCCATCGATCACCCGGACCGGGTGCAGCGCCTGGTGCTCAACACCGCGGGCGGCTCCCAGGCCGACCCCGAGGTGATGAAGCGGATCATCACGCTGTCGATGGCCGCGGCCGAGAACCCCAGCTGGGAAACCGTCCAGGCGCGCATCAAGTGGCTGATGGCCGACAAGTCCAAGGACTACGACGACATCGTGGCCAGTCGTCAGCGGATCTACCGCCTGCCCGGATTCGTCGACGCGATGCGCGACATCATGGCGTTGCAGGACCCCGAGATCAGGGCGCGCAACCTGCTGGGGCCGGGGGAGTACGGGAAGATCACCGCGCCGACGCTGGTGGTCTGGACCAGTGACGACCCGACGGCCGACGTCGAGGAGGGCAAGCGGATCGCGTCGATGATCCCCGGTGCCCGGTTCGAGCTCATGCCGGGCTGCGGCCACTGGCCCCAGTACGAGGACCCCGAGACCTTCAACCGCCTGCACCTGGAATTCCTGCTGGGGCGTTAGCGTGGCGGCCAAGAAAAGCGGGGACGGCGACTGCGACGTCGAGGTCGTCGTCGTCGGCGCCGGTCCGGTCGGCCTGACCCTGGCCAACATCCTTGGCCTGCAAGGAGTTCGCACCCTGGTGCTCGAGGACCGCGACACCCTCATCGACTATCCCCGGGGGGTCGGGCTCGACGACGAGTCGCTGCGCACCTTCCAGGCGATCGGCCTGGTGGACGCCGTGCTGCCGCACACCGTGCCGAACCAGATCCTGCGGTTCTACGACGGCAAGCGGCGGCTCCTGGCCGAGATGGCGCCCGCCGACGCCTGTTTCGGCTGGCCCAAGCGCAACGGCTTCGTGCAGCCACTGGTCGACGCCGAACTGCTGCGCGGCCTGGAGCGTTTCGACCATGTCCGGGTGCTGTGGGGCCGCCCGATGACCGGGTGCGCTGAGACGGCCGACGGCGTCACCGTAAGCCTGGGCGGCTCGGATGGCCAGGAACCGCAGACCGTCTCGGCCCGCTACGTCGTCGGCTGCGACGGCGGTCGCAGCGCCACCCGCCGGCTGATGGGCGTGTCGTTCGACGGAACCACCTCCTCGACACGCTGGCTCGTCATCGACATCGCCAACGACCCGCTCGGCCATCCCAACAGCGAAGTCGGGGCCGACCCGGCGCGCCCCTACGCCTCGATCTCCATCGCGCACGGCATTAGGCGCTTCGAGTTCATGATCCACGCCGACGAGACCGACGAGCAGGCCGAGGACCCGGAATTCGTCGCGGCCATGCTGGCGCCGTTCCTGCCGCGTCCGCACGAGGTCGACGTGATCCGCCACCGGGTCTACACCCACCACTCCCGGATCGCGGGCGCCTTCCGGCGCGGCCGGATGCTGTTGGCCGGCGACGCCGCGCATCTGATGCCGGTCTGGCAGGGCCAGGGCTACAACAGCGGGATCCGCGACGCGATGAACCTCGGCTGGAAGCTGGCCGCCGTGGTCCGCGGGCAGGCCCGGCCGAGCCTGCTGGACAGCTACGACACCGAGCGGCGCAAGCACGCCCGCGCCATGATCGACCTCTCCACGATGGTGGGCAAGGTGATCTCGCCGACCAACCGGCGAGTGGCCGGCATACGCGACCGGGTGATCCGCGCGGCCTCGGCGGTGCCGACCCTGAAGCGCTACGTGCTGGAGATGCGGTTCAAACCGATGCCGCGCTACGAGCAGGGTGCGGTCGTCCATGACCAGCCGCGCCGTCCCGACTCGCCCACCGGGACCCTGTTCATTCAGCCGCGCGTGGACACCCGCACCAAGACCGATCTGCTCCTCGACGACGTGATCGGCACCGGCTTCGCGGTGCTGGCCTGGAACAACAACCCCCGGGTCCTGCTCGGCGAGAAGGCCTTCGGGCGATGGGCGGCGCTGGGAGCGAGTTTCGTCGCGGTCCGGCCGTCGACCCAGCTGCATTGGACCCCACCCGATGAGGCCGACGACCCCGCGGTCACCATCGTCGGCGATCGGACCGGAGAGCTGAAGTCCTGGTTCGACCGCCACAGCGAATCGGTGCTGTTCCTGCGTCCGGACCGCTGCATCGCCGCGGCCTGTATCGCCCAGCGCGCACCCGAGGTGAGCGCCCGACTCTTCGACATCCTCGCGCTGACCGGCGAAGGAGGTGATCGCCCCGATGCCACTGGCCCTGTGCTGCATGTCCCACAGTCCACTGCTGAATCTGCCGGGACCGTCCCGTGAGTTGATGGACGACATCGACGCCGCGATCACCGAGGCCGCGGCCTTCGTCGCCGACTTCGACCCGCAGCTGACGGTGGTGTTCGCGCCGGATCACTACAACGGGTTCTTCTTCAAGCTGATGCCGCCGTTCTGCATCGGCACCGCCGCGCAGGGCATCGGCGACTACGGCACGCATCTCGGCCCGCTGGACGTCCCCGCGGATCTCGCCGCCGACTGCGCGGCCGCCGTGCTGGAACGCGGTGTGGACCTGGCGGTTTCGGCGAACATGGACGTCGATCACGCGGTGGTGCAGCCACTGGAGCGGCTGTTCGGCAACGCTGCGGCATGCCCGGTGATCCCGATCTTCATCAACGCCGTCGCCGCTCCGCTGGGCCCGATACACCGCGCCCGCGCACTGGGCGCCGCGGTGGGCGAGTTCCTGGCCGGCCTCGATCTGCGAGTGCTCGTCCTGGGATCCGGGGGACTGTCGCATGATCCGCCGATCCCCACGCTGGAGACCGCACCACCGGTCACCCGGGACCGAATCCTGCACGGCACCCCGATGAGCCCCGAGCAGCGATCGGCCCGCCAGGACGCGGTCATTGCCGCGGCACGCGACTTCGTCGCCGGAACCAACGATCTCGCACCGCTGAACCCGGAATTCGATCAGCGGTTCCTGTCGATCCTCGACAGCGGCAGCCTCGACAATCTGGCTGACTGGTCGAACTCGTACATCACCGAGGCGGGCGGCGGATCGGCGCACGAGATCCGAACCTGGGCAGCCGCCTTCGGTGCGCTGGCGGCCCAGGGCGGCTACCGCACCGTCCACCGCTACTACCGGCCGGCTCCGGAACTGATCGCCGGGTTCGCCATCCGCACCGCAGAACCGACGGGGGCGCGCGGATGACCGATCATGTCGTCGACGTGCTCGTCATCGGTTCCGGTGGCGGCGGCATGACCGCCGCGCTGGCCGCCGACGCCCGCGGGCTCGACACCCTGGTGGTGGAGAAGTCCTCGTACTTCGGCGGATCCACCGCGCTGTCCGGCGGCGGCATCTGGGTGCCCGGGGCACCGTCGCAACGCCGGGAGGGTTATGTCCCCGACCCCGATGACGTCTTCACCTATCTGCGCACGATCACCGAAGGTCTGGTCAGCGACGCACGACTGCGGCAGTACGTGGACGCCGCCCCGGCGATGATGGAGTTCCTGGAGCAGGCCAGCCCCTGGTTCGAGTTCGTCTGGAAACCCGGCTACGCCGACTACTACCCGGAACTGCCAGGGGGCTCGGAGCTGGGCAGCACCATCAACGTGCCGGCCATGGACCTGCGCAGCCTCGGCGACGAGGAGCAGCACCTGCTGGCGCCGCTGGCACTGGCACCCAAGGGAATCTGGCTGGGGCCCAAGGACCTTCGCCTCTTCTACCAGGTCCGCCAGTCGTGGCGCGGCAAAGCGGTCCTGGTCAAGCTGCTGTGGCGGATGTTCCGCGCCCGGGTGTTCGGCGACCGGATGGCCGCCATCGGCCAATCGCTGGCCGCGCGCCTGCGGCTGGCCATGGTCGAACGCGACATTCCGCTCTGGCTCGACACGCCGATGACCGCGCTCATCACCGACGTCTCCGGCGCGGTCACCGGCGCGGTGGTGCAGCGCGGCGGCCGGGCGCAGCGCATCTCGGCGCGCCGCGGGGTGATCCTGGCCAGCGGCGGCTTCGACCACGATCTGGCCTGGCGTAAGCAGTATCAACCGGTGCTGGAACATGATTGGAGCTTCGGCAACCCACTGGCCACCGGCGACGGCATCCGGGCCGGGGAAGCCGTCGGAGCGGCCACCGAACTGCTCGACGAGGCGTGGTGGTTCCCGGCGCTGTGCTGGCCCGACGGGCGACTGCAGTTCATGCTCAACGAACGCATGATGCCGTCCCAGTTCATCGTCAACGGCGACGGCGAGCGGTTCATCAACGAAGCGGCGCCCTATATGGACTTCGCGCACGCCATGATCGCGGGCCAGCAAACCGGAGTCACCCACATCCCGTGCTGGCTGATCACCGACCAGCGGTCCTTCCACCGCTACGTCGTCGCCGGGCACCTGCCGATCCCGAAGGTCCCCGGTGCCCCGGTACCGACCGGGCGCCGGATACCGCAGGCCTGGTTGGACTCCGGGGTGGTCAAGGCGGGCGGCTCATTCGAGGAGCTGGCCTCCGCGATCGGAGTTCCGCCGAACCGGCTGCGGCGCACCGCCGAACGGTTCAACGAGCTGGCCCGGACCGGTCACGACGACGACTTCAACCGCGGCGACAGCGTCTACGACAACTACTACGGCGACCCGACGCTGCCCAACCCCAACCTCTACCCCCTGGGCAAGCCGCCCTACTACGCGTTCCGGATCATCCTCGGCGACCTGGGCACCTCCGGCGGCCTGCGCACCGACGAGCATGCCCGGGTGCTGCGCGCCGACGACTCGGTGATCGACGGTCTCTACGCGGTGGGCAACACCTCGGCACCGGTGATGGGCCGCAGCTACGCCGGAGCGGGAGCGACCATCGGCCCGGCGATGACATTCGGTTACGTTGCCGCCCAACATATCGCCGATACCTCTGCTCGCCAGCAATCCTTCGATTCGCAGACTTCCAACCAATCCTCAGGAGGTAACCCGTGAAGATCTCACTGTTCTACGAGTTCGCGCTGCCGCGTCCGTGGTCGGACGACGACGAGCACGCGCTCTTCCAAGACGGCCTCGACGAGGTGGAGGCGGCCGACAAGGCCGGGTTCTCGACGGTCTGGCTCACCGAGCACCACTTCCTGGAGGAGTACTGCCACGCCACCGCCCCGGAGATGTTCCTGGCGGCAGCCAGCCAGCGGACCAAGCACATCCGGTTGGGCTTCGGCATCATGCACCTGCCGCCCGTGGTGAACCACCCGGCCCGGGTGGCCGAGCGGATCGCCACCTTGGACCTGCTGTCGGGCGGCCGCGTCGAGTTCGGTACCGGGGAGGGTTCCTCGATCGCCGAGCTCGGCGGGTTCGGCATCGACCCGGCCGACAAACGCGCCCAGTGGGAGGAGGCACTGGAGGTCTCCATCCGCTGCATGACCGAGGAGCCGTTCACCGGCTTCGACGGCCAGCACGTGCAGATGCCGGCCCGCAACGTCATCCCCAAGCCGATGCAGAAGCCGCACCCGCCGGTGTGGGTGGCGTGCACCCGGCCCGCCTCGGTGCAGATGGCGGCCCAGAAATGCATCGGCGCACTGAGTTTCGCCTACACCGGCCCCGGCCCACTGGCCGAACGGGTCAACGGCTACTACAAGGAACTCGAAGAGAACGGCGTCCCGGTCACCCCGCAGGTGAACCCGAACATCCTGGCCATCGGCGGCGACCTGTCCATGATGGTGGCCCCCACCGATGAGCAGGCGATCCAGCGGCTCGGCGTCGGCGGCGGATTCTTCTCGTTCGGGATCATGCACTACTACATGACCGGTGAGCACACCCCGGGCCGCACCGGGGTGTGGAACCGCTACCTCGAAGAGGTGGAGAAAGACCCGACACTGGCCTACGGGCCGGGCCGCGGAGCGATCGGAAGCCCCGCGACCACGCGGGAATTCCTGCGCGGCTACGAGGAGAGCGGTGTCGACGAGCTCATCCTGCTGCTCAACCCGCGCAGTCACGACGCGACCATGGAGGCCATCGAACTGATGGGCAAGGAGGTGCTGCCGGAGTTCATCGAACGCGATGAGAAGGCGGTCGCCGAGAAGGCCAAGCGCCTCGAACCGGTGCTGGAGAAGCTGGAGTCCCGCCGGCCGGCGTCCACCGCGCCGGCATTCGACGAGTCCTACTCGTTCGGCGGCCTGCCGACCGGCCGGGGCGGCACGTTCACCGCCACCGAGATCCCCGAGGCGATGGCCGAGATGAACGAGGGTCGGGTGCAGGCTGCTCAGTTGGCCAAGGAAGAACGAGCGGAGCGGGAGCGCGGCCAGCAGTGAGCGCAGCCGCCGGGCTTTGGCGCTACGACGGTCGACGGACCGTGGTCACCGGCTGCGCGTCGGGGATCGGCGCGGAACTGGTGGCGCAGCTGAGTGAGCTCGGAGCGCAGGTGATCGGCCTGGACCGGGTCGAACCCGCGGCGGCAGTCGACGAGTTCCACGCGACCGATCTCTCTGACCGTGCGTCGATCGATCGGGCCGTCGCAGCGATCCGCGGGCCCGGCCGAGTCGATGCCTTGTTCAATGTCGCCGGCGTGTCCTCCGGTATCGGCGATCCCGAGCGGGTGGTCGCCATCAACTTCCTGGGTATGCGTCACCTCACCGAGGCCCTGCTGCCGATGATGCCGGCCGGATCGGCGATCGCCGGCGTCTCCTCACTGGCGGCGGCGGCCTACCGCGAGAACGCGCCGACCTCGGTCGGTCTGTTGAACTCCGACGGCATGGCCGCCGGATTACAGTGGTGCCGTGCGAATCCCGCAGCCCTGGCCGACGGCGGCTACCGGCTGTCCAAGGAGGCGATCATCCTCTACAGCATGGTCAACGCCGTCCCGCTGGCGCAGCGGGGGATCCGGATCAACTGCACTGCGCCCGGAGTCACCGAAACCCCGATCCTCGACCAGCTGCGCAGCAGCTACGGCCAGCACTACCTCGACGACATCCCCAAACCGCTGGGCCGGGTGGCCACTCCCGCCGAACAGGCTGCACCGCTGGTGTTCCTGAACAGTCCGGCAGCCGGATACGTCACCGGCCAGGTGCTCTGGGTCGACGGCGGCAACATCAGCGGCCGGACCGCCGCCGTGATTGAGAACGGACCGGGTGCGTGGCCAACCTGACCGAATTCCGCCGGATCGCCGAGACGGTGCGCAACTGGGGACGCTGGGGCGATACGGACGAACTGGGCACCCTGAACCTCATCACGCGCGAGACGGTCGCCAAAGCTGCCGCCCTGGTGCGACACGGCAAGGTCTTCCCGCTCGGGGTGGACTTCGGATCGTCGGGTCCGCAGGGCGCGTTCCAGTTCCGGCACAACCCCATTCATGTGATGACCATCGACGGCGGCGATGTGAGCACGCTGGCCCAATACGGGCCGGAGTGGCACCGCAACATCGTGGCGCAGCAGTTGAGCGAGTTCTTCGTCGACAACCCGTTCCGGTTCAACGACGACATGATCGTGATGCCGCTGCAGGCGGCCACCCAGTGGGATGCGTTGTCCCACGTCTACTACGACGACCAGCTCTACAACGGGTTCCCGGCCAGTTCGGTGACCAGCCTGGGTGCCTACCACTGCGGCATCGACAAAGTCGACGGCAAAGGCATCACCTCCCGCGGAGTGCTGCTGGATGTGGTCGCCCACCGCGGCGCGGAGACCTTTCTGCCACTGGGTACCCCGATCACCCCGGATGAGCTCGACGAGGTGGCACGGGCTCAACAGGTGACCATTGAATCCGGCGACATCGTGCTGGTCCGAACCGGTTGGTGGACAAGGTTTCTGCAGACCGGTAACGGTGCGGAGCCCGGCGCCGGGTTGGACTGGCGGTGCGCCCCCTGGCTGCACGAGCACAACGTCGCCGCGGTGGCCGCCGACAACCTGATGGTCGAGGACCCGGTGTCGGGCGTCGACGGAACCTTCCTGCCCATGCACATGCTGTGCCTGCGGGACATGGGGATGATGCTCGGGGAGTACTGGGATCTCGGTGCGCTGGCCGCCGATTGCGCCGCCGACGGAGTGTACGAGTTCCAGCTGGTGGCGCCACCATTGCGGGTGACCGGCGGGGTCGGCTCGCCGGTGAACCCGATCGCGATCAAGTAGCACGGACCAGGAGCACCCATGCGATTCGTGTTCGTCCACGGCGGGTTTCACGCCGGCTGGTGCTGGAGTCGCGTGATAGCGGAGCTGGAGAAGATCGGCCACGCCGGCATCGCCGTCGACCTTCCCGGCCACGGCTCCCGGGTCGGCGAGGAGTCCACGCTGGACAACCGGCGGGAGGCGGTGGCGGCCGTGCTGCAGCCCGGCGACGTGCTGGTGGGACATTCCGGGGGAGGCTTCGATGCCACCCTGGGCGCCGACACGGCGCCGGATCTGGTGCGCCACATCACTTATCTTGCCGCGGCACTGCCCCGGGAGGGGCGCAGCTACACCGACGCGATGACCATGGGCAGTGAGGGCGCCGAGTTCTTCGACACCGCGGCCGCTGACATGTTGACCCATCTGCACTTCGCCGACGACGGGGCGATGACGTTCGCCGGCATCGAGGGTGCGCGGCAGTACTTCTACCACGACTGTGATGACGAGACCGTTCGGTGGGCCTTTGAACGGCTCGGACCGGAGCGGTTCGGCGACACCACGGTCGCCCTGGTGTCGGTGCCGAACTTCTGGGCGGCCGACCTGCCGCGCAGCTTCATTCGGTGCGAACAGGACCGTGCCTATCCACGCTGGCTGGCCGACTTGGTCTGCCAGCGCCTCGGCGTCGAGCCGCTGACCATCGACGCCTCACACTCGCCGTTTCTGAGCCGACCCGCCGAACTGGCCGAACTGCTGGTGCATGCCACCACGACTCGTCCGACCGGCCCACTTATCCCTGATTGAGGAGCCGACTTTGCCGTTCGCGCGTAAGACCGTCCTGGTGGACGGCTTGAGCACCTCCTATCTCGAGGCCGGCGATCCGGGGGCCCCGGCGCTGGTGCTGCTGCACGGCGGGGAGTTCGGTGCGGGTGCCGAGATCGGTTGGGAACGCAACATCGCCGCGCTGGCGCAGCAGCACCGAGTGCTCGCCCCGGACCTGCTCGGGTTCGGGGAGTCGGCCAAGGTCATCGACTTCAACGACGGGCGGGGTATGCGGATCCGCCACGTCGCGCGGTTCTGCGCGGCACTGGGCGTCGAATCGGCGGACTTCGTGGGCAATTCGATGGGCGCGATCATGCTGCTCGTCGACACCACCTCGGCAGCACCGCTGCTGCCGGTGCGCCGGCTGGTCGCCATCTGCGGCGGTGGCGAGATCCAGCAGAACCAGCACATGGCCGCGCTCTACGACTATGACGCGACCCTGCCCGCGATGCGCCGGATCGTGGCGGCACTGTTCCACGATCCGGCCTACCCCGCCGACGAGGACTATGTGGGGCGGCGGTACGCATCCAGCGTCGCACCCGGAGCCTGGGAGGCGGTGGCGGCGGCGCGGTTCCGTCGGCCCGGCGCCGAGCCGCCCCCGCCGGCGTCGAGCAGCCGTCCCTACGAACGGATTTCGGTGCCCACGCTGGTGGTCGAAGGTGCCTGCGACAAGCTGCTCCCACCCGGCTGGTCGAAGCAGATCGCCGACCAGATCCCCGGGGGGCGATCAGTTGTCGTCGACGCTTCCGGCCACTGCCCGCAGATCGAGCAGGCCGAGCAGGTCAATGAGTTGCTGCTGGAGTTCTTGGCCGGGTGATCAGAGCAGGGTGATTGCGATGGAGATACCGAGCTGATTGGCGGCACTGGCCAAGCGGCCGTCGACGGTGATGATGGCGGCTGAGTGTTCGGCGGCGACCGCCACATACAGGCCGTCGTGGATTGAGATGTTGTGCCGCCACGCCCAGGCGGTGCGCAGGCGCAGCGCATCGGGAAGCACATATTCGATGGCGAGTGCGGTGACGGTGTCGGCGGCAGCCTCGGCGTCCTCAGGCTTCAATTGCTTGAGCAAGACGGCCCTGTGCAGGGTGCGTAGCACCTCGCCTGGCATGTGGGCGGGCGCGAGCCAGCCGTCGTCGCCGTTCAGGGCTGCGCGTGCCGCGTCGCCTTGGGGAGCGCGGCTCGTGAGTGCCAAGACCAGCGCGCCTGCGTCCACCACGATCACAGGAGGAAACTCACCCGTCGCGGTCGGCGCGGATGGCGGCCGTCACCTCCGCGGCTGTCATGGTGAGGCTGCGATGATCAGCCAACGCTTCCAAGAGCTGCCGGTTTCGCCCCGCCTGGTACTCCCGTTCCAGCAGTGACCGCAGATACGTTTGGGTGGACTGGCCGCGCGCCTCGGCGCGGGCTGCCAGCGCGTCGCGAACTTCTTCGGGACATCTTTGATCTGAATCGCAACTGCCATGGCCGCCAACTATCACATGCGCATGGCATGCGCATGTGATGTCGCGTTGGGGAGATCAGGTGCGAGCCGCAGGATTGGTGAACCAGACGTTCTCCTCGCGCAGGTTTCGGCTGCGCCAGCCGTCGCCGGTAAGAACCAGTTCGTGGTGGTAGTAGCCGCCGCAGTAACTCAGGTCGGCCATCCCCGGCAGTCGCATCGGGTTGTAGAACATGGCCCGCACCGTGGCGGTATCACCGGTGCGCTCCAGGATTTCGATGTTGGTGATGTAGTGCATGGACATCGGGATGGCGGAGAAGCCGGCCGCCAGCCAATCGGCAACTTCGTCGATGCCGCCGCAGATGGCGCCGGCCGACGAGTAGTCGATGACGGCGTCCTCGGTGAACACCGACCGGTACAGCGCCCAGTCCTTGGTGTCGACCGCGCGGGCGTAGCGGTAGAGCAGCGCGGAGATATCCAGCTGATCGTCGGCTGAGACGGGGCCCGTCATGTCGCCGACTCTAGTTCGGCCGACCATTTAAATCAGTCGCTTGACTGAAACCGGGGAAGCGGGTTGAGTCGAACCGGTCGCATGGCGCGGACTCGACGGAAGGGCGCAGATGGTCAACGAGCTAGCCGGCAAGGTAGCTGTCGTCACGGGCGGAGCATCGGGCATCGGCCGCGGGATCGCGGAACGATTCCTCGCCGAGGGCGCCCGCGTGGTCATCGCCGATCTGGATCCGGAGCGCGGCGCGGCCCTCGCCGGTGAACTCGGCGCCGACGTGACCTTCCGGGTCGCCGACGTCGCCGACCCGGCGCAGGTGAGTGCGCTGGTCGAGGCGGCGGTCGAGACGTTCGGCGGCCTGGACATCATGGTCAACAACGCCGGTGTCTCGGGAACCATGCACAATCGGTTCCTCGACGACGACCTGGCCGACTTTCACCGCATCATGGCGGTCAATGTGCTCGGCGTGATGGCCGGCACCCGCGACGCCGCCCGGCACATGTCGAAGTCCGGCGGTGGATCGATCCTCAACCTGACCTCGATCGGCGGCATCCAGGCCGGCGGCGGGGTGATGACCTACCGGGCATCGAAAGCCGCCGTCATCCAGTTCACCAAGTCCGCCGCCATCGAACTGGCCCACTACGACATCCGGGTCAATGCCATCGCGCCCGGCAACGTTCCGACACCGTTCGTCGCGTCGTCAGCAGCGGCGAACCTGGACGCCGATGCTCTCGAACGGTACGAGGCGGCGATCCGCGAGAGGATGCGCGCCGACCGGCCCCTGAAGAGGGAGGGGACCGCCGCCGACGTCGCCGAAGCGGCGCTGTACCTGGCCGGTGAGCGCTCCCGCTACGTGACCGGCGTGGTGCTGCCGGTGGACGGCGGCACGGTCGCGGGCAAGGCGATCCCCCGCCGCGCCAAGCCGACCGACGGCGAAAAGAATTAAATCAATCGCTTGACTTAATGTGCGATTCGCGGTTGACTGACGCCGTGACCACCGCAGATCGGGTTGTGCGGGCCGAGCGGGCCAACAGCACGCGGGAGGCGATCCTGACCGCGGCCGAACAGCTGTTCGCCGAGCACGGGGTCTTCGCGGTCTCCAACCGTCAGGTCAGCGAAGCCGCCGGACAGGGCAACAACGCCGCCGTCGGCTACCACTTCGGCACCAAAACCGACCTGGTGCGCGAGATCGAGCGTCGCCACCGGGTTCCGGTCGAGCGGCTGCGCGAGGAGATGGTCTCGGGTGCGCTGGAATCCACCGACCTGCGTGACTGGGTGTCGTGTCTGGTCCGGCCGCTCACCGATCACCTTGCCGCACTGGGGAACCCGACCTGGTACGCGCGGTTTGCCGCACAGGTGATGGCCGACCCGGCCTACCACAACATCATCGTCAAGGACGCGCTGAGTTCGGCATCGCTGGTGCAGGTCATCGACGGCATCAACACCTGCCTTCCGGATCTTCCGGTCCGGGTGCATCAGGCACGCAACGTGATGGCCCGAAACCTGTTGATGCACACCTGCGCCGACCACGAACGTGCGTTGGCCGCCGGCTCGTCGGCGTCCCTGAGCTGGGCGGAGGCCGGGTCGGACCTCATCGACGCCGTCGTGGGGTTGTGGCTGGCCCCGGTCACACCGGTACGGGGAGGTCCGCGATGAAGGTGACCGCCGACCAGGACATCTGCGCGTCGTCGGGACAGTGCGTGGGCTTTGCGCCCCGGGTGTTCGACCAGCGTGACGAGGACGGTGTCGTCGTCCTGCTCGACCAGAACCCCCCCGAGGAATTGGCCGACGCCGTGCGGCAAGCGGTCCGAGTCTGTCCGTCCGGAGCTATCCAGATCGTCGAGGAGTGAGCGTGACCGACGCACCCACCATTGCGACCACCGCAACACCGGAATACCCGATGAGCCGCGACGGCCGGTGCCCCTTTGCGCCGCCGCCGGAGACCATGGCGCTGGCCGCGGAACGCCCACTGAGCCGGGTGCGGATCTGGGATGGCAGCACGCCGTGGTTGATCACCGGTTACGACGCGGTGCGCGAGCTGTTCTCCGATCCCAGGGTCAGCGTCGACGACCACCAGCCCGGCTTCCCGCACTGGAACGAGATGATGCGCGCCAGCGTCGACCACCGGCCCAAGTCGGTGTTCACCACCGACGGTGCCGAGCACATCCGGTACCGCCGGATCCTGTCCCCGTCGTTGACCATGAAGCGTGTCGCGGCGCTTACCCCGGTCGCGCAACGCATCACCGACGAACACCTCGACGCGATCCTGGCCGGACCGCAGCCGGCCGACCTGATCGAAGGATTCGCGCTGCCGATTCCCTCGCTGGTGATCAGCGAACTGCTCGGCGTGCCCTATGAGGACCACGAATTCTTCCAGCAGCACGCCACCATGGGCGTCGACCGCAACGCCACCTCCGACGACCTCGCCGAGGGCGCCACCGAACTGTCCAAATACCTGGTCCGGTTGCTGGAGAGTCGGATGGCCGAGCCGGCCGACGACATGGTCTCCGACCTGGGCAAGCGGGTGAAGAACAACGAGCTGTCGGTGCGGGAGGCCACCCAGCTGGGCACCGGGATGCTGATCGCCGGCCATGAGACCACCGCGAACATGATCGGCCTGGGAATCGTGGCGCTGTTGCATGAGCCCGACAAGATCGCCGAGAAGACCGCGGTGTTCCGCGGTGACGACGACGCCGCGATCGCCAACGCGGTCGAGGAACTGCTGCGCTACCTGTCGATCATCCACACCGGCCAGCGCCGAGTCGCGTTGGAGGACATCGAGATCGGCGGCGAGACCATCCGGGCCGGTGAGGGCATCATCATCGACCTGGCGCCGGCCAACTGGGACCCGACCGCCTTCCCCGAGCCCGAGGTGCTGGATCTGGCGCGGCCGGCCCGCCAGCACATGGCGTTCGGATTCGGTCCGCATCAGTGCGTCGGTCAACAGCTGGCCCGCGCCGAGATGGTGGTCGCCTTCCGCACCCTGTTCCGGCGCATCCCGACGCTGAAGTTGGCGGTGGGTATCGACGAGATCCCGTTCAAGAACGACCGGCTCGCCTACGGCGTCTACGAACTCCCCGTTACCTGGTAACCGCCCGATTGGAGTGGATTGACATGTCCAGCACATCAACTCAAGATCTTGCGTTCTATCCCCCCGGCGGTTACGGGGCGCCCAAGGACCGCCGTGGCCACGCCGGGGCCGATGTCGGTCTGCCTGCGGGCACCGAAGTGTTCTCCGCCGACAACCACATCTCGATCGCCGACGACATCTTCTACCAACGGTTCCCAGAGGACCTGAAGGACAAGGCCCCTCGGATCTGGTACGAAGACGGCGCCTACATGGTCGGCCGCAAGGGGCAGTCGTTCCTGCCCGGGGACTTCAGCGCGGTGCTCATGCAGTACGACGATCTGGCGGGTGCGGCCAGCAGCAATATCGAGGCCCGGATCCGGGAGCTGGCCGAGGACGGCGTCGACAAGGAACTGGCGTTCCCCAACGCGGTGCTGGCTCTGTTCCACTTTCCCGACAAGGAACTGCGGGAGCGAGTATTCCGCATCTACAACGAGTACATGGCGGAGTTGCAGGAGCGGTCGAACGGCCACTTCTACGGGGTGGGCCTGATCAACTGGTGGGACCCCGCCGGCACCCGGCGCACCGTGGAAGAGTGCAAGGCGCTGGGGCTCAAGACATTCCTGCTGCCGCTGAATCCCGGCAAGGACGACGACGGCAACATCATCGACTTCGGTGCCCGGGTGATGGACCCGGTGTGGGATGAGATCGAGCAGGCCGGGCTGCCCATCACCCACCACATCGGTGAAACCCCGCCGAAGACGCCCTGCGAGGTCAACAGCGTCGTGGTCGGCATGATGGTCAATGTCGACTCGTTCCGCGAGCAGTTCGCCAAGTACATCTTCTCCGGCATCCTGGACCGCCACCCGGCCCTGCGGATCGGCTGGTTCGAAGGCGGGATCGCCTGGGTCCCCACCGCTTTGCAGGACGCCGAACATCTGCTCGCGTCCTACCAGCACATGTTCACCCACCAGCTGCAACACGACATCCGGCACTACTGGGACACCCACATGAGCGCGTCGTTCATGGTCGACCCGCTCGGTCTGCGACTGATCGACCGGATCGGGGTCGACAAGGTGATGTGGTCGTCGGACTACCCGCACAACGAGAGCACCTTCGGCTATTCGGAGAAGTCGCTGGCCAACGTCGTCGAAACACTGGGGCCGCAGAACGCGGCGAAAGTGGTGAGCGGCAACATCAAAGCATTCCTGGGGTTGTGATGTCTGCGCCTACATCGTTGTCCGAATCCACCGGCAGTATTCAGATACCGGACATCCCGGACCGCGCCCGGCTGCGCCGGGAGACCGGCGTGCGACTGCGGTCGGCGATGACCGACCGGGGCGTCGACGCCCTGGTGCTGCTGGGAAACAATGCCGTCACCTATGCCACCGGCACCAGTTGGCGCTTGGGTGACGCCGGACTGTCCCACGTCGAACGCCCCGTCGCGGTGGTGCTCGCCGACGACGAATGGCCGCATCTGTTCCTGCCGTTCCGGGAGGGCGCATCCGGTGACTCCGACCTGCCGGCAGACCACGTGCACGGGCCCGTCTACCTCGAATTCGACGAAGGAGTACGGCATTTCGCCCAGGTGCTGGCCGACCTGATTCCCGGTCGCGCGGTGATCGGAACCGACGAGTGCACCGGCGCTATGCGCCGCGCCCAGCAGCAGCTGTTCCCCGGCGGCAGACCGGTGGACGCGTCCCAGGTGGTCAGCGCGGCGAAACTGATCAAGACCCCCGATGAGCTGGCCTGCATCCGCACCGCATGCCGGATCACCGACGAGGCCATGGTCGACGTCGAGGCGGCGCTGGCACCCGGCATCCGCCAGATGGACCTGTCGGCCCAATTCCTGCGCCACGCCTTCGAACTGGGCGCCAGCGCCAGCATGCTGGAGCCGATCTGGCAGGTCATGCCTGACAGCAGGGACTCCGGGGTCTGGACCACCCACGGTGATCTGGCGCTGCCGCTGCTGACCACCGAGCGGGAACTGGCGGCCGGCGACGTGCTGTGGACCGATGTCTCGATCACCTATGGCGGATACTGCTCGGACTTCGGCCGCACCTGGATTGTCGGGGCTGACCCGACTGCCCGCCAGCGGGCACAGTTCCAGCGCTGGCGGGAGATCCTCGACGCCGTGCGCGGGGTGCTTCGGGCCGGGGTGACCTCCGGGGATCTGGCCCGCGCGGCCATCGCGGCCAACGGGGACGGGACTCGGCCCTGGCTGCCGCATTTCTACCTCGGCCACGGTATCGGCGTGAATGCCGCCGAGATGCCGATGATCGGCACCGATCTGGGCGATGAGTTCGACAACAACTTCGCCTTCGAGCCGGGAATGGTTCTGGTGCTCGAGCCGGTGGTGTGGGAGGACGGCACCGGCGGATACCGGGGTGAAGAGGTGGTCGTCGTCACCGAGGACGGCTGGATTTCGTTGAGCGACTACCCCTATACGCCCTATGCCTGAGGAGCAGCACCGATGAGTACTGAGGTATTGCCGGACCACCTTGCGCTTCGCAGCGGACGGCGTGGGCGTGCCCTGGCGCAGATGGAAGCCTACGACCTCGACGTGCTGGTGCTGGGCCGGCAGGCCAACGTCCGCTACGTCACCGGCGCACCGCAGCTCTGGGTCGCCGGAACCCGCCCGTTCGGCCCCACCTGCGTGCTGGTTCGCGCAACCGGAGCCATCCACCTGCTGAGCACCTGGGACGAAGGGGTGCCGGAGGACATTCCGCACGAGAATCTCTATGGGATCTCATGGAACCCGACCAATACCATTGCGGCACTGTCGCGTATCGAAGGCGCCGCCACGGCCCGGCGGGTCGGAACCGACGCGATGTCACCACTGTTCGCCCAGCTGCTGCCGATGGCCTTCCCCAGTGCGGAACTGGTCGACGGCGAGCTGGCGATGCGGGCGGCCCGCGCGATCAAGACCGCTGAGGAGATCGCCGCGTTACGGGCCTCGGTGCAGGTGGCCGAATCGGCGTTGGCGGCCGCGGTCGACGCGCTGGAAGACGGCGTCAGCGAACAGACGCTGACCGGGGTGCTGATGGAGGCGATGACGGCGGGCGGGGTGAGCACCCCGGCCACCCAGGACGTCGCCTGGGTGACCTCGCGGGAACACCCGTGGCGTCGTGCGGCCGGCGACGGTCGGGTGCACACCGGTGACCTGGTGGCGTTCTCGGCGGGCGTGCTGGCCGGCGGCTACGTCGCCGAAGTGGGACGCACGTATCCGGTTGGTGGGGCGCCCCAGGGCAACGCCGCCGCTGCCTATCGGCGCTGGGATGCCCTGTGGGAGAAGCTGTCCGGTGCCTGCCGGCCGGGTGCAGCGTGCAGCGAGCTGTTGCGTGCCTACGACGACGCCGGCGAGCCGCTGCCGCCGGTTCCGGTGGCCCACGGTCTGGGGCTGGGGTTCGACCCGCCGGTGGTGTCGGCGCAGCTCCCCGAAACCGCGGCGTCCGAACGACTTGAACCGGGAATGGTGCTGGCGATCACCGGCTACGTGTTCGAGCCCGGCGTGGGTGCGGTGTTCGGGCGTGAGGCCGTGCTGATCACCGACGACGGCCATGAAGTCTTGACCACCGCCCCATTCGCCACCGGTTCCTGAAGGAGCAGATTGCCCATGTCCGGCACGCCAGGGTCGTCCGCACGGCCGTCCGCGGAAGAGATCATCCGCTACCACAAGGATCCGGCCACCAAGATCGCCACCATCACCTTCGACCGGCCCGAATACCTCAATGCGCCGACGTCGTCGGCGCGGCTGCGGTACGCGGACCTGCTGCGCGGGGCCAGCGTGGACAACGACGTCAAAGTGGTGGTGATCCGCGGTGTCGGCGACAACCTGGGCAGCGGGGCGGACCTGCCGGAGTTCATGGAGGGTGTCGACGAACCCGAAAAGCGCCTGGCCGAACTGCGTTTGGAAGGCATGGACGTCAACTACCCGCCGCAGGGGACCTTTCGCAACGGCGCCACCATCAGCGCCTGGTACGCCAACGTCCAGGCTGGCAACCGGCCGCTGCAGGAACTCAAGAAGATCAGCATCGTGGAAGCCAAGGGCTACTGCTACGGCTGGCACTTCTATCAGGCCGCCGACGCCGATCTGGTGATCTCCAGCGACGACGCACTGTTCGGCCACCCGTCATTCCGTTACTACGGGTGGGGACCACGGATGTGGACCTGGGTGCAGATGATGGGGTTGCGCAAGTTCTCCGAGATGGTCTTCACCGGAAGGCCGTTCACCGCCGCCGACATGGAGAAGTGCAACTTCCTCAACAAGGTGGTCCCGCGCGACCAACTGGAGGCCGAGGTCGAGAAGTACGCCCTGGCCTGTGCGCGCAACCGCCCGGTCGACACCGTGTTCATGCAGAAGATGTTCTTCGAGGTCTACAAACAGCATCAGGGCGAGTACATGGGCAGCCTGCTGTCGGCGTTCTTCGAGTCGATGGGGTCCGGCGTGGCGCCGGACACCGATGACCTGATGCTGGACGAGGCAATCGAATCCGGCCTGTCCGGAGCGGTCAAGGACAACGACGCGAAGTTCCCGCCCGACTTCCGGTTGAGCAAGACCAGCCGCAACAAGGACAGCTAGCCGGTGACACCGCTGGACGGCTTCACCGTCGTCGATCTGTCCACCGGAATCGCCGGCGCATACTGCACCAAGCTGTTGTCCGACGCCGGTGCAGAGGTCATCAAAGTCGAACCACCCCAGGGTGATCCGCTGCGTCACTGGTCGGCGTCGGGAGCCGACACCGGCGGTGACGGTGCCCTGTTCAGTTTCCTGGCCGGCGGCAAACACAGTGTCGTGGTAGACCCCGATACCGATGGCGAGTTCCTCGCCACGCTGCTGTCCGGTGCGGATGCGGTGGTGTGGTCGCGCGGTTCGGTGGTGGCCGAACACCCGTCGTTGGCGCCGGAGGAGATTCACCGCGACCACCCGCACTTGATCGTCACCGCCATCACCCCCTTCGGCCTGGACGGACCATGGCATGATCGCGCCGCCACCGAGTTCACCCTGCAGGCCTGGTCGGGCGGGATATTCGGGATCGGACGCGGATCACCCGACCTGCCACCGGCATTCGTCGGGGGGCAGGTCGGCGAGTACCTCGCCGGGGCGTATGCGAGCGCGATGACTCTGGCGTCCTGGCATGCCCGGCGCAACGGCGTCGTCGGGGACCTGTTGGACCTGTCGATGCTGGAGACCCAGATCCTGGGGTTGACCTACTACCCGGTCACCTACTTCGAGATGCTCGGCCGGCCCTGGCGTGATGCGCGCAAGGTCACCGTCCCCGGGATCGCGTCGGCCAAGGACGGGCTGGTCGACGTCGGATGTGGAACCGCCCAGCAGTGGTTCGACCTGTGCGCCATGACCGGACATCCGGAGTGGATCGACGAGCACTCACCCCTGTCGATCACCCAGCAGGCCAACGAGAAGGCCGAGGAGATCTACGCCTGGGTGAAAGAGCAGACGGTGGAAGAGATCCGCGACCTGGCCACCGCGTTCCGCATCCCGAACGCTCCGGTTGCCAACGGCGCCAACGTCACCGAACTGGATCACTTCGCGCACCGCAGATCGTTCGTCACCAACCCCCGCGACGGATTCACCCAGCCCGACCGGCCCTACCGTCTGCATCCGGCAGCCCTTCGGCCGCCGCAGCCCGCCCCGCGTCTTGGTCAACACACCGACCACTACCGGTCCTCGGTGATTTCGGCGCGATTACACCCGCCCAGCGGGAACAATCGCGCCGAAATCCTGCCGTTCAGCGGCCTGCGGGTGCTGGACATGACCACGTTCTGGGCCGGTCCGAGCTGCACCCATCCGCTGGGGATGCTCGGCGCCGACGTCATCCATGTGGAGTCCACCCGCAGGCCGGACGGAACCCGGCTGATCGCCGGGATCCCGGTCAGCGAAGCGCAGTGGTGGGAGCGCTCACCGATCTTCTCGGCGCTCAACACCAACAAGAAGGGCCTCACGGTCGACCTGCAGCACGAAGCGGGCCGCGAGGTGCTGCGGAAGCTGATCGCGACCGCTGACGTGATCGTGGAGAACTTCACCCCTCGGGTCCTCGAACAGATCGGGCTGGACTTCAACACCGTCCGGCAGCTGCAACCGGGCGCAATCATGGTGCGGATGCCCGGTTTCGGGCTGGACGGTCCGTGGCGGGACAACCCGGCGTTCGCGTACGTCATCGAGGCGGCATCCGGGGTGAGCTGGCTGACCGGATTCCCCGAACGTAACCCGTACGAACCGTATTCGGTGGGCGACCCGAACGCCGGAGTGCACGCGCTCAACGCACTGCTGCTGGCCCTGGAACACCGCAATCGCACCGGTCAGGGCGTGCTGGTTGAAGCCGCGATGGTCGACGCCGCACTCAATATCGCCGCCGAGCAGGTGATCGAATACTCGGCCTACGGAGCGCTGCTGCAGCGCGACGGCAACGGCGGGCCGACCGCCGCCCCGCAGAACCTTTACCGCACCGCCGATATCGACGAGTTCGGCCGTCTGGACAGCTGGGTGGCCGTCGCGATCGCCACCGACGGGCAGTGGGCTGCGCTCTGTGGCGCGCTGGGCCGGCCGGCCTGGGCGCTGCAGCCGGCCCTGGCGACCACCGCAGGCCGCCGCGAACACCGCGAGCTCATCGACTCCCAGCTCGGTGCCTGGTGCGCCGAACGCAGCGGTGACGAGATCGTGGAGTTGCTCTGGCCGTCCGGAATCCCGGTGGCCAAGGCGATGCAACCCCACCGACAGGCCGAGCTGCCGCAGTTGCTGCACCGCGGCTTCTTCGAAGAGGTCGCCCATCCGGTCAACCCGGCGGTGCGGCACAGCACGCTTCCGGTGCGCTCGGCCCACGGACCCAAGCGATTCCATCGCCGGCCGGCTCCGCTGCTCGGTGAGCACAACCACGAGCTGCTGCGCGAGCTGGGCCTGTCCGACGTCGAGATCGCCGCGTTGGCGGCCGACGGGGTTATCGGTGCTGCACCGGCGTAGCCGGCGTTGACTCTGCGCCCACGGTGGGTGCTACTCGCACTTCTGCACCTTGGACGCAGAGTCAACGACCGAAAAGTGTTACTTCAGGCAGCTTCCCGCGTCCACCGGCAGGGTGACGCCGGTGATGTAGCGGGCTTCGTCAGAGGCGAGGAACAGCACGGCGTTGCTGATGTCCACCGCATCCACCCAGGGAATCGGCAGGGTGTGGAACATCTGGCAGATCGGCGCCATGTCGTCCGGGCCGGGGTTCTCCAGGTCCGGACGGAACATCTTCCAGGTGCCCTCGTTCATGATCATGCCGGTGCTGACGTGGGTGGGGTGCACCGTGTTGACGCGGATGTTCTGGTGTCCCAGCTCTACGGCGAATGAGCGCATGATGCCCACCACGCCGTGCTTGGCGGCGACGTAGTTGCCGCAGTGCGGGTAGGCCTTCAACCCGCCGACGGAGCTGGTCAGGATGATCGAACCGCCCTTGCCGCCGGAAATAATGTGCGGCACACCGGCTTTGACCGTCTTCCAGACCCCCGACAGGTTGACGTCGATCATCTCCTGCCAGTCGTGCTCACTGCACTGGTCCAGGGTGTCGCCGCCGTTGCCGATGCCGGCGTTGGCGACGATGATGTCCAGGCCGCCGAGCTCCTCCACGCCGGCGTCCACCGCGGACTTGAGCCCGTCATAGTCGCGCACGTCGACTTCCGCGGTGAAGATCCGGCGGTTGAGCGCCTTGACCATATCGGCGGTCTCGGCCAGCTCCTCCGGTGTGGCCGGGGGAATAGGCGAGTCCTTGACGACCCTCTTACAGGCGTCGATCGCGATGATGTCGGCGCCCTCCTGCGCCAATCGCACCGCGTGGCTGCGGCCCTGACCGTGTGCCGCGCCGGTGATGAACGCGACCTTGCCTTCAACACGTCCAGTCATGGAAACCTCGATTCGTTGGTTGTGAAATCAGGGAATGCTCGCCGGCATGGAGACCCAGCCTCGCACTGTCGACGTCGGCGAGATCTGCGTCGCCGACAGATCGACCTCCCACTCGGGGAAGCGCTTGAGGATCTCCTCAAGGGCGATACGCGTTTCCAGCCGGGCCAGCGCGTTGCCGACGCAGAAGTGGGTGCCCTGCCCGAAACCCAGGTGCGGGCGGCGTTCCCGATGGATGTCGAACACGTCGCCGTCCGGCGGGAACCGGCGGTGGTCCCGGTTGGCGGCGCCGATCAGCAGCAGCATCGCGGAGCCCTCCGGCACGGTCTGCCCGTAGTACTCCACGTCACGGGTGACGTAGCGGGCTGCCTGCGGTGCCGGCGGTTCGAACCGCACCAGTTCCTCCACAGCACGCGGAATCAGGGCGAAGTTGGCGGCCATCTCGGCCCGCTGGTCCGGGTGCTCGGCCAGCACCTTGCCGCTCCAGCCGATCAGCCGGGTGGTGGTCTCACTGCCGGCCGTGGCCAGCACCGTGAGAAACAGGTGCAGCTCCTCGCGGCCCATCCGTCGGCGGGTGCCGGTTTCGTCCTCGAACTCCGCGTTCATCAGCTCGGTGATCAGGTCGTCGGACGGATGCTTGGCACGCCAGTCGATGTAGTCGGCGAACACGTCACCGGTGGCGATCGGACCGTCCGGGTTGTCGGTCATCTTCTGACCCGGTTCGGTGCGGATGGTGGCGTCGCCGTGCTCGGTGACGTGCTTCTGGTCCTCCTCGGGGATGCCCAGCAGCATGCCGATCACCCGCATCGGCATCTCGGCGCCGAGGTCGTTGACGAAGTCGAATTTCCCGGTGCCCACCAGTGGGTCCAGGCAGCGCGCGCAGTACTCCCGGATCTGCGATTCCAGCGCGTTCATCCGGCGCGGGCTGAACATCCCGGCCATCAGGTTGCGGTGGATGTCGTGGATCGGCGGGTCCTCGAAGATGATGATGCCCGGCGGAATCTCCATGCCGGACTTGATGATCTCCAGCACGGCGCCCCTGGCCGAACTGAACGTCTGATAGTCGGTGAACGCGGCGTGCACGTCTTCGAATCGGCTCAACGCGTAGAAATCGTGCTCGGCGTTGTAGTACAGCGGTGCCTCTTCGCGCAGCCGGCGAAACATCGGGTACGGGTTGTTGTTGAGTTCGACGTCGTAAGGGTCGTAGCGAGCTTCGTCGGTGGTGGTGGCCGTCATGGTTGTTCCGTCCCTCGTGTCGGCAGAGCTGCGATCTACAGGCCCGCGGTGACGGGAGCCGCCACCGGGGTGAATTCCAGGTGCAGCTCGGTGAGGCCGCGCAGGATGAAGGTCGGCTCGAAGGTGTACCGGCGCTGGCCTGCCGGGCCGTGGTGTGCCTCGTTGATCCGGATGTCGGTCATGCGGTCCAGGATTCGTTCCAGCGAGATTCGGCTCTCGGCACGCGCCAGCGGTGAGCCCGGACAGGTGTGGCTGCCGCGGGCGAACGCCAGGTGCTCGCGGACGTTGGGCCGGTCGATCCGCAGCTCGTGCGGGTTCTCGAACTTGCGGGGGTCGCGATTGACCGCCCCGGGGAACATGACCACGACGGTGCCGGCCTTGAGTTCGACCCCGCCCAGCGTGGTGGTCCTGCGCACCAGCCGGGGGTCGGTCTTCACCGGGCTTTCCAGTCGCAGGGTCTCCTCGAGGAAGTTCGGGATCTTGCTGCGGTCCGCCCGGAGCTGTTCGACCAGGGCGGGATCCTCGGCCAGGAACCGCAGTGCCGCGCTGAGCAGCTTGGTGGTGGTCTCCTGCCCCGCCCCGAACAGGAACGTGGCGCTTTTGACCACGTCGGCGATCTCCGGGATGGACCCGTCCTCATAGGTGGCGGTGGCCAAGTCGGTCAGCACGTCGGCGCGCGGACTCTCCCGCCGCTCACTCAGGTAGCGGCTGAACTTGTCGTCCAGCCAGGCCAGCGGGTCGTGGGCCAGCTCTTCGTGATCCAGCGAGCCGATCCGGGCACCGGGCTGCGGCGCGCCCAGCACCTGCTGGAACGCCGGCCGGTCCTCCTCGGGCACACCGAGCAGGTCGGCGACCACCAGCAGTGCGAACGGCCTCGCATACTCGGAGAGGAATTCACAGCTGCCGCTGTCGATGAAGTAGTCGAGCTGGCGGTCGGCCAGCTTCCACATGAAGTCCTGGTTCTCCTTGAGCCGCTTCGGGGTGAGCAGCCTGTTCAGCAGCGACCGGGCCTTGGTGTGCATCGGCGGGTCCATGGTGACCATGTGCTCGGTCATCGGCATCAGGTGGCGGTGCTCCTCGATCTGCTCGCCGATGTCGTCGCCCTCGGGCGTGAACGGCAGCGGTGGGAACGGCCCGCCGACCGCGACCAGGTTGGAGAAGGTTTCGGAGTCGCGGTAGATCTCGTTTGCCTCTTCGTGACCGGTCACGGCGACCACGCCGTAAACGCCCAGCGGAGTGACCGGGTTCTGGGACCGCAGGTAGTCGAAGTACGGGTGCGGATCGGGCACCAGGGACTGATCGGTGAAGAAGTCGATCGTCTCGAAGTCGGTCAACATGGACCTCTCTGCAGAACGGGCTGACAGCTGCTGTGCACCTGCTTAGCATGGGCGGGGTTAGAGGGTCAAGAGTTGGGCGGCATTACGATGGCCGCCGGACATGTAAAGGCGGCGACGGCGATGCGGAGTGGACGGTATGCCGGATTCGGGTAAGGGGCAGCGCAGGATTGGGGCCCCGGAAGCGAAGAACCGGACGCTGCTGCTCGATGCCGCCGAAGAGCTGCTGTTGACGGTCGGCGCCGGTGGGGTCAGCTCGCGGCGGGTGGCGGAGCAGGCCGGCCTCAAGCACCAGCTCGTGCACTACTACTTCCGCACCATGGACGACTTGTTCCTCGCGATTTTCCGCCGGCGCGGCGATCAGGGCCTGCAGGAGCAGGCCGCCGCGCTCGAGTCGCCGCAGCCGTTGTGGGCGCTGTGGCGATTCAACACCGACCCGGCGTGGACCGCGCTGACCATGCAGTTCATCGAGTTGGCCAACCAGCGTGAGACGTTGCGGGCCGAGATCGCCAGCTACGCGGAGCGGCTTCGCGCGGAACAGATCGCCGCGGTGGCCGGACTGCTGGCGGGCTACGGCATCGACGCGCAGGAGTTCCCGCCGACGGTGTTGATGGTGCTGATGACCAGCGCGTCGCGGATGCTGATCATCGAGCAGGAGGGCTTGGGCATGACCCTGGGCCATGCCGAGACCATCGAGTTCGTCGAGCGCTGGCTGCGCCGATTCGAGGGTGACCCGCCGCCGCACGCCCCGATCATGGGCGGCGTGCTGGCATCGGGGCCGGTCGCGCACTAGCGCTGCGTCCTGCGCTGCTGCAGGCGGTCCGCGGCCGCCCAGTGTTCGTCGGAGACCCACAGCCGGGCGAACGCCGCCACCGCCTCGTCCGCCGACGCGCCGCCGAGCACCCGTTTGATCTCACCCGCCGACGGGTTGGCCAACGACCGGGCCAACGCGCGCCATTCGGCGTCGAACGATTCCCGCGGCACCACCCGATTCACCAGGCCGATCCGTTCGGCCGCCGATGCGTCCAGCACGGTCCCGGTGCCGGCCAGCAACAGGGCCTCGCTGTATCCGACCAGTTTGGCCAGGCGCTCGGCGCCGCCCCAGGCGGGCATGATCGCCAGCGACACCTGATTGAACGCGATCTTGACGTCCGCGGCGGCGATCCGGATGTCGGCGGCCACCGCGACCTCGGCGCCACCACCGAGCGCGTGGCCGTTCAGCGCGGCGATGACCGGTGCCGGAAAGGCCGCGATCCGATCGCACAGTGTGCGCATCCGCCACGCCATCGCGGCGGCTTCCGGCTCGGTGCGCAGGGCGGCGAGCTGCTTGAGGTCACCGCCGGAGACGAACGCGCGGTCGCCGCCGCCGGTGATGACCAGCGCCTGCGCTCCGGCGACCTTGTCCAGTGCCCGGTCGAGTTGATCCATGGTTTCGGGAGCGATGGCATTGCGGGCCTGTGGCCGGTCGATGGTGATGACGGCCAGTCCGTCGTCCAGTTGGACATCCAGCTCGTCCGGACTTTCGTAGCCCATGGCTCTCCACTCAAGATATTGGCATTCTCAAAAACGGAGAATATCATCGCTGACAAGATGCGAAAGATACCCGCTGACCTGGTCCGGCGCTATGAAGAGCAGGGGTGGTGGACCGGCGAAACCCTCGGTGACCTGCTATCCGCCGGGTTGGCCGCGGGCCCCGACACGCGATTTGAGGTGCACTCGGCGGTTCGGCCGTGGCAGGGGACCTTCGGCGATGTGGAGCATGTCGCCCGCCGGCTGGCGGCCGGGCTGCGGGCCCGTGGCGTCGGGCCGGGTGACGTGGTGGCTTTCCAACTGCCCAACTGGGTGGAGGCGGCGGCCACGTTCTGGGCGGCGGCGTTCCTCGGTGCGGTGGTGGTACCGGTCGTGCACTTCTACGGGCCCCGGGAACTGGGCTACATCCTGTCCGCCAGCCGGCCGCGGGTGTTCATCACCGCGGAGCGGTTCGGGCGGATGAGCTTTCGCCCCGAACTCTGCGCAGATGTCCCAATTGTCGGGGTGGTGGGTAGGGACTTCGATGACCTGCTCGCCAACGAGCCGATGGCCGGCACGCTGGCCACCGACCCGGGCGGGCCGGCGTTGATCGCGTTCACCTCCGGCACCACCCGGCAACCCAAGGGCGTCATCCACAGCCACCAGACGCTGTGCTGCGAGACCCGTCAGCTGCTCGCCAACTACCCCAAGGACCGCGGCCGCCAGCTCACCGCCACCCCGGTCGGACACTTCATCGGGATGGTCGGGGCCTTCCTCATCCCGGTGCTGGAGGGGGCGCCGATCGATCTCGCCGACGTCTGGGATCCGGCGAAGGTGCTCGCATTGATGGCCGACGAGGGGGTGTCGATCGGCGGCGGGCCGCCGTACTTCGTCACCAGCCTGCTGGATCATCCGGATTTCAACGATGAGCACCTGCGTCACATTCGCCACGTCGGCCTCGGCGGGTCGACGGTGCCCCCCGCGGTCACCCGTCGACTGGCCGATCTGGGCATCTTCGTCTTCCGCTCCTACGGCAGCACCGAACATCCGTCGATCACCGGTTCGGGCCCGAGCGCCCCGGAGGACAAGCGCCTGTTCACCGACGGCGATGCCCGGCCCGGCGTGGAGGTGCGGCTGGCGGACGACGGCGAAATACTGAGCCGCGGACCCGATCTGTGCCTGGGCTACACCGACGACGCGCTGACCGAGGCGGCGTTCGACGCCGACGGCTGGTACCACACCGGGGATATCGGGGTACTCGATGCGGATGGATATCTGACCATCACCGACCGCAAAGCCGACGTCATCATCCGCGGCGGCGAGAACATCAGTGCGGTCGAGGTCGAGGACGTCCTGCTGGGGATGCCGGCCGTGGCCGAGGCGATCGTGGTGGCGGTGCCGGATGCCCGGCTGGGGGAGCGGGCGGTGGCGGTGCTGCGGCTCAAGCCGGGGTGCGCATTGCCGACCATGGCGCAAGTGCGGGAGCACTTCGAGCGGACGGGTGTGGCACCGCAGAAGTGGCCCGAGGGGCTGCACGAGGTGGAGGACTTCCCGCGTACCGCGAGCGGCAAGGTGCAGAAGTACCTGGTGCGCACGCAGCTTGCCGAGAGTGTTGCAACAGCCAGCGCGTGAGAATATGATTCTCATGAACCGAAAAGGAGCATTTCATGGGCCAACTGTCACATCGCGTCGACATCCCGTTTCCTCTGTTCGATGCCGACAATCACCTCTATGAGCCGCCGGAGGCGATGACCAAGTACCTGCCCAAGGAATACAAGGACATCGTCCAGTACGTGGAGATCAAGGGCCGCACCAAGATCGCCATCCGCGGCCAGATCAGCGAGTACATCCCCAACCCCACGTTCTCGGTGGTGGCCAAGCCCGGCGCCTGGGAGGAGTACTTCAAGTTCGGCAACCCCGACGGCAAGAGCAAGCGTGAGCTGTTCGGTGAGCCGATGAAGTCGATTCCGGCGTTCTTCGAGCCAGCCCCGCGCCTGGAGCTGATGGACGAGCTGGGTGTCGACCGCTCGCTGATGTTCCCCACCCTGGCAAGCCTGATCGAGGAGCGGCTGCGCGACGACCCGGTGGCGATCCACGTCATCATCCACGCGCTCAACGAGTGGCTGGACGAGGTCTGGGGCTTCAACTACAAGAATCGCATCTTCACCACGCCGGTGATCACCCTGCCCATCGTGGAGAAGGCCATCGAGGAACTGGACTGGGCGGTCAAGCGCGGCGCCCGCGCCATCCTGATCCGGCCGGCGCCGGTGCCCGGCTTCCGCGGTCCGCGGTCCTTCGCGTTGCCCGAGTTCGACCCGTTCTGGGAGAAGTGCGTCGAGTACGACGTGTTCGTCGGGATGCATTCGTCGGACAGCGGCTACTCCCGCTACACCTCCGAATGGGACGGTGCCACCCAGGAGATGTTGCCGTTCCAGACCAACGCCATGTCGATCCTCAACGAATGGCGCCCGATTCAGGATGCGGTGGCCTCCTGGGTGATTCACGGTGCGCTGTTCCGCCACCCGAAGCTCAAGGTGGGCATCGTGGAGGCCGGGTCCAAGTGGATGTTCCCGCTGTTGGACTCCATGGCCGAGGTGTACAAGAAGGCGCCGGAAGCCTTCCTGGGCAACCCGATGGAGGAGATCAAGAACCGCATCTACGTCAGCCCCTTCTATGAAGAGGGCATCGACGACCTGATCAACCTGATCGGTGTGGACCAGGTGCTCTACGGTTCGGACTGGCCGCATCCCGAGGGGCTGGCCGAGCCGACGCACTACGTGACGGCGCTGTCGCACCTTCCCGTCGAGGACCAGGCCAAGATCATGGGCGGCAACCTCGGTCGGCTCGTCACCGTCTAGGAGTGCCACGCTGGCAGACCATTCCCGAGATGGTCCTGAGCGTCGGCGATCGCTTCGGGGACTCCGAGGCGATCGCCGACGGCCCGGTCCGGCTGAGCTTCACCGAGCTGGCCGACCGGGTCCGTTGCGCGGCAGGCGCATTCGCAGCCGCGGGCGTCGCCACGGGTGATCGGGTGGCGGTCTGGGCGCCGAACTCCGCGGACTGGATCATCGCCGCGTTCGGTCTGCTGACCGCCGGTGGGGTGCTGGTTCCGGTGAACACCCGATTCAAACCGGCCGAGGCCGAAGACATCATCCGCCGCAGCGGGGCGAAGCTCGTCCTGGTCGAGAAGGGTTTTCTCGGACTGGATTTCACCGCCCCGCCCGGCGTCCCGGTCATCGACCTGAAATCGGACTTCCTGGGCTCCGGCTCACCGCTGGAACGTGCGGTCGACGGCGATGACATCGCCGACATCATCTTCACCTCGGGCACGACCGGCCGGCCCAAGGGCGTGATGATGACCCATCGCCAGAACCTGCGGCTCTACGCCGAATGGTGTGATCTGGCTGATCTGCGCGAGGGCGACCGGTACCTGATGGTCAATCCGTTCTTCCACACCTTCGGTTACAAGGCGGGTTGCATCGCCTCGTGTATCCGGGGCGCCACTATGGTGCCGGTCCGGGTCTTCGATGTCGATGCCGTGCTGGAACTCATTGAAGCCGAACGCATCACCATGCTGCCCGGGCCGCCGACGCTGTATCAGTCACTGCTGGATGCGGGCGGGACGCGGGATCTGTCGTCCTTGCGTGCCGCGGTCACCGGCGCCGCGGACATCCCGGTGGACCTCGTCCGCAGGATCCGAAGCGAGTTGCCGTTCCGGTCCATCATGACCGGCTACGGTCTGACCGAAGCCGGTACGGTGACGGCGTCGCGCCGCGGTGACTCGTTCGAAGACATCGCGACCACCGCCGGGCAGGCCTGCGAGGACATCGAATTGCGTATCGCCGAAGATGGCGAGGTTCTGGTGCGCGGCTACAACGTGATGGTCGGCTACCTCGACGACCCGGCGGCGACCGCCGAGGCGATCGACGCCGAGGGCTGGTTGCACACCGGGGACGTCGGGACGCTGGACGCCGCCGGCCGGCTGCGGATCGTCGGCCGCAAGAAGGACATGTTCATCGTCGGCGGATTCAACGCCTACCCTGCCGAGATCGAGGGATTCCTGCTGGAGCATCCGGCCATCTCGCAGGTTGCGGTGATCGGCGTCCCCGATCAGCGGCTCGGGCAGGTGGGCAAGGCCTTCGTGGTGAGAAAGGCCTCGGACACGCTGACTTCCGAATCGGATCTGATCGCCTGGAGCCGAGACCGGATGGCCGGGTTCAAGGTTCCGCGGTCGGTGTGCTTCGTGGACGAGCTGCCCCTGAACGCCACCGGGAAGGTGGACAAGGCGCAGCTGGAGGCAAGGGTCCGCGAGACCGGGGTGTGACGGGCCGTGTACGTCTGCCTGTGCGCCGGGGTGACCAGTCAGCAGGTGACCGACGCCGTCGAGGCGGGTGCGTCGACCACCAAAAAAGTCGGTGAGAGGACCGGCGCGGGCACGGTGTGCGGGCGCTGCCGAAACAACGTTCGCGCCCTGATCGCGACGGCCCTGCACGAGTCACCGTCGCTGACTTGAGTCACCATTGATGCGTGTGTAACCGATGAGGCGCTACTGTCGTGACCGGCGGTTGGTGGAAAGTCGGTCGGTAGAGGGATGCGGGCATGGCCGTGGCGGACAAGTCAGACAAGGTGACGGCGCGCGAAGCCCGGCGCCTGCAGACGCGGGAGCGACTGTTGGGCGCGGCAACCGCAGAGTTCAAGCGAACCGGGATGGCTCAGGCCGACGTCGGCGCCATTGTGGCCGCCGCCGGCGTTGCACACGGAACGTTCTTCTTTCACTTCCCCACCAAGGAGCATGTGCTGCTGGAGCTGGAGCGCCGGGAGGAAGAGCGGATAGCCAAGCAGTTCGGGAAGTTTCTGGTTAAACACCACGACCTTTCCGACATACTGGCCGAAGCTGCGCGCCTGGTCATCGACCTGGAGCGGCGCCTGGGTGATCCATTGTTCACCGAGTTTCTGGCGCTGCATTTCTCGCCGACCCGCCCGCCCGCTGAGAGTGGCGAGCATCACCCGTTGATCGTCTTGATCGCCGAGCGCATCGAAGTGGCGCGGGAGCGCGGCGAGATCGACGAGGACGTCGTCGCCATGAACAGCGCCGTCTTCTTCCTGCTCGGTCTGTACGCGCTGCTGATCACCACGCGCGACTGGCCGATCCGGCCGGAGCTGGTCGCCGACTACCTGACCAGGACAAGCCGCAGCCTGCGTGCCTTGCGCTGATCCCGTCGGAAATAAATATTGACTTAAGTCAGTGATATCCCTGCTGTCGTAGGCGGGTGGCGGTTGCGCACCGTAGGGCAGGGTCAGCACGACGGGCTCGGGCTCGATGAGGACATGGAACGGTCACGGGCAGCCCGGCGCAGCGCTGACAGGTGGCTAATCTCCGGCGGCATGCTCATCGGTACCGCGGCTGCGGCGTTTCGGGCTCCCGCTCTTCCTGCGCGGAACCTGGTTCAGGTGCAGCAGTTCGGGTCCAGCACCACGCACAACGCCCGCAACGACTCGGGTCGGACTCGGTGAAAGACGTTCATCCCGCGGCGATCTGAGATCACCAGCCCCGCTTTGCGTAGCTGGCCCAGGTGATGACTGACGGTGGACTCACTCAGCTCCAGCACCGCGGCCAGCTCCCCGCTGCTCTGTTCGCCCGCTGACGAGCTGAACAGATACGACACGATTTTGACCCGCACCGGATCGGCGATCGCTTTGAGCCGCATGGCGATCTGCAAGGCGTCGCTGTCATTGAGCGGTCCGGCTGCTACCGGGGCGCAGCACACCGGGGCGGACATGTCGATCACGGGCAGCGCTTTGGGCATCTCTTCATCCTGCCAGTGATATTGACATATATCAAAAAGGTGGCATGCTGGGCCTCGACGCGTCAGTTCGATATATGTCTCAATTGTGAGAGAGGTTCATCGTGTCCCGTGTTCAACTCGCTCTCAACGTCGATGACCTCGACGAGGCGATCACGTTCTACTCCAAGCTGTTCAACACCGCCCCGGCCAAGGTAAAGCCCGGCTACGCCAACTTCGCGATCAACGAGCCGGCACTCAAGCTGGTGCTACTGGAGAACCCCGGTAGTGGCGGCACCATCAACCACTTGGGCATCGAAGTCGAATCCGGCGAAGCTGTGCATTCCGAGATCGCCCGGCTGGCCGGCGAGGGTCTGTTCACCGATGAGGAGATCGGCACCACGTGCTGTTTCGCCACCCAGGACAAGGTTTGGGTGACCGGCCCGGCCGGAGAGAGGTGGGAGGTCTATACCGTGCTGGCGGACTCTGACACCTTCGGCGGCGGTCCGCAACACTCCGATGGTGCGGCCGAGGGCGAGACGGTGTGCTGCGACGGCACCACCGCACCCGCGGAAACGGGCCAACCGGCCGGCGCCGAGCGCACCTCGTGTTTGCTGAACGCAGACTGACCCCCGTTGCGGGGTGGGCGCCCACGTCGTTGGAGACCCGCCCCGCCCACGCTGTGTCCGATCCCTGACCGTGGAGTTGCTGTCCCGAGAAGGAGCGCCATTGTGACATCTCCGGTTGCCGATGGTTCGCCATCGGTATGGACGCCAACAGACTTTCCTGATGAGTCTGTCTGGTCATCTGAACTCAGCCCCACGGACAGGCAGGCCTTGGTCGAATTCGGCGGTGGCGGCGACCACGCCGGTCTGAGCCGCCAGATCCGCGTGCACGCCAACCGGTGGGCGCAACTACTCCATGACGGGAGCGTCGACACCGTGGGGGCGCCCACATGACCGCTACCGCTACTGAAGCCCCCGTTGTAGGCAAACTCTCCGCCCTCGACCGCTTTCTTCCGGTCTGGATCGGTGCGGCGATGGCGGCGGGACTGCTGCTGGGCCGATGGATTCCGGGTGTGAACGCCGCACTGGAACGGGTCCAGATCGACGGGATATCCCTGCCCATCGCCCTGGGCTTGCTGGTCATGATGTATCCGGTGCTGGCCAAGGTCCGCTACGACCGACTCGGCACCGTAACCGGCGACCGCAAACTGCTGCTGTCCTCGTTGCTGCTGAACTGGATCGTCGGGCCGGCGCTGATGTTCGCCCTGGCCTGGCTGCTGCTGCCCGATCTGCCCGAGTACCGCGCCGGGCTGATCATCGTCGGCCTTGCCCGCTGCATCGCCATGGTCATCATCTGGAACGACCTGGCCTGCGGTGACCGCGAAGCCGCAGCAGTGCTGGTCGCACTCAACTCGATCTTCCAAGTGATCATGTTCGCGGTCCTGGGCTGGTTCTACCTGTCGGTGCTGCCCGGCTGGCTCAGACTGCCGCAGACCAGCATTGAAACCTCGCCATGGCAGATTGCGAAATCCGTGCTCATCTTCCTGGGCATCCCGCTGGCCGCCGGATACCTGTCCCGCCGGTTCGGGGAAGGTGTCAAGGGTCGCGACTGGTACGAATCCGATCTCCTGCCCATGATCGGCCCGTGGGCAATCTGCGGACTGCTGTTCACCATCGTGATTCTCTTTGCACTGCAAGGCGATCAGATCACCAACCGGCCTCTCGACGTGGCCCGCATCGCGATTCCGCTGCTGGCCTACTTCGCCATCATGTGGGGCGGCGGTTATGTCCTGGGCGCCGCCCTCGGGTTGGGCTATGAGCGGACCACCACGCTGGCGTTCACCGCCGCCGGTAACAACTTCGAGCTGGCCATTGCCGTGGCCATCGCAACCTACGGTGCGACCTCCGGGCAGGCACTGGCCGGCGTCGTCGGCCCGCTCATCGAAGTCCCCGTACTCGTTGGCCTGGTCTACGTCTCCTTGGCCCTGCGGAGCCGGTTCGCGTCCAACGCCCCAAAGCGGTAGCAGCGAGCGAAGCTGCGCCGCAGACAGTCCGTCGGCGGTCGAACTAGACCAGCCGGTCAACGACTTTCAGTACTGGGTGCAGCCCTGGTCCACCGGAATCGCAGCGGCGGTGACGTTGCGCGAATCCTCACTGGCCAGCCAGCACACCGTCCCGGCGACATCGTCCGGCTCGGCCACCCAGGTGGGCAGGAAGGGCGTGAGCATGTGCGAGAGCTGCGGATTGGTCTCCATGGCCTGGCCCAGCGCGCTGACCATGTCGCCGGTGCCCATGTCGGTGTTGACCGGGCCGGGGTGCACGCTGTTGACCCGGATCGCGTGCTTGCCCAACTCGGCGGCGAAGGCGCGTGCCATCCCGGTGACGGCGTGCTTGCTGGCCGTGTAGTGCACCATGAACGGCTGCAACTTGAGGCCGGCGGCCGAACTGATCAAGATGATCGAGCCGCCGCGCTTCCCGTCGATGATCGGTTGCGCGCCGGCCATCACGGTGTTCCAGGTGCCCGTCACATTGATGTCGATGACATCGCGAAAGTTCTCCGGGGAGATGGCATCCCAGGCCTGCGGGGCAGCAACGCCGGCGTTGGCGACGATGATGTCCAGTCGCCCCAGCGTGGCCACGCCGTCGGCGACCGCCTCACGCAAGCCGTCGTAGTCACGAGTGTCGACGACCGCGGACACCATGCGCCGCCCGGTGGCTTCCACCAGCCGCACGGTTTCGGCCAGATCCTCGGGGGTGGCGGGGTTGTACGGCACGCAGTCCGGCAGCTTGCCGGCTACGTCGACCGCGATGATGTCGGCGCCCTCGGTGGCCATCCGCACTGCGTGGGCACGTCCCTGGCCCCGTGCCGCGCCGGTGATGAAAGCCACCTTGTCGGTCAGTCGCCCTGTCATGTGATGTCCTCCAAGTCGATCACGCTGGGTTCTTCGTCGTTGCTGGTGCGGCGAGCAACTGCCGCAGGCGCCGTTTGTCGACCTTGCCGGTGGGCCCGCGCGGAACGGCGTCGGCGCGCTCGACCAGCAGCCACACCGTCGGTACCTTGAACGGGCTCAACAGGGTTCGAGCCTGTTCGCGTAGCACCTCGACACTCAGCGCATCGCCGGCCACCACCGCTCCGACCTGCTCCCGGCCGGCGTCGGGCACGTTGACCACGAACGCGGCCTCCACGCCGGCGATGGACCGCAGCGCCGTCTCGACCTCGCTCGGATAGACGGTGGCGCCGCTGACTTTGAACATGTCGTCGGATCGGCCGTGGTAGAACAGGAAGCCGTCGTCATCGAGCCGGCCCAGATCGCCGGTGGGGTAGAAGCCGTCGACGGTGAACGTCTCCTCGCGGCTGCGTCCGCACAGGCCGCGCAGGATGTGCGGTCCGCGCAGCTGGATCATGCCGACCGTCTCGGCGGGCACCGGAACACCGGTGTCGGTGTCGACGATACGAACCTCCATGCCGGCGAACGGCTTTCCGCAGCTGCCCCACGCCTTTTCCGGTAGGTCGGTGTCGGCGGCATAGCCGCAGTACGGCCCGAACGCCTCGGTCATCCCGAACAGGTTGGCCCGCGCACCGGGCTGGGCGCGCAGCTCCGGCGGCAGCAAAGCCTCCAGGCTCCCGGGCCGCAGCGCCGACAGGTCGGCGGAGCCGGCGTGCCGGGCCAATGCCGCGGCCTGGTCCGGCCAGCCGCGAAACAACGTGACCCGCTCGGATTCCAGCAGCCCCAACGTGGTCTGCGGATTCGGGATCTCCTCGGTGACCAGGGTCGCCCCGGCCAGCAGCGCCGACAGCACGCCCCCGCCGAAGCCGCCGACCCAGAAGAACGGCATCGGCAGGTACAGGCGGGTATCGGCGTCGATGCAGCGGGCGGCCAGGCCGGACCGGACCGCGCCCAGCGCGCTGCCGTGCGAGTGCAGCACCCCCTTCGGCGGGCCGCTGCTTCCGGAGGTGAACATGACCAGCATGGGGTCGGCGGGGGTGACCGTCGCGGCCAGCGCGTCGACGATCCGGATGGGGCCATCGCCGGCGGTGACGGATGTCAGACTTTGGGTGGACCAGACATGCTGCAGCGCGGGAAGTTCCGCGGTCAGTGATGGCTCCGCGCGCAGGGCGTCGAGATGGCGGCGGCCCCGGAATTCCTCGACGCTGATCAGGAACTGCACCGCGGCGACTCGCAGCTGCGCGACCAGCTCCGGCGGGGTCAGCAGGGTGCTCAGGGGAACCAGCACCGCCCCGATCCGAGTCAGGGCCACCGCGACGCGAACCCAGTCGGCGCCGTTGGGCATGATCAGCCCCACCCGGGTGCCCTTGCCGACGCCGGCCTGCACGAAGACCGCGGCCAGTTCCCGCGACGACGCATCCAGGTCGCGGTAGCTGAGCCGGCTGGTCGGATCGATCACTGCCGGCTTCGTTCCCTCGGACGAGGCCCGGGCACGGATCAGCGCGTCTACAGTCCGGTGGCTAGTCATTGAATACCTTTGTCAGGGCATGAAGGTCGACTTTGCCACTGGAGAGCAGCGGGACGTCATCGGCGGCCACCGTGGTGAATATGCGAGGGATCTTGTACGCCGACAGCTCCGCCCGCAGTCGGTCGCGCAGCTCCGTTTCGTCGATATCGCCGTCGCGCCGCACCAGGACCGCGGCCACCACCTGCCCGCGGTCGGGATCGGGGATACCGATCACGTGCGCAACCAAGCCGGTGACCTTGGTGATGGCGCGTTCCACCTCGGTGGGAGAAACGTTGACTCCCGCGGTCTTGATCAACCTGTCCCGACGGCCCAGGAAGTAGTAGAAGCCGTCGGTGTCGGTGCGGACCAGATCGCCGGTGTGGAACCAGCCCTCGGCGTCGAAGCACTCCTCGCGGCTGCGCTTGTGGTAGTGCTGCATCAGGTAGCGCCCGCGCACCCACAGTTCCCCGTCCTCGATGCGGCACTCGAATCCGGGGGCGGGCTTGCCGTAGCTGCCGCGACGGTACTCGGGCTGGTCGGTGTCGTCGTCACTGAGCAACACCGGGCCTCCGGTCTCGGTCATGCCGAGCATGCCGTGCCGCAGTTGGGGGTCCTCCGGTCGCGTGTCCGGCGCCATGATCGGGTACAGGTTGCCCCGCCGCATACTGGACAGGTCTCGCTCGCCGAGGCTGGGGTGCTGACTCAGGCCCGCGATGCCGGTGACGAAACCATTGGTCAGCGTGGGCTTCTCGGCTTCCAGCAGATCCAGGGTGGCGCCGGGGTCGGTGGCATTGGAGCACAGCAGCGTCGAGCCGGCCAGCATGCTGGCCAGCAGCGCGAAGGCGAAGCCCCCGATCCAGAAGAAGGGCGAGTTGCAGAACAGGATGTCGGCCGCGGTGAGCCTGCGGAGTTCGTTGAGGTCGCGTTGGTGGCCGAGTAGCCCGGCGTGGGTGTGCACCACTCCTTTGGGAGATCCGGACGATCCTGAGGTGTAGATGATGCACAGCGGATCGCTGCCGGTGACATCGTGCTCCAGCGCCGCCAGCCGGGCGTCGTCGACGGCCTGGACGCACTCAGGGGCATCGAACACCACATGGCGAAGCTGGGGTGCGTGGACGCTGAACAGCGGTGCAGCACTGTCGAGGTCGATGTCGCTCAGTGCCTCGGCGAGCCGCGTCCGGTAGTCGAGCGACCGGTAGGACTCGGCGGCAAGCAGGATGCGTACGTCACTGTGCGCCAACTGATACCCCAACTCCGGACCGGTCGCAAAGGTGGGGAACGGGACCACCACCGCGCCGATACGGGCCGCGGCCAGCATGCCCACCACGAAGGCCGCACCGTTGGGATACAGCAACCCGACGTGAGTGCCTTTACCCGCGCCCAGCGCGATCAGCCGGTGGGCCAACACCGCCGAACGCCGTTCGGCTTCGGTATAACTGATCCGCTCGGCATCGCAGATCAGCATCGGATGAGACCCGCGCGAGCGGGCTTGGGCGCGCAGGGTCTGCGGCAGGGTCTCAGTGGGCATGCTTGCTCTGCGCACCGATCAGTGCCCGCACCGCGCCCAGGTCGGCCTTGCCCGACGGGGTCCGCGGGATGTCGTCGATGATCGCGATGTCGGTGGGAATCTCATAGCCTGCCAGCCGGCCACGCAGAAATTCGGTGAGTAGTCCGGCGTCGGCGAAGGCTCCGGGGCGCAGCTCGACCACCGCCACCGGGGTCTCGCCGAGCCGATCGTCGGCACGCCCCACCACGGCAGCGCCTTTGACCGCCGGGTGGGCTTCCAGGGCGACCCGCACATCGTCGGGCATCACCTTGAACCCGCCGCGGATGATGGCCTGATCCGCCCGGCCCAGGATCCACAGAAAGCCGTCGGCGTCGATACGCGCCAGGTCGGTGGTGCGCATCCAGTCCGCGCCGGGACCCAGCTGACCGGGCTTGACTTCGAGCAGCCCGGGCTGATCGGGACCCAGCGGGGCGCCGTCGTCGCCGACCACGCGCAGTTGCGCACCCTGGCTTGCGCGGCCCACGCTGCCCCGCTTGTCTTGCCAGTACCGCTGGTAGTCGGGCAGTGTCCAGCCGGCGACACCACCGCCGAATTCTGTTGCGGCGTAGGAGGTGAGCACCGGGATACCGAACTTGGCGGTGAAGGCGTCGGCGTCATCGGCGGACAGCGGTGCGGTGCCCGAGGTGACCGCGCGGATACCGGCCAGATCCTCGCGGTTCAGCTCCGAATGCAGCACCGTCCGCAGCGCGGCCGGCACCAGTGACACCGCACGGGGCCGGCACCGGCGCACCGCCTCGGCCCAGCGCTGCAGCTCGAATCGCTCCAGCAGCACGAAGGAACGCGCTTCGGCGATGCATTGCAGCACCCGGAACACACCACCGATGTGCACCAGCGGCGAGTTGACGATCGCGACACCGCGGCGCAGCTGTGTCGGTGCCGCGGCGTGCTCGGGGTCGGCGCCGATCACGCTGTGCGCCAGCATGTCGTACCGCAGGTCGACGCGTTTGGGCGGGCCGGTGGTGCCGCTGGTCAGCATCCACACCGCCACGCCGGGGCGCGCCAGATCCGGTCCGGGTTCGGTGGCCGCGGTGAGCTGCGGTGGCTCGGTGAGATCGGAGATCGTCACCACTGTTGTGCGCGGTGTGGCGGCCACCAGCGCGGCCAGATCATCGCGCTCCCCGATGATCACCGGCAGCTCGAGCGCGGCGATCTCGGCACGGGTGCGGTCATCACCGCGGGACGGATTGATCACCACCACGCAGCCGCCGCTCAGCAGCACCCCGAGCAGTGCGGCCAGCTGGACGGGTCGGTTGCGCAGCAGGATCCCGACCGGTGCGCCGGCAGGGGTCAGTTCCGCGATGCGCCGTGCCATCGCCCCCAGCTCAGACCAGGAGTGCCACCGGCCGTCATACTCCAGCGCCGGTGCCTCGGGCGCCAGATCGAGCACGGTGGCGATGCGCCGGCTGAGCGGATGTGCCATCAGCGGATCCGCGGCGGCGCGGCGGGGCGCGGCGGCAGCGCGTCGAGTTCGGCCTTGCCCAGCGGGTTGCCCAGTCGGGTGTAGATCAGGCCCTGGTCCAGGGCGGCCCGGTAGGGCTTGTCCAGGGACTCCCAGATCGCTTTCACCGTGCCCTGGGTGGCCGACGGCGGCTTGGCTGCGATGGTCGCCGCGATCTCATGCGCCCGCGCCCAAAGTTGTTGGGGGGGAACGATTTCCGAGACCAGGCCGATGCGCAACGCGGTGTCGGCGCTGACTCGCTCGTCGTTGCCCATCAGCGCGATCCGCAGGGTTTCGCCCAAGCCTATCCGGCGCATCAGCCCGATCGGCTCCAGTGCGCAGACCAGCCCGGCGGAGACGTGGGAGTCGAAGAACGTGGCGCTCTGCGAGCAGATCACCACGTCGGCTTCGTTGAGGAAGTAGAACGCGCCCGCGGTGCACATCCCCTGCACCGCGCAGATGACCGGTTTGAACATCTTCTGCCACTTGGGGCTGAGCGCCTCGCCGGGATCCTCATGGTTCCAGACGTTGTCGGGCTGTCCGTAGGAGGCCTTGATGTCCAGTCCGGCACTGAACGCCCGATCGCCGGCGGCGCGCAGCACGACGGCGTGGACGCCCGCGTCGAGTTTGACGATGCGCCAGGCCGCGGTCATCTCTTCGCACATGGTGCGGTCGAATGCGTTGAGCCGATCCGGCCGGTTCAGCGTGATGGTGGCAACGTGATCGGTGCGGTCGAAGTCGAGCAGGATGGTGGTGAACTCGGTACTCATCGGCACTGCCATTCCGGCGCGCGCTTCTCGACGAAGGCCCGAGGCCCCTCCAGTGAATCCTCGGTGTGCAGGTTGCGTTCCCGGAAGGACTCTGCCAGCATCTCTGCCTCGTGCAGCGGCAGATCCAAACCCTTGAGGATCGCCAGCCGAGTTCCGCGAACCGCCAGCGGCGCATTGGAGTTCAGGATGTCGGCGATCTCGTGGGCGCGTGTCAGCAGCCGGTCGTGTTCCACCACCTCGCTGATCATCCCGAGGTCGTAGGCGCGCTGGGCGTCCATCCGTTCGTGGCGGCCCATCATCGCCATCCGCAGCGCGATCGACCGGGGCAGCACCCGGGCCAGCCGCACCACCTCCCGCCCGGCGACCAGGCCGATCGAGACGTGCGGATCGAAGAACGTCGCACGATCCGAGGCGATCACGATGTCACACGTGGTCACCCAGTCCAGCCCTGCGCCGCAACAGATCCCGTTGATCGCCGCCAGGACCGGCTTGGCCATCGTCCGGAACGGCGGGGTGCCCTCCTGGGGTGCCTCCCACTGCTCGTAGGTGGACAGGTACGGCCGCTCGTTGATCACCTTGCCGTCGCCGGGGATCTCCTTCACGTCGGCGCCGGTGCAGAACGCCCGACCGTTCCCGGTGACGATCAGCACCCACACCGCCTCGTCGTTCTCGGCCTCGGCGTAGGCGGTCCGCAGTTCGGTGACCATGTGCGGGCTCAGCGCGTTGAGCGCCTCCGGACGGTTCAGCGTGATCGTGGCGGTGTGCCCGCGCACTTCGTAGTCGATGGTGTCGAACGTCGGCATGGCCGGTCTCTTTCCTCTCAGCGGCCGGTGAACTTCGGCGGGCGGCGCTGTTGGAACGCGGCCAGGCCTTCTTTGAAATCGCCTGTTCGGCAGCTGAGTTCGAGGTTGAACAACTCCTGGGTCATGGCCTGCGGCAGTGTCGCCTGCTGCCCGTAGTCCAGTGCCTGCTTGGTCAGTCCGATTGCGACCGTGGGTCCGTCGGCCAGCCGCGCCAACAGCTCTTCGGTGGCGGAGTCCAGGTCCGGCGGTGCCACCGCCTGATGGATCAGTCCCCAGTCTTCGGCAGCGGCTCCACTGACCTTCTCCCCGAGCAGCAGCATGCGTCGGGCCCGGGCCAGCCCGACCAGACGCGGCAGCAACCAGGTGGATCCCGAGTCGGGGCTGAAGCCACGCGCCAGGAACGGCTCCCAGAAGACGGCGTCGCTCGAAGCGACGGTGAAGTCGGCGGCCAGCGCCAGACTGCAGCCCAGGCCCACCGCCCAGCCCCGGACGCTGCACACCACCGGCAGGTGGATGGTGTGCACCAGTTCGATCACCCGATGCGCGGCGTGCGGGACGCGCCGGACCAGATCGCCGGTGCGGGGTCGCCGGTCGCCGGAGTTGGTGGCAACCCAGTCCGCGCCCGCGCAGAAGTCAGCACCGGAACCCCGGATATGGACGGCGCGCAACGTGTCGTCGCTCGCCGCATCGGTGAGGGCATCGACCAGGGCATCGGTCATTGATGGGCTCAGCGAATTCCGGCGATCCGGGCGAGTCAGGGTGAGCCGGAGCAGCGCACCGTCACGCAGCGCAGTCACCGAGCCGTCCGGAGGAGAGCCGGACTCGGAATCGGGGGAGTCGGCCACGGTGGTGTCCACCTTTCAACGCTATATCGTGATGGCTACAGTAGGCTATACGATTGGCGCGATTCGGCGGAGAAAGGCCTATGGCGGACGGTTCGGGGAACTCAGCGGTTTCGGCCGACGGCGCGCGGTTCGGCGAGCAGCCGCTGCAGCAGACCGTTGCGGCCGCCGGCGCCATGCGGCGGATGACCGGGCTGCTGCTCGCGCTCGAGCACCCGCACCCGGTGGTCGATGACATGCTGGCGCAATTCGCCGACTGGGAGCGGCAACTGAGTGCAGTTGCGACGTTGGACCCGGTGCCCCGTCTCGAGTCAGAAGACGACGGCCGGGTCTACCTCAGTCACGCCTTCGACGTCGGATCGTTCAACCCCTGCTTTCCGGAGTACCGGTTCGACCACCTGGACGCCGAGACCGCCTCGGGGCGAGTCACTTTCCCGCTGGTGTACGAAGGGCCACCGGGTCTGGTGCACGGCGGTTTTCTGGGGGTCTTCTTCGACTGCGTGACCCAGCATCAGAGCTGTGCCGCGGGTTCGGCCGGGCGCACCCGCTCACTGCTGGTCACTTACCGTCGGCCGACGCCCGTGCTGACCGAGTTGGAGTTCGACATCGTGCGAAGCGAGGTCGAGCGGGGGCTCGCCTCCACCGCGCGACTGCTGCATCGCGGTGAGCTGCTGTGTACCGGTGAGGTCACCACGGCGGCGGCACCGCCGAACAAGTTGAGCGCGATCCGATTCGGCCGCAGACAGGTGAGGAGTCCCAGCGATGAGCCCCGGTGACACCAGCGATGACCGTGTGCTCTTCGACGTCGATCCCGACGGGCGGATCGCCACCATCACCCTGAACAATCCCGGCCGGCGTAACTCCTACGATGCCGCGATGCGCGACGCGGTGGCACGCTGCCTGGACCGCGTCGCCGAAGACGACGACCTGGTGGTGGTGCTGCTGCGGGGTGCCGAAGGAGTGTTCAGCACCGGCGCCGACATGAACAACGCCTACGGCTGGTACGGCGAACGCGGCGATCCGGCCCAGTCAGCCGAGACAACACAGCCGGCGGCCAAAGGCCGGCCCAGCCAGCGTCGTCGGCTCACCGTCGACCGCCGCTCATTCGGCTTCTATCACAATCTGATGGGCTTCCCGAAGGTCACGGTGGGTGAGATCAGCGGGTATGCGCTCGGCGGCGGCTTCGAGATGGCGTTGATGACCGACATCTCGGTGATCGCGCGCGACACCAAGATCGGCATGCCTGCGACCCGCTTCCTGGGCCCGGCGTTGGGCAGCCTGCACATGTTCTTCCATCGCCTCGGTCCGGTGCTGGCGCGGCGACTGCTGTTGACCGGCGACATCATCGAAGCGGCGGCGGTCGAACATCTGGGTGTGTTCACCGAGACGTGCGATCCGGCGGCGGTGACGGCACGGGCGCGGTACTGGGCGTGCAAGGCGGCGAAGATGCCCGCCGACGGGGTGGTGATCGCCAAGGAGGCGTTCCGGCTCGTCGAGCAGAGCCAGGCGTATCAGGGCGAAGAGGTGGCCAGCTATCTGTTCCACGCCTACGGCACCAACCTGCAGTTCGCGCCGGGGGAGTTCAACTTCGTCAAGACCCGCGCGCAGTACGGGACCAAGGAGGCGTTCCGGCTGCGTGACGAGCACTTTCACGTGCCGGAGCCGTGAGTCTCGAATGCGCAGTAGGTGGCCCAATGAGCAATACGTCGGAATGATTGTTGCCATCAACGGCGAGGGATTACATTCCAGTTCAGTGGATAGCAGCTGAACAGTTCTACTCACCCCCGGGAGACGGCATGAGCGCAATTCGCGGGTTGATGGCGGGCGCGGTTCTGGCCACAGCGGCGATCGGTTCGGCCGGTGTGGCGGTCGCCGACCCATTGAGCGGGTCCTACACGGCGACCGTGACCGGGTCCATCGGAAACTATCTCAACGATCCTGCCCCCACCTGGGTGTTCACCCCTTGCGGTCCGGGTTGTGTGAACGTCGACGCCCAGCGGGCTCAACTTCACGAGGCAGACGGCAAGTGGACCGGAACCTTTGAACTGCATGCCACAGACAACGGCGAGGTCGTGGTCTGCACGCGAACGGTCACGCCAGCCCTGTTCGCCTCCGATATCTGTCCCAAGCCGCTGAGCGTGATGGTGAACTACCAGTTGACCAAGAACGGCTGAAAGGCTGCCGCGGCCAAATAATTCCGGGTCGTCGCGTCCAGCGGGGCGTGCGGGCGTCTTTACAAAAAAGACGAATAATGTAAGGTCGAGGAATGCCTACGCCTGTCATCGTCGGTGCCGTTCGGACGGCCATCGGACGTTCGTTCAAGGGAACATTGGTCAACACACCCCCGGAGACCCTGATCACCACGGTGCTGCCGGAAGTGGTTCGCCGGGCCGGCATCGACCCGGCCGCGATCGACGACATCATCTTCGCCGAATCCCACTACGGCGGAGGTGACCTCGCCCGCTACGCGGCAGCTGCGTGCGGAATGGAGAGCGTTCCCGGTCAGTCGGTCAACCGGCACTGCGCCGGCAGCCTGACCGCGATCGGCAACGCCTCCGCGCAGATCGGTTCCGGCATGGAGCGGGTGCTGATCGCCGGCGGTGTGCAGTCGCTGTCGATGACGCCGCTGACCAAGTGGCGCGTGCCCGGGCCCGAGCTGAAGTTCGTCGAGCCCTGGATGCCGCCGACCCACCCGGAGACCCCCGACGCGCCCACCCGTGACATGTCGATCACGGTCGGGTGGAACACCGCGCAGGCGGCGGGCATCACCCGCGAGGAGATGGACGCCTGGGCCGCACGCTCGCATCAGCGGGCGATCGCGGCGATCGACGCCGGCAAGTTCGTCGATGAGATCATCCCGCTGAAGGTCGAACTTCCCGACGGGTCGGTGACCGAGTTCAAGGTCGACGAGTTCCCGCGCCGCGACACCACCGTGGAGAAGCTGGCGGGCCTGAAGGTGCTGCACCCCGAGATCGAGGGATTCTCGATCACGGCCGGCAACAGCAGCGGCACCAACGACGCCGCGGCCGCGGTCGCGCTCGTCGACGCGGACTACGCCCGCGACAAGGGCCTGAATGTGATGGGCACCGTCAAGGCCTGGGGCTCGGTCGGTGTCGCACCGCGCGACACCGGTCTGGGCGGCGTCAAGGTGATCGGCAAGGTTCTGGAGCGTGCCGGGCTGTCCGTCGGCGACGTCGCGCTGTGGGAGATCAACGAGGCCTTCGCCTCGGTGCCGATCGCGGCCTGCAAGGAATATGGCATCGACGAAGAGCTGGTGAACTTCTCCGGCAGCGGCTGCAGCCTCGGCCACCCCATCGCCGCATCCGGCGCGCGGATGGTGACCACGCTGGCCTACGAACTGCAGCGGCGCGGCGGCGGTATCGGTGTGGCCGCCATGTGCGCCGGTGGTGGCCAGGGCGGCGCGGTGGTGATCGAGGTCTAGCGGGTCTTGGTGCTGGTGAACGCCGCACGCGCATGATGCGCTCGCTCAAACAAGGAGCACCCCTCCGCTGTCGGTGTCGGCCAGCCGCTGGACGAAGGCGCGTTCCTCGTCGCTCATCGCGGCTTGGTCCACGTGGCGCCAGTTGCGTTCGTACAGCTGCAGCGCCTCGGCGCCGGTGAGTTCGGTATCGGCGCGCAGCTGCCAGGAGATTGCGCGCAGTTGCGGAAAATCCCCGACGCGAACCGTCGTCTCTGGTGCTGCTTGTGCTGTTTTGCGGACCGGTGGCCGGTGCAGTTGCAGCTCATCGAGCTTCAGTCGTAAGCCCAGGGCCGCTGCCGCGTTGAGGTAGGCGCCGATGGTCACCGATGGTGAACCGGCCTCGATGCGATGCAAGGTGACTCGTGACATCCCCGCTGCTTCGGCGGTGGTCACGGCGCTGAGGCCGAGGGCTCGCCGGCGGCTGCGGAGGGCGCCACCAATCCCGGCCAATGTTTCTTGGCTGTGTGCCGCCATCTCGGGATTCCGCGCGGGCATGTATCTCATTGTATACACGCGGCGGGCCGCGCCAAGCTGTCTGCTTATCAGGCCGGGAGTGGGTGCTCGGTATCCGCGGTGATGACCAGTTGGGTGTGTAGCCCGATACGCGCAGCGATGTTGATCAAGGCGTCCAGGGAGAATTTGCTGATTTTTCCGCGGAGCAGGTCCGATACTCGCGGCTGGGTGATCCCGAGATGGTGCGCCGCGACGGCCTGGGACCATTCGAACTCGTTGAGTCGACGCTCGATGGCGTGAATGAGATCGGAGCGGGCGCGCAGGTTCGCCGCTTCTTCGCGGGTGTCGGCGATGGCATCCCACACGCTGGTGAAGCTCTGCACTGCCGTTCGTCAGCCGCCGATCTGATACCTGGATCACGAGGTCTTCGGTGAAGAGAGTTTGGATCAGCGTCACGGTGTTGTCCCGCGCGGTGGGGAGTAGGGTGGTCCGGTCACGCTGGAGCCCCTGTTCGTCCGACCGGCAGTGCATCCAACTTGAGAGTCAGCGATCGGTTTACCATGCGGCTGTAGCCAACGATAGTGGACTCTAAGACCCATCTTCGGCCCCAGTTGCCAAGAAGGCCGAGACCGGTGACAAGTCACCGGCTACGTTGTCGCCCGGCCGGCTTGGTGTTCTTCTCGATCAGCCGCTCGGCGTGATCGAGAATGCAGTTGAGCCCGTACTCGAAGTTGGCGTCGTCTGCCGCGCCGACCCGATGCCCCTGCCGCGTGGCCTCTGCCAGCAGCGGTGTGACGGCGGGGTCGATGACGAGGGCCTCCTCGAAATCGGACGGCCCCTCGGCATCCGATGCCCGGTTCTTCTCGTAGAGCCGCCGCAGCACCACCGATCCGCGGATGTGGACCGAGATCGTCGAGTAGGTGTCGAAGGCGTCCTGGGGCGACAGGCCGGCCTCCACCAGGCTTGCGATCGCCCGCTCCACTTCCTGGACACCGATCTGTGCAGCCCGGGGGCTCAGCGCGGCCCGAATCAGGATGAGGTCGCACAGGATCGGGTTGCCCAAGAACGTCGACCGCATGGTGTGGGCGTGATTGCTCAAGGTCTGGCGCCAGTCCTTGGCCTCCACGTAGGGCGTGGCGAACACGTACTGCCGCAGGGCCCGGGTGGCCATCGCATTGAGGAGGTCGTCCTTCTTGCGGAAATACCAGTAGATGCTCGTCACGCCGACGCCGAGATGCTTGCCGAGCAACGGCATGCTCAGATTGTCGACGCCGATCTGTTCGGCGAGCTCGAACGCGCCGTCGATGATGTCGTCGGGGTTGATCGATCCGCGTTCGCGCCGCTGCCGTTTCTCGGCGACTGGCTGCTTTGCCACTGCGGGTTCCTCCAGTTCTGGTCGGCACGGCCGGTTGTTCGCCGTCAAACCTAGCCGTCAAACCTACCGGTACCCGTCGTCGCCACCGGGTATTGAGCTTCTCTTACCGTAAAGCATATGGTAAGCATTTTGGTATACCTTGTCACAACGCCTGAAGGGTGAGCCGTGTCCGAAGCGGTACTGTCCGAGCGTCGCGGACGAATTCTCGTCATCACGATCAACCGGCCGGAGGCCCGCAACGCGGCCAACAAAGCGGTCGCCGAGGGTTTGGCCGCCGCCTGCGACGAACTCGATGACACCCCGGAACTGTCGGTGGCGGTGCTGACCGGCGCCGGCGGGAATTTCTGTGCGGGAATGGACCTCAAGGCGTTCGCGGCCGGGGAGCTGGCGTATGTCCCGGGACGCGGGCTCGGCTTCACCGAGCGCCCGCCACGCAAGCCGATCATCTCCGCCGTCGAGGGTCACGCGGTGGCCGGCGGAACCGAGCTGGTGCTGGCCACCGACCTGGTGGTGGCTGCCAAGGGCGCGAAGTTCGGTATCCCGGAGGTCAAACGGGGCCTGGTGGCCGCTGGCGGTGGTCTGTTGCGGTTGCCGCACCGCATCCCCTATCAGAAGGCTCTCGAATTGGCTTTGACCGGTGAGAGTTTCACCGCCGAGCAGGGCGCCGAGTGGGGTTTCGTCAACGTGCTCACCGAACCGGGCGAAGCGCTGGACCAGGCGATCGCACTGGCCGAGCGGATCACCGCCAACGGCCCGCTGGCCGTCGCGGTGACCAAGGAGATCATCGTCAAGTCCGCCGGCTGGAGCCAGGACGAGATGTGGCAGAAGCAGGGTGAGCTGATCACGCCGGTATTCACCTCGCAGGACGCCAAGGAAGGCGCCATCGCGTTCGCCGAGAAGCGCGCACCGAACTGGACCGGCGCCTAAAACTACTGGCGCACAACCGCAGAACGTAGGCCAAGGGGAGGGAGAACGCATGTCTTTTGCAGGTGAGGTGGTGCTGGTCACCGGGGGAGCCGGTGGTCTGGGAGAGGCCACCGTCCGCCGGCTGCATGAAGCCGGTGCAGCCGTCGTCATCGCGGACGTGGCCGACGAGAAGGCCACCAAGCTGGCGAATGAGCTGGGGAACAAGGTCGTCTATGTGCGCACCGACGTGCTCAATGACGACGACGTGCAGGCCGCACTGGCCAAGGCCGATGAACTGGGTACCCTGCGCTACGCGGTGATCGCCCACGGCGGCTTCGGCGTGGTGGACAAGGTCGTCGGCCGGGACGGCAGCCCCGCACCGCTGGCCGGCTTCACCGACACCATCGCGCTGTACCTGACCGGCACCTACAACGTCCTCCGGCTGGCTGCGGCCAAGATCGCCGCAACCGAACCCGGCGTCAACGGCGAGCGGGGCGCGATCGTGATGACCGCGTCGATCGCCGGTTACGAAGGTCAGGTGGGTCAGTCGGCGTACTCGGCAGCCAAGGGCGGGGTGATCGCGCTGACCCTCACCGGTGCCCGCGACCTCAGTGCCGTCGGCATCCGGTTGAACAGCATCGCGCCGGGAACCATCCGCACGCCGGCCATGGAACGGGCCACCGACGCGATGCTGGCGAAGTTCGCCGAAACGGTGCCGTTCCCCAAACGGCTCGGCACCCCGGACGAATACGCCAACCTGGCGCAGCACCTGCTGGAAAACACCTACATCAACGGCGAAGTGGTGCGCATCGACGGTGCGCAACGCTTCCAGCCGCGCTGAGCCGGCGCGTCGGGCAGCGGGCGTCCAGCGGTGGATCTGGGTCTGCGCGATGCGCGCGCCGTCGTCGTCGGCGGTAGTCGGGGGATGGGCCTGGCCGCCGCACGCTGCCTGGCCGACGACGGAGCACGTGTCGCGATCATGGCGCGCTCGGCCGCCGACCTGGAGCGCGCAACCGATGACCTGACCCGGCGCGGCAGTCCCGAGGCGATCGGGGTGGTCGTCGACGTCTGCGATGAGCAGCGGGTGCAGGAGGCGTTCGCCGCGTTGGGCGAGCGCTGGGGCGGTGAGCTCAACATCCTGATCAACGCGGCCGGGCCCGATGTGCAGGGCACCTTCGACGATCTCACCGACGAACAGTGGCGCCGCGCCATCGACCTGGGGGCGATGGGGATGGTGCACACCGTGCGAGCCGGATTGCCGTTGCTGCGCAAGGCCGAATGGGCGCGGATCGTCAACTTCTCGGCGCAGTCCACGCAGCGCCAGAGCACGGTCCTGGCCGCCTACACCGCGGCCAAGGCGATGGTGAACAGCATCTCGAAGAATCTGTCACTGCTGCTGGCACCCGACGAGATCCTGGTCAACGTGGTCTCGCCCGGCAGCGTCGCCTCCGAGGCGCTGGTCGGCTGGGCCCGCTCGGTCGGAGTGGACGGCGCCGACGGGGTGGACCCGTACCGGTTGATGGACGCCATTGCCGAGCACTTCGGCCATCCCGCGCACCTGCCGCGGGCCGGCCTGCCGGACGAAGTCGGCGCCGTCGCGGCGTTTCTGGCCTCGCGCCGCAACTCGTATATGACCGGGGCGAATGTCAACGTCGACGGCGGCTCGGATTTCACCTGAAGATGGCTCTGACCTGCTGACCTGTCGCGCTGCGGCAGCTTGCGGAACCCGCTACCGAAAGGTATACAGTAAGAACGATTCCCAATGGGCCGTCGAGGAGGGCCGATGACCGCTGCCGACAACGGCACGCTCGTCGAGACGGGCACCCCGGACCAACCCGCGGTGCTCTACGACGTGCAGGGCGGCGTCGGGGTGATCACCTTCAACCGCCCGCAGCGGCTCAACTCCTGGGGGCCGGACATCGCGGCCGGTTTCTACGCCGCGATCGATCGTGCCGAAGCGGACCCTGCGGTGCGGGCGATCGTGGTGACCGGCAGCGGCCGGGGATTCTGCGCCGGCGCCAACCTGGGCCCGGCCGCAAACACCGAAGAGTCGGGCCTCGACACCTCGGAAACCGATGTGTCCCAGTTGGTCGGGGACCGTCCCGCGCACTTCCTCACCGAACTGCGCAAACCCGTCATCGCGGCTATCAACGGCTCCTGCGTCGGAATCGGGCTGACCCACGCTTTGATGTGTGACATCCGGTTCGCCGCTGCCGGAGCCAAATTCGCCACCGCGTTCACCCGGCGCGGGTTGATCGCCGAACACGGGATCTCCTGGATTCTTCCGCGCCTGGTCGGCTGGGGCGCGGCGATGGACCTACTGCTCAGCGGGCGGACCTTCCTCGCCGAGGAAGCCCGAGAACTCGGCATGGTCAACGACGTCGTGGCGGGCGGCCGGCTGCTGGAACGCGCCATGGACTACGCGCGAGACATCGCCGCGAACTGCTCACCGGCATCGCTGGCGGTGATCAAGGCGCAGGCCTACCGCGACGCGCTCGATGACGTCGCCGCGGTGAGCGCACGCGCGGAAACCCTGATGTATGAGTCGCTTGCGCGGCCCGACCTCATCGAGGGAATCACGAGCTTCCTGCAGAAGCGGCCGCCAAACTTCCCGCCCCTCACCCAGAAAGGTTGAGCACATGACTGCCGCACCTGAACGGCTCCCGTACTTGGCCGTCGATGTCGACAACCACTACTACGAGCCGCTGGACGCCTTCACTCGGCACCTGCCCAAAGAATTCCGCAGCCGCGGTGTCCAGATGGTGCAGGACGGCAATCGCACCCTGGCGGTGTTCGGCGGGGTCGTCAACCACTTCATCCCGAACCCGAGCTTCGACCCGATCATCGAACCCGGCTGCCTGGATCTGCTGTTCCGCGGCGAGATCCCCGAAGGTGTGGACCCGGCGTCGTTGATGAAGCTCGACCGGCTCTCCGAGCATCCCGAATACCAGAACCGCGACGCCCGCGTGCAGGTGCTTGACCGGCAGCGGCTGGAGACGGTGTTCATGCTGCCGACCTTCGCCTGCGGCGTGGAGGAGGGCCTCAAGCACGACATCCCCGCCACCGTCGCGTCGGTGCACGCGTTCAACCTTTGGCTCGACGAGGACTGGGGCTTCGACCGTCCCGACGGCCGCGTGATATCCGCACCGATCATCTCTCTGGCCGACCCCGAGAAGGCCGTCGACGAAGTCGAATTCGTGATCAGCCGCGGGGCCAAGCTGGTGTGTGTGCGCCCGGCGCCGGTGCCCGGCGAGGTTCGGCCCCGGTCCCTCGGCGACCCGGTGCACGACCCGGTGTGGGCGCGCCTGGCCGAGGCGGGCGTCGCAGTCGTCTTCCACCTGTCCGACTCCGGTTACATGGCGATCCCGGCGTTGTGGGGCGGCAGCGGTGTGTTCAAGGGATTCGGCAAGCGCGACCCGCTGGACATGGTGATCATGGACGATCGCGCGATCCACGACACCATCGCCTCGATGATCGTGCACCAGGTGTTCACCCGTCACCCCAAGCTCAAGGTGGCCAGCATCGAGAACGGCTCGTATTTCGTTTACCGGCTGATCAAGCGGTTGAAGAAGTCGGCCAACAATGCGCCGTACCACTACAAGGAAGATCCGATTGAGCAGCTGCGCAACAACGTCTGGATTGCCCCCTACTACGAGGACGACGTGAAGCTGCTGGCCGACACCATTGGCGTCGACAAGATCATGTTCGGCTCGGACTGGCCGCACGGTGAGGGTCTGGCCGACCCGACGACCTTCACCGCAGACATCCCGCAGTTCCCTGAGTTCAGCGCAGAGGATACCCGAATGGTGATGCGAGACAACGCATTAACCCTGCTCGGCGATCCCAACCGTACCGCACCGGGCGTTGCCCACCTGGCAGCTTCGGTCTAACGGTGTGTGAGTGGACCATCGGCGCCGTCCACGACGAGGTCGCCGAGGTTGTTCCCGACCGGATCATGACGATCTGTGGGGATCGGCGCAGCACCTTCGCCGAATCAGCGGATCGCACCCGCAGACTGGCGAACTACCTGGCGGGCCAAGGGCTCGGTGTGCAGCGTGAGCGCGCGGGCTTGAAGAACTGGGAATGCGGCCAGGACCGGGTCGCCCTGCTCATGCACAACGACCTGTACCCCGATATGGTGATCGGCTGCCTCAAGGCACGCACGGTCCCGGTCAACGTCAACCACTACTACACCTCGGCCGAGGCCGCCGAACTGCTCGACTACCTGCGGCCCCGCGCCGTCATCTACCACCGGTCACTGGCGGCGAAGTTCGCCGACACGATCGGGGCTTCCGGCGCCGAACTGTTGATCTGCGTCGACGACGGAGCCGACGATGCCCCCGACCTGGGCGCGATACCGCTGGAAGAGGCACTGGCACAGGGCGATACCGATGTGGCGGTGGCCGCCTCGCCCGACGATCTGCTGATGATCTGTACCGGTGGAACCACCGGCCGTCCCAAGGGCGTGCTGTGGCGCCAGAGCGACATCTACGTCTCATCGATGGTCGGCGACGACCACGCGTCCGCGGCGGAGATCCACCAGAAGGTGCAGTACGCCGGTCAGCCGTGGTTCGCACTGTCGCCGCTGATGCACGCCGCCGGACTGTGGACCGCATTCTCGGCGATTCTGAGCGGACAGACGGTGATCCTCAACGACACCCGCACCAGATTCGACCCCCGTGCCGTTCTGGAAACCGTCGAGCGCGAGAAGGTCGGGCTGATGACGATGGTGGGCGACGCCTACGCCGCACCGGTGGTGGCCGAGCTGGGAAGGCGGGCCTACGATCTGTCGTCACTGCACTCCATCGGAACCGGCGGCGCCGCAACGAATCCGAAGTATCAGGCGGCGCTGCTGGAATACCTGCCCCAGATCACCCTGATCAACGGCTACGGCTCCTCGGAGACCGGGAACATGGGATTCGGGCGCAGTCAGCGCGACGCGCGCCGCGACACCTTCGACCTGCGTACCGGCGGAGCGGTGGTCTCACAGGACCGGACCCGGTTCCTCGAACCCGGTGAGCCCGAGATCGGTTGGGTGGTGCGGACCGGCCGGATCCCACTCGGCTACTTCGACGATGCCGACGCGACCCGGCGCACCTTCTGCGAGATCGACGGCCGGCGGCTCGTGATCTCCGGCGACCGGGCCGCGGTCGAGGAAGACGGCACCCTGCGGCTGTTCGGCCGCGATGCACTGGTGGTCAACACCGGCGGAGAGAAGGTCTTCGTCGAAGAGGTCGAGGAAGTGCTGCGCGCCCACCCGGGGGTGGCCGACGCGCTGGTGGTGGGACGGCCCAGCGATCGGTGGGGCGAAGAACTGGTCGCACTGGTGGCGGTGCACCCGGATTCGGACCTCACCGATGAACAGTTGGACGCGCACTGCCGGGCGGTCTTGGCGGGGTTCAAAGTGCCGAAGACGTTCATCAGCGTGGTGCAGGTGCGTCGGCTGGGCAACGGCAAGCCCGACTACCGCTGGGCGAAAAGTCAAGTAAGCGAAGAGGTATCCACCGCATGAGCGAACAGCCACGAGCCATCGACTGTCTGGTCAACGTGCACTTCGGCGAGAACGAACAGCCCGCCTGGATGGTCAGGACACGCGATGACTACTTCAAGGGCCCCGATTCGATGTTCGAACCGGCCGACATGTCGGCGCTGCTCGACGAGATGGACGCCAACGGGGTCACCAAGGCCGTACTGATGGACAACCTGGTCAAACCGTCGGTGACGGCGCGCAAGTTCGTCGACGCCAGGCCGGATCGGTTCGCACTCGCGATGGGCGGGGTGAACCTGCTGCGGCCGGTTCCCGCGCTGCGGGAGCTCAGCGCCGTCGTCAACGACCTGCCGGTGGTCTACGCCGTGGTGGGCCCCAGCTTCTGGGGCGACGGCCAGTACCCGCCGAGTGACGCCGTCTACTACCCGCTCTATGCCAAGTGCGCCGAACTGGATCTGCCGTTGTGCGTCAACACCGGTATCCCGGGCCCGCCGATTCCGGGGGAGGTGCAGCACCCGATCCACCTGGACCGGGTGTGCGTGCGCTTCCCGGAACTGCGGCTGTGCATGATTCACGGTGCTGACCCGTGGTGGGACGTCGCGATCCGGATGTTGATCAAATACCGCAACCTGCGGCTGATGACCTCGGCGTGGTCGCCCAAACGACTGCCGGAGTCCCTGCTGCACTTCATGCGGACCCGGGGCGCCGACAAGATCATCTTCGCCTCCGACTGGCCGGTGCTGCGGATGAGCCGGGTGGTACCCGAGGCGCTCGCCCTGGACCTGCCGCCCGACGTGCTCGACAAGTACCTCTACCGCAATGCCGCGGACTTCTTCTTCGCCGAACGCGGCGCCGTACCCGAACAGGAGAGCTGAGATGGATCGCTTCGAACTGCGCAGGCTGGACTACAGCCTGACCGAGGACCACACCGCGTTGCAGGCGGCCTACAAGCAGTTCTTCGCCACGCACTGCGATATCGAAACCGTGCGTGCCGCTGAGGAATCCGGCTTCGACAAGAACCTGTGGGAGCGGCTGTGCGCGATGGGCGCTACCACCATGGCGCTGCCGGAGTCGGTCGGCGGCGACGGCGCCACCCTGGTGGACCTCGCCCTGGTCGCCGAGGAGATCGGCCGCGCAGTGGCGCCGGTGCCCTGGATCGACCACGTCTGCGCGGCAAGGCTTCTGGCCAGGATCGGGACGGTGGAATCCGAAGTCGTGAACGGCAAGCAGCTCGCGGCATTGGACCCGCACCAGGACAGCGTCTCGGGTGCTCGGCTCATCCCGGCGGCGTCGATCGCTGACGCGATCATCATCCGGGACGGTCAGGATGTCGTGCGGCTGTCCTTCGACACCCGGCCGGTCCACGTCGACAACATCGGCCGATTGCCGATGGCCTGGGTCGACCCCGCCGCCGCCGACTCCCGCACTGTGCTGGCGAGCGGACCGGACGCGCTGGCGGAATACCAGCGGGCACTGGATGAATGGCGATTGCTGACCGCCTCCGCACTGGTCGGGATGGTGGAGCAGACCATGACCATCGCCGCGGAGTTCGCCAAGACCCGCTACACCCTGGGTGTGCCGATCGGCACCCTGCAGGCCATCTCGCACCCGTTGGCGAACATGGCCATCACCGTGGCGTCCGGGCGCAACCTGGCCTATCGCGCCGGGTGGTTCATGGACAACGAACCCGACGAGCGACCGGAACTGGCGGCGTCGGCGTTCGTGTTCATGGCCGAGGAGGCCGCCAAGGCCGCCACCATGGCGGTACACATCCAGGGCGGCCTGGGCGTCTCGGCCGAAGCAGCGGCGACGGCGTATCTGGTGCGGGCCCGCGGCTGGCCGCTGGCCGGAGGCGACCCCGGCGCCAGCGCCTGCCGCATAGCCGAGATCATCGCCGCCCGCGAAACCGCTTCCCCCGCAGCCAACTAGGAAACCGAGACCATGGACTTCTCACGACCGCAGCTGACCGACGACGACCTGGCTTTCCGCGACGAGGTGCGCGCGTTCCTGGCCACCCATGTGACCGAGGACGTCAAGCGCCGAGACCGCGCCACGGGCGACAATTTCGACGAAGGTGTGCACCTGGCGCTGGGCGCCGCGGGCTACCTGGAGGCGGAGTGGAAAACCGAGGCCGACGGCGGCTTCTCCCGGGTGCGCCGGCGCATCTGGGAGCTGGAGAAGCGCCGCGCCCACGTTCCGTGGGTCACCTGGGGAACCACCGCCATGGTGGCCCGCTCGGTGGCGTCGTTCGGATCACCCGAGCTGCGCGACGAGGTGCTGCCCGGCGTCTTCAGCGGTCACGTCCGGCTCTGTCTGGGCTACACCGAACCCGAGGGCGGTTCGGATGTCGCAACCTGCAAGACCCGCGCGGTGCGGGACGGGGACAACTGGATCATTAACGGCTCCAAGATGTTCACCACCGGCGCCCACAACTGCCAATACGTCTTCCTGATCACCAACACCGACCCCGAGGCGCGGAAACACAAGAGCCTCACCATGTTCCTGGTGCCGCTGAACTCGCCGGGCATCGAGATCCAGGGGCTGCGCACCGTCGACGGCGACCGCACCAACATCGTCTACTACAGCGACGTCCGCGTGGACGACAAGTACCGGCTGGGTGAGGTCAACGGTGGCTGGACCGTGCTGCGTGAGCCGCTCAACGTCGAACACGGTGCGGTGGACGCGAATCCCGATGGACTGCAAGACGTCTCGATCATGATGCACCAGGCGAACTTCATGGCGGTGGCCGTCGACAAGGCCGGCGCGGTGGTCGGGCGGTCGGGCAGCATCGCGGATCGGTCGGTGGCCTACCGGCTCGGCCGGGCCGCCGCCCGGGTGGAGGCGTCGCTGTCGGCGCCGTCGATTTTCGGGCGGGTGGCGCTGGCGCAGGCGATGCGGGACGTCTCACCGGACCTGATGGACCTGCTGGGCAGCGCCTCGGCGCTGCCGATCGACACCGACGGCGCCATCGACAACGGGGCGTCGGACTACGTCTACCGGTTCGCGCCGTTGGTCGGCATCTACGGCGGCACCCTGGAGGTGTTCCGCAACATGATCGCCCAGTACGTGCTGGGTCTGGGCAAGCCGAACTACTCGCCACCGGTGGTCAAGACGTGATCCTGCGGTGGTAACTCGACGGCGCCTCACCGGCGAACTTGGTGAACGCCCGGGTGAACGCCGACAGGCTGTCGAAGCCGACGGCGGTCGCGGTCTGTTGCACGCCCTGATCGGGTGCGGCCAGCAGTGCCATCGCCTGCAGCATCCGGGCGTGCAACAGATAGGTCCGCCACGACATGCCGATCACCGCTTCGAACTGGCGCCGCAGGGTGCGCTCGGACACCGCGACGGCGTGCGCGACCTCGGCCGCGGAAACCGACGCCAAGTGCTCCTTGGTGTAGACCATGGCCGCGCCGACGATCGGATGATCGGAGACGGGCAGGCTCAGCGGCGCCTCGTGTTCCAGCGCGGCGGCGACCAGATGGCCCAGGGTACGGAAGAAGTCGTCGGAGACCCCGTCGCCGTCGGGGCGCTCGATCGGCCACCGCAGCGAATGCAGCATCATCTCGCGGATCAACGGCGAGACCGTCAGGATGCGTGCCCGGTCGCCGGCGTGCGCGACCAGCTCGGGGTCGAACATCACCGCCACGGTGCGGACCTCAGCGCGCATCACGGCCTGATGCTCCAGCCCGGCCGGGATCCAGGCCGCCTGCTGCGGCGGCAACAGGTAGTGCGCCGCGGCGGTCTCCACCTCGACCACCCCGCCGACGGCGTACTCGATCTGGTGCATGTCGTGGGAATGCCATCCGGTGACCAGTTGCCGTCCCTCATAGAGGTAGCTGCCGGCCCGGGCACGGCCGCCGCGACGCAGATCGATGTTGGCCGGTTCTGCAAAATCTATGGCCGAACGCGCGGAGACGGTCACGATTTTCCAGGGTACTAGTAGAGCTATGAACATCGACGACTTGATCCTGGTCAGCATCGACGACCACGTGGTGGAGCCGCCCGACATGTTCCTCAACCACGTCCCGGCCAAGTACCGGGAAGAGGCACCGATCGTCGTCACCGATGACAAGGGCGTCGACCAGTGGATGTACCAGGGCCGTCCGCAAGGCGTCAGCGGGCTCAACGCGGTGGTGTCGTGGCCGGCCGAGGAGTGGGGCCGCGACCCCGCCGGTTTCGCCGAGATGCGCCCCGGCGTCTACGACGTGCACGAGCGGGTCCGGGACATGAGCCGCAACGGCATCCTCGCCTCGATGTGCTTTCCGACCTTCACCGGGTTCTCTGCGCGGCATCTCAACATGACCCGGGAGAACGTCACCCTGGTGATGGTGTCGGCCTACAACGACTGGCACATCGACGAGTGGGCGGGCTCCTATCCGGGCCGTTTCATCCCGATCGCCATCCTGCCGACCTGGAATCCCGAAGCGATGTGCGCCGAGATCCGCCGGGTGGCCGCCAAGGGCTGCCGCGCGGTCACCATGCCGGAGCTGCCGCACCTGGAGGGGCTGCCCAGCTACCACGACGACGACTACTGGGGTCCGGTGTTCACCACGCTGTCGGAGTGCGACGTGGTGATGTGTCTGCACATCGGCACCGGCTTCGGGGCGATCAGCATGGCCCCCAACGCCCCCATCGACAACATGATCATCCTGGCCACCCAGGTCTCGGCAATGTGCGCGCAGGACCTGCTGTGGGGCCCGGCGATGCGCAACTACCCGGATCTGAAGTTCGCGTTCTCCGAAGGGGGAATCGGCTGGATCCCGTTCTACCTGGACCGCAGCGACCGCCACTACACCAACCAGAAGTGGCTGCGCCGCGACTTCGGCGACAAGCTGCCCAGCCAGGTGTTCCGTGAGCACTCACTGGCCTGCTACGTCACCGACAAAACCTCGCTGAAGCTGCGCCACGAGATCGGTATCGACAACATCGCCTGGGAGTGCGACTACCCGCACTCGGACTGCTTCTGGCCCGACGCCCCCGAGCAGGTGCTCGCCGAACTGGAGGCTGCCGGCGCCGACGACTCCGACATCAACAAGATCACCTGGGAGAACTCCTGCCGGTTCTTCGGCTGGGATCCGTTCGCCCACACCCCGCGTGAGCAGACGACGGTGGGTGCCTTGCGCGCCACCGCCACCGACGTGGACGTCTCGATCCGGCCGCGTGCCGAGTGGGCGCGCCGGTACGCCGAGAAGCAGCTGGCGAAGGCGTAGGGGCAACGCGATGGTGTCGGTGATCACCGGTGGTGCCGGCGGTATGGGCCTGGCCACCGCGAAGGTGCTCGGACACGATCAGCCGGTGGTGCTCTGCGATGTCCGTCAAGATCGGCTGGACGCGGCGGTGGCTGTGCTGAAAGACATTGATGTCACGGTGATCAACTGCGACGTCACCGACCCCGGCGCCGTCGAGAAGCTCTTCGACGCAGCGACCGGCGTCGGGACGGTCACTTCGGTGATCCACGCCGCCGGGGTCAGCCCCAGCATGGGCGACGCCGACTACGTTATGACGACCAACGCGACCGGCACGGTCAATGTCAACGAGGTCTTCTATGCCGTGGCGCCCGAGGGGGCCGCGATCGTCAACGTGGCATCGATGGCCGCGCACCTGTTGCCCGACGAGCTGATCCCCACCGGCCAGTTCCCGCTGGCGCTGCAGGATCCCGACGCGTTCTCCGCCGCCATGGCAGGCGTCTGCGACCCGATGCCGCCAGAGGTGCGTTCGGGCATCGCCTACGCCGTGAGCAAGGCGTTCGTCCGTTGGTACTCGAGCTCGCAGGCCGAGAGATTCAACGGGCGCGGGCTGCGCATCGTCTCGGTCTCCCCGGGCTCGATCGACACCGAGATGGGCCGGCTGGAGGAACAGGCCGGCGCCGGGGCGATGGTCGCCGATGCCGCGGTCCCGCGCTGGGGCACGCCCGAGGAGATGGCTGATCTGCTGGCGTTCTGCGCCGGCCCCCGGGCCGGGTATCTCACCGGCACCGACATCCTCAACGACGGCGGTGTGGTGGCGTCGATGCGGGAGCGAGCGCGGGTGGCGGCCGCCGGCAGCTGAGCGCTGCTGCGCGCCCGGAGTTGCGGCCGTCGAGTATTCGACGTACTTTTCGAAAGTATGACGGTCTCTTCGCCGCCGACCGAGCGCGTGATGAGGGTCTTGGAGCTGCTGGCCGCCGATCCGGAACGGCATTTCTCGATGTCGGAGATCGCACACACCCTCGGCATCAGCCACGGCACCTGCCATGCGATCGTCACCACCCTGGCCAACCGGCAGTGGATCGTTCGGGATCGGCATGCGGGCGGATATTCGTGGGGCCCGGCCATTGCCGCCCTTGCCCGCCCGGTCAACAAGCAGGCGTATCGGCCGCAGCTGCAGCGGCTGTTCGACGCGGTCGGCAGGCAGGCCATCCTCGGCGTTCGCCAAGGAGCGACGGTGGTGGTCACTGATTCGGTCGGAGAGGCGATCGCCGGGCCGCGGCTGGGCGCCGGCTTCCGGATGCCGCTGGTGGCCCCGTTCTGCCGGGAGTTCGTCGCCGGGACGAGTGAGAACCTCCGAAAGGAATGGCTGTCTGGTCTGGGCGTACCCTCGCCCGGCTTGCGCCGACGGCTCGGCGCGGTGCTCGACGAGGTGGGCAGGCGCGGCTACGCGATCGACCGAATGACCCGCGAGTACGTCCGGGTGTACTCGGCGCTGCAGGCGCTGGCCGCCGAGGGAGAGCCGGACGAGATCACCGCACGGCTCGCCGGCGCTTTCGCCGATCTGACCGTGGTCGACTACCTGCCCGACGAGCTCGGCGCCGCCGAGCAGCACCAGATCGCCAGCGTGTCCGCCCCGATCCGCGATTCCGACGGCGCGGTCACGATGTCGGTGGGAGTCGTTCCGTTCGCGACCATGACCACCGCGGAGGTCGTCGATCTCGGTGCGGCCGTTCGGGAGACCGCAGCCCGCATCGAATCCCATTGGACCGCAGCGGGAAGACCTGAGGAGAGCTCGTGAGCGTGACGCTCAGTGCTGAACAGCGGCAACTCGGTGAGTCGCTGCGGCAGTTCGCCGCCCGGCACGCGCCGATGGCCGACACCCGCAAGGCCTTCGACACGCTGGCCGTCGGTGAATTGCCGCCCTGGTGGAATGACCTGGTGTCGAACGGGTTTCACGCCGTACACCTGCCGGATCGGTACGGAGGGCAGGGCGGTGGCCTGCTCGACGTCGCTGCCGTCTTGGAGGCCGCGGGAACGGTGTCCCTTCCGGGACCGCTGCTGCCGACGGTGACCGCCAGTGCGATCGGGCTGCTCGCCGAGGCAACGGCAGCCCGGGAGAAATTCCTGCGCGCACTCGCCGCCGGCGCGCCGGCGGTAGCAGTGCTCGCGGGCCAGTCGAGTTTCACCGCGCAACCGGTCGGCGAAGGATGGCTGATCACCGGTGTCTCCGAGGTGATCTCGGGTGCCGGATCGGCTCGAATCGCGCTGGTCTGCGCCAGCTGTGACGACGGCACCGACCTCTGGGCGGTGGTCGACACAGCCCACGCGGTGATCCAACCGGTGGCCGGCACCGACCTGCTCACCGACCTGGCCACCATCGCCGTGACCGACTACCCGGTGGCCTCCGGCGATGTCCTGGCAGGCATCGACGCCCAGCGCGCGGAAAACCTCACCGTCGGCCTGGCCGCTGCGGTGTGCGCCGGCATCGCCGGCTGGTGTGTGGAGGCGGCCACCGCGCATCTGCGCACCCGGGAGCAGTTCGGCAAACCGATCGGAACCTTTCAGGCCCTGCAACACCAGGCGGCGATGCTGCTGGTCAACAGCGAACTGGCCTGCGCCGCAGCCTGGGACGCGCTGCGCGCCGCCACCGACACCCCCGCCCAGCACCGGATGGCCGCCGCCACCGCGGCACTGACGGCCATCGCGCCGTGCCCGGATGCCGTGCTGGACACCCTGACGATGTTCGGTGCCATCGGGTTCACCTGGGAGCACGATCTGCACCTGTACTGGCGGCGCGCCACCAGCATCGCCGCCTCGATCGGCGCCGCCACCGGCTGGGCCCGCCGGCTCGGTGAGCTGACGGTCGATCAGCAGCGGGACTTCACCGTCGACCTGGGCGGCGCCGAAGCCGAATTCCGGGCCGGTGTCGCCGCGACGCTCGACGCGGCCGCCGCCCTCGACAACGACGGCCCGGGCCGCCAGGGTGACTACCCGCACTTCGAAACGGGCCCGCAGCGGACCATGATCGCCGAAGCCGGGCTGATCGCCCCGCAGTGGCCCCCGCCGTGGGGGCTCGACGCCACCCCGTTGCAGCAACTGATCATCATCGAGGAGTTCGCCAAGCGCCCCGGGCTGGTCCGGCCGTCGCTGGGCATCGCCGAGTGGATCCTGCCGTCGCTGCTGCGGGCGGCTCCCGATGATCTTGCCCAGCAGCTGATCCCGCCGACCCAGCGGGGCGAACTCGCCTGGTGCCAGCTGTTCAGCGAGCCCGGAGCAGGATCCGACCTGGCCGCATTGACCACCCGCGCAGTCAAGGTCGACGGCGGGTGGCGCATCAACGGTCACAAGATCTGGACGTCGTGTGCCCAACGCGCCGACTACGGAGCACTGCTGGCCCGCACCGATCCCGGTGCGGTCAAGCACCGCGGCATCGGCTACTTCATCGTGGACATGCGCTCGGCCGGGATCGAAGTCCAGCCGATCGTGCAGGCCACCGGGGCCGCCGAATTCAACGAAGTCTTCCTCACCGACGTTTTCGTTCCCGACGACATGCTGCTCGGCGAGCCCACCGGAGGATGGCAGCTGGCGATCGCCACCATGGCCGAAGAGCGCTCTGCCATCAGCGGATACGTCGAGAACGACCGGGCCGTCGCGCTGCGGCGGGTGGCTGCGGCCACGGGTGGATCGCGCGATGATGCGATTCGCGCCCTGGGTGAACTCGACTCCTACGCCAACGCCATCAAGGCGCTCGGGGTGCGGGAGACCATCCGGCTGCTCGACGGTCAGGGGCTGGGCGCGTCGTCGAGCATCGCCAAGGTGGCGATGAACGTGCTGCTGCGGCGAACCTTCCAGGCGACCTTGGCCACCGTCGGACGGCTGGCCATGGTGGCCGACTCCGACCCGGCCGTCGTCGAACCCTATCTGCTGGCGCCGGCCGAGTTGATCGGCGGCGGTACCAAGGAAATTCAGCTGAACATCATCGCGCAGATGATCCTCGGCCTACCCCGCAAATGAGACAGAGGACGCACACATGGGACTACGCGGAGACGCTGCGATCGTCGGCTACGTCGAGCTGCCGCCGGAACGGATGAACAAGGCCACCCCGGCGCCGTTCACCCTGGAGCAGTGGGCGGAACTGAGCGCGGCGGCGCTGACCGACGCCGGCCTGCCGGGCGAGCTCGTCAATGGCATCGTCACCTCGCACCTGGGCGAATCGGAGATCTTCGTTCCGTCGACCATCGCCGAATACCTCGGTGTTCCAGCGCGGTTCGCTGAGATCGTCGACCTGGGCGGGGCCAGCGCCGCCGCCATGGTCTGGCGGGCGGCGGCGGCGATCGAACTGGGCATCTGCGACGTGGTGCTGTGCGCGCTGCCGGCCCGCTACATCACCCCGATGTCCGAGCGGAAACCCAAGCCGCTGGTAGACGCCATGTTCTTCGGGTCATCGAGCAACCAATACGGTTCTCCGCAAGCGGAATTCGAGATTCCGTACGGCAACCTGGGACAGAACGGCCCCTACGGGCAGGTCGCCACCCGCTACGGTGCGGTCTACGGCTACGACGAGCGGGCGATGGCCAAGCTCGTCGTCGACCAGCGCGTCAACGCCAACCACACCGATGGTGCGATTTGGCACGAGACCCCGTTGACTGTCGAGGACGTACTGGCCAGCCCGGTGATCGCCGATCCGCTGCACATGCTGGAGATCGTGATGCCCTGCGTGGGCGGCGCCGCGGTGGTGATCGCCAGCGCCGACATCGCCAAGCGGGCCAAGAATCGTCCGGTGTGGATCAAGGGATTCGGCGAACACGTGCCGTTCAAGACCCCGACGTATGCCGCGGACCTGCTGGCCACCCCGATCGCCGAGGCCGCCGACACCGCCTTCGCGATGACGGATCTGACCCGCGCGGACATGGACATGGTCTCGATCTACGACTGCTACACCATCACCGTGCTGCTGTCTCTGGAAGACGCCGGGTTCTGCGAAAAAGGCAAAGGCATGCAGTTTTTGGCCGATCACGATCTGACCTTCCGCGGTGACTTCCCGCTCAACACCGCGGGCGGCCAGCTCGGGTTCGGCCAGGCCGGTCTGGCCGGTGGCATGCACCACGTCTGCGACGCCACCCGCCAGATCATGGGCCGGGCCGGCGCCGCCCAGGTGGCCGACTGCAACCGGGCCTTCGTCTCCGGCAACGGCGGGATCCTGTCGGAACAGACAACCCTGATCCTGGAAGGAGATTGAGCGCCGATGACCACCTTCGAGCGGCCGATGCCGGTCAAGACGCCCACCACCGCACCGTTCTGGGACGCGCTGGCGCAGCACCGCATCGTCATCCAATACTCGCCGTCGACGCAGAGCTACGTGTTCTACCCACGGGTCCGGGCGCCGCGCACCCTGGCCGACGACCTGGAATGGCGCGAGATCTCCGGGATGGGCACCCTGTACTCCTTCACGGTCGCGCGCCGCCCGGTCGGCCTGCACTTCGCCGACGCCGTGCCGCAACTGCTGGCGATCGTCGAATGGGATGAAGGGCCGCGGTTCTCCACCGAACTGGTCAACACCGACCCCGCCGATCTGGCGGTGGGGATGCGGGTGCGGCCGGTGTTCTGCGACTATCCGGAACACGACGTGACGATGCTGCGCTACGAACCGGCGGCGAACCATGACTGACAACACCGCCGCGGAGATCGAGGCGATCAAGCGCCTCAAGTCCCGCTACTGCCGCCTACTGGACACCAAGGACTGGTCGGGCTGGCGCGCGCTGTTCACCGACGACTTCGTCAGCGACACCTCAAGCGCCGGAGGAAAACTCATCACCGGAGCTGAGGAGTTCGTGGCCTTCACCCGCAAGAGCCTGCGCTCCCAACCCACCGTCCACCAGGTCCACGCACCCGACATCGAGCTGGACTCGCCGACCACGGCACACGGGGTGTGGGCGCTGGAGGACGTGGTCCGGTTCGGCCCGGGCGTCAATCTGCGGGGCTACGGCCACTACACCGAGACCTACGAGAAGGTCGACGGACATTGGCGGATCAAGACCTCGACGCTGACGCGGTTGCGTGAGGACCTGTTCAACGGGTTGGTGGCGGTGTATGTCTCGCCACGGGTTCGTGCGGTGCTGGGCAGAGTCGCCCGGCTGTTGACGCGCTGAACGCTCAGGCGCCCGCCAGGGCCGGCGGTTTGAGCGCCTCGGGATCCGGGTTCGCGATCGGCAGCCCCATGAACCGGCGCGCGTTGTCGCCCATGAAGTCATAGGTGCGCCGGACATCCATGCCCTCGGCGTACTTCCAGAACCCCTTCGGCTCGGCCAGGCCCTCGGGATGCGGATAGTCCGAACCGAACAGCACCTTGTCCCAGCCGACCGTGTCCACGACATCGGAGATGCAGCCCTCCCAGAACGGGCTGACCCAGATGTTGCGCCGGAACACCTCGTGCGGATGCTCGGGGAAGTTCTGCGGCATCTTCTTGTACAGCTCGCCGAAGTCGTTGAACAGCGGCCCGATCCACGAGCTGCCGTTCTCGACGCTGGCGATGCGCAGCTTGGGGAACCGGGTCAGCGTGCCATGACAGATCAGGGCGGTGATCATGTCGGCGATCTCGCGATGTCCCAGCACCATCCAGCGGAAAGCGCTCTGCGCCATGAAGTTCTGCGTGTACGGCGGCTCCCACCGGCCGACATAGTCGTCGAGCGGAGGGAAACTGGCATGCAGCACGATGGGCAGGCCCGCAGCCTGTACGTCGCGCCAGAACGGATCGAACTCCGGCAGCGCGGGGGAGCGCCAGCCATGAATGCCGTTGACCGGGCCGGGTTTGATCAGCGCCACCGCGGCGCCCTGGTCGAGGATGTACTCCAGTTCCCGCTGCGCGCCGTCGACCTCGGACAGGTTGATGATCGGCGTCGAGAACACCCGCCCGTGGTAGTTGTAGGTCCAGTGCTCGGCCATCCAGCGGTTCAGCGCGTGAATGATCGCGAGGGTGAGCTCCGGGTCGTCGGCACTGGAGTGCTCGACCAGACTGGCCAGCGTCGGGTAGTTCAGCGCCTCGGTCACGCCCTGGCGGTCCAGCTCGGCGACCCGGTCGGCGGGGTTGCGGGTGGCGGCCGGCGCCTCGATGGCCGGCCCCTGCATCTCGCGCAGGGTCAGTCCCTCGGTGTTCTCCCCGGCGAAGAACTTCTCGTGTGCACCCGGCGCGGCCACCCGCTCGAACGTCGGGTTGGGGATGAAGTCGCTGACCCGGTTGTTGATGATGATCCGGGTCTGGCGGCCGATCTGGGCGAATTGGACTGCCCGCGAGTACTTCTCCGGCAGATACTTGGTCAGCGACTCGGCGGTTTCGTACATGTGCTGGTCGGCATCGAAGATCGGTGCGTCGCGAAACTGGCTCATGGGTGTCTCCTTTCCTTACCGCGAGCAGACGCAGAATCGCGTTCTCGGGCGGTAGATCGTGCGAGTTTGCGTCTGCTCGGCGGGAATCAGGTGGTCAGGATTGTGGCGGCGGCGGTGCCGGGCGCGCCGTAGAGCTGAGCGAACCCGACTTTGGGCTGCCCGGGCACCTGGCGCTCGCCCGCTTCGCCGCGGAGCTGGCGGACCAGCTCGTGGAGCTGGCGCAGGCCGGAGGCGCCGATCGGCTCGCCGTTGGCGATCAGCCCGCCGTCGGTGTTGACCGGCAGCGACCCGGTGATCTCGGTCGCCCCGTCGGCCAGCAGTTTCTCCTGGTCGCCGTCGGCGCAGAAACCGCACTCGGCCATGTGGATGACCTCGGCCCCGGCATCGGTGTCCTGCAACTGGATCACGTCGACGTCCTCGGGTGCCACACCGGCCTTCTCGAACGCGGCGCGAGCGGCGTACACCGTGGGGGCCACGTCTTCGGCCACCGGTGCGAAGGTGGTGTTCACCTCATATGCCCCGTACCTCCGGGTGCGCACCTCCACCGCGCGCAGGTACACCGGCTTGTCGGTGTAGCGGTGCGCAATGTCGGCGCGGCACATCACCACCGCGGCGGCGCCTTCATCGGGGGCGCAGAACATGTACTGGGTCAGTGGGTAATTCAGCATCGTCGAGCCCAGGATCTCCTCTTCGGAGATCGGCTTGCGCCGGAACGCGTTCGGGTTCAGCGCACCGTTGCGGAAGTTCTTCGCCGCGACCCTGGCCAGCGTCTGCTGGGAGATGCCGTGATCATGCAGGTAGCGGTTGGCCTTCATGCCGAAGAACTGGGTGGTCAGATACTGGCCGTTCTCGGCGTACCACCTCGGCATCCCGACCAGGGCCGGGTCCTCGGTGAACGCACCGCGGGGGTGCTTGTCCAGGCCGACGGCGATACCGATGTCGTAGTCGCCCAGCCGGATACCGTCCGCGCAGACCTTGGCGGCGCTGGCCGCGGTGGCGCAGGCGTTGAACACGTTGGTGAACGGGATGCCCGACAGCCCGACCATCCCGACGATCGCGTCCGGGTTGGCCACCGTCCAGCTGCCGCCGGTGGCAGCGCCGATGTCTTTCCAGTCCACGCGAGCGTCCTCGACCGCGGCGAAGATGGCGTCCACGCCCATTTCCATCGCCGACTTGCCTTCGAACCGGCCGAACGGGTGCAGGCCGACTCCGATGATCGCTACGTCATTAACCATGGGGATCGAGGTCTCCTATACCGGCCGGAAGGCGAAGGTGATGACCTCGTTGCCGTCGGCATCGGAGGTGAACGGCAGCATGGTCAGTTCCACCGGCATGCCGAACTCCAGCTTGTCCGGGTCGTTCTCGGTCAGCCGGCCTTCGACGCGGATGACGTCGCCGAGCTGCACCAGACCGACGCCGAACGGCACGAAGTCCTTGCCGGTGGGGCCCAGATACGGGGCACCGGGTGGAAAGCCCTGGGTGGTCCAGGCCACCAGGGTGCCGGTGCGGGGCAGCAGTTCCTCGCTCATCTGGTCGCCGCTGCAGTTGGGACAGCGCGGCTGAGCCGGGAACACCGTGGCCTGACAGGCGCCGCAGCGACTGCCGATCAGCTGGGGGTTCTCGGCCGGCCACGTCGAGATGTCCGGGGCGAGTGCCTTCTGCATGTGTCCTCCGTTGATTCTGCGTTGATGGTGGAAAAGGTCGAGTGGGCGGCGCCGTGGGCGCAGACTCAACACGATCTAGGCGATGTCGCCGGACTCCTTTAGCTTTTCGATGCGGTCCCAGTCCATCCCGAGTTCCATCAGCACGACCTCGGTGTGCTCGGATGCCTGCGGGGCGCGGGTTGTCTCCAGCGGTTCGTGGTTGAACTGGACCGGCCCGCGCACCACCTTGAACGGCGGCCCGCCGTCGCTGGGTTCGACCTCGACGATCATGTCGTTGGCGATGGCCTGCTCGTCGGAGCCCAGGTCGACCAGGCTCTGGAACGGCGCCCACTGGCCCTTCATGGTCTTGAGGTGCTGGCGCCAGTATTCGAACGGCTTGGCGCCGATCGCGGCGACGATCAGGGCGCCGGCCGCCTCGGCGTTCTGCATCAGCGGCAGTACGTCGGCGAAGCGGGGGTCGTCGGCGGCCTCGGGAATTCCCAGGTGCTCGAAGGTGTCTCGGATATAGCCGGTCGGGCTGACGATGCACAGATTGATGGTGCCGCCGTCGGAGGTCGTGTAGTTGCCCAGGAACGGGTTCGCCGGGGACCCGCCGGATTCCGGCATCATCGCTCGCATGGATTCGCCGGTGTCCATTCCCTGTGTCACGCTGGCGCCGGCCGCCCACCACGCCGTGGACAGCAGCGAGACGTCGACTTCGAGTGCCTCTCCGGTGCGTTCGCGGTGCAGCAGCGCCGCGGCGATCCCGCCGGCGATGTTCATCCCGCCGACCGAGTCGCCGAACGCGGGGATCCCCTGGGACAGCGGCGCACCGAGTTCTTCGGGGCTCAGGGCGTGGCCGACCCCGCTGCGCGTCCAGAAGGCGGTGCCGTCGAAACCCCCGATGTCGCGTTCGGGCCCCTTGTCGCCATAGGCGCTGCCGCGGGCGTAGACGATGTCCGGGTTCGCGGCGCGGATGTGCTCGACATCGAACTTGTTCTTCTGCCGGGCCCGGGGCAGGTAGTTGGTGAGGAACACATCGGCGGTGGCGGCAAGTTCGTAAAGCACCTGTTGCCCACCGGAAGTCGAGACGTCGATCCCGACGCTGCGCTTGCCGCGGTTGGGGTGTTCGATCAGCGGATGGCGGTCGGGGTTGAGCTCGAAGCCGCCCATCCGGATGAACCCGCGCTGGGTGTCGCCGCGCACCGGGTGCTCGACCTTGATCACATCGGCGCCCCAGTCGGCCAGGATCGCCCCGGCCGCGGGGACGAAGGTGAACTGCGCGACCTCCAGCACCCGGAAGCCGTCCATGACCTTGATCAACTCAGCGCGCTCCTGCCGCCGTGCGAACCACTCGAAACCTATTGAAGTATTCTACTGTAATGGTTACGGTTGGGCATCCGAAAGAGGGTGGGGTGAGCGATATCGGGCAGCGTGCCGCCAGTGTTGAGCTCTGCGAGCGGGCCGCGGTCGCGGCAGAGTCGCGCATGCTGGTCGACGGGAAACTGGTGGCGGCTGCCTCGGGTGCGGAGTTCGACAACGTCAGCCCGGCCACCGGGCGGCGGTTGGGCAGCACCGCCGCCGCCGATGAGATCGACATGCGGCGGGCGATCGATGCGGCCCGGCGGGCGTTCGACGAGTCGGACTGGTCGACCAACCGCGAACTGCGCAAGCGTTGCCTGCGTCAACTGCAGTCGGCCCTGGAGTCCGAGAAGGAGGAGTTGCGCACCGAGCTGATCGCCGAAGTGGGCTGCCCGGTGATGACAACCCAACTGGCACAGTTGGATTGGCCGCTGGCCGATGCGCTGCGATACCCGGAGCGATTGATCGACGAGTTCGAGTGGGAGCGGGTGCTCGACGGCGGTGGACTGTTCGGCGACCGCAACGTCCGCACCGTGGTCAAGGAGCCGGTCGGTGTGGTGGCGGCGATCACCCCGTCCAACTTCCCCATCGAGGTGATCCTCAACAAACTGGGGCCGGCGTTGGCGGCCGGCAACACCGTCGTGCTCAAGCCCGACCCGAACACGCCGTGGAACGCCACCCGACTCGGGCGGCTGGTCGCCGAGCACACCGACATTCCCCCCGGGGTGCTCAACGTGGTGACCACGCCGTCCAACGAGGTCGCCGGTCTGCTCGGCACCGACCCCCGGGTAGACATGATCTCGTTCACCGGTTCCACCACCGTCGGCAAGCTGCTGGCCCGCAACAGCGCCGACACCATGAAGCGGACTTTCCTTGAGCTGGGCGGGAAGTCGGCACTGATCGTGCTCGACGACGCCGACCCGGCGAAGGTCATCCCCGGCGCGGTTGGCGTGTGCGTGCACGCCGGGCAGGCCTGCGCGGCCACCACCCGCATGTTGGTGCACACCTCCCTTTTCGACGACCTGGTCACCGCGGTCACCGCGGCCTTTGCGGCGGTCACCGTGGGGGATCCGGCGCTGCCCCAGACGCTGGTCGGCCCGCTGATCAGTGCCGCCCAGAAGCGGCGCGTGCTCGACGCCTACGCGCAGGCGCGGCAGGACGGTGCCGAGATCACCACCGGCGGCGGGGAAGTCGTCGGCCTCCCGGATGATCTGGCGGGCGGGCACTACGTGCAGCCGACGGTGATCGTCGGCGTCGACAACACCGCCGCCATTGCGCGGGAGGAGGTTTTCGGCCCGGTGGTGGTGATGCTGCCGTTCGCCGACGACGACGAGGCGGTGCGGATCGCCAACGACAGTGCCTACGGGCTGGCCGGCGCAGTGGTCTCGGCGTCGAGCGAGCGGGCCATGGCGGTGGCGCGCCGGGTCCGGACCGGGGCGATCGGAGTCAACGGCGGCATGTACTACGGGGCCGACGCGCCGTTCGGCGGCTACAAGAGCAGCGGTTGGGGCCGCCAGTGCGGCATCGAGGGATTCCAGCAGTACCTGGAGACCAAGACGGTCGGTTCCCGCAAGCCCCGCGGGGCGTGACGCGGGTGCCGAGTGTGGGGATTGGCGTTGGCGTACCGGACCGCACACTCGACGTGGCGTGGCGGGTTATTTGACCGCGAACGTCACCGGTAGGCCGCGCGGTGAACGGAACGGCTGTCCGTAGATGTGCGGGTTGCCCTCGGTGATGAGTGTGATCTCGGCGAGTCGATCCAACAGACACTCCATGGCAACCCGCATCTCCATGCGGGCCAGATGCAGTCCCATGCAGGTGTGCTCGCCGGCGGCGAACGTGATGTGCGGAATCCACTTGCGGAAGATGTCGAACTCCTCGGAGCGCTCCCACCGGGCTTCGTCACGGTTTGCCGACCCGATGCAGACGTCGATGACGGCGCCGGAGGGCACCGGGACACCCGCGATCTCGGTGTCACGGATGGCGGTGCGCTGCACCGTGGTCAGCGGGGTTTCGTAGCGCAGGCCCTCTTCGATGGCGGCGCCGATCAGGTTGTGGTCGGCCCGGACCGCGGCCAGCTGCTCGGGATGCGTCAGCAGCAGGAACAGCAGGTTGCTGGTGGCGCGGTAGGTGGTCTCCAGCCCGGCCGGCAGCAGCAGGCGCAGGAAGGAGTAGATCGCCTCGTCGGTGAGTTTCTCGCCGTCGACCTCAGCGGTGACCAGGTCGCCGATGATGTCCTCGGTCGGGTGCGCCTTGCGCTTGTCCATCTGGGCCAGGAAGTACTCCTTCAGCTCCGCCGACGCGGTGAACGCGCGCTCGTAGTTGACGGTGTAGCTGATCAGTTCCATCGCGCGCTGACGGAACCAGGACAGATCCTCCTCGGGCAGGCCCAGCAGCTTGGAGATGACCCGGGTGGGGAACTCGAACGTGAAATCGGCGACCAGATCGGCGGTGCCGGCGTCGACGAACTCATCGATCAGGGCGGTGCAGACGGGCCGGACCACGGCGGGTTCCCAGTGTGCCAACGACCGGCGCTTGAACGCCGACGACACCAGGTTGCGGTGCTTGCGGTGCTTCTCGCCCTCCATTGCCAGGATCGTCGGTCCGATGAACAGGCCGATGGTGACGTCGTAGATGCGCGAGTTGAACGAGTCCGCATCCCGGAAGACTTGGTTCACGGCTTCGAAGGAGACGGCGGCGAACTGTGTTTCGGGCCGAAGTGATGCCGGGGTCTTGGAGTAGTCCATGACCGTTCCGGGGAAGACCCCGGCTCTGCCGCGCTTGCTCGCGAAATACGGGTAGGGGTCTTTCAGGTAGCCGGCCGGTTTGTCGAGTCCGGCAGTGACGTCGTCGACCTGACTCTCCACGGCTGGCCTCCGATCTGGTTGAATGAGTTACTGTAATGATTACAGTAAATGATTAAGTGATCGTAACGCCAGCGTCAGGCGAGACTGATGGGCATCCGCTTGATGCCGTGTACGAAGGTGCTCTGCAGGTACTCCGGTTCGCCGAGCGTGACTTCCGGCAGCCGGGTGAGCAGCTCGTAGAACAGGTGGCGCAGCTCCATCCGCGCAACGTGGGTGCCCAGGCAGTAGTGCGCGCCGCCGCCGCCGAAACCCAGGTGCGGGTTGGTGGCACGGGTGATGTCGAATTCGTGCGGCCGGTCGAACACCGTCTCGTCGCGGTTGGCCGAGCAGTAGAACAGCGCGATCTTCTCGCCGGCCTTGATTACGGTCCCGGCGACCTCGGTGTCGGCCACCGCGTGGCGGGCGAAGGCGAGCACCGGTGTGGCCCAGCGGACGAATTCCTCGACCGCGCCGCCGATTCGGTTGTCGAAGTCCGCCAGCAGCCAGGCGCGCTGCTCGGGATGTTCGACGAGGGCCTTGAACGCGTGCGTGGTGGTCTGCTTGGTGGTGTCGTTGCCCGCCGAGCCCAGAAGCACCATGAACGAGCCGAGTTCGGTGTCGGTGAGGCGGTGGCCGTCCACCTCGGCATTGACCAGCTCGGTCATCAGATCGTCGTGCGGCTCGGTGCGGCGGCGCTGCGCCAGCTCGACACCGGAGCCGGCCAGCACGCCCAGCTGCGTCATGACGTGCACGGCCCGTTCCTCCAGCGAGGCGTACTCTTCGTCGCTGCCGCTGAACAGGCACTCGGCGGCGTAGGCGACCTTCTCCTGATCGGCGGGGTCGATACCGATCATGTCGGAGATGGTGCGCATCGGCAGCTGCCCGGAACAGCTTGCGACGAAGTCGATCTGGTCACCGCGGCGCAGCTGCGCCAGCAGGTTGTCGACGATGTCGCGGGAATTGGACTTGATCTGATCCTCGATGCGCCGGACCTGCCGCGGGGTGAAACCCGAGCTGATGAGCTTGCGGTACCGGTCGTGGTCGGGCGGGTCCATGGCCAGAAAGAACGTCATGTTGCGCTGGATCTCGGCCGGCATCGGATCGACGCTGACCCCTTCACTGGAACAGAACAGCTCCTCGTGCTGGCTGACGAACTTGACGTCGGCGTGCCGGGTCGCCGCCCAGTATCCGGTCTCCTCGTGGGGGAAGACTGCGGGCATCGGCCGGTGCCAGGTGAGTCCCTGCTCGCTGCGCAGCGTCGCGAATGTCTCGTCCCGGCTCCGGAAGTCTCTGCCCCAGAAGCTTGTTTCGGAGATGTCGAGGTCGTGATACCGGTGCGGTGAGGTCGGGGTGCTCGAGCTCAGGGTCATGGTTTCCTCTCGGGGGTTGGCCCTAGACGGTGATGGGTGTGCCGGCGGTGATCGAGGTGATGAAACCGCCGTCGACGAGAACGTCCTGGCCGGTTATCCAGCCGGCCGCGGGGGAGCCCAGGAAGTCGATCACCGGCACGATGTCGTCGACGCGCGCGTGCCGACCGACGGTGGCGCGCACGGTGTCGAGCATTTCCTTGCCCATCGACCGCTCGAAGTCGGGCAGGATCGGCGTCTCGACCGGTCCGGGGCTCACCGTGTTGATCCGTACGCCGTATTCGGCTTGCGCGCTCGCGGCCCGCCGCTTGGCGTACAGGATCATGGCTTGCTTGGAGGTGGTGTACACCGGGAAGGCGGGGTCCTGATCGGCCTGCCAGCGCGCCACCGACTCGGCGTCGGTCGCCTCGAGCAATCCGTCGAGCGTCGGTATGCGCTGCTCCCAGCCCAGCCCCGCGGTCGAGGCCACCGCGACCACCGCACCACCGCGCCGCAACCGTGGCAGCATGCCCTCGGTCATCAGGCGCATGCCCAGATAGTTGATCGTCAGCACCTCGGCGGCCGGTGCGGTTCCGGGCACGCCTGCGACGTGGGCCAGCAGGTCCCAGCCGTCGCTGACCCGGCGGGTGAACTCGGTGATCGCGGCGGCATCCCGAAGGTCGCAACAGACATGCTGTGACGCCGGCGTGTGGTGGGCGCGTACGTCAACGGCGAGCACGAAATCGCCGCGCTGGTGGAAGAGCGCGGCTGTGGCCGCGCCGATTCCCGACCCGGCGCCCACGACCACCACCTTGCGCTGCGGGTTGCTCATCGCGCCAGCCTTCTGATGTACCCGAAAAGTCGACAGTAAGCTCGACTGTAACGAATTCGGCGCTTGTGGACAATGCTACGGTTGGCCTTACCGGATAGCCGAAAGCTGCCTTGAGGAGCCGAGAATGAGCACAACAGGCCAGGTCGTGGGGTTTGTTGGAGCCGGCCAGATGGGCGAGCCGATGGTGCTGCGCCTGGTTGACGCCGGGTATCGCGTGCAGGTGTACGCGCGCCGGCCCGAAGTGCGTGAGCGGTTGGCTGCCGCCGGCGCCGTGCCGGTTGACTCGGTTGCCGCGGCTGCGCGCGGTGCCGGTGTGGTGATCAGCTGCCTGTTCTCCGACGCCCAGCTCGTCGACGTCGTCGGCGGTGCCGACGGGTTGTTGGCCAACGCCGACCCCGACACGGTGGTGGTCTCCCACACCACCGGAACGGTGAGCACCCTGACCGGCCTGACGGCAGAGTTCCCGGCCGGTGCGGTGCTGGTGGATGCACCGGTCAGCGGCGGTGCCCACGACATCGCCGCCGGCACGCTGACGGTGTTGCTCGGCGGGCCCGACGACGCGGTGGCCCGCGCGCGGCCGGTCCTGGCGGCCTACGCCGACCCGGTGATCACCACCGGAGAACTCGGCACCGCGCTGAACCTCAAGCTGATCAACAACGTGCTGTTCGCCGCCAACGCGCAACTGGTCGCCGGCGCGGTGGAACTCGGCAAGAGCCTCGGAGTGCGCGACACCAGCCTGTTCGAAGCGCTGGCGCAGTGCAGCGGTGGCAGCCGGGCCGCCGGATATGTGCAGTCGGCCGGCGGGGTGGAGAGCTTCGCCAAAGTCGTTGCCCCCTTTATGCGTAAGGATGTCGCCGCCTGTATCGAGGCCGCCGCCGACCGGGGTGTCGAGCTGGGCCAGCTGCGGACTGTGGCCGAGAACGGGCCGCTGGACCTGTCGTGACGGCCGAGCTGGCGAATCTGCTGGAGAAGCAGCGGCGGTCCTTCATGGCCGATGGGCCGCCCGACGTCGCCGTGCGGCGCCACCGCATCGACCGGTTGCTGGCCATGGTGCTGGACAACACCGACGCCTTCGTCGAGGCGATGGGCGAGGATTTCGGAACCCGGTCGCGCGCGGCCTCACTGTCCACCGAGTTGGTCGGCATGATCCCGGTGATCGAGCACACCAGATCGCATGTCCGGCAATGGATGCGATCCGGCAAGCTGATGCGGGCGGCTCGGTTGGCCGGGCTGCGCGCCGAGGTCCAGCCCAGTCCGCTCGGCGTGGTGGGGATCATCGGCCCGTGGAACTTCCCGCTTCAACTGGTGGTCGTGCCGGCGGCAGCGGCCTTCGCGGCGGGCAACCGGGTGATGATCAAGATGTCCGAGATCACCCGCCACACAGCCGAATTGATGCAGAAGGTTGCGCCGGACTACTTCGGTGATCACGAACTGGCCGTCGTCACCGGCGGCGCCGATGTGGCAGCGGCGTTCGCCGGACTGCCGTTCGACCACGTCTTCTTCACCGGGTCCCCGTCGGTGGGTGCGCTGGTGCAGCGCGCCGCGGCCGACAACCTGGTGCCGGTCACCTTGGAGCTGGGCGGCAAGAATCCCGTCGTGGTGGCACCCGGCGCCGACATCGCACGATCGGCGAAACGGATCGCGTCGGCCCGAATGGTCAACGGCGGCCAGGTCTGCGTGTGCCCGGACTACGTACTGGTACCCGAGCCCGACGTCGAGGCATTCGTCGACGTGGCCCGGCAGACGTTGCGGGACATGTTCCCGACGATCCTGGACAACGGCGACTACTGCTCATGCGTCAACGAGGCCAACTTCGACCGGGTGCTGGGACTGATCGACGACGCACGCGAACGCGGTGCCGTCGTGGAGAGCGTTGCCCCGGACGGGGAGGCGCTGCCGGACCGCGCCTCCCGCAAGATCGCGCCCACCATCGTGCGCGATGCCGACGCCACGATGCGCATCGCCTCCGAGGAGATCTTCGGGCCGGTGCTGATGGTGCAGGGATATGGCAGTCTCGACGATGCGATCGAGACGATCAACGCGCGTCCCGCGCCGCTGGTTGCCTATTGGTTCGGCCCGGGCGGCAATAACTTCCGTGATTTTGTGCGGCGCACCAGAAGTGGTGGAGTGGCCCGCAACGACTTCGCCGCTCAGATGATTCCGTCGGGGGCGCCGTTCGGCGGGGTGGGCCGCAGCGGCATGGGCGCCTATCACGGCAAGGCGGGCTTCGATGCGTTCAGCCATTACCGGACGGTGGTCGGCTCGGATCTGCCGTTCAGCCTGACCGGCAGCGCCGCGCCGCCGTTTAAGCCCGGAATGCAGCGCTACGGCGACATGATGTTGCGCAGGGCGCGCAACCGGACTCGTCGCCGGCTGAAGAAACGCTAGCCCTGCTCGGCCTGCTCGCGCGCCCACCGATAGTCGGCCTTGCCGGCCGGGCTTCGCACGATCTCCGGCCGGAACACGACCGCCTTGGGCAGCTTGTAGCGGGCCAGTGATCCGCCGGCGTGCTCGATGAGTTCGGCGGCGGTGACGGCGGCGCCCTCGGCGAGTGCCACCACGGCCACCACCTCCTGGCCCCAGCGTTCGCTGGGCCGGCCCGCGACCACCACGTCGACTACCCCGGGGTGGGAGGCGATCGCCGTCTCGACCTCTTCGGCGAAGATCTTCTCCCCGCCGGAGTTGATGGTCACCGAGTCCCGGCCGAGCAGCTCGATGGATCCGTCGTCCAGGTGCCGGGCCCGGTCGCCGGGAACGGCGAAACGTGCTCCATCGATCACCGGGAACGTCGCGGCGGTCTTGGCGGCATCGCCCTTGTAGCCCAACGGAACATAGCCGCGCTGACCCAGCCAGCCCAGACCGTCGTGGCCGGGTTCCAGCACCGTGCCGAGGTCTTCGGCCACCACGCAGGTATCCGGTCCGCCGGCGAAGGTTCCGGTGGAGACGGCGCCCGATGTCGACATGTGACGCATCTGGGCTCCGGTCTCCGAGGAGCCGACCCCGTCGATCACCATGGCCCCGGGCAGCGTCTCGACGATCTGCTGCTTGACATACGGCGTCAACAGGGCGCCGCCGTTGGCCACCACCATCAGCGACGACACATCGGCGGTGCCCTTCTTGATGGCGGCGATCAGCGGCCGCGCCATCGCGTCGCCGACCACCGTCACTGACAACACCTTCTCCCGCTCAATGGCACGCACCACGTCGTCGGCGTCGAAATGGTCCACAACCGAAGGGAAGACCAGGGTTTGACCGGTGTTGATCGCCGTCATCACCGCCCACTGGGCGGCGCCGTGGATCAGCGGCGGCAGGATCATCAGCTTGATCCCGGGATTGGCCGCAGCCGGCCCCACGATGTCATCGACGGAGCGCACCTCTTCGGCGGTCATCAGGTTTCGGCCGCCGAACGAGCCCATGAAGATGTCGTGCTGACGCCACAGCACGCCCTTGGGCATCCCGGTGGTGCCGCCGGTGTAGAGCACGTACAGGTCGTCGGCGCAGGGCTGCACCGGTGGCGGCTGGGGCGAACTCTCCGCCAATGCCGCCTCGTAGTCGACCGCCCCGTCCAGCAGGGCGTTGCCGGAGTCATCGGCGATCTGGATCAGCACTTTCAGCTGCGGCAGGTCGGGGAGCACCTCGGCCAGGGTGGCGGCAAACCTGGCGTGATACACCAGGGCGGTGGCACCGGAATCGGCCAGCAGGTAGGCCAATTCGTTGCGAACGTAGCGGTAGTTGACGTTGAACGGTGCCACCCGGGCCCGGAAGCTGCCCAGCAGGGTTTCGACGAACTCGTTGCCGTTATAGGCGTAGATCCCCAGCAGATCCTGTCCGGTCTCGTGCGGAGACAGCTCCGATCGTGCTGTGTGACAACCCAGCCCGCGTGAATGCAGGTACGAGGCCAAGCGGTTGGAGCGCTCAAGGATCTGAGCGTAGCTGTAGCGCCGATCGCCCTGGACGATCATGTCGCGGTCGGGAATCGCCGCGGCCACCGCGTCGATGACCTCCGGCACGGTGAACTGGGTCAGGGTCGCCACGTGCGTATCAGCTCCTCGGTGGTGGTGATCGTCGCCAGCAGCGACAGGGTGTTCTCGATAATGGCAGCACCGTACTCGGCGGGCACACCGGCCACCGCGTCGCGGGGCACCACCACGCGATAGGCGGCATTGACCGCGTCCATGACCAGGTTCGGTATGGCCACGTTCAAGGAGACCCCCACCGCGACCACGGTGGACACGCTCAGATTGCGCAAGACCGCGTCCAGATCGGTTCCGCCCATCGGTCCCACGCCGTGGCAGCGGCTGAGCACCAGGTCAGACGGTTCCGGTCCGAACTCGGGCAACAGGGCGGCGCCGGGGCTGCCCGGCTCGATCTGCACCGCATGGCGGCCGGCGGCGAACAGTCGCGCGTTGTGGTTGGAGCCCGCTCCGTCCGGCCGGCGGTGCACCAGGCAGTGCACCACCCGGACCCCGGCGGTGCGTGCCACCGGCAGCAGCCGGCCGATGTTCGGCAGCGCTTCGCGGCGGGCCTGATCGGCGAGCATCGGCAGTCCGGCGTCGGGGCCGACGACGGCGCCCTGCAGCTCCTGGGTGATGATCGCGGTGTGTGCGGGTGCCACCAGGTCCGCGAGTGCGGTTGTCATGTCAAGACTGTCAGGTCAAGACGACGTCGGCAGCCGGCGCATCGTAGAACTGCTGCGCCCATTTCCGCAGGGTCATAAACGGTTTCGCGTCCACCTTGGCCAGCGCCGGGTGTTCGATGTAGCGCTGGTAGCGCCAGATGCCCAAGTCGTCTTCCACGGTGGTCAAGAACTGTCTCTCGACGCGCCTGCGGATGTCTTCCGGCGGTGCGTCGGAATCATCGCCGGGAAGCCGCGGCCACCAGATCGAATAGAACAGATCCGATCGGCCCTCATCGACCGGTGTGCAGGTGAAGATCAGCCGGTGCTGCTGCACGCCCTCGAAGATGCTGATCGCCCCGCCGAGTCCGAACAGGTGCGAGTGGAACCGCAGCGCCATGTCATCGGGGTCGTCGCTGTTCTCATCGGGCCAGCCGGCGACGAAGTGCCACTCCCGGTCGGCCATCTTCCAGTCCAGCACCCTCGGCGTCACCGTCGCATGGTGCACGTACTGGAAATGCGCGCTGTCGGCGGCGTTTTCGGCGACGATCTGCGGATGAACCGGTTCGCCCTCCAGGCGCCGGGAGAACTCCGGATAGGCCCGGTAGTAGTCCTGCGGGCCGGTGGTGAACTCGGGGAACTTGCCGAAGATGTCCGGCATCTCCCACCCGGGTTCCGCGCCGTCGGGATGGTGCCAGACGAACACACAGCCGTGCTGCTCGCGGACCGGGTAGACCCGAAGCCGCAGCGCCTTGTTCGGCCGGTCCGGCTGATAGGGGATGAACTTGTTGCAGCCATCGGGTCCCCACTGCCACCCGTGGAACGGGCATTCGACGCGTTCTTCGATCACCTTGCCGCCGTGGCCCAGGTGAGCACCCAGGTGCTTGCAGTGCGCCTCCATGACATGCAGCTCGCCGGACTCGCCGCGGTAGGCGACCAGGTCTTCGCCGAAGTAGTGCAGGGCGCGGGTCTGGCCGGCGACGAACTCCGGTGACCAGCCGATCATGAACCAGCCGGTGACCTTCCAGGTGAACGGAACCTTCATCGCGTGTCCTCTCGCGGGCGGTCAACTGAATACCGTACCGTAAACCCGTCGATAGACGCATGCCCGCGGGGTGGAAGGAGTACGGTCATGGGCCGATCCGACCGGGTGCTCGACGAGCTGGGTTACTACCTGCTGGCCGGCGCCGGCGGGGAAGGACCGGCTGCGCTGATGGGCGAGGCGCGCCGTGGCGAGCAACTCGGCTTCGGTACCGCGTTCATCTCCGAGCGCTGGAACGTCAAGGAGGCGTCGTCGCTGGCCGGCGCGGCCTGCGCGGTCACCGAGCGGATGCAGATCGCCACCGCGGCAACCAATCACAACACTCGCCACCCGTTGATCACCGCATCGTGGGCGACCACCATGCACCGGCTGTCCGGTGGGCGGTTCACCCTGGGCCTTGGGCGCGGGGTGGCCGCGATGTACGCGGCGTTCGGTATTCCGGGCGTCACCACCGCGCAGCTGGCCGACTTCGCGCAGGTGATGCGCCGGCTCTGGCACGGCGAGGTGATCTTCGACCACGACGGGCCGATCGGCCGCTACCAGGTGCTGTTTCTGGATCCGGACTTCCGTGAGGACATCCGGCTGGCCTTAGTGGCATTCGGGCGCAAGACGCTTGAGCTGGGTGGGGCGTTGTTCGACGATGTCATTCTGCACACCTACTTCACTCCGGAGACGCTGCAGCGCAGCGTGAAAACGGTGAAGGACGCCGCGGAACGGGCCGGCCGCGACCCGGACGGTGTGCGGGTGTGGTCGTGCTTCGCCACTGTCGGTGATCACCTGCCCGAAGAGCTGCGGCTGCGCAAGACCGTCGGGAGACTGGCGACCTATCTACAGGGCTACGGGGATCTGATGGTGCGCACCAACAACTGGGATCCCGCCGTGCTGCAACGCTTCCGGGAGGATCCGGTGGTGACCTCGATCCCGGGCGGCATCGACCACAAGGCCACCGCCGAGCAGATCGAGCACATCGCGACGTTGCTCCCCGACGAATGGCTGGAACCCGCAGCGACCGGCTCAGCCCGCCAATGCGTCGAACGCATCCGCCGGGAGTTCGACTACGGTGCCGACGCGGTGATCATGCACGGCGCCACCCCGGATGAACTGGAGCCGGTGGTCGCCGCCTACCGCGACGTCGTGGGGTGAGCCCTCCGCTCGCCTTTCCTGCGCGAGGGTGCACAGAATGACAATGTTTGCGGCGTGTCGGCGTGCAGACACGCTCGCTCGCGGAACGGGTAGCGCTCAGTCCAGACCGCCGCGGATGGCGTCGAACGCCTCGCCGAGAAGCTGCGGCAGCGACAGCGACTCGTCGCCCAGCCAGCGCTCGTAGGCGCTCAGCGCCACCCCCAGCATCATCCACGCCACCGTCTGCGGCCGCAGCTCGGCCGGATCCGCACCCTCCCGGCGCGCCACGAACTCCGCGATGACGCCGCGCCAGCCCGCGTACATCGTCATCGAGTAGGCCTGCAGCTCGTCGGTCTGCAGGATCACCCGCATCCGGCGGCGATGCCGGGCCGTCTCACCCTCATCGAAGGTGTTGAACGCCAACAGCGCCGCGCGCAGCGCGTCACCGAGTGGGGCCTCGGGGTCGATGCCGTCCAGCAGTTCACGCAGCTGTCGAAGGTGTACGTCGAAGTCACCCCAGGGGATGGCGTTCTTCGAGGCGTAGTACCGGAACAGGGTGCGGCGGCCGATACCGGCGGACTGCGCGACGTCGTCGACGCTGACCTCACCGAATCCACGCGCCGCGAACAGGTCGATGCCGACGTCGGTGATGTGCTGCCGGGTGGTGGAACGGCGCCGACCAGCGCGGGGCTGAGGTCCCGGCGTACCGCCCATCTGACCGCCCCACTTCCGTTACGGCACTCGATGCCATATTCTGTCCGAGATTGTGACCGACACGACAGTCGGTTGTCGAACACGAACGTCAGAGAGGCCCCCGTGATGGATGAGAACCAGCAGAACGAGACCGCCGAGATCGTGACCGAGAGCCTGGTCGAAGAGGTCTCCATCGACGGCATGTGCGGGGTCTACTGAGCGTGCCGGAGGCAGCCGTGCAGTCGGACGCGCAGACGTTCGACCCCGACCGCGGCTGGCGGTTGCACCCGCAGGTGGCGATTCGTCCGGAGCCGTTCGGTGCGCTGCTGTACCACTTCGGCACCCGCAAGCTGTCGTTTCTGAAGAACCGCACCATCGTCGAGGTGGTGCGGTCACTGGCCGACCATGACGATGTCCGATCCGCCTGCCGAGCAGCCGGAGTCGACAATGCCGACCAGGGTCCGTACCTGCACGCCCTGGGCGTGTTGGCGGACTCGAAGATGCTGATGCCCAGGGAGGGCCAATGACATCCGTGGCACCGGTGCCCCGGCTGATCGAACAGTTCGAGCACGGGCTGGATGCGCCGATCTGCTTGACCTGGGAGCTGACCTACGCGTGCAACCTGGCGTGCGTGCACTGCCTGTCATCGTCGGGCAAGCGCGATCCGCGTGAGCTGTCCACGCAGCAATGCAAGGACATCATCGACGAGCTGGAACGCATGCAGGTGTTCTACGTCAACATCGGTGGTGGGGAACCCACTGTGCGCCCGGACTTCTGGGAGCTGGTGGACTACGCCACCGAGCACCACGTCGGCGTGAAGTTCTCCACCAACGGCCTGCGGATCACACCCGAGGTGGCCGCCAAGCTGGCGGCCAGCGACTACGTCGACGTCCAGATCTCCCTGGACGGTGCGACCGCCGACGTCAACGATGCCGTTCGGGGAGAGGGCTCCTTCGACATGGCGATCCGTGCGCTGGAGAACCTGGCCGCGGCCGGTTTCTCCGACGCCAAGATCTCGGTTGTGGCGACCCGCCACAACATCGACCAACTCGATGACTTCGCCGCGCTGGCCAGTCGGTACGGGGCGACCCTGCGGATCACCCGGTTGCGGCCGTCGGGCCGCGGTGCCGATGTCTGGGACGACCTGCACCCGACCGCCGACCAGCAGGTCGCGCTCTATGACTGGTTGGTCGCCAACGGCGAGCGGGTGCTGACCGGCGACTCCTTCTTCCACCTGTCCGGGCTGGGGGCGCCCGGCGCGCTCGCCGGGCTGAACATGTGCGGTGCCGGCCGGGTGGTGTGCCTGATCGATCCCGTCGGTGACGTCTATGCCTGCCCATTCGCCATCCACGAGCGTTTCCTTGCCGGAAACGTGTTGTCCGACCATGGTTTCGACAACGTCTGGAAGAACTCCCCGCTGTTCCGCGAACTGCGGGAGCCGCAGTCCGCGGGTGCCTGCGGCGGATGCGACCATTACGACAGCTGCCGGGGCGGCTGTATGGCCGCCAAGTTCTTCACCGGGCTGCCACTGGACGGCCCCGACCCGGAATGCGTACAGGGCTACGGTGCCCCGGCGCTGGCCCGAGATCGGGCCAAGCCCCGTCCCTCCGCGGATCATTCCCGTGGCAAGCCGATCACCTCTGTGGTGCCGTTGACGCTGTCCATGCGTCCGCCGGCCCGCCTCTGCAATGAAAGTCCAATCTGATAATGGCTCGTGATGTCTGGTTCGAAACCGTTGCTATCGCCCAGGAAAGAGCCAAAAAGCGACTCCCGAAATCTGCGTACTCGTCGCTGATCTCGGCCAGCGAAAAGGGCTTGACGGTCAGCGACAACGTTGCGGCGTTCAGTGAGCTGGGTTTCGCCCCGCATGTGGTCGGTGCTCCTGCCAGCCGTGAGCTGTCGACAACGGTTATGGGGCAAGAGATATCGATGCCGGTGATGATCTCACCGACCGGTGTGCAGGCGGTCGACCCGGCCGGTGAGGTGGCCGTCGCACGGGCGGCGGCGGCCCGCGGCACCGCGATGGGGCTGTCGTCGTTCGCCAGCAAGCCGATGGAGGAGGTCATCGCCGCCAACCCCAAGACCTTCTTCCAGATCTACTGGCTGGGGGGACGCGACGCCATCGCCGAGCGGGCGGAACGAGCTCGAGAGGCCGGGGCGGTCGGCCTGATCGCGACCACCGACTGGAGCTTCTCGCACGGCCGGGACTGGGGCAGCCCCAAGATCCCGGAGCAGATGGACCTCAAGACCATGGTCAAGATGATGCCGGAGGCCCTGAGTCGGCCGCGGTGGTTCCTGCAGTGGGCCAAGACCATGCGCCCGCCGACCCTGCGGGTGCCCAACCAGGCGCGCCGCGGCGAGCCAGGTCCGCCGTTCTTCCAGGCCTACGGTGAGTGGATGGGCACCCCGCCGCCCACCTGGGACGACATCGCGTGGCTGCGTGAGCTGTGGGGCGGGCCGTTCATGCTCAAAGGCGTGATGCGGGTCGATGACGCGAAACGTGCTGTCGATGCCGGGGTTTCGGCGATCTCAGTCTCCAACCACGGCGGCAACAATCTGGATGGCACCCCCGCGGCTATCCGGGCGCTGCCGGCCATCGCCGAGGCCGTCGGCGACCAGATCGAGGTGCTGCTGGACGGCGGCATCCGGCGCGGCGGCGACGTCGTCAAGGCGGTGGCGTTGGGGGCCCGGGCGGTGATGATCGGCCGGGCGTATCTGTGGGGACTGGCCGCGGCGGGACAGCCCGGGGTGGAGAACGTCCTCGACATCCTTCGCGGCGGCATCGACTCGGCCCTGATGGGGCTCGGCCGGGCCTCGGTGCACGACCTCACGCCGGACGACATCCTGATTCCGGCCGGTTTCTCCCGGGCGCTCGGGGTGCCGGCGGGCCCTGTCGGCTAGTCACCCGGGGCCGCCCATCAGCTCGCCCACCTGCGAAGTCCGGGCCCGGACCTGATACGCCCGTGGCGGACGGGACGGACGTGATAATCAGGCACGATTCCCGGGACGTCGGTGGGCAAAATTTCTCATTGTCGTGCTCGTCAACAACTGGTGTACGACAGGTGAATTCGCTTACCATCGTCCGATGGCGATTCGCGGCGAGCTCGGTAGTTCGACGTCGAGTCAGCTGCAGAACCAGCTACCGGGGCGGTCCGTGACGCTTCTGGTCCCGGTCGGGGCGACCGAACAGCACGGTCCGCACCTGCCGCTGGACACCGATACCCGGATCGCCCAGGCGCTGGCGCGGGGGATGGCCGAGCGGTTGGCCGGCACCCGCGCCGGGCACGACTGGCCGGTTGCGCCCGCCATTGCCTACGGCGCCAGCGGCGAGCATCAGAGCTTCGCCGGAACCATCTCGATAGGCACCGACGCGCTGACCCAGCTGTTGCTGGAGTACGGCCGCTCGGCGTGCTGCTGGGCGCAGCGGGTGGTCTTCGTCAACGGCCACGGCGGCAACGTACCCGCGCTGGCCGAGGCGGTGCGCCGGCTGCGGTTCGAAGCACGCGACGTTGCCTGGTTGCCGTGCGCCGCAGCGCACGCCGATGCCCATGCCGGGCACACCGAAACATCTCTGCTGCTGCATCTTTCACCCGATGAGGTGAGATTCGACCGGGCGCGGCCGGGCAACAGCGCTCCGCTGGCAGAGCTGCTGCCCGCGATGCGGCGCGGTGGTGTCGCCGCGGTGAGCGCCGTCGGGGTGCTCGGCGATCCGACCACCGCCAGTGCCGAGGAAGGGCGACGGATCCTCGCCGAGATGGTCGACGGCGGCGTCGCGTTGATCGACGGCTGGACGCCCGGTCCGGACGGGCTGCTGCGATGACCGCCGCTCGGCTACCCGACGGTTTCGCGGTGCAGGTGGATCGGAAGGTGCGGGTACTGGGTCGCGGGTCCACGCTGTTGGGTGGTTCGCCCACCCGGCTGCTCCGGCTGGCCCCGGCCGCCCAGGGCATGTTGTCCGACGGCCGTCTGGAAGTACGTGACGCCGTCAGCGCACAGCTGGCCCGCACCCTGCTCGACGCCACCGTCGCCCATCCGCGTCCGGCCGGCGGACCCTCGCATCGGGACGTCACCGTGGTTATTCCGGTGCGGGACAACATCGTCGGGCTCCAACGGCTGATGGCCTCACTGCGGGGCCTGCGTGTTGTCGTGGTGGACGACGGGTCGCAGGTCCCGGTGCGCCGCGAGGAGCTGACGGCCGGGCACTGCTGCGAGGTGGAGGTGTTGCGTCACCCGGAGAGCAGAGGTCCGGCGGCGGCGCGCAACGCCGGCCTGGCGGCCTGTAAGACGGAGTTCGTGGCGTTCCTGGATTCCGACGTGGTGCCGCGCCGGGGCTGGCTGGAAGCACTGTTGGGGCATTTCTGCGATCCGACGGTGGCGCTGGTCGCCCCGCGCATCGTCGGCATGGCCGACAGCGGTCACCTGGTGGCGCGATACGAGGCGATCCGTTCGTCGCTGGACCTGGGTGGTTGCGAGGCGCCGGTGGTCCCGTACGGCAAGGTCGCCTACGTCCCGAGCGCGGCGATCATCTGCCGCTGCTCGGCGCTGCGCGAGCTGGGCGGCTTCGATGAGGCGCTGCGGTCCGGGGAGGATGTGGACCTGTGCTGGCGGTTGGTGGACGCCGGCAAGAGGCTGCGCTACGAGCCGATCGCGCAGGTTGCCCACGACCACCGGGTGCAGCTGCGGGATTGGGTGGCGCGCAAGGCGTTTTACGGTGGATCGGCGGCGCCGCTGTCGGCCCGCCACCCGGACAAGGCAGCCCCGATGGTGATCTCCGGGTGGGCGCTGGTGGGCTGGGCCCTGATGGCGCTGGGCTCGGCACTGGGCTACCTGGTCTCGTTGGCCATCACGGCACTGACCGGGCACCGGGTTGCCAAGTCCATGCGGGGTCCGGACACCGCGCCCGCGGACGTGCTGATGGTGACGTTGCGCGGTCTGGCCGCCGCCGGGCTGCAGATCGCCTCGGCCCTGTGCCGGCACTACTGGCCTGTCGCCCTGCTGGCCGCGCTGGTGTCCCAGCGCTGCCGCCGGGTGGTGCTGGTGGCGGCGGTCAGCGACGGGGTGGTGGATTGGCTGCGGCACGCGCGCTGTGAAGACGATGACCGGCCACTCGGGTTGCCGGCCTATCTGCTGCTCAAGCGGGTCGACGACCTGGCCTACGGGGCCGGCCTGTGGGGCGGCGTGCTGCGGGAGCGCAACCTTGCCGCCCTCAAGCCGCAGATCCGCAGTTAGGTCGCCTTGACCGTTTCGGTGTTGCACAGCGATACCCTCATAGTGGGTGCCGGGAGTGCGGGATCTATTGTCGCAGCACTACTCTCGTCTGATTCGGCGTGCGCTGTGACCGTCCTGGAGTCGGGGCCGGGACTGGCCGATCCCGCTCTGGCCGCGCATGCGGCGAATGCCGCGCAGCTGCCGATCGGCGCGGCCAGCCCATTGGTCCAGCGATATCAAGCCGAGCTGACCAGCGGATTCGGCAATCCGGTGACGATAATGCGGGGCGCCACAATCGGTGGTTCGGGCGCTGTCAACGGTGGTTACTTCTGCCGGGGAGTCCCGGTCGACTTCGACGCCTTCCCGCCCGGTTGGTCATGGCCGCAGGTGCTGGAGTCCTTCCGGGCCATCGAGACCGACCTTGACTTCCGCGGCCCCCAACACGGGGAATCCGGGCCGATACCTGTGCGTCGTAGCCGTGAAACATGTATCGGCACAGAGCGATTCATAAGGCTCGTCGAGCGGGCCGGATTCAGGTGGATCGCCGACCTCAACGACACGACGACGACGTCGCTGGGCGGCGCCGGGCTTGTCCCCCTCAATATCGTCGACGGTGTGCGCACCGGACCGGGCGCGGCCTTCCTGCTGCCCGCGCTGAATCGGCCCAACCTGACCGTGCTCTCCGAGACCCGGGCGGTGCGGATCGAGGTCTCCGGTGGCCGGGCCGTGGCCGTCGAGGCGATCGGGGAGCAGGGTCGGATCAGATTGACCGCGGATCGAATCATTCTGTGCGCCGGGGCGATCGGGTCAGCACATCTGCTGATGCTGTCCGGAATCGGCGAGGAGGAGATGCTGCGCAACGCCGGCATCGCGGTGCATTCGAGGCTTCCGGTGGGTGTGCACTGTGCGGATCACCCGGAATGGCTGGTCGCGGCCAACTGGCCGGGAACACCGGGCCGTCCGGTGCTCGAGGCGGTGCTGCACCACGAAGACCTGGAAATCCGCCCTTACACCACCGGTTTCGGCGCGATGATCGGTGAAGCCGGGCCGGCTGATCCACCGCAGATCGGGGTGGCGCTGATGGTGCCGCGGGCCCGCGGCCGGGTGAGCCTGGTCTCGCCCGACCCGCAGGTCCCGCCGCGCATCGAGCACCGCTATGACACCGAACCGGACGACCTGGCGGCACTGCGCCGCGGCGTGGATCTGGTCGGGCAGCTACTGGGCGCGAAAACCGCTGGCGCTGAGCCGCGTTGGTCCACCTCGCAGCATCTGTGCGGTAGCGCCCCGATGGGCGTCGACGACGACGAAGCGGCGGTGCTGGACGCGCAATGCCGAGTGCGCGGTATCGACGGGCTGTGGGTGATCGACGGTTCGGCGCTGCCCCGGATCACCAGCCGCGGCCCGCACGCGACGATCGCCATGCTGGCGCACCGGGCCACGACGTTGCTGCACGGTCAGGAACGCATCCGGTAGCGGATCGGCAGGTGCTTGATGCCGCCGACGAATGTCGTCGACACCAGCTGCGGTTCGCCGGCGAGTTCGATGTCCTCCAGCCGGGGTAACAGGGCGGTGAAGAAACTGTTGATCTCCATGCGGGCCAACGCGGATCCCACGCAGAAGTGCACGCCGTGGCCGAACGCCAGGTGCTTGTTCGGGTCGCGTCCGACGTCGAAGACGAACGGGTCGGCGAACACGTCCTCGTCGCGATTGGCCGAAACGTAGGACAGATAGACGGATTCGCCCTTGGCGATCGGCACCCCGCGCACCTCGGTGTCGACGGTCGCGGTACGCATGAACTCCTTGACCGGGGTCACCCACCGGATGATCTCCTCCACCGCGGTCGGCATCAGCTGCATGTCCTGGCGGAGCCGCTCACGCTGATCGGGGTGTTCGACGAGTGCCCGCAGACCGCCGCTGATCGCGGCGCTGGTGGTGTCGTGGCCGGCAGTGGCCAGGATGACGTAGTAGGAGGCGGTGTCCACGTCGGACAGCGGCTCGCCATCGATACGGGCGTTGGCGATGGTGGATGCGATGTCGTCGGTGGGGTGGGCACGCCGCTTTGCGGTGAGCTCGTTGAAGTACGCGAAGAAATCGAGCAGCACCGGCAGCTGCTCCTCCGGGGTGATCCCGCGGCGGTATTCGTCGTCATCGCCGCCGAACAGTTCCTGGGTCAACCGCAGCATCCGGGGAAAGTCCGACTCCGGCAGCCCCAGCAGCGACATGATCACGTAAAGCGGGTAGTTGACCGCGATCTCCTGAACGAAGTCGCATTCGGGACCGACCTCGGCCATCTTGTCGACGTAGCGGTGCGCCAATTCGTCGACGCGGGCCTTCATCGCCCGCATCGCCTTGGGGCGGAACCAGTCCGACGCGATGGTCCGCATCTTGTGATGCAGCGGATCGTCCATATGGATCAGGGTGCGCAGCCCCATGCCGGACGCCAGCAACTGCTGCTGCAGATCGTCGGCGGCGGCGGGGGCCAGCAACGGCCGGGGCTCGTTGATCCACAGCACGTTGTCGCGCTCGATCTCCAGGATGTCTGCGTGCCGGGTGACCGCCCAGAACGGTCGATAGGGCGGGTGATCCACCAGCGACACCGGCGCGTGCGCCCGCAGGTGGGTCAGGGCCGCATGCAGGCGGGGTTCGTCGGCGTAGGCGGTCGGGTCGGCGAACACCCGGGACGCCTCATCGATGATCGGAGTGCTCAATGCCCGGCTCCTTGTCCCGCGGATTTCTTGACACGTGTCAGCTTTTTACCCAGTGTCGGGGATCGTCGCCCGTCGTGGCGGTGATTTGCGGCGATCCGGCAGATTAGGCTCATCGGTCATGTTGACCGGAACCTGCCGCCGACGGGGCCTGCGGGCCGTCGCCGTGGCGCTGGCACTGATCACCGCGCTGGTCGCCGGGTGCGCGCGGTCCGACGGAGCCGCGTCGCAGCCGACGGCCGGGTTCCACGCGGTCGCGCTCAACGCCGACGTCGTGCGGACCGGTTCCGGGCTGCTGAAGGGGACCGTCGCGCTGGATCACCGGTTGTTCCAGGGGATCCCGTATGCCGCGCCCCCGATCGGACCGCTGCGTTGGCAACCGCCGGCGCCCATGCCGGCGTGGCCGGGCGTGCGCGACGCCGCCGAACCTGGGCCGTGGTGTATCCAGCCGGACACCGCCGATGTGGACCCGATCAGCGAAGACTGCCTGACGCTCAATGTGTGGACGCCCACCGGTTCGGCCGCCGAGCCGCTGCCGGTCATGGTCTGGATTCACGGCGGCAGTTTCATGCGGGGCGCCGGCGACATCTACCACGCGCAACGGCTGGCGGTCCGCGGCCGCATCATCGTCGTCACCATCAACTACCGGCTGGGCGCGCTCGGGTTCTTGGCCGACCCCGCACTGGGAGAGGCCGGCAACTACGGCCTGGCCGACCAGCAGGCGGCACTGCGCTGGGTCCGCGACAACATCGGTGAGTTCGGCGGCGACCCGGCCAAGGTGACCATCGCCGGCGAGTCGGCCGGGGCCATGTCGGTCTGCGATCACCTGGTCGCACCGGATTCGGCGGGGCTGTTCAGGGCGGCGATCATCCAGAGTGGACCGTGCCAGTCACAGGTCGAGCTGGCCGAGGCGCAACGGATCAGCCGTGACTACACGGAATCGATGGGGTGTGCCCAGCGCGGCACGGCGGGCCAGGATCCCGACGAGGAGATCGCGTCCTGTCTGCGCGCACTGCCGCCGGACCGGCTGACCAAGCCGCTGTGGTATGCGCGGTTCGGCTCGGATCAGCTCAGCGGCCCGGCGATCGGAACTCCGCTGCTGCCCAAAGACCCGGTGCGGGAGTTCCGGGAGTCCGGGGATTCGGCAGCCGGCGTCACCGCTCGCAGACCGGTGCTGCTGGGTATCAACCGTGACGAGTTCACCATGTTCGTGGCGCTGCGGTATCTGCGTGTCGGGCGGGAGATCACCGCCGCGGAGTACCCCGAGGAGCTGTTCGACACCTTCGGCCCCGATGTCAGCGCCGCCGTGGCCGACCACTATCCGCCCTCCCGGTTCGACGGCAGCGTCTCGCTGGCCTACGCGGCCGCGGTGACCGACGACATCTTCGCCTGCGTGGCGGACCGGATGGCGCGCGGGCTGGCCGGCAGCGCGCCGGTGTTCGGCTACGAGTTCGACGACCCGAACGCCCCGGCCCCGGATCTGTACGACCAGGTGCCGTTCCCGATCGGGGCCACCCATTCCCTGGAGATGCGCTACCTGTTCGACATCGGCGGCGCGCCGCCGCTGAACCCCGTCCAGCGCCGACTGTCCGACCAGATGGTCGAGTACTGGACCGGGTTCGTGGTGACCGGAGCGCCGGTCGGCGTGGGGCAACCCGACTGGCCCGCAATCGGAACAGGTTCCGACCGGCGGTGGATGTCGCTGCGACCCGATGGCAACCGGGTCATCAACGACTACGCCACCGAGCACCGGTGCGACTTCTGGGCGACGGTGCGGGGCTGACCCACGGGTCACTCTTCTTCGCCGAGCGTGTACTCAGTACGAAAAATCGCCGGCCTGAAATCTCGGTCTCAGTACACGCTCGGCGGGGGTGGGGCAGGCGGGGGAGACGGAGTAGGCGCCCCGATCAGGCCGGCGTCACCCAGGTGGTGATGTCGGCGTGCACCACCTCCGCGCCGGTCTTGTCGGTGACGCTGACCGGCACCACCACCTCGGTGCCCTCTGTGATGGATCCGAAGTCCGGCAGCTCCAGGCGGGCCGTCGCCCGCAGCGACGTCGTCGCCTTGGCCAGGTACTGCACGTTCATCGCCTTGGGGATCCAGCGGTGAGTGCGCGGCACGGTGGCCTCCATCAGCATTCCCATCGCTACCTCGGCGGCATTGCAGGAGGCGATCGCGTGCACCGTGTGCAGGTGGTTGTAGACGAAAGGCCACTTCGGCACCAGCACTTCCGCCAGCCCGGGCTCCATTCGGACCACGTGTGGGAGCACCGAGGCGAAGTAGGGGACCCGGGCCATCGCCGCGGCCGAGAACAGCCGGGTGCCGCCGGGCATGCCCGCGAGCCGTCGCCATGTCTGATAAGTACTGGTAGATCCGGTCACGCCTACCGATCTTACCGACAAGTAAGATCGCGTGTCGGGCGGCTCTTCGGTGACCTGTCCGGCGGCCCGGCGGAGCTACGGCTGGGTTGATGCCGCGGTTCCAGCTTCGCCTCTCCTTCGTCGAGTCTTGCTAAACCGCGGGGATTTGGCCGCTGAACCGATCTGGGGCATACTGTTCAGGTTCGCCTGCGCCAGGTTTGCCCCTGGCTGGGCATACGACCAGCGCCCACCCGGGCGCATCCGGTCCCACTCTCGCAGTACGGAGTTTTTTCACCGTGCACGAGGCCGCGTGCGGGCGACACGCCCGACCGCGGGGACCGGTGGACCAGGACAGGTAAACAGCGGCGGCAGCGCCCAGCGCAGTGTCGACACCGGACCCACGGGTCCGACAGACGAGCTGGGGCACGAAAGGGCTCGAAACATCGAGCCCCCTTTGCAGGAGTGAGGTAGCAGAAGCGTGGCGGGACAAAAGATCCGCATCAGGCTCAAGGCCTACGACCATGAGGCGATTGACGCCTCGGCGCGCAAAATCGTCGAGACGGTCACCCGCACCGGGGCGTCCGTGGTGGGCCCGGTGCCGCTGCCGACCGAGAAGAACGTCTATTGCGTCATCCGGTCCCCGCACAAGTACAAGGACTCGCGGGAGCACTTCGAGATGCGCACCCACAAGAGGTTGATCGACATCCTCGATCCCACGCCGAAGACCGTTGACGCCCTGATGCGCATCGATCTGCCGGCCAGCGTCGACGTCAACATCCAATAAGGCATCCCAGTAGGAGCTCGGAAGAAACCATGGCACGCAAAGGTATTTTGGGTACCAAACTGGGCATGACACAGGTGTTCGACGAGAACAACAAGGTCGTGCCGGTCACGGTCGTCAAGGCCGGACCGAATGTGGTGACCCGCATCCGCACCCCCGAGCGGGACGGCTACAGCGCCGTGCAGCTCGCATACGGCGAGATCAGCCCTCGCAAGGTCAACAAGCCGCTGACCGGTCAGTACGCCGCCGCCGGGGTCAACCCGCGCCGGCACCTGGCCGAGTTGCGGCTGGACAGCGAAGATGCAGCGGCGGCTTATGAAGTCGGTCAGGAGCTGACCGCCGAGATCTTCGCCGACGGCAGCTACGTCGACGTCACCGGAACCTCCAAGGGCAAGGGCTTCGCCGGCACCATGAAGCGGCACGGCTTCCGCGGCCAGGGCGCCGGACACGGCGCCCAGGCGGTGCACCGCCGGCCGGGCTCGATCGGCGGCTGCTCGACCCCCGGCCGGGTGTTCAAGGGCACCCGGATGTCGGGCCGGATGGGCAACGACCGCGTCACCACCCAGAACCTGGTGGTGCACAAGGTCGACGCCGAGAACGGCGTGCTGTTGATCAAGGGCGCCATTCCGGGACGCAACGGTGGGCTGGTTCTGGTCCGCAGCGCGATCAAAAAGGGTGAGAAGTAATGGCCGGCATCAAGATTGACGTCAAGACTCCGGACGGCAAGAAGAGCGGCTCGGTCGAGCTGCCCGCCGAGCTGTTCGACGCTCCCGCCAACATCGCGCTGATGCACCAGGTGGTGATCGCTCAGTTGGCTGCGGCCCGTCAGGGTACGCACTCGACCAAGACCCGCGGTGAGGTCAGCGGCGGTGGCCGTAAGCCCTACCGGCAGAAGGGGACCGGCCGGGCCCGTCAGGGTTCGACCCGGGCGCCGCAGTTCACCGGTGGTGGCGTGGTGCACGGCCCGAAGCCGCGCGACTACAGCCAGCGCACCCCGAAGAAGATGATCGCCGCCGCCCTGCGCGGAGCGTTGTCGGACCGGGCGCGCAACGGCCGGATCCACGCGGTCACCGAGCTGGTGAGCGGACAGACCCCGTCGACCAAGAGCGCCAAGACGTTCCTGGGTTCGATCACCGACCGCAAGCAGGTGCTGGTGGTCATCGGCCGGGCCGACGAGACGGGCGCCAAGAGTGTGCGCAACCTGCCGGGTGTGCACATCCTGTCGCCGGACCAGCTCAACACCCACGATGTGCTGCGTGCCGACGACGTGGTGTTCAGCGTTGAGGCCCTGAATGCCTACATCGAGGCGCACACCGCCAAAACCGAGGAGGTTTCGGCCTGATGGCGACCATCACCGACCCCCGCGACATCATCCTCGCGCCGGTCATCTCCGAGAAGTCCTACGGGCTGATCGAGGACAACGTGTACACGTTCGTGGTGCACCCCGACTCGAACAAGACGCAGATCAAGATCGCGATCGAGAAGATCTTCGCCGTCAAGGTCGCGTCGGTGAACACCGCGAACCGTCCGGGTAAGCGCAAGCGGTCCCGGGCCGGCTACGGCAAGCGCAAGGACACCAAGCGCGCCATTGTGACCCTGGCGCCCGGCAGCAAGCCGATCGACCTGTTCGCCGCACCGGCCTGACCGGAGTGAGAGAGAGACCTAACTGACATGGGAATCCGCAAGTACAAGCCGACGACCCCCGGTCGTCGCGGTGCCAGCGTCTCCGATTTCGCTGAGCTCACCCGCTCTCACCCGGAGAAGTCGCTGGTTCGGCCGCTGCACGGCCACGGCGGGCGTAACGCCCACGGCCGGATCACCACCCGGCACAAGGGTGGCGGCCACAAGCGCGCCTACCGGGTGATCGACTTCCGTCGCCACGACAAGGACGGCGTCAACGCCAAGGTCGCGCACATCGAGTACGACCCGAACCGCACCGCGCGGATCGCGCTGCTGCACTACCTGGACGGCGAGAAGCGCTACATCATCGCCCCGCAGGGCCTGTCGCAGGGCGACGTGGTGGAGTCGGGTGCCAACGCCGACATCAAGCCGGGCAACAACCTCCCGCTGCGCAACATCCCGGCCGGCACCCTGGTGCACGCCGTGGAGCTGCGCCCGGGCGGCGGTGCCAAGCTGGCCCGCTCGGCCGGGTCCAGCATCCAGCTGCTCGGTAAGGAAGGCACCTACGCCTCGCTGCGTATGCCTTCCGGCGAGATCCGCCGGGTCGACGTGCGCTGCCGCGCCACCGTCGGCGAGGTGGGCAACGCCGAACAGGCCAACATCAACTGGGGTAAGGCGGGCCGGATGCGGTGGAAGGGCAAGCGCCCGACCGTCCGTGGTGTGGTGATGAACCCGGTGGACCACCCGCACGGTGGTGGTGAGGGCAAGACCTCCGGTGGCCGGCACCCGGTCAGCCCGTGGGGTAAGCCGGAGGGTCGCACCCGCCGGCCGAACAAGCCCAGCGACAAGCTCATCGTCCGACGCCGGCGCACCGGCAAGAAGCGCTAGGAATCGGAGGGAAAGCGATGCCACGCAGCCTCAAGAAGGGTCCGTTCGTCGACGACCATCTGCTCAAGAAGGTCGACGTTCAGAACGAGAAGAACACCAAGCAGGTCATCAAGACCTGGTCGCGTCGGTCGACGATCATCCCGGACTTCATCGGGCACACGTTCGCCGTTCACGACGGCCGCAAGCACGTCCCGGTATTCGTCACCGAGTCGATGGTCGGGCACAAGCTCGGCGAATTCGCTCCGACGCGCACCTTCAAGGGACACATCAAAGACGACCGGAAGGCTAAGCGCCGGTGAGCGTTACGACTGAATTTCCGTCTGCTGTCGCCAAGGCCCGCTTTGTGCGGGTGTCGGCAAGCAAAGCGCGCCGGGTGATCAACCTGGTGCGCGGCAAGTCCGTGTCCGAAGCGCTGGACATCCTGCGCTGGGCGCCGCAGCAGGCCAGCCTGCCGGTGGCCAAGGTCATCGCCAGCGCGGCGGCCAACGCCGAGAACAACAACGGCCTGGACCCGGCCACCCTGGTGGTGGCCACCGTCTACGCCGACGAGGGCCCGACCGCCAAGCGGATCAAGCCGCGTGCCCAGGGGCGTGCGTACCGGATCCGTCGGCGCACCAGCCACATCACCGTCGTGGTTGAGAGCCGGCCGGTGAAGGGCGGCGGTTCGGCGCAGTCCGCCGGCGCCACCCGGGCACGTCGTGCGCAGGCCAGCAAGGCGGCTTCGGAGAAGGGGTCAGCGCAGTCGGCTGCCAAGAAGGCTCCGGCGGCCAAGACCGCGGAGAAGGCGACCGAGAAGGCCACCCCGGCTGGTGGGGCCAAGAAGGCGGCCGCCAAGAAGGCTCCGGCGGCCAAGGCTGCCGAGAAGACGACCGAGAAAGCGGCGGCGAAGAAGGCGCCCGCCAAGAAGGCGGCAACCAAGAAGGCGCCTGAGACGTCCGACGCGAAGGAGGGCTCGGAGTAATGGGCCAGAAGATCAACCCGCACGGCTTCCGGCTCGGGATCACCACCGACTGGAAGTCGCACTGGTACGCCGACAAGCAGTACGCCGAGTACGTCAAGGAAGATGTGGCGATCCGGCGACTGCTGTCCAGCGGCCTGGAGCGCGCCGGCATCGCCGACGTGACCATCGAGCGGACCCGCGACCGGGTGCGGGTGGACATCCACACCGCCCGGCCGGGCATCGTCATCGGCCGCCGCGGCACCGAGGCTGACCGGATCCGCTCGGACCTGGAGAAGCTGACCGGCAAGCAGGTGCAGCTGAACATCCTCGAGGTGAAGCAGCCGGAGGCCGTCGCACAGCTCGTCGCACAGGGTGTCGCCGAGCAGCTGAGCAACCGGGTGGCGTTCCGCCGGGCGATGCGCAAGGCGATCCAGTCGGCGATGCGCCAGCCCAACGTCAAGGGCATCCGGGTGCAGTGCTCGGGCCGTCTCGGCGGCGCCGAGATGAGCCGGTCGGAGTTCTACCGTGAGGGCCGGGTGCCGCTGCACACGCTGCGCGCCGACATCGACTACGGGCTGTACGAGGCCAAGACCACCTTTGGCCGGATCGGCGTGAAGGTCTGGATCTACAAGGGCGACGTGGTGGGCGGCAAGCGTGAGCTGGCCGTCGCCGCTCCGTCGGCCGACCGTCCTCGCCGGGAGCGGCCGTCGGGCACCCGCCCGCGCCGTAGCGGTGCGTCCGGTACCACCGCGACCAGCACCGACGCCGGGCGGGCCGCTGAGAGCACCGAGAACACCGCTGCTGCCGAACCGGTCCAGGAAAGCGCAGTGACCGCGGAGCCGCAAGCAACGCAGAGCACGGAGAGCTAAATCATGTTGATTCCCCGTAAGGTCAAGCACCGCAAACAGCATCACCCCAAACAGCGCGGTATCGCCAGCGGCGGCACGTCGGTGACGTTCGGTGAGTACGGCATCCAGGCACTGGAGCACGCCTACGTCACCAACCGGCAGATCGAGTCGGCTCGTATCGCCATCAACCGGCACATCAAGCGTGGCGGCAAGGTGTGGATCAACATCTTCCCGGACCGTCCGCTGACCAAGAAGCCCGCCGAAACCCGTATGGGTTCAGGTAAGGGTTCGCCGGAGTGGTGGGTCGCCAACGTCAAGCCGGGCCGGGTGCTGTTCGAGCTCAGCTACCCCAACGAGGCCATCGCCCGCGCCGCACTGACCCGGGCGATCCACAAGTTGCCGATCAAGGCGCGCATTGTCACCCGAGAGGAGCAGTTCTGATGGCAGTGGGAGTTACCGCCGGCGAACTGCGCGAGCTCAATGCCGACGAGCTCGTCGAGCGGCTGCGTGAGTCCAAAGAGGAGCTGTTCAACCTGCGTTTCCAGATGGCGACCGGGCAGCTCAGCAACAACCGTCGGCTCCGCACGGTGCGCCACCAGATCGCGCGCATCTACACCGTGTTGCGCGAACGGGAACTGGGCCTGGCGTCCGGTCCCGATGGTTCTGAAGGCGAGGCATCGTAATGGCACAGGCTGCAAAGGCTAACGCCGCGGAGAAGGGCCCCAAGCACACTCCGCGCACCGAGAAGCCGCGGGGCCGCCGCAAGACGCAGATCGGCTACGTGGTCAGCGACAAGATGGAGAAGACCATCGTCGTCGAGCTCGAGGACCGGGTGCGCCACCCGCTGTACGGCAAGATCATCCGGACCACCAAGAAGGTCAAGGCGCACGACGAGAACAACACCGCCGGCATCGGCGACCGGGTGTCGCTGATGGAGACCCGTCCGCTGTCGGCGACGAAGCGCTGGCGCCTGGTCGAGATCCTCGAGAAGGCGAAGTAGTACCGGCTACGCCGGTATTCTGACCCGCGCCAGCGGTTGCTGGGCGTGGGGGCCTCGGGCGTCGGCGCCCAGCGGTAGCTGTAGCGAGTCCTGACCGTTCAGCTCTCTGGCGGGCACCGCCAGCGTGCGGCGCATCGGTGTCGGCAGGCTGGTCCGGAGCGCGGTCAACTGGCGGCCGTTGAGGCGGTTCAACCCAGCCCAGGTGTTCTTCCGGGGCAGCCGGCTGGCGCTGTGGTATCGCACCAGCACCGCGACCTCGGTGCGGTGGTGACGTCGCGCCAGCCTCACGGTGACCGCGGTGGTGTCGGTCTCGGGCAACCACAGCCGCTCCAGATTCGCCGAGGTGATGTCGCGTGGCGACATCCAGAAGGTGGCCGCGTACTGCTTGGGCCCCTTGCGTTCCTTCTGCTTCAACCGCCGCCGCCGGCGGCGGATGCGGGAGGGCTGGAGACCGGCCAGCACGGCCGCATCGACCTGGTCGAACTCCTCGGCGGACAGCACGCGCGCAAGAAGGTGGTGCTCGGCGAGATCGTGCGCCAACCGCTCGGTGGCCGCGGCCAGGGTGGCTGCCACCGAATCGCGAACGGCCACCGCGTCGGCGTTGCTCATCGGATCCATCCGCAGGATCACCCAGGTATCGCGTGGACCGGCGGTGTGCGGCACACTCGCCGGCGTCGTGTCGTCGGCGGGTTCGCCGTCGGCGGGGGAGTCGCACGTCCGCACCGAGACCACATCGATGCCGTCGAGCTGCACATCGAACTGCCGCAGGCCCGCGGCGACGACTTCGGCCGGAAGTGTGGGTGCCGGCACAGGCCCGCGACGATGCCGGCCGGCGGGCTCGGCCGGTTGTTCGGGTATGGCGATCACGGAGACGAGCCGGCCCCGGTACTCACGCATGCCGACCACGTCGCGGCTGTAGCGGCGGCGGTGATCGACTCCGGCCGTACAGCCCTCGGTCAGAAACGCCTCCGGGGTGGCGAACCGATCGAGCAGTCGGGCTACCAGGATGGCCGTCAGCGGAACCCGGCGATGGGTGATCAACGCCGCAGTGGTGAGGACCGCCGCCAATCCGACGGCGGGCCACCAAGCGCGGTTCGCCGCCCCGAGCTCGGCGGGCCAGTGGCCGGCCAGCCACAAGATGCCGATATCGATCAGGAACACCGTGGTCACACGCATCCAGGACAGGTTCAGCCCGAAAGTATGCTGCGCCCTCATCGTTGCATCCGTCTCATGGTCCCCCCAGAACCTCCATGAACTACGCGACGGCCGGGATACCCAATCCGGTGCTGGGCCAAACACCCCAGGCCCGACGACATGGACCTGGGATGTTCAGCCGGCCGCCCACCCCGGCCGGGAAATGCCCTAGATTCCGAAGAAGGCTGTCGGATCGAGCAAGCTCGCGATATCCGTGGCGCCTCCGGCCGCGTCGGCGGCACCTGCGGCTGCCGCGTCCGCGGCGCTACCTGCGACATCGGTGCCCACCGCGGACAATCCGCTGAAGGCGTCGCCTGGATCCAGCAGTCCGGTGGCATCGAAATCGGTCGGAACGTCGAAGTCGCCGAACGGAGTCACCAGGGTGTTGGTGATGTCGGTGTCAGCGCCGTCGACCCCGGGGATGGCGGTGTAGACGTTCGAGAATCCGTTGCCGAAGTTCAGGACGCTGTACACCGTGCCCTCGGTGGGAAGGTCGGACTCGGTTGCGCCGTCGGCCGGATCCACGTCGGTGATCGTGAACTGTGTGCCGTAAATGCCACCGAAGAGATTGGTGACATTCGTGCTGGCGGTGACGCTGCCGAGTTCGGTGGCGTCGTCCCCGGTTCCGCTGCTGACGTCGAATGACTGTTCGCCCTCGCCGACCTGGAAGAACGGTGGGGCGCTGAACAGCGGACTGACCGGGTTGAAGCCGTCCGACCCGTCGTCCTGGACCGCGTCGAAAGTGTGGTCACCGATCGTGAAGCTGTGGTCGGCAACGGGCGCCACGTCATCACCGGGGGTGGCATCGGGTGTGCTGGCGATCGGGATCGGAGACAGGGCGCCGAGCTCGCCGAGCGGGTTGGGGGTGGGCGCGTTCACGTTCGCACCCAGGGCACCGGCGTCACCCAACGCCGCTGTGCCCCCGGTGCCGGCGACGTTGCTGGTCAACTCGACCGGCAAGGCGGTGCCGCCGACATTGCCTGCCGTGCCGACACCGCTGTCGGCCAAAGCGACTGTCGCGGGTAGAAATGTGGCCGTAAGTAGACCGGCGGTGGCACCGCCGACCAGGGATATGATCCGACGACTCATTTTCGGTGCGTTCCTTCCGTTCCTTGGCGTTCCCGGTCCTGTGAGGTCCCCTTGGGACCTGCCCGGGATTGGGCGGACATCGTCGCTTGCCCTTGATCCACGCATGGACCACCCTGGTATGGGCACCGCAATTGCATGGAACATCTTGGGCGACAACGGATATCCCGGATGTCAGGGACCCTGCCTCAACCCCCCCTTGGCATCCTCGTCAGACGCTAACGGGTCGAGGACGACGTCACCACCCCTGTGAGTGGATATTTCAACAGTTAATCTCAATGTAGAGAATCGTCGTCATCGATCGACGCACGTAAAGGCGACGATGTAAGTACTTGCGACAGTTCGATTATGGCCAAGATCAGCGTTTGTCCCGGTTTGGCCTCAGTGGAATCAAAGCAACAACGTTGGCGGTACGGAACTTCGATTTGACCAACCGGTGGCGGGCCGCACACTGATCGCTATGGAACTGCGACAGCTGAAACACTTTGTCGCCGTGGCCGAGGAGCTGCACTTCACCCGCGCGGCTGCGAAAGTCCACGTGGTGCAGTCCACTCTGTCCGCGTCGATCAGCAGCCTGGAACATGAGCTCGGCACCGCGCTGCTGGTTCGCAACAATCGTCGCGTCGACCTCACCACGGCTGGACAGGCGCTGCTGCCGGATGCGCAGAACGCACTGGCCGCGGCCGATCAGGCCCGCGCCGCCGTCGACGCGGTCCGGGGCGTGCTGTCCGGGCACCTGTGCATCGGGGTGATCCAGGGGCTGGGGACTGTCGACCTGCCGGCGCTGCTGGCGAGGTATCACCGGAGCTTCCCGCGTATCGACATCTCGCTGCGCCACGATCCCATCGACACACTGGTGCAGGCAACCGCCGACGGCGGCCTGGACCTGGCCTTCGTCAGCCGCCCCTACGACGGGAGCCGGGTCAAGGAACTGTTCCTGGGGAACGAGCCGCTGGTACTGGCGGTGCGCCACGACGACCCGCTCGCCGGCCGCGACGTCGTCGCTCTGACCGACCTGCAGGAGCGCGAGTTCGTGGAGCGCCGGGCGGATCTGCGGACACGTCTGCACATCGACGGCATCTGCGCCGAGCTCGGCTTTCGGCGGAGCATCTGTGCCGAGTCCAACACTCCGGTCGATCTGGTTGACCTGGTTGCCGCCGGTCTGGGCGTCGCGTTTCTGCCGCCGGCGTTGGTGGAGAAATCCGAGCACCTCGCCGGTGTGGCGACCGACCCGATGATCCCGCGTGAGCTGGCGCTGATCACCCCGAGCGAGCGGGCACCGTCACCGGCGGCCGCGGCCTTTCTCGGTGAGCTGGTGTCGGGCGGCGCCGTGTCCGGCCGCCGGGAGCCGCCCGTCGTGTGAATGACGTCCGCAGCGTCACCGGGCCGGTAGTGTCTCACCCGATCCGGGGGCGACAGCGGAATGGGTAATGGTGGATTTCAAAGGCAAGATCAATCTCGATATCCGGGATTCCGAACCCGACTGGGGTCCCTTCGCCGCGCCGACCGCGCCCGAGGGCGCACCCAATGTGCTGTACCTGGTGTGGGATGACACCGGTATCGCCACCTGGGACTGCTTCGGCGGGCTGGTTGAGATGCCGGCGATGGGCCGGATCGCCGAACGTGGCGTCCGGTTGTCCCAGTTCCACACCACCGCTCTGTGCTCCCCGACCCGGGCGGCGCTGCTCACCGGTCGCAATGCCACCAGTGTCGGTATGGCCACCATCGAAGAGTTCACCGACGGGTTCCCCAACTGCAGTGGACGCATCCCGTTCGAAACCGCGCTGCTGAGTGAGGTTCTGGCCGAACGCGGCTGGAACACCTTCTGCGTCGGCAAGTGGCACCTGACTCCGCTCGAAGAGTCCAACATGGCCGGCACCCGGCGGCATTGGCCGACACAGCGCGGATTCGAACGGTTCTACGGCTTCCTGGGCGGTGAGACCAACCAGTGGTATCCCGACCTGGTGTACGACAACCACCCGGTGGCGCCGCCGGCAACTCCCGAGGAGGGCTATCACCTTTCGGCGGACCTCGCCGAGAAGACAATCGAATTCATCCGCGACGCGCAGACGATCGCGCCCGGCAAGCCCTGGTTCGGCTATGTCTGTCCGGGCGCCGGCCACGCCCCGCACCATGTGCCGGTCGAGTGGGCCGACCGCTATGCCGGCCGGTTCGACATGGGCTACGAACAGTACCGGGAGATCGTGCTGGCCAACCAGAAGAAGCTGGGTCTGGTGCCGGCGGACACCGAACTGTCTGAGGTCAATCCCTACGCCGATGCGACCGGTGCCGACGGCCAGCCATGGCCGATCTTGGACACGGTGCGTCCGTGGGACAGCCTCGATGACACCGAGAAGCGACTGTTCGCCCGGATGGCCGAGGTGTTCGCCGGATTCCAGAGCTACACCGACGCCCAGATCGGCCGGATCCTGGACTACCTGGAGGAATCCGGTCAGCTGGACAACACCATTGTGGTGGTGATCTCCGACAACGGGGCCAGCGGTGAGGGCGGGCCGAACGGCTCTCCCAACGAGAACAAGTTCTTCAACGGCTATATCGACACCGTCGAGGAGGCTATGAAGCTCTTCGATCAGCTGGGCGGTCCGGAGACCTACAACCATTATCCGGTGGGATGGGCGATGGCGTTCAACACGCCCTACAAGCTCTACAAGCGTTACGCCTCCCATGAGGGCGGCATCGCCGATCCTGCGATCGTCAGCTGGCCCAACGGAATTGCCGCCCGTGGCGAGGTGCGCGACACCTATATCAACGTATGCGACGTGACCCCGACGGTCTACGACCTGCTCGGTATCACCCCGCCGGACACCGTGCGCGGCGTAGCGCAGCGTCCGCTGGAGGGCGTCAGTTTCAAAGCGGCACTTGCCGATCCGGCAGCGGACACCGGCAAGCACACCCAGTTCTACACGATGCTCGGCACCCGCGGGATCTGGCACCGGGGCTGGTTCGCCAACACCGTGCACGCGGCCACCCCGTCCGGCTGGGGCCATTTCGATGCTGATCGATGGGAGCTCTACCACCTCGACAAAGACCGCAGCCAATGCCGCGACCTTGCTGAGCAGCATCCCGAGAAGCTCGCAGAGCTGCAGGCGATGTGGTTCGCCGAGGCGGAGAAATTCAACGGGCTGCCGCTGGCGGACCTGAACATCTTCGAGATGACGAGCCGGCAGCGTCCCTACCTGTCCGGCGACCGTACCGACTACACCTATTACCCGAACACCGCCGAGGTGCCGCTGGGCGCGTGCGTGGAGCTGCGCGGCCGGTCCTTCTCGGTGGTGGCCCGTGTCTCGGTGGAGTCCTCGGCAGCCGAGGGTGTGCTGTTCAAGCATGGCGCCCGGCATGGCGGCCATGCGCTGTTCGTCCAGGACGGTCGGTTGCACTACGTCTACAACTTCCTCGGCGAACGCGAACAGTGGCTGTCGGCTCCCGATCGGATTCCGTTGGGAGAACACATGTTCGGCGTTCGTTTCGAACGCAGCGGCACCGTCGAGGGCAGTCACACGCCGGTCGGTGAGGCCTCGCTCTACATCGACGACACGGTAGTCGCGACGTTGCCCGGCATGATCACCCAGCCGGCTGCGTTCGCGCTGGCCGGCGGCGGGGTGAGTGTCGGCCGCAACACCGGCCAGGCGGTGTCGTCGGCGTACCGGGCCCCGTTCAGATTCACCGGCGGCACCATCGCCGACGTCACGGTGGATGTCAGCGGCGAGCCGTACCTCGACGTGAAAAAGGCTATCGCTGCAGCATTCTCGCGAGACTGACGCCATGCTGACAGAACTCGTCGATATTCCCGCCGGAGTGTTCCGGATGGGCTCGACGAGCTTCTATCCCGAAGAGGCGCCGATCCACACCGTCGCCGTCGCGCCGTTCGCGCTGGAGCGGCATCCGGTGACCAATGCGCAGTACGCCGACTTCGTCGCCGCGACCGGTTATGTGACCCTTGCCGAGCAGGAACTCGACCTCGTTTACGACGCCGAGCCGGGCGGTTCAGCGAGGCTCGACGGAGGAGAGGCGAAGCTGGGACCGCCGATTGAACCCGGCGCCCTGGTCTTCACCGCAACCGACGGCCCGGTCGACCTTGCCGACTGGCGGCAGTGGTGGCGGTGGGTTCCGGGTACCAGCTGGCGCCACCCGCTCGGGCCCGCGAGCACCGTCGTCGCCCTGCCGGATCATCCGGTGGTCCAAATCGCCTATCCCGATGCGGCGGCCTACGCCCGATGGGCCGGACGGCGACTGCCGACCGAAGCCGAATGGGAATACGCCGCCCGAGCCGGCACCGGCACGACATACCCCTGGGGAGAGGAGGAGAAGCCCGCGGGCAATCTGATGGCCAACACCTGGCAGGGCGCCTTCCCGTACCGCAACGACGGCGCCCTGGGCTGGTCCGGAACGTCGCCGGTGGGCACTTTCCCGCCGAACGCCTGGGGCCTGCTCGACATGATCGGCAATGTGTGGGAGTGGACCACCACCGAGTTCACCGGCCATCACCGGCTCGACGCACCGCCGAAGGCGTGCTGTGCGCCGTCGGGGCCTGCCGATCCCGGCATCAGCCAGGCACTCAAAGGTGGGTCGCACCTCTGCGCGCCGGAGTACTGCCACCGCTACCGGCCCGCGGCCCGGTCTCCGCAGTCTCAGGACACCGCCACCAATCACATCGGATTTCGTTGCGCGAGCGGTTGACTCGCACCCTCATCCGGTGGGGCCAACCCAGCGCTGGTAGGCGCCGACGTCGACGTTGCTGCCGCACACCACGGTGGCCACGTGCCGGCCGGCGAAGCGGTCCCGCGTCTGCTCCATAGAGATCGCAGCCTAGCGGGAGTGGCGGGGCTCAGGAGATGGCGTCGACGGCGGCCCAGACCCGTGATTGGAAATTGGGCGGCAGCGGGATGTAGCCCTTCTTGTTGAGGTTGGCCTGGCCCAGGCCGGCCGCAGACTGCAGGAACGCCTTGACCGCCTGGCCCACGCCGGGATCCGGATACTTCGAGCAGACGATCTCGTAGACCACCAGGACGATCGGATACACATCGCCCTGGGTGGGGTTGTAGAACGACGAGATGTCGAGCACGAGATCGTTGCCGGTTCCGATGATCTTCGCGCCGGCGATGGTCTTGCCGACGGAGTCCGTTCCGATGCGCACCGGGCGTTTGGACTTGCGGCTGGCCAGGGTCTTGATCTCAGCGGCGAAAAGCCCCTGGTCCATCGCAAAGGCCAACTCGTTGTAGCTGATCGCGCCCTCGGTGTTGCGCACCATTGCCGCGGTTCCCTCGTTGCCTCTGGCACCCACGCCGACGCCACCGTTGAACGCCTTACCTGCGCCCTTGTCCCAAGCGCCACCGGATGCGGCCTGCAGGTAGGACTGGAAGTTGTCGGTGCTGCCGGACAGGTCACTGCGGTAGACCACATGGATGTCCTGCGCGGGCAGCGGCCCGTTGAGTGCGACCAGGGCTGGATCGTCCCAGCGGGTGATGCTGCCGTTGAAGATCTTGGCGATGGTGGGCGCATCGAGCACCAGAACGTCGACGTCGTGAAGGTTGTAGGTGATGGCCAGTGGCCCGAACACGATCGGCAGATTCCATGGCTCGGCGCCGCCGCAACGCTCCCTGGCGAGTTCGCGCTGCTCAGCGCTGAGCGGGGTGTCGGACGCACCGAAGTCGGTTTCTCCGGCCAGGAAGTCGGCGATGCCGGCGCCCGAACCGTTCGGGGTGTAGTTGAGCATGTGACCGGTGCAGGCGTTGCGGTAGGCGATGATGAACTCATCCATCGCGTGCGCCTGCGCCGTCGACCCGCTGGCGATCAGGGCCGACTTACCGCCGCAGGTAACGAGTTCACTGGCGTAGGCCAGCGTCATACGTGGGACTTCGCACGCCGACAGAACCAAGGCGCCAACGATCAAAAGTATGCTCACGGCAACGCTTGAAGCGCGGGTTCCCTCGCCCCGATGACGATCCATGGCGCCTGTATAGCAACCGAAATCCGCGCATTGCCGAACAAGAGGTTAACGGCGCGGGGGCAGCGGGTGACGTCTGGGCGGGTTACATCGGGTCGCGATAAATTTGTTGACCCGCATACCTTTTGGGCGCCGCCCGCTCGGCGCAGTCGGCGTCGGTGTTCGCTACCCTGACCCCCATGTCGGCGGACGCCACGGGTGAGACGAAGCGAAAGCGGCCGCGCTTTCTGACAGCCACGGCGGTCATGCTCGCGATTGTCGCCGCCTACGCGTCGTCATTGTTCGGAGTGCACGCCCTGCAGACGTCGGACAGCCCTCTGCCTCCGCTCGACCTGAGTGCGGCGAACCCGGCGGACACGATTGTCCAAGTGCGACTTCAGAAACTGAAGCCAGTCGAGAACCGGCTTGAGGTGGACGTGTTGGTCCACCCCGGAGAAGCTTTGTACGACAAGCGGTTTGATGTTCTCACCACGGATCTGGCCGTGCGGTTGTATCCCGCCAATGATCTGGGGGACCTGCATTACCCCGAAGGGGATGCGCCCGCGCGCGTCACCACGCTGATCGAGGCGTACGGCGCCCCGGGCAACTGGCCCTTCGATGCCTACACCACCGAAGAGCTGGCGGCTGATGTCTTCGTCGGGACCGGTGATGACCGGATCCGGATCCCGGCTCGCGTCGAGGTGACCGGAGCGTTGGACGGCTGGGACGCCAGCGTCTCGCGGGTTCATGACGCCAGCAGAACGCGTAACCAGCGCGGCGATGCCGATGCGGCGGTGGTGGTGAAGATCCAGCGTGCCAAGGGGCCGTTGATCTTCGACCTCGCTATCTGCCTGGTCCTGGTCAGCTTGCCGACCCTGGCGCTGTGGGTTGCCGTGCCGATGGCATTGGGTAAGCGGAAGTTCTTGCCGCCGCTGGGGACCTGGTATGCAGCGAATCTGTTTGCGATCATCCCGCTGCGCAACATCCTCCCCGGCGCCCCGCCGCCGGGATCCTGGATCGACCAGGCAATCGTCCAGTGGGTGTTGCTTGCGCTGGCGACGGCCATGAGCTTGTTCATCTACGCGTGGCACCGGCAAGGCGACGACTGACGGCGGCTGACCCGGCTCAGGCGGGCTGCACCGTCAGGCTGTCTTAACCAGCAATTTGGAGCTGGGCGATCCGTCACCTAAGCTCTAGGGGTTGCCGTGAGCAGACCTCGGCCGGCGTGAGTTGGCCCTGCGTGCTCTTCGGTGATGAAGACCATGCACGACCGGGAGATTCCGGCATGCCAATTGTGATGCCGGGCGTCGTCCCGATTATTGAGGAGATCTGGTGATTCAGCAGGAATCGCGGTTGAAGGTCGCCGACAACACCGGCGCCAAGGAGATCTTGTGCATCCGGGTGCTCGGCGGCTCGTCGCGGCGCTACGCCGGCATCGGTGATGTCATCGTCGCGACCGTCAAGGACGCCATCCCGGGTGGCAACGTCAAGCGGGGTGATGTCGTCAAGGCCGTGGTGGTGCGCACCGTCAAGGAGCGTCGCCGCGCCGACGGCAGCTACATCAAGTTCGACGAGAACGCGGCCGTGATCATCAAGGCCGACAACGACCCCCGCGGCACCCGCATCTTCGGGCCGGTCGGCCGCGAGCTGCGTGAGAAGCGCTTCATGAAGATCGTCTCGCTGGCACCGGAGGTGTTGTAGATGAAGGTCCATAAGGGCGACACCGTGCTGGTCATCGCCGGTAAGGACAAGGGCGCCAAGGGCAAGGTCCTGCGGGCCTACCCCACCCGCAACCGGGTCCTGGTCCAGGGCGTCAATCGGATCAAGAAGCACGTCGCGAACTCGGCCACCCAGGCCGGTGCCTCCTCGGGGGGGATCGTCACGCAAGAGGCCCCGATCCATGTCTCCAACGTGATGGTCGTCGACTCCGACGGTAAGCCCACCCGGATCGGCTACCGGGTGGACGCCGAGTCCGGCAAGAAGGTTCGCATCTCCAAGCGCAACGGCAAGGACATCTAGAGATGACGACTGCAGAGAAGATCCAGCCTCGGCTGAAGGTGCGCTACCGCGAGGAGATCCGGGACGCGCTCAACAAAGAGTTCAACTACGCCAACGTGATGCAGATCCCGGGCGTGGTGAAGGTCGTGGTGAACATGGGCGTCGGCGAAGCCGCCCGGGATGCCAAACTGATCAACAACGCGGTCAACGACCTGGCGGCGATCACCGGCCAGAAGCCGGAGATCCGCAAGGCCCGCCTGTCCATCGCGCAGTTCAAGCTGCGCGAGGGCATGCCGATCGGCGCCCGGGTCACCCTGCGCGGTGACCGGATGTGGGAGTTCCTGGACCGGCTCACCTCGATCGCCCTGCCGCGTATCCGCGACTTCCGCGGGCTGTCGCCCAAGCAGTTCGACGGCTCGGGCAACTACACCTTCGGGCTCGCCGAGCAGTCGATGTTCCACGAGATCGACGTGGACTCCATCGACCGCCCGCGGGGGATGAACATCACCGTCGTCACCTCGGCGACCAACGACGACGAAGGACGAGCGCTGCTGCGGGCTCTCGGCTTTCCGTTCAAGGAGAACTGACCACATGGCTAAGAAGGCGTTGGTTATCAAGGCGGCCCGCAAGCCCAAGTTCGCGGTGCGCGCCTACACCCGCTGCAACAAGTGCGGCCGTCCGCGCGCGGTGCTCCGGAAGTTCGGCCTGTGCCGAATCTGCCTGCGCGAGATGGCGCACGCCGGCGAGCTGCCCGGTGTGCAGAAGAGCAGCTGGTGAGGGTGGAGGAGCAGCCTAAATGACTATGACGGATCCGATCGCGGACTTCCTGACCCGTCTGCGTAACGCCAACTCGGCGTACCACGACGAGGTGACCCTGCCGCACTCGAAGATCAAGGCCAACATTGCCGAGATCCTCAAGCGCGAGGGTTACATCACCGACTACCACGTCGAAGACGCCCGGGTGGGCAAGGCGCTGGTGGTCAACCTCAAGTACGGCCCGAACCGGGAGCGCAGCCTCGCCGGTCTGCGCCGGGTGTCCAAGCCCGGCCTGCGGGTCTACGCAAAGTCGACCAACCTGCCACGGGTGCTCGGCGGCCTGGGCGTGGCGATCATCTCCACGTCCTCGGGTCTGCTCACCGACCGTCAGGCGGCCAGGCAGGGCGTGGGCGGCGAAGTCCTCGCGTACGTGTGGTGAGGGAGTAGCAGACATGTCGCGTATTGGTAAGCAACCGGTCCCGGTTCCGTCCGGGGTCGACGTGACCATCGATGGTCAGAACGTATCGGTCAAGGGACCCAAGGGCACCCTGGAGCTCACCGTGGCGGAACCGATCAACGTCGCCCGCAACGACGACGGAGCGATCGTGGTGACCCGCCCGGACGATGACCGGCGCAACCGGTCCCTGCACGGTCTGAGCCGCACCCTGCTGGCAAACCTGGTCACCGGGGTCTCCGAGGGCTACGTCCGCAAGATGGAGATCTTCGGCGTCGGCTACCGCGTCGCGCTCAAGGGCAGCGACCTGGAGTTCGCGCTGGGCTACAGCCACCCGGTGTTGATCAAGGCTCCGGAGGGCATCACCTTTGCGGTGGAGACGCCCACCAAGTTCTCGGTCTCGGGCATCGACAAGCAGAAGGTCGGCCAGATCTCGGCGAACATCCGCCGTCTGCGCCGCCCCGACCCCTACAAGGGCAAGGGCGTGCGCTACGAGGGTGAGCAGGTTCGGCGCAAGGTCGGAAAGACAGGTAAGTAGTCATGGCCCAATCACAAGCAGGCACCACGGACCGCAAGCCCGTCGGGCAGAACGTCTCGGAGGTCCGGCGCGCGCACCGGATTCGTCGGCACGCGCGGCTGCGCAAGAAGATCGCCGGTACTCCCGAGCGTCCCCGCCTGGTGGTGCACCGTTCCACGCGGCACATCCACGTCCAGTTGATCGACGACTTGGCCGGTCACACCGTGGCCGCGGCATCGTCGATCGAGGCCGACGTGCGCGGTGTCGACGGCGACAAGAAGGCCCACAGCGTGCGGGTCGGCCAGCTGATCGCCGAGCGTGCCAAGGCCGCCGGTGTCGAGACCGTGGTGTTCGACCGGGGTGGTTACACCTACGGCGGGCGGATCGCGGCGCTGGCTGACGCGGCGCGCGAGGGCGGGTTGAAGTTCTGATGCTGATGACTGACTTCTCGAAAATGACTGGAAGGACCGCATGATGGCGGAGCAGCCGACAGGGGCCTCCTCGGCAGGTCCCGACACGGGCAGCGCCCCCCGCACCGACGGGCGCGACAACCGGGGCGGCCGCGGTGGCCGTGACGGCGGTCGCGGCGGCCGTGACAACCGCGACGGCGACAAGAGCAACTACCTGGAGCGGGTCGTCGCGATCAACCGGGTGTCGAAGGTGGTCAAGGGTGGCCGCCGGTTCAGCTTCACCGCGCTGGTGATCGTCGGCGACGGCAAGGGCATGGTCGGTGTCGGCTACGGCAAGGCCAAGGAAGTGCCGGCGGCGATCGCCAAGGGTGTCGAGGAGGCGCGCAAGGGCTTCTTCCGGGTGCCGCTGATCGGTGGCACCATCACGCACCCGGTGCAGGGCGAGGCGGCCGCCGGTGTGGTGTTCCTGCGTCCGGCCAGCCCCGGTACCGGTGTCATCGCCGGCGGCGCAGTGCGTGCCGTGCTGGAATGCGCTGGGGTGCACGACATCCTGTCCAAGTCGCTGGGCAGCGACAACGCGATCAACGTGGTGCATGCCACCGTGGCCGCGCTGAAGATGCTGCAGCGTCCCGAAGAGGTGGCGGCCCGGCGTGGCCTGCCCATCGAAGACGTGGCGCCGGCCGCCATGCTCAAGGCGCGCCGGGAGAGCGAAGCGCTGGCTGCCAGCGCGGCGCGGGAAGGCTCGGCGTAATCATGGCAAACCTGAAGATCACCCAGGTCCGTGGCACCATCGGTGCGCGCTGGAAGCAGCGCGAGAGCCTGCGGACCCTGGGCCTGCGCAAGATCCGCCAGTCGGTGGTGCGTGAGGACAACGCCCAGACCCGTGGGCTGATCCGGGTTGTTCACCACCTCGTGCAAGTGGAGGAAGCAGAATGACCATCAAGCTGCACGACCTGCGCCCCGCGCCCGGGTCGAAGACCAAGCGCACCCGCGTCGGTCGCGGTGAGGGCTCCAAGGGTAAGACCGCGGGCCGCGGCACCAAGGGCACCAAGGCACGAAAGAACGTGCCGGTCCGGTTCGAGGGTGGGCAGATGCCGATCCACATGCGGTTGCCCAAGCTCAAGGGCTTCCGCAACCGGTTCCGCACCGAGTACGAGGTCGTCAACGTCGGCGACATCAACCGGCTGTTCCCGGACGGCGGGACCATCGGTCTCGACGAGTTGGTGGCCAAGGGCGCGGTTCGCAAGAACACGCTTGTCAAGGTGCTCGGCGACGGCAAGTTGACCGTCAAGGCCGACATCACCGCGCACAAGTTCAGCGGCAGTGCCCGGGACAAGATCACCGCGGCCGGAGGCACCGCCACCGAGCTGTAGGGCATGCCCTTCTAGTTCCACAATCGTCCACAAAATCGCACCCCATCGACTTGATGGGGTGCGATTTTATGTTTGCTGGACATTTGGTGCACCGCCCCAAAAGTTAATAGTTGCTATGCCCTTCTCAGGCTTATATAACGATCATAGGCAGTGGTGATCTACGTCACTTGCCCAGGTCGTATTCGAGGAAGGCGTGGGCATATGAGTCGTCGGTGGCGTTCAGATTCCGGGCGGCGGTCTGCCTCTCGACGTGCTGCGGGCGCCGGAAGCGCGGTCGCCGCTTTCCTGGCTTTTGGGATGGCGCCGTTTGCCGCAGTACCGGAGGCACGAGCGGATTCCGGGTTCGACGACTTCCTGGATTGGTTCGGCCTGGACTCCGACTTCCAAGCGCTGACGCCGGAGTGGACCGGCTCGTTCTGGGGACTGCCCGGCTCGGCTGATGAGACAGGGGTGGAGATAGCCCAGCTGTGGGACACCTATTTCTACGCGCCGTTTCATGCGAGTTTGCAGGCCTGGATCAACTCTGACTTCGGGTCGCAGGTCAATGGTGTGATCAACCAGATCTTCGCGCCGTTCACCGAGAACTTCTGCGGGATGATCTGCAACGGCGCCGACGGCACCGAGTTCAGTGTGAACGGCCAGGCCGGCGGGCTGTGGATGGGCGACGGCGGCAACGGCTGGACCTCGAACATCGAGGGCGTGGCCGGCGGTAACGGCGGTCACGCCGGGGGTATCGGCAATGGTGGCGACGGCGGCGCCGGCGGCCTGGGTGCTGATGGTGGTAACGGTGGTCACGGCGGCGAGATGTGGGGCCATGGCGGCGACGGTGGCGCCGGCGGCGCTGCGACGGCGGCGCTGGCGGCCGGCAACGGTGGCAATGGCGGATCCTCGGGCCAGGCGCAGGACTTCTTCGGAATGGGCGCGTGGGGCAACGGCGGCAACGGTGGCAAGGGCGGGGCGGGTCTGGCCGGCGCCGCCGGTGCGGACTCCTCGACCGAGGGGGTGAACGGCGGCGACGGCGGTTCGGGTACGGCGGGGGGCAACGGCGGTGACGGCGGGGCCGGTTCGACGTGGCTCGGGATCGGTGGCAACGGCGGTACCGGCGGTGCCGGCGGTGCCGGCGGCGCGGGCGGTGACGGTTTCGACGGGGCCGCAGGATCATTCGCCAACGGCGGTGACGGCAACGGCGGCAACGGCAGCAACGGCGGTGCCGGTGGGAATGGCGGAGTCGGTGGGCAGGCCGGCGCCGGCGGCGCGGGCGCGTGGTTGTTCGGTGGCCCTGGCGCCGTGGGTACGCAAGGTGCGGCGGGTGCCGGCGGCGTCGGGGGTGACGGCAGAAACGGCGGCAATGGCGCCGACGGTGCAGACGGAAGCGACGGCACGTCGGGTGACCCGAACGGAACCGCCGGTGTCAACGGCGGCAACGGCGGCAATGCCGGGCTCGGTGGCGCCGGCGGCGTCGGTGGCGACGGAGTGGTCGCCGCGGACGGTGCCGACGGTAAGGCGGGCATCGGCGGAAACGGTGGCAAGGGCGGCAACGGTATCGACGGGGTCGACGGCACCTCCACCGCCCCGAACGGCACCTCCGGCGGCACCGGAGGTGCCGGCGGCAACGGTGGTAAAGGCGGATTGGAGGCCGACGGCACCAACGCCTCCGACGGCAACGGCGGTGCCGGCGGCAAGGGCGGTAACGGTGGAGCCGGATTCGACGCGGTCGATGCCGGTGCTGCGCCAGGTACCTCCGGCGGCAACGGTGGACTCGGCGGCGGCGGCGGCGCGGGCGGTACCGGTGCCAATGGCGGCGCCGGCGGTAATGCCGGCAACGGCGGCAAGGGCGGCGACGGGACGGCGGGGCTGGACGGGAAGGCTGGCGTCAATCCCGGTGACGCGGGCACCAACGGGCAGACCGGTGGCGCCGGTGGAACCGGTGGCGCGGGTGGAACCGGCGGCAATGGCGGCGCGGCAACCTCGCCGACCGGCACGGCAGGCGACAACGGCAACGGCGGCGATGGCGGCGCCGGCGGAAACGCCGGTGCCGGTGGTATCGGCGGTGACGGCGCCGACGGCGACGCGAACAACCCGGACGGTGGCAATGGCGGTAACGCCGGTGACGCCGGACAGGTCGGCACCGGCGGCGCCGGCGGCGCTGCCGGCACCGGTGGGGCAGAGAACACCGGCAATGCGGGCACAGGCGGCGCGGACGGATCGAGCCCGTCGCCCGGAGACACCCACGGCGGCAACGGTGGTGACGGCTGGAGCTCCACCACGCCAGGAGAGGCCGGCGGCGCCGGCGGTGCCGGCGGCAGCGGCGGGACCATCGGCACCGGCGGGCATGGCGGCGACGGCGGAGGCGGCGGTGAGGACGCTAACGGCGGCAAGGGCGGCGACGGCGGTGCGGGCGGCACCGAGGCGGGCAACGGCGGCAACGGCGGCAAGGGCGGTGACGGGCAGGGCGCCGGCGACGGCGGCGACGGCGGCGCCGGCGGCAACGCCGGCGCGATCGGCGACGGTGGGCACGGCGGCGACGGCGGTGACGGCACCGGAATCGGTGGAAGCACCGGCGGTAACGGTGGTGACGGCGGCGACGGCGGGACCGACCAGGGCGACGGCGGTGACGCCGGTAACGGCGGTGCCAACGGCGGCAGCGGCGGCAACGGTGGTGACGCCATCGGCAGCGGCAACGGCGGCGACGGCGGCGACGGAACCGTGGGTGCGAACGGTGCCGACGGCGACGATGGTGCGCAACCCGGCGAGGCCGGTGGAGGCGGCGTCGAGGGTCAGGCCGGCGGCACCGGCGGTGCCGGTGGTGTGGGCTCCGGTGCGGGCAACCACGGCGGCAAGGGCGGCGCCGGCGCCACCGGTGGCAACGGTGGCAACGGCGGTGATGGTGCGCTAGGCGCCGCTGGGACCTTCGACGATGGCGGTACCGGCAATGGCGGCGACGGCGGCGCGGCCGGCAGCGGCGCGGCGGGTGGTGACGGCGGTGCCGGCGGAGCCGGTGGCATCGGCATCAACGGCGCCGGCGACGGCGTGCAGGGAGACGGCGGCGCCGGCGGCAACGGCGGCAACGCAGGCATGGCCGGCGACGGTGGCAGGGGCGCCGACGGCATGGCGGACAACCCCCACGCCGGTAAGGGCGGTAACGGCGGTGCGCTCGGCGAAGCCGGCGCGGCCGGTAACGGCGGAGCCGGCTCGACGCCGGGTGCGGACGGGCAGGAAGGAGCCGGACCGTCCGGTCCGCAGGGCAACGGTGGCGACGGCGGCGACGGCTATGACGCCGCGACGGATCAGACAGCTATACCGGGCGCCAGTGGAGGTAATGCCGGTCTAGGCGGCACCGGAACCGAGCTGGGCACCGGTGGTAACGGTGGTAACGGCGGTAGCGGTGCGGTCGGTGCTGATGGTTTGGACGGCAATGCGGTTGGCAATGAGGGCAACCCGAATGGGACTGCGGGTGGTAGCGGCGGTTCCGGTGGCAATGCCGGTCTCGGCGGGGCCGGTGGTGCTGGAAACGGTATCGATGGTGTTGCGGGGACGGGTGCTGCCGGTGGTAAGGGTGGTCATGGTGCGGCCGGTGTTGATGGCACGGTGGGGACTCCTGATGGCACTGCCGGTGGTAATGGTGGTGCTGGTGGTGCTGGTGGTGCTGGTGGCCTGGAGGCCGATGGGGTGACGCAGGCGGCCTCCGGTGATGGGGGCAATGGTGGTAATGGTGCTGCCGGTGGTCATGGTCTGGCCGGTGTTGATGGGGTGAACCCGGGTGATTCGGGGACCAGTGGTGGTGATGGTGGTGCCGGTGGTTCCGGTGGCCTGGGTGGTGCGGCTGGTGGTGGGGGTGCGTCGGCGGGCACGCAGGGCCTGGGTGCTGTGGGTGGTAACGGCGGTAAGGGTGGTAACGGCGCGGTCGGTGCTGATGGTTTGGACGGCTTTGCGGTCGGTAATGAGGGCAATCCGAATGGCACCGATGGTCAGGCCGGTGGTTCGGGTGGCAATGCCGGTTCTGGTGGTGCCGGTGGTTCCGGCAGTAATGGTCAGCAGGCCGATGGTGTCGATGGTGTTGCGGGGACGGGTGCTGCCGGTGGTAAGGGTGGTCATGGTGCGGCCGGTGTTGATGGCACGGTGGGGACTCCTGATGGCACTGCCGGTGGTAATGGTGGCGCTGGTGGTGCTGGTGGTGCTGGTGGCCTGGAGGCCGATGGGGTGACGCAGGCGGCCTCCGGTGATGGGGGCAATGGTGGTAATGGTGCTGCCGGTGGTCATGGTCTGGCCGGTGTTGATGGGGTGAACCCGGGTGATTCGGGGACCAGTGGTGGTGATGGTGGTGCCGGTGGTTCCGGTGGCCTGGGTGGTGCGGCTGGTGGTGGGGGTGCGTCGGCGGGCACGCAGGGCCTGGGTGCTGTGGGTGGTAACGGCGGTAAGGGTGGTAACGGCGCGGTCGGTGCTGATGGTTTGGACGGCTTTGCGGTCGGTAATGAGGGCAATCCGAATGGCACCGATGGTCAGGCCGGTGGTTCGGGTGGCAATGCCGGTTCTGGTGGTGCCGGTGGTTCCGGCAGTAATGGTCAGCAGGCCGATGGTGTCGATGGTGTTGCGGGGACGGGTGCTGCCGGTGGTAAGGGTGGTCATGGTGCGGCCGGTGTTGATGGTGTCAACCCGGGTGATTCGGGTACCAGTGGCGGCAACGGTGGCGCCGGTGGCAAGGGCGGTGACGGTGGCCTGGAGGCTGGTGGTCTGACGCAGGCGGCCTCCGGTAATGGTGGTGCTGGTGGTGACGGTGGTGCGGGCGGCAATGGTGTGGCCGGCAGCAACGGCAACAACGGCAGTATCGGTACGGCGGGAACGGCCGGTACGCCGAATGGCGGCACCGGGGGCATCGGCGGCAACGGAACCAACGGCGGCACCGGCGGTAACGGCGGCACCGGCGGTAAGGGCGGTGCCGCGGGCGGTGGGCTCACGCCGGGCGCGGTGGGCGCCGGTGGTAAGGGCGGTGACGCCGGTGACGGCGGCGATGGCGGCAACGGTGGTACCGGCGGGACCGGCGGCACCGGTTACAGCTCGCCCGCGCTCAATGGGGCCAACGGCGGCAACGGCGGGACGGGCGGCAAGGGTGGCGACGCGGGCCACGCGGGCGCGGCCGGCACGGCCGGTGTTGGCGGCCTAGACGGGAACGGGGCCGGCCCGACGGTCGACGGCGCGGCCGGCACCGACGGCACGGACGGCCAAGCCGGCGTCGGTGGGAACGGCGGCCTCGGCGGCAACGGCGCACAGGGGACCACCTCCGGCTCGACGGCCACGCCGGGCGGCGTCGGCGGCAAGGGCGGCACCGGCGGAAACGGCGGCCAGGGCGGCCTGGAAGCCGACAACGTCACCCAGGCCCAGCAGGGCGACGGCGGCAACGGTGGTAATGGCGGTCAAGGCGGCACGGGCAAGGCGGGTGCGAATGGGACCCTCGGTACCTTGATCATCCCGGGCGGCAAAGGCGGCACAGGCGGAGCCGCCGGCGCCGGCGGTATAGGCGGCGACGGAGGTAACGGATTCAACTCCGGCGCCGGTGGTACCGGTGGTACCGGTGGTACCGGTGGCGCAGGTGGTGCTGGTGGGGATAACCCGTTCCCCCTGGGTGCCGATGCGGGCAAGGGTGGCACCGGCGGAGCGGCCGGAGTCGGCGGCACCGGCGGAACGGCTGGTACAGCGGGCGGTGGCGCCACCGGCAGCAACGGCGCCGGCGGCAACGGTGGCGTTGGTGGACGCGGCGGCGACGGTGGAAACATCCTTATCGGCCTCGCCGGCGGTGGCGGCGACGGTGGCACTGGTGGAGCCGGCGGCGATGCTGGAACCGGTGGCGGTAGCGGAGTTGACCAAGGCGGTCCCGGTGTGGGTGGCAAGGGTGGCGTTGGTGGTGACGCCGGCGACGGCTTTGCCACCGCCTTGGGTGGTGCCGCCGTCGGCGGTACGGGTGGCGTCGGCGGTAACGCAGCCCACCAGGACGGCAGCGTCGCCGGCGAAGGCGGTGAGGGCGGTCAAGGCGGTGACTTGCTCGGTGGTGCGCTCAGCGCCGGTGTGGGCGGTGCCGGAGGCAAGGGCGGCCTCGCCGCCAGTGACGTCGACGGCAGCGTTGGCGGCGCCGGCGGTAAGGGCGGCGAGGGCGGATCTAACCTCGTTGGCCTGGGGACCGGCGGTGACGGTGGCAAGGGCGGTGAGGGCGGTTTCGCGGGCAACGGCAACGGCAGCGTTGGCGGGGCCGGCGGCCAGGGTGGCGACGGCGGCAGCAACGCCATCGGCGCCTTCACTGGCGGCAAGGGCGGCGCCGGCGGCACCGGTGGCGCTGCCGGCGCTGGAGACAACAGCGTCGGCGGTGCCGGTGGCCAGGGCGGTACCGGCGGTGCCGCGCTCCTCGGTGGCGTGGCCGCCGCCGACGGTGGTAGTGGCGGCGTCGGCGGTGCCGCGGGCAGCGGCGACGGCAACATCGGTGGTGTCGGCGGCCAGGGCGGCCACGGCGGTAGCAATGTGGCTGGTCTCTTCACCGGCGGTAAGGGAGGCGCCGGTGGCGCCGGCGGCGCTGGAGGCACCGGAGCCAACAGCACCGGCGGTGACGGTGGCCAAGGCGGTACCGGTGGTAGCAACCTCCTCACGGCGGTGACCGGTGCCGCAGGCGGTACGGGCGGTACCGGCGGCGTCGCCGGTACCGGGGCCAACGGCGTCGGTGGCAACGGTGGCCAGGGCGGCGACGGCGGAGGGGCCTTCGTCGGATTGGCTACCGGCGGCCAAGGCGGCGCGGGCGGTGCCGGTGGCTCCGGCAGCACAGTCGACAGCGTCGGCGGTGACGGTGGCAAGGGCGGCTCCGGCGGCGCCGGGTTCATTAGTCCCTTCATCCCGGGCGCCGGTGGGACCGGTGGCACCGGGGGTAACGCACCCGGCGGGGGTGGCAACGGTGGAGATGGCGGCAGCAATAGCCTCGGCACCGCCGGCCAGCCTGGCGGAGCCCCGAGCGGAAGCAACGGCGGTACCGGCGGCGCCGGCGCACCCGCCTTCTAGGACCGGGACTTCGTCCGGCCGGGCATGTCGGAGGGCGCCGGTAGGGTGAGTTCCATGTTCTCCCTGCTGCCGTCAATGCCCGGCCTGGACGACCTGCGCGGCGTCGCCCGCCGCATCGACACCGCCCGGCACCACGGTGTGCCCGACGGCGTCGTGCTCGAGTTGGACCTGCAGGAACTGCCGCACGAGACCGGCGGTTTCGATCCGCTGGCGCTGATTCGTTCCGGTGGCCGGCCGCCGGTGCTGCGCGACGTGGTGGCCGCGATTTATCGCGCGGCCGAAGATCCGCGCGTTGCCGGATTGATTGCGAGGGTGCAGCTTTCGGCCGCAGCTGCCGGACCTGTGCAGGAGTTGCGCGCCGCGATCGCCGACTTCACCGCCGTCAAGCCGTCGCTGGCGTGGGCCGAGACCTATCCGGGCACGCTGTCCTACTATCTGGCTTCGGCGTTCGGTGAGGTGTGGATGCAGCCGTCGGGGACGCTGGGGCTGGTCGGCTTCGCCACCAACGCGACATTCCTGCGCACCGCGCTGGACAAGGCCGGAATCGAGGCGCAGTTCGTCGCCCGCGGCGAATACAAGTCGGCGGCCAATCTGTTCACCCAGGACTCCTACACCGACGCGCACCGCGAGGCCGACACCGCGTTGGTTCAGAGCCTGCATGCCCAGGTGCGCCGGGCCGTCGCCGAATCCCGGAACCTGGACCCCGCGGTCGTTGACAGCCTGGCCGACAAGGCCCCGCTGCTGCGCGACGACGCGCTGGACTCGGGCTTGATCGATCGGATCGGGTTCCGCGACGAGGCCTATGACCGGATCGCCGAACTGATCGGCGGCGAGGGGATCGAAAGCGCGGACGACGACGGCGCGCCACCTCGCCTGTACCTGTCCCGCTATGCCAACGCCACCGCCGAGCGGTCCGGGTCGGGCCTGCCCGGGCGCAAGCCCAAACCGACCATCGCCGTGGTGACCGTGGCCGGTCCGATCGTCAGCGGCTCGGGCGGGCCGCAGCTGTCGCCGCTGGGCAATCGCAGCGTCGGTGGCGACACGATCGCGGCGGCACTGCGTGAGGCGTGCGCCGACGACGACGTCGCCGCGATCGTGCTGCGAGTGGACAGCCCGGGCGGGTCGGTCACCGGTTCGGAGACCATCTGGCGGGCGGTGCAGCAGGCCCGCGAGGCCGGCAAACCGGTGGTGGCCTCAATGGGCGCGGTTGCAGCCTCGGGCGGGTACTACATCTCGGCGGCCACCGACACCATCGTGGCCAACGCCGGCACCATCACCGGATCGATCGGGGTGGTGACCGGCAAGGTGGTCGCCCGCCAGCTCAAGGACCGCCTCGGCGTCGGCACCGACACGGTGCGTACCGGAGCCAACGCGGACGCCTGGTCGATCAACACCCCGTTCACCGCCGAACAGCTGGAGCAGGTGGAGACCGAAGCCGACCTGTTCTACACCGACTTCGTCGCGCGGGTCGCCGAAGGCCGCAAGCTGTCCACCGAGGCGGTGGACGCGGTGGCGCGCGGGCGAGTGTGGACCGGGGCCGACGCCGCCGAACGTGGCCTGGTCGACGAGCTGGGCGGGTTGCGCACCGCGGTCCGTCGCGCCAAGGTGCTGGCCGGCCTCGATGCCGACGCGCAGGTCCGCACGGTGTCCTACCCGGGCTCGTCGCTGTGGGAGTTCGTCCGGCCGCGCCAGTCGTCGCAGCCCGCCGCGGTGCTCTCCGATGCTCTCGGCGGGCTGCTCGTTCGGTCACTGTGCGGGATCGTCGACCAGGTCGAGCGGTCGGTCAACGGTACGCAGGTGCTGTGGCTAGGGGAGTCGCGCTGGTAAGCGGCAATACGCGGTAGCTGTCAGGTCTGCGGTCTGGCCCCGAGCACGTCGCGAAACAGCGCCTGGCGCAGCGCGAGTTCACGAGGATCGCTGTAGAGGTGAAAGCCCAGACGGTTCATCACGTAGGAAAAACCGACCCCGGTGTCGGGATCGGCGAATCCGAAAGACCCACCGAAACCCGGTGTGCCATAAGCCTTATCCGATGAACCAAAGACGGCGCCGAAGGCCGGTTTGGACAGTCCCAGCGAGAACAGGACCTCGACACCCAGCACTTTGTCGCGTTCGCCGCGGGTCGGTGGCGCCGGCATCGCGGTGAGCGCATCGCGCACATCGGTGCTCAGGGGCAGGGCGGGATCCGCGGTCGCCGCGGCGCCGTAGAGTCGCGCGATGGCCGATGCCGTCGCGATCCCGTTGGCCGAGGGGATCTCCACCGCGCGGACGTCGTCGCGGTTGTAGTCGCCGGCCCACGGAGTGACATCGCGCGGAAGACACCCCGCGCGGGCCAGCAATCCGACCGGATTGAACGACGCGGCCACCAGCCGCATCGGCATCACGTTGAGGTGCCGCAGTGACTCCACCCGTTTCCACTGGTGCAACAGCGCCACCCGGTCGCGCGACACCGAACTCGGCAGACCGATGTGCAAGTCCAGCCCGAGGGGTCTGGCGATCTCGTCGGCGAGAAACCGGCCCAGGGTGCGGCCGGCCGGGTCGGTGCGACGGATCAGCTCGGATTCATACCAGCCCAGCGTGACCGCGTGATAGCCGTGCCGGGTGCCCGGCGCCCACACCGGTCGCTGTGCGGCGAGGATCGGCGCCAGTCGGTCCGGGTCGGCGACCTCGGCCAAGGTGGGTGCCGGCTTCAGCACGGGTAGCCCGGCCTGATGGCCCAGTAGTTGCCGCACAGTGACCTCACCCTTGCCGGCCTGGGCGAACTCCGGCCAATGGTCGGCCACCCTGTCGTCGTAGCCGAACAGTCCCCGCGACACCGCCAACGCCACGGCCAGGGCTGCCACACCTTTGGTGCTCGAGAAGACATTGACCATGGTGTCGGGTTGCCAGGGCTGCAAGGCGACGCCGTCGCGGTAGCCGCCCCACAGGTCGACCACCTTGACGCCGTCGCGGTACACCGCAACCGCGGCGCCGACCTCCTGGCCGCCAGCGAAATTGGCGCGGAACGCGTCCGCGATCTTGCCGTAGCCCTCGTCGACGTCGCCGCCGATCAGATCCGGTGAAACCCTGAGTTTGAGCACCATCGGTGCGTTATACCGCGGCCGGCCGTCGGCTAGCACGGAATCGCGATTTCAATGAGCGGATTAGGCAAATAACCTGAGTTTTCCCTGGGTAACCTGCTAGTATCGCCGCAAAATCGGTCCCGCATAACTTCGGCGAGGGAATTGGATCATGACAACAGTCAAGCAGTTTCTGTGTGGTGCGGCGGTCGCCAGCCTGGTTGCCGGAGGAGGGGCGGCGGTCGGGACGCAGGTGGGACTGTCCACACTGTCCGCCGACTGGATGCTGGCCGCCGAGCACGTGCTGCTGATCGGTGTCGACGGCGTCAACCTGTCCAAGATCCTGGAATACGCCTATAACGAAGACAGCGGTTTCAAGACCGCGATGGATCAGGGCATCACCGGAGCCGCCAGCCTGACCAACCACACCACGATCTCCGGACCGTCATGGTCGACGATCCTCACCGGCGTGTGGGACGACAAGCACGGCGTGATCAACAACCTGTTCCGGCCCGAGGTCTACACCCAATGGCCATCGGTGTTCAACCTGATCGAGTACAACAAGCCCGAGATCGACACCACGATCATCAGCAACTGGGACTACCTCAACCAGTTGGCCGACGCCGGCAACTACCCGGTCGACAACAATGTCTTCGTCCCGTTCGAGGACAGCTGGGCCAACACCGACGAGCTGGTCACCGCGCTCACCATCGCCCGGATCATGGGTACCTTGGACAACCCGGACGACATTTCGAGCTTCCTGTTCTCCTACCAGGTGCAGGCCGACGAGGCCGGGCACTCGTTCGGCGGCGGGTCGGAAGAATACATGCAGGCCGTCATCAATCTGGGCGCCAACATCCAACAGATCCTGGCCGCGATCGCCTACGTGCGGGCGGAGACCGGCGACGACTGGTCGATCATCCTCACCACCGACCACGGCCACCAGCAGTCGCTGGGCTTCGGTCACGGCTTCCAGTCGCCCAACGAGACGACGTCGTTCGTCATCTTCGATCGAGCCGGCGACGACGCGACCGACGGCAGCCAGAACCTGAGTTACTCCACGGCTGACATCACGCCCACGATCTTGTCGCTCTTCGGAATTCCGCTGCGGTCGGACTTCGACGGCGTCCCGATACACCTGGACCCGAGCGTCCTGAACAGCAACGTCACGCCCGTCGATCTCCAGCAGGCGCTGTACTCGGCGATCGCGATGTTCGGCTACCCGAATATCGGCAACGACATCTCGCTGGGCATCCGTACGGTGGTCGCCACCATCCCGTACCTGCTCAACGGCGTTTTCACCGACATCGACAAGTTCCTGCAGGGGATCGTCGACCAGGACATCTTCCTGATCAGCGCGCTGGCTCAGGGCACCCAGTGGGTGAACGACGCCGTCGGTGGCCTGGTGGTGGACTCGACCAACGCCGTGGCCCGGGCGATCGCGTTCATGCTCGGCTCGGGTGTGATCGCGCCGACCGACGCCCCGTTGCCGGTGCCGGGTGGCGCCGAGTTCACCGTTCCGGACCTGGATGTCTCTGACCTGTCCCTGCTGCTCGACGTCGGCGCACTGGCGGGCTGATACGGCTCGTCACGTCACGGCACGAATAGCCTCGATCGCAACCGAATTGCGCATCCGCGCAACGATTTCGCCGTCGGGAAAGCTGCGACCGTAGGCGTCGAAGACTTCGGTCCGGGCGCGTTCCCGCACCTGCCATCCTCGGTCGGTCAGGTATGCCCCGACCGGGTTCCGCTCGCCGGAGTAGACCAGGTTGGCGATGTCGAGATCCAGGCCTTGATCGGCGAAGCGCTGGCCCAGAGACTGGTTCGAGTCGGTCAGTGCGGCGGCGCCGTCGGGGTGGTATTCGGTGGCCAGCCGGCTGCCCGGCGCACTCAACGCGGTGATGTGGTCGAACAGCCGGTCCTGCGCCTCCGGCGGCAGATAGACGAGCAGACCCTCCGCGCTCCACGCGGTGGGTTTGGTCTCGTCGAAACCGCTGCGGCGCAAGGCCTCCGGCCAGTCATCGCGCAGGTCGACGGCTACGGTACGGCGATCCGCCGTGGGTTGGGCGTCCAGCGCGGCCAGCGTGCGGGTCTTGAACTCGATGACGTCGGGCTGGTCGATCTCATAGACGTGGCTGCCCGGCGGCCACGCCAGACGGTAGGCCCGCGAATCCAAACCGGCGGCCAGGATGACGGACTGCCGGATGCCGGCGGATGCGGCCTGCAGGAAGAAGTCGTCGAAGAACTTGGTGCGGACCGCCATCACCGCGGTCATCGGCCCCGCGGCGGCCTTGGCCTCGGCGGCCACCGCCGGTTCCAGCTCGCCGTCGATCAGCCGGGTGAAGAAATCGATGCCGACCGCGCGCACCAGCGGCGCGGCGAACGGGTCGGAGATGATCGCGTCGGCCTCCACGGTGGCCAGCGCGCGGGCGGCCGCGACCATGGTGGCGGTGGTGCCCACGCTGGAGGCCAGGTCCCAGCTGTCGTTCTCGGTGCGCGCCATGGTGCGAACTCCCTGTCCATGTCGGGAACATCCCCGAAAGTTAGTTAGCGTATTTAACGAGCTATCGCTGACTGTACGCCTCCTCGCTGATCGTCTGCTGACAATGACGCCCCACGCCAGCCCGGCCCGCCGTGCTGAGCTGTTAGTCTCGTAGACTGCTGACGCGCCAATAAGACACGCGTGGCTTGTCATGATCGGCCCGCGCGTCGACGTGAAAACGCAGGACTAACCCAGGACTAACCAGGGCTGGAACGAAACAGCCCATCGGCACGCCGCGACCGGACCTCGGCTGCGCAGGAGGAGAAGAGTGTTCTCGGCTTTCATCTCATCACTGCGGACGGTCGACCTCAGGCGCAAGATTCTGTTCGCGCTGGGCATCATCGTGGTGTACCGGCTCGGTGCGGCCATCCCGTCGCCCGGCGTGGACTACCAGAACGTGCAGCAGTGCATCAAGGAAGTCAGCGGCGGCGACGCGGCGCAGGTCTACTCGCTGATCAACCTGTTCTCCGGTGGCGCGCTGCTCCAGCTGACGGTGTTCGCCATCGGGGTGATGCCTTATATCACCGCCAGCATCATCGTGCAGCTGCTCACCGTGGTGATCCCGCGCTTCGAGGAACTGCGTAAAGAAGGCCAATCCGGCCAGAACAAGATGACGCAGTACACCCGCTACCTGACGGTCGCGCTGGCCATCCTGCAGGCCACCAGCATCGTGGCGCTGGCCGCCAACGGCGGCCTGCTGCAGTCCTGCAGCCTGCGTCACGACATCATCGCCGACCACAGCATCTTCACGCTGATCGTCATCGTGCTGGTGATGACGGCGGGCGCGGTGCTGGTGATGTGGCTCGGTGAGCTCATCACCGAGCGCGGCATCGGCAACGGTATGTCGCTGCTGATCTTCGTCGGTATCGCCGCCCGCATCCCGATCGAGGGCAAGACCATCCTGGACTCCCGCGGCGGCATGGTGTTCACCATGGTCTTGCTGGCGGCACTGGCCATCGTCGTCGGCGTGGTCTTCGTCGAACAGGGCCAGCGCCGTATCCCGGTGCAGTACGCCAAGCGCATGGTGGGCCGGCGCATGTACGGCGGCACGTCGACCTACCTGCCGCTGAAGGTCAACCAGGCCGGCGTCATCCCGGTCATCTTCGCCTCGTCGTTGATCTACATCCCGCAGCTGATCACCCAGTTGGTCCACAGCGGCAGCGGAGGCTCCGGCAACAGCTGGTGGGACAAGCTCGTCAGCAACTACCTGTCCGACCCGTCCAGTCTCGTCTACATCGGCGTGTACTTCGGCCTGATCATCTTCTTCACCTACTTCTACGTGTCGATCACGTTCAACCCCGACGAGCGTGCCGACGAGATGAAGAAGTTCGGCGGCTTCATTCCGGGCATCCGGCCGGGTCGCCCGACCGCGGACTATCTGCGCTACGTGCTCAACAGGATCACTTTGCCCGGCTCGATCTACCTGGGCGTCATCTCGGTGCTGCCCAACCTGTTCCTGTCGATGGGCAGCGCCGGAACAGTCCAGAACCTGCCCTTCGGCGGCACCGCGGTGCTGATCATGATCGGCGTCGGCCTTGACACGGTGAAGCAGATCGAGAGCCAGCTCATGCAGCGCAACTACGAAGGGTTCCTCAAGTGAGAGTCGTACTGCTGGGACCGCCGGGCGCAGGCAAGGGCACCCAGGCTGCGAAGCTGGCGGAGAAGCTGGGGGTCCCGCAGATCTCCACCGGCGACCTGTTCCGGCACAACATCGCCGAGGGCACCGAGCTGGGCCGCCAGGCCAAGCAGTACCTCGATGCGGGTGATCTGGTGCCGCCCGAGCTGACCAACGCGCTGGTCGAGGACCGGATCGACCAGCCCGATGCGGCAGGCGGATTCATCCTGGACGGCTACCCCCGTTCGGTGGAGCAGGCCGAGGCGCTGCACGACATGCTGGAACGCCGTCAGACCAAGCTGGACGCGGTGCTGGAGTTCCGGGTCACCGAGAGTGAACTGCTCAAGCGGCTCAAGGAACGTGGTCGCGCCGATGACACCGCCGAGGTCATCCACAATCGCATGATCGTCTACCGCGAAGAGACCACGCCGCTGCTGGACTACTACCAGGACGAGCACGACCTGCATGTCGTGGACGCACTCGGCACGCTCGACGAGGTGTTCTCCCGCGCACTGCACGCCCTGGGACAGTAGGTGATCGGACTGCCGAAGCGGCGCAAAGCGGTGCCGCATCGCAGCCCGGGGGAGCTCGACGCGATGGCCGCCGCCGGCGCCGTCGTCGCGGCGGCCTTGGCCGCGGTCCGCGAGGCTGCCGCTGCGGGGGTGTCCACCCTGGAATTGGACGAGGTCGCCGAATCGGTGATCCGGGATGCCGGCGCCACGCCGTCGTTCCTGGGCTACCACGGTTTCCCGGCGTCGATCTGCAGCTCGGTCAACGACCGGGTGGTGCACGGCATCCCGACGGCGACCGAGGTGCTGGCAGCGGGCGACCTGGTGTCCATCGACTGCGGCGCGATCCTGGACGGCTGGCACGGCGACGCCGCGGTCACCTTCGGGATCGGGACGCTGACGCCCGCCGACGAAAACCTGTCCGCGGCCACCCGGCAGGCGATGGAGGCCGGGATCGCGGCGATGGTGGTGGGCAACCGGCTCAGCGACGTCTCGCACGCCATCGAAACCGGTGCCCGCGCCGCGTCGGCGGAGTTCAAATGCGGGTTCGGCATCGTCGCCGGCTACGGCGGCCACGGTATCGGCCGCCAGATGCACATGGACCCCTTCCTGCCCAACGAGGGCTCGCCGGGCCGTGGACCGCTGCTGGTGGCCGGGTCGGTGCTGGCGATCGAGCCGATGCTGACCCTGGGCACCGACCAGACCGTCATCCTCGAAGACGAGTGGACGGTGGTGACCGCCGACGGGTCCCGCGCCGCGCACTGGGAACACACCGTCGCGGTGACCGACGACGGGCCCCGGATCTTGACGATCTCCTGACGAGCGGGGACCATGAGCCCTCCCGAAGAGCCCGACCCGATCGCACTGGCCCGCGCCAACTGGGAGCGCGCCGGCTGGGGTGAGGTCGCCGACGGCATGGTGGCGGTGACGTCGGTGATGCGCGCCCATCAGATCCTGCTGGCCCGGGTGGAGGCGACGCTGCGGCCCTACGATCTGAGTTTCTCCCGGTTCGAGCTGCTGCGGCTGTTGGCGTTCAGTCGCTCCGGCGCGCTGCCGATCACCAAGGCATCCGACCGGCTGCAGGTGCACGTCACCAGCGTCACGCACGCGATCCGGCGGTTGGAGGCCGCCGGCCTGGTGGAGCGGCTGCCGCACCCCACCGACGGCCGCACCACGCTGGTGTCCATCACCGACCTGGGCCGCTCGACGGTGGCCGAGGCGACGGCCAGCCTCAACCGCGAGGTGTTCGCCGACATCGGGATGTCGGCGGAGGAGTCCCGCACGCTGTCTTCGGCGATCGAGACGCTGCGGCGCAACGCCGGGGACTTCTAGCTCGACGCCGTCATTCCTAGTCGGCGGATTCTCGCGCGGCGGGGGACGGGACCGGGATGGTGGCGGTGACGGCGGTGCCCGCACCCGGACGCGACCGGATGTTGAGCCGGCCGCCCACCAGCTCGGCGCGTTCGGCCATCGACAGCACCCCGTAGCCGCCCATCTCGTCGCCGCCCACCGGGTGCTCGAAGGTGTCGAAACCCACCCCGTCGTCGATGATCTCCAACCGGGCGATGTCGGGATCGGCGGTCACCGCGAACCCCAGCCGCACCGTGGTCGCGGCGGCGTGCTTGACGACGTTCTGCAGACCCTCCTGCGCGATCCGGTACAGCGCGAGCTCGATGTGCTCCGGCAGCCGGACCTCGGCCAGGTCCAGCTCGATCTTGAGTTGCGGGATCGACCGGGCCAGGCTGGCCAGCCCTCCGGCCAGGCCCAGGTCGTCGAGTACCGGCGGACGCAGCCCGCTGATCGCCACCCGGGCCTCCTGCAGCGTCAACCCGGCCAGCTCGCGGGCGGCCTCGAGCTGCGTGGAGGCTTCGTCCGGATCCTTGCGGACCGCCCGGGCGGCGGCGTCCAGCCGGTAGGACAGCGTCACCAGCCGCTGGGAGATGCCGTCGTGGATGTCGCCGGCCAGCCGGCGCCGCTCGATCTCCTGAGCCTCGATCACCTGCTCGACGAACAGCTCGTGGGCGCGTTCGCGGGCCACCAGCTGGCGGTGCAGCCGGGCCTGGTGCATGGCGCCGGCGATCAGCCGACCGATCACCCGCAGCAGTTCGACGTCGCCGTGGGTGAACTCACGGCGCGCCACGGTGTGCACGTTGAGCACGCCCACCAGCCCGCCCGGATCGGTCTCCATCGGCACCGACACCATCGAGGTGAACTCGCGTCCGCGCAGCGACTCGATCGGCACGTAGCGCGGGTCGGACTCCTTGTCGTCGCTGATCACCACCGGCTCGCGGTGGCGGGCCACCCAGCCCGACACCCCCGACCCCAGCGGCAGCCGGATCTTGCCCACCTCGGTGTCGAACGGCGGGGTGGCGCCGGTCAGGGTCAGCGAGCGCTCGGTGTCGTCGAGGACGTGCACGAAGCAGACGTCGGTGCCGGTGGCCGCGGTGATCATCCTGGCCGCCGCGGCGGCCAGCGGTTCCACCCCGGGCCCGCTGGAGGCGGCCTGGATGAGCTCTCGCAGCAGCGCCAACTCATGATTGGCGTCTACAAAATCCCGGACCGCGTTGGGCTTGCGGGCGCGGGAGCGATTCTGACCCGCCGAGCTCATCGGTAGATGCCTTCGCGCAGCGCGGTGGCCACGGCGCCGGTCCGGTCGGACACTCCGAGCTTGCGGTAGATCGAACGGAGGTGGCTTTTGACGGTCTCGTCGCCGATCACCAGCTTGGTGGCGATACCGCGGTTGGACAGCCCGCTGACCATGTAGGCCAGGATCTCGCTCTCCCGCTGGGTGAGCCCCTGGCGGGCGCCGGGCCAGAACTCGTCACGCTGCAGCCGCGCGGCGGTGCCGGCCGCCCGGGCCGCCAGGCCGGGATCGATCACCGTCTCGCCTCGGTGGGCCAACTCGATCTGGTGCACCAGATCGTCGCTGCTGATGCTCTTGAGCAGGTAACCGGCCGCACCGACCCGCAGCGCCTCGAACAGGTACTGCTCGTCGTCGTAGACCGACAGCATCACGACTTTGCGTTCCGGGTCGCGTTCGCGCAGCGCCAGGCAGAGGTCCAGTCCGCTCTCGCCACGCATCCGCACGTCGCACAGCACGATGTCGGGGTCGGTGTCGGCGATCACGTCCAGTGCCTGATCGGTGCTGATCGCCTGCCCGACCACCTCGATGCGGTCGGCGAACGAGGTGAGCATCGCGCGCAGGCCCTCGATCACCATCTCGTGGTCGTCGACGAGGACCAGTCGCACGGGCATAGCAAGACAATAAGGCCCCACGCAGCCTCGCCGACGGAACCCGGTGGACGATTACCCCGGCCAGATCCCCCCAATGGGGGAGGACACGCGAGCCGGTTTCCGGCACCGTAGCTGTTATGCAGATCACAACCGAACTCGCGACATGGACCGGTCCGGGCCGCCCGTTCTGGTGGGACCAGGTGCACCCCGATGCCGAGGTTTATCCCCTGCAAGCCGTGATCTTCGATCTGGATGCGCTTGCCGACGACGACGGTGAGCCCCAGTCCGGGCTGGCTGACCTGGTGCTGAGCCTGTTCGCCACCGGTATCTGGGTCGCGGTGGTCGGCGCGGGGCCGCGCGACTGGGTGCAGCCGCGGGTGCGGGAACTGCTCGGGGACGGCATGGCCGAGACGGTCATCAGCGCCGACGACCTGACCGGTCCGGCCGGTTACGCCGAGCTCTACCGGCTGGCGCTGTGGGAGCTGGGCATCGTTGCCGGGGAGGCGCTGGTGATCGCCGGTTCTGAGGCCAGTGGTCGCACCGCGGCGGCGATGGGCCTGCCGGTGATCGCTGCGGGCCCGGCCGGCTACGACGGTCTGTTGGCCGCTGGGTGCCGGGAGCTGCAGGCGCAACGGATGGTCGCCCGGTTCAGCTCCCGCGAAGCAGGGTGATGAGGCCGCTGGTTATTTGACGCCGGCGCCACCGGTCATCGACCATGAAGCGGTGCGTCGACTGGTGGTTCTGCTGTGCGCGGCGGCGTTGGCGCTGGGCGTGAGTTCGGTGACCGCGCCACGGGCCGCGGCGGTCGTGGAACCGTGGTTCGCGAATGCGGTTGGTAACGCCACCCAAGTGGTTTCGGTTGTCGGAGTGGGTCATTCGACTGCAAAGATCGATGTCTATCAGCGAACCCCAGCGGGCTGGGAACCGGTTGCGGTCGGGATTCCGGCACATGTCGGCTCGGCGGGCATCACGCCGCAAACCAAGGAAGGCGAACCGTCGACCCCGATGGGGTTCTACACGCTCGATTCCGCGTTCGGCACCGCCCCGAATCCCGGTGGTGGCCTGCCGTATGTGCAAGTCGGCTCCGACCACTGGTGGGACAGCGACTCCAACAGTCCGACCTACAACACCATGCAGGTCTGCAAAAAGGCCCAGTGCCCGTTCGACACGGCGGCCAGCGAGAACCTCGACATCCCGCAGTACCGGCACGCGGTGGTCATCGGCGTGAACAAGTCCCGCACACCCGGTGACGGCTCCGCCTACTTCTTTCACACCACCGACGGCGGGCCGACGGCGGGCTGCGTGGCGATCGATGACGCCACGCTCGTGAAGATCATCGGCTGGCTGAGGCCGGGCGCGTTGATGGCGATCGCGAAGTAGGCGGCGGCCAGGAGATCGGCACTGCCGGGGATTCACGGAAGAAGGGTGAAGCTCTCGGTATGGCTCGGACGGATGACGGTGAAGTGGCGGCGGTCGACGGTCGCGATCTCACCGATGCCCAACCGTTCTGCTGTGGCCACCGCGGAGGCGTCTACGGTGCCAAGTGGCAGGTCTCGGTATCGGGCGACAAGCTCAGCGATCCGCAGCCAATCTCCGGCGGCTACCGGTTCGACGGCGAACGCACCGTCGGCCAAGTCGCCGAGGAATCGCACTTCGGCTTCGGTGCCCAGCCGGGTAGCCAGTAGGTAGACCACCTCGGTGATGACAAGTGTCGGGACGATCAACGGGCCGGGATGGGTCTGTAGAAGTTCCAGCGACGGCGCATGGTGAGCGTCGTCGGCGTCGACGTAGGCATATAGCGGACCCGCATCGACAACAATTGCCGCTATGGCCCGACCTCGGCGGCCAAGATCTCCTCGATACGCTCGGAGACATCGCTTCGACCGCTACGGCCGGCGGCCGCTGCCTTGAGGAGCCGACCGGTACCGGTCGTGCCAAGGTATGCCTCGAGCGCTTCACGGCTAACGTCCGAGATGGTCAAATTCCGTCGCTCAGCCTCGTGCCGCAGGCGAGCATCCAACGCGTCAGGGATCTTGACCGTCGTCCGTTTCATGTATGCCAGCATACCTTAGCTGTCGGTCGCGTATCGGCCGGAAATGCCCAAGGCGACGCCTGCCAATCCACCCCCGGAACAACGCGAGCTGCGCCGACCACACCCGCTTCTTCACCCCCTCGAACGGCGCCGACATCAGCGACGCCAGCGAAACCGGCATCCTCGAGTGAAAGACCGCCCGCGCGTGGGTAAAGGTGGCGAAGCCCCACCTGCCGTGGTAGGAGCCCATCCCGCTGCGGCCGACCCCGCCGAACGGCAGGTCACCGGTCGCGAGGTGGACCGCGAAATCGTTGCCGCACACCGCGCCACTGCGCGTCGACGCTTGCAGACGCTCGAACCTGTCGTTGTCGTTGCCGTACCAGTAGATCGCCAGCGGATGACTGTGGCGGTTGATGTGGTCGATCACCTCACCGAGCTCGCGGTAGGGGTAGGCGACCAGAACCGGACCGAAGATCTCCTCGGTCTCGATGTGCATCGATCCATCGACTCCGGTCAACAGGGTCGGCGGAATCTTGCGGGTATCGGCATCGGGCAGGGTTTCCCCCGGCGGGAGGGCGACCCGCTTGGCGGCGCCGGCGGCGACCGAATCGTCCACCAGGCTGCACACGCGCCGGAAGTTCTTGTCGTCGATGATCGAGGTGTACTGGGGGTTCTGCTCGATGGTCGGGTATGCGCTGCGCCACCGATCGACCACGCGGTCGCAGAACTCGCCGAGTGCGCCATCCGGGACGAACACGTAGTCGGGGCTCAAGCAGACCTGTCCGCTGTTGACCATCCGCGAGTCGGCGACCCGTTCGGCGGCTTTGGTGAGGTCGGCCGACACGTCGACGACGGCCGGGTTCTTGCCGCCGAGTTCGAGGGTGACCGGCGTGAGATTCCGGGCCGCGTCGGCGGCCACCGAAGCCCCGACGTGCGGGGAACCGGTGAAGAACAGGTGATCGAGTTCCAGCTTGGAGAAATCCGATCCCGATCCGTGTGCCGGTGTGACGACCGCGAGTTCCTCGATCGAGAAGTAGTCGCCGGCGTGGGCGGCGACGACCCCGGCCGTCAGCGGCGTGGTCGAGGACGGCCGCACCAACACCCGGTTGCCGGCGGCCAGCGCGGCGCCGGCCGGCACCATGGTCAGTGCCAGCGGGAAGTTCCACGGCCCGACGACTCCCACCACCCCGAGGGGATCGTGGCGGATCCGTTGGGACAGACCGAGAATGCGGAGCTTTCCGATCCGCTCGGTCTTCATCCAGCGGCGGATGTGTGCGCGCTGGTGCAGCAGGTCGTACATGCAGCCGACGATGTCGGTCGCGGTCGACAGGTCAGCCGGGCGGGTCCCGAAGTCGTCGTTGAGTGCCTGCCGGATCTCGTCGGCATTATCGAGCAACAGCGCCGCCAGCCGATCGATGCGATCGATTCGGGTTCGCGCGTCGGGTATTCCGTCGCGCAGGAACGCGGCGCGCTGCGTCGCCAGCAAACCCTGCAGGGTGTAGTTCTCCGACACGGGACGCCGTGTGCCGCCCTGTGAGGCGGTGTCATTCGCGCTGCGCAGCGTCACCCCCGCGACTCCTAGATCTTGGCCTCGGCGTCGCGCCAGTACAGGTCGCGGATCTTGCGTTTGAACAGTTTCCCGGAATCCTCGCGCGGCAGGTTGTCGTCGAACACGACGGTCTTGGGTACCTTGAAGCCGGCGAGCCGCTCGCGCAGGAAGGCACGCACCTCGTCGGCGGTCAGGCTGAAGCCGTCGTCGACTTCGATGTGGGCGGCAAGCGATTCACCGTATTCTTCGTCGGGGATGCCGAACACCGCGCAATCACGCACCGCGGGCATCTCGTAGAGCACCGCCTCGATCTCGGCGGGGTAGATGTTGACGCCGCCGGAGATGACCATGTCGTTGGCGCGGTCGGTCAGGTACAGGTACCCGTCCTCGTCGAGGCGGCCCATGTCGCCGACGGTGACGAAGCCATCGAGCTCCATCTCCCGGCGTTTGTTGTTGTCGCGGTGGTAGCTGAAGCCGGGCCAGTAGTCGGCCGGCTTGATGTAGATCACCCCCACCTGGCCGGTCGGCAGCTGCTCCCGGGTTTCCGGGTCGACGATGCGGACCTGCGCACCGTCGGCCGGGCAGCCGACCGTCCCCGGATGGGCCAGCCACTCCTCGCTGGTGCACCACACCGCCGGCCCGGTCTCGGATCCGCCGTAATACTCGCTGACGATGGGCCCGAACCAGTCGATGATCGCCCGCTTGACGTGGGGCGGGCACGGGGCCGCGGAGTGCACGATCGTCTGCAGCGACGAGACGTCGTAGCGGCCGCGCACCTCATCGGGCAGTCGCAGCAGCCGGGTGAACATGGTCGGCACCATCTGCACCTGCTGCACGCGGTGGCGTTCTACCGTCGCCAGGAACTCCTCGGCGTCGAATCGCGGCATCACGGTGATGTCCATCCCGAGTTTGGTGGCCAGCACCGCCATGGTGTTGGGTGCGGTGTGATACAGCGGCGCCGGAATGAGGGTCCGTACTCCCGGCCCGAGCCCCATACGCTGCATGGTCGCCATGGCCACCTGCAGGATGCGCTCGGCGGAAACCGGTTCCCGGACAATGCCCTTGGGCCGCCCGGTGGTCCCTGAGGTGTAGATCATGCCGAGACCGGCCGACGGGGTGAACTCCGCGCCGTCGGCATCCTGAGAGTTCAGCCAACTCTCGTAGTCTCGGGGGTCCGCCGCCGGTGCGCCGTCGGCCGGAACCACCAGCAGCGGGATCGCGGTGCGGGTCTGTTCGACGGTGGCAAGGAAGTCCGAACCCACGAACGCCGCCTTGCTTTCGCTGTTGTCGAGCAGATAGTGGAGTTCTTCGGATTTCCAGTGCCAGTTCACCGGGACCGGGTTGGCGCCGGCCAGCGCGATACCCGTGGTCACCTCCAGGAACTCGACGGAGTTCGGCAACACGACCGCGACGTTGTCGCCCGCCGCGATGCCCAGGCCGCGCAGGCCCGCTGCGATCCGCGCGGCGCGCGCGTGCAGCTCGTCGTAGGACCGCTGCACCGTGTTGCAGCGAATCATCGCGGCGTCAGACATATCAGACCTTTCCGTTACTAGCGAGTCGTGATCAATCAGCTGTGGCGGGCGCGTTCCTCATAGTCTCGACGCCGTTCGGTGTCAACGTCGTCGAGAAAGACCGTTTCGCCGCCGAGCACTCGGGCCAACCACTCGCCGAAGCCACGCGGCAAGAATTTCTGCGTCGCCGCGAGGCCGCCGGCGAGCTTGGTCACCCGGACGCGCGGCCGAGGCTTGCCGACCAAGCGGACGATCGCCGCGGCAATGTCTTCGGGCTCAGCGTTTCTGATGCCGCGGATGCCTTTGGTGCCGGCGGTCAGCTCGGTGTTGACGAAGGACGGCATCACAATCGAGAACGCGACACCGGTGTTGCGGTGCTCGACGCGGGCGGCATCGGTGAATCCCACCACCGCGAACTTGCTGGCGCAGTAGGTGGCCATTCCTGAGCCGTAGATCTCGCCGGCCAGCGACGCCACGTTGATGATATGGCCGTGGTTCCGGCGCAGCATACGCTGCGCGGCGAGCTTCGAGCCGATGATCACGCCCATCACGTTGATGTCGATGATGCGCCGGGTCATAGCGTCGGACTCGTCGACCAGCCGGCCGACCGGCATGATTCCGGCGTTGTTGACCAAGACGTCGATCGGTCCGAGCTTTTGTTCGACCTGGTCGAGAAATGCCGCGAAAGAATCCCGGTCGGTGACGTCGAGCTTGCTGTAGAACGCTAGATCGACCTCGTCGGCGGCGTTCTTGACGGCGACGTCGTCGATGTCTCCGATGGCGACCTTCGCGCCCAGATTGTGCAAGGCGGTCGCCGTCGCCAGCCCGATACCCCGCGCACCGCCGGTGATGACAACGACTTTGCCGCGCACCGCTGCTACCCGATCTGCCATCGAAACTCCTTCATACGGTGCCGGTACGAATCCCGCCCGCGGCGCCTGCCAGTTCCAGGGCGAGGGCGGTGACGCGGTCCGGCGCGTCCAGGTGGGGACAGTGCCCGATGCCGTCCAGCAACTCGAGTCGACTCGCTGGATTGGCGGCGTGCAGGTGCTTGCTGGCCGCGACCGCGACGAGCTTGTCCCGGGTGCCGTGCACGAACACGGTGGGATAGCTGATGTCATGTGCGGTGGCGACCACCGCGACCTCGAACATCAGCGGGCCGCCGAGGACGGCGAGATCGCGTCGTACCTGCCGCGAGCTGAGTTGGTCGGTAAGCAGGGCGACTGTGGCGGCGTCGGCGAGCCGGTAGTCGCCGTAAAGGAGTCGGGCGCCGACGATGTTCGCGCCGCGCCCGAGGATCCCACGTGGCAGCGGGAGGCCGGCCAGTCCGGCCAGTGTCCGGCCTCGGCGGATCATCCCGGCCTTCATCAGCGGCGTCCACTGGTCGGTGGCGGTGGCCAAGGCAACCAGCCCGCAGACCGGCAGATCGGATTCGGTGTCGAGCAATCGCACGGCGCTGCTCGCGCCGAGCGAGTTTGCCACCAGCACAACGGGAGTGCCAGCTCCGTGCGTGGTCACCACGGCCCGCAGAAACGTCACCAGCTGTGGCAGGAACGGACCCGGCGAGGGTGGGTCGGCCTCGCCGAAGCCGGGCAGGTCGACCGCGATGGCCGCCTGCCCGGCCGCGGCGCACCGCTCCAGAATGGGACGCCAACACGGCGCGGGATGGCCGAATCCGTGCACCAGAACCAGCGTCGGCCCCGCTCCGTCGACATACAGCTCGCGGGTACCGACACCGGCGTAGGTTGCGCGCCGTTCGCCGATCATTCGGTGGTGGCCCAGTGATCCAATTGCGCGGGCAGCTTGTCCAACAGCCAGGGGCCGTCGGTCTCGACGACATCCTTGGTGGTCCAGCCTTGCAGCAGCGACACCGCGCCACCCTGCACCGCGAGGACCTTGCCGGTCAACGGGCAGTCTTCGGAGGCGAGGTACACCACGACCGGGGCGATGTTGGCCGGGCTGAAGGCATCGAACTCGCCCTCGGGAACTTCTTCCAAGAACATCGCGCTCATGCCCGGGGTAGCCAGGGTGAGGCGGGTACGCGCCACCGGGGCGATCGCGTTCACCCGCACGCCGTAGCGCTCGAGTTCCAGTGCGGCCACCTCGGTGAGGGCAGCGATACCGGCCTTGGCCGCACCGTAGTTGGCCTGCCCCGCGTTGGGCATGAACGTGCCCGATGCCGACGCGGTGTTGACCACCGCGGCCTTGACCTCTTTACCGGCCTTGACCTGATCCTTCCAGTAGGCCGCGGCATGATGGAGCACCGAGAAATGACCCTTGAGGTGCACCGCGATCACCGAGTCCCACTGTGACTCGTCCATGCCCGCGATGAACGCGTCGCGCAGGATTCCCGCGTTGTTCACCACGACGTCCAGGCCGCCGAATTCGGAGATGGCTTGGTCGACAAGACCTTTCGCCCCGCTCCAGGTGGCGATGTTGTCGGTGTTGGCCACGGCCTTGCCGCCGGCGGCGATGATCTCGTCGACCACCTGCTGAGCCGGCCCGGCGTCCGTGCCGCTGCCGTCGTTGCTGCCACCGAGGTCATTGACGACCACGCTGGCACCTTCCTTGGCGAAGAGCAGCGCATGTTCGCGACCGATACCGCGCCCGGCGCCGGTGATGACGGCGACGCGATTCTCCATTGAACCCATTGTGTTTTCCTTCAGTTCAGTCGGGGCTGACGAGCCGGTCAGACGATCAGCGCGGTCAGGTTGTCCAGGGAGGCTTCGAGCTCCTTGGTGGAGGCCCGCTCGATCGCACCGCCGATGGCGCCGACCATCATCTGGCTGATGAACTCCGCGTCGAGCGTCGCGATCGACGCGTCGTCACCCTTGGGTTCGACAGTCAGCGTGAAGGCGATCTTGGCGCCTGCCATGCCGGTGCCCGAGAACTTGGTGGTGTTCGGCGCGTCGTACTCGTCGACGGTGAAGGTGATCGTGTTGGCCATGCCCATGATGGTGAGGACTTCGGCCATCGTTGCACCCTTGGACAGCTGCGCGGGCGGTGCTTCCTTCCACTTGGTGTGCAAGGTCAGCCACTCCTCGAACCGGTTCGGGTCGGAGAGTACCGCCCACACCTTTTCCTGCGGTGCCGCAAACTCTCGGGTTACGTTCGATGATGCCATTTTCCTACTCCCTGTTCGTGATTGATTTTGTGGGACAGTCTGTTTCAGCGCTGGGCTGGCCGGTAGGCGGTGACGACGGCGGCGCCACCGAGACCGATGTTGTGGGCGAGTGCAACTTGCGCGTTCGGCACCTGGCGGGCGTCGGCCTGGCCTCGCAGCTGCCACGTCATCTCGGCGCACTGCGCGAGCCCGGTCGCGCCGAGGGGGTGGCCCTTGGAGATGAGCCCGCCGGACGGGTTGACCACCCAGCGGCCGCCGTAGGTGGTGTCGCCGGCGTCCACCAGTTTGTGGCCCTCACCTTCGGCGCACAGGCCCAGCGCCTCGTAGGTGAGCAGTTCGTTGGGGGCGAAACAGTCATGCAGCTCGATCACGTCGACGTCGTCGGGGGCGATACCGGCCTGCTCGTAGACGTTGCGGGCCGCGGTGGCACTCATGTCGTACCCGACGAGCGCACGGGCGGTTTTCGCGGAGAATGTCGACTCGGTGTCGGTGACCAGCGACTGGCCCACGATTTCCACCGCGCGATCCGCGAGATCATGCTCCTCGACGAATCGCTCGCTGGCCAGAACCGCAGCGCCGGAGCCGTCCGACGTGGGCGAGCACATCAGCCGCGTCATCTGCAGCGGCTCGTAGACCATCTTCGCGGACTGGATCTCCTCCAGCGTGTACACATCCTGGAACTGGGCATACGGGTTGTTTGCCGAGTGCCGGTGGTTCTTCTCGGCGATCTTGGCGTAGTGCTCCGGGGTGGAGCCGAATTGCTCCATGTGCTCGGCACCCGCGGCGCCGAACATCCAGGGCGCCACCGGCATTGCGAAGTCCCGCAACTGCGCGAGCGCCTCGATGTGGCGTAGCAGCGGCTGCTCCCGGTCGCTGAAGCCGGCGTCGAGTGAGCCGCTCTGCATCTTCTCGAACCCGATCGCCAGCGCGCAGTCGGCCAGCCCGCCGCGAATGGCCCGTGCGGCCAGGTACAACGCCGACGACCCGGTGGAGCAGTTGTTGTTCACGTTGACCACGGGGATGCCGGTCATGCCGAGTTCGTAGATGGCCCGCTCGCCCGAGGTCGAGTCACCGTAGACGTATCCCGCGGCGGCCTCCTGGATCTGGCCGTACTCGATCCCGGCGTCCTCCAGTGCCTTGGTGCCGGATTCCTTCGCCATCGCCGGGTAGTCCCAGCCCTCGCGGCGGCCCGGCTTCTCGAACTTCGTCATGCCGACGCCGACGACAAATACCCTGTTAGACATAGTGTTCACTCCTTGAATTCGGCGAGACCGTCGGTGATGACGAGCTTGTCGGGCTTCTCATCGCCCGCGGTCTCATAGGCGTACACGCCGTCTTTCTTGCGCCAGATCCGGCTGGTGATGGTCTCTTTCGGCCGGCCCGGCTTCGACAGACGCACCGCCAGCCGCTTCAACCGGGCGGGATCTTCGGGGCAGATGTTGGTGATCAAGGCGTGCGAGGTGAAGGCGATGGTGCACAACCCGTGGATGATGATCCCGGGAAGGCCCATGGCCTTGGCGAATTCGTCGTCCAGGTGGATCGGCATCGGGTCGCCGGCAGGCTCGCTGTACCGGAAGGTCTGGTCCTCGTCGAACTGCTGGACCACGGTGAAGTCCGGGTCGCGCTCACGCAGTGACTCGTCGAACGCGTGATCCGGTGCGGGAACGCCGAGAGAGCGGCCGAATTGGCCGCCGCGGAAGAACCCGATGAAGTACTGCTCGTTGACCAGATCGCCGCGGTTGCTGCGAGTTTCCATCAGCGTGGTCACCACCACCCCGGAAGACTTGCCCTCGATACCGATCGGCTTGGCCCGAACGGTCAGCACCTCGCCGGGTTCGATCGGGCGGTGGAACCGGAAGTCATGCTCGCCATGCAGGATTCGCAGCATCAGCTCGTCCGGGACCACAGACATGGTGGCGTCGGCCATCATCACCATGGCCGGCACGACCGCAAACACCGGCGGCGCGTACGTGCCGTCCAAGTGCTGGGCGATCGGGTCGTTGGTGGCCTTGGCGTAAGCGATCGTGCGCTCCGCCTCAACCTTGAACTCCTGCTCTTCGCCCCATACATCGAGGCGGTCGAGGTTGTATCCCTCGTTGTCGGCCACTGGTGAACTCCTGTGCGGATCTTCGGGCGAGTTGTCGCGTTCGACGCTATGGAGCGGGACTGAGCTCCGGCGATGACCAAACCTCTCGCCCCGTTGACCGAAACGCTCACGCTTTTCACCGGTGGCCGGATCCGGTTGCTACGGTCGGCGTCATGTCCGCCGATTCTGGGTACACGATCGCGATTCGGCGCGTGCAGGACATGGTCGAGCTCGGGAGACGCCTGAATTTGGACGTCAAGACCCTGCTTACCGAGGCGGGCATCGAGCCGATGCTGCTCGACGAGGGGCGGTCCCGTGTCACGACGGCCCAGGCCTCCACGTTGATTCGACACGTGTGGCAGGTCACCGACGACGAGCTGCTCGGGCTGGGTTTGCAGCCTGTGCCGCGCGGCACCTTTCGCCTGGTGTGCTTCGGTCTGCTCAGCGCCGCCGACGTGCGCATTGCCCTGGGCCGGTTCGAAAGCTTCAACAAGTCACTGCCGGGGGTTCCGCCGGTGACACTGTCCGAGGACGCGGGAGTCGCCCGACTGTCGTTCGACATAAGCGCGGTGCCCCAGCCGGTGGGCCTGGCCATCGACACCATGCTGGCCGTCATGCACCGCTTCATCGGCTGGGCGATTCGTCGCAGGGTGGCCCTGCGGGGTGTCGAGGTGCCGTACCCAGCGGATCCCGGACTTGACGACTACGACCTGCTGTTCGGTGCGCCCGTGCGGTTCTCGGCGCCGGCGCCGGCGCTGGTGTTCGACGCCGAGGTGCTCTCCGCACCGATCGTGCGCAACGAGCAGGAGTTGATGGACTTCCTTCGGGACTCTCCTGCGGGGGTGCTCGAACGACGTGACTATGGGGTCTCGCTGACCAGCCACGTGCGGCGCATCCTGCAACGCGGGCTCGGCGGCGACTGGCCAAGCGTCGATGACATCGCGGCCGAACTGGCCGTGAGTCCGCAGACCCTTCGGCGCAAGCTGCGCGAGGAGAACACCTCGGCTCGCGACATCCGGGAAGAGATCCTGCGTGACGCCGCGATCGCCAGCCTGGTGCGCGGCGACGAAACCGTCGCGGCCCTGTCCCGCCGGCTCGGCTTCTCCGAACCCAGCGCGTTCTCCCGAGCCTTCCGGCGTTGGACCGGTAGCGCGCCGGGCTCATATCAGCGCTGAACGCGCGCCTTGGCACCGCGAGCGATCCGGTCAACGAGGTGATCGCCGCGGTCATTGGTGGCGGTCCACCAGACCCATAGCGTCGAAGCAGGAGTCATTACAGAACAGAGGAGTTCAACCGTGGCCTTGCACCGATCAGCATGGATGGACAAGGACCTGGACGCGCTGACCGATCTCGCGCGCCGGTTCTACGAGAAGGAATGCACCCCGAACGAGGAGCGATGGGGCGCCCAGCAGCACACCGACCGCGAGGTCTGGAAAAAGGCCGGTGACCTCGGACTGCTGTGCCCGAGCATCCCCGAGGAGTACGGCGGCGGCGGCGGCACCTTCGCCCATGACGCAGTGATCGCGATCGAGCAGATGCGTGCCCTGGCACCGAGTTTCGGTGGCCCGCTGCACAGCACCATCGTCGCCCACTACATCAGCAGCTATGGCACCGAAGAGCAGAAGCAGGCCTGGCTGCCGAAGATGGCCAGCGGCGAAGCCATCGGCGCCATCGCCATGACCGAGCCGGGCACCGGCTCGGATCTGCAGAGCATCAAGACCAAGGCCGTCAAGGACGGTGACGACTATGTGATCAACGGGTCCAAGACGTTCATCTCCAACGGCTACCTGGCGGATCTGGTGATCGTGGCCGCCAAGACCAATCCCGAGAGCAACGGCGTGGACAGCACCTCGCTCATTGTGGTGGAGACGGATCGCGACGGCTTCCGGCGCGGCCGCAATCTGGAGAAGATCGGCCAGCACGGCCAGGACACCGTCGAGCTGTTCTTCGACGACGTCCGGGTTCCCCAGTCCAACCTGGTGGGCACCGCCGAAGGGCTGGGCTTCATCCAGCTGATGCAGCAGCTGCCCCAGGAGCGGCTCTTCCTCGGCGTGATCGCCGCTGCCGTGATCGAGAAGACCGTCGAGCTCACTGTCGCCTACACCAAGGAGCGGGAAGCGTTCGGCAAACCGATCTTCAAGTTCCAGAACACCCAGTTCGTGCTCGCCGAGTGCGACACCATCAAGAGCGTCGCGTGGAGCTTCGTCGATGACTGCATCGCCAAGCACCTGGTGGGCGAATTGGACGTGCCGACCGTGGCCAAGGCCAAGTGGTGGCTCGCCGACCAGCAGTGCAAGGTCGCCGACGAATGTCTCCAGTTGTTCGGTGGCTACGGCTACATGACCGAGTACCCGATCTCTCGGGTGTTCGCCGACTCCCGTATCCAGAAGATCTACGGGGGCACCAACGAGATCATGAAGATGATCATCGGAAAGAGCCTGTGACCATGGGTCCGCTGCACGGTGTCAAGGTCGTCGAGATGGCAGGGCTGGCGCCGGCCCCGTTCGGTGCCATGATCCTCGCCGACCTGGGCGCCGAGGTGGTCCGGGTCGACCGGGGCGGCGCTCCCGGCGCCGGGTTGGTGCCGCCCGACGGACCGCTGGACCGCGGCAAGCACACCATCCGGCTCGACCTCAAAGAACCCGCAGACCGCGAGACCCTCTTTGGGCTCGTTGACGCTGCGGACGTGTTTATCGAGGGCTTCCGTCCCGGTGTCGCCGAACGGCTCGGAATCGGTCCGGACGACCTGATGTCGCGCAACCCGCGGCTGCTGTACGGACGGATGACCGGCTATGGGCAGGACGGGCCGCTGGCCCCTCTCGCCGGCCACGACATCAACTACATCGCCATCTCCGGGGCGCTCGATCTCGTCGGCCGCGCCGGGGAGCGTCCGCTACCGCCGGCCAACATCATCGGCGACTTCGCCGGCGGCGGAATGCTTCTCGCACTCGGTGTGCTCGGCGGGCTCTACGAGCGCGAACGCTCCGGCCTTGGGCAGGTGATCGACGCGGCGATGGTCGACGGTTCGGCGCTGCTCACCGCATTCATGCACGGCATGCACCACAACGGGCTGTGGAACCAGCCGCGTGGGCAGAACCTGCTCGACGGTGGCGCTCCGTTCTACGACACCTACGAGTGCGCCGATGGCAAATACGTGGCAGTCGGCTGTGTCGAGCACCCGTTCTATCTGCAGCTGCTGGACGGACTCGGCATCGATGATCCGGAGCTGCCGTTCCAGCTCGACAGCACCCGCTGGGATGAACTGCGCGACGTCATCGGCGCCGCGTTCAAGGAACGCACCCGTGACGAATGGGCGGCGGCGTTCGCTGAATCGGACGCCTGCGTCGTGCCCGTGCTGAGCCCGTGGGAGGCACACGAGCATCCGCACAACCAGGCCCGGGACGCCTTCATCGAGGTCGATGGAGTGCGTCAGCCTGCACCGGCACCGCGATTCAGTCGAACACCGGCAGCGCCACCGAAGCCGCTGTCCGCCGGCCCGGAAGAGATTCGGAATCTGTTGTCCCGCTGGAAGGTCGGCGGGGCGCTCAGCCCTCCCGCAGTAGGTTGATCACCGCGCTGAAGTCCTGCGCGCCGTGTTCGGCGGCGAAGTCGGCGTAGATCGCCGCGGCGTGGCTGCCGAGCGGGGCAGCTGACCCGGTCGAGGCAACCGCGTCCATCGCCAGGCCCAGGTCCTTGTTCATCAGCGCGGTGGCGAAACCCGGCTCGAAGTTCCGGTTGGCCGGGGAGGTGGGCACCGGTCCCGGAACCGGGCAGTTGGTGTGCAGCGCCCAGCAGTTTCCGGTGGCCCCGGTCATCACGTCGAACAGGGCCTGGTCGGCCAGCCCGAGTTTTTCGGCCAGCACGAACGCCTCGGCGACGGCCACCTGCTGGACGGCCAGCACCATGTTGTTGCAGATCTTGGCGGCCTGGCCGGCGCCCGCCCCGCCGCAGTGGATGATCTTGGCGGCCATCGGCTCCAACACCGCCTGGGCACGCGCCACCGCGGCCTGATCGCCGCCCACCATGAACGCCAGGCGTCCGGCGACCGCCCCGGTGACCCCGCCGGACACCGGCGCGTCGAGCTGGTCGAACCCGTGTGAGCCGGCCAGCGCGTGTACCTCGCGGGCGTCGGCCACCGAGATCGTGGAGCTGTCGATGAACAGGGTGTCCGGCCGGGCGCTGGTGAGGATCTCGGCGTAACAGCGCTTCACCGCCTCCCCGTGCGGAAGCATGGTGACCACCGCGTCGGCGCCGGCCACCGCCTCGGCGGCACTCGGGTGGATGCTCACGCCGTGCTGTTCGGCGGCCGCCGCGGCCGCCGGCGCCGGGTCGAAGCCGCGCACGGTGTGCCCGGCGGCGACCAGGTTCGCCGACATCGGCCCACCCATGTGGCCCAGGCCGAGAAACGCGACCGTGCGGATGTCCGCCATGTGTCTCCTTCGCGGGGTTACTGGCCGGAGCGGACGCGGGCAGCCTCGGCCCGGCCGATCACCAGCCGCATGATCTCGTTGGTGCCCTCCAGGATGCGGTGCACCCGCAGATCCCGGACGATTTTCTCCAGACCGTATTCGCGCAGATACCCGTACCCGCCGTGCAGTTGCAGCGCCTGGTCGGCGACGTCGAAGCAGGCGTCGGTGACGTAGCGTTTGGCCATCGCGCACAGCTCCACCTTGTCGCCGGCGTTGTCATCCAGCGCGGTCGCCGCGCGCCAGAGCAGCAGCCGCGAGGTCTCCAGTGCGGTGGCCATGTCGGCGAGGGTGAACCTGATGGTCGGCTCGTCGAGCAGCGCCTTGCCGAATGCCGTCCGGTCGGCCAGGTAACGGCCGGTCTTGTCGAACGCGGCCTGGCCACCCCCCAACGAGCAGGCCGCGATGTTGATCCGGCCGCCGTTGAGGCCGCTCATCGCGATGGTGAAGCCGTTGCCCTCGCCCTCCGGACCGCCGAGCATCGCCTCGGCGGGCACCCGTACACCGTCGAGAATCACCTGTGCGGTCGGCTGGGAGTTCCAGCCCATCTTCTGCTCGGCGGCACCGAAACTCAGTCCCGGCGTGTCCTTTTCGATGATGAACGTGGAGATACCCCGGGGGCCGGGTTTGCTTTCCGGGTCGCCGGTGCGCGCCATCACCACATACACGTCCGAGACTCCGGCGCCGGAGATGAACTGCTTGACGCCGTCGAGTACGTAGTAGTCTCCCTGCCGCACCGCACGGGTGCTCAACGCGCTGGCGTCCGATCCGGCGCCGGGCTCGGTGAGGCAGTAGCTGGCGACGACCTCCATCGACGCCAACCTGGGTACCCAGCTCTTGCGCTGATCTTCGGTGCCGTAGGTGTCGATCATCCAGGCGCACATGTTGTGGATCGACAGGTAGGCGGCGATCACCGGGTCGGCGATCGCCAACTGCTCGAAGATACGCACCCCGTCCAGGCGGCGCAGCCCGGACCCGCCGACGTCGTCGCGGCAGTAGATCGCCGCCATGCCCAGCTCGGCCGCCTCCCGCATCACGTCGACCGGAAAGTGGTGGGTGGCATCCCATTCCAGCGCATACGGGGCAAGGCGCTTGTCGGCGAACGCCGCCGCGGTGTCGACGATCACCCGTTCTTCGTCGTCCAAGGTCGTGTTCATCCGGGGGTCCCTATTCCATTGTGGGGATGTGGAATTCGGCGCCGTCCTTGATACCCGACGGCCAGCGCTGGGTGACGGTCTTGACCTTGGTGTAGAAGGTGATGGACGCCGTGCCGTGCTGGTTGAGGTCGCCGAAACCGGACCGCTTCCAGCCGCCGAAGGTGTGATAGGCCACCGGCACCGGGATCGGCACGTTGACCCCGACCATGCCGACCTGCACCCGGGAGGTGAAGTCGCGGGCGGTGTCGCCGTCGCGGGTGAAGATCGCCACCCCGTTGCCGTACTCGTGTTCTGACGGCAATGCCAGTGCCTCTTCGTAGTTCGAGGCTCTGACCATGCACAGCACCGGGCCGAAGATCTCGTCGGTGTAGATCGACATCTCGGTGGTGACGTGGTCGAAGAGCGTCGGCCCGGCGAAGAAGCCGCCGGTCAGGTCCGCGTCACCGAACTGGGTGTCGTCGCTGGCCCGTTCACGGCCGTCGATCACCAGTTCGGCACCGGCGGCCACGCCTTGGCCGATGTAGTCGTTGACGCGCTCGAGGGCGGCCCGGGTGACCAGTGGACCGTAGTCGGCCTTGGGGTCCAGGCTGTGGCCGACCCGCAGGTTGTTGATCCGCTCGGTCAGCCGGGCCCGCAGCCGCTCGGCGGTCTGCTCGCCGACGGGCACCGCCACACTGATGGCCATGCAGCGCTCGCCGGCGCTGCCGTAGCCGGCGCCGATCAGTGCGTCGACGGCCTGGTCCAGGTCGGCGTCGGGCATCACGATCATGTGGTTCTTGGCTCCGCCGAAGCACTGGGCGCGTTTGCCGTTGGCGGTGGCCGTCGAGTAGATGTACTGCGCGATGTCGGAGCTGCCGACGAAGCCGATCGCAGCGACGCCCGGGTGGTGCAGCAGCGCGTCGACGGCTTCCTTGTCGCCGTGCACCACCTGCAGTACCCCCGGCGGCAGCCCGGCCTCGACGAACAGCTCGGCGAGGCGCACCGGCACTGACGGGTCGCGCTCGGACGGTTTGAGGATGAACGCATTGCCGCAGGCCAGCGCCGGGCCGGCCTGCCACAGCGGGATCATCGCGGGGAAGTTGAACGGGGTGATCCCGGCGACCACGCCCAGCGGCTGGCGCAGCGAGTACACGTCGATGCCCGGCCCGGCGCCCTCGGTGTGCTCGCCCTTGAGCAGGTGCGGGATGCCGACGCAGAACTCGATAACCTCGATGCCGCGCTGGATGTCGCCGCGGGCGTCGTCGAGGGTCTTGCCGTGCTCGCGGGAGAGCAGCTCGGCCAGCTCGTCGACGTTTCTGTTGACCAGGTCGATGAAACGCATCATCACCCGGGCCCGGCGCTGCGGGTTGTAGGCGGCCCAATCGCGCTGGGCCTGCGCTGCCGAGGTGACGGCGGCGTCGACGTCGGCGGAGTTGGCCAGCGGCAGGGTCGCCTGCACCTCGCCGGTGTTGGGGTCGAAAACGTCGGTGCTGCGCTGCGATGTGCCGGAGACTCGGCGGCCATCGACGAAGTGCGGAATCTGTGTGCTCATGCGGCCATCCCGTGAAGGTTTTCAGTGGTGAGCCGGATCGGCCCAACCCCGAGAATACTAGGACATCCTAGTAATCGCGAGAGGGGGTGCCGGACGAGGTTCGCGCCCCGCCGCGCCCCGAGTCGGCCCGCTCCGTCAGATTTCGATTACCGCTGCAATCGAATTCTGGGTATCGCCGTAATGGCTTCTTTGCGCGCCGATTCCGACTCTCGGATTTCATCTGTCGGCTATTCTTTGATTTGAAACCCGACGCTGACAAAGGGGCACGGTATGGGGCGACTGGGGATTATCTGCATGGTGATATTGACGGTCGCCTGGGGTGTGGCCGACTCGGGGGCGTCGGCTGAGCCCGACGCGGCCGGCGGCTACATCGCGATCCCGGATGTGATCGCCGGTACCAGTCCGGATCGCTTGGGTACCTGGGAAGTTCATTATCAACGCCTGGCCGGGGGTGACGAGAACATCGCGGCGTCCATCAACGAGGTGATCGACGCGGAGGCTCGCGGGCAGGTCGCGACGTACGAACCCAGCGCGAGCAAGACCGTCCCCTGGACGTTCAATTCCACCGGCACCTTGTCATTTCGCCCGATCACCGTCTCTGAGCTTTTCGTCGGCGAATACAACGCCGATCAGCCGAATATGCCTTTTCACGCGGTAGCCACCCGGGTATTCGACAAACGCAGCGGCATCCTCATCACCTGGGACAATCTGTTCCTCGACAGATCGGCCGGCCTGGCCCGGCTGGCCGAGCAGACCAAACAGATCCTGCCCACCGTCTACGCGGCGCCCAGGCAGGGCACCTGGCAGTTCGGCAACGAGGTGGCGCCGCTCGACATCAACTTCAAGTACTGGATCCCCACCGCCGAGGGCATCGAGCTGCACTTCCCGGACTACCAGTTCGGCCGCGGCCTTGCGGTGATCACCGTGCCCTGGCCGCGGGTGGCCGACCTGATCGCCCCGGAGTTCGCGGCGATCACCGGGTAGGCCGCGCCACCCGCGGGGTGAAGCTGCCGTGGAAGGTGAGCGGTAGGTGATGCCGCAGCCGGCCGGTGTAGACCGGCCCGGCGTCGACGTGCTTGGCGTCCAACACCGTCAGGGCGGCGCGGTTGTTCACCCCGTCCTGGGTGGCCACCAGCAGCCAGCCGTCGTCCTCGTCGGTGGTGCCGGGGCGGGCGGCGAAAACGGCCTCGTGCGGCTGGTGGCCGTACGGGAACTGGTGGGCGACCACCGCACCGGTGGTGTTGTCCACCTTGGCCACCGTATCCGGGTAGGTGCTGCCCTCGCTGGACGCCGCCAGATAGGTGTAGCGGTTCGGCCGGCCGGTCCGGAAGATGTTGAACGACGGGAACTCTCCCCGGACATCGGTTATCGGCTCGTGAATGACCTTGTCGGATTTGGTGATCCGCAGCCGCAGCAGGGTGCCGCCGTAGGAACCGATCTCACTCGCCCGGTCCGTGCTCAGGCTGGAGAGCTGGCCGTTGAGCTCCTCCCACGTCGAGTCGTAGTGCACCAGCTCCACGATGGTGTCGGTGCCGTCCTCGTAGGTGTTGGCCAGGTGCAGGTGCAGCAGTGGATCGGTGTGCAGCACTCGGGGTTTGCCGCCGTCGCGTGGCACCAGGCCGATCATGGTCCCGCGCGAGGCGTCGTACTCGATGGCGTCGATGAAGTTGAGCAGCCCGAATCCGGCGCCCATCAGCTTGGACGTCGGGAAGATCAGCGGCGGAATCGCGAACACCATGTGCTTGCTGGTCAGGCCCATGTCGTGGTTGAACATCGCAAACGGCAGGTTCAGCTGACCCAGCCGGTGCAACTTGCCCGCGCGGTCGACGCGGTAACAGATCAGTTTGGGGAACGGCACCATCGCCAGGCCGAAGTTGAACATCTCCTTGGTGTCCGGGTCCCATTTGGGGTGTGCGGAGAACGCGCCCAGCCATTTCAGCTCGCCGCCGAAGTTGTGGACACCGACGGTGTCGAGCGTGTCGGGATTGAGCTCGGTGGGCGGGCCGCCTTCCCACAGCGCCAGCAGCTTGCCGGCGTGCATCACCACGCTGGTGTTGGCCACGTTGGCCGGGAACCGCAGGGCATTGGTCAGTACCCCGCCCGGCCGCATGGTTCCCAGCGCGCGGTAGGGCGCACCCCGGGAGGTCAGCGATTTGCGGTAGTGCTTGGTCCGCACATACCGGTTGCGGTAGTGCACCGACCCGTCGGCGATGGAGAACAGCGACAGCATCCCGTCGCCGTCGAACAGGTGACCCAGTGCCTGCCCGCCGGCGTCGAGTTTCCCGGCCCCGTTGCGGTACAGGGTGCCCTGCAGCTCCTCGGGCAGTTCACCGTCGTAGTCGTCGATGGTGTAGTCGTATTCTTCGTAAAGCGGGGTGTACGCGGCGAAGTCGGCGCCGGCGGTGTTCGGGTTGGTCACAATCGGTCCTATCTGTTGGGGTGACTCGCGGCGGGGTGAACCCGCAGCGTGCAGGACAGTCCGGGCAGATGCGGGTCGAACTCCAGCGGCATCGCGGAATCCTTGTCGAACACCTTCTCGCAGGCGGCCTTGCAGGCCATCAGACAAGAATGCTCCTGCGCCACGCCCGCCTCGGTGGCGGTGTGCATGGCGCATTCAGGGATCTCGTAGATCAGGGTGCCGTCGGGCTCGACGCCGGTCCGCTGGATCGGACCGACCAGGAACGTCGCCACCGACACTCCGGCGTCCATGACACCCGGATACAGGCCGCGCGGAACCAGGCCGACCGTGCCGAAGGCCGGCAGCAGGAACCGCAGCCACCGGCGCAGCCGGCTCGCCACGGCGTCGGAAACCAATTGCTCGACATCGTCTCGCGGCAGTACCGCCACCAACCCGGTGATGGCCCACTCCAGTTCTCGGACGAACTGCCCGTAGCGGCGCCGCCACGACTCGCGGGCAGACAGCCGGGCCCCGCGGCGGACGCGCGTGGCGCTCACCGCTTTCCACCCGGAATCCACCGCCTGGCGATCGTCGGCCACCTGCCGCAGCATCGGCAGCAGCACCGACTCCGGGATGTCACCCACCCGGGCCAGCATGGAGCGCATGATCCAGTCATCGCGCAGGGCAGTGATTCTGCTGCTCATGGCAACTCGACTTTCGCGGCCTTCCACTGACCGTCGATCCGCTGCATCGTCATGATGATGCGGCTGCGGTCCACGCGTGGATCCGGCACGTCGGTGTTGGTCACGGTCTGGTCGACGAACAACAGCACCACCACCTGGTCCCTGGTCGCCGACTTGATCGCGGAGTCGATGACGACGCCGTGTCCCGTCGCCTTGCGCGCGATCAGCATCTGGCGCAGTTGACTGCTGGACTGACGGTACATGTCGTGGAACTCGCCGGTGGAGCCTTCGAGCACGGCGGCGAAGTTCGCGTCCAGGTTGTTGCTGTCCACGGAGGTCAAGGTGGCGGCGTAGTCCTGCGCCGCCTGCCGGGCCGCCGCGCCCGCGACCTGGATGTCACGATCGCTCTTGTTCTGCCACGCCAGGCAGCCGCATAATGCCGCGAGCGTGACGACCAGCAGGGTCAAGGCGCCGGTTGTCAGGTGCGGCAACCGCTTTCGCGATGCCGGCACGGTCGTGTCGTCGGCATCGCCGGGCGGCACTCCGAGAACCTCGGGTTCGGTCAGCAACTGGGTGTCGGGCATGTCATCTCCTTGTCAGTTCCACGGGATGCCCTGGCGGTGCGGCTCGGACTCCGGCGGCATCACCGGCCCGCCGTAGGGGAGTGGAATCGTGTGCGGGCCGACGGGGGTGGGGTCGGTGCGGCGCAGCGGATCCCATCCCGGTGGGGGACCGGCGGTGTCGTCGCCGGGTGGGCGGGGCGCGTTGCGGGCGCCGCGGATCAGTAACCCGGGGTCATCGTTGAGGCAGTACGTGTACAGGTAGGGCTCCGGGTAGTTGGGGATGAACGGCACGTCGCGCGGGTGCGCGTAGTCGCACATGTACCGCGGGTAGATGTCGGCGATCGCCCAGATGCCGCCGCCGTGCATCAGGCTGGCGACACCATCGAGCAGCGGCGGCCGATCGTCGCGGAACAACTGCTGCAAGGCCGGTACCCGGACGTAGGACAGTTGCGCGACGGTGGTCAGATTTCCTAACAGCTGCACCATGGTTTCGGAGTTGTCGTCGATCACCTGGTCGAGGGTGGCCAGCACTTTCGGGGTCTCGTCCAGCAGGTGGCGCAACCCGGCGTCCTTGCCGCCGACACCGGCCAGCGTGGCGCCCAGATTGTCGGCGATAGAACGCATTCCGTTCGAAGAATCTTCGAAGATCTTGAAGACGGGGCGGGTCCCGCGCAGCAGCGTCATGGTCTGCGGCAGCACCCCGTCCAAGGTGGAGATGAGCAGTTGGCTACCGGTGAGCAGCCGGCGCAGCTTCGCAGGACCCTCGTCACTGACCCCGAGTTCGTCGAGGACACCCTTGAGCTGACCCGGATCGGTCTGCGCCAGCAGGCCGTCGATATTGCCCAACAGCCGCCAGATCGGGATCGGGGTCGTGGTGTGGGCGCGGTCCATCACCGTCCCGTGGGACAGCAGCGGGCCGGCGGCGTCGGTGGGTTCGAAGTTGAGGTACTGCTCACCGGCCGGCGACAGGCCTGACACCCGGGCGATCGTGCCGTCGCGCGGAATCCGGGCGTGTGCGTCGATGCGGGCGAGGGCGCGCACGCCGTCTCCGGTGAAGTCGACCGAGGCCACCCGGCCGATCGGCACCCCCCGCAGGGTGACGTCCTGGTTGGCCAGCAGCCCGCCGGATTCGTCCAATTGCACCGCCACCGTGATCTGATCGGCGAACGGGTTGTCGCGCAACGCACCGAACAGCAGATAGGCCACCCCGACGACCACGAGTGCGATCTGCGCGATACCGGATATCAGCAGTCGGTGCGCCACCCCGGAGCGGACCGCCCGGAGGATCAGCGCGGCGATCGGTTCGACCAGATTCATTGGTGTGGCCCCCAGATCCGGCCGCGATCGGTTCCCCACACCCGATCTCCCAACTGGGTGATGACGTAGCGCAACGATCCCACCAGGTTGTCCCAGTCGGCCCACTTGGGGCCGTGGAACTCGGGATCCCCCAGGTGGTTCTTGTCCGGGATGTGACCGAGCGCCAACTGCTGCAGGTCGACATCGGAGTGAGCTGCGTTGGCGCTGAACAGCTTCAGCGTCGGCGGCAGGATCCGCACGAAGTTGTCCATGGCGACCTGGGGATCCACCGCCGTCTCGTTGAAGGCGCGGGACAGTTCGTTCATGTCGCGAATCAGGCTGCGGGTGTCGACGCCGGCGATCGACGGGAACCGTTGCAGTTGCGCAGTGACCGCGCCCATCTGGTTCAGCAGCGCCACGATGGTGGCGGTGTGGTCGGCGATGATGCTCAGGGCCGGCGCCGACGACGTCAGCACATCGTTGATCGAGTCCCGCTGGCTGTTCAGCGTGTCGGCCAGCGCAGTGGTCTGCTGCATCACCGCGCGGATGTCGTCGGTGCGTGCCGACATCGTGGTCACCAGCGCGCGTGATTCCCGGATCATCGCGGCCAGGCCCTCGCCGTCGTGCCCCACGGCCGCGCCCACCCCGTTGAGAACTCGGGTCAGGTTGCCGATCACGCCGCCGTTGACCAGCATCGACGTCGAGGCCAGCACCTCTTCGACGGTGGCGGCGGCCAGCGTCGAGGAGATCGGGATGCTGTCGCCGTCATGCAGAACCGCCGCGTCGGCGGCGGGTGCGGGCGGCCGCAACGCGACGAAGATGTCGCCGAGGGGAGTGGCCGACCGCAGCTCGGCGGTGGTGCCGGCGGGCAGCCGGACCTCGGCGAGAACTCGCATGTCGACCACGGCGGTGTAGTCCTTGGCCGTCATCGACACCACCTCGCCCACATCGGCGCCGCCGAGGCGGACCTTGGCTCGGTCCGGCAGGTTGAGGGCGTTGGAGAAGACCGCGTTGAGGCGGTAGCTGTCGCCGCCGATTCCGGGTGCGGGCAACGGCAGTTGTTCCACTCCGACCGAACATCCCGCGAGCACCAGTACCGCCGCGGCAAGCGGCACCCCGCAGAGTCGACGTCTCATTGGCCCAACCTCGTCATCGCTTCCAGCACGGACGTGACGCCGAAGTCCGGGCCGAGGTCGCGGATGGTGCCGGTGCGGCAGCCCAATTGCCGCAGCCCCAGGATGTTGCAGACCTCTTTGGTCATCGAACTGTCGAAGAACACCGAATCGAAGTGCGCACCCACTCGCAGCATCCCGTTGTCGGTGTCCATCGCGTTGACCACGTTGTCGATCGCCAGCGGAGCGACGTCGAAGACTTCCGAGAGTTCACGGCGGTAGTCCACCAGGGCCTTGGTGAGGGCATTGCTGCTGCGCAGTGTCGCCGTCAGGTTCTCACCGTTGTCGGTCAGCAGGGTGTTGAGCTGTTGGAGCACCTGGTTGAGCGAGCGCCCGGTATCGCCGCGTCCGACCCCTTCTTGGGCGGCGATGTCACTGAGCGCTCGGATGTCGGCGCCGAACTCGCGCACCACGTCCTGGTTTCGGGCTGCCGCGTCGGTGAGCCTGCTCAGATTCGTGATGATGGTGGTGATGTTCTGGCGGGTTGCCTGCCCGTCGTCGTCCCCGGTGCGCAGCGCTTCCGAGAGCTGGCCGAGGGCCGTCTTGATCTGCTGTCCGCTGCCGGTGGTGATATCCGATGTCGCGGTGAGGATATCGGCCATCGGGCCGTTGCCGTGTCCGTCGCCGCCCAGTGCGGTGCCCAGCTTGTCCACCATCTTGAGCACCCGGTCGAATTCGATCGGGGTCTTGGTCCGATCCAGGCGCAACAGGGCGCCATCGGCAAGGGCCGGTCCGCCGGAGTACGGCGGGGTGAGTTCGACGTGGCGGTCGGTGAGGATCGACGTTCCCACTGTCACCGCCTGGACATCGGCGGGCAGCTGGATCCTCGGGTCGATCTCCAGGACGACTTCGACGTAGTCGCCCTTGGGATTGATCGAGGCCACGCGACCCACCGGCATGCCGAGCACCGCGACACTGTTGCCGGTGTAGAGGCCGATGACGTTGTCGAACTGGGCGGTGATGGTGCGCTGCTCGGTGCTGACCACCGGCCGCAGCGTGTATCCGGCGCCGAGCACCGCGGCCGCGGCGGCCACGATGGCGGCGACGATGATGGTCCGCTTGGTCATTCGCAGTCCTTGAGATACTGGTAGCGCTCCGGCCATTTGTATTGCTCGGCGCGGCCGCTGATCGCACACATCCAGGAATCCACCAGCAGGCCGCCGGGCAGGGCGAAGTCCAGGAAGGGGCCGGACCCGGTGGCGTTGGCCACGTTTCGCATGGACAGCGGCATCGCCTGGAACAGGTTGCGGAGCAGGTCGTCGTGGTCGCCCACCATCGCGGTGACTTGGCGGATGTCGCCGAGGAGCTGGTCGAGTTGGGCGTGGTTGCCGACGGTGATGTCGCGGGCGGTGCCGACCAGGGTGGTCGCGGCGTCCATCAGCCGCAGGACGGCGTCACGTCGCGCCACGACTTCGCCGAACAGCTGTTGGCCCTGGCTGACCAGGGCGGCCAGGTCGGTCTGCTGGCCGCCCAGGATGTCGGCGATCTCGGCGGTGCTGCGCAGCAGCCCGGCGATCTGGCCGCGGCGGTCGGCGATGACTTGGGAGAGGTTCTGCACGTTGCTCAGCGCGTCGGGCAGGATCGACGGGACGTCGCGCAGCTGGGTGGACACCAGTTGCATCGACTGGGCGAACCGCTGGGCGTCGACTTCTTCGAATGTGTTGGTCGAGTCCTGCAACAGCCGTTGCAGGTCGTAGGGAACACTGGTGTGTGCCAAGGGGATTCGATGCTCGTCGAGGGTCCCTTCACCGGCCGGCTTCAGTTCGACGTAGCGGGCGCCCAGGACGGTGGTCAGCTTGATCGCCGCCCGGGTCTGCGAACCCAGGACCACATCGTGCCGGATCTTCATCGACACCACCACGTGGTCACCGGCCAGCTCGGCGCCCTCGACCGTGCCGATCGGTACGCCGGCGATGCTGACCTCGTCGCCGGAGCGGATACTGGCCGCCTGCAGAAAATCGGCGTAATACGTTGTCTTCCCAAGGTGCAGCGTCGTCAGCAGTGTCGTCGCGGCGATCACCGCGGTCAGCGTCAGCACCGCCATGGCGCCCAGCCAGGCCTGGCTGCGGTCCTCGAGGACCCGTTTCCTGTTGTGTGTGCCGGCCACGGTGATCACCTGCACTGCGCCGAGTATTTGCGCCAACCGCCGGGGGTCGCCGCGTTGATGATGCTGGGCACGATCGGTTTGAGGAAGTTGAACAGGGTGAAGTTGAAATCGCAGGCCTGCGCACTCATCGCGGTGCTGTCACCGGTGATCCTCGCCAGCCCCTTGAGCACCGCGGGCAGGTTGGCCCCCATGGTGGCCCACTGATCCTCGCGGGCGATCATGGTCGCCAGGAGCCCGGGCTGGCGGTCGAGCATGTCTTCCAGGTCGGGGCGCACCGCGGCGAGAATCCCGGAAAGACGGCCGACCACCGTGGAAATGGAACCCGCAGCCGAGATCAGTTCGTCGCGATGCACATTGAGCCCGGCGACGACCGCGCGCACCTGCGTCAAGGTGGTCTGCAGCGCGGCACCCTGGCCGGCCAGGTTCTGGGTGACCGCGTTCAGGCTGGTGATCAGTTGACCCAGCAGATCGTCGGGACCGGCCAGGGACTGCGCCAGCCGGGAGGTCTCGCCGATAAGTACCGCAAGCGAATTCGAGTCGCCTTGCAGCGCCTTGATCAGCGCGTTGGACAGGTTGCCCCGATTATCCGGATCCAGCAGGGTGAACAGCGGTTCGAATCCGTTGAGCAGGTAGGTCACGTCGAACGACGGTTCGGTGCGTTCCTCCGGGATGGTGGCGCCGTCGGGCAGCTTCTCCGGACGGCCGAAGTCGGCCAGCGTCAACCCGATGTAGCGCTGCCCGATGATGTTCTGGTACACCACGGACGCCTTGGTGTTGCCGTAGACCGGCTGGTCGCGTTGGATCCGGAACCGCACCCTGGCGTGGTCGCGGTCCAGGTCCACCGAGTCCACCCGGCCCACCCGGACCCCGGCCATCCGGACATCGGAGCCCGGCCGCAGCCCGGTGACATCGGTGAACACTGCGGTGTAGCTGTTGGTGGGGCCGATCACGTCGCGGCGCAGGGTGACCAGGATGGTCCAGGTGAGCGAGAAGCACACCACCAGGAACATGATCAGCCAGGCCAGCTGGCGCCGGTGGGCGGTCATGGTGCGCCGCCCAGCTCGAAAGTCGGTTCTGGCGGCGGGTTTCCGGCCGGCGCCAGCAGTACCTGGTCGGCGGCATTGCTGGGCAGGGTGATGCCCGGCGGTGGTACGTAGGCGCGGGGGTCGGGAATCCCGTGGGTGTCGACCACCGGGGTGGTCTCGGGTGCGGTCTCGCAACTGGGGCCGCGCAACTGGCCGTAGACGGGGCAATCGCTGCGGGTATAGAGCCGAAGCGGGGCCAGCGCGACCACCAGCTTGAAGGTGAAGCTCAGCTTGGTGCCGGTACGGGTCCACAGCTCGTCGAAGAACGTGTTGACCACGTTGTCGATGCCCAATGCGATCGCCGGAAACTTGCCTGAGCTGTCGGCCAGCACACCGACGACCGGGGTCAGCTGGGTGCCGATGGCCACCAACTCATCGGTGTGGTTGTCCATCGCGGTGCGCACGGTGCCGACGGTGTTCTGCGCTCCGGTCAACAGATTGTGCAGGGCCGCTTGCTTTTCGGCGACGGTGCGCATCGGCACCACGGCATTGTGCAGCGAGTCCAGCAGTTCGGGTGCGGTGCCGCGCAGCGCCGCGATGGCGGATTCCCATGTTCCCAGCGTGGACGGCGCACCGTCCTCGATGCTGAGATCGTTCATCTCGGCCACGATGCGGTTGAGCCCCTGGGCCGCCGAGCTCAGTGCCGGTCCCTGGCCCGCGGTGGCGTCCGCCAGCACCCGGATCATGCCCAGGGTCTGATCGTTGCCGGGACGGGTGACCGCCGTGATGAGCTCACGCAGCTTGGCCAGGGTGTTCTGGAACAGCTGGGTCGCCAGGGTCTGGTCCTCGGTGATGATGTCGCCGCTGCGCAGCACCGACGCCGGCCCGTTGTCCACCAGCTGTACCGATGACACCGCAAACGCGTTGCTCGGGACGATGCGCGCGGTCACGGTGTTCGGGATACCCTGCGCCCGCTGGGGTTTGAGGTCGATATGTACCACGTTGGGTGCGTCGCCCTCGGCGGGTATCACGTCGCGGACCATCCCGACCAGCACGCCGCGGAACTTCACATCGGACTTGGGGGGCAGGCCGTCGCCGACGCTGCGCAGTACCGCGGTGACTTGGACACGCGGGTCCAGCTTGCCCTGTGATTTCTCCACCAGCAGCCAGCCGGTCAGCACGCACACCAGGGCAAAGGCGATTCCGCTCGCCACCAGAGCCGGCGTGGACGGGCCCCGGCCGTCGAAATCGAATCGGTTCGGCATCTACCCGCCCAGCCGTCCGCCGGCGTCGATGCCCCAAAAAGCCATGGTGAGAAGCATGTTGACGCTGACCATGATGGTGATGCTCGCGCGCATCGCCCGGCCGGCCGCGATGCCGACACCGCGCGGTCCGCCGGTGGCGTAGAAGCCGTAGTAACACTGCAGGGTAGACATGACGGCGACGAATATCGCGACCTTGAGCACCGCGAAGAACATGTCGCGCGCGGCCAGCATCAACCCGAAGTAGTGCAGGTAGGTGCCCGACGCCTGCCCGCTGACCAAGAAGATCACGAACTGGCACACCAGGAAGTTCAGGCACAGGCAGACGACGAACAACGGCACCACGGCCAGCGCCGAGGCGAGCACCCGGGTGGTCACCAGGTAGGGGATGGGCCGGATGGCCAGCGACTCCAGCGCGTCGATCTCCTCGGAGATGCGCATCGCGCCCAACTGTGCGGTGAAGCGGCAGCCGGCTTGGATCGCGAAGCTGAGTGCCGCCATCATCGGCGCGATTTCGCGCACAGTGGCCAGCGCGGTGATCAACCCGGTCGCCGGACCCAGGCCGAGGAGATTGAGGGCGTTGTAGCCCTCGATCGCGACCACAGCCCCGCCGGCGGCGCCGTTGAGCAGCACCACTCCCGCGGTGCCGCCGCCGACGACGATGGACCCGTTGCCCCATGTCACGTCCGACAGCAGCCGGAAGAACTCCCGTGGATAGCGGCGCAGCACCAGCGGAATGCCGGCCAGTGTCCGGAAGAAGAACGCCACCATGTGCCCGATCCGCGCCGCCTGCTGGACCGGCACATCCGCGACGGCGAGGACGGGACGAACACCGGTGGGCAGGAATGTGGTGGCCGTCATGGTCAGAAGCTGGTCTTCGGGAACAGCACCAGATACATCTGGCTCATCAGGACATTGGTCAACAGCAGCAGCAGGATGGATTGCACCACCGCGGCATTCACCGAATTCGCCACTCCGGCCGGACCGCCTCGGGTGTCCAGACCCTTGTAGCTGGAGATGATCGCGACGATGACGCCGAACACCACCGCCTTGAGCAGTGTCAGGACCAGGTCCTCGACGCTCGCGAACGAGGAGAACGTCGCGGTGTAGCTGCCCGGGGTGCCGCCTTGCAGCATCACGGTGAACGCGTATCCGGCCAGAAAACCGATGAAGCAGGTGAATCCGGTCAGGGCGACGGAGATCAGGACGCTGGCCACCAGCCGCGGAACCACCAGCCGCCGGATCACCGACACCCCCATGACCTCCATGGCGTCGGTCTCTTCCCGGATCGCACGGGAGCCCAGGTCCGCGCCGGTCGCCGACCCCACCGCGGCCGCCATCAGCACGGCCGCCACCAGCGGTGCGCCCTGCCGGATGACGGCCAGGCCGTTGGCGGCACCGGCCAGCGACGTCGCTCCGAGTTGTCCCGCCAGCAAGCTGAATTGGATGGCCAGCGTGACACTCAGCGGTACGGCGACGAACATCGTCGGCACGATCGCGGTACGCGCCATGAAGGTGGCCTGCTCGACGAACTCGGTGAACGGGAAACGTCCTCGGGCGATATCGATGCACAGGTATTGCGTCGCCCGCACCGCCAGCACGCATTGGCCGCCCACGGTGCGCAGTGCGGTAACGGGATGCCGGCTGAGGTAGCCCTTCGACCACCGTCCGATGGCCCGGCTTGCCGGGTTCATGCGGTTCGGCGCGCCATCGATTTCCGGAGCCTGCACCGTCATGTGCCGCCCGTCAGTCCCGATCGAAGATCAGGGAGAGCCGTTTGAATCCCCGCAGCATGAAGCTGGGCTCGTAGGTGAAGTCGTTGTCCTCGGCGAACCTGACCGCGCTGAAGCGGCGGGCCAATTCCCGGAAGGCGATGCTCGCCTCGAGCCGGACCAGCGGGGCTCCCAGGCAGGCGTGGATGCCGTGGCCCAACGCCAGGTGGGTCCTGGCGTTGTCGCGTTCGGGGTTGAACTCGTCGGCTCGGTCGAACCAGGCGTCGTCGCGGTTGGCCGACGCGAAGGCCAACACCACCAGTGCACCGGCCGGGATGGTGTAGCCGCCGAGTGTGGTCTCGGCCTTGGCGATCCGGAACATGCTCTGCACCGGTGTGGCGTACCGCAGTGCCTCCTCGGTGAACGCCTCGACGCGCTCGGTGGGGTTCTCCCGCAACCAGTCCCACCACTTGGGTGACTGGGCCGCCATGTGCAGCGTGCTGGTCAGCAGCTTGGTGGTGGTCTCGTTGCCGGCGATCAGCAGTTGTTGAATGATGCTCAGGCAGGCGGCGGTGCTCAACGGTTCGTCGCCGTCGGCGGCGTCGGGGGCGTTGACGAGTCCGGTGATCAGATCGCCGCGGGGGTTGGCCCGCCGATCGTCGAGTTCGGCGGCGAAGTAGCGCTGGAACTCCAGCAGGCTGCGTGCTTGTTCGAGGCGGCCGACATCGTCGAGTTCGGCGCCGACGGTGGCGGCGAACTGATCTGACCACCGTTTGAAGTCGCCGATCCGGTCGTCGGGAACGTTGAGGATGTGCGCGATGATCCGCAGCGGCAACGGTGCGGCGAACGCCGGGATGAAGTCGACGGGTTCTCCGGCGGGCAGCGCGTCGGCGACCTCGGTGGCGATCTGACGGATCGCCGGTTCCTGCTGGGCGATCAGACGCGGCGTGAACGCTCTGGCCACCATCCGCCGGTAGTAGTGATGTTCCGGCGGGTCGGCGGTGAGCAGGGTCGGTACCGGCGGCCAGCCTTCCGCTTCGATCTCGGCGACCTGCGCGGCCACCGATTCCGGTGCCGGAAGCTGCGGCACGCCGAAGTTCGACGAGAACACCTCGTGATTCGTCAGCGCCTCGGCGACCAGCTCGCGCGAGGTGACGAACCACATGCCCCGGCTGGCCACGAAGTGCACCGGTGCCTCGTTCCGCAGCGACTCGTACCACGGGTAGGGGCACTGCAACGTCTGCGGTTCGAGGGGGTCGAAGTCGCTCACGGGGCAACGAGCCGCCGCTGTCGACTCGGTAGATGTCTCGTTCAACGCCGCCTCCATGGCTGGTTGCTGGATCCGGGTCGCAGCCCGACAATCATTAATTGGTTCACCAATATAATAGTGAGCTACGTCATAAGCAACACTGCGGTCCGGGCGGAGCCGGCGCGCCGGGTGACGATTCCGGCGGGTGGCACAGGGGCGGCAAAGATCGGGCCGACGGGGGCCGACCCCGCTGCTCGACACCCGCGAAGCGTCGACTCGGGGCTCCGGCGGCGACGGGGGTGCGGTCGGTGCACAGCTGGCCGGCCCGCGGGCGCGGGGGACAGGCGGTGCACGGTCATTCATGGCCGCCCCTTCGCAAAAGACACCTGATGACTTGGTGTATATATACCAGGTCCGACGACCTCTTGACAGGGCGAACTAGAGATTGTTTCTATTTCTCTGGGACTTCGGACGGAGGTGCTCGGGTGGGCTCCATCGAGATGGCACAGCGGCACTTTCACCTGTTCAGCGACCCGTGGTTGGACTTCAACGTGATTCGCTACCTCGGCTATGCCTCTCAGGGTGGCGCGACCGTCGGCGAGGTGCTGGCAATCCTGTCCGGGGTGGACGACGGCGACGTGGAAAGTTGGCACCGGTCCTGGGCGTCGTTCGCGGACCGGCTCGTGGAGCAGGCCGATCGGCTCGCCGCCGACGAGGCCTCGGTGATCGATGCGCGCCGCGCCTACCTGCGTGCCGCCAACTACTACCACGCCTCCGATCAGTTTCTGAACGGCTTCGACGAGCGCCGGCCCGAGCTGTACGGCAAACTTCGCGCCGCGTTCGGGCGGGTCTGCGAACTGGCCACGCCGCCGGGTCAGCAGCTGACCTACGACTGCGACGGTGTGCGGATGCCGATGTACTTTCTGCCCGGATCGGCGACACCGCAACGCTATCCGACCGTCATCATGGTGGGCGGTGCCGATGTGGTGTGCGAGGAGAACTTCTTCTACGGGGGAGGATCCCTGCTGGAACGTGGTTACAACGTGGCGCTGGTCGAGCTGCCCGGACAGGTCGGCTCGCTCGCGATGAACGCCGTCTCCAAATACCGGGCGGACGCGGAGGTTCCCTTCGCGGCAATGCTCGACGCGCTGACGGCGGTCCCCGGTGTCGACCCCGACAACCTCTGGTGCGTCTGCTTCTCGGCGGGCGGATACTTCGGGCCGCGGGCCGCCGCGCACGATCACCGGGTGCGCGGGTGGGTGTTCGACGCGTCGCTGCACGAGCTGGTCGAACTGCCCCGCTCGGTCGCCGGCGTCGGCGCGATGCTGGACGGCGGTGCCGGCGCAGCCGAGGTCGACCAGCACATCGAGCAGTTGCGCCACCTGCCCGCGATCGACTTCTCGTTCCACTGGTGGGGCCGCCGCGGCGGCAACTACACCGCGCCCGTGCAGCGCTACAGCCAGATCCTGGAAGACCTGAAGGAATTCACGGTCACGCCGGCGATGATCCGCAACATCGAAGGCCCGGTCCTGCTGGTCTGCGGCACCGCCGAGCCGCCGGCCTGGCAGGAGCTGACGCGGAAGCTGTTCGAACAACTGACAGTGCCGGACAAGCAATTGATCGAACTGGGCCCCGAAACCGGAGCCGACGCCCACACGTCGGTGTCGGCACTGCCCGTCGTCGAATCAGTCATCCTGCCCTGGCTGTACCGCCACGCCGGGCCGGGCGCGCGCCCGCAACCCGGGCCCGGGCGGCCGTGATATGCGGTTGATCGACTACCTGGATCGCGGCGCGCTCATCGCGCCGGAACGGACCTGCCTCGACGACGGTGATCTGCGCCTGACCTATCGGGAAGTGGTGCGGCACTCGCAGCGCATCGCGGCCTGGCTCGGCAGCCACGACATCGGTATCGGCGACCGCGTTGCAGTGCTGGGACCGAATTCGACGCAGGCGTTCCTGGCGGTGCTCGGGTTGTTGCGCAGTGGTGCGACGTGGATTCCGGCCAACTCCCGTGCGACCGTCACCGAACTTGCTGAGCAGTTGACCATCGGCGATTGCGCGGCGCTGTTCTTCGACCCGAGCCTGCAGGATGTCGCCGAGCAGCTGGGGCAGGCGGTCCCGACGTTGCGCTGGCTGGTCCCATCCGACGCGGTGCCCGACGGCACCGGATCGCTGCCGGATCTTCCCGAAGATCCCGACGGCGAAGCGATTCTGGGGTTCACCGGTGGAACAACCGGTCGGCCCAAGGCGGTGGTGATCAGTGCCCGCAACGTCGAGGCGATGACGACGGCACTGCTGGCCCATGTCGACATCGGCGAGCCACCGGTCTACCTGGCGGCCGCGCCCCTCACCCATGCCGCAGGCGTCTTGTGCTTTCCGGTACTGGCATGCGGAGGCACGATCGTGATCCACCGCGCGGTGAGCGCGCCGGCGATTCTGGAGGCCATCGAACGGCAGCGGGTGAGCTTTCTGTTCCTGCCGCCCACGGCGATCTACATGCTGCTGGGGGACCCGACGGTGCGCGACCGCGACTACTCGGCGCTGCGCGCCTTCGTCTATGCGGCCGCACCGATGGCCCCCGAAAAGCTCCGCCTGGCGATCGAAGTCTTCGGGCCGCGGATGGTGCAGATGTACGGCCAGTCCGAAGCTCCGATGATCTGTACGGTGCTGACCGCCGCCGACCACGTCGAGGCTCTCCGGGACGCACCGCATCGGCTGGAGTCCTGTGGCCGCCCGTCGATCGTCGCCCGGATGGCGGTGATGGATGACCAGGGAGAGTTGTTGCCGCCCGGGGAGATCGGCGAGCTGGTGATACGCGGGACTTTGGTGATGCGCGGTTACCTCGGTGATCCGGAGCCGTCCGTACGTGAGCATGGTTGGCATCACACCGGTGACATCGGTCGTTTCGACGACGACGGCTTTGTCTACATCGTGGATAGAAAGAAGGACATGATCATCACCGGCGGATTCAACGTGTACTCCGCCGAGGTGGAGGCCGTCGTGCTGGCGCATCCGGCGGTGGCGCAGTGCGCGGTGGTCGGGGTGCCCGATGCGCATTGGGGTGAGGCGGTGACGGCGGTGGTCGAGTTGGCGCCGGGTCGGCAGGTCAGTGCCGAGGAGTTGATCGCACACTGCAAAGGCGCCCTCAACGGCGTGAAGTGCCCCAAGCGGGTCGAGATCTGGCCGGAACTACCCCGGAGCCCCGTCGGCAAGGTCCTCAAAAGACAAGTCCGCGAGACCTTCTGGGGCGGCGCGACGCGCCGGGTGTGATCACGCACGTATGGCGTCGGCCAGCAACCGCAGGGTCGGCTCGTCTCGGACGCCGCCAATGAGCAGCGTGGTGATCGGGGAATCGCGCCACAGCGACATCCGCTCCTTGATCCGCTGGATGGGTCCGAGCAGCGATGTGTTGTCCGCCAACTCATCCGGCACCGCATTCACGGCCTCGGCTCGGCGGCCGGCCAGGAACAACTCCTGAACCCGTTGGGCCTCTTCGGCGTACCCGAGACGGCCGATCAGATCGAGGTGAAAGTTGCGTTCTCTGGCCCCCATCCCCCCGATGTACAGGGCGAGAGGGAGCTTGGCGATTTGCAGGGCAAGCGCCATGTCGTCGGTGACGACCGTGGTCACCGGCGCCGCGATCTCGAATCCGGGGCGCCGGCCGGCGATCGCTTCTCCGTAGATCGATTCGACCATGGCGGGGTCGAGGAAGAACGGCACCCAGCCGTCGGCGATCTCGGCAGCCAGCGCCACGTTCTTCGGGCCCTCGGCACCGATGTACACCGGGATCTGCGCGCGCAGCGGATGCACGATTGATTTGAGCGGCTTGCCCAGGCCCGTGCCACCCGGGAAGGGCAGTGGATAGTGCGGCCCCGTGCTGGTGACCGGCGCCTCACGTGCCCATACCTGTCGCATGATGTCGACGTATTCCCGGGTGCGGGCCAATGGCCGGCCGAACGGCTGCCCGCACCAGCCCTCCACCACCTGCGGGCCGGACACGCCGACGCCGAGCAGCAGTCGACCGCCGGACAGGGCGTCCAACGTCAGGGCATGCATCGCGGTGGCGGTCGGTGTGCGAGCGGACAGCTGGGACACCGCGGTGCCCAGCTTGATCCGCGACGTGCGGGCGCCGTACCAGGTCAGCGGCGTCCAGGCATCCGACCCGTATGTCTCGGCGGTGAAGACTGCGTGGTAGCCGAGTCGCTCGGCCGCCAGCACGGTGTCGGTGAGGTCCTCGGCGTGCTTCTGCCAATAACCCAGTGTCAGACCGATCTTCAGGTCGTCGGTCATTCGGTCACCTCATATCCTGCGGGTCGGGCGAATCCGGCGATCAACATGTTGCTCGGGGTCAGGCGCAACGCCATGTTGCGCAGCCGGGACGAAACCGGCCCGTTCATCGCGGCCAGCCGGCCGATGGCGTCGGCTTCGTCGAGCACCGCACCCACCCGAGCGCGCCGCTCCTCGGAGTAGCGGCGCAAGCCGTCCTCCGGTGTCGGCGCCGCCGCCAGCCGGAGGGCGAGAACTGCCGCATCCTCGACGGCCAGGCAGGCCCCCTGCGCGACATGGGGAGCCATTCCGTGCGCCGCATCGCCCAACAGTGCCACGCGTCCCGCGGTCCACGACGGCAGACGCGGGACCGCGTAGACGTCGCCGCGCACAATGGCCTGCTCGGGGGTCGACTCGATGAGGCGTCCCAAAGGTTTTGCCCAGTGACCGAATTCGGCCAGCAGGTCACGGTGGATGCTGCCGTGGCGATCCGGGGCCCCGGCGGGCTGGAAACGTGCGCCGAACCAGTACACCTTTCCGCGGCCCATCGGACTCCAGCCGGCGCGGCTGCCCCGTCCGAATGCCACGAACGAGGTGGCCGGAACGTCGTCGGCCGAGACCATCCCGCGCCAGACGGTCTGGCCGTCATAGCGGGGCGCCATGGCTGGGAACAGCGCGCCGCGCACCACCGAGTGAATGCCGTCGGCGCCGATCAACACATCGGCTGTAACGGTCTCACCGTCGGCGAACCGGGCGGCGACGTGATCGCCGCCGTCCTCGACGGCGACCAGCTCCTTGCCGAGATGCAGGCCGGCGGTGCCGAACCGATCGAGCAGCGTGTCCGACACCAGATGGCGGTGCAGACAGATGGTCGGCAATCCATAACGTTGCACGAGTTGATCCAGCGAGACCCTGGCCAGCGTGCGGCCCGCCGCGGTGCGGAACTCGGAGTAGTCAAATGTTCCGGCCTCGGCCAGAACGCGGTCGAGCATGCCATAGCGGCGGAAGATCTTCAGGGCGTTGGCCCACAGTGTCAGGCCGGCACCAACCGGCTGCGGCTGCGGATAACGTTCGTACACCTCGACATCAAACCCCGCTTCGCGCAAGGTGATCCCGGCGAACAGTCCGCCGATGCCCGCGCCGACAACGATGATCTTCACGCCCGGTCCTAGTAGAGAATGCGTTCGACGGCGAACCAACTCGGAGCGCTGGTGCGATCGGCGAACGTGTCCTGGCTCTCCCGGATGGCCTTGGCCGCGGCCGCACCCTGATCCGTCGACAGCGCGCGCACCAGGTCATCCCGGAGCCAGAGGTATTCGTCGAGGCCGTCGAACGCCTCAGGAATGGTGCCGCGCACGGTCTTGGAAAGGTGGGCGATCGTCGGGTCATAGACGTTGGTGTTCTGGACATAGCGGGCAAGACCCAGATCGGCGGCCCGGGAGGCGACCAGGTTGGCGTGATCCTCCCGGTGCGCGGTGTGCGCGGCGTCGCGGCCGATGTCGTCGCGGGCGTACCAGCCGGAGTAGAACTTCACGTACGGACCGCCCGGCAATGCGACGGTACGGCCGGGGCCACACTCGACGATCACCCGTTCCTCGGCGAACCACGACGGCGACTGGGTGAGATCGGTCATGTGTTTCTCGTCGACACCCAGTTTCCGCATGGCCTGTTGCGCAGCGGGCGAGGCCAAAGTCTCCGCTGCGGTGTCGGCGACGAGCCAGTGCACCCCCACTTGGTCGTAGCCACGCGGTTCCTCGGCGCCCTCGCCCCAGAGCTCATCGTGCAGCAGATAGTCCTCGACGGTGTAGGCGTGTTCCTTGTGCTGCAGATCGAGTGCGCGGCGCACGCTCAGTGACAGCGGCAGGTGCTGCTCATCCCAGTACTGGTGCATTTCGCGTCGGCTCACGTGCGGCATCGGCCGGCACGCGGTGATGAACTTGACCTGATTCACCCCAATCCTCCTTCGATGGTGTCGACCACGTCGGTGAGAAACCGCGCGGCCGGTACCCCGTCGGTGACGCGATGGTCGACCGACAGGCTGAGCCACAGCCGATTCCGCCTGTCCAGCGCGCCCACGGCCAGGATCGCCGCCTGCGGCGGAATCACCAGGGCGTGGAACCGGCGAATCCGGTGGGCGCCGAGATTGGAGATGGTGAAGGTGGCCGAATAGAGCTCGGCCGGACGCAGTGTGCCGGCCCGTGCGGTGTCGACGAGCCGCCGGCGCTCCTTGCGAATGCCGGCGATTGTCAGCTGGTCTGCGTCACGAACAGCCGGTGCGACGATGCCGTCGTCGACGGCGATCGCCACTCCGATGTTGATCTCCGGGTGTTCCTCGATGCTGTCACCGAATGACGCGTTCAGGCGGCGGTGCCGGGTGAGTGCCTGTGCGGCCGCGGCGATCACGACGTCCTCAACGCTGATATCACCGGCGTGTTGGCGGGCGGCGGAGGCGTCGGCGCGCGCCTCCAGGGTGAACTGCGGTATGGCGGCGCTGGCCGTCATGGTTGCCGCTACCGCACGCCGCATCGGCGACAGGCTCATAGGTAGCTCAACTCCTGGCGTAACGCGCGGGTGTAGCCGGCGACGAGCAGGTGTTGGGCCACCGGGGTGTGATCGAGGGTGAAGTCGCGCATCCGCTGCCACACCGGGTTCGGGGAATGGTAGATCCGCCCGAGCATGCGGGCGAACGCCGCGGTGCGCGCGGTGCGTGCTTCGCGCTGCCGCTCAAAGGCATTCAACGCGGACCGCACTTGTTCGGGGTCGGACAGCCTACGGTTGCCGAGGTGGCGTGCCAGGTAGTAGCCGTCTTCGATGGCCATGCCGGCGCCGTAGGCGGCGTACGGCGAAGTCGGGTGGGCCGCATCGCCTATCACGGTCACCCTTCCGCGAGACCAGGATCGCAGCCGGGGGCGGTCGACGATTTCGCGCCGCAGTATCTGGTCGGGATCGGTGGCCTCCAGCAGGTCGGGCAATGGGCTGACCCACCCGGTGACCTTCTCCTGGAGATGACGTTTGGCGTCGCCGACAAATGGCACGCCTTGCGGCCACGGCTCCAGCATCCACCACTGCCAAGCCGGTTGGCCGCGGTGCAGAATCGGCGTCCAACTGGCCTGGGTGTCACGGTTGTGGCAGATGCGCCCGATGGCTCGATCCGGCCCCTCCAGCCGGCAGTAGCCCTGCCAGCACACGAAGCCGTGGTAGGTCAGCTCGCTTGTGCCATGAAGATGGCGGCGCACGATCGAATTGATACCGTCGGCGCCGACGAGCAGGTCCGCCTCGGCGCCGGTGCCGTCGGCGAACTGCAGCCGCACCGAGGAGTCGTTCTGGTCGAACCCGACCAACTCCCGCTCGACGCGCAGCAGCCCGGCAGGCAGCGCGGCGCGCATGCGCTCATACAGATCAGGCCGTAGCAGTCCGAAGAACGTTGCACCGAAATCTTTTTCGAGTTCTGGAAGTGCCGGGAACTCACACCGGAGCCGCCCGTCGTATCTGCTGAAGCCGAGTCGGGCCGGCGCACCGAGACCGTCGATGTCCACGCCGAGGTTGCGGAGTACCAGCAGCGGCGGAGAGGTCAGGCTCAAGCCCGAACCGACCGCGGCGACGTCGGCGTGACGTTCGTACAGCGCCACCTCGAATCCGGCTTGGTGCAGGGCCAGCGCGGCGCTCATGCCGCCGGGACCGGCACCGACGACCGCGACTCGATTCATCTGCCCGCCTCAAGATTAGAGGAAGTTTCTAATATGGTCGAAGACTAAGGTGCGCATGCCGAGCCGTCAATGTCTATTGCGGTCTCAGTTGTGGGTTCAGCTGCGGAGCTGAAGCAGCTGCTGGGCCACCCCGACGAGTTCGTCGACCAGCCGGGCCTCGTCGACATCGGTGATGCCGAGCGGACCGAACAGCATGCGCTGGTCGAGCAGACCGACCGTGAGCGCGAAACCGAGGTCGATCGCCCGGTCGGGGTCCGATGCGCCGATGCGGTCGCGATGCGGCGCCAGCAATTCCGCGTAGCGGGAGGCGACCAGGTGGAATATCTCCTGACGGCGGGAGCGGAACTCCGGATCGACGCAGGCCTGTGCGGCAGTGGCTCGATAGACCGGACCCATCTCGCGGTAGGTGGCGAGGATGGCGCGCACCGTGGTTTCGATGACGTGCTCCGCACTCGCGCCCACAAACCGTTCCGGCGCCGTCACATCTTCGAGCGCGGCGCGGGCGCGGTCCTCGGTTCGCTCGCGCAGCATGCGCAGCACCGCGTACTTGTCGTCGAAGCGAGCGTAGAAGGAGCCGACCGCCCGGCCGGATCGCTCGATGATCTCCATGACACCGATTTCATGGAACAGCTTGTCCTGGAGCAGTTCTTCGGTGGCATCGAGAATTCGATTGAGCGTCTCCTGGCTGCGGGCCTGTTGCGCACGCCGAATCGGCGCGGGCTTCACCGCCGCCCGAGTTGAGGCCTTGGCTGCCATCGCGCGCTCCTTCGTGGCCCCGGTCCGCCGTGTTGCCGATGCCAGTATGACGGCGCACCCCGCGACGAAAGGGAACCGATCTCCGGTTCCGCTGTGCGAGTCGCCTCCCTACTGGTATACAGATACCAAGTCATCTGGTGTCTTTTGGAGGAGTGTTCGTGGACGACCTGATCATCACCGTGACCTGTGACTCGAGCATGTCGTATCCGGGGTACCCCCATATGCCGCCCATCGAGGACGTCGATGCGGTGGGCCGGCAGTACGTCGATGCGGTCAACGCCGGTGCCAGCATCTGCCACCACCACGGGGTGCACTATCTGGAGAAAGAGATGGGTCCCGACGGCAAGAAGCTCTCGACCGTCGACCACGACGGCTGGCAGCGACTCACCGACAAGATCCGATCAGGTGGCAGCGACCCGATCATCCAGTACGGAATCGCCAGCGCCAGGCTTCCCGAGAAGATCGCCCTGATGCGGCAGAAACCCGACATGATGTCGTACGCCTTCAACGTCCACGACGAATACTTCCGGCCCGACCCGAAGTTTCCGGCTAACGAGATGTACTCCCTTCATCCCCGAGACGAACTCGAGGAGGCCAGCCGCGCCGCCGCCGAGCACGGCGTGAAGCTGGAGATCGAGTGCTTCTACACCGGAGCGTTCTGGAATCTGGAGTTCATCAGGCGAATGCAGCTCCTGCAGGATCCGGTGTGGGCCACCTTGTTCCTGGGCTGGCCCGGGGGAGCCTGGACGCCGCCGACACCGAAATCGTTGGTCTACCTCGTCGATCACCTCCCGCCCGGCGTCAACTGGAATGTCTCGATCATGGACCCCTCGACCCAGTGGCGGTTGGCGGCAATGGCGATCGGGATGGGCGGGCATGTGCGCGTGGGCTGGGAGGACAACCCCTATCTGCCCAATGGCGAACGCTCCACCAGCAACGCTCAACTCGTCGAGGTGATCGTGAAGATGGCCGAGACAATCGGTCGCCCGGTCGCCGGAGTCGAAGCGGCCCGCCGGATCGTGTTCGGCGACACGGCCCGATGAAACTCGTTCGCGTCGGCGAGCCGGGCGCCGAGAAACCGGCGGTTGCAGTGTCAGAGGAGCACTACGTCGACGTCTCCGACCGCATCACCGATTACGATTCCGCGTTCTTCGCCTCCGACGGACACCGAGAACTGGGCGCACTGGTGCGTCAGCGTATCGACAGCGGCGCAGTAGAACCCCTGGCCGGACGCCGGCTCGGGCCACCGATTGCCCGACCGCATCAAATCCTCTGCATCGGAATGAATTATGCGGAGCATGCGCTGGAGTCCGGTGCTGCGGTCGCGGCGGAACCGGTCATCTTCAACAAGGCGCCGAACTGCATCAGCGGCCCCCACGACGACATCATCAGACCGCGGGGCTCAGAAAAGCTCGACTACGAAGTCGAGCTGGGTGTGGTGATCGGTACCCGCGCCCGGTACCTGTCCGACGATGAGGCTGCGGCTGCGGCCATCGGCGGCTACCTGGCGGTCAACGACGTCAGCGAACGTGCGTTCCAACTGGAGCGGTGCGGCCAATGGGTCAAGGGGAAATCCTGCGAGAGCTTCAATCCGTGCGGTCCCTACCTCGTCACGCCCGACGAGATCGGTGACCCGCAGGACCTGCAGCTGTGGCTGACGGTCAACGGCGAGAAACGACAGGCCTCCTCGACCCGGCACATGGTGTTCGGCGTGGTCGAGATCATCCGCTATCTGTCCCACTTCATGGTGCTGGAACCGGGTGACCTCATCAACACCGGCACACCGTCGGGTGTCGCCCTCGGTTGCGAGGAACGCGGCTACCTGCGCGACGGCGATGTCGTCGAACTCGGTATCACCGGCCTGGGAACGCAGCGCAACCAAGTTGTCGAACGGAAGGAGTGACCGGTGCGGGTGGAAGTGCGTCTGCCGCAGTGGGGCATGGGAATGACCGAGGGCGAGGTGATCGAATGGCTCAAGAACGTCGGGGATTCGGTCACCGAGGGTGAGGGCTTGGTGGAGATCGAGACCGCCAAGGTCAACGAAACACTCGAGTCGCCGGTCGCCGGCACCCTGGTGGAGATACTTGCCGAACCGGGCGACGTCGTCGAGGTGCGTGCGGTACTGGCCGTCATCGACACAACGCCGTCCTGAGCAGTCGACATGGCAGAGACCTTCGGCATCTATGAACAGCAACTCGATTGGGTCGCGGTGTCAACGCTGTTCGGCTTCGACGGGGCCGTGCCGGCGTCGATCGGCAACCTGGGCAAGTATCTCGGCCGGCCCGGCGACGACCGCGGTCCGTGGTTCTATCTCGTCAAACATCCACCGCATACCCGGGTTCCGCGCCACACGCACAGCAGCGGCGTGTGCCACTTCCTGCTCGACGGATCCTGGCTTGTCGGGGACGAGGAACCGCAGCTGTTCCTCCCCGGCTACTTCCACTACGAGGAGCCCGGCGCCTACTGGGGTCCGATGCGATCCGGCAGCGAGGGCTCCCGATTCATCGCGGTCTACGGTGACCGGCCGGACTTCATCCCGGCGCAAGGAAAGGGCCTGCGATGACGGCAACAACCGGCCAACTGGCGGAGATGTACCGCCGGATGCTGCGCATTCGGCTGTTCGAGGAAACGGTCCAGCAGATGGCGGCGCGCGGCGAGCTGCCCGGCTCGATCCACCTCAGCATCGGGCAGGAGGCCCAGATCGTCGGAGCCTGCATGGCGCTGAACGACCATGACTACATCACCGGAAACCACCGCTCCCACGGTCACCCGATCGGAAAGAACGCTTCGCTGCGCGGGCTGATGGCTGAAATATTGGGCCGCTCCACCGGGGTGTGCCGCGGCAAGGGCGGGTCGATGCACCTGGCCGACTTCAGCGTCGGCTCGCTGGGCGAAAGCGCGATCATCGCCGGCGGGGTGCCGGTCGCGACCGGCGCTGCCCTGTCGGCGAAATTGACCGGCAACGGCCGGATCTCGCTGGCCTTCTTCGGTGACGGCGGCGCCAACCAAGGGGTGCTCTACGAAAGCATGAACATGGCTGCCGTGTGGCGGCTGCCGGTCATCTTCCTGTGCGAGAACAACCAGTACGCGTCGTTGACACCGCTGGGTGAGGTCACCGGGCACACCCGGATCGCAGACCGCGCCCACGGCTTCGGCCTGCCCGGGGTACGGGTCGAGGACGGCCAGGATGTCGAAGCGGTTTTTGAGGCGGTGGCGACCGCTGCGGAACGCGCGCGCGCCGGAACCGGCCCCACCCTGGTCGAAGTGCTGACCTACCGATACCGGGATCACTCCGAGGGGTTGCGGTTTCGCGACGCGTACGCCGGGGCCAGGCGTGACGATCAGGAGATCGCCGCATGGCAGGCGCGTGACCCGATCAACCTTGCCGCGCAACGCCTGCGCGGCCGCGGTGTTGCCGACGAGGAGATCGCGGCCATCGACGCCGAAGTTCGCGGTGCCATCGATGACTGTGTGGACTTCGCCCAGAACAGCCCGCTGCCCGAGGCGGCAGCGGCCTTCGACGACCTCTACACCGACCGCACCGTCACCGCACCGGCAGGAGTGTGCTGATGGCCCGGGTCAACTACCTCGCCGCGATCGCCGCGGCACAGCGTGAGGCGCTGCGGGAAGACGACCGGGTGATCCTGATGGGGGAGGACGTCCGGGCGAACCTGTACGGCACCGCGCCGGGCTTCGTCGACGAGTTCGGGTTGGACAGGGTGCTCAACCTGCCGATCTCCGAGGCCGGGTTCACCGGTGTGGCCATCGGGGCCGCCATGACCGGACTGCGGCCGATCGTCGACTTCAGCTATGCGACCTTCATGTATCTGGCGATGGACCAGCTGGTGAACCAGGCGGCCAAGAACCGCTACATGTTCGGTGGGCAGGCCAGCATTCCCGTGGTCTTCCGTGCCAGCATGTGGTACGGAGCCGCGTCGGCGGCCCATCATTCGGACCGGCCCTACGGAATGTTCATGGGTGTACCGGGACTCACCGTCACCGTCCCGTCGAGTCCGTACGAAGCCAAGGGACTGCTGCGGGCGGCGGTGGCCTGCAACGACCCGGTGCTGGTGTTCGAGGACGCCACGCTGTGGTCACGCAAGGAGGAGATCCCCGACGAGCCCTATTCGATCCCGCTCGGGGTGGCCAACGTGGTGCAGGCCGGCGACGACCTCACCCTGGTGGCGATAGCCGGCGCCGTCCATCTGGCGAAGGCTGCGGCGAAAGAGTTGTCCGCGCGGGATATCTCGGTGGAACTGATCGATCCGCGCACCTTGGCTCCACTGGACACCGACACCATTGTGCAGTCGGTCCGCAAGACCGGGCGCCTGTTGGTGGTCGATCCGGCCACCCGTACCTGTGGTGCCGCCGCGGAGATCTCTTCTCAGGTCGCGGAGCGCCTGCACGGCGAGTTGCGCTCGCCGATCCGTCGACTGACCGCACCGGACGTCCACGCGCCGTTCAGTCCCGCGATGGAGAAACCGCTGTACCCCACCACTGAGAAGATCATGGCTGCGGCTCGGGAAATGCTCTGAGCCTCAGCCGCCGTCCCAATCGCGAACACCCATCTGCACTTCGTCGAGGATCCGGGCCGCGCGCGGGTCCGACAGCCGCAGCCGCGCCAGTTCCGGGTCGTCGGTGAAGTAGCGCCGCTGATGGTCCAGGTACGCGGCCATGGCGTCCGCGGCGGCTTCCGGGTCGTGTGCCGCCACCCCGTCAAGGATCCTCCGACGGTCCGGCTGGAACTCGGTGGTGCGCTGCTGCCAGTAACGAATTCCCCTGCTGCGCAGCGCTTTGAACTGCATGTGCATGATCAGCGATACCAGTACCGTTTCGATCGCCGTGGTCAGCGCGTTGTGCCCGGCGCGGGACAGCGCGATCTGGAAACCCGCCACCGCCCGGATCAGCATGTCGTGGTCGCGCAGCTTCGAGGCCGAATCCAGCGCCGCATAGGCGATGTCCAACTGCTCCAGGTCCTCGGCGGTGGCGTGTGTCGCAGCGGCCCGGGCGGACTGCATTCCCAGGGCGGTGCGGACATCCAGCGCTTCCAGCAGCCCGACGTCCTTCATCTGCATCAGGATCTGCAGGGCGGTGGCCACCAGGTAGTCGCTGTCACCGCGAACGTAGGCACCGCTGCCATGTCGCACCTCCACCAGACCCATCGCGGCCAGCGCCCGGACCGCCTCGCGAATGGTCGGTTGGCTGACGCCGTAATGGGCGGCGAGGTCACGTTCATTGGGGAGCCGGGAAGCCTGCGGCAGGCGCTGGGAGACGATGTCCTGCCGCAACGAGTCGATGACCCCGTCAACCGCTTTGACCGCTCGTGGGGCGGCAGCGGCGGGGCTGACCGCGGGAGTACGTCTGGGCGCCATCGCACCTCCAAAAAGACAACAGGTCACTTGAATCTTATGGGCGGCGCCCATGGCGCAGGGCGGTTGTGGACGTGTCCGCTGGACGCCCGTCAGAGACTTGACTAATTGGCGCACTAATATAATAGTGAGCTGGGTCATATATCTAGGTCTTGGGTGGTGAAGTGGAGGGCGATGTGCCGACAGCGGTGGTGACTGGCGCCGGAAACGGTATCGGACGGGCGATTTCGCGGCGCCTCGCGGCCGGGGGCTGCGACGTCATCGTGGTGGATCGCGACCCCGAAGCCGCCCGGGACACCGCGGAGGGCATCGGCGGGCGCGCCTTGGCGTGCGACGTATCCGACGAACACTCGGTCGCCGCGTTGGCCGCCGCGATCGAGTCGGTGGACGTGCTGGTGAACAACGCCGGTATCTGGCGATCGGCGACGCTGGACGACAGCACCGCGGCCGACATCGACGACGTGCTGGGGACCAACGTTCGCGGTACCTGGTTGGTCACCCGCGCGCTGGCGCCCAAGTTCGGACCCGACGGCGGCGCGATCGTGAACCTCGCCTCGGTGCTGGCCGAGGTCGGCGGGGCGGGGCGCGGCATCTATCCAGCGTCCAAAGCCGCGGTCGTTGCGTTGACCAAGCAGATGGCGGCCGAGTACGCCGGCCGCAAGCTGCGGGTCAACGCCGTCGGCCCGGGCCTGGTGCTGACCGAGGGCACCGCCGGTGAGTTCGGTGACCCCGGCCTGCAGGACGCGATCGGCGCCGCGATGCCGCTGGGCAGGCTCGGAACCCCCGACGACATCGCCGCCGCGGTGGCGTTCCTGGCCTCCGAGGCCGCGGGCTACATCACCGGCCAGGTGCTCTATGTCGATGGGGGCTGGGCGATCAACGGCTCGGCGTTCATCGGCACCGCGGTCGAGCAGTACGTCACCCAGCTGGCCACGGCCGGCCGATCCTAGGTTTGGAGGCACCATGAGCGACACCGGTGTGCAACGTCCCAGCGATCCGGGTGAGGCGCGTTCGCCGGGGCCCACGGTGCAGGAACTGTTGGCAACCGACACCCGCGAGGTGCCCAAGCCGTTGCTCGAGGAGTCCTACGAGTTCCTGGGCTCCGCCGATATCGACAAAGAGCGGTACATCAGCGGCGAGTTCCACCGACTTGAGGTGGAGAAGCTCTGGAAACGGGTGTGGCAGATGGCTTGTCGGGAAGAAGACATTCCCGAGCCGGGCGACTACGTCGTCTACGACGTCGCCGACATGTCGCTGATCGTGGTCCGCACGGCGAGCGGGCAGATCAAGGCCTACCACAATGCCTGCCTGCACCGGGGCCGCCGGCTCTGCGACGACTCCGGGAGCGTCAACCAATTGCGCTGCGCGTTCCACGGTTTCACCTGGAGCCTCGACGGTGCGTTGACCGACGTGCCCTGCCGCTGGGACTTCCCGCACATCGATGACCAGAAATTCGGGCTGCCCGAAGCGCTTACCGCGACCTGGGCCGGATTCGTCTTCGTCAACCCCGACCGCGATGCGGTCCCGTTGGCCGACTTCATCGGTGAGGTGGATCGGCACCTGGAGCCGTTCGGGTTGCAGGATCGCTTCAAGGCGGTGCATGTCGTCAAGGTTCTGGACTGCAACTGGAAGGTGGCGCTGGAGGCGTTCATCGAGTCCTACCACGTGATTGCGACCCATCCGCAGTTACTGGAGTACCTCGGGGACTGCAACACCCAGTACGACATCTACCGGCGCAACGACGGGCTGCCGGGGTTCAACCGGATGATCACCGCCCAGGCCATCAGCAGCCCGCACCTGGGTGAGCCGCTGGAGCCCCAGGACGTGCTGGAGGCGATGTTCCGCGACTTCTACCCGGAGGGAGTCGGCAGCATCGAGGTGCCGGACGGTCAGGAGGCCCGCCCGGTGGTGGCCGAAGCGATGCGGGCTCAGCTGGTGGCAGCCACCGGGGCCGACGTGTCCCAGGTCAGCGACAGCGAGATCCTGGACGCCATCGAGTATTTCGTGTTTCCCAACATGGCCCCGTGGGCCGGGGTGGGTGCCCCGTTGACCTACCGGTTCCGGCCGTACGGAAACGACCCGGACCATTGCGTGTTCGACGTGATGATGCTGATTCCGCTGCCGGCGGGCGCACCGAAACCCAAGGCGGCTCCGCCGCACGTGCTGGGGCCCGACGAAGACTTCCACGCCGCACCGGAGTTGGGTGGGCTGTGCGCGGTGCTCAACCAGGATCTGACCAACCTGGGCTGGGTGCAGCGGGGGCTGAAGTCGATGACCAAACCGGGTGTGACACTGGCGAATTACCAGGAGAGCCGGATCCGCCAGTTCCACCAGGATCTGGACGCGTACCTGGGGTCTGACGCGACCTGATCAGGGCGTCGGCTCCAGCTGCCCGGTGACCGCCCAGCGCAGGCAGCGCCGCAGGATCGTGCGGTATTCGGGGACGTTCCAGCTGCCCCGGTCCACCTCGCCCAGGTCCTCGACACCGAGGTCGGCGAGATCGAATCTGCCGCGACAATGCCCCAGGGTGAAGTAGCAGACCGCGCCCGCGCCGTGCTGCTTCATATAGAGCACCGGACGCGGCTCGTCGACAGTGGTATGCCCTTCGGCGAACCCGGTCGACTCGCCCACGAAGTTGGTGTGCGCCAACACCTGCAGCGGCGGATGCAGTTCGCTGATGTAGAGCTCGTCGGTGACCGCGAAGGAGCCGATGCCGGCGGTGAACGGATGATCGGAGGTGGACGGGGCGACGGTGTAGGGCGCGATCGGCGGGTGGCCCAGGAATCGGCTTCCCAGCATCTCGGCCAGTTCGCCGGGAAGCGCAGGTGTGCTGAACAGGTGATCCGCGGTGGGCGGTGCGGGGACGATCGCCGCATTGGTGGCGTGCAGCGCCAGCCATCGTCCGCCGCCGGCGAGAAACGCCGCCAACGCCGCGCACTGCTCGTCCGAGGGCACCACATTGCAGGTGTAGGTGATCAGGGGATTGACCGATGCGAGCGTGTCGAGGCAGTCGTAGTCCGCGCAGACCCGGGTGTGGACCTGTTCATAGGCCGCCAGCTCGGTCAGCAGCTGCAGCCGCGCATAGTCGAAGTCGTGCCATTGACCGCCGCACACCAGCGCGGCCTGGATGCGACGGGCCACGGCTTGTCAGAAGTCGAACCGATTGGTGAAGGCGCCGTCGATGACCAGGTTGGTCCCGGTGATATGGCCGGCCGCCGGTGAGGCCAGGAATGCCACAGCGTTGGCGACATCTTCGGCGGAGGCGAACTTGCCCAGGGCCGCCGACGCCTGGGCCGCTTCGTAGAGCTCAGGCATACCGGCCTTGATGTTCTCCCAGACCCCGCCCTCGAAGTACACCGGTCCCGGTGACACCGCGTTGACGCGAATCCCCTTGGCGCCCAACTGTCTGGCTTGGGCGGCGGCATGTTGGAGCATGGCGGCCTTGAGAGCACCGAAGCTGTTGGCGGTCGGCAGCACACCGGCCTCCAATGCCGACGTGCTGGCGATGGCGATCACCGACGCAGAGTCGCTGGCCTCCAGAAGCGGGGTGGCGGCCTCGATGAGACCGACGAAGCTCATCAGGTCGGTGTTGAAGTTGGCCGCCCACGATGAAGGCCCCTCGCCGACGGACGCCGACGCGTTGGCCACGACGATGTCCACACCGCCGAGGGCGTCCGCGGCGTCTTGCACGAATGCGCTCACCGCGGCGGGGTCGCTGACGTCGACCGGCTGGTGGAACACCGTGCCGCGGCCGGTCAGCTGCTCGGCTGCCGCGCTGAGCGCCTGTGCGCCGCGTGCGCAGATTCCCACCGAGGCACCTTCGGCCAGCAACGTGCGCGCGATGGCGAAGCCGATCCCGCGGCTGGCGCCGGTGATCAGTGCGCGCTTTCCGGTGAGGCCGAGGTCCATTGCTGCGCTCCTCCCGTTAGTATTGACTGGCGGACTAATTAGTTTGTAACATGCGTCACTACATGGGTCAATGTGGGCAGGGCGGTTCCACGCCGAACGGGAAGAGCCGGAATTCCGTTGCGGTTTGCCATGATGGTGACGTGAGCGACGCGCGAGTGAAACCCGGTCCGGGGCGTCCAGCCGGAATCGACAGCGGCGACACCCGCCAGCGGGTGATCGACGCGGCGTGTCGGTGTTTCGCGCAGTACGGGTATGGCCCGGCGACCAACAGCCTGATCGCCGAACTGGCCGGGGTCACCGCCGGCGCGGTCTACTACCACTACGGAACCAAGAGCAAACTCTTCGACGCCGTGTGCGAGGACGTGTACGGCAGGATCATCGCGCGGTCGGCGGAAGTGGCGATGGCCCAGCCGCAATCGGTGCGCGGACTGCTGCATGCGGTGCTGGGGGAGTCCATGCGGATCAACCACGAGTCGCCCGCACTGGCCGGGTTCGTCGCCACCGCACCCATCGACGCGCGCCGTCATCCCGAGCTCACCGAGGCGTTCTCCAAGCAGGCCGTCGCCATGGCCGAGACCCTGGCGGCGGCGGTTCGCCACGGCCAGGAGCACGGCCTGATCCCCGCCGACCGCGACCCCGTCGCGATCGCACACATGATCAGCGCCATCGTCGACGGGTTCGCGCACGCGGCCGCGACCACCAGCCCGGCGGCCATGGACGACATGACCGCACTGTTCGACTCACTGCTGTTGGACGCCGGCGAGTAGCCGAATACCGCGGTTCAGCGAGGCTCGACGGAGGAGAGGCGAAGCTGGGGCCGCGGCATTAGCACCGCGGTGACATCGACGTTGACAGTGGATCGTGACCGGTGTTACAAATTAATTATCGAACTAACTAATAGGGAGGCGTCGTGACCAGTTCGATCGCCGATACCGGCGTGGACAACTCCACGCTGGCGCGAATCTTCACCACAGCCACCCGGATCAAACTGTGCGACGAGAAGTTCCGCTCGCTGATCCTCACCGGGCAGGTCAGCGCGCAGTACTACTCACCGCGCGGGCAGGAGATCATCCCGGCGTCCATCGGTGCATTGCTCAAGCCCACCGACTACGTGGTCACCACCTACCGGGGGCTGCACGACCACCTGGCCAAGGGCGTGCCGATGCCGGAGCTGTGGGCCGAGTTCATGGGCAAGGCCACCGGCACCTGCAAGGGCAAGGGCGGCCCGATGCACATCACCCATCCGGCGTCGGGGCTGATGGTCACCACCGGCATCGTCGGCGGCGGTCTGCCGATCGCGGCCGGGCTGGCGCTGGCCGCGCAGCTGCAGGGCAGCGACCGGGTCACCGTGGTCAACTTCGGTGACGGCGCCACCAACATCGGGGCGTTCCACGAGGCGTGCAATCTGGCCGGCCTGTGGAAGCTGCCGGTGATCTTCTGTTGTCAGAACAACCGGTACGCCGAACACACCTCGTATGAGGACGGCACCAGCGTGGGCCGGATCGCCGACCGCGCCGCGAGCTACAACATGCCGGGCGTGCGGGTGGACGGCAACGACCCGATCGCGATGTACGCCACGGCTGCCCACGCCGTCGAGCGGGCCCGAGCCGGGGAAGGTCCCACCCTCATCGAGGCGATGACCTTCCGGTTCTACGGCCACCAGATGTCCGACGGCAACGAATACATGAAGCCCGGTGAGCTCGACGCCGCGCGCGCCGCCGACCCGGTACTGGCCTTCCGGGGATGGCTGATCGACAACGACGTGCTCACCGCCGACGCCATCGAGGCCATCGAAGCCGACGCCAAGGCCGAGATCGCGTCGGCGGTGAAGTTCGCCATCGACAGTCCCGAACCGCCGCTGTCGGAGGGGCTGACCGACGTGTACGAGGAGGCGCTGGCGTGAGCGAGCAACCGATGTCGGGGTTTCAGGCGGTCTGCAGCGCGCTCGATGACGCACTGGGCCGCGATCCGTCGGTGATCCTGCTCGGTGAGGACATCGCCGACCCCAGCGGCGGAGTGTTCAAGACGCAGGTGGGACTGTCCACCAAATACGGCGCGCACCGGGTGCGGGCCACGCCGATCAGCGAGCAGGCCATTGTCGGGGCGGCGATCGGCGCCGCCATCGGCGGGATGCGTCCGGTCGCGGAGATCATGTTGATGGACTTCCTCGCCGTCTGCATGGACCAGCTGTCCAACCACGCCGCCAAACTGCGCTACATGTCCGGCGGGCAGACGACCGTTCCGCTGACCATCCGCTGCGCGGCCGGCGCCGGAATGCAGTTCGGTGCGCAGCATTCGGAGATGCTGGAAGCGTGGCTGACCCACATTCCCGGCCTGAAAGTCGTGGTGCCCAGCAACCCGGCCGACGCCAAGGGACTGCTGACCGCGGCCATCTTCGACCCCGACCCGTGCGTGGTGGTCGAGCAGAGCCTGCTGTATTTCGGTCCGCCGCAACCGGTCCCGACCGGCCACCACGTGGTTCCGCTGGGCAGTGCGGCCACGGTGCGGCCGGGCAGCGACATCACCCTGATCAGTTACGGCCGGCAGGTGCATGACGCGCTGGCCGCCGCCGAACGGCTGGCGCAGGACTCCGTCGACGCCGAGGTGATCGACCTGCGGTCCCTGGTGCCGCTGGACGAGGCCACCATCCTGGAGTCGGTCGGGCGCACCCGGCACGCCGTGGTCATCCACGAGGCGGTGCGCCGCAGCGGTTTCGGCGCCGAGCTGGCCAGCCTCATCACCGAGAACCTGTTCGACGAGCTGGGCGCCCCGGTGCAGCGAGTGGCCGGCGCCAACACCCCGATCCCGTTCGCGAAAGTGCTCGAGGATGCGTTCGTGCCCAACCCCGGTCAGATCGTCGCGGCTGCCAAGGCGACGCTCGCCCGGTCGCGGACCGCGCTGAGGGGATAGCCGATTGGTCTACGGGATTGCGCAGCATGCCAAACGTGACGCCGGGGTGGCCCTCACCGACGGTGTCACGGCATGGACGTGGCCGCAACTGAACTCGCTGCTCAACCGCGCCGTCAACTGGCTGACATCACTGGGCATCGAGCCCGGACACCGGGTTGCGGTGATGGCTGAGAACAGCGCCCACACCGCACTGGCGCACCTGGCGACCACCTACGCCGGGCTTTCGGTGGTACCGGTGAACTATCACCTCACCGCCGGCGAAGTCGGCTACATCCTGCGTGACGGGTCGGTGCACACCGTGCTGTGCAGCGCGCGCGCCGCCGCGACCGTGCGTGAGGCGGGCGCGGGTGTCGCCGTGGTGGACTGGGACGAATTCGACCGCACCGTGGCGTCGAATTCCGGGTACTCCGACACCGAGCCGTCGGACGCAATCGCACCGGCCGCCCCGCTGTACTACACCTCGGGCACCACCGGGCTGCCCAAGGGCGTGGAGCTTCCCGCGCAGATGTTCCCGGGCGGCGCATCCATGGTCGAGCACGTCGAGCAGATCAGGGCCTCGCGGATCCGTCCGGCCGGCAAGCATCTGGTGGTCGCGCCCATGCACCACACCGGCCCCATCACCGGTGTGCGCGGCCTGGCGGTGGGCACCCCGCTGGTCGTCCTGCCCAAGTTCGACGCGCAGGCCACGCTGGCCGCCATCGAAGCGCACCGCATCGAATCCTCGATGATGGTGCCCACCCATTTCTCCCGGATGTTGGCACTGCCCAAGGACGTTCGGGAGCGCTACGACGTCAGCAGCCTGCGCAGCATCATCCACACCGGCGCGGCCTGCCCCGTGCACGTGAAACGGGCGATGATCGACTGGTTCGGGCCGGTGTTCGTCGAAGCCTACGGATCCACCGAGGCGGGCACCGTCACCACGATCGACTCGACCGAATGGCTGGCCCATCCCGGATCGGTCGGGCGGGCGCTGCCCGGCTACCAGCTCACCATCCGCAGCGACGACGGCACCGTGGCGCCCACCGGCGAATCCGGTCTGGTGTGTGTGGAATCCACCACCGGGCATCGGCCCAGCTACCACGGAGATCCGGACAAGACACGGCGCAGCTACGTCGCCGACGGAGTGTTCGCGATCGGCGAGATCGGCTACCTCGACGCCGACGGCTACCTGTACCTGACCGACCGCGCCTCCGACATGGTGGTTAGCGGCGGGGTGAACCTGTATCCGGCCGAGTCCGAGGCGGTGCTGCGCACGCATCCGAGTGTGCGTGACGTCGCGGTGATCGGCATCCCGCATGACGACCTCGGTGAACAGCTCTGCGCGCTGGTGGTCGCCGACCCCGGCACCGACCCGGCCGAGCTGGTCGCCTGGTGCCGGGACCGGTTGTCGCACCACAAATGTCCGAGCCTGGTCGAGCTGGTGGACGTCGAGCTGCGCACCGCCATGGGCAAGATCAACAAGCGCCAGCTGCGGGAGCAGTATCTGGCCGCCCGCCAACCGGACCCGGTGCACCGCTGATGACGTCTACCCAGCTCGACGCCCCCATGTTCGCCTTCACCGACGAACACGACGCGCTGCGCGAGGTGCTGCGCGACTACTTCGCCGCCACCGCCGATGTGGAGCGCGGCGTCCGGTGGCGGCGCCTGCTCACCGAGGTCGGCCTCGACGATCTGCTCTTCGACGACGACGGTGGCTCTGCGGTCGAATGGGTGATCCTGGCTGAAGAAGCCGGAGCCGCCCTGTTCGACGGTCCCCTGCTGTCGGCGACCGCGGTGGGCCCGCTGGCCGGCGCCCCCGCATTCGATCGGGTGCGCAGCGGGGAGTGCGGGGTGTCAGCGGCGGTCTCGCTGACCCGGGTCGACGCCGGGAGTTCCCGCGACTACTGGGATTTCAGTGAGAACACCGTGGTGGTACGCGAGATCGATGGCGAACCGGCGGTCGTTGTCGAGGACGGCGCTGCGGCCGGACTGCGGGCGCTGTCCGGCCTGGACCTGTCCCGAGTCGTGGGCCGGGCCGGAGGTGCGGGGACGTCGTCGCCGCTGGCGTGTTCGCCGGAAACCCTGGCCACGATGCGCCGCCGCGGCGACCTGGTGCTCTCCGCGGAGCTGCTGGGGGTGGCCCAGCGGGTGTTGGACGGCACCGTCGACTACGTGCGCCAGCGTGTCCAATTCGGGCGAACCATCGGATCCTTTCAGGCGGTCAAACATCGGCTGGCCGACCTGCTCGCCCAGGTGGAGCTGACCCGCTCCGCGGTGTACGCCGCCGCCTGGCAGTTCCCGGACGGTAGCGCCCAGGCCGAGGCGGACCTCGCGGTGGCCGCCGTGCTTTCCCGGCAGACCGCCGTCGAGATGACCAAGGCCGCAGTGCAATTGCACGGCGGCATCGCGATCACCTGGGAGCATTGGGCGCACCGCTACCTGCGCCGGGCGTACGCGGTGACCGCCCTCACCGGAACGGCAGGCCACCACCGCCGCCGGTTGGCTGCGCTGTTGGAAGCGGGGCAGCGTACCGATGGCTGACCAGAGCTTCGATCCCGACTCGGCGCGCAGTTGGTATGAATCAGCAAGTGCCCAAGCCGATCTGCCGGTGCAGCATTTCGTACCGCTCACCCTGATCGGCCCGGCCATCATCGAGTGGGGCACCGACGAACAGCGCCGGCGCCATCTGCCCGGGATCGTCTCCGGCGAGCACATGTGGTGTCAGCTGTTCAGCGAACCGGGGGCCGGATCCGATCTGGCCAGCCTGGCGACTCGCGCGGTACCGGACGCCGACGGGGGCTGGATCGTGGACGGGCAGAAGGTGTGGAGCTCGTTCGCCGATCTGTCCCGGTACGGAATGCTGTTGGCACGCACTGATATCGACAAGCCGAAGAATGCCGGCATCACCTGTTTCATCGTCGACATGCAGGCTCCGGGGGTGACGGTGCGGCCGTTGCGCCAGATGACCGGCAGCGAACACTTCTGCGAGGTGTTCTTGGAAGGCGTCGTGCTGCCGCCGGATGCCATCCTCGGCCCGCTGGACGGCGGGTGGCGGGTGGCGATGTCGACCCTGACCGCCGAGCGATCCGGGCTGTCCGGGGCATCGGCGGCCAGCGGGGTGGAGATTGGCCCGGTCGTGGAGCTGGCCCGGCGCAGCGGCGGATGGGACGATGCCCTGCTGGCGGACCGGTTGACCGCACTGATCGCCACCGAACGTGCACTGTCCCTGACTAATCTGCGGTTGCACAACACCGGGGACGCCAAAGGGTCCATCACCAAACTGCTGCAATCCGAGTTGTCCCAGCGCATCAGCGAACTGGCCTTCGATCTGGCCGGGCCGTCGGCCGCGTGCTGGGACGGCGATCAGGAGCCGCCCGAGGCCTACGGGCTGCTGGACAGCCGCCGGCTCACCGTTGCCGGCGGAACCTCAGAGATTCAGCGCAACATCATCGCCGAGCGGGTACTCGGGCTCGACCGCGAGCCCGACCTGGACCGTGGCCGGCCCTGGCGCGAACTACGGCGAGGCTGACATGGCTACCGTCACCGTCCAACCGTCCGGCGTCCGATTCAGCGCCGACGACGGGCAGACCATCATGGCGGCCGCCGAGACCGCCGGCTACCGGTGGCCCACGATCTGCGGCGGCAACGGCGAATGCCTGGTGTGCCACGTGGAGGTACTCGAGCACCCCGAGTGTCTGGCGCCGCCCAGCGACACCGAAGCGAAGGCGGTACAGGGTCTTTCGGGGGATCACGGCGGACGCGGAGATCACGTCCGGCTGGCCTGCCAGGCCGCCGTCAACGGAGACGTCGTCGTCCGCAAGCGTGGGGTACGCAACCGCAGAAAGGGGCCGGCCACATGAGCTTGAAACCGATCGATCCCGAGATCATGGAGCTCGCCGAGGGCGAAGTCCGGCTGCTCGGCGGGAGGTGCGGATCCTGCGGCGAGATCACCTTCCCTCGCCGGGACAGTTGCCCGACCTGCGGCGCCGACGGGGTGCAGCCGGTTCGGCTGGCCGATCGCGGTGTGCTGTGGAGCTGGACCATTCAACGGTTTCCGCCGCCCAGCCCGCCATACCTGCCCGACGGCGACGACTTCACCCCGTTCGGTCTGGGCTATGTCGAACTGCCCGGCGAAGTCATCGTCGAGACCCGGCTCACCGAGTCCGACCCGGCGCGCCTGCACATCGGAATGCCGATGCGGCTGACCGGCGTCGAAGTGCCTGCGGAGACGGACAGCGCCGCAATAACATTCGCTTTCGCGCCCGAGCATGAGGAGGGGAGCTGATGGCATCCGTTGCGATCGTCGGTATCGGCTGCCGGCCGTTCGGCCGTTACCTGGACACCACCGCACGCAAGCAGGCCGTCCATGCGGTCCGCGCCGCGCTCGACGACGCCGGGATGTCCTGGGACCAGATCGACTACGCGGTGGGCGGCAGCATGGACGCGGGTTCGGCGGACACCCTGGTCGCCGATCTGGGGCTCACCGGGGTTCCGTTCGTCAATGTGCTGAACGGTTGCGCGACCGGCACCAGTTCACTGGTGGCCGCGATGCAGGCCATCGCCTCCGGGGCCGCCGAGACCGCACTGGTGGTGGGCTTCGATTCGCATCCGCGGGGCGCGTTCGCGATCCAGCCGGAGGCCCTCGGCCTGGGCCGTTGGTACGGAACCACCGGCCTGGCGATGACGTCGCAGTTCTTCGCGCTGAAGATCCAGCGCTACCTGCATGAGCACGGATTGCCGGCGCGGTTGCTGGAAACCGTTGCGAGCAAGGCGTTCCGCAACGGAGCGCTGAACCCGAACGCCTGGCGGCGCAAGCCGCTGACCGAAGCCGACGTGCGCGCGTCGATGATGCTGTCCGACCCGCTGCGCCAGTACATGCTCTGCTCGCCCGGCGACGGTGCCGCCGCACTGGTGCTGTGCCGGGCCGAACGCGCCAAGCAGTATCGGGCCGATCCGGTGTATATCGCGGGCGCGGCGGTGCGGACCCGCCGGCCGGGTTCCTTCGAGGTGCTCAGCCCGTCGCTGTCGGTGCACCGCGGTGTCAGTCCGAGTGTGGATGCGGCGGCCGCGGCGTTCGAGGCGGCCGGTATCGGACCCGGCGAGGTCAACCTGGCCCAGCTGCAGGACACCGACGCCGGCGCCGAGATCATCCACCTGGCCGAGACGGGCCTGTGCGAGCACGGCGCCCAGACCTCGTTGATCGATGCCGGCGCCACCGAACTCACCGGCCGGCTGCCGATCAACACCGACGGTGGCTGCCTGGCCAACGGCGAGCCGATCGGCGCGTCGGGTCTGCGTCAGATCCACGAGAATGTACTGCAGCTGCGGGGCGCAGCGGGCGGCCGCCAGGTCGGCGAATCACCCCGGGTGGCCTTCTCCCACGTCTATGGCGCACCGGGCCTGAGTGCCTGCACCGTGTTGACCCGCTGATCGGAGGAACCGTGAAGAGTCGCCGAATCGTGAAAGTCACTGTCGACCAAGACCGCTGCGTGGGGCACGGCATGTGCGAGATGAAGGCCCCGGACGTCTTCGCCGTCGGCGACGACGGCATCTCCCAGGTGCTGTTCGACGAGATTCCCGAGGACCACCACGAGACAGTTGCCCAGGCGGTGGCGTCCTGCCCGAGCCAGGCGTTGCGGATCACCGATTAGGAAGGCTGCGATGGACATCAGAATGCCCAAACTCGACGTCACGATGACCGAGGGCATCTTCATGGGCTGGTTGGTTCCGGACGGTCACCCGGTGGCCGAGGGCGAAGACCTCTACACCGTGGGCACCGACAAGGTGGAGACCGACATCCCGGCACCCTGTGCCGGTATCCTGCGCCACGGCGACGCCCAGGCCGACGAAAGCTACCCGGTAGGCACCCACCTGGGTGCCATCGAATGAACGGAGGCACCAGTGGCTAGCCCGCGTTTCCGCGAAAGCCCTTTTCTCACCGGGCATCACCAGCCCAACCGGATGGAAGTGACCGCACCGGACCTGTTCGTCGAAGGCGACCTGCCCGACGATCTGGCCGGGGTGTTCTATCGCAACGGCGCCGAACCGCTGTACCCGCCGACCGACGAGGACTACCACTGGTTCGACGGCGACGGCATGGTCTATGCGTTCTTCATCGAAGACGGCCGGGTATCGATGCGCAGCCGATGGGTGCGCACCGAAAAGCTGGAGCTGGAGCTCAAGCACGGCCGGCGATTGTTCGGGGTGCTCGACAACCCGGCCACCACCGACCCGCTCGCCCGCGGCACCCGGTACAACACCGCCAACACCAACATCATCCTGCACGGCGGAAAGCTGTTGGCGCTGATGGAGGGCGCACCTCCGGTCCGGCTGGAGCCACGCACCCTGGACACCATCGGCGAGGAACACTACGGCGGGGCCATCACCACCACGTTCTCGGCGCATCCCACCGTCGACTACGCCACCGGTGAACTGATCAACATCGGTTCGGTTCCGTATCGTCCGGGGGCGGTGCCGGAAATCCATTACGAAGTCGTGGATTTCGACGGTGAGCTGCTGCGTTACGAGGTGATTCCAATACCGCACCAGACGTTGATGCACACCTTCTTCGTCACCGAGAACCACGTGGTGTTTCCGGTGACACCGTTGGACATCAGCCTGGAACGGGCGATGTCTGGTGGGCCGATGGTGGCGTGGGACCCCGACCGTCCGACCAAACTCGGTGTCATGCCACGCACCGGGTCGGCGGCAGACGTTCGCTGGTTCGAAGCCGAGCCGCGGCACATGATGCATCAGGCCAACGTATGGGAGGAGGGCGGCTGTATCGTCGCCGACGTGGCGGCCGCCGAAGGGACCGCACTGTTCCCCGACGTTCACGGCAATCGCCGCTCACACGCCGAAACCCAGCAGAGCCTGCGCCGTTGGACGATCGACCCGGCGGCAGGCACCGATGTGGTGTTCGAGCAGATCCTCAGCGACCACGACATCCAGTTCCCCCGCCCCGACGACCGGATGATGACCCGGCCAAGCCGAAACGTGTTCGCCAACAGCAATCTGCACTCGATCGACGGCCGCGCCGACGGTATGGACGCGGTACTGCGGGTCGACACCCAGACCGGCGCCGAGGACGTGTACCACTTCGGCGACGGTGCCGCTGCGGGGGAACTCATCTTCGCCCCGCGTATCGGTGGTCGCGACGAATCAGACGGCTACGCCGTGACATTGGTCCATCAAGCCGGCGCCAACGAGACTGAGCTGGTGGTCTTCGACGCCCAGAATCTCTCGGCGGGGCCGCTGGCGCGGGTGCGCATTCCGTTCCGCGTCCCGAGCGGATTCCACTGCAACTACTACAGCGCCGACGGCCCGCTGTACCGGCAGGCATTGGGACAGCCGTGACGACACCCACGATCGACGTCCGCAATCCCGCCGATGGTCTGGTGGTGGGACAGGTCCAGGACCACCCACCCGCCATGGTGGCCGACACCGTTGGGCAACTGCGCCGACTGCAGCCGGAGTGGGACGCAATCGGCAGCGCGGCGCGTGCGGAATGGCTGTTGCGGCTGCTGGACTGGTTGATGGACAACTCTGACCGGTTGACCGACGTGGTGCAGTCGGAGACCGGGAAGACCCGGTTCGACGCGGGAATCGAAGTGCCGGCCGCGATCGACCTCGCGAAGTACTGGGCGCGGCACGCCGGCGGATTCCTCACCGAGGAACGGCCGACACCGCACAGTCCGATCGGGCTGACGAAGCGGTTGATCACCCGATACCAGCCCTACCCGGTGGTGGGCATCATCACGCCGTGGAATCTGCCGTTGCTCAACCCGTGCTTCGACGCGTTCTCGGCGCTGATGGCCGGCGCCGCAGTGTTGGTGAAGCCGTCGGAGGTGACTCCGCTGAGCGCGGGTGAGCTGGCCCGCGGCTGGGCGGAGATCGGTGCCCCGCCGGTGTTTTCGGTGCTGACCGGAGGCGTGGAAACCGGGCGCGCCGTGGTCGATGCGGTGGATTATGTGCAGTTCACCGGATCCACCGCGACCGGGCGGGCGATCGCCTCGGTGTGCGGAGATGCCCTGAAGCCCTGCAGTCTGGAACTGGGCGGCAAGGATCCGGCCATCGTGCTGGCCGACGCCGACATCGACCGGACGGTCGCCGGCATCGTCTACGGGGGATTGTTCAACTCCGGCCAGGTATGCATCTCAGTGGAGCGGATCTACGTCGAGGCGCCGGTCTACGACCGGTTCGTGGCGTGCCTGGTCGACCAGGTTCGAGAGCTCCGGCAAGGTCACGACGACCGCGGGTTCCGCTTCGACATCGGCGCGATGGCGACCCCGGGCCAGTGCGAGATCGTGACGCGGCATGTCGAGGACGCGGTCTCACGCGGCGCGCGGATCCTGATCGGTGGCAAGGCCACCGGCGCCGGCGCGTTCTTCGAGCCAACCGTTCTGGTCGATGTCGACCATTCGATGACCTGCATGACCGAAGAGACCTTCGGGCCGCTGCTGCCGGTGATCAGGGTTGCCGACGAAGACGAGGCGATCCGGCTGGCCAACGATTCCGACTACGGCCTGTCGGCCACCGTGTGGTGCGGCGATCGGCAACGCGGCGAACGGGTGGCGCGCCGCCTGGAGGCCGGTGCGGTCAACATCAACGACGCGTTCGCCAACTTGGTCAACTTCGCGGTGCCGATGGGCGGTTGGAAGAACTCCGGTATGGGCGCCCGCTTCGGTGGGCCGGCGGGAATCCGCAAATACTGCCGCCAGCAGGCGATTCTGGTGCCCCGCGGTCCGGCCTTGAAACGTGAACCACTGTGGTACCCGGCGTCGCGAGTCCGTTCCCGGCTGGTGACCACCCTGATGCGGATCTTCGACGGGCGGGGCCGGCGCAGGTTCTTCGCTGCGAGAGGGGATTGATGGACGCCACATTGACATCGGTACCCACTGAGCTACTGCTCGGAGGGTGCGAGAAGCCGGCTGCCAGGGCCCGCCGTTTCCCGGTCTACAACCCGGCCACCGAAGAGATCCTGCTCGAGACCGCCGACGCAGGGCCGGACGACGCAGCACAGGCCATGGACATCGCTGCTGCCACGCAACCCGATTGGGCGGCCACGCCGCCCCGACAACGGGCTGAGATCCTGCGCCGGGCATACGAACTCGTAGAGCTATACCGCGACCGGTTCGCCCGGCTGATCACCCTGGAAATGGGAAAGCCGTTGGCGGAGAGCCACGCCGAGGTCAGCTACGGGGCGGAGTTTCTGCGCTGGTTCAGTGAGGAGGCGGTCCGGATCAACGGCCGCTACACCGCCGCCCCGTCGGGCGCGGGCCGGATCCTGGTGACAAAACAGCCGGTCGGGCCGACGCTGGCGATCACACCGTGGAATTTCCCGCTGGCGATGGGAACCCGAAAGGTCGCCGCCGCGGTGGCCGCCGGCTGCACCACCATCATCAAGCCGGCGCCCGACACCCCGCTGACGATGCTGCTCTTCGGGGCGGTGATGGCCGAGGCCGGCCTGCCGCAGGGGGTGCTGTCGGTGTTGCCCACCTCGGACGCGGCCGCCGTGGCCGCACCGCTGCTGGCCGACCCGCGACTGCGCAAACTCACCTTCACCGGCTCCACCGGCGTCGGCAAGAGCCTGCTGGCGCAGGCCGCCGACCGGGTGTTGCGAACCTCGATGGAACTCGGCGGCAATGCACCGTTCGTGGTGTTCGCCGACGCGGATGTCGACGCCGCCGTCGAAGGAGCGCTGGCAGCGAAGATGCGCAACGGTGGTGAGGCCTGCACCGCGGCCAACCGTATTCACGTTGACAACGCGGTGCTGGCCGAATTCACCGAGAAGCTCACCGTCCGGATGGCGAAGCTGACCGTCGGAGACGGGACGCGTCCCGGCGTCGACGTCGGACCGCTGATCAACGAGCGGCAGCGCAGCCGGGTCGGCGAACTGGTCGACGATGCGGTCGACAAGGGCGCGGCGCTGCTGCTGGGAGGGCAGCCCACCCCGGGGCGCGGCTACTTCTACCCCCCGACCGTGCTGACCGAAATCCCCTCCGGCGCCAGGCTGCTCACCGAAGAGGTGTTCGGACCGGTGGCGGCCATCGCCGGATTCGACGGCGAAGCCGACGGGGTGGCCGCGGCCAACGCCACCGAATACGGGCTGGCCGCCTACATCTACACCCGTGACCTGGACCGGGCGCTGCGGGTGGCCGAACAGGTCGAATCCGGAATGGTCGGAGTCAACCGCGGCGTCATCTCCGACGCGGCCGCGCCCTTCGGCGGCATCAAGGAGTCCGGGCTGGGCCGAGAGGGCGGCGGGGAGGGAATCGAGGAATACCTTGAGACCAAGTACATCGCGCTGACCTGAACGCAGCTCGCGGTCAGCCCCGGTCCCAACTGGGCAACAGGCCGGCGGCCCGGACCTCTGCCAGTGACGGTGCGTCGGCGTCCCGGCCGGAGAGCACCAGCGGGTGATCGTTCGGCCAGTCGATGCCGATCGCCGGGTCGGTGGCGCAGATGGTGTGCTCGCGCTGCGGGTCATATTCGGCTGAGCACAGGTACATCACCGTCGAATTGTCTTGCAATGCAAGGAATCCGTGGGCCAGTCCTTCGGCGATGTACACCGAGCGGCGATCGGTGGTGTCCAGCAGGACCGCGTCCCAGCGGCCGTAGGTCGGTGAACCGACCCGGATGTCGACGACGACGTCGAAGACCGATCCCGACACGCAGGTGACGTATTTGGCCTGCCCGGGGGGCGCCTGGGCGAAATGCAGGCCGCGCAGCACGCCCGCGCTCGACACCGAGCAGTTGGCCTGCCGCAGGTCGAAACGATGTCCCGCGAACCCGGTGAACTCAGCGTCGGTGAACCATTCGTAGAACACGCCGCGGGTATCGGAATGCTGGGTCGGGGTGAGCTCCCAGGCTCCCGGGATGGCCAGTTCGCGCACGTCCACCTCAGCGTCCCAGCGCGGCGTAGCGGGCTTCGGCGGCGTCTTTCAAAGGCGCCCACCAGGATTCGTTGGCCCGGTACCAGTCGATGGTCGCGCGCAGGCCCGCCTCGAAATCGGTGTGCTCCGGTTTCCAGTCCAGTTCGTCGCGCAGCGCCGACGGGTCGATTGCGTAGCGCAGATCATGGCCGGGCCGATCGGCGACGTGGTCGAAGTCATCCGGGTCGTGGCCCATCAGCCGCAGGATGGTCTGCAGCACGCTGCGGTTGTCGCGTTCCCCGTCGGCACCGATCAGGTAGGTGCGCCCGGCATGGCCGCCGGTCATGATCTGCCAGACCGCGCTGTTGTGGTCGTCGACGTGGATCCAGTCCCGCACGTTGGCGCCGCTGCCGTACAGCTTGGCCCGGCGCCCGGTCAGCAGGTTGGTGATCTGCCGAGGGATGAACTTCTCCACGTGTTGGTACGGCCCGTAGTTGTTGGAGCAGTTCGAGATCGTCGCGCGGACCCGATAGGAGCGCACCCAGGACCGCACCAGCATGTCGGCGGCGGCCTTGGTCGACGAGTACGGGCTGGACGGGCGATAGGGGGTCGTCTCGGTGAACCGGCGCGGATCGTCGAGGGCCAGCTCGCCGTAGACCTCGTCGGTGGAGACATGGTGCAGCCGCACCTGATGCGCGCGCACGGCCTCCAGCACGGTGAAGGTGCCGATCACGTTGGACCGCAGGAACGGCTCGGGGTCGGCCAGTGCGTTGTCGACGTGGGTTTCGGCGGCGAAGTGCACCACCGCGTCGGTCTCCGGATTCAGCTCGGCGACCAGCTCGGCGACCAGCGCGGCGTCGGTGATGTCACCCTGCACCAGCCGGATGTCACCGGAGACGTCGGCCAGCGATTCGCGGCTGCCGGCGTAGGTCAGCGCGTCCAGCACGGTGATCGCCGTACCGGGACGCTGCACGAGCGTGCTGTGCACGAAGTTCGCGCCGATGAACCCGGCGCCACCGGTGACCAGCAGACGCATGGGGCAACCCTAACGGTGGCGGGGGCGGCCGCGGGCAAAGCTGCGCTCGCCGGCGGGAAATCCACGACGCCAACCTCGCGTGTCGTGTCGTGAGATCCCCACTCGCGCTCAGTCCTGAGGCGTCAACCCCAGCGGCCCGGCCAGCTCCGTCAGCGTCGGCAGCAGCTTCTTCCAACCACCCAGAACCTGGATCGTCACCTGGTCCGCTCCGGCCTCCAGATGTTCGCCCAGCCGGGCGGCGACGGCCTCCGGGGTGCCGTGGGCCACGACCGCGTCGATCAACCGATCACTGCCGGGCGCGCGCACGTCGCGGTCGCTGAAGCCCAGCCGCCGCCAGTTGTTGACGTAGTTGGACAGCCGCAGGTAGAAGCCGACCGCCTCACGCCCGGTCTCGCGGGCCGCGGCGGCATCGGTGGAGAGCACCACCTTGTGTTCAGGCGCCAGGAACACCGACGGGCCAATCAGTTCGCGGGCGGTCGCGGTGTGCTCGGGGGTGGTCAGATAGGGGTGCGCCCCCGCGCTGCGCTCCGCCGACAGCTCCAGCACCTTGGGCCCCAGTGCCGCCAGCACCCGGCGGCTGGTCGGTACCCCGGCCTCATCCAGGGCGTCGAGGTAGTCCGTCAGGGCCGCATACGGGCTGCGGTACTCGGTGTTGGCCTCGGGGTGGCCGACGCCGATACCGAGCAGGAACCGGCCCGGGTAGGCGGCCTCGATGCGGTGGTAGGACTCCGCGACCGGTTGCGCCGCCGCCGACCAGACGTTGACGATCCCCGTCGCCACCTGCAGCGTCGACGTCGCCTCCAACAGCGGTTCGACAAACGCCAGTTCAGCGGCCGGCGAGCCGCCCACCCAGATCGCGCCGTAGCCGAGCCGTTCGATCTCGGCGGCCTGCGCAGGCGTGGGGGAGCCGCCGGTCCACACCCCGTAGCGGCTCAGGTCGGGTTTGAGTGCGAGCGTGTCCGACATTTGACTTCCTCTGCTCTGGTTACTCGGTGGGCAGCGGATGCGAGTTGGGTGCCGGCGGGGGTTCGGTGGAATCCGGGCGCAGCATGGCCGCCACGTCCACCCCGGACGTCTTCAGCGTCTCCAGCACCTTGGCAATGCCCAATGGACTGATACCCAGTAGACCGCCGATTGCCTCCTGGGCATCGCCGGCGCCGCCGACGATCGAGAGCCGCTCGATGTCCGACAGCGGTGCGGCTGCGGCCTGGGTGGCCTGCACCACCGAGGCCAGCACGTCGGGGAGCATCAGCATCCGGGCCGCCTCGGCGCTGTAGCTGTTGAGGGCGTTGGCGATCTCCTTCTTGCCCTCGGCCTCGGCAAGCAGCTTGGCCTTGGTGCCCTCGGCCTCGGCGACCAGGCTCGCCCTGGCGCCGTCGGCCTCGGCCTGGCGTTCCACCCGCAGGGCGTCGGCGGCCGCCTTGCGCGCGTCGGCCTGGGCTTCACCGGCTTGCCGGGCCGCCTCCGCCTGGGCCTGAGCGGCCAGGATCGCGGACTGCCGCTGGCCCTCGGCGCGGGCGATGTCGGCCTGCCGTTGGGCCTCGGCCGGGGCGATCACGTCGGCCTGCAGAGCGGCCTGGGCCTGCTCGGCGCGCCGCTGCTCCACCTCGATGCGGGCCTGCACCCGGGCGGCCTCCGCCTGCTCGACGGCGATCCCGACATCCTTCTCGGCACGGGCGTGCGCCAAGGGGCCGGCCTGGTCGGCCTGGGCGTTCTCGGCCTCGGTCTGGGCACGTAGCCGGGCCAGCTCGACATCGCGCTTCTGGTTGGCGGCGGCGATCGCGGTGTCGGCTTCGGCCTGGGCGACCGCCCCCTCCTGACGGGCCTTGGCAGACCGGATCTGGGCGTCCCGCTCGGCCTCGGCGGTGCCGACCGTGGCGTCCCGTTTCACCTCGGCGATGCGGCGCTGACCCAGCGATTCGAGATAGCCGTTGCGGTCGGAGATGCCGGCGATCTTGATGACGTCGACCTCCATGCCGATGCGGGCCAGGTCGGTACCGGCTTCCTCGACCACGCTGCGGGCCAGCGTGTCGCGGTTGGAGTTGAGATCCTCGACGGTCATGGTCGCGGTGATGCCGCGCAGGCTGCCGGCCAGGATGTCGTTGATCTGGCGCTGCAGCCCGTCCAGGTCGGAGGTCAGGAAGCGCTGCACCGCCGTCTGCACCGCCTCATCGGCCGAGCCGATCCGGACCAGGCCCACGGCCTCCACGTTGACCGGCACCCCGTTGTTGGACAGCGCGTTCTGCAGGTTGATGCTGACGTTGAACGGCTCGAGCGACATGATGTCGACCCGTTCGATACCCGGCATCCGGAACCGGGCCCCGCCGCGCACCACTTTCGGCTGACCGCGCCCGGTGAACACCGCGACCTCGTTCGGTGGGACCTTGATGTAGTTCTTGACGTAGATCATCGGCAGCCCGACCAGCAGCAACAGTGCTGCGACGGCGATGATGGCCACGATCGGGACAAGGGACATGAGCCTGCCTCTCCAGCTGCGTTACTGAGCGGGTACTGCGACGACGTGCAGGTAGTCGGCGTCGACATCGGCGATGTAGACGCGGGTGGCCTTGGCAAGGGTCTGCGGCTCCGGGCTGATCGCGCGGGCCCGGACCCGGTTGCCGTCGGGGTCGGTGAACGCGACCTCGCCCCACCCGCCCGGCGGCACGTCGAGAGTCACCGTTCCCAGCAGGCCGACGTAGGCCGACCGGCCATGCTGTGAGTTGGATTCCTGTCGGCGCAGGTAGGGCAGCGCCACGCCGTGCAGGATGCCGGCCAGGGTGACCCCGGTGCCGAGCCCGAGCGCACCCGTGGGCACGGCGCCGAAGCCGGCCCAGGTGCCCACCAAGCCGCCGGCACCCGTTCCGACCAGGGCGGCGGCCAACCCGGTCAGGCTCAGGAATGGCATCCCGTCGTGTTCGATATCGGTCAGCAGCAGGGCCGTGAGCAGCGCGATCGCACCGACGGTGAACGCCGCCAGGTACACAGCCGTCACGACGCCTCCTGCCAGATCGAACGGCGACCGCCCGACGGCCACTTCACCGGTTGTGAGGCCATCCTCGCATGCCGCGGCTGCGTGCGAATGCGCGCGCTTTTGGCGTGTGAGGCGGATGCGGGTATCGTAGGTCGACGGTGCGGCGTCCGCGTCGACTCTTGCGTGCCCAGTCTGAGATTCTTGGCGATCTACCTGGAATTTCCTGTCACCGGCTCACGTTTTGCAGTCGTAGTCGATGCTGCGCCGGGCGGGCGCATGCACACGCGACAAGGGTAAGTCAGACACGGAGGATCGCCGGAGAGTAATGGCCAAGAAAGACGGTGCCATCGAGGTCGAGGGTCGAGTGGTCGAACCCCTGCCCAATGCGATGTTTCGCATTGAGTTGGAGAACGGCCACAAGGTGCTCGCCCACATCAGCGGCAAGATGCGGCAGCACTACATCCGAATCCTGCCCGAAGACCGGGTGGTCGTGGAGTTGTCTCCCTACGACCTGTCCCGGGGACGCATCGTCTACCGGTACAAGTAGCTTCAAGCACCGCCGCAGTACGTCAACCAGCGATTAGAACAGGACCACAGCGCCGTGAAGGTGAACCCCAGCGTCAAGCCGATCTGCGACAAGTGCAGGGTGATCCGTCGGCACGGCCGGGTCATGGTGATCTGCTCGGACCCCCGCCACAAGCAGCGCCAGGGCTAGTCCCCGGCAGCACCGCAGACCACAACTGAATGCAGACCTCCCAGTACCAGTGAACGGCTGGCATCTTTAGAGATGGGCCGGCTCACACACGCCCGGATCGGAGGCCGGGCCCCGGAGCTGTTTGGGCCGGGAACGGGCTGGGACCAACACCTCCGCTACGAAAGAGGGAATGCCACCCATGGCACGACTAGTGGGCGTCGATTTGCCGCGCGATAAGCGCATGGAGATCGCGCTGACCTATATCTTCGGCATCGGCCGTACCCGTTCCAACGAAATCCTGGCCGCGACCGGTATCGACAAGGACCAGCGCACCAAGGACCTCACCGACGACCAGCTCACCCAGTTGCGTGACTACATCGAGCGCAACCTGAAGGTTGAGGGCGACCTGCGCCGCGAGGTGCAGGCCGACATCCGTCGCAAGATCGAAATCGGCTGCTACCAGGGCCTGCGGCATCGCCGCGGCCTGCCGGTGCGCGGCCAGCGGACCAAGACCAACGCGCGCACCCGTAAGGGCCCGAAGCGCACCATCGCCGGTAAGAAGAAGGCCAGGTAATCGTCATGCCACCGAAGAAAGTGACCGGGCCCAAGAAGGGGCACAAGACCCGGCGGCGGGAAAAGAAGAACATCCCGCATGGTGCCGCACACATCAAGAGCACCTTCAACAACACCATCGTGACGATTACCGACCCGCAGGGCAACGTCATCGCCTGGGCGTCGTCGGGCCACGTCGGCTTCAAGGGCTCGCGTAAGTCCACCCCGTTCGCTGCGCAGCTGGCCGCCGAGAACGCCGCCCGCAAGGCGCAGGAGCACGGTGTCAAGAAGGTCGACGTGTTCGTGAAGGGCCCGGGCTCGGGCCGTGAGACCGCCATACGTTCGTTGCAGGCCGCCGGCCTGGAGGTCGGTGCCATCTCCGACGTCACGCCGCAGCCGCACAACGGTTGCCGTCCGCCCAAGCGGCGCCGGGTCTAGTCGGGTTCGAGGAGGAGAAACAACATGGCTCGTTACACCGGACCCGCCACCCGTAAGTCCCGCCGGCTGGGCGTCGACCTCATCGGTGGTGACCAGGCATTCGAGAAGCGGCCCTATCCGCCCGGCCAGCACGGCCGCGCGCGGATCAAGGAAAGCGAATACCGGCTGCAGCTGCAGGAGAAGCAGAAGGCGCGCTTCACCTACGGCGTGATGGAGAAGCAGTTCCGTCGCTACTACGAGGAAGCCGTGCGTCGCGAAGGCAAGACCGGCGACGAGTTGCTGCGAATCCTGGAGACCCGGCTGGACAACGTGGTCTACCGCGCCGGCCTGGCCCGCACCCGCCGGATGGCCCGACAGCTGGTCAGCCACGGCCACTTCACCGTCAACGGTGTGAAGGTCGACGTGCCCAGCTACCAGGTGTCGCAGTACGACATCATCGACGTCAAGGACAAGTCGATCAACACGGTGCCGTTCCAGATCTCTCGGGAGACCGCGGGGGACCGCCCGATCCCGGGTTGGTTGCAGGTGGTCGGGGAGCGCCAGCGCATTCTGGTCCACCAGCTGCCGGAGCGTGCCCAGATCGACGTACCGCTCACCGAGCAGCTGATCGTCGAGTTCTACTCGAAGTAACCCGCTCGGGGCCCGTCCCCGAGAACCCCCAAAAGGCATCAAATAGCGGGTGCCAGAAGGAGAAAGAACACCATGCTGATCTCGCAGCGTCCGACCCTGTCCGAAGAGGTCGTGGCCGACAACCGGTCCCAGTTCGTCATCGAACCGTTGGAGCCGGGATTCGGTTACACCCTGGGCAACTCGCTTCGGCGCACCCTGCTGTCATCGATCCCCGGCGCCGCTGTCACCAGCATCCGCATCGACGGTGTGCTGCACGAGTTCACCACGGTCCCCGGCGTCAAGGAGGATGTCACCGACATCATCTTGAACCTCAAGGGCCTGGTGGTCTCCTCCGAGGAGGACGAGCCGGTCACCATGTACCTGCGCAAGCAGGGTCCGGGTGTGGTCACCGCCGGTGACATCGTGCCGCCGGCGGGTGTGACGGTGCACAACCCCGACATGCACATCGCCACCCTGAACGACAAGGGCAAGCTCGAGGTCGAGCTGATCGTCGAGCGTGGCCGCGGTTACGTTCCGGCCGTGCAGAACAAGGTGTCGGGTGCCGAGATCGGGCGCATTCCGGTCGACTCGATCTACTCGCCGGTGCTCAAGGTGACCTACAAGGTCGAGGCCACCCGTGTCGAGCAGCGCACCGACTTCGACAAGCTGGTGCTGGACGTGGAGACCAAGAACTCCGTCAGCCCCCGGGACGCGCTGGCCTCCGCGGGCAAGACCCTGGTCGAGTTGTTCGGTCTGGCACGGGAACTCAACGTCGAAGCCGAGGGCATCGAGATCGGGCCGTCGCCGGCCGAAGCGGACCACATCGCGTCGTTCGCGCTGCCGATCGACGACCTGGATCTGACCGTGCGGTCCTACAACTGCCTCAAGCGTGAGGGTGTGCACACCGTCGGCGAGCTGGTCGCCCGCACCGAGTCCGACCTGCTCGACATCCGCAACTTCGGTCAGAAGTCCATCGACGAGGTCAAGGTGAAGCTGCACCAGCTCGGCCTGTCGCTCAAGGACAGCCCGGCCAGCTTCGACCCGTCGCAGGTTGCGGGTTACGACGTTGCCACCGGCACCTGGTCGGCCGACGCCGGATACGACGAGCAGGACTACGCCGAAACCGAACAGCTGTAGAAGAATTCCGTCCCGGTCCTACCTGATACGGGGGCCGGCCCCATTTAGGAGAAGTCGCAATGCCCAAGCCCACCAAGGGTCCCCGCCTCGGCGGGTCGTCCTCGCACCAGCAGGCGCTTCTGGCCAACCTGGCCACGTCGCTGTTCACCCACGGCCGGATCAAGACCACCGAGCCGAAGGCGCGGGCATTGCGGCCGTACGCCGAGAAGCTGATCACCCACGCCAAGAAGGGTTCGCTGCACAACCGGCGCGAGGTGCTCAAGAAGATCCGCGACAAGGACGTGGTGCACTCGCTGTTCGCCGAGATCGCCCCGCACTTCGCGGACCGCAACGGCGGCTACACCCGCATCATCAAGGTCGAGCCGCGTCAGGGTGACAACGCCCCGATGGCCGTGATCGAGCTGGTCCGGGAGAAGACGGTGACCAACGAGGCCGACCGGGCTCGCCGCGCGGCGGCCAAGGCCGAGAAGGCCGCCAAGGCAGCCAAGGCTGAGAAGCCCGCCGAGGTCGAGGCGGAGAAGGTTGAGGAGCCGGCAGCCGAGGCGGCTGAGAGCACCGACGCCGTTGAGGCCACTCCCGATGCCGCCGAAGAGGGCACCGACGAGTCCTGACGGCCACGCCGAAGTCATCCGGCTTCGGCTCGACATCGCCTACGACGGCACCGAATTCGCCGGCTGGGCGGTTCAGGCCGGACAGCGTACGGTTGCCGGGGTCCTCGACGAGGCGCTGACGACGGTGTTCCGCACCCCGGTGCGGTTGTTCGCGGCCGGGCGCACCGACACCGGCGTGCACGCCACCGGACAGGTGGCCCACGTCGATGTTCCGGTTCCGGTGCTCAAGTACGCCTACTCGCGGACCCGGCGTGACGGTGAGCCGGAATTCCTGGCGCTGACAAGGCGATTGGCGCGCTTCCTGCCGGTCGACGTCCGGGTGCTGCGGGTGCAGCGGACGGTTGCGGACTTCGACGCCCGGTTCTCCGCGCTGCGGCGCCATTACACCTACCGGTTGTCGACAGCGCCCTACGGGGTGTTGCCCCAGTCGGCTCGTTACGTCACCGCGTGGTCGCGTCCGCTGGACGTCGGCGCGATGGCCGAGGCATCACGAAACCTGGTGGGGCTGCATGACTTCGCTGCCTTCTGTCGTCATCGTGAGGGCGCGACCACGATCCGCGACCTGCAGCGCTTTGAGTGGGTGCGCGAAGGTGACCTGATCACGGCCTACGTGACCGCCGACGCGTTCTGCTGGTCGATGGTGCGGTCCCTGGTCGGGGCGATACTGGCGGTCGGGGAGCACCGGCGCGACGCCGCTTGGTGCGCCGATCTGCTGAGCGCCACCCGCCGGTCCAGCGACTTCACCGCCGCGCCGGCGCGCGGCCTGACCCTGGTCGGGGTCGACTACCCGCCGGACGATCAGCTGGGGGCGCGCACCGTCATCACCCGGGATCTGCGCACGCGCTAGGTATTTCGGGGGAATTCTCGGGCGCGAGCGTGCGCAGTTGCACAGCTGCAACGGCGTGTCGGCGTGCAAACACGCTCGCTCGCGGCGAAAAAGGACAGCTACAGCAGCCCGGCGACGAACGAAGCAGCCTGGTTGGTCATACCGGGGGTGTAGCCCGAGTGCGCCGAGAACATCCGCCCGGGCGAGCACACCGGGTCGCCGTCGGTGCACAGGTCGATGGTCTTGAATCCGTACACGGGGCTGTTGGTCAGCGGTTGCCCGATCTTGTTCGACGGGTTGCCGAACACCGCGATCGCCGCAATATGGTCGGCGGCCTCGGGCGGCAACGGCGCGGTGAAGCCGAAGCCGGGCACCGGTGCCGCCGCCACGATGTCGATGATCGCCGCACCCTGCGAGTAACCCCCGAGGATCAGGCGGGTGCCCGGGCAGTTCTCCACCATCCACATGACGTGACCACTGGCGTCGTTGGCGCCATCGGCCGCCCGGCCGAAGTCATAGCTGGCCGGGTAGTTCACCGCGTAGGCGCCGATCGACCGAGAAGTCCGCCCGCGCAGTGAGCTGACCAACGCGTCGCCCACCCGGCCCAGACCCGGTGGCTCGCTGGTGCCCCGGGCGAATACCACCTCGGCGTCCGGGCACCCCTCAGCCGAGGCCGTCGGCATCGACGACGGGGTCGGGTTGGTCAGCAGCGCTGCGGCGACGGCGCCTGCCGCCAGGATGCGGTATGCCTTCACAACGAGAGATTTTAGCCAAAGAAGCGTTGACGAGCTAACTAGTTGTGGTGGAGCTCTCAGCGCACCATCGGCTCGGGCTCGGGTGCCGGTCCGGGAGACCGTAGCCGGCCGGCGACGAAGTTGGCCGCCTGGCTGGTCAGTGCCGGGATATAGCCGTCGGTGTGGTCGGTCCACTCATTGCCGGGACCCTCGTGGCAGATCGGGTCACCCGGGTTGCACAGATCGAGGGCCTTGGAGCCGAACAGGGCACTTTGCTGGCTGATCGGCCCGCCGGTGCGGACCGCGGGGTTGCCGAACGCCACCACCGCCACCACCTGGTCGGCGAGGTTGGCGGGCAGCTGGCTGCCCCAGCTGATACCGCCCACCTGGGTGCCGGTGACGATGTCGATCACCGAGGCGCCCTGCGAGTAGCCGCCCAGCACCAACTGGGTGTCCGGGCAGACGTCGGCTGCCGCCTTGACACGCCGGATCACGTCGTTGGCGCCGTCACCGCCCCCGAGCTGCAGCCGGCCGGCCGGGTAGTTGACCGCATACTCGTCGACCTTCTTCGACGTCTGCTGGCGCAGCGAGTCGATGAGGGCCCGGCCGACCCGGCCAACGCCGGGGGGCTCACTGGTGCCGCGGGCGAAGATGACCTCCACGTCGGGGCAGTCATAGGCCGACGCCACCGGGGTGACGCCCGGTGCCACCGTCGGGACGGTCAACAGTGCGCCTGCCATCAACGCCGCGGAAAACATGCTGCTCAACTGAACGAAACGCATACCCGAAATGGTACCGAAGCTCGATTTCGATACCGACAGCCCTGTGGATGGCCGGACACGGGTGGGCCGGTCTGGCGGTTAGCCTCGGCGGCACGGAGACGGAGGCGTATGGCGAGGCGGGCTACGACACAATTGCAGGTCAACGTGCACCGATTCCTGGCCCGCCGGATGGAACGTGCGCTGCGGTGCGGGCACGCGTCGGCCGGCCCCGCGCCGGGCCGGGCCGGCCTGGGCCTGGGCTGTCTGCTCAGCGCGGTGGTGCTGGCCGGAGCCGTGGTGCTGGCCGTCGTCCGGCCGCAACCGGGCCTCGGTGACGCACCGATCGTGCTGGACCGCGCAACCGGAGCGCTGTATGTCCGCGTCGGCGAGATGATGCACCCGGTGTTCAACCTCGCCTCGGCCCGGCTGATCGCCGGTGCCGCCGACCCGCGGCCGGTCACCGGGGCCGCGATCGGCCGCGCCCGGCGCGGACCACCGCTGGGTATCCCCGGTGCACCCGGGGTGCTCGGCCCGGCACTGGCGGAGACGGCGACCTGGTCACTGTGCGACGACCCGGCCGGCACCACCCTCATCGCCGGGGCCGACCCGCCGCAACCTGCCGGCATCGACCCGCAGGAGGCGGTACCGGTCAGCTCCGGGTCCGGAGCCGCCTACCTGCTGCTGCGGGGCCGCCGGATCCCGGTCAACCCCGCCGATCCGGTGCTGCAGGCGCCGCGGCGGCTCTCGGGGCTGCTGCTCAACGCCATCCCGGAAGCCCCGGCAGCCTCGATACCGGATCTCGGAGATCACCTCGCGGTGCTGCCGGGTTCATCCGGCGGTCCCAGCTTCGCATCTCCTCCGTCGAGCCTCGCTGGACCACCGGCTGCGGTGACGCTGTGCGCGCACTGGCGCGCCGGCGACCCGGCCGGGATCACGCTGTCGGCCGGGCCGCCGTTGCCGGCAGGCGCGGAGCCGGCGGTGCTGGCCCAGGCCGACGGGCCGGGCCCGGCCCTGGACCGGGTCTATCTACCACCGGGACGCAGCGCCTACGTGCGGGCCGCCGGTGTCTCCGGTCAGGGCGGCGGGGCCGGTTACCTGATCGCCGAGACCGGGGTGCGGTACACCGTCGGCGACGATGCCGCGGCTCGCAGCCTGGGCCTGCCCGCCGTGGCTGCCGGGGCGCCGTGGCCGATGCTGGCCGGCTTGCCGGCCGGACCTCGGCTCAGTCGGGAGCAGGCGCTGCTGACCCGCGACGTTGTCGGCGGGCCGTGACCACCCGGCCGGTCGCGGCCGCCACCAGCAGCGTCAACAGGGCGGCGGTACCCGTGATCGCGGTGCGCAACCCGGCTGGCGCGGCGGCGGGCTGCGGTGCCGGTGCGGTGGGAGGCGGTGGTGCCGGCGGCAGGGTCCTTGGGTGATCGGCTGGGGACGTGTCGGAGCTGACCGCCGCCAGCGGATCGATGACACCTGCGCCGACGAAATCGTCGCGGCCGCCCGGCGGATGGTGGGCGGTGGACTTGATCCGGTCCATCACCTGCCGCGGCGTCCAATCCGGGTACCGGGAGCGGATCAGCGCGGCCAACCCGCTGACCACCGGTGCGGCGAAGCTGGTGCCGTAGATCGGCGTGCCGCCTAGGGTGTCGGCCATCGCGTCGCCGACTGTGCTCAGCGACAGCACCGCCTCGCCCGGCGCGGCCACGTCGACCCAGGCACTGGGCCGGGTGAATGCCGACGGAGCGCCGCGGGCATCCACCGAGCCCACCGTCAGCACGTAGTCGTCGTACCAGGCCGGGGTGATGATCATCGGCCCGTCGGTGTCGCACCCGTCGTCGGTGTTGCCCGCGGCCGCGACGACGACGCTGTTGCGCACCTCGACCGCATACGCCAGGGCGGCGCCCAGCGGCCGGTCGTCGAGGCCGGAACCCTGCGGCCGGCAGGCCACCGCCGAGATGTTGATCACCGACGCGCCCAGGTCGGCGGCGGTGCGCACCGCCTTGGCCAGGGTGTCGACGTCGCCGACGCCGGGGGCGTCGCCGGTGGCGGCGAAGTGAGCGCTGGACTGCCGGATGCCGATCACGGTGGCCAGCGGCGCCAGGCCGCCGAATCGGTCGGCCGCGGGATCGGGTCCGGACGCGATGATTCCCGCGACCAGGGTGCCGTGCCCGTCGCAATCCTGGGTGCCGTTGCCGGTGGACACGTAGTCGCCGCCACCGACCAGACCGGGCAGCCTCCGGTGCGCAGCGACGCCGGTGTCGATCACCGCGACACGCTGGCCCGCCCCTCGGGTGAGCGCCCAGACCGCGGGCAGGTCCAGCCCGTCGAGCTGGGTGGGGGTGATGTCCGGATCCCAGGACGGGACCGTGCACACCTCACGCTGCACCGTGGGTCGAGACGGCGCCGCCGGTGCCGGGGCGGGCAACCGGCTGCTGTCGACCGGGGGCGGTGCGACCGCGTTTGCCGGAGGCGCACACGGCGTGGACATCGCGACCACACCGGCCATCACCAACCTTGCGAAGCGGGCGCGGCGCAATGCTTCAGCCCAGGCTCAGTCCGCGGGCGACGCCGTAGACCCCGCACAGCCAGCAGGCCAGCGGCACCAGCGAGCCCAGGGCCAGACCCTCCAGCACCTCCGCGCCGCGGCGGGCCACCGGCGAGCGGGCGCCGGTGAACCCGACGCCGAGCGCCGCCCCGGCCAGCGTCACGGCCACCGCCGCCGAACACGGTCGGGCCACACTGACCGCGGCGAGCAGGGCGATCCCCGTCGCGGCGACCCCGCCGGCCACCAGAATCGCGATCTGTACGCCGTCGGTGTGCGACCGGGCTCGCAGCACCAGCGTCGCACCGGCCACCGCCGCGAACACCACGCCGACCGTGCGGGGCACCCCGGAAACCGGCGCCCCTGCGACCGCACCCGCAGTGCCCAGCACCACCATCACCGCGGATGCGGCCACCAACCCGGACAGCAGGTCGTGAGCGCAGTCCACCCGCGGGGGAGCCGCATCGGGCCGGCGGGACAACCCGGCGAACCCGGCCGCCACCCTTCCGGCGACCCGGATCAGTCCGACCGCGACAACGCCGGCGGCCGACCCGGCGGCCTGCACCGAAATCCCGGTCACCGCAACGGCCATGCCGACGACGGCGAACAGCACCGCCAGCCCGGCCAGGCAGCACAGCATGATGCGTGCCGGGCTGCCGCAGCCGCTGGGGGGAACAGCCAACAGGGCCACCGTCCCCGCCGCAGCAACTCCCAGCAGCGCGTTCGGCAGGCCGGGCCCGCCGGGAACCGCCGCGAAACCGGCGACCCCGACCAGCACCGACGCCGCCAGCGCGGCGGTGAGCCGGCGCGCCACCGGGGTCCAAGGGCGTGCCGCCGCGCGCACGCCGGCCGCCACCTGCTCGGCCGGATCGTCGAAAACGACGTCCGGATCCACGCCTTCGGTGTGGGTCAACACCAGTACCGCACCGTCGGGGATGCCGTGTTGCGCGAGCGTTCTCGTGCCGTCCAGCGCGGATCTTCCGGGCTCGCACAGGCGGTACGGGCGCAGTGATTCGCGGTGTGGGACCAAGTCGGCGATGCCGACGATCAGCGCCGCCACCGGCACCGCGGCCGGCAGTGTCAGGTCGGCGTGCGCGCGGTCGGTGTAAACCGTGACCCGGCGCAGCCCGGACTCGGTGATCGACACGACGCGGCTCCTTCTCGGCTCGGTTGGGCGCACGCTACCGCGCCGGCGGGATGCATGTTTTCGGTGATCCACAGCTGACTTGCCGGCGGAATCGGTGCTGTCTACGGTGTGCCGATGACCGGTCCCGGACCGAACTCGATCTCGCCGCCGGAGCCGGTAGGTGGTGAAATCGCCGTTCTCGCACCACCATCGGTGCCGCACCGAGAAGCGCAGATGGTGTTGACTCGGGTGCTGCCGGTTGTGATGGCTGTCGGGATGCTCGGCATGACCGCGATCGTCTACAGGTCGGGAGTCGCGGCCACCCGTAACCCGGTCTTCGCGCTGCTGCCGCTGATGATGCTCGCATCGGCGTTGGCGACCGCTTTGGCCGGTCGAAAACGTAGTAACCACAACGATATCGACGAAGACCGCGAAGGATACCTGGCCTATCTGTCCGGACTGCGCGGCACGGTGACCGAGAGCGCCGCCGCCCAGCGTGCCTTTCTGCAGTGGTCGCATCCGGAACCGGATGCGCTGTGGATCCTGGCGGGCGGGCCCCGGATGTGGGAACGCCGGCCCGGCGACCGCACGTTCGGTTCGGTCCGGGTGGGGATCGGGCCGGCGGTCGCGGAGACCCGGTTGGTGGCACCCCCGGATGATCCCGCCCGCTTGACCGACCCGGTCACTCATGATGCGCTGCGGCGCTTCCTGGACACCCACGCGGCGGTGCCCGACGTGCCTGTCGCCCTGACTGTGCTGGGGCCGGCCGGGCTGCTGCTGCACGGGGACGGGGACCGAGCGCGCGGTCTGCTGCGCGCCCTGATCTGCCAGCTCGCGGTCCTGCACGGCCCGGATGTGCTGCTGATCGCCGTCGTGGCCTCCGCGAATCCGGGGGCCTGGGATTGGTTGAAATGGCTGCCCCACCATCAGCATCCGTCGGCCGTCGACGCTGCCGGACCGCTGCGGCTGAGCTATCCCGACCTGCCCACCGCCGAGGCCGGCCTGGCCGGTCGCAGGGCCGTTGTGGTCGTCGACGACCCGGCCGGTTTGCGGATGGTAGAGGCGGGTGCGCGGGCTGAGGGCCGGCGGCTGCACGTGAGTGCGACGACGGTGAGCGGCCCCGAGGGGCTGTCCGTGCGGCCGGACTTCCTCAGCCTTGCCGACGCGGTGGTCTGTGCACGACGGCTGGCCGGCCACCGGGCAGCCGAATCCGTTGGTGCAGAAAATGATTGGGCGCGACTGCTGGACATCGGCGACATCGACGGCTTCGACCCGGCGACCGGATGGGTGCGAGCGGCGGCGCAGCGGCTGTGCGTCCCGATCGGCACCGATGCCAGTGGGGACCCGGTACGGCTGGACATCAAAGAGGCCGCCGAGCGGGGCAGCGGCCCGCACGGGCTGTGTATCGGCGCCACCGGCTCCGGCAAGTCGGAGTTCCTCCGGACCCTGGTGCTGGGCATGGTCGCCCGGCACTCGCCGGAGGAACTGAATCTGGTCCTGGTCGACTTCAAAGGCGGCGCAACCTTTCTCGGATTCGAGCAGACCAGGCACGTCGCCGCGATCATCACCAATCTCGCCGACGAGGCGCCGCTGGTGGAACGAATGCGCGACGCGCTGTCCGGGGAGATGCACCGGCGCCAGGAGTTGCTGCGCGCTGCGGGTGTTCCCGGTATCTCCGGCTACGCGCAGGCCCGGCGGAGCGCTGGAGTGGCCCTGCCGGCTTTGCCGTCCCTGCTCGTCATCGTCGACGAGTTCTCCGAACTGCTCCATCAGCACCCCGATTTCATCGACACCTTCGTCGCGATCGGTCGGCTGGGTCGCTCACTGGGGATCCACTTGCTGTTGGCCAGCCAGCGCCTCGAGGAGGGCAGGCTGCGCGGTCTGGAGTCGCATCTGTCCTACCGGGTCTGCCTCAAGACGACTTCGGCCGCTGAGTCCCGAATCGTGCTGGGCACCCAGGATGCCCACGAATTGCCCAACCTTCCCGGGCTGGGCCTGCTGCGCACCGCCGACGGCGACGTGCGGCGATTCCAGACGGCCTACGTCTCCGGGCTATGCCCGCGTCGCCGTTCCGCCAGCGGCAAGGTGCAGTTGTTTACCGCGGTGCCCAGCTGTCCCGCTGACGCGGCCGCCGATCCCGCTGGACGCACTGTGCTGCAGGCGATGCTGCAGCGACTCTCCGGGCACGGGCCCGCCGCCCGGCAGATATGGCTGGCGCCTCTGGGGGATTCGCCGGCCCTGGGTGCACTGCTCGACGGCGAGCATCCAGACCTGACGGTACCGATCGGTGTCGTCGACCGGCCGTTCGAGCAGCGCCGCGGCGTGCTGTCGGTGCGGCTCGACGGCGCCGCCGGACACGTCGCCGTGGTCGGTGCACCGCAATCCGGAAAGTCGACGGCCCTGCACACGCTGATCGCCGCGCTGAGCGCCACCCACGACGCGACCCGGGTGGTGTTCTACTGCTTGGACTTTGGCGGCGGTGCCCTGTCGGCGCTGGAACGACTACCGCAGGTGGGCGCGGTGGCCGGCCGTGGACAACCCGAGCTGGTCCGGCGGATGGTCGCCGAGATGGAGGAGATCCTGGCGCGCCGCGAAGCCCGGCAGGCCGCCGGGGCCGGTGTGGATAACCCGGACCCGGATGTCTTCCTGGTGATCGACGGGTGGGCCGAACTGTGCCGCGAGCTCGACCGTGAATTCGACACCGCGGCAACCATCGTCGCGCTGGCGGCGCGGGGCCTGTCCTTTCGTGTGCACGTGGTGCTGTCCGCGTCACGTTGGGCCGAAGTGCGGCCCGCGTTACGGGATCTGATCGGCACCCGTATCGAGCTGCGGCTGGGGGACCCGGCCGAATCCGAACTGGACCGCCGCCAAGCGCAGCGGGTGCCCCCGGACCGGCCCGGACGCGGCTTGACCCACGACGGGCTGCACATGCTGCTGGCCCGCCCGCAGGAATGGGAACCACTGCGGGACAACGACAACGCAACCGCCCCACCCATCCCGCTGCTTCCGACGGTTGTCGACCGGGCGGATCTGGCCGCCGGTGACAGGCCGGTGCTGGGTATCGACGAACGCGGACTCTGCGCCGTCACGGTCGATTTCGACCGCCAGCCGCACCTGCTGATCACCGGCGACAACCAGTGCGGCAAGACGGCGGTACTGCGCACGCTGTGCCGGGAGCTGGTGCGGACCCAGACCGCGGAGCAGGCGCAGCTGCTGGTGGTCGACTATCGGCGCAGCCTGCTGGGCGTGGTGGCGGCCGAGCACCTGGCCGGATACGCGATGTCGGCGCCCACGCTGGCGGGCCTGCTGCCGGACCTGATCGAGCGGCTGGCGGGGCGGATGCCCGGTGCGGACCTCAGCCCGCAGCAACTGCGCGCCCGCTCGTGGTGGTCGGGACCGCAGCTGTATCTGTTGGTCGACGACTACGACCTGGTGGCCGGTGCCGCCGGCAATCCGCTGACACCGCTGCTGGAATACCTGCCGCACGCCGGTGATCTCGGGCTGCATCTGGTGGTGGCGCGCCGCAGCGGCGGGGCGGCCCGCTCGATGTACGAGCCGGTGCTGGCCGCGCTGCAGGATCTGGGCGCGATGCGGCTGGTGATGAGCACCGACGCAGCGGACTCCCCGTTGGCCGGTTCGGTTCGCGCGGGGCCGCTGCCGCCGGGCCGCGGCACCCTGATCACCCGGGCCGACGGGCAGCGGCTCATGCAGGTGGCATGGGAGCCGTGAGCGGGCACCGGGCGGTGATCGAGGCCGGCCCCGCAACCATCCGCCGGTTGTGCTGCGGCGCAGCCGAATCGGCCCACGCCGCGGCGGCCCTGGACTGGATCGATGACCCGGTCGGGCTGGTGGACGGGCAACCGGTCGCGGTATCCGAGCTGCTGTGCGAGGTGCTGGACTGCGCAGAGCCGGTCGAGTCGGTGGAGGTCATCCACCCGTCGTGGTGGCCGGACCGCCGGGTGCAGCTGCTCATCGCTGCCGCACCGTCCGACGAGGTCGCCACGAGACCGCGATCGCGGCTGCTGTTCGACACCTTCGGCGCCGACGTGGTCGTTGAGATCGCCGGGCGACTGGTCGCCGTCATCGGCTCCGGCACCGACTCCGGCATCGGAGAGATCACAGCCGAGCCGCGCATCGGCTCACCCGCCGAGGTGGCCGACGCGGTGTCGAGCCGGGTGTCGGCGGCGGTTCGGGATCGTCGCGCCGTCGTCGTGATCGATGCCCCAGCCGGGGTCGCCTGCGCCGCGGTGCTCGCGACGATGATCGACCAGCGGCTGCGCCCCGCGGTCCGGGTCATCGTGGTCGACGCGCTGCCGGCCGGCCGCGTCGTTGAGCCCGCTGCCACGTCGCAACCGGCCCCGGGACCGACTCGTCCCGCCGGCCGGCGCCGGCTACCGCTGGCCTTGCCGCTGGCCATCGCCACCGCGCTGAGTGTCGTCGTGCTGGGCCTGCGCGCACACCACGATCCACCGCCGGAGCCCACGACGTATCTGATCGAGGGCCGGGTGGCGGTGCAGGTGCCGGCCGACTGGCCGGCGCGCCGGATCACCGGCGGGCCCGGATCGGCACGGGTGGAGCTCGTCTCGCCCACCGACCCGCAGCTGGTGCTGCACATCACCCAGGCGCCGGCCCTCGGCGACACCCTGGCCGCCGTCGCCGAACCACTGGAGCGGGCGAAGCAACTCGCCGACGCCGAAACGCCCGGCGTCTTCGTCGATTTCGAACCGGCCGGCACCCGCGCCGGGCGGCCCGCCGTGACCTACCGCGAGGTGCGCGGTGACCACCAGATCGACTGGGCGGTTCTGGTCGATCGTGCGGTGCGGATCGGCATCGGGTGTCAGAGTCGGCCCGGGGGCGGGGAGGCGCTGCGTGCGGTGTGCGGGCAGGCGGTGCGCTCCGCCCACGCCGTCGGGCCTTGACTCGCCCGGCCAAACCGACGGGAACCGAAATCGTCCCGCCGCAGTCGAACTACATAACAGCGACCAAACGACAGGGGCAGATGTGACCACATCCACCACACTCAGCGCCGACTTCGACGTCATGCTCGCCGTCGCGGCGGCCACCGACACCCGCAACGAGGAGATCCGGGGGATGCTCCAGACGTTCGTCGGCCGGATGCGGGCGGTGCCGCCGTCGGTCTGGTCGGGCCTGGCGGCAGCCAGGTTCTCCGACGTGCTGGACCGCTGGAACGCCGAGTCGCTGCGGCTGCACCACGCGCTGGCGCGCATCGCCGAAACCATCCGCCACAACGAGCGTGTGTTGCGTGAGGTCGCCGAGACCCATTCGCGCCACATCGCCGCCGCCGGCGACGGAATCTGAGCGGGATCGGACATGGATGCCGCACTGTCGTACAACTTCGAGGAGATCGAATACGCCGTTCGCCAGGAGATCCACTCCACGGCGGCCCGGCTCAACGGAGCGCTGGAGGAGCTGCGGTCGCAGATCGCACCGCTGCAGCAGGTGTGGACCCGGGAATCGGCCGGCGCCTACCACGCTGAACAGCTGCGATGGCAGCAAGCCGCCGGCGCACTGAATCAGATCCTGTTCGAGCTGGGCAGAGCGGTGCGCGAAGGCGCGGCTGAGGTAGCCGATGCGGACCGGCGCGCCGCGGGAGCTTGGGGGAGGTAGGAGAGACCGCCCCCGAACGCGGTGTGGCCCCGATCGGAGGAGAGCCGTCGGGGCCACACCGGCTCATACAGGTAGACGTGCAGCGGAGATTGTGTCCGGGGTGGGCGCCGCGCCATGGACGATGACGCCCGCATTCCCGAGGCCACACGACGGCATATCCTCGACGGTGACCGCAGCGGCGGTGGCCACCGCTTCACTTCACTCGAGCCGAATAAGTCGCTCTTCCCGGAGAGTTGGGACGACGATTTGATCATCGCCGCGATCATTCGCACCTTGGATGGTCCCTACACCACCAGCGACGACCACGAACATCTCCGGGACCCGAATATCCGAAATCTCTATGGCTACGTGGACGGTGTGCGTGTTGTTGTCGGGACTGCCCGTGACGGCAGCGTCATCACCGCTCACCCGATCGACGGAGTCGGCGTGATGCGAACCGGCAAGGAGGATCCGACCCGGCGCAAGAACGTCCCGCTCGGTGCTGTCCGCCACGTACCATTGCCCCATGGACTTGGTCACCCTGGCTGACCAGGCGGTCGCCGCGGCCGACCTGGACGACCAGGCCCGCGGTCGAGCCGACATGGAGATGGAGTTCGGCGACACGGAGATCGCGCTCGGCATCGCAGTGCTGGAGACGCGGAGACCGCTGCCCGACGACTTGCTGGATCGGGTCGCCGCCGGCGCGGCTGCCTGGTACGCCAACGCGGCCTATCGACAACTCGTCCTCGACGCCGTGGCCCGACAGAAGAGCCAGAACGCCGCGTAACGGCCAACTCCCCGTTTTGACCCGCCCCGATCACCGCCGGTAAGCTGCACCGTTGGCGTGCGGTGCCTACCTGGCACAGCGGGTTCTCGGGTCACTGTCGGTCGCCGAGAAAGTTCCCTGCCCACGCTGGACCGGCACCCGGCTCGATCCGGGATCCGCAAGAACCGGGAACGCCCGGCTCGAGGTTAAGAGAGGTAAGCGCTGTGCCCACCTATGCGCCGAAGGCGGGTGACACCACGCGGTCGTGGTATGTCATCGACGCCACCGACGTGGTGCTCGGCCGGCTCGCCGTCGCGGCAGCAACCCTGTTGCGCGGCAAGCACAAGCCGACATTCACGCCGAATGTTGACGGCGGTGACTTCGTCATCATCATCAACGCCGACAAGGTCGCCATCAGTGGCGACAAACTGCAGAAGAAGATGGCTTACCGCCACTCGGGCTACCCGGGCGGGCTGCGCAAGCGCAGCATCGGTGAGTTGATGGCGACCCGTCCCGACCGCGTCGTGGAGAAGGCGATCCTGGGGATGATCCCGCACACCAAGCTGGGTCGTCAGATCCAGCGCAAGCTGCACGTCTACGCCGGGCCGGTGCATCCGCACGCCGCCCAGCAGCCGATCCCGTTCGAAATCAAGCAGGTGGCGCAATGACCGAGACGGCAATCGAAGGCACCGAGACCACTGAGGCTCCTGAGGTCACCGAGACGGTTGAGGTCACCGAGACCGTAGAGGTGCAGGCCGAGGCCGCGCCGGCCTACGAGCCGCACGACCTGGGCCGTCCCATCCAGACCGTCGGCCGCCGCAAGGAGGCGGTGGTGCGGGTTCGGCTGGTGCCCGGCACCGGCAAGTTCAACCTGGACGGGCGCACCCTGGAGGCCTACTTCCCGAACAAGGTCCACCAGCAGCTGATCAAGGCTCCGCTGGTCACCGTGGACCGGGTGGACAGCTTCGACGTCTACGCGCACCTCGACGGCGGTGGCCCCTCCGGCCAGGCCGGTGCGTTGCGGCTGGCGCTGGCTCGCGCGCTGATCATCGTGCAGCCCGAGGACCGGCCTGCGCTGAAGAAGGCGGGCTTCTTGACCCGTGACCCGCGGGCCACCGAGCGCAAGAAGTACGGACTGAAGAAGGCCCGCAAGGCGCCTCAGTACAGCAAGCGCTGATCGGCAGTCACGTTCTGGCAGCGAGCGTGCGTGGAATCGGTCCGACACCGGCGTGTCGGACCGGCAACACGCACGCTCGCGGCGATAAAGGATAACTATGGGTCGACTTTTCGGCACCGATGGCGTCCGCGGGGTCGCCAACCGCGAGCTGACCGCGGAGCTGGCTGTCGCGCTGGGTGGCGCTGCCGCGCAGCGGCTGTCCGCCGGCGCCGGACGCCGGGTGGCCGTCGTCGGCCGTGACCCGCGGGCCAGCGGCGAGATGCTGGAAGCCGCGGTCATCGCCGGATTGGCCAGCCAGGGCGTGGACGCGCTGCGGACCGGCGTGCTGCCGACACCGGCGGTGGCCTACCTGACCAGCGCCTATGAAGCCGACTTCGGGGTGATGATCTCCGCGTCGCACAACCCGATGCCCGACAACGGCATCAAGTTCTTCGGCCCGGGCGGCCACAAACTCGACGACGCCACCGAAGACCAGATCGAGGATCTGGTCGCCGCCGGCCCGGGTTTGCGCCCGATCGGCGCCGGGCTGGGCCGGGTGGTGGACGCCGACGACGCGCTGGACCGCTATCTGCGGCACCTCGGCGAATCCAACCCCGCTCGCCTGGACGGCCTGACCGTGGTGGTGGACTGCGCCCACGGTGCGGCGTTCGAGGCGGCGCCGCGCGCCTACCGGGCCGCCGGCGCCACCGTGATCGCGATCAACGCCGACCCCGACGGGCTCAATATCAACGACGGGTGCGGTTCGACCCATTTGGAGCCGTTGCGCGCCGCGGTGCTCGCCCACGGCGCCGATCTGGGGCTGGCACACGACGGTGACGCCGATCGGTGCCTGGCCGTCGACGCCGCCGGCAACGTGATCGACGGCGACGCCATCATGGTCGTGTTGGCCCTGGCCATGCGCGCCGCCGGCGAACTGGCCGGCGACACCCTGGTGGCGACCGTGATGAGCAATCTCGGACTGCACCTGGCCATGCGCGATGCCGGGATTGCGGTGCACACCACCGACGTTGGCGACCGTTACGTGCTCGAGCAGTTGCGGTCCGGCGGCTTCACGCTCGGCGGTGAGCAGTCCGGCCACATCGTGCTGCCCCAGGTCGCCACCACCGGCGACGGCATCATCACCGGCTTGCGACTGATGGCCCGGATGGCCCAGACCCGCACTCCGCTGGCGGCCCTGGCCTCGGCCATGCGCACCCTGCCCCAGGTACTGATCAACGTCGAGGTCACCGACAAGGCCGACGCGGTGGGGCATCCCGCGGTATGTGCCGCGGTGCAGCGTGCCGCCGACGAACTCGGGGATACCGGACGAATCCTGTTGCGTCCCTCCGGAACCGAGCAGCTCGTCCGGGTGATGGTGGAAGCCGCCGACGAGGACACCGCCCGCCAGACCGCGGTCAGCGTCGCCGAAGCGGTGCGCGCCCGGCGCTGAATTGAGGGGAACCGCCGGAGCCCCGGCACCGTCATACCCGTATGGGACGACAACAGGTGTACCTCGACTCCGCCGCGCTGCGCTCGGTGGCGGAATGCTTGGAATCGACCGCGGCAGCCATCGACAACTCCGTCCGTAACCGCTTGGGCGGCTTGGTGTTCGACGGCACAACCGCCGGACGAGATCATGTCGGAGCGGGGGAGGCCCTGCGCCGCGCGCTGCAGTCCTGGGCCCCGGAGCTGACTCGCTGGTCGCGGGCCAGCACCGAGATCGCCACCGCACTGCGAACCGGGCTGGCGCGCTACCAGCACGCCGAGGCGACTGCCGCCCAGCGGGTCGGTTGAGGGTGGCGCCGCGACACGACGTGCCAGCGCGGCTGGCGGACGGCCGCCAGGCCGTCACGCACGCCCAGACCTACGTGTCGGCCTGCCGGCGACTGGGCTACCGACATCCGGACCTCACCGGATACGACGGACAACTCGCCGACTGCTACGACAGTGAAGCCGGCCTTGACCTGCGGATCCTCGACGCCGATTGCGCCGCACTGGCTGCGCTGGCCGACGCTGCCGACGACGCACTGCGCCTGCAGCGCGCGCAACTGCCCGAGTTGGCCACCGCCTGGCGCGGTCCGGGAGCCGACGCCGCCGAGGAGTTCCTGCGCCGGCACTGCGACGCCGGCGCCGAGCTGACGGCCCGGCTGCGCGCGGCGGCCGCCGGCTGCGGCGTGCTGCGCGACGAGTTGTGGCGGTTGGTGGACGCCAAGGTGGCGGCGGTGCTGGCCGTCGACGACCGGGTGGGTGCTCAGCGGCCGGCGTGGCTGGCGGCCGCTCACGCGGTGAACTCCGGCGCCGACGACCCGCACGCCGTCGACATCGTCGAAAGGCAGGTGATCCCATACGTGGACAACGACATTCGCGGCGAATGGGTGTCTGCGGTACGGGCGGCGAAAGACGGGGCCGCGGCAGCCTACGGTGCGGCGACGGCCACGGCTGACCCGGGGCCGGGCGTGGTGTTCGCGGTTCCGGGTGACCTCGGCCCGGTCGCGGAGGCCGGCGAGCCGGTGCGCTCAGCACCGCCGTCGTTTGGGTCGATGGTGGCGCCGGCGGAGATGCCACCCGCGGAGCCGCCGGTTCAGCGTGCGGACGCTCCACCCCCCGCGTCCCCGGCACCGCTCGACGACGTCCCGACAGATCTCGGTGTGCCGCAGGGGCTCGGCCTGCCCGGCGGACTCGGGTTGCCCGGCGATCTGGGGTTACCGTCGGGCGGGCTGCCGGGTGGTCTCGGTGGCCTGGGCGGACTGGGCGGGTTACTGCCGCGTCTGGCCGATGCCCTGGGCGATCCCGGGATCGGCGATGTGTTCAACGATCCATCCGATGATCGAACCGGGACCGACGACAGTCCCGATGACTCCGCGGACTCCGGTGATCCCGATGGCGCCGATGACCCCGAGGCGGAGTCCGAACCGGCGGTTGAGACCGCAGCCGAATCCGAAGCCGAACAGGCCGAGGAGGCCGAACCGGCCGAAGACGTCGCACCGGAGCCGGTAGCCGCGGAAACTGCGGATACCGAAGAAGCCGGGGAGTCCGGGGAGGCTGAGCCAGCCGCCGAACCCGCGCCGAAGACCCCGTGCGAGATCGCCGCCGAGGAGTTACCGCAGGTAGGGCAGTGATCGGAGACGGCGCACGGCCCCGCTTGGTCTGAAGGTCGACGTCACCAACGTGGCCGAGGTGTCGGATGTGCTCGACGATGATCGACGATGAGCATCGATGCTCCTAGACGCGAACCTCCTGCTGGACGCCGTCGATGCCGACAGCAAGCACAATCCGGCGGCCGCGGCGTGGCTGGAGGAGACGTTGAACGGCGCCAACCGGGTTGGTCTGCCGTGGCAGACGATTGGTGCGTTCCTCCGAATCGTTGGTTTGCGCTGGATCAACCCGCTGGGCGCAGGGTGAGCCGAGGCCCCACCGGCTCACCCCTGGCGGGTTCCCCAGGCCTGCAGCGTCGAGACGATCCTGGCCGCAGCCTCCAGCTCCTCCAGCGACAGTTCCGCGGCCGGCGTACGCCACTCGGCGACCACGGCAAGAGCGCCGTCGACGAACTGCTGTCGGCTCTGGCCGCGCTGAATCTTGCCGCTTGACGTGGTGGGTAGCGACACATGGTGCACCAGAACCACGGCGTCGGCCGCGATCCCATGGTGCGTCGCGATCGCCGTCCGGATCTTGTCGATGACCGCGTCGAAGTCGGTCTGGGCAATCCGTGCGCTGTCCACCTCGTGAACCGCGACCAGCTGCTCGACCCCACCGGGCGGTGCGTCCGTGGCGAACACCGCACCGCGGCCAGACACCAACACCGGGTCGCACTGCTGGACGGTGAACTCGATGTCGTTGGGGTAGTAGCGGTGTCCGTCGACGACGACCAGGTCCTTGCAGCGTCCAGTGGTGAAAATCTCACCGGCGCAAAGGAACCCGTAGTCTCCTGTGCGTAGGAACGGTCCGCGGGTCGGGTCGCCGGGTTCGGCAAGCCGCGCGCCGAACGTCGCTGCCGTCTCCTCCGGCCTGCGCCAGTAGCCCAGGGCGACATTGGGCCCGGCGACCCAGATCTCGCCGATCTCATCGTCCCCGCAGGGCCGGCGGGTCACCGGATCGACGATGGCGACGTCGGATTCGCGCGGCTGACCACAACCCACGAAGGTCGCGGCGGCGGGATCGTCGGGCGCGATGTCCACGACGCGGTCCTGGGCCAAAGCGACACGGTCGAGGTAGCGCACCCCCGGCATTCCGCTGGGGCATCCGGCCGACACCTGCAAGGTGGCTTCGGCCAGCCCGTAGACCGGATAGCACGACGAGATCTGGAAACCCGCGGGAGCGAAGGCGTCGGCGAATGCGGCCAGGGATGTGGCGCGCACCGCCTCGGCGCCGTTCATGGCGACGGTCAGGCAGGAAAGATCCAGTGCGGCACGCTCTTCGGGAGTGCTGGTCTCCACGCACCGGTCGTAGGCGAAGTTCGGCGCCGCGGTGATCACGCCGCGATGCCGGGACACCAGCTCCAGCCAGCGCATCGGACGTTTGATGAACGCGGTCGGTGACATCAGTGCCGTGCTGGCGCCGATGTAGACCATCGAGAGAATCCCGCCGATCAGGCCCAGGTCATGATGCGGTGGCAGCCAGAAAACGCCTCTGGCGTCGTGGTCGCCGTTCCATGCCTGACGGATGGCGTCCACGTTGTGCAGCACATTGCCGTGGCTCAGCAGCACGCCCTTGGGTGAGCGGGTCGAGCCCGAGGTGTACTGGATGGCTGCCGGGGAATTCATGTCGATGTCGGGAGCCACCCAGGTGTCCGGGTCGGCGCCGGCGTCGGTGAAGAACCACTCCTCGGGCGCCCCGGGGAGTCCGGCGACCGCGGCCCGGGTGGCCTCCTGAGTCTCGCCGGCGGTGAGCGCGAACCGGGCTTGGGCGTCGGGGACGACCACCTGCAGGCGTGGTGCCAGTTTCTGGTGTACCGGCACCGCGACGGCACCGGCGTAGAGGCAGCCGAAGAACCCGGCGATGAAGTCCAGGCCTGGCCGCACCAACACCAGGACCCGCTCACCGGCGACGTCGTGGCGTTGCAGGTTCGCAGCGATCGAGCGCGCGCGGCGGTCCAGTTCGCTGAACGTCAGCTCGGTGCGGCCTTCGTCATCGCCGTTGTAGGAGAAGCTGAACGCCACCTTGTCGCGAAACCGTTCGGCTTGGAGCCGTAGCAGGTCGACCAGGGTCTCTGCGATCGGTGTTGTCACCGTGGGCGTGAAATCCATGGCCCCATCTTGGACCCGAGGGTGTCACAGGCCACATTCGGCCCCACCCTGACTCAGGCCGGCAGCAGCGCCCGCAGCTCCTCGACGTAACGCAGTGCCTCGTCCTGCCCGGTGGCCAGCGGACCGACCAGCAATGTCGTCACGCCGGCCTCGACGTAGGCGGCAATCCGCTCGGCGATCAGGCCGCGTGGCCCGACCAGCGAGGTGTTGCGCACCAACTCGTCGGGAACCGCGGCGATCGCCTCGGTCTTGCGCCCGGACAGGTACAGTTCCTGAATGCGGTTGGCGACGTCGCCGAAACCGTAGCGAGTGGCCAGGTTGTGGTAGAAGTTTCGGCCCTTCGCGCCCATCCCGCCGATGTAGAGCGCCAGCTGCGGTTTGGCCCACGCCAGCCGGTCCTCGACGTCGTCGCCGATGGCCAGCGACGCCCCCACGATGACGTCCAGCGGACCCAGTTCCGGATCCCGTTTGGCCGCACCGGCTTTCAGCGCGTCTCCCCACACGTCCTCGGCGCGTTCGGGGTAGAAGAACACCGGCTGCCAGCCGTCGGCGATCTCGGCGGTCAGTTCGACGTTCTTTGGCCCCAGTGCGGCAATCGAGATCGGAATCCGTTCGCGTACCGGATGATTGATCAATTGCAACGGCTTCCCCAGTCCGGTGCCACGGTCCGCCGGAAGTGGTAGCTGATAGTACTTGCCCTGGTAGTTGAGCCGTTCCCGGCGCCACACCGCCCGGCAGATCTCCACCACCTCGCGGGTGCGGCCCAGCGGGGCGTCAAAGGGTACGCCGTGGAAGCCCTCGACCACCTGCGGCCCGGAGGTGCCGATGCCAAGGGCGAACCGGCCGTCGGAGATGTAGTCCAGGCCGGCGGCCGTCATCGCCAAAAGGGCAGGGGTGCGGGTATAGATCGGCAGAACCCCGGTCAGCAGCTGCACCCGCGAGGTCTTGGCCGCCAGATAGCTCAGCTGGCTGATCGCGTCGAACGAGTACGCCTCGGCGACCGCGACCACATCGATTCCGATTCGCTCGAGTTCGACGACCTGCTCTGCTGCCTGCTTGAACCCGCCCGCGTAGGCCAGTTGAACACCAATTCGCACATACCACGTATATCGGTTCCTGTCGCGGTGGTGCGATGTGTCGGAAAAACGTACTTCTGTTCACTCTCAGGATAATCTTGGCAACGTCCGGTCGGCTTTTGTGTGCCAGCGCCTTGAACTCTGACGATGCGGTCGAACTTTTCGTGAAAGGTGCTTGCGTCTCAGTTTTTTCACGGATAGTGTTTTATCTCACATCAGTGAATAAGTGTGAATCCAGGAGCAACACGGCGGCGTCACGGCTTCTCGGGGCGCCGCCGAGGGCGGCACCTCACCAAAGGAGATGGCTGTGCAGCAAACCCTTCGCCCCTATGTCACCGCTGGTATCGCGATCGTCGGCTCCGGCCTGATCGCCGCCACCCCGGCCGCGCCGCCGATGGCGGGTCCTGTCACCCGAGATATCGTCCTCACCGACTGGGTCGAGCAGTTCAACATCGCGGCGGACAACGCCACCCAGCTGCTCAATAACTTCCTACTGGCACCCGGGGTGGGCTTCCAGCAGATGCTGGTCAACCAGGACGAGTTCTGGAACAGCATCATCAACGATCCGTCAACCATCCCCGCGGTGATGCAGCAAATGCAGGAGCAACTCGACGCGGTGCTGACCGGCTTCACGCTGATCAACGCCAGCGGGGAAGCCAGCCTCAACGGCTTCACCGGCACCCTCGGCGAGGTCATCGTGCACACCATCAGCGGGACCGACGTCGAGAGTCAGCCTCCCACGTTCGGCCACGACCTGCTGTTCGCGCTGCTTCCCCAATTCTTGCCGTCCGACCAAGCCGAGTTCTTGACCCCGATCGTCAACTTCCTGGCCTCGCCGCTGAGTGGCATCATCATCGGCTCGCTGGGTCCCGCGATCGCCCCCTGGGTGGCGCTGTCCAACAGCATCAGCGACGGCGACTTCCTCAACGCCCTGCCCAACATGGTCGGCGCCTACTTCAACGGCGCGACCCTCAACCTCGACTGGCTGATTCCGCTCATCGAGGAATCCGGGTTGTTGCCGATGCCGGAGGGCGCCATCACCTCCCTGGAGTTCGCGTTCGGCGGTCTGCTCAGCGGCGGCACCGTGGCGGCCGGCCCCTGGCAATTGGCGGACGAGAACGGCGACATCATCGCCTCGGTCCCCGCGGTCGGCGGCTCGATCTTCAACAGCCTGGGCTTGGGCCTCGACGCCGAGGCCGCTGTCGGCCTACCGCTGCAGATCAACATCGCCGGCCAGGGGATCGGCCCGATCGGCGCCTGGCTGGCCTGGGATCAGACCGTCGGCGCGCTGTTGGGTTCGGGTTGGGATGGCAAGGGGCCCACCGTGGTCACCCCGCCCCTCTTCGGCTTCGACCCGATCGGCGATGACGTCTTCGATGACGGTGGCGCCGGCGCCGGCGCGGCTACCGACCTGCAAGACATCCTCGCCGCGTTCCTCGTTGGCTGAGCACGCCCGTTATTGGTGACTCCCCTGACAACCTTCAACACTGCTTAACAGAACCGCTTCATAGGAGAGGTGTTCGCAAATGACTCGTCGTCACAGCAGCAGCCAGGCTGGTAACACCGGAGCGCGCAACCGCAATCGGGTGGTCGGTGCCGCCAGTGCGGTGGGCGCGTTCCTGGCTTTCGGGATGGCCCCGCTAGCCGCCGCACCCGCAGCCCACGCCGATCTCGACTTCGGCGATCTGGACTTCGGAGCGCTGTTCACATCGTGGTTTGAGAGCGACCCCGCCGCCGATAGTTCGGCCGGCTGGGACCTGGACGCGTTGTTCGGCGCGGCCAACCCGGGTAGCGCTGACAGCGACCCCTTCTCGTGGGTCGGGATCATGGACCAGTGGTTCTACCAGCCGCTGTACAGCATGACTCAGCTCTGGATCACCAGCCCGCTCGGTCTGGCGATCAACGGAGTGATCAACGACTTGTCGGGTATGTACCTGATCGGCAACGGTGTTGACGGTACCGCGGATTCGCCGGACGGCGGCGACGGTGGTCTGTGGCTCGGTGACGGCGGCGCCGGTTGGAGCAGCGATCAGGACGGTGTTGCCGGCGGTAACGGCGGCTCGGCCCTGGGCTGGCTGGGCAATGGTGGCGACGGCGGTGCGGGCGGTGCCGGTGCGGCTGGCGGTGACGGCGGCGCTGGTGGCTGGTGGATGGGCCACGGCGGCAACGGCGGCGCCGGTGGGGCCGCGGTTGTCGCGGGGGGTGCCGGTGGTGCCGGTGGCGACGGTGGCGCCGCCGCGGCCTGGTTCTTCGGCAACGGCGGGGCCGGCGGCGCGGGCGGTGCCGGCCTGGACGCTGTGGCGGGCAGCTACGCCGACGGCGGCAACGGCAACGGTGGTGTCGGTGGCAACGGCGGGGCCGGCGGTGGCGGCGGCCGCAGCGGCTTCATGTTCGGCAACGGCGGCGCGGGGGGCGCCGGTGGCGCCGCCGGTAACGGCGGTGCGGGAGCCGGGGGCGTCGACACACCCGAAGGCGACCAGCTCAATGGCGGCTGGGGCGGTAACGGCGGTGCCGGCGGTGCCGGCGGAGCGGCCGGCGTCCGCGGTTCCAACTTCTACAGCGGCGCGTTCTACGGCAACGACGGACAGGCCGGGGACGGCGCCGACGGTGGTAACGGCGGCGCCGGCGGTAGCGCCGCCACCGACGAGCTGGGCGCCTTCCTGGGCAACGGTGGTCGTGGCGGTGCCGGCGGTGCCGGCGGCACCGGCAACATCGGCGGTGACGGTGGTGACGGCGGCGCCGGCGGCGACGGTCTGGTCGGCACTCAGGCCTTCGGCGGCGCCGGCGGCGTCGGCGGCAGCTCTCTTGGCGACAACATCGGCGGTGCCGGCGGTACCGGCGGCGCTGGCGGTGATGCGACCGCCGGGCAGGCCGGCGCCGGCGGCCGCGGCGGCAACGGTGGCGCCACCGAGAGCGGCACCGGTGGTACCGGTGGTACGGGCGGTGCCGGTGGCAACGGCGCCACCGACGACGCCACCGTCCAGACCATCGGCGGCAATGGCGGCGGCGGTGGCACCGGCGGCGCGGGCGGTAGCGGCAACGGCGGCAATGGCGGTGCGGCCGCCGATGGTGGGACCGGCACGCTGCGCGGCGGCGTGGGCGGTCTCGGCGGTAGCGGCGGCTCGGCCTCGCAGGGCGCCAACGGCGGTGCGGGTGGTGCCGGCGGCGCCGGCGGCATCAGCACCGGGTGGGACGGCGGCTCCGGCACGATCTTCAGCCAGGGCGGCAACGGGGGCGCCGGCGGATCCGGCGGGTCCGGCGGACCCAACGGAGCGGCCGGCAACGGTGGCGCCGGTGGGGCCGGTGCCGATGGTGCGACCGGCGCCAACGTCGTCAGCGTCGGTGGTAACGGCGGTAACGGCGGCGCCGGCGGAAGCAGTTCCGGCGGCACCGGCGGCGGCAACGGAGGCAACGGCGGCGTCGCCGGCAATGGCACAGCCTCCGGGGGCAACGGCGGCCGCGGCGGCAACGGTGGCACGGGCAACGCAGGCCTGAGCGGCCCCAGCGCCGACGGCGGTCGCGGTGGCGACGGTGGCGCCGGCGGTGACAGTGGCGGTGTGACCATGCCGGACGACAACCCCTTCACCGGCGCCGCGGCCGGTCCCAGCCACGCCGGCACCGGTGGCATGGGCGGCACCGGTGGACAGTCCAGCGCCGGTCTGGCCGGTGACGGCGGCAACGGAGGTGTCGGCGGCAACGGTGCCGGCGACATCGACGGCGGCAGTGGCGGTGTCGGCGGCACCGGCGGGACCGGTCTCACCGCGGGCACCGGCGGCCTGGGCGGTAACGGCGGCACCGCGGAGGCCGGCAACGGCGGCAACGGCGGCAACGGCGGTGTCGGTGGCAACGGCCAAGCCGGCGCCACCGGGAGCAGCGGCCTCGGCAATCCGGTCCTCGAGACTCCCGGCGGCCCCGGCGGAAACGGCGGCAATGGCGCCGACGGCGGGACTGGCGGCAACGGCGGCGTCGGTGGCGCGTCCACCAGCGGTACCGGCGGCAACGGCGGCGCCGGTGGTGCGGGAGGCAACGGCGGAAACGGCGGCGCCGGTGGGCCAGGCGGCACCAATGACGCCACCGGCGACGGCTACAACGGGGGCAACGGCGGCAATGGCGCCGACGGCGGGACCGGCGGCAACGGTGGCGGTCACGGCACCGGCGGCGCCGGCAACGGCACCGGCGGCGCGGCCGGTAACGGAGGCAACGCCGGTGGAGCCGGCGTCGGGGGCGCGGGCGGCGAAGCTACCGGTACCGGGACGCCCGGCGCTGACGGCACGCCCGGAAGCCCTGGCAACCCGGGCGCGCCAGGTACGCCCGGCACCTAGCCGACCGTTGGGGGCGACCACGGTCGCCGGGTCCACGCGGGCTCGGCGACCGCGGCCGTTGGGGCCTGGTCCACTCTTGGCCACTGTTGTGCGGCGCGGGCTGTTTTAGCCCTGACGGGACTTCAAGTGGTGCTGCGCCACCGCCTGCTGGATGAAGGCCGCCTGCTGGGCTGCAGTCTCGGGGTCCACGGCGCCGTCGTCCGGGGCGGTCCACTCGAACAGCGCCTCCAACTCACCATCGAGGAACATCTGGCGGCATTGGCTGCGCTGGATCTTTCCGCTGGAGGTGGTCGGAATCGTCATCTGATCCACGAGCACGAACCGCTGCGGCACGACGCCGTGGTGCTTGGCCAGCGCGGCGCCCGCGGCGGCCACCAGGTGGGGGAGGTCGATGTCGCGGATCCGTTGTCGAGCCACCTCCTGCACCACCACGAGCTGTTCGGCGGTCCCGGATTCGGAGTCGACCGAGAACGCGGCGCCGCGCCCGGCCAGCAGCACCGGGTGGCAGGACTGCACAACGGCCTCGATGTCGTTGGGGTAGTAGTGATTACCCGCGAGGATGATCAGGTCCTTGCAGCGGCCGGTGACGAACAGCTCACCGTCGTGCAGGAAGCCCAGATCCCCGGTGCGCAGGAACGGACCCTCCCGGGTATCGGCCAGATACGCCCCGAAGGTCTTCTCGGTGTCTTCGGGTTTGCCGCGGTATCCCTTCGCGACGCTGGGCCCGGCGATCCAGATCTCGCCGACCTGGTCGGCGCCGCGTGGTCGCTGAGTCTCCGGGTCGACGATGACGATGCGTTGGCCTCCCCGGGGTCTGCCGCAACTCACGATGCCTGCCGTGCTGGCGGCGTCACGATCGGAGTCGACGATGCGGTCCTCGCCCAGGGCGCCGCGGTCGATCCAGCGGATCACCGGTGTGTCGTGCTCGGAACCGCCCGACACCAGCAAGCTGGCCTCCGCTAGGCCGTACACCGGCATCAGCGCCTCCGGCCGCAACCCGGACGGGCCGAAGGTCTCGGTGAACATCCGTAGCGTCTCGGCGTGCACCGGCTCGGCGCCATTCATCGCCGTCGCCAAGCAGGACAGGTCCAGGGCGGCGCGTTCGTCGGCGGTGCTGCGCTCGACGCACAGGTTGTAGGCGAAGTTCGGCGCGGCAGTCAGGGTGCCCCGGTAGCGCGAGATCGCCTCCAGCCAGCGGATCGGGCGGGTGATGAATCCGGCGGGCGACATCAGCACCGTGCTGCACCCCACGTAGACGGTCTCCAGAACCCCGCCGATCAACCCCATGTCGTGGTGTTGCGGCAGCCAGTACACCGCGATGTCGTCCTCGTCGCCGCCCCAGGCCTCGCGGATGGTGGCCAGGTTGTGCAGCAGGTTGGCGTGCGTCAGCACTACACCTTTCGGGGCCCGGGTGGAACCGGACGTGTACTGCATCATCGCAGTGGTGCCGGGTCCGATGTCGGGCGCCGTCCACGCCTCGGCGTCCTCGGGTGCGGCATCCGGCAGTGACCACTGCAGCGGCCGGCGGACCATGCCGTCGACGGCGGCTTTGACGCGGGTCTGGGTCTCTGCGTCGGCGAGCACATAGCCGGCGCGTGCATCGGGGACGATCGTCATCAGCCGGACCAGCCGGTTCTGGACCGGCACCGCCACCGCGCCGGCGTACAGGCAGCCGAAGTATGCGGCGATGCTGTCCAGGCCGGGGCGGCAGATGACAAGCACCCGCCGGCCGGCCGCGCCCCGACGCTGCAGGCCCGCGGCGATCGCCCGCGCTTTGCGGTCGAGTTCGGAATAGGTCAGGCGGCCCTGTTCGCTTTCACCGTCGAGGGTGAACGTGAACGCGAGCTTGTCGCCGTATCGGTCCGCCTGCTGCCGTAGTAGATCCACCAGGGTCGGACAGGGTTCCTCTGGCATGTATTCACCTCAACCGTCGTGCGGATCGTTGTGATCCCTGTGCGCGAGCGACGACTCAACATATCGGCTGCGGCCGGCCGATCTTCGGTCGGGTGCTGCCGACTCACGTATTCGAATGCCCGGCGATTTTCTCAGTAGTTCCTAATTAGAGAATATATTTCATAAAAATGGACATATGGCGATGAAATGTAACCCGCAGCAGCGCCCGGCGGTGTGAGGTCGCTGGAAAACGCCTGTGAACTGCGACTATATGCGTCGATCGTGGTGTATGGGTCGCCGGCGATGTAGGCGGCTCCGACTGAGTCCGGCCAGCTTCTCGACGGCCAAAGCCTCCGTTGCTTCTCAGTTCCATATCAGATACGTTGCTGGGGTTGGGTCGGCGCCTAAGGGGCGCGCACAGGAATTTGAGGAGATCGCGATGCACCAATCACTTCGTCCCTATGTCACCGCGGGTGTCGCGGTGCTGGGCGCCGGCATGATCGCCGTCACCCCGGGGGCCGCCGCTTCCGCCGTGGACGTCTACGAGATGCCGGACGTGGCACTGACCGCCGGCGTTGAGCTCGGCGACATCGACTTCACCCAGGCATGGACGAATGCCTTCGACACCGCGAACGAAAACTTCACCGCAGTCCAGGCCGCCTCATCCGACGCCTCCAGTGCACTCATGGAAGCGCTCCAGACCGCCGACTTCAGCACCTTGGACTTCAACCAGCTCAGCGCTGCGATGACATTCCTGGCCGGAGACCAGAAGAGCTTCCTCAACGCGCTGGCCCCGCAGACGCTGGATGACCTTCACGCGGTCGTCTACATGGTGATGACCGATCCGGAAGGAACGTTGACCGGTGGCGAGCCGGCGCTGTCCGAGGACCTCCTGCCGTTCGTCAACTTCGCGGCGTCACCGCTCAGCGGTCAACTGTTCGCCGCACTGGGCCCGTCTGTCAGCCCGCTGGTGGCGCTGATCAACAGCTTCGAGGCCATCAATGGTGCTCTCAACGGTGCTGACCCGGACCTCACGGCCGCGCTGCAGGAGGTTGTCAACATTCCGGCGAACATGGTCAACGGCCTGCTCAACGGCGCTACGTTGAACCTGGACGCGCTGGCGCCCCTCCTGGCCGACGCCGGTGTGTTGCCGGAGGGCATGGGTGTGGACGGGATCAGCCTGGCCTTCGGCGGCCTGCTCAGCCCCGGCTCCGTGGTGGGGGTCACGGACGGCGGTGATGGCGAGAGCCTGATCGGCAGTGTCGGCGGTTCGATCTTCAACGCTCTCGGCCTCAACCTCACCGGTGTGCCCGTGCTGAACACCCTCGACCTGGAGCCGAACGGAATCGGGCCGGTGGCTGCCTTCGCCATGATGCAGAACGTCCTGGTGCAATGGCTGTCCGGTGAGCTGCCTCCGCTGGAGCCGGTTGACGTCGACCCCGGCGATGCCGTCGCCGGCCTCGACTGGCTTGGTGTGGACTTCGGCGACTGGTTCGGCCTGGGTGTCTAGGGGCCGCATATAACGATCGGCGAGCATGTCGCCAGCGAGGTATCACCGCGGCGACATGCTCGCTGGCGTATGCATGCCCGGGCACATTTTTCTCATGAATTACTAAATTATCGATTCCGGCTCGCCCGTCATAAGAGGCGGGCCGGTTCGGCATGCCCTGACGGTTTGCATGGCGCCCCAGGCCTGTGAACTGCGATTTTAATGCCCCTCCGGGGATTTGACTCTTGAACATAAGTTAGCTTATGTTGACACTGGGATCTCACTTTACTCCAAGGTAACTAAGCGTTGTCAGCCCTCGGGTGCCCACCAGAACAGAGGAGAACGGTCGTGCAGCACGCCCTCAAGCCCTACGTCACTGCCGGTGTTGCGATCGTGGGCGCCGGCCTCGTCGCCGTCGCCCCGGCGGTCGGACCGACCCAAACCAACCTCATCGCCCGCGACGTGGCGTTGACTGCCGGCTTCGGCGCGTCGGACATCCTCGACCCGTACGTCGCGGCTTACAACACGGCCCAGGACAACATCGCGCAGATGATTGCCTCCTACAACGCGGCGCCCGACATCGGGTTCACGCAGGCTATGAACAACTTCTCGGGCTATGTCCAGAGCATGGTCGACGACCCGTCGACCATCCCGGCGATGGTCAACGCGATTCAGGCAGACCTCAAGAACGCGTGGTCAGCAATCACGCTGATGAGCGCCTCCCAGGACACCATCAATGACGTAATCCGCCACACCATGGACAGCAGCTACACGCTCGGCAACCTCAGCGGTGGGCACGAAGTGATCTTCAGTCAGGTTCCGGGCTTCCTGCCGGAGGATCAGGCCGCGACGCTCACGCCGATCATCAACTTCCTGGGCTCGCCGATGAGCGCCCTCATGCTCGGCTCGGTGAGTCCCTGGATCGCCCCCTTGGTCGCTTTGACCAACAGCTGGGAAGACATCAGCGGCGCTTTGCGTGATGGTGACATGCCGGGGGTTATGCGGGGCCTGATCGACATCCCGGCGAACATGCTCAACGCCTCGCTTAATGGCGCCACCCTCAACCTGGACGGTCTGCTGCCGGCGATCAACGATGCCGGATTCCTCCCGGACGGTATGGAGATGACCCACCTCGACTTCGCCTTCGGCGGGTGGTTCAGCGCCGGTGGCCACGTCACGGCCGGACCGATGCACGTCATGGACGGTGACACCGAGATCGACCAGGCGCCGGCGTCCGGCGGTTCGATCTTCAACAGCATCGGCTTTGACATCTCCGGTGTCCCGATCATCGGTGACATCCACGCGCCGAGCGACCCGATCGGCCCGTGGGGCGCATGGCTGGGCTTGTCGCAGGTCATCGGCTCGCAACTCGGCTGGGGATCGTGGAGCGGCAAGGACCCCGTCTTCAACATCCCGGCGCCTGAGGGCTTCATCGACGACGGCGGCGCGATCGACGACGGCGGCGCGGGCAGCTCGATGGCCGACAGCTTTTCCTTCGGCGACCTGTTGCAGGACTTCGGCCTGGCCGGCTGATCCTCGCCATCCCTTCGGAACTTCCACTCCTAGTCGAACTTTTCATCGAGAGAGGTGTTCGCAATGACTCGTCGTCACACGGGCAATCAGCCGGACTCACCCGGTACGGCCGCTCGGCAGTGTCGTAACCACACGATTGGCGCCGGCAGTGCGGTGGCAGCGTTCCTGGCCTTCGGGATGGCCCCGCTGGCCGGCGCGCCGGAGGCGCAGGCCGACGGCTTCGAAGACCTGTTCGATTTCAGTTGGCTCGTCCCGGCCGACGCTACCCCTGATGCCGCCTCTGAAATCGCGGCGTTCGAGCTTCCCGGCTCAGCTGCCGCCTTCGACCTGACCAGCATTATCGACCAGTGGTTCTACACCCCGCTGCACATGGGCATGACCGCCTGGATCGACAGCGACTTCGGCGCCATGGTCAACAACGCCATCAACGAGATGGCTGGGGCCTACTTGATCGGTAACGGTGCCGACGGGACCGAACTCAACCCTCACGGCGGCGATGGCGGACTGTGGTTCGGTGACGGTGGTGCCGGCTGGAACAGCGACCAGGACGGTGTAGCCGGCGGCAACGGCGGCGACGCGCTGGGATTCTTCGGTAACGGCGGCGACGGCGGTGCCGGCGGCCTCGGTGCTGCCGGTGGTAACGGCGGCGCGGGCGCCTGGGGTATGGGCCACGGCGGCGACGGCGGTGCGGGCGGAGCCAGCGGCGCGGGCGGCAACGGTGGAGACGCGGTGGCCTGGGCATTCGGTAACGGCGGTGTCGGCGGTGCCGGCGGCGACGGCCTGGCGGGCAGCTTCGCCAACGGCGGCAACGGCAATGGCGGCAACGGCGGTGCCGGCGGTGCCGGCGGTCGCGGCGCCTTCAACCTCGGTAACGGCGGCGACGGTGGCAAGGCCGGTGCCGGAGGTGACGGCGCCGCCGGGACCGTCGACCACGTCAATGGCGGCAACGGCGGTGCCGGCGGTCAAGGCGGCGCGGCCGGAACCAACTTCTGGGAGGGCGGCCACGCCGGCGTCGGAGCGAACGGTGGCGCGGCCGGCAACGGTGGCAACGGTTACCAGGACGAGAACGGCAACTTCCTCGGCAACGGCGGTAACGGTGGCGCAGGCGGCGCGGGCGGCGGCGACGGTTCGCCCACCAGCAGCAGCGTCGGCGGGGAGGCCGGTGCCGGTGCCAACGGCGGTAACGGTGGCGCGGGCCTGACTGGCGGTAACGGCGGCGCCGGTGGCGCCGGTGCGGACGCCGCCGAGGGCAGCGGCGGTGCGGCCGGCAATGGTGGCAACGGTGGTGACGGCGTCGCCAAGGGCGGCAATGGCGGAGCTGGCGGTGCGTCGGGTGCCTCGACGGGGCACAACAACAGCGTTGACGGCGGTAACGGTGGTGGCGGCGGTAACGCCAGCGGCGCTGCCGGTGTCCAGGGTGTCGGCGGTAACGGCGGCGTCGGCGGTGCCGGTGGTGCCAGCGCCGCCGGCGCGGCCGGTGCGGGCGGCAACGGTGGTGCTGGTGGTAACGGCTCCACCGCCGACGACACTGTCCAGACCTTCGGCGGCAACGGCGGTAACGGGGGTGCCGGTGGTGCAACGTCCGCGGGTGGCGTTGCCGGTGACGGCGGCAACGGTGGTGCCGGTGGTAATGGCACCGTCGGCGCCGGTGGCGGTCTGCTCTCCGGTGACCACGCCAAGGGCGGCAACGGCGGAGCCAGCGGCAGCCTCGGTCTGACCGGCCAAGGAACCCCCGGTAACGGCGGCGACGGTGGTGCCGGCGGCACCGGTACCGGATGGCGTGACGTCAACGGCACCGTCTTCACCGGCAGCCCCGGCACGGTCTACAGCGCGGGTGGCAACGGTGGTAACGGCGGATCGGGTGCCACCGGGGGTGACGGCGGTGCCGGCGGTGCCGGCGCCAGCACCGGCGTCAGCGTGGGTGGTAACGGCGGTAACGGCGGTTCCGGCAGCAGCGCCGCAGTCGGCGGCGCCGGGGGCGACGGCGGCCACGGGACGGCCTCCGGCGGTAACGGCGGCAACGGTGGCAGCGGCGGTGCCGGCGGCGGCACGGGTGGTAATGGCGGCAACAGTGCCGGCACCGTGATGCCGACGAACACCAAGGGAATCGCGGCCAGCCACGCCGGTAACGGTGGCAATGGCGGCAACGGTAGTTCCGGCTCGGCCGGTGGTGCAGGCGGTAACGGTGGCAACGGAGCCCTGACCGTCAACGGTGGTAACGGTGGTAACGGCGGCAACGGCGGTACCGGGACTGCAACTAGCTCCGGCGGCGCCGGGGGCACTGGCGGCAACGGTGGTAGCGCGGACGCCGGCAAGGCCGGCAATGGCGGTAACGGTGGATCTGGCGGCGCGGGTGGCACTGGCACCTCGGGTGCCGCGGGTGCGGCGGCGACCGACACTGTCGCCGGCACGGCTGGCGGTAACGGTGGCAACGGATCCGCCGGTGGAGCCGGTGGCACCGGTGGTAACGGTGGTACCTCGAACACCGGTAACGGTGGCAACGGCGGCGCGGCCGGTAAGGGTGGCAACGGCGGTACCGGAGGTTCCGGTGGCACCGGGGGGGTGGACGCAGCGGGCAACGGCCTGGCCGGCGGTAACGGCGGTGACGGTGGTGCCGGCGGAACGGCCGGGACAGCGGGCGCCGGCGGTGCCGGCAGCGGCGGAACGGTCGGCAACACCGGTGCCGGTGCGCTCGACGGCAACGGCGGCACAGGTGGTCGGGGCGGCACCGGTGGGGCAGGCGTTGCCGGCACCGCGGGAACCACTTCGGAGACCGAGGCGGGTGGCAACGGCGCCGCCGGCGGCAACGGAGGTGCGGCAGGACAAGGCGGTAACGGCGGCACCTCGGGCACCGGTAACGGCGGCGCCGGCGGCGCCGGTGGTACTGGCGGAGCCGGCGGCGTCGGTGGCGCCGGTGGCGCTGGTGGCACCGACGCCGATGGCAACGGCCTTGACGGTGGGAGCGGTGGCCTCGGCGGCAACGGCGGTATGGCCGGGACCGGCGGCCACGGCGGCGCGAGCACCTCTGGCACCAACGGCGGCAACGGCGCTGGTGGTGTCGGCGGTGCCGGTGGCAAGGGCGGTGCCGGCGGGACAGGCGGTGCCGCGAGCGGTGCAGGCACCACCGCCGGCGACGGCGGTAGCGCTGGTGACGGCGGTAGCGGCGGCACCGGCGGTGCGGGTACCGATGGCAGCGCCGGTGGCAAGGGCGGCGCCGGTGCAGTCGGCGGGGTCGGTGGAGCCGGTGGTGCCGGCACCGATGGGGCCGCGGGCGGCAACGGCGCCAACGGCGGCAACGGCGGCGACGGCGGCACCGGTGGCGCGAGCACCGGAACTCCCGGCGCCGGCGGCGCACTGGGTGCCGGCGGGGCTGGGGGAGCGGCCGGTACCGGCACCCCGGACGGGACTGCCGGGACTGCTGGAACGCCGGGCGCCCCGGGCGCAACAGGGTAAGTACCCACGACAACGGCAGCGGCCGTCGGGTCTGAAAGGACTCGGCGGCCGCCGCCGTGTGGCGAACTACTTGAACAGCGCGGCGATCTTCTCTTCCGGGCTCACCGGGTACGGAAGCGTGTCCAACGCCTCGGTGCGTGGCAGCCGCACCTGCGGGTCGGCGAACTCCCGGTAGGTCTTGTCTCCCACCAGTTGTGCCAGCAGGTATCCGGTCAGCAGGGCGCGTACCCGCCGCTGGGTGCGCCGATCCGAGGTCGGCAACCCGAAGAACCCGGTCAGCCGGCGGCCCTGCGGCAGACCGGCCGGCGTCGACCGGCTGATCACCCGCAGCGTCGAGGCACGCCAGGCGTGCGCCAGCTCGATGGCGTTGGAGCGGAGCGCTTTCGGGTCGCCGGGGCTGCTGAAGACCACGCCGGGCACATCCAGCGTCGCCGCCGCCTGCTCGGCGGGCGGTGTGGTGACCGTCGGGAAAATCGCGGCAACTGCTTTGGGTTTCACCGACAACCCGGCCGCGAACACCGCAGCCGAACCGCCGAAACCGTGACCGGCAACCGCGAGCCGGTCGGCATCGACGCTGATACGCCCCGGGCCCAACCGGACCTCGGTGGCGATCTCCAGGGCGCGACCCAGGTCGGCTGCCAGGTCCAGCACCGACGGCGCCAGGCCCCGCCCGGTGTCGGGGGCCGCCGCGACGATTCCCCACGAAGCCAGATGCTCCAACAGTCCGGCGTACCGTTGCGCACCGGTCAGCCAGTCGTGGCCGAACGCCACCGCGGGAAGCCGGTATCCGTGCTGCGGGGTGTACACCACCCCGGCCAGGCCGGCGTAGGCCAGATCTCCCCGTAGGACGCGATACGGGCCGGGTCGGGTCAGTGCGGTGTACAGGCGCTTGGTGCTGGCCACCCGATGACGGTAACGCACGCCCACGTCGAGGTTGAGCGGTCAGTCCCGCTGCGATTTCCAGTACTGCGCAGCCACCGCCCGCCGTGCCGCCTCGGCGGTCCGTTCCGCCGTGGTGGGTTCACCCGCACCGGTTCCGGAGTCCGCCGTTCGCCATTCGGCCAGTGCGGCGAAACCGCCGTCGAGGAATCGCTGCCGGGCGGCCAGCCGCTGGATCTTGCCGCTCGACGTGGTCGGGATCGAGCCCGGCTCGACCAGGACCAGGGCATGGGCTCCGATTCCGTGGTAACGGGCGATCGCCGCCTTGATCGCCTCCAGCACCTCGGTGAGCGTCGCGGGGTCGCCGGCCGGGCTCACTTCCTGCACCACCACGAGTTGTTCGCCGGAACCCGGATTCGGGGCCACCGAGAAGGCTGCGCCGCGGCCGGACAGCAGTGCCCGATGGCTGCCCTGCACCGTCTTCTCGATGTCGTTGGGGTAGTAGTTGTTGCCGCGGAGAATGATCAGGTCCTTGCAGCGTCCGGTGATGAACACCTCACCGCCTCGCAGGAAGCCCAGATCTCCGGTGCGCAGGAACGGGCCTTCCCCGGTGTCGGCCAGATACGCCCCGAACGTCTGCTCGGTATCCTCCGGTTTTCCTCGGTAACCGTGGGCGACGCACGGCCCGGAGATCCAGATCTCACCGACCTGGTCCGGGCCGCGGCGCCGACGCGTCTCCGGATCGACGATCACGATCCGCTGATCGCCCCGGGGACGGCCGCAACCCACCAGTTCCACCACGCCGGGATCATCGTCGGCGGCATCGGGGACCTCGACGACGCGATCTTCGCCCAGCGCGTTCCGGTCGATGCGGCGTACCGCCGGTGCGGCGGCATCCGATCCGCCGGAGACCAGCAGGGTGGCCTCGGCCAGGCCGTACACCGGCAGGAATGCTTCCGGCCGGAAACCGGCCGGTGCGAAGGCCTCGGCGAAGGCGCGCAGGGTGCTGGCCTGCACAGGCTCGGCACCGTTCATCGCGGTCGACCAGTGCGACAGATCCAGTGCCGCGCGTTCCTCGGGGGTGCTGCGTTCGACGCAGAGCTGGTAGGCGAAGTTGGGTGCGGTGGTCCCCGTGGCGCGGTACCGGGACATGGCCTCCAGCCACTGCATCGGACGGACGATGAACGCCGCCGGTGACATCAGCACGGTGGTGCAACCGACGTAGACCATTTCCAGGATGCCGCCGATCAGTCCCATGTCGTGGTGCTGCGGCAGCCAGTACACGGTGACCGCCTGTTCGTCGCCGCGCCACGCCTCGCGGATCGCGGCGAGGTTGGCCAGCAGGTTGCCGTGCGTCACGACGACGCCCTTGGGTGCCCTGGTGGAGCCCGAGGTGTACTGCAGCGTGGCCGTGGTGTCGGCGTCGATGTCCGGCGGCACCCAGCTGTCCGGATCCGCGCCGGGTGCATCCGGGGCCAGCCATCGCAGCGGCCGTTTGGTCAGACCGTCGACCTTGGCCCTGATTTTGTCCTGCGTCGCGGAGTCGGCCAGGGCGAAGCCGGCTCGGGCGTCGGGGGCGAGGAGCGTCAGCCGCGCGAGCCGATCCTGCACCGGCACGGCCACTGCGCCGGCGTAGAGGCAGCCGAAGTAGGCGGCGACACTGTCGAGTCCTGGCCGGCAGACCACCAGCACCCGGCGGCCTGCCGCCCCCTGGTCTTGCAGACCGGCGGCGATCGCCCGCGCGCTGCGGTCGAGTTCGGCGTAGGTCAGCCGACTCTTCTCGTGGGCGCCGTCGGGGGCGAAGATGAACGCGACTTTGTCCCGGTGGCGGTCAGCCTGCAGACGTAGCAGTTCCACCAGGGTGCGTGCGGTGGCTGGGTTGTCCTCTGGCATGTCGTCACCTAGACCGTCGTTTCTGGCCGACCCCGGCCGCGGGTCTCCGCGCGGATTCCCAACATAACCGCTGCGGGCCGCGGCGGAGCTGGGTTGGCCCCAACGTGCTGGCAGTACGCCAAGAAACCCCGAGTGCCGTCGATCGCTCCTGACGTGCCCGAAAGTCTACAGATGTCGCCGAAAGGTCGACAAAAGTGCCGTAAATCCTGGGAGTCTACCCCTGGTACCACAGCTGTTTATTAGTTATGATCTTCCTCACACTCAGTTGAGGCCGCAGCCGCGGCACCGGACATTGAGGAGCTGCTCAGATGAATCCGACCCTGCGTCCCTTTGCCACCGCCGGCGTCGCGTTGGTGGGTGCCGGCCTGATCGCTGTCACGCCGGTGGCCACGCCGGTGCTGGAAGCCCATGTCGTCCACGATGTCGCGTTGACCGCCATCGATTTCACGGGCGCCTGGACCGAGGCCTTCAATACCGCTGAAGCGAACTTCGACGCCCTGCAGACCGCGATGCAGGATGCCAACGAGGCTTTGAGCGAGGCGCTCAGCAACGCTGACCTGGCCGACCTGGACTTTGCGCAGCTCGGTGCCGCCCTGACGTTCCTCGACGGCGACCAGAAGACGTTCATCAACCCGCTCACCGAGTGGACGTTGAACGGGGCCGGCCCAGAGGCTGACGCCGCCACGGATGCCACCCACGCGCTGCTGTTTGCGATTCTGACCAATCAGGCCGCCCCCCTTGCCCCCGACCTGTTCCCGACCCTCCCGGAACCGATTCCGGACATCATCAACTTCTTGTCGTCGCCGCTGGCCGGTGTGCTGATCGGTGCTCTGGGTCCGTCCATCGCCCCGTGGGTGGCCCTGTTCAACAGCGTCGAAGCCATCAGCGCCGCTCTGACCGGCGAAACCCCGGACACCGACGCGGCCCTGCAGGAGCTGGTAAACATCCCGGCGAACATGTTCAACGGCCTACTCAACGGTGCCACGCTCAACCTTGACGCGCTGCTCCCGGCCCTCGCCGATTCCGGCATGCTGCCGCTGCCGGAGGGTACCGAGATCACCTCCCTGAGCTTTGCCTTCGGCGGGATGCTGACCCCGGGGCTGGTGGGCGCCGATCCGGGCGACACCATGTTCTTCGGTGACGCCGTCCCCGGTGGTGGCTCGATCTTCAACGCACTCGGCCTCACCTTGGGTATCACTGACCCGCTCACGCTGGAACTGCCCTTCCTCCCCCACGGGGTCGGGCTCGCCGGCGCCATGGCCGGCCTGCAGCAGGCGATCGCGGAGTTCCTCACCGGAGACCTGGACTTCGACGGTCCTGACGACGTTGTCCCAGATCCTGCGGCGGCCGCCGACTTCGACTTCGGTGGCCTGCTGGGCGACCTGTTCGGCGGCGCGTCGTAGCAACCGGCGGCTGACCTGCACGATTGCTCGGGGCTGCCCAGCGGTGCACTACCCTGAACAGCTATGTGCGGAATCGTCGGCTACGTCGGGCAGCGGCCTGCGCGCGACGTCGTCGTTGAGGCGCTGCGCCGCATGGAATACCGCGGCTACGACTCCGCGGGAATCGCGGTCGTCGACGGGATCGGGCAGCTGACCATCCGGCGCCGCGCCGGCCGGCTGGCCAACCTGGAAGCCGCGCTGGCCGACACCGATCCCGCTCTGCTGGTCGGGGGAACCGGACTGGGCCACACCCGCTGGGCCACCCACGGCCGCCCCACCGACCGCAACGCCCACCCGCACCGGGACGCGACCTCCAAGTTCGCCGTGGTGCACAACGGCATCATCGAGAACTTCGCCACCCTGCGTGACGAGTTGGAGCGCGAGGGGGTGGAGTTCACCAGCGAGACCGACAGTGAGGTGACCGTTCACCTGCTGGCCCGTCAGTACCGGCACGGGGACACCGCCGGGGACTTCGTGGCTTCGGCGCTGGCGGTGCTGCGCCGGCTGGAGGGCCACTTCACCGTGGTGTTCGCCCACGCCGACGAGCCGGGCACGATCGTGGCCGCGCGACGGTCCACCCCGCTGGTGGTCGGCATCGGCGACGGCGAGATGTTCCTGGGCTCGGATGTGGCGGCGTTCATTCCCTTCACCCGCGAAGCGGTGGAACTCGGTCAGGACCAGGCGGTGGTGATCACCGCGGATGACTACCGCATCACCGACTTTCACGGTCGCGACGACGCTGCCAACGCCCGGCGTTTTCACATCGATTGGGATCTGTCTGCCGCCGAGAAGGGCGGCTACGAGTACTTCATGCTCAAGGAGATCGCCGAGCAGCCCACCGCCGTGGCCGAGACCCTGCTCGGGCACTTCGAGGACGGCCGGATCGTGCTCGACGAGCAGCGCCTGAGCGACCAGGAGCTGCGCGAGATCGACAAGGTGTTCGTGGTGGCCTGCGGCACCGCCTACCACTCCGGGTTGTTGGCCAAGTACGCGATCGAGCATTGGACGCGGCTGCCGGTGGAGGTCGAGCTGGCCAGTGAGTTCCGCTACCGCGACCCGGTGCTGGACCGCAGCACGCTGGTGGTGGCGATCAGCCAGTCCGGTGAGACCGCCGACACCCTGGAGGCTGTCCGGCACGCCAAGGAGCAGAAGGCCAAGGTGCTCGCGGTCTGCAACACCAACGGCTCGCAGATCCCGCGCGAGTGTGACGCGGTGCTCTACACCCGGGCCGGGCCTGAGATCGGTGTCGCGTCGACGAAGACGTTCCTGGCGCAGATCACCGCGAACTACCTGGTCGGTCTGGCGCTGGCACAGGCCCGGGGGACCAAGTACCCCGACGAGGTCGAGCAGGAATACCGGCAGCTGGAGGCGATGCCCGACCTGGTCACGCGGGTGCTGGAAGGCATCGAACCGGTGGCCGAGCTGGCGCGGCAGTTCGCCAAGTCGAGTGCTGTGCTCTTTCTCGGCCGCCATGTCGGCTATCCGGTGGCGCTGGAAGGCGCGCTCAAGCTCAAGGAACTGGCCTACATGCACGCCGAGGGCTTCGCCGCCGGCGAGCTCAAGCACGGCCCGATCGCCTTGATCGAGGACGACCTGCCGGTGATCGTCGTGATGCCCTCGCCCAAGAACGCGGCGACGCTGCACTCCAAGCTGCTCTCCAACATTCGTGAGATCCAGGCCCGCGGCGCCATCACCATCGTGATCGCCGAGGAGGGCGACGACACGGTGCGCCCCTACGCCGACCACCTGATCGAAATTCCCGCGGTGCCAACGCTTTACCAGCCGTTGCTGTCGACCATCCCGCTGCAGGTGTTTGCCGCGGGGGTCGCGCAGGCCCGCGGCTATGACGTCGACAAGCCGCGTAATCTGGCCAAGTCGGTCACCGTCGAGTAGCGGGAGTCTTTTTCAGTGTCGAGACGTTTACTGGCGGTGGTCTGCGCCGCGATGGCTGTGCTGGCACCGGTGCCCAATGCCGTTGCGGCGCCCGAGGTTCCCGACCTCGTTCCGCTCATCGACGACAGCGGACCGCTGCCCGCCAGCTCCGCCGATCTCACCGGGATCCCGGACCTGGTGTTCACCACGCCCACGGGTCTGGTCTGTCGAAAGAGTCACGGGAAAGTGACCCATAATGTGGTCTGCCAGGGGAACTTTCCCGGCTCGCCACCGGGCACCCGCAGCGTGAGCCTCGCGGCGGTCTACGCCCAGGGCGACGGTCCGGCACTGTTTCTGCCCACGGCGTCGGAAGGGTTGCGCGGCGACCCCGAACGGGTTCCCATGACAGCTTTGGGAGTCGGTCACAAGATCGTGTTCTGGGACTTCTCGCCCACCGAATCGCTGATCTGCGGGGTGCCGCCGGGCACCGACCTGGTCTGTGTGCTCAAGGCTGCGCGCGAGATCAGCCCCAAGCGCGGCGGCTCGGCGGTCACGCACGGGTTCGTCATCTCGGCACCTCAGAGCCAAGTTTTCTGACGCCTCTGAGTCAGCCGCCAACCGCGACGAGATAGCCGCCGATGCCGGCAGCGCACGCCGCCGCGGTCAGCACCATGGTCGATACGGCGAACGGCCACGCCGGGTTTCGCTGCACCAGTCGCACGATGGTCAAGACCGTTCCGACCGTGCCGATCAAAGCGGCAGCTGCGAATCCGGCCATGATCGCCGCGACGCCTGCGTTGATATTGCAGGTCGCAGCCGGGCAGTTGTCGGTGAAGGCCATCATGAGCAGCCCCAGAACCGCAGCCGCACCACCCCCGACGACGGTGAGGGCCAGTGCTATCAGAGACCCGGCGAGATCCGCCCGCGAGATCGGCGGCTTCGGCGGTGGGTAGCTCTCGGGCATCTCAACGATGCTAAGGCGTCGAGGCGGCGCCGGCAGCGGGATGAAAAATAGGTGCTCAGGGGGAATTCGGCGACGTGACAACGGCGTGTTGCGTCGTGAAATTCCCGCTCACGGCCAGCACACAGTGACAACTGGGTTCTCCGGCGCGCGTGTTCACGGATGCCGGGCAGTGACTCCACCGTCGACGACGATCTGGGTGCCGGTGATGAACGAGGCCCGCGGCGACATCAAGAACGCCACCGCCTGGGCGACCTCCGCCGGTTGCCCGATGCGCCCCAGCGGTGCGGCGGCCACGAAACCGGCCGCGACCTCTTCGACGTCGAGCGCGATCTGCAGCATCGGGGTTTCGATGAATCCCGGACACACCGCGTTGACCCGGATTCCGGCCGGGCCCAGCTGCGCTGCCATCGACCGGGTCAACCCCAGCAGTCCGGCCTTGGAGGCGCAGTAGGCCGGGATGAACGGGTTCGCGGTCAGCCCCTCGATGCTGGAGATGCCGACCACCGCCGGGCCACCGCCGGCCCGGGCGACGGCCTCCAGGTGCGGCAGCATGAGCTGCACCAGCATCGCCTGGGCACGCAGGTTGACATCCATGACGGCGTCCCAGGATTCGCCGGTGTAGGCGCCCACCGGTTCGGGCAGCACCCGCCCGGCCGCGTGCACCAGCCCGTCGATTCCGTCGAGCGCCTCGGCGGCGGCGGCGACGGCGACCGGCATGCTGGCGTCGTCACAGACGTCGACCACCGCTCCGGGCATCCCCAGACCGTCAGCCACTTCTTGGACCGCCGGGGCGATGTCCCACAACGCAACTCGGCGTCCGTCGGCGATCAGGGCCTCAGCGCAGGCCCGGCCGATTCCCGATGCCGCACCGGTGACGACTACTCCACTCAACTCATCGCTCCCTCTGTGATGACGAACTGCGACCAGTCCGGTTCACGCACCGCCGACCAGTACTCGTCGAGCCGCCACGGGCTCACGGTGTGGATCTCCCCGTCGGCGTTCTTGAAGTAGGAATGCTTGACCGCTGGGTGCGCCCAGACGGTCTTTCTGATCTCCTCCTGGGTGGCCCGATGCCATTCGGCGGCCGCCCGCGCGGTCGGCTCGATCGAGTGCAACTGCTCGCCGGCGAGCTTGGCCAGGCAGGCGTCGATGTAGCGCATCTCCAACTCGGAGTTGAAGATCAGGCTGCCGCCGTGCGCCAGATGCGCACCGGGACCGTAGAGCAGGAAGAAGTTCGGGAACCCGGGCACCGTGATGCCCAGGTACGCGTACGGCCGGCTGCCCCACATCGCGTGCAGATCGGTGCCGTCGCGGCCGGTGATCCGGATCGGCCACAGCACGTCGGTGTGCCGAAAGCCGGTGGCGTACACGATCACGTCGACGTCATGGTGGATGCCGTCTTCGGTCTCCACACCGTGCGGCGTGATCCGGCGGATCGGGGTCCGGTTGAGTTCGACGTTGTCGCGTTGCAGCGTCTTGAGCCAGGTGCCGTTGTCCTGCAGGGTGCGCTTTCCGGTCGCCGGGTAATCCGGCAACACCTTGGCCAGCAACTCGTCGTCGTCACTTATTTGAGAGGTGATCCAGCCGGTGAACATCTGCCGGGCCAGGGCGTTGATCTCGCTGACCGCGTAGTCCTGGTCGGGGTAGTCCGGGTCCACCCGCGCGGCCTCCAGGCCCTTGTCGGCGCCGGGCCACAGCAGCAGGAACCGGTACCAGCGGCCGTAGAACGGCAGGTGCCGCAGCGCCCAGCGCACCCCGTCGTCGACCGCGTCGTGATACATCGGGTTGGGGAACATCCACTGTGCGGTGCGCTGAAACACCGTGAGGTGCTCCACTTTTTCCGCAATCGCGGGCGCGATCTGAAATCCGCTGGCGCCCGCCCCGATCAGCGCCACCCGCTTGCCGGTCAGGTCGACGTTGTGGTCCCAGGCCGCGGAATGAAATGCTCGCCCGGCGAAGCTGTCCGCACCGTCGATGTCGGGTAGGTGCGGCCGGTTGAGCTGGCCGACCGCGGTGATCACCGCGCGTGCCGACATGGTCGACACCGCGTCACCGGTGCGCACCGTCAGCGTCCAGGTCCCGGTGGCGTCTTCCCAGGTGGTGTCGGTGACTTCGGTGTTCCACCGGATATGTTCGCCCAGATCATGTTTGGCGATCACATTGGTGAAATATTCCTGCAGTTCGGGCTGCTCGGCGAAGTAGTGTCCCCAGTCGTTGTTCGGTTCGAAGCTGTAGCAGTAGAAGTGGTTGGCGACGTCCACCCGAGCGCCCGGGTAGTGGTTCTCCCACCAGGTGCCGCCAGGCCCGGGGTTCTTCTCGACGATGGTGAAGGGAATGCCGGCCTGCGCCAGCCGGACTCCGGCCAACACCCCCGATTCGCCGCAGCCGATCACCACCACTGGCAGCTCCGCAGCGCGAGATGGGTCCAGCGGATCCGGGCGGCGCGGGTCGACCCCGGAGAGGTCGAGCTCTTCGGCGAGCAGGCCCAGGTAGGCATCCGGCACGGTTTCGCAGGCCGCCCAATCGAGCATCTCCTTGACCAGCTCGGCGGGCAGTGGAGCGGGCTGCGGGCAGCCGCGGTCGCGGTAGTCGACGATCACCGGCAGTGCTTCGGCGCGGGCGCGGGCCTTGTCCTCCTCGGACATGAACCCCTGGATCTCGTTGAGGAAGATCCCGTTCTGTTTGAACTCCCGGATGAAGCGGGGGTCGCCGGTGATGTGCACGCACGACAGCAACAGGGTGGGGATGCTGACCTGTTCCAGGGCGGCGGCGATCTCGGCGTCGTCGGTGGTGAACGGTTCCCCGGCGTAGCGGTTGCGCACGTAATCAGCCCTTTCCGTCGATCCGCTACTGTGCGTCGCGAAATTGGTTCGGACGATACGCGAGGCGCCGTGGCTGATCAAGGATTGGGTGGCGTGGGCTCACCCGGCCGCGTCGATCTTCGAGGTGATCGAGTCGAGCAGCGTATGTGCCGCCACTATCGAAGGGGTTGTGCGTGCGGCTATCGAAGAAGTTGAGCGTCCGCACACGGAGACGCGGACAACAACGTTGCTGCGCACGGTCAGCCTGGTTTGACAGGTCCAGTCCGAGTTGACGTTGTCCATCATGAGGGCCCCGAGCACGCCGTCGGAATCGGTGAAATTGTCGATATACCAGAGCTGGTCGGGTGATTCTTTCGCGCTGGCAATGCGACTGTTGACAATACGGATGTTGCACTTCCGCCACGCAGCGCTCTGATTGGTATAGAACGCCCGTGCAGCGGTGGCGTGCGGATAGCTGGTCACGGACATCGAGACATGCCTCACCAGGTAGCGGGGATCGGGTTCGGCCGGACTGTTCCATCGTTGCCAGCGGATAGCAGTCCAACCTGAGCCTGCGTAGGCCTGCGAGGAGACGGACGTGATCCCTTGGCAATCGGCATCCGCTAGATCGACGGGGTCGATGTACTCACCGTGCGTCACCATATCGATGCCTGGGTCGTCCACCGCCGAAGAGACGACGCCCCTGTCCGGCAAGAGGCCGTCGAGCGCGGCGACGGGCACCAGGCGGTCGGCAGTCGAGACAGGTGCCGGTGTCCGGTCGGGGGAGGTAGCAGGTGACGATGCCGGGCTGGATTGCGGGCGTTCGTGCCCGTCGCGGTATATGACGGTCACGGTGAGTACCACGACAATCGCCGTCAGCGCGCAGACCAGCCCCAGCAGTATCCGTATCAGTGGGTAGTTGCCGTTCGGTGGGCGGCCCGCTGGCCAGAATGGCGGGGCGGGTCCACCTGGCGCCGGCGAGCCGGGCTCGTTCATCGGTGTGAGGCGCGTTGGGTCGTAGGGATACGGAGTCTGCCCCTGTGGTTCGTCTCCCTAGGTACCGGCCGTAAACGGACGGCGTCGTCAGCCGGGCGATAGTGCGTCCCGACGCAGCAGCTGTGCATCAACGTCATGCTGCTGCGTCGATCTTCGCGGTGATCGCGTCGAGGAGCGCCTGTGTCGTCGCTGCCGAATCCGTGTCTGCGCACCCGCTGATGCGGACAACAACGTTGCTGCGTACGGTCAGCGTGTTCTGGCACGACCAGCCGCCGCCGCCCTCGGAGATCGTGGTCGCCTTGAGCACCCCATCGGCCTCGGTGACGCCCTCGACGGACCAGAATCGGTCGGGCGAGTCCTTGTCGGTGGGTACGCGGGTATTGATGATGCGGCCGGAGCACTTCTGCCACGCAGCGCTCTCCTTGGTATAGAAGGCGCGGGCAGCGCTGGCGTGCGGATAGGTCGTTACCGACATCAGAGCTTGGTGCACCCACCGCGCTGGATTGGGCTCGGCGGGACTGTTCCACCCTTGCCAGCGGACGGCGGTCCAGCCGGTACCGGCATAAACGGGTCCGGAAACAGAGGTAAGCCCTTGGCAGTCGGCGTCCACCATGACGACGGTGTCGATACCCGTACCCTCATTGACGAGGCCGATCCCTGGGTCGCCCACTGCTGAGGAGACGACTTCCTTGGTCGGCAGCAGTCCTTCGAGAGCGGAGACAGGTACGAGCTTCCCATCGGCGTCCGATTCTGTGGGGGATTGCGCGTTCTCGTGCCGGCCACGTCCGATGACGTTCACGGCGAGCACCACAGCGGTTGCGGTCAGCACGCAGACCAGCCCCAGCAGGACCCAAATCAATCGGCGGCCCTCCGGGGGTCGTCCCGGCGGACCGGGTGGCCACGGTTGCGGGAAATGCCGGCCCGGCGCCGGGGGGATGGGCTGGCTTGCGAACGGGGGCCGAACGTCCGGATTGGGATTCAGACCGTGCGGTTCGCTCATCGGTGCACCCCACATCGCATCGGGGCCGGTCGCAGATGGACGGGCCAGATTTGCATTGAGACGTTATCAGCGGCTCATCAATCCCGACTTCACCGCGATCGGCCATGCCGCCGCGCTGTTCGTCGGGTTGTGCTGTTACCCGCTGACCTTCCACCATCCGCTGCGACATCACCCGAGCACCGTCCGCGGCCACTAGCCTGACAATCGCGAGGACGGGCTAGGGAGGGCTGAGTGCGGCACTACTACAGCGTCGAGGTCATTCGCGCCGCCGAGGCGCCGCTGCTGGCGAGCCTGCCTGACGGGGTCCTGATGCGCCGGGCCGCGTTCGGTTTGGCCACCGCGATCGCCGGGGAACTGACGTCTCGCACCGGTGGGGTAGCGGGCCGGAGCCTATGCGCGGTGGTGGGTTCCGGCGACAACGGCGGCGACGCCCTGTGGGCGGCCACCCTGCTCCGCCGGCGCGGGGCGGCGGCCAGCGCGATCCTGCTGGACCCGGAGCGCGCCCACGCCAAGGGGTTAGCGGCGTTCATCCGCGCGGGCGGCAGGATCGTCGACACCGTGTCGGCCGCAACGGATCTGGTCATCGACGGAGTGGTCGGCATCTCCGGTCAGGGCCCGCTGCGCCCGAACGCCGCCGAGGTCTTCGCGGACGTAGACGCGCGGAACATCCCGGTGGTGGCCGTCGACATCCCCAGTGGGTTGGATCCGCACACCGGTGCGGCCGAAGGTCCGGCGGTGCACGCCGCGCTCACCGTCACCTTCGGCGGCCTCAAACCGGTGCACGCCCTAGGGAACTGTGGACGCGTCGAGCTGGTCGACATCGGCCTGGACCTGCCGGCCACCGATATCCACGGGCTCACCGCCGCCGACGTCGAGGCGTGCTGGCCGGCGCCGGGCCCGCGCGACGACAAGTACACCCAGGGCGTCACCGGAATCCTGGCCGGCTCGGCGACCTACCCGGGCGCGGCGATCCTGTGCGCCGGTGCTGCGGTGGCCGCCACCTCCGGCATGGTGCGCTACGCCGGAAGCGCTGCAGCCGAAGTGGTTTCGCACTGGCCCGAGGTGATCGCCGCTACCAACCCGGCTGCGGCCGGGCGGGTGCAGGCCTGGGTCGTCGGCCCGGGCCTGGGGACCGGAGGCGACGCAGCGGCGCAGCTGTGGTTCGCGTTGGACACCGACCTGCCGGTGATCGTCGACGCGGACGCGCTGACCATCCTGGCCGCCCACCCGTCGCTGGTGGCCGACCGAACCGCCCCGACCGTGCTCACCCCGCACGCCGGCGAATACGCCCGTTTAGCCGGCCACCCGCCCGGTCCCGACCGGATAGGCGCCGCCCGCGCCCTTGCCGACCGGTTCGGGGCCACCGTGCTGCTGAAGGGGCACGTCACCGTCGTCGCTGACCCCGGCGGTTCAGCGAGGCTCGACGGAGGAGAGGCGAAGCTGGGACCGCCGCATGGGCCCGGCGGTTCAGCGAGGCTCGACGGAGGAGAGGCGAAGCTGGGACCGCCGCATCAATACCGCGGGCCGGTCTATCTCAACCCGGCCGGCGGATCCTGGGCGGCCACCGCCGGTTCCGGCGACGTGCTGTCCGGGATGATCGGCGCACTGCTGGCGTCGGGCCTGCCGCCGGCCCAGGCCGCCGCTGCGGCCGCGTTCGTGCACACTCGCGCGGCCGCGGCTTCTGCTGCCGATCCCGGACCCGGCGACACCCCGACGTCGGCGTCGCGCATCCTGGCCCACATCCGCACCGCCCTGGCCCAGCTATAGAGGAGGCGTTTTGACCCATTCCCACCCGTCCATGCCGGCGCACACCATCGCACCGGCATACACCGGCCGGCTGTTCACCGCACCGATCCCGGCGCTGCGGATGCCCGATGACCCGATGGACCCGCAGGCCGCCTACCGCTTCATCCACGACGAGCTGATGCTCGACGGCAGTTCCCGGCTGAACCTGGCCACCTTCGTCACCACGTGGATGGACCCCGAAGCGGGGGAGCTGATGGCGGAGTCGTTCGACAAGAACATGATCGACAAGGACGAATACCCGGCCACCGCCGCCATCGAGCAGCGTTGCGTGTGCATGGTCGCCGACCTGTTCCACGCCGAGAACCTGCGCGACGACGACCCCGCCAGCGCCATCGGGGTCTCCACCGTCGGGTCCAGTGAGGCGGTGATGCTGGGTGGGTTGGCGATGAAATGGCGCTGGCGGCAGAAGCTCGGAGATGCCTGGAAGGGGCGCACCCCGAATCTGGTGATGGGTTCCAACGTCCAGGTGGTGTGGGAGAAGTTCTGCCGCTACTTCGACGTCGAACCGCGCTACCTGCCGATGGCGGAGGGCCGGTACGTGAGCACCCCCGAGCAGGTCATCGACGCCGTCGATGAGGACACCATCGGCGTGGTGGCCATTCTGGGCACCACCTACACCGGCGAGCTGGAGCCCGTCGAGCAGATCTGTGCGGCGCTGGACAAGCTGGCGGCCGGTGGAGGGGTCGACGTGCCGGTGCACGTGGACGCGGCCAGCGGCGGGTTTGTGGTGCCGTTCCTGCACCCGGACCTCAAGTGGGACTTCCGGCTGCCGCGGGTGGTGTCGATCAACGTCAGCGGCCACAAGTACGGTTTGACCTACCCCGGAATCGGCTTCGTGGTGTGGCGCAATGCCGAGCAGCTGCCCGAGGAACTGGTGTTCCGGGTCAACTACCTGGGCGGGGACATGCCCACCTTCACGCTGAATTTCTCCCGGCCCGGCAACCAGGTCATCGGCCAGTACTACAACTTCCTGCGCCTGGGACGTGGCGGCTACACCGAGGTGATGCGGACCCTGTCCGAAACCGCCCGCTGGCTGTCGCACCAGCTGGCGGCGTCTGAGCACTTCGAGTTGATCAGCGACGGCTCGGCGATCCCGGTGGTGAGCTGCCGCCTGGCGGGCGATCGCGGCTACACCGAGTTCGACGTCTCCCATGAGTTGCGCACCTACGGCTGGCAGGTACCGGCCTACACCATGCCGGAGGGCGCCGAGGACGTCGCGGTCTTACGCGTGGTGGTCCGCGAGGGCCTGTCGGCAGATCTCGCCCGGGCGCTCTTCGACGACGTCATGAAAGCCGTGAACACGCTGGACCGGCTCAAACCCGGCGGCCAATACGACGACCAGCAACACTTCTCGCACTGACGCTGCGCCGAGTGTCGGATTGTGTGACGCAATACCGTCGACTACGTGCATCAAGCCGACATTCGCCGCGGATGAAACAATGGCGGTGACATGACTGCCATATCCCGAACGTCCGGCCTGCTCGGTGAAGCGCTGGTGGACCTGGACGCCATCACCCACAACGTGCGGGTGCTGGCCGACCACGCCGGCTCTGCCGAGGTGATGGCCGTGGTCAAGGCCGACGGTTACGGTCACGGCGCGGCTCAGGTGGCCCGTGCTGCGCTGTCCGCGGGCGCCGCCGAACTCGGGGTGGCCACCGTGGATGAGGCCCTCGCGCTGCGGGCGGCCGGCATCGGCGCCCCGGTGTTGGCGTGGTTGCACGGGCCGGACACCGACTTCGCGCCGGCCCTGGCCGCCGACGTGCAGATCGCGGTCTCCTCGGTGCGCCAGCTGGGCGAGCTGCTCGACGCGGTGGGCCGCACCGGCCGGACGGCGACTGTGACGATCAAGGCCGACACCGGCATGAATCGAAACGGGATCGGCGCGGCCGGCTACCCGGAGCTGTTGGCCGCGCTGCGCCGCGCGGTGGCCGACGATGCGGTTCGGGTGCGGGGCCTGATGTCGCACCTGGCCTGCGCCGACGAGACCGGAAACCCGGTCAACGACGTTCAAGCGCAACGGTTTTCCGACATGCGGTCCCTCGCCCGGGAGCACGGTCTGGAGTTCGAGGTGGCGCACCTGGTCAATTCGGCCGGGGCGATGACCCGCCCCGACCTGACCTACGACATGGTGCGGCCCGGAATCGCCGTGTACGGCCTGAGTCCGATCCCCGAGCGCGGCGACATGGGCCTGATTCCTGCGATGACTCTGAAATCCATTGTGGTGCTGGTTCGTTCGATCAAAGCCGGGGAGGCTGTCTCCTACGGCCACACCTGGATCGCTTCGGCCGACACCACCCTGGCGCTGGTACCGATGGGCTACGCCGACGGAGTGTTCCGCCCGCTGAGCGGACGGTTCGACGTGCTGATCAACGGCCGGCGCAGACCCAGCGTCGGTCGGGTCTGCATGGACCAGTTCGTCGTCGACCTGGGGCCCGGACCCGTCGACGTCACCGAGGGTGACGAGGTCGTGCTGTTCGGGCCCGGGACAAACGGTGAACCGCTGGCCCAGGACTGGGCGGACGCGCTGGGAACCATCCACTACGAGGTGGTCAACAGTCCGCGCGGGCGCGTTGCCAGAACCTATCGGGGCGCCGATGGCCGGTAAGCGGCGCAGGTGGCGGGCCGGCGGCCTGCTGGCGGGCGCGGCCGGGCTGGCCGCCGTCGGCACCATCGCCGGGACCACCATCGCACGGTCGGTGACGCGGCGCACCACCGCCGAAGACGCTTACGCCGACGAGGATTTCGAGATCCTTGGGAGCGATCACAGCTCGGTGGTGGTCACCGACGACGGCGTCGAACTGGCGGTGCGCGACGTGGGCCCCCGCAACGCGCCGCTGACCGTGGTGTTCGCGCACGGATTCTGCCTGCGGATGGGGTCCTTCCACTTTCAGCGGGCGCGGCTGAGGGCCGAGTGGGGCGACCAGGTGCGAATGGTCTTCTACGACCAACGCGGCCACGGCGATTCCGGCGTCGCCTCGCCTGACACCTACACCGTGCCGCGGCTCGGCCAGGACCTGGAAGCGGTGCTGCAGGCGACGGTGCCACGCGGGCCGGTGGTGCTGGTCGGGCACTCGATGGGCGGCATGACCGTGCTGTCGCACGCCCGGCAGTTTCCCCAGCACTACGGCCGCCGTATCGTCGGCGCAGCACTGATCTCCTCAGCGGCCAAAGGGGTTTCCCGGTCGCCGCTGGGGGAGATCCTGCGCAACCCGGCCCTGGAAGCCATCCAGTTCAGCGTGCGGTACGTGCCCCAACTCGTGCACCGCGGCCGCGGCGCGGCCCGCGGGGTGATCTCGCCGATCCTGCGAGCCGCCTCCTACGGTACCGACAAGATCAGCCCGAGCGTGGTGGCGTTCTCCGAGGAGATGATGCACAGCACCCCGGTGGCGACCATGGTCGGTTTCCTGCACGCGCTGGAGGTACACGACGAGAGCGCGGCGCTGCAGACCCTGGCCAAGATCCCGACCCTGGTGGCGTGCGGCGACCAGGACCTGCTCACCCCGGCCGGCTACTCGCGGGCGATGGCGGCCGCACTGTGGGATTGCGAGCTGGTGATCGTGCCGGGGGCCGGGCACCTGGTGCAGTTGGAGGAACCCGATGTCATCGACGAGGCGCTGGTGCGACTGGTGGAGCGGGCCACCCCCCGCCGCGTTGTGCTGAACCGCCGGCTGCGTCGGAAGGCCGGGCGCAGTGGCTGACCCGCAGGAGGCGACCCTGGCCACCGTCGAAGACACCGTCGCGTTCGGAACCCGCTTGGGTGCTCAGCTGCGGGCTGGCGACGTGGTGGTGCTGTCCGGCCCGCTGGGTGCTGGAAAGACCGTGCTGGCCAAGGGGATCGCCGCGGCGCTGGATGTCGAGGGCCCGGTCACCTCGCCGACGTTCGTGCTGGCCCGGGAACACCGGGCCCGTCGGCCCGGCGACCCGGCGATGATCCACGTCGACCTGTACCGGCTGCTCGACGAGTCGGGCCTGGACCTGCTGGCCGAGTTGGACTCACTGGATCTGGACACCGAACTCGACGACGCCGTCGTCGTGGTGGAGTGGGGCCAGGGGTTGGCCGAACGGCTCTCCGACCGGCACCTGGACATCCGGCTGGACCGCGCAGCCGACTCCGAGACGCGTACCGCGACCTGGCGGTGGCACACGCCGTGACCGGAGCGATCCTGACCATCGACACCGCCACGCCGGCGGTCACCGCGGGCCTGGTGGCAGCCGATCGGCGCACCGTGCTGGCCGAACGAGTCACGCTGGACGCCCGCGCGCACGCGGAGCGGCTCACCCCCAATGTGCTGGCGGCATTGGCCGACGCCGGTCTGGGCATGGCCGATCTGGCTGCGGTGGTGGTGGGTTGCGGGCCCGGGCCGTTCACCGGGCTGCGGGTCGGGATGGCCAGCGCCGCCGCCTACGGTCAGGCCCTGGGTATCGGCGTGCACGGGGTGTGCAGCCTGGACGCCATCGGGGTGCGCACCACCGGAGCGACCCTGGTGGTCACCGACGCCCGTCGCCGGGAGGTCTACTGGGCGCGCTACCAGGACGGGGTCCGGGTGGCCGGCCCGGCGGTGAGCGCTCCGGCCGATGTCGACCCGGGCGATGCCGTGGCGGTGGCCGGCCCGCCCGCGCACGCCGGACTGTTCGGCCTCCCGGCGCTCGACATCACCTATCCGACTCCTGCGGGATTGGTTGCAGCGGTGCGTGATTGGAACGCCGTTGCGGAATCGCTGGTGCCGTTGTACCTGCGCCGCCCCGATGCCAAACCATCGGCGTCGGCCAAATCGCCGGCGTCGGCCGAACCACCGGTGACCCTGGATTCCCTGACGGAGGCCGACGCACCACGCTGTGCCGATCTGGAGGCGCAGCTGTTCGGCAGCGACGACCCCTGGCCGGCCGAGGCTTTCAGCCGGGCGATCGGTGCCCGCGACCACCACTACGTCGCGGCCCGGATCGGCGGCACCCTGGTGGGCTACGGCGGGATCGCACGGCTTGGGCGCAACCCGCCGTTCGAGTTCGAGGTGCACACCATCGGGGTGGAACCGGCCCACCAGGGGCGCGGCATCGGGCGGCGGTTGCTCACCGACCTGTTGGAGTACGCCGACGGTGGGGTGGTGCACCTGGAAGTCCGCACCGACAATGCCCCGGCGATCGCGCTTTACCGTGATGTCGGCTTTGTCGAGGTCGGACTGCGCAAGCGCTACTACCGCAACGGCGCCGACGCCTACACCATGCGACGGGAGGCCTCCTCGTGACAGTAGTCCTGGCCATCGAATCCTCTTGCGACGAAACAGGTGTCGGTATCACGCGGCTGGGAGATGACGGCGCGCTGACCCTGCTCGCCGACGAGGTGGCCTCCAGCGTGGAGGAGCACACCCGGTTCGGTGGGGTGGTGCCCGAGATCGCGTCGCGGGCACACCTGGAGGCGCTGGGGCCGACGATGCGCCGGGCGCTGGCGAAGGCGGAGGTGGACAAGCCCGACGCGGTGGCGGCCACCATCGGGCCAGGCCTGGCGGGGGCGCTGCTGGTGGGCGCGGCCGCGGCCAAGGCCTACGCGGCGGCCTGGGGGGTGCCGTTCTACGCCGTCAACCACCTGGGCGGGCATCTGGCCGCCGACGTCTACGCCCACGGCCCGCTGCCGGAGTGCGTGGGTCTGCTGGTCTCCGGCGGCCACACTCACCTGCTGTACGTGCGGTCCCTGGGGGAGCCGATCGTCGAGCTGGGCAGCACCGTCGACGACGCCGCCGGGGAGGCCTACGACAAGGTGGCCCGGCTGCTCGGGCTGGGTTATCCGGGCGGGCGGGCGCTCGACGAGCTGGCCCGCACTTGCGGCCGGGAGGCCGCGGAGATCCCAGTGTTCCCGCGCGGGATGACCGGCCCGCGCGACGCGCCGTACACGTTCAGTTTCTCCGGGCTGAAAACCGCGGTGGCCCGGTATGTGGAGCGCAACCCCGACTTCGAGGCCGCCGATGTGGCGGCCGGGTTCCAGGAATCCGTCGCCGACGTCTTGACCGCCAAGGCGGTGCGCGCCGCCACCGACCTCGGGGTCGGGACCCTGTTGATCGCCGGCGGGGTGGCCGCCAACTCCCGGCTGCGTGAGCTCGCCGAGCAGCGGTGCCAGGAGGCCGGGTTGACCCTGCGCATCCCGCCGCTGCGGTTGTGCACCGACAACGGTGCGATGATCGCGTCGTTCGCGGCGCACCTGATCGCGGCCGGGGCGCCGCCGTCGCCGCTGGACGTGGCGACCAATCCGGGCCTGCCGGTGGTGCAGGGCCAGATCGCCTGACTGATTCGCAGCGGGGCCACCTTGAGTGCTAGCACTCTCATGTATAGAGTGCTAGGTGGCAGTCGGACGGTTTCTCGCTCGGCACCCGCGACGACGACGCGAGGGCTCGCACGAATGCCGAACACCTTAAGTAAGTACGTTCCGATGGGCTCGGCGTGTGCCGGGTCGCATCCAGACAATGTGGAGGGCTCCAATCGTGGCGAGCGTGAACATCAAGCCACTCGAGGACAAGATCCTCGTTCAGGCCAACGAGGCCGAGACCACGACCGCTTCCGGCCTGGTCATTCCGGACACTGCCAAGGAGAAGCCGCAGGAAGGCACCGTCGTCGCCGTCGGCCCCGGCCGGTGGGACGAGGATGGCGACAAGCGGATCCCGCTGGACGTCAAGGAAGGCGACGTCGTCATCTACAGCAAGTACGGCGGCACCGAGATCAAGTACGCCGGCGAGGAGTACCTGATCCTGTCGGCGCGCGACGTGCTGGCCATCGTCGGCAAGTAGCCACAAGCGACCACCGTGCCCGCCCCGGAGATCCCCGTACCCACGGGTGATGTCCGGGGCGGCACGCGTGAAGCCGTGAACGAAAGGGCTGAACAAGAGCTATGAGCAAGCAGATTGAGTTCAACGAGGCCGCCCGCCGGGCCATGGAAGCCGGTGTGCACAAGCTCGCCGACGCGGTCCGGGTGACCTTGGGCCCGCGCGGGCGCACCGTGGTGCTGGCCAAGTCGTTCGGCGGCCCGACGGTGACCATGGACGGCGTCACCGTGGCTCGCGACGTTGACCTGGAGGACCCGTTCGAGAACCTCGGCGCCCAGCTGGTGAAGTCGGTGGCCACCAAGACCAATGATGTGGCCGGCGACGGCACCACCACCGCCACCGTGCTGGCCCAGGCGATCATCTCCGGTGGACTGCGCAACGTCGCGGCCGGCGCCAACCCGATCGCGCTGGGTGCCGGCATTGCCAAGGCGGCCGACGCGGTGTCCGAGGCGTTGCTGGCCGCGGCCATCCCGGTCTCCGGCAAGGAGTCCATCGCGCAGGTGGCCAACGTGTCCTCGCGCGACGAGGAGATCGGTGAACTGGTCGGCGAGGCGATGACCAAGGTCGGCAGCGACGGCGTGGTCAGCGTGGAGGAGTCCTCGACGCTGAACACCGAGCTGCAGATCACCGACGGTGTCGGCTTCGACAAGGGTTTCCTGTCGGCGTACTTCGTCACCGACTTCGACTCGCAGGAGGCCGTCCTGGAGGACGCGCTGATCCTGCTGCACCGCGACAAGATCAGCTCGCTGCCGGACCTGCTGCCGCTGCTGGAGAAGGTCGTGGAGGTGGGCAAGCCGCTGCTGATCATCGCCGAGGACGTCGAGGGCGAGCCGCTGTCGACCCTGGTGGTCAACGCCATCCGCAAGACCCTCAAGGCCGTCGCGGTCAAGGCGCCTTACTTCGGTGACCGGCGCAAGGCCTTCCTGGACGACCTCGCGATCGTCACCGGCGGTCAGGTGATCAACCCCGACGTCGGCCTGACGCTGCGGGAGGCCGGTCTGGACTTGCTGGGCAAGGCGCGCCGGGTGGTGGTCACCAAGGACGACACCGTGATCGTCGACGGTGCCGGGACCGCCGAGGACATCGCGGGCCGGGTCAAGCAGCTGAGAGCCGAGATCGAGGCGACCGACTCCGACTGGGACCGGGAGAAGCTCGAAGAGCGCCTGGCCAAGCTGGCCGGCGGCGTGGCCGTGATCAAGGTGGGCGCGGCGACCGAGACCGCTCTCAAGGAGCGCAAGCACCGGGTCGAGGACGCGGTGTCGGCGGCCAAGGCCGCGGTCGAGGAGGGCATCGTCACCGGCGGCGGCGTCGCACTGGTGCAGGCCGGTGCGGCCCTGAAGGAGCTGCGGTCCACGCTGACCGGCGACGAGGCGACCGGCGTGGAGGTGTTCGCCGCCGCACTGAGCGCACCGCTGTACTGGATCGCCACCAACGCCGGAGTGGACGGCGCGGTGGTGACCAGCAAGGTCGCCGAGCTGCCGGCCGGGCAGGGCTTCAACGCCGCCACGCTGACCTACGGTGACCTGGGCGCCGACGGCATCGTCGACCCGGTCAAGGTGACCCGGTCCGCGGTGCTCAACGCGGCCTCGGTGGCGCGGATGATCCTGACCACCGAGACGGCTGTCGTGGAGAAGCCGGCTGAGGCCGACGAGCACGCTGGCCACGGGCATCACGGGCATGCGCACTAGGTAGTTTCGACGAAAACACCCCCGGTCCTGTTGGGCCGGGGGTGTTTTCGGATGCCCGCCGGTCTGCATTCATCGACTTAATAAGCCTGCATTCATCGGCATAGAGCTATGATGGGTCGTCGACCAGATAGACACCGACGCCGTCGGCGAACCCTCTTTTTCTCTCGTCGTCACCGGCACAGGTCCGATCTTCACCGCTGACGACGGTACCGTGATCAGCCCCTGGGCGCGCTCGCGCCGTGACTGCAGACATCCCGAAACCCTTGACGCGCCGCCGCGCACGGCGCAACGTGATAGACGTCATCAGGTCGGACCCGGTAAAGGCGGCAGCTCATGACCACCAGAGACAAGTACACGGAGGTGCCGGCACCGTACTCATGGGAGGTCCCCAGTGCCGGCGACGCGCGGTTCACGTGGGAGTACGACGACGGGCGCGCCCGCCTGCTGTCCCTGTACCAAAAGGGAAAGGACAAACAGTGGGATGCCCAGTCGCGCATCGACTGGGCACAAGATGTCGACCCGATGAACCCGATCGGGCTGCCTGACGAGTTCCATCCGCTGTTCGGCAGCCCGATGTGGGACGCCGCCGACGAGGCACGTCGCGCCGATATGCGCCATCACCAGCAGGCCTGGCAGTTCTCCCAGTTCCTGCACGGAGAGCAGGGCGCAATGGTGTGTGCCGCCAAGATCGTCGAGGTGGTCCCGGACCTGGACGCGAAGTTCTACGCGGCCACCCAGACCATGGATGAGGCCCGCCACGTCGAAGCGTTCTCACGGTTCCTGCAGGAGAAGGTCGGCCTGGTCTATCCGATCAACAAGAACCTGACTGCGCTGCTGGACGACACTCTGCGCGACTCCCGTTGGGACATGCCCTATCTCGGCATGCAGGTTCTCATCGAAGGGCTCGCCCTGGCCGCCTTCGGGGTGCTGCGTGACGTGTCGGCGCCCGATTCGCTGGCCAAGAAGGTGCTGGCCTACGTCATGCAGGACGAGGCCCGGCATGTCGCCTTCGGTCGGATCTCGTTAAAGGACTACTACTCTGCGCTGACCGAGGCCGAGCGGGACGAGCGGGAAGAGTTCGTGGTGGATGCCTGCTATCTGATGCGTGACCGATTCCGCGGCGAGGAGGTCTTCGAGACCCTCGGCCTGGACGTCAAAGTGTGCGCGGAATGGGTCGAAACCTCGCCGCTGATGACCCAGTTCCGCTCGCATCTGTTCAGCCGCATCGTGCCGATCGTCAAGGACATCGGGTTGTGGGGTCCCAAGGTCCAGAAGGCTTTCCGGGACATGGGTGTGCTCGACATGGCCGGCTTCGACATCGAGGCGCTGATGAAGGCCGACGAGGATCAGGCCGAGGCGCTGGACAAGGCGCATGCCGAGATGGCCGAGCGGGCCGTCGAGGTCAACGAGGTGATCGCCGCGGGCGCCGGCTAAGCCAACGGGCTGGGCGCTAATAGCCCCGTCGAGGCGAATTTCAGTCCGGCCCGCAGTTCATCGAAGAGAAGTCCTTCGCCTACCACCTGCCGAAGGGCTCCGGTGGCTAACGTGGAGCCATGGACCAAGCAACCTATGACAAGGGCCGGGAGATCCGCACGGCTGTGCTCGGTGAGGCGTATGTAGCCCAAGCCGGCAGTGGTGATGACTTCGCAAAACCGTTCCAGGACTTCGTCACCGAGTACTGCTGGGGTGCGGTGTGGGGTCGCGACGGATTGTCGCGTAAGACCCGCAGCATGCTCAACCTCGCGATGATCGCGGCGCTCAATCGGCCCAACGAGCTGCGCACCCACGTCAAGGGGGCGCTCACCAACGGCGTCACGCGTGAGGAGATCCGCGAAGTCTTCATGCAGGTGGCGATCTATGCGGGCGTTCCAGCCGCTGTGGACAGTTTCCGGATCGCTCGTGAGGCGTTCGCGGAATACGAGAACGAGCGATGACAGTCGGGTTCATCGGCCTGGGCCATATGGGATCTCCCATGGCCCGCCGACTGGCAGCCTCAGGGCACGAACTCGTCGTCTATGACACCCGGCGCGAAGCCCTTGATCGCGCAGTGGAATTCGGTGCAGAGCGCGCCTCGACACCGCGGGATGTCGCAGATCGCGCCGAGATCGTCCTGGCCAGTCTGCCGTCGCAGCAGGCATCCATGGAGGTGGCCGAGGCGGTGGCCGGCGGGGCCGAGATCCGTCTGTTCGTCGACCTGTCGACCGTGGGAAGCGATGTCGCGCAGCACAATCACCGGGTGCTGTCCACCCGCGGGATCGCGGCGCTCGACGCACCTGTCAGCGGCGGCGTCAGCGGTGCCCAGCAGGGCACGCTGGCAATCATGGTGTCGGGACCGCGCGAGCAGTTCGCCGCTGCCCAAGCCCTGTTGAGCGAGCTCGGACGCCTGTTCTTCGTCGACGAGAAGCCCGGTGCGGCTCAGACCATGAAATTGATCAACAACCTGGTGGCGGCCACGACACTGGCCGCGACCGCCGAAGTCATGGTGCTGGGAGTCAAGTCCGGGTTGGACCCGCAGGTGATGCTCGACGTGCTCAACGCCGGCTCGGGTGGCACACACGCCAGCCGCGACAAGTTCCCCAAGGCCGTGCTGCCCCGCACCTTCGACTACGGATTCGCGACCGGTCTGATGGTCAAGGACGTGCGGCTCTACCTGGAGGAAGCGAAAGCGCTGGGCCTGCCGAGGCAGGTGGCCGACGCGGTGGCCGGGATGTGGGAATCGACCTTGCGTGATGAGGGTGCCGACTCCGACTTCACCTCGATCGTCAAAGTTTTGGAGCGAAGCTCCGGGGTCACCGTGGGAGGGCAGGACTGAACCGCCTCGACACCCACGCAGCGTGTTTGGTTAACAACCGACGAGAACGGGTATTGATCCGCCGCGACGTCGAGCCAGACGGCGCTGAAGGTCTTGAATAAAGGAGATCACTATGGACCCCGTGGCGGCGACCGAATTCCTGGCCCGTTCCACAACGTTGACCAGTGTCGGGTGGCTCGGCTACATCATCATCGGCGGTATTGCCGGCTGGATCGCGGGCATGGCCATGAAGACCAAGTACGGCCTGCTCACCGACGTCGTCGTCGGTGTAGTCGGTGCGCTGATCGGCGGATTCCTGCTCAGCTTCGTCGTCGACACCGCCAGCGGCGGCTGGTGGTTCACCTTGTTCACCGCAGTCCTGGGCGCGATCATCCTGCTCTGGCTGCTGCGCCTGTTCGGCCGGGAAGCCTGAGGTGTGACAATGAAAAGCATTGCGTTCGTTGCGATTGCGCTGGGTGTACTGTTTTCCAGCGGGTGCTCGGCGTCGCAGGTGATCAACACCGGTGGCGACACGAGGTGTAAGGACTTCGTCGAGCAGGACCAGAAGAAGCAGGACGACGAGGTCACCAAGATGCTCAAAGACCAAAGCGGCGCAGAACCGGCCAGTCTGGAGATCTCGGCAACCCGGCTGTCGGCATTGACCTACTGCAAGACCCTGGGGAAGCCGGACAGCAAGATATCTGAGGCGCCGCACGGCTGACCGTGGCGCCGCCGCCGACTCTCGTCAGAGCGTGTCGGGGCACAGATTGTGCTGTGCCGCGTTCAGCAGCATGCGGCCCTTGTCGACGTCGTTCGGGTTCAGTTGGGCCAGCGTCTGTTCCGGCTTCTCGCCGAGGTGGAGCCTGTTGCAGGCCATCCAGCCGTTCGCCACGACCACACCGTCGGGCATCTGGGCGTCTCCGACGGTCAGACCGGGGAACCCGTTGGCCCGCAGTTCGTTGAGGAACCCTGCCTCATCGGCGCTGGCCGTGGGCGCACCGATGAACCCGATGGCCAACCCTGCCGCGACGGTCCCCATCAGAAATTGTTTCTTCATGGTGCCCCCTTGCTCCTCCGGCCCTCCGGACCGGCGGGCCTACCGGATTAGAAGCGTAGTGGCGCCGTTGGCCCGGGGTTCGGATAACGGGGACATAGAGCGCGAACAGCCCCCGGATAACCGGGGGCTGCCCCTGTGCGCCCGAGGGCCGCGGATGTGACGCCGTCGGCCCAATCGGGAAGACTCAGCCGCTGGCCCGCAGGTTGCAGCGCAGCGCGGCGTGCCGCTCGGATTCCGACATGCCGCCCCAGATGCCATAGGGCTCACCTACGGCCAGCGCGTGCGCCCGGCACTGCTCCATCACCGGGCAGCTGTGGCACCACTTCTTGGCGTTCTGCTCGCGCTGCGCTCGGGCGCGGCCGCGCTCTCCGTCGGGCGGGAAGAACACCGACGAGTCGACACCCCGACATGCTCCCCGGAGCTGCCAATCCCATACGTCTGCGTTGCGGCCGGGCAACTGCTCAACCTGTGGCATGGGGACCCCTCTCAAGACGCTTGATCGGCCGGATCTTCCGATTCGGCCGATCGAGCGGTGTCTGGGTGGTGCGCGTAAAACAGCGCCGGCTGTATCCGGCGCCGTGGGGACGGTAGCTAAACGGCCTGAAGTTAAACCCTCGCGACGGTTAAGAAAGGCTGGCCTAAAAGAGTAGACATTCCATGAGAGTGGACGCTTGTTCAAACGGGCAGTGAATTCGGTTGAACGGCGCGTGAACGCGTAGTGTCGCGCAGCGATGACCCAGGACCCAGACGCGGTTTTGGCCGCGGCCGCTTTCGGTGGTGAACCCGGCCGCTGGCCGCTGCCCGCCGCGACAAGCCCCAGGCAGCGGTGGCTGCGGGCCGTCGCCGCCGGCGGTCAGGGGCGCTACGCCAGCGCCGCCGCCGATCTGGCGGCCCTGCTGCGCGATGCGCCGCCGGCCCCGCTGGCCTCGCTGGCGCACAGCACCCGGGCGTCCTTCCTGCGCCAGCTCGGCGGGCACGATCTGGCCCGCGGCTTCGACGGCCGGGCGCTGGCGCTGGCCTTCAACGACCACGAAGTCGACCCGGAGGCCCGTGCCGATGCCCTGGTCGGGCTCGCTGCCGACGCTCTGGGGGTCGGGCGTTTCGCGGCGTCGGCGGCGCTGTTGGCCCGAGTCGGGCCGGAGCCGTCCACCGCACCGGCGCGCCTGGCGGTCCGCCGGCACTGGGTGACCGCCGAGCTGGCGATGGTCACCGGTGACGGTGCCACCGCGGTGCGCAATGCCGAGCGGGCGTGCGAGCTCGCGGGCCTGGGAGATGGCGTCATGGTGCGCCACCGGGTGAAAAGCCAGGTGGTGTTGGCCGGTGCGCTGTGCTGCGCCGGCAGCGTCGATCGGGCGCGGGCGGTTGCCGACGCCGCGCTCGAGGAGACCGGTCGGTTGGGCCTGGTTCCGCTGCGGTGGGCGCTGGCGTGCATGTTGATCGATTTGAACGGCCTGAACGACACAGCCAGTGCGCGGACGATCGCCGAATTGCACGGTGTGCGTGACGACGCAGCCGAGCTGGTGCGCCGCCGCGGAGGCAGCTGGCAGCAGCCCTGATCAGCGGTAGCCGTCGGCCTCCGAGGTCGCCCCGTTGAGCGACGCATCCGCGTAACCGCGGCAGTAGTCCCAGGTCACGTAGCTGTCCGGCTCCGGGTCGTAGGCCGGCTCGTGCGGGCGGACGGTGCCGTCGATGAGCAGCTGCAGCAGGTTGGCGCGCAGCATGTCCCAGTCGTGGTAGTGGTCCTGTTGGCAGTCGTCGCAGCACACCACCAGGCCGCGGATCCCCCGGTGCGCCAGCAACGCTTCGTAGACCGCCAGGTCGGCGAGATCGGCTTCGACTGCGGTGCGTTCCTGCGGATCCAGCGGTTGGCCCGGCTCGACGGCGTCCAACGCGGCAGACGGGTCGTGAGGATCGTCGGCGAACGGGTCGGGCGGCAAACCGGGTGGCAGGTGGTCACGCACGCCCATCAGGGTACGCAGTCGTCAGGACAGAACGCCAGCGGCAGCCTGAGGGGGTGCGCGGCGGCCAAGGGTGGTGGCGGACGAAAGCAGCTGCGCGCCGCGATTAGGATGGACTTCTCACCCCGGCTGCGTAGTGGAGGCTTCCAATGTCCGTTGGTGACGCCAGTGCCCCGACGATGTCCTATTCCACCGGTGCCGTGGGCCCGCAAGACGATGTGGTGTACGCCGGTGGCTCGTTCGATGGGCAGGCCCCCAAGATCGCCATGTTGGGGCTGACCTTCGACGACGTCCTGCTGCTTCCGGCAGCCTCCGACGTGGTCCCGGCCACCGCCGACACCGCCAGTCGGCTGACCCGCAACATCGCGCTCAAGGTGCCGCTGGTCAGCTCCGCGATGGACACCGTCACCGAGGCCCGGATGGCGATCGCGATGGCCCGTGCCGGTGGCATGGGCGTGTTGCACCGCAACCTGCCGGTCACCGAGCAGGCCGGCCAGGTCGAGACCGTGAAGCGTTCCGAGGCCGGCATGGTCACCGACCCGGTCACCTGCACGCCGGAAAACACCCTGGCCGAGGTGGACGCCCTGTGCGCTCGGTTCCGGATCTCCGGACTGCCGGTGGTGGACTCGCTGGGCCAACTTGTTGGCATCATCACCAACCGGGACATGCGTTTCGAGGTCGACCAGAACAAGCCGGTCGCCGAGGTGATGACCAAGGCGCCGCTGATCACCGCGCAGGAGGGCGTCTCCGCCGACGCCGCGCTGGGCCTGCTGCGCCGGCACAAGATCGAGAAGCTGCCGATCGTCGACGGCCACGGCAAGCTCACCGGGCTGATCACCGTCAAGGACTTCGTCAAGACCGAGCAGCACCCGCTGGCCACCAAGGACAGTGACGGCCGACTGCTGGTCGGGGCCGCGGTCGGCGTCGGCGACGACGCGTGGGTGCGGGCCATGACCCTGGTCGACGCCGGAGTCGACGTGCTGATCGTGGACACCGCGCACGCCCACAACCGGGGGGTGCTGGACATGGTCGGCAAGCTCAAGGCCGAAGTGGGGGAGCGGGTCGATGTGGTGGGCGGAAACGTGGCCACCCGCAGCGGGGCCGCCGCACTGGTCGAAGCCGGCGCCGACGCGGTGAAGGTCGGGGTGGGCCCCGGCTCGATCTGCACCACCCGGGTGGTCGCCGGGGTGGGTGCCCCGCAGATCACCGCCATCATGGAGGCAGTGGCGGTCTGCGCACCGGCCGGAGTGCCGGTGATCGCCGACGGCGGGCTGCAGTACTCCGGTGACATCGCCAAGGCCCTGGCCGCCGGCGCGTCGACGACCATGCTCGGCTCGCTGCTGGCCGGCACCGCCGAGTCTCCCGGCGAGCTGATCTTCGTCAACGGCAAGCAGTTCAAGAGCTATCGCGGGATGGGCTCGCTGGGGGCCATGCAGGGCCGGGGTGGGGCCAAGTCCTACTCCAAGGACCGCTACTTCCAGGACGACGCGCTCTCCGAGGACAAGCTGGTGCCCGAGGGCATCGAGGGCCGGGTGCCGTTCCGTGGACCGTTGTCCACGGTCATCCACCAGCTGACCGGCGGGCTGCGGGCGGCGATGGGTTACACCGGGTCGGCGACCATCGAGGCGCTGCAGCAGGCGCAGTTCGTGCGGATCACCGCAGCGGGTTTGAAGGAGAGCCACCCGCACGACATCACGATGACGGTCGAAGCGCCGAACTACTACGTCCGTTGACGCCGAAACCGACGTTCTGCAGGTCGCTTCTCGCACTTCTGCTGCAAAATGTCGGTCTCGAGGAGAGATAGAAACGAGGCTGACCCGCCGATGAGCGCTTGCGCGAAGAGGAGACGGCACAGTGCGTGACATGGTTGAGATCGGCATGGGCCGTACCGCCCGTCGCACCTATGAGCTCGACGACATCAACATCGTGCCGTCCCGGCGCACCCGCTCCTCCAAGGACGTGTCGACGGCCTGGCAGCTCGACGCCTACCGGTTCGAGATACCGGTGCTGGCCCACCCCACCGACGCGCTGGTCTCCCCGGAGTTCGCCATCGAGCTGGGCCGGCTCGGTGGTCTGGGCGTGCTCAACGGCGAGGGGCTGATCGGCCGGCACGCCGACGTCGAATCCAAGATCGCCCAGGTGACCGAGGCCGCCGCCAAAGAGCCGGAGCCGGCGGCGGCGATCCGGCTGCTGCAGCAGCTGCACGCCGCGCCGTTGGACCCCGAGCTGCTCGGCGCCGCGGTGGCGCGCATCAGCTCGACCGGCGTGACCACCGCGGTACGGGTGAGCCCGCAGAACGCCCAGGCGCTGACACCGGCGCTGGTGGCCGCTGGCGTCGACCTGCTGGTCATCCAGGGCACCATCATCTCCGCCGAGCGGGTGGCCGTGGACCGGGACGGAGCCGGGGAACCGCTCAACCTGAAGACCTTCATCTCCGAGCTGGACATCCCGGTGGTCGCCGGCGGGGTGATCGACCACCGGACCGCGCTGCACCTGATGCGCACCGGAGCGGCCGGGGTGATCGTCGGCTACGGCTCCACCTCCGGGGTGACCACCTCCGATGAGGTGCTGGGCATCTCCGTGCCGATGGCCACCGCGATCGCCGACGCCGCCGCGGCTCGCCGCGAATACCTGGATGAGACCGGCGGCCGTTACGTGCACGTGCTCGCCGACGGCGACATCCACACCTCCGGGGATCTGGCCAAGGCGATCGCCTGCGGTGCCGACGCGGTGGTGCTGGGCACACCGCTGGCCGCCGCGGCCGAGGCGCAGGGGGACGGCTGGTATTGGCCATCGGCGGCGGCCCACCCGTCGCTGCCGCGCGGCGCCCTCATGCAGGTCGCCTACGGGGAGCGCCCCGGCCTGGCGCAGGTGCTCGACGGCCCCTCGGACGACCCGTTCGGTTCGCTGAATCTGGTCGGCGGGCTGCGCCGGTCGATGGCCAAGGCCGGCTACTGCGACCTCAAGGAATTCCAGAAGGTCGGGCTGACCGTCGGGTCCTAGACCGGTGGTTCAGCGAGGCTCGACGGAGGAGAGGCGAAGCTGGGACCGCCGCATGAAACCGGTGGTTAGGGTCGCCTATTCGGCTCGGTTACCGACGAGTAGGTCCATACTGTGATGCTATGGATTCGCACAGCCAGCCTGACTGCCAGCCCGATTACGACGTCCTGATCATCGGTTCTGGTTTCGGTGGCAGCGTCAGTGCGCTGCGACTGACCGAGAAGGGGTATCGCGTAGGCGTTTTGGAGGCGGGCCGGCGATACCACGACGAGGACTTCGCCAAGAACTCCTGGCACCTGCGCGAGTTCCTGTGGGCGCCGAAGCTGGGCTGCTACGGCATCCAGCGAATCCACCTGCTCAACAACGTCATGGTGTTGGCCGGAGCCGGGGTCGGCGGCGGCTCGCTGAACTACGCCAACACGCTCTATGTGCCGCCGGAGCCGTTCTTCGCCGACAAGCAGTGGGCCCACATCACCGACTGGCGCGCCGAACTGATGCCGCACTACGACCAGGCGCAGCGGATGCTCGGGGTGGTGAAGAACCCGACGTTCACCGACGCGGACCGCATCGTCAAGGAGGTCGCCGACGAGATGGGGGTCGGTGACACATTCGTGGCCACCCCGGTCGGGGTGTTCTTCGGCGAGGGCGGGGCCAAGACACCGGGCCAGACGGTGGCCGACCCGTACTTCGGCGGCGCCGGCCCGAACCGCACCGGCTGTCTCGAATGCGGCGAGTGCATGACCGGCTGCCGCTGGGGCGCCAAGAACACCCTGGTGAAGAACTACCTGTATCTGGCGGAATCCGCTGGCGCACAGGTGCATCCGATGACAACCGTAACCGGTTTCGAACAGGGCGGGGACGGGCTGTGGCAGGTGCACACGGTGCGCACCGGCCTGCGGGTGCGTCGCGGCCGCAAGACCTTCACCGCGCGGTATCTGATTCTGGCCGCCGGCACCTACAACACCCAGCGGCTGCTGTTCAAGATGCGCGACAAGGGCAAGCTGCCCAAGCTGTCCGACAAACTGGGCGTGCTGACCCGCACCAACTCCGAATCCATCGTGGGTGCGGCGACATTGAACGTCGATCCGGATCTGAACCTGACCCACGGGGTGGCGATCACCTCCTCGATTCACCCCACTTCCGACACCCACGTCGAACCGGTCCGCTACGGCAAGGGCTCCAACGCCATGGGACTGCTGCAGACCCTGATGACCGACGGCGCCGGTCCGCAGGGGACCGACACCCCGCGGTGGCGCCAGTTGCTGGACCAGGCCCGCGAAGACCCCCGCCACATCCTGCGGCTGCTGAACCCGCGGCACTGGAGCGAGCGCACCGTCATCGCGCTGGTCATGCAGCATCTGGACAACTCGATCACCACCTTCACCAAACGCGGCAAGCTGGGCATCCGCCGCTACTCCAGCAAGCAGGGGCACGGCGAGCCCAACCCGAGCTGGATCCCGGTCGGCAACGACGTCACCCGCCGCATCGCCGCCAAGATCGACGGGGTGGCCGGCGGCACTTGGGGGGAGCTGTTCAACATCCCCCTGACCGCGCACTTCCTGGGCGGTGCGGCGATCGGGGACAGTCCCGAGCACGGCGTCATCGATCCCTACCAGCGGGTGTACGGCTACCCGACACTGGCGGTGATGGACGGCGCGGCGGTGTCGGCGAACCTCGGCGTCAACCCGTCGCTGTCGATCACCGCGCAGGCCGAGCGCGCCGCGTCACTGTGGCCCAACAAGGGTGAGACCGATCTGCGGCCGGCCCAGAACGAGGCCTATCGGCGGCTGGACCCGATCGCGCCGAAGAACCCGGTGGTGCCGGATCGCGCCGTCGGCACACTGCGCTGGAAACCCGCCGACTCGGTCGGCTCCGCGGGCTGATCCGGCAGGCGCTACCGGCCGACCTCCCGCCGATGGCTCGGCGCGCGGCCGGGCGGCTGCTGCGGTGGTGGCAGCAGTGGGTCACGGCGGCGCGCCGGCACCGTCGTGGGTGACTGGGTGGTCAACTCGAGTTCCTCACCGGCATGGTTGATCGTCAGCCGGCCGTCTGGGCCGTCGCGCAGGATGTAGGTGACCTCGGTGTCGGTGACATTGACCGTCACGCGGAACCCCTTCCAGCGCAACCGGAATCGAAGGCGGGAGATCCCGTCTGGCAGGGCCGGGTTCAGCATCAGCACGCCGTCGTCGTCACGCAGGCCGCCGAACCCGGCCACCAGGGACAGCCAGGTCCCGGCCAGCGCCGCCAGGTGCAGTCCCTCGCGGGTGTTGTCGTGCAGATCGCGCAGGTCGACGAACGCCGTTTCGTAGGTGTAGTCGTGGGCCAGCTCCAGGTGTCCCACCTCGGCGCACATCACCGCCTGGGTGCACGCCGACAGTGACGAGTCCCGCACCGTGCGCCGCTCGTAGTAGTCGACGTTGCGGGCCTTCTGCTCGGGGGTGAACGCGTGACTGCGCCAGTGCATGGCCAGCAGGACGTCGGCCTGCTTGACCACCTGGGCCGGGTACAACCGCACGTAGGGCTCGTTGAGCAGCAACGGATAGGTGGTGCGCCCGTCGAAGTCCCACTCCGCGGCGGAGGTGAAGCCCTCGCACTGCGGATGTACGCCCAGCTCTTCGTCATAGGGGATGTGTGCGGCGTCGGCGGCATCCCGCCAGCCCGCCATCTCCTCGGTGGTGACCCCCAACTCGTGGGCGGCATCGGGGTGGCGGGCGCACGCTTCGGCGGCGGTGCGCAGATTGTGGGCGGCCATCAGATTGGTGAACACGTTGTCCCGGACGATCGCGGTGTACTCGTCGGGGCCGGTCACCCCGGACAGGTGCCACACGCCGTGCCGGTCGTGGTGACCCAGCGACCGCCACAGCCGGGCGGTCTCGACCAGCACCGTCAGCCCGCACTCGGTCTCCAGCGAGTCGTCCCCGGTGACGATCCGGTACTGCTCGAACGCCGCCGCGATGTCGGCGTTGATGTGCCAGGCGGCGGTACCCGCCGGCCAATACCCGGAGCACTCCTGGCCCCGGATCGTCCGCCACGGGAACGCCGCTCCGGCCAGCCCGAGTTCGGCGGCCCGCTCGCGGGCCAGATCGATCGTCGTCGCCCGCCACCGCAGCGCGTCGGCCGCCGCATCCGGAGCCGTGTAGATCAGTACCGGAAGTATGAAACTCTCACTGTCCCAAAAGGTATGGCCGTCATACCCGGTGCCGGTCAGCCCCTTGCTGGGTATCGCCCGGCGTTCGGCGCGCGCGCTGGCCTGCAGGAGGTGGAACAGCGCGAAGCGGACCGCCTGCTGGCAGTCCGGGTCACCGTCGACCTCGACGTCGGCGCCGTCCCAGAACTCATCCAGGTAGGACCGCTGGGAGTCGAGCAGCCCCTGCCAGCCGCTGTAGCGGGCACCGGTCAGCGCTGCGATCGCCTGGTCGCGCAACGCGGGCCGGGACCGCTCACTGGACCAGCCGTAGGCCAGATACTTGACGATCCGCAGCTTCTGCCCCGGACGCAGGCCGCACACCACGGTGGTCGCCGCCACGTCGGGGATGGCCATCGTGTTGACCTGGACCCGGCCCGGGACCTCGATCTCGTGATGCATGGCCGCGGCCATCATCAGTCCGCTGGCCCGGGTGCGGTGCACCAGCACCGCGCCGGAGTCGGTGCGCTCGCGCTCGACGGCTTCCAGCGGGTTGTCCAGGATCGCCGCGACTCGGGGGTCGCCGCTGGTCGTCGGTTGATCCTCGTTGGCCACCAGCTCGGATTGCACTGTCACGCGCACGAATTCGTCGATCGCCTCGACGACGTATTCGATCGCCGCGACGCTGCGCTGCGCCAGTGACACCAGCCGGGTGGAGTGCACCTTGACCTGCTTGCCGGCCGGGGAGCGCCAGTGCACGCGGCGGGTCAGGGTGCCCGCCCGCATGTCGAGGATGCGTTCGTGGTCGATGAGCTCGCCGTAGCGGACGTCGAACGGCTCGTCGTCGACCATCAGCCGGATGATCTTGCCGTTGGTCACGTCGACGACGGTCTGCCCGGCCTGCGGATAGCCGTATCCGGCTTCGGCGTAGGGCAGCGGCCGTACCTCGTAGAACGAGTTCAGGTAGGTGCCGGGCAGGTTGTAGGGCTCGCCCTCGTCGAGGTTGCCGCGTAAGCCGATGTGCCCGTTGGACAGGGTGAACAGGGCTTCGGTCTGTCCGAGCAGATTCAGGTCGAGCCGGGGCTCACGGATCTGCCACGGCTCGATCGGAAAGTAGTCCTCTGAGATCATCGGCTCGCTTTCACAACAGTTCCTCCAGATCGGTGACGACGACGTCGGCGCCGTGGCTGCGCAGGTCTTCGGCCTGACCCACCCGGTCGACACCCACCACGAAACCGAACCCACCGGCCCGCCCGGCCGCCACGCCTGCGAGCGCGTCCTCGAACACCGCGGCGGCGGCGGGGGCGACGCCGAGCAGCTGCGCCGCCCGCAGGAACGAATCCGGTGCCGGTTTGCCGGCGATGTGTTCGGTGCGCAGCGTCACGCCGTCGACACGCTGCTGAATGAATTTCTCCAGGCCGGTGATCGCCAGTACCTCGCCGGCGTTGGCGCTGGCCGACACCACCGCGGTGGCCAGGCCCGCCGCGGTGACCGCCGCCAGGTAGCGTCGCGACCCCTCGAACACGTCCACCCCGTCGGCCTGCAGCGTCGCGTGGAACGCCGCGTTCTTGCGGTTGCCCAGGCCGTGCACGGTTTCGGCATCGGGCGGGTCGTCGTCGAGGCCGTCGGGCAGCACGATCTCACGGCTGGCCAGGAAGGTGCGCACCCCGTCGTCGCGTTTCCGGCCGTCGACGAAGCGCAGGTAGTCATCCACCGGGTCGAACGGCACGAACGGCCCGCCGGTGCGTTCGGCCCGCGCCGACAGATACGCGTCGAACATGGACTTCCAGGCCCGGGTGTGCGCGCTGGCGGTGTCGGTTAGCACACCGTCGAGGTCGAACAGGCAGGCACGCACCGATCCGGGCAGGCCGAGCAGCTCGGACACAGCGGGTCTCCTTCCGGCTGGTGTCCACTTCACCATGCCCGCCGTCGGATCGGCGCAGTTTTGCCACCACTACACTCTTTGCGGTGTCGTCACCATCGTCTCGCCCCGTGTTGGTCATCGACTTCGGCGCGCAGTACGCCCAACTGATCGCCCGCCGGGTCCGCGAGGCGCGGGTGTTCTCCGAGGTCGTTCCGCACACCGCGACAGTCGAAGATATCAAGGCCCGCGACCCGCGGGCGATCGTGCTGTCCGGGGGCCCGGCCAGCGTCTACGCCGACGGCGCCCCCCGGCTCGATCCGGCGCTGTTCGACCTCGAGGTTCCGGTGTTCGGCATCTGTTACGGCTTCCAGGCCATGGCGGCCGCACTCGGCGGCGTCGTCGAGCGCACCGGCACCAGTGAGTACGGCCGCACCGAGCTGAAAGTGACCGGCGGGGAACTCCATTCGGGCCTTCCGGGCACTCAGCCGGTGTGGATGAGCCACGGCGACGCGGTGACCATCGCACCGGACGGGTTCACGGTGGTGGCCCAGACCGCGGGTGCGCCGGTGGCCGCGTTCGAGAACCGCGCCCGCCGGCTGGCCGGGGTGCAGTATCACCCCGAGGTGATCCACACCCCGTACGGGCAGCGGGTGCTCAGCCGGTTCCTGCACGAGTTCGCGGGTATCGACGCGCAGTGGACCCCGGCCAATATCGCCGACGCGCTGATCGACCGGGTGCGCGAACAGATCGGCGACGGTCATGCCATCTGCGGACTGTCCGGCGGAGTGGACTCCGCGGTGGCCGCGGCGCTGGTGCAGCGTGCCATCGGTGACCGGCTGACGTGTGTGTTCGTCGACCACGGGCTGTTGCGCGCCGGGGAGCGTGAGCAGGTGCAGAACGACTTCGTCGCCGCCACCGGCGCGAACCTGGTCACCGTGGACGCCGCGGGCGTGTTCCTCGACGCGCTGGCCGGGGTGTCCGATCCCGAGGGCAAGCGAAAGATCATCGGGCGGCAGTTCATTCGGGCCTTCGAGGGTGCGGTGCGAGACACCTTGGGAGATCACGATGTCGAGTTCCTGGTGCAGGGCACGCTGTATCCCGACGTGGTGGAATCCGGCGGGGGTGCCGGCACCGCGAACATCAAGAGCCACCACAACGTCGGCGGGCTGCCCGACGATCTGAAGTTCAGCCTCGTCGAGCCGCTGCGGCTGCTGTTCAAAGACGAGGTGCGCGCGGTGGGACGCGAGTTGGGACTGCCGGAGGAGATCGTTGCGCGCCAACCGTTCCCGGGTCCCGGGCTGGGGATCCGGATCGTCGGCGAGGTCACCGCGGAGCGGCTGGCCACATTGCGGGCGGCCGACGCGATAGCCCGCGAGGAATTGACCGCCGCGAGTCTGGACCACCAGATCTGGCAGTGCCCGGTGGTGCTGCTGGCCGATGTCCGTTCGGTCGGGGTGCAGGGCGACGGCCGCACCTACGGGCATCCGATCGTGCTGCGGCCGGTGTCCAGTGAGGACGCCATGACCGCCGACTGGACCCGGGTGCCCTACGAGGTGCTGGAGCGCATCTCCACCCGGATCACCAACGAGGTGTCCGAGGTCAACCGCGTGGTGCTGGACGTCACCAGCAAGCCGCCCGGCACTATCGAGTGGGAGTAGCCCGCTACACCGGCACTGCGCGGAGCGCCGCGGGAAGGCTGGGCAGAAAATGCACGGTCGCGAACGTGCGGACGTCCTCGGTGGAATCCAGCGGTTCGCGCGTCGGCAACAACAGCGCCATCGCCGCGTACCGCAGGATGGTGTCGGCCAGCTCGGTGACCACCGTTGGGCCGATGCGTTCGGCGAACCCGGCCGGGAAGATCACCTGCAGCGCGTCGGACATCCGGTCCACGATCGCGCCGTAGTGATGCTGGGCGAGCTCCAGCGCCAGTGCCGGCTCGTCGGTGATCATCCGGTTCAGCACCCGGTGACGACGGAACTGCATGATCGCCGAGGTGAACGCCTCGACGTAGTAATTCGACTGTGGGCCAGAGTTTTTCAGCTCGGCAGCGATGTCGGCGAACAGTGCGGCATTCTCCCGGTCGATGACCGCGGCGACCAGCTCGTCGCGGCCGGCGAACCGGCGGTAGATGGTGGTGCGGCTGACCCGGGCACGGCGGGCCACGTCGTCCAGCGCCACTCGCCGGAAGCCGTGCTGCTCGAACTCGGCAACCGCGGCGTCGAGGATGGCGATGGTCGCCGGGTCAGCCCCGGGTGTAGCCGGCATAGGCGAATTTGTTGTAACGCAGTCGCATCGGCAAATGGTCCCACACCCAGTTGACCGGCCGCGACCGGCAGAGTGCGGCGAACCGCTGATAGCGCCGCTCCTGTCGATCACTCCACGGCAGCCCCAACAGGTCGCGGGTGCTCGGCGGCATACCGCCGGTGGTGAGGAACGCCGCGAGCGGATCGAACACCATGGCAACCAGCCGCCACAGCTTCGGTGGCACCCCTTTGGGGCAGGGGAAGCCCTTGGTGACATACCCGACGCCGTACTTGGCGGTCGGGTGATCGACGAGGACCTTGTCCAGCATCTGGTTCCAGTACCGCTCGAACTCGGCGTAGTCGGCCGGCATCGCCCGGTCGCTGACCCCGTAGCGGCGATACCAGGTCTTGGATTCGAGGTAGATCTGCTCTTTGTCTTCGGCGCTCAGGCGCTTGACGAAGGTGTCGGCGAAGTACAGCACCTGCTCGACGAAGGTGGCGTGCGCCCAGAAGTAGGTTTCGGGATCCAGGGCGTGATACCGATTTCCGTCGGGCATCTGACCCTTGATGTTGCGGTGGAAGTCGCGCACCTGCTGGCCGGGATTGTCGGACTCGGCGCCGTAGACGGTCATGAAGATCGGCGGCAGCGAGCGTTTGACGCGGGCGGCGGTGTCGGTGAAGAACACCGAGTGATCGAGCACGCCCTGGCCCAGCTCGGCGAGCATGTTCTGCAGCACCGCCGGTCGTGGCCCGATCAAATACATCCGGTTGTCACCGAAGTAGCGCCACACCAGGGACTGCGGCCCCAGCGGTAGCGCATCGGTAGCCGCATCTGCCTCCACGGATTGGGTCATGAGAAACAGTGTTACATATTTTGCACTGTGTACCAATCGGCGGGTGGCAGATGGCCCTGTGGCGGTGCGGATGTGACCTGCGGGGCCGTTGATGCGCTGTCGGTGGATCCGGCTTGACGTTTGTCGGTGGGGGAGTGTTCACTCGGGTCAATCGAACATATTTTCGATTCGGATTCGAGTTTTGCTTAGCTTTTCGGAGGCGGGTATGACGGCGGCGGTGAGCTTGGGGCAACGTCGTGACGTCCCTGAAAATCGCACTGAACAGCTGAACCAACTACGGCGCCAGATGGCTGCGGTGGCCGGGAAGGTGGGCGGCGCCAGGCAGGAGCTCAGCGCGGTTCCGGGAGCTCCGGCCGCCTCGGCCGCGCCGGTTTTCGAGGCCGTGCTGCCGGTCCCGCCCATGCTGGCCGGGGTGCTGCCCGCCGGATTGCCGCGGGGCGCGGTGGCGGTGCTGTCGGGAGCCCGGTCGCTGATGCTGGGCATGGTGGCCGCGGTGACGGCGGCCGGCGGTAACGCGGCCATCGTCGGCCAGCCGGACATCGGGCTGCTGGCCGCCGCGGAGATGGGCGCCGACCTGAGCCGGCTCGCGGTGATCCCCGACCCCGGCAATGATCCGGTGGAGGTGGCCGCGGTGCTGATGGACGGCCTGGATCTGGTGGTGCTCGGCCTGGGTGGGCGCTGCGTGCCGTCGGCACGCACCCGGGTGGTGCTGGCCCGGGCCCGCCACCGGGGATGCACCCTGCTGGTCTCCGGCGGTGACTGGCAGGGTGCGGCGCTGCGGCTGGACGCCCGGGTGAGTGGTTATGAGACGACAGGCTGCGCGACCGTTCCGGGGTTCGGGCGGATCGGTGCGGTGCGACTCGAAGTGCGGGCTGCCGGGCGTGCCGCCGGGCGGGCCAGGGCCGGATAGCCGGTCATGGCCGACTCCCGAGTACTGGCGCTCTGGTGCATGGACTGGCCTGCAGTCGCCGCGGCAGCCGCAGCGGGGCTGCCGGCCACCGCGCCGGTTGCGGTCACCCTGGCCAACCGGGTGATCGCCTGCTCGGCGGGCGCCCGCGCGGCGGGGGTGCGGCGCGGGCTGCGGCGCCGGGAAGCGGCCGCCCGCTGTCCGACACTGCATGTGGTGGCCGCCGACACCGACCGCGACGCCCGGTTGTTCGAACCGGTCCTCGCCGCGGTCGACGACCTGATACCGGCCGCCGAGGTGTTGCGGCCCGGACTGCTGGTGGTCTCGGTGCGCGGTGCGGTGCGGGCCTTCGGTTCTGAGGAGCAGGCCGCCGAACGCCTGGTCGACGCGGTGGCCGCGGCCGACGTCGAATGCCAGGTCGGGATCGCCGACGGGCTCTCCACCGCGGTGCTCGCCGCCCGCGCCGGCGCTGTGGTGCCGCCCCGGGGAGATGCCCGGTTCCTGTCGGCCCTGTCGATCCGGCAGCTGGCCGCCGAGCCCAGCCTGTCCGGCCCCGGGCGCGACGGCCTGGTCGACCTGTTGTGGCGCTTGGGTATTCGGACCATCGGACAGTTCGCCGCGCTGCCGCGCCCCGATGTCACATCGCGGTTCGGCCCCGATGCGCTCACCGCGCACCGGTTCGCCCGCGCCGAGCCGGAACGCGGGCCGTTCGGGCGGGAACCGACACCGGACCTCGAGGCCGTGCTGCACTGCGATCCGCCGATCGACCGGGTCGATGCCGCGGCGTTCGCCGGCCGTTCGCTGGCCGGTGTGCTGCACCGGACGTTGATGGCCGCCGGGGTGGGGTGCACCCGGCTGGCCATTCACGCCGTCACCGAGACCGGGGAAGAGCTGACCCGGGTGTGGCGGTGCGCGGAGCCGTTGACCGAGGACGCCACCGCCGACCGGGTGCGCTGGCAACTTGACGGCTGGCTGAACAGCCGCGTCACCCGGGATCGGCCCACCGGCCCGGTGACGCTGCTGCGGCTGGAGCCGGTGGAGGTGCTGTCGGCGACCGAGGCACTGCAGCTGCCGCTGTGGGGCGGCCTCGGCGAGGAGGACCGGTTGCGTGCCCGCCGCGCCCTGGTGCGGGTGCAGGGCCTCCTCGGCCTCGAAGCGGTGCAGGTGCCGGTGCTGTCCGGCGGCCGCGGCCCCGCGGAGCGCATCACCTTGACGCCGCTGGGGGATGAGCCGGTGCCGATGGCCGACCCTCGCCAGCCGTGGCCCGGCCGGCTGCCCGAGCCGTCGCCGGCGGTACTGCTCGACGACCCGGTGGAACTGCTTGACGTCGAACGCAACCCGATCCGGGTGACCGGCCGGGGGCTGTTCTCCGCCGACCCGGCATGGCTGGTCGCCCGGGGCCGTGACGACCGGCTGCGCTGGTGGGCCGGGCCCTGGCCGGTCGACGAGCGGTGGTGGGATCCGCAGCGGGAGGGGCCGGGGTCGGGGCGCACCGCCCGGGTCCAGGCACTGCTGGAGGAGTCACCGGGCAGCGCAGCGCCCGGGCAGGCGCTGCTGCTGTGCTACCGCCTGCGGCGGTGGTATCTGGAGGGGGTGTACGAGTGAGTCCGGGGCTGCCCGGCCCGGCCTGGCCCGCCGCGTCGAACGTGCACTCAGAGCGGGAGAAGTCGCGAAAATCCCGTCCTCAGTGCACGTTCGCGGCGAGGGGAGTGGGTCGGCGTCAGCCCAGCCGGCGCGCGAATGCGCCGACCCGCTGCACGAACCGGTCGAAAAACACCGCCGGGTCGACCCCGACACCGATCAGTGCGTTGGGCTGCTCGGCATCCCAGCTGGGGATCGTCCGCCCGCGCGCCGCCCCGGCTGCGAGCTCGACCCGTATTGTGGCCAGTCGGGTGGTCACCAGTTCGGGTTCCAGTGCGACCGCCGCGGCCAGCGGGTCGTGCAGATACGCCAGGTAGCCGTGGCCCCGAGCCTGATGCGCCTCGAAATAGAACCGCAACGCGTCGTCCAGCAGCCGGACCACCGGGTTGTCCGCGGGGGCCGGCAGCAGGGCCAGGATCGCCGGCGTGATCGCGATCTGTCGGGTCAGATCCAGCCCGCACACGATCGGGAGCCGTTGCGGTGCAACCGCTCCCCACGCCGCGAACACCTCCGCGGCCGCCTCCGGATCGAACCCGATGTTGAACTCGGCCCGGTCGGACCGTTCGCCGGAGTACGCGCCGCCCATGATCACCAGCCGGCGCAGCAGCGTGGGCAGTGCCGGCTCGGCTCGCAGCGCCAGTGCCAGGTTGGTCAGCGGACCGGTGGCCAGTCCGATCAGTTGCCCCGGGTGTGCCCGCGCGGCGGCGACCCAGGCCGCGGCCGCGTCGTGTCCGGTGAGCCGGCCGCTGCCGGGCGCCAACTCGGCATACCCCAGCCCCTGCGGCCCGTGCAGGGCTTCCGCGGTGTGGGCCGGGCCGTTCAGCGGCGCGTCGGCACCCTTGGACACCGGAACTCCAGCCGCCCCGCACAACTCCAGCAGGGCCAGGTTGTTGCAGCAGACCTGTTGCACCGCAACATTTCCCCCGGTGGAGGCGACACCGACCAGCCGGGCGCCCGGATTGGCCAGCAGATACACCAGCGCGACCGCATCGTCGACGCCGGTATCGACGTCGGCGAAGACGGGCAGTGTCACGGCCGCGTGATCACCAGTACACGCCCGGCACCAGCCGCACCGCACGCTTGACCGGGCGGGGTACCCGCACCCGGGTGATCGCCCGCGACGGCCGCTTCGGCCGGCGCGAAGGCCGCCGAGTCGGTTGTGCCGCAATGGATTCTGCGAGTGCGACGCCGCGCGCGGCAGGGGAGTCGGGGTAGCCCAGATAGACCTGGTGCAGCACCCGGCGAGCCAGCCCGGGAGTGATGTAGTTGCCGGTCTCGGCCAGGGTGCCCAGCGGGGTGTCGATCCGGTCCGGCTTCTCGACCAGGCCGCGCACCACCATGGCCGCCGCGTGCTCGGCGCTGATCGCCCCGACCGGGAGGTGCTTTCGCGACGGCGCGATCATCGGGGTGGCCACCAGCGGCATGTGGATGGTGGTGAATGTGATGTGGTCCGACAGTGTCTCGGTCGACACCACGTCGGCGAACGCGTCCAGCGCCGCCTTGGTGGGCACGTACGCGCTGTAGCGGGGACTGTTCGCCAGCACCCCTTCGCTGGAGACGTTCACGACGTGGCCGAATCGGCGTTCCCGCCAGTGCGGCAGCAGGGCCAGCACCATCCGCACCGCACCGAAGTAGTTGACCGCCATCGTGCGCTCGTAGTCGTGCAGCCGGTCGGTGGAGTTGGACACCGAGCGGCGGATCGACCGGCCGGCGTTGTTCACCAGGTAGTCGACGTGCTCGAACCGGCCCAGGATGTCTTTGACGGTGTGCTCCACCGACGCCGAGTCGGTGACGTCACAGGTGAACGCATGGGCCTGCCCGCCGGCGGCCCGGATCTCGGCCACCAGATCATCCAGTGCGGCGGCGCTGCGGGCCAGCGCGAAGACCGTCCCGCCGCGCTCGGCGACGGCGATCGCCGAGGCCCGGCCGATGCCGCTGGACGCCCCGGTGATGATGACGTGCCGTCCGACCAACGGCCCGGCCGGATCGTCGCGGCGGGCACGGTCGGGATCCAGGTGCGCCGCCCAGTACCGCCACAGCCGCGGCGCGTAGTCGGCGAACTCGGGCAGTCGGACGGTACTTCCCAGCGCTGCCCGGGTGGCGTCGGCGACGAACGTCGGCCGCAGGTTCACCAGGTCGAGCACCTCGGCGGGAAGCCCCAGCTGGGTGGCCACCATGTTGCGCCACACCCGGGCACGCCCACCGACATTGAGCACCGGGGCCGCCACGGCGCCGGGCAGCGTGGCGCGCAGCGGCGGCAGTCCGGCTTCCCGCGCGACGGCCCGGTAGATGTCGGGAAGCCCGATGGGTTTCGGCGCGGTCAGGTGGAAGGTGCGCCCGTCATACCCGTCGGCGTGCATCAGCTCGATCAGCGCGTCGACCACATAGTCGACCGGGACGACGTTGGTGCGCCCGGTGTGGGGTACGGCCATCGGGGTGAGCCTGGGCAGCACCGCCAGCTTGGCCAGCAGCGGAAAGAAGTAGTACGGCCCGTCGATCTTGTCCATCTCGCCGGTGCGGGAATCGCCCACCACCACCGCCGGCCGGTACACCCGGTACCGCAGCCCCGGGGTCGAGCGCACCAGCGCTTCGGCCTCGAACTTGGTCTGGTGATACGGGGTCGGCAACTCCTGGCCGATGTCGAAGTCGTCTTCGGTGAACTCGCCGGCGTAGTCGCCGGCCACCGCGATCGAGGACAGGTGCGACAGGGTGGCGTCGAGGCGCCGGGTCAGCCCGATCACGGCTCGGGTGCCCTCGACATTGGCCGCCTGCTGTTCGGCCGCGCCGGCGGTGATGTCGTAGATGGCCGCACAGTGCAGGACGTGATCGATGTCCCCGAGCTCGGCGAGCACCGCGTCGGTCAGCCCGAGGTGCTCCGCGGTCAGGTCGCCGACCAGCGGTTTGACCTGCGCGCCCCATTTGGCGGCGAGGCGCTCGAAGCGGCCCAGCGACGCGCGGCGCACCAGCACCCACACCTGCGCGTCGGGTCTGGTCTCCAGCAGACGCGACACCGCCCGTTGCCCAATGAACCCGGTACCGCCGGTAACGACATAACGCATGCGGCCATGGTGGCCCGTCACAGCGGCCACGTCAACCATGGGTTCAGCGCCGTCGGCCGGGGCTGCGTGCCGGTGCGCTCAGAACGCGCGAATACCGTCCCACTCCACCAGCTTCCAGCCGGAGGTCGGGCTGCCGGTGATCACCACCTTGCCGATATTGGGCAACGGGTGGTCGATCGCCAGCTCGTCGCGGGGATTCTTGACGTTCATCAGCGTCCAGGTCATGATCGATCCCGCGTGCGCGAACGCCACCGGATTCTTGTCGCCGCTGTCGTAGATCTGCTGCACCGCGCCGCCGAACTCGTCGTTGAACTGGTTGCCGTCGATCGAGCCGGGTATCGCTGCGGTCCGGTCACCGCGAATCCAGGCTCGCGGGGCGAGCGAATACGGTGGGTCGGCTATCGCCCCCGGCTTACCGCTGAACCAGCCGGCGCTGATCTCCCGCAGCCCGGGCAGGATCTGCACCTGACGGCCGACTTCGCGCGCCAACGGGGCAGCGGTCAGCTGGCTGCGCACCATCGAAGAGGCGTAGACCCCGTCGTGGTGGTTGTGCGAGAGCTGTTTCGTGATCTCCTGAACCTGGACGCGGCCCTTTTCGGTCAGCCCCGGACCGGGCACCGAGGTGTCGACGATCCCGGCGGCATTGGCTTCGGATTCCGCGTGCCGGACCAGTGTCAGAGTGATGGTGCGCGGGTGCGGTGTCCCCGAACAGCCGCCGAGCACCAGGGCCGCGGCCAGCGCCGCCGCCAACATTGCGAACACGGTCCCCCAGTTGCGCTTCCCCATGGGCGATAGCCTGCCGTGTCGGCGGCGCAGACGGGACCGGTTCTGTTGAAATGGTTGGGCCAATCCGTCCGAGGTGAAGGAGAACCCATGGCACTGGACCCGACGGCCATCGGCGTGACCACCGATCCGGTGCCGTTCACATGGACCGATCGCGACACCATGCTCTATGCGCTCGGAGTCGGCGCCGGGACGGACGATTTGGCGTTCACCACCGAGAACAGCCACGACATCCCCCAGCAGGTGCTGCCCACCTACGCCGTCATCTGCTGCATGGGTTTCGCGGCCGCCGGCAAGATCGGCACCTTCAACCCGGCGATGCTGCTGCACGGCTCCCAAGAGGTGCGGCTGTTCGCGCCGCTGCCGCCCGCCGGAAGCCTGCAGATAGTGGCCGAGGTGGCCGACATCCAGGACAAGGGGGAGGGCAAGAACGCCGTCGTGATGCTGCGGGCGCGCGGCACCGACGCCAAGACCTCCGAGCCCATCGTCGAGACGCTGACCACCCTGGTCATCCGCAAGGCCGGCGGCTTCGGCGGGAACCCCGGGCAGCGCGCGGCCGCCCCGCAGATCCCCGACGCACAACCTGACTCGCGCATCGCGTATGCGACCCGGGGCGATCAGGCGCTGCTGTATCGGCTCTCCGGCGACCGTAACCCGCTGCACAGCGACCCGTGGTTCGCCACCACGCTGGCCGGCTTCCCGAAGCCGATCCTGCACGGGTTGTGCACCTACGGCTTCGCCGGCCGTGCGCTGGTCGCCGAACTCGGCGGCGGTGACGCCGGCCGGATCGGTGCGATCGCGGCGCGCTTCACCGACCCGGTGTTCCCGGGGGAGACGCTGACCACCTCGATCTGGCGGACCGAGCCGGGCAAGGCGGTGTTCCGCACCGAGGCCGCCGGTCCCGACGGCGCCAACCCGCGGGTGGTGCTTGACGACGGTGCGGTGGAGTACCGGGACTGAGGCTCCAGCGAGCCGGGAGCATCTTCCGCTGGTGGGCCACCACCCGTGAGGTGCTAGGCGTCTTCTTTAGCCATCCGCAGCCCGGTGGCCAGGCCGTCCACCCAGATCGACACCATCAGTTCCACCACCGGCGGGTGGTTGGACGGCATGAACATCTTGGTGAGTTTGCCGACGCGGGCGTGGGCCAGCCGCTGGAAGTCGCGGTCGTCCAGCTCCGGGAACTCCAGATACTCGCTGCCGATCGCCGCGCTCTCCGCGGTCGTGTACGCGTCCATGAACCCATCCGATCACCGCAGCTGCGGGCAACGGAAGGGACGGAAGTCCCCAGCCGTACGCTCAGCCGGCGAGCCGCTTAGCCAATCGCGCGGTGAACTCGGCCACCTGCGACGGGCTGTCCAGCGCGTAATGGGCTGCGGTCGCCCGGTCGCCGTCGTCGTTGTGCCGCACCACGATTCCGGTGCCCTCCAGATCGGCCACCGCGTCGAACGCGTCCTCGTCGGTGATGTCGTCGCCGATAAACAGCGGCGTCACCCCGGCCAGCCGATCCAGGATCCAGCGCAGCGTGCGGCCCTTGTCCCAGTCGATTTCGGGGCGCAGCTCGATCACCTCGCGCCCGGTCGTCACCCGCAACCCGCGGCGCCGGCCCGCCTCCCGCACCGCCGCCAGCACCTCGCCGACCCGGTCCCGGGCGGCGTTGCGGTAGTGCACGGCAACGGCGAAGCGCTTGTGTTCCACCATGATTCCCGGGATCGCGCCGAGCTTCTCGTCAAGCGAACCGGCCGCACCGGCCAGCACCAGCACCGCGTCGACGGCGGCGTCGTTCTGGTGGTGGGAGCCGTCCGGGCCGACCAGCTCAAAGCCGTGACTGCCCGCGTACCAGATCCCGTCCAGGCCCACCCGCGTCCGCACATCGGCCAGGTCACGTCCGGACAGCACCGCAACCGGACACCGGGTGGCCAACGCGGCCAACGCATCCAGCGCGCCGGCCACCGGCTGGGCCGCGTCGGGATCGTCGACGATGTCCGACAGGGTCCCGTCGAAGTCGAAGAACACCGCCGGGTGTTCGAGGGCGGCGCGCAACGCCGAGCCGTCCAGGGCGGCCATCGCATCCGGCAGGGCCGACATCGGCCGGTCACCGGTACGCACCCCGACCTCGCCCGGGCCGGCCACCACCGCGTCGCCGCCGTCGCATCCCACGCCGATCACCAGGGCGAAACCGGCACTGCGGGCGGCGGTTACGCCCGATTCGGAGTCGGTGAGCACCACGCACCGGCCGGGCCGCACCGCCAACCCGGCGGCGGCGTGCACCAGGCCGGCACTGGAGCTATCGGGGGCCACCGTATCCACCTGCACCCCGGCCCGCTGCAACCGTTCGGTCAGTGTCACCGAGTCGTTGACGGCGCCGCCGAGGCGCAGCAGCACCGCGTCGTGGCGGCGCGGGTCGATCGTGACCGACATGCCAACCATGCCACCACGGTGCCACAGCCCGATCAGGATTAGCGTGGTAGGGGTCTGGAGAGGTCCCGAGCACAAGGAGAACCCGATGTCGTCCATTTCCGGAATCCTGGTGGGTGTCGACGGATCGCCGTCGTCGGCCGCGGCGGTCGACTGGGCGGCCCGTGACGCCGCTCTGCACAACCTGCCTCTGACCCTGGTTCACGTGCTGGCCCCGCCCGTGGTGATGACATTCCCCGAGACACCGATGCCGCCCGGATTCACCGAATGGCAGCGTGAACAGGGCGAACGCCACCTGCGCCACGCCGTCGAGGTCGCCGAAGCGGCCGGGGCGCCGCGGGTCGCCGCGGAGACCGTGCTGGGCTCCACGGTCCCGACGCTGGTGGACCTGAGCCGCGACGCCGCCTGTCTGGTGGTTGGATCCCGCGGGCATGGGCGGCTGCGCCGCCGGTTTCTCGGTTCGGCCAGTTCGTCACTGGTCCGGCACGCGCACTGCCCGGTCGCGGTCATCCACGAGGGGCATCCCCACCCGGCCGACGCACCCGTGGTGGTCGGCATCGACGGCTCCCCGGTGTCGGAGGCCGCGACGGCGCTGGCGTTCGAAGAGGCATCGCTGCGTGGGGTAGAGCTGATCGCGGTGTATGCCTGGCACGACACCGGGTTGATGGACTTTCCCGGTCTCGACCCCGCTGTGCTGGCGTCCGACGGCGAATTGGCTCTGGCCGAGCGGTTGGCCGGCTGGCGGGAGCGTTACCCCGACGTCACGGTGCGCCGGGTGGTGGTCGATGACCGGCCGGCAGACCAACTGATCGATCAGTCCAAAGAGGCTCAGCTGGTGGTGGTGGGCAGCCACGGCCGCGGCGGCTTCGTCGGCATGCTGCTGGGCTCGGTCAGCCAGGAGGTGGTGGAGTCGGCGCACGCGCCGGTTGTCGTCGTCCGCCGCCCGATCTGAGGACGGACCGTCAGCTGACGGGTATCGGGGCTGGCTTCGACTGCGACACCGGCTGCTGTGCGGCCGGTGCCGGCCTCGACCGCACCCGCTGCGGCCACCAGAACCAGCGGCCCAGCAGCGCGGCGATCGACGGCGTCATGAACGAGCGGATCACCAGGGTGTCGATGAGCAGACCGAGTCCGATGGTGGAACCCACCTGACCGATAACGCGCAGGTCGGAGACCAGCATCGACATCATGGTGAACGCGAACACCAGGCCCGCCGAGGTGACGACGGAGCCACTGCCTCCCATCGCACGGATGATGCCGGTCTTGATTCCGCCGGGTAGCTCTTCCTTCATCCGGGAGACCAGCAGCAGGTTGTAGTCCGAACCCACCGCCAACAGGATGATCACCGACATCGCCAGCACCATCCAGTGCAGTTCCAGGCCGATGATGTGCTGCCAGATCAGCACCGAGATCCCGAACGACGTGCCCAGTGAGAGCAGCACCGTGCCGACGATCACCGCCGAGGCCACCACGGCCCGGGTGATGAGCAACATGATGATGAAGATCAGGCACAGCGACGCGATGCCGGCGATGATCAGGTCGTAGGACGACCCGTCCTTCATGTCCTTGAACATGGCCGCGGTGCCGCCGAGATAGACCTTGGAGCCTTCCAGGGGGGTGCCCTTGAGCGCCTCGTGTACGGCGTGCTTGATCGGCTGCACGTGCGAGATGCCCTCCTCGGACATCGGGTCGCCCTCGTGGGAGATGATGAAGCGCACCGCGTGCCCGTCGGGGGACAGGAACATCTTCATGCCGCGCTTGAAGTCTTCGTTGTCGAACGCCTCCGGCGGCAGATAGAACGAGTCGTCGTTCTTGGACTCGTCGAACGCCTTGCCCATGGCGTTCTGGCCTTCCATCATCTTCTCCATCTGAAGCTGCAGGCCCTCCATGGTGGACTGCATCTTCAGTTGGGTGGTCCGCATGTTCGACATCGTCTCGATCATCGGCGGCATGATCTCGAGCATCCGCGGGATCAGCCGGTCGAGGTTGTCGATGTCGGGCAGGACCTTTTCGAAATCCTCGGTCATCTGGTCGAGGCCGTCCATGACGTCGAAGATCGATCGGATCGACCAGCAGATCGGGATGTCGAAGCAGTGCGGCTCCCAGTAGAAGTAGCTGCGCATCGGTCGCCACATGTCGTCGAAGTCGGCGATCGAGTCGCGCATCTTCTGGATGTCGTCGAGCATGTGGTGCATCTTGAGGTCCATGCTGTGGGTGGTCACCGACATCTCGCGGGTGACCTCGAGCATCTGCTTCATGCTGTCGATGGAGACTTGCATGTCGTCGCCCATCTTGAGCATGTTCTTCATGCTGTCGAGCTGGTACTTCATGTTCAGCTGCTGGGTGGTGCCCTGCATGCTCATCGCGAACGGGATCGTGGTGTGTTCGATCGGCGTGCCCAGCGGCCGGGTGATGGTCTGCACCCGCCCGATGCCCGGCACCTCGAACACGCGCTTGGCGATCCGGTTGATGACCAGGAAGTCCGCCGGGTTGCGCAGGTCGCGGTCGGTCTCGATCATCAGCAGTTCCGGACTCATCCGGGCCTGGGAGAAGTGCCGGTCGGCGGCGGCGTAGCCGATGTTTGCCGGCACATAATCCGGCAGGTATTGCCGGTCGTTGTAGTTGCTCCGGTAACCCGGCAGGGTGAGCAGCCCGATCAGACAGACCGCCGTGGTGGCCACCAGTACCGGCCCCGGCCAGCGCACGATCAGCGCGCCGATCCGTCGCCAGGTGCGGATCCGCATCGCCCGCTTGGGCTCCAGCATGCCGAAGCGGCTGGCCACCGCCACCACCGCGGAGCCGAAGGTGAGCGCTGCGAACACCACGACCACCATGCCGATAGCCAGGGGAACGCCCAGCGATTGGAAATAGGGCAGTCGGGTGAAGTGCAGGCAGAAGGTCGCGCCGGCGATGGTCAGCCCCGAACCCAGGATCACGTGCGCGGTGCCGTGATACATGGTGTGGAAGGCCGATTCCTTGTCCTCGCCGAGTGCTCGTGCCTCTTGATAGCGGCCGAGTAGGAAGATCGCATAGTCCGTCGAGGCGGCGATGGCCAGTGTCACCAGCAGGTTCACCGCGAACGTCGACAGGCCGATGATGTTGTGGTAGGCGAGCACGGCCACCACGCCGCGGGCAGCGCTCAGTTCGAAGACCACCATGCCCAGCACCAGCAGCACGGTGCCGATCGACCGGTAGATGGACAGCAGCATCGTGATGATCACCACGAACGTCAGTGCGGTGATGATCTTCAGGCTTTTGTCACCGGCGATGTGCTGATCGGCGTTGAGGGCCGCACCGCCGGTGACGTGAGCATGCACCCCGGGGGGTGCCGGAGTGTCGGCGATGATCTGCTGAACGGCCTCGACCGACTCGTTGGCCAGCGTCTCGCCCATATTGCCGGCCAGATACACCTGAACATAGGCGGCTTTGCCGTCCGGGCTCTGCGAGCCCGCCGCGGTCAGCGGATCGCTCCAGAAGTCTTGGATGTGCTCGACGTGGGCGCCGTCGGCCTCCATCTTGGTGACCAGTTCGTCGTAATACTTGTGGGCGTCGTCGCCCAGTGGCTGGTCGCCTTCGATGACCACCATCGCCGAGCTGTCCGACTTGAACTCCTCGAACACCTTTCCGATGCGCATCATGGCGATCATCGATGGAGCGTCTTTGGGGGCCATCGACACCGCGCGCATCTTCCCGACTTCGTCGAGCTGCGGCACAATGACATTCACCAGCACGGTGATCGCCACCCAGACCAGGATGATGGGCACCGCCAGCCGGCGGATCCACGCCGGGATACCGCCGCGCTGAGGCGGTCGTGCGGCCGGCAACGTATCGGTCGGGGCGTCGGGGCTGTGTTCGCTCATGCGGATTTCACAATGCAGAAGGTCTGGGCGCTCACGGGGCTGCTGGAGATCCGTTCTTCTTTGACCACGCCGTCGATGGTGACCCGGCAGCCGATGGTGGTGCCGTCACCCTGCGCGACGATGTTGGGGCTCACCGCCGGGTTGGTGGTCGACAGGGTCAGCGACCACGGCAGGCCGACGCCGTCGATCCGCTGCGGCGTGGCGTCCAGGTCCAGATAGTTGATGTCGGCGTAGGTCCCGTCCGGGCTGAAGACGTCGTAGACCACGACCTTGGGGTGGAAGGGCTTGGTGTCCTCGAACGGGACGGTCCCATTGCCGCTGTCGTCGGCTCCGAAGTAGCCGCGGACTCGCTGCACAGTGAACCCCCCCACCGCGAGGACTACGACGATGAGCAGGGGTAACCACGCGCGTCTGACAACGCCGAACATGAAAGCAGTGGCCCTTTCGCATCGTGCCGGAACCTGACACAGATTAGTGCATCAAAGTTCTTTTTCACACCCAGCCCAGTGTTCTTCGCACGTATGTTCGATAGCTTGAGAGGCGTGGGTTGGGGTAGCGGGCCGTCGAGCTGGGCGGAAATGGAGCGGGTGCTCGATGGTAAGCCTCGTCACACCGGTGATGCGGCCGGTGTGTCGGCGGATCGCGTCTCATCGGCCCCGCGGTCCGAGCCACGCCGGGCGGTGCCTTCTCGGCCTTCTCGGCCTTGCCCGCCTTATGCCGAGCTGCACGCGCACTCGGCGTACAGCTTCCTGGACGGCGCCAGCAGCCCGCAGGAGCTGGTCGCCGAGGCCGCCCGGCTGGGGCTGCGGGCGATCGCGCTGACCGATCACAACGGTCTGTACGGGGTGGTGCGGTTCGCCGAAGCGGCCAAGGAGCTGGGCGCCGCGGGCCTGGAGATAGGCACCGTGTTCGGTGCCGAATTGTCGCTGGCACCTGCCGATTACGGGTCTCGAACCGAGCACCCGGACCCGCCCGGCCCGCACCTGCTGGTGCTGGCCCGCGGTCCGGAGGGGTATCGGCGGTTGTCGCGACAGATCGCCGCCGCACACCTGGCCGGCGAGAAGGGCAGGCCGCGTTTCGATCTCGACACGCTGACCGAGGCGGCGGGCGGGCACTGGCACATCCTGACCGGATGCCGCAAGGGGCACGTCCGCCATGCGCTGGCCACCGGCGGACCGGACGCCGCCGCCGCCGCGCTGGCCGATCTGGTGGACCGGTTCGGAGCCGCGCGGGTCAGCGTCGAGCTGACCCGGCACGGGGATCCGTGCGACGACGAGCGCAATGCGGCGCTGGCCGCCCTGGCGCCCCGGTTCGGGGTGGGGCTGGTGGCCACCACCGGCGCGCATTTCGCCGGGCCGTCCCGGGCGCGGCTGGCGATGGCGATGGGGGCGATCCGGGCCCGGCAGTCTCTGGATGCGGCCGCCGGCCGGCTGGCTCCGCTGGGCGGCTCACATCTGCGGTCCGGCGCGGAGATGGCCCGGTTGTTCGCGCAGTATCCCGCGACGGTCACGGCCGCAGCCGAACTCGGTGAGCAGTGCGCCTTCGCGCTGCAGCTCATCGCCCCGCAGCTACCGCCTTTTGACGTCCCGGCCGGGTATACCGAGGACAGCTGGCTGCGACGGTTGGTCCTGGCCGGCGCGCAGGAGCGCTACGGACCACCGGCGCAGGCGCCCAAAGCGTATACGCAGATCGAGCATGAATTGAATGTCATTGCCCGGCTCGGGTTTCCGGGCTACTTCCTGGTGGTGCACGACATCACCCAGTTCTGCCGGCGCAGCGACATCCTGTGTCAGGGCCGGGGGTCGGCGGCCAACTCCGCGGTCTGTTACGCCCTCGGTGTCACCGCGGTGGATCCGGTCACCAACAACCTGCTGTTCGAGCGGTTCTTGTCCTCGGAACGTGACGAGCCCCCCGATATCGACATCGATATCGAGTCGGACCGGCGCGAAGAGGTCATCCAGTACGTCTACGCCCGCTACGGGCGTGACTACACCGCCCAGGTCGCCAACGTCATCACCTACCGGGGCCGCAGTGCGGTGCGCGACATGGCCCGGGCGCTGGGCTACTCCCCGGGGCAGCAGGACGCCTGGAGCAAACAGGTCGGCCGGTGGCATGGAGTGGCTGAATCCTCCGATACCGACGGCATTCCCGAACCGGTGATCGATTTGGCGACTCAGATCGCCGATCTGCCGAGGCATCTGGGCATCCACTCCGGCGGCATGGTGATCTGTGACCGCCCGATCGCCGATGTGTGCCCGGTGGAGTGGGCGCGCATGCCGGGCCGCAGCGTGCTGCAGTGGGACAAAGACGACTGTGCAGCAATCGGTCTGGTGAAATTCGACCTGCTCGGCCTGGGCATGCTCTCTGCGCTGCACTACATGAAAGACCTGGTGGCAGAGCATAAGAGCATCGAGGTGGATTTCGCCCGAATCGACCTGTCCGAGCCCGCGGTGTACGAGATGCTGACGCGGGCGGATTCCGTCGGGGTGTTCCAGGTGGAGTCGCGGGCCCAGATGGCCACCCTGCCGCGGCTGAAGCCGCGGGAGTTCTACGACCTGGTGGTGGAGGTCGCGCTGATCCGCCCGGGGCCGATCCAGGGCGGCTCGGTGCACCCCTACATCCAGCGCCGCAATGACCCCAGCCATCCGGACCGATTCAAGTGCGAGCACCCGTCGATGGAGCCTGCGCTGCACAAGACGTTGGGGGTGCCGCTGTTTCAGGAACAGTTGATGCAACTCGCCGTCGACTGCGCCGGGTTCTCGCCGGCCGAAGCCGACCAGCTGCGCCGGGCCATGGGTTCCAAACGGTCCACCGAACGGATGCGGCAGCTGCGCACCCGGTTCTACGACGGCATGCGCGAGTGCCACGGCATCACCGGTGCCGTCGCCGACCGGATCTACGAAAAGCTGGAAGCCTTCGCCAACTACGGATTTCCGGAGAGCCACGCGATGAGCTTCGCGTCGCTGGTGTTCTACTCGGCCTGGTTCAAGCTGCACCACCCGGCGGCGTTCTGCGCCGCGTTGCTGCGGGCCCAGCCGATGGGCTTCTACTCGCCGCAGTCGCTGGTGGCAGATGCCCGCCGGCACGGGGTCGTCGTGCACGGCCCGGACGTCAACGCCAGCCTGGCGCACCCCACGCTGACCGAAGCCGGAACGCAGGTCCGGCTCGGATTGGGTGTCGTTCGCAATATCGGCGTCGATCTCGCCGAGCGGCTGGTGGCCGATCGCGAAGCTCACGGTCCGTTCGCCTCGCTGCTGGATCTGACTGCCCGGGTTCAGCTTTCGGTACCGCAGGCCGAGGCGCTGGCAACCGCCGGTGCGTTCGACAGCTTCGGCATGTCGCGCCGCGAGGCGCTGTGGGCGGCCGGGGCGGCGGCGGGCCAGCGGCCGGACCGATTGCCCGGGGTGGGGGTGTCCACGCACACTCCGGCACTGCCCGGGATGAGCGATATCGGGTTGGCCGCCGCCGATGTGTGGGCCACCGGGGTGTCCCCGGACAGCTATCCGACGCAGTTCCTGCGCGCCGATCTCGATGCGCTCGGGGTGATTCCCGCCGACCAGCTGCTGAGCGTGCCCGATGGCACCCGGGTGCTCATCGCCGGGGCAGTGACGCATCGGCAGCGGCCGTCGACCGCCCGCGGGGTGACGTTCGTCAACCTCGAGGACGAGACCGGGATGGTCAATGTGCTGTGTACGCCGGGGGTGTGGACGCGGTATCGCCGGCTGGCGCAGACCGCGGCGGCGTTGCTGATCCGCGGTCGGGTGCAGAACGCCAGCGGGGCGGTCACCGTGCTGGCCGATCGGCTGGGCGCCCTTGAGCTGACGGTGGGGTCGCGCTCCCGGGACTTCCGGTAACCGGCGGTAACCTCCACCCATGAACCTCAACTTGTCTGCAGACGAAGTCCTGACCACCACCCGATCGGTCCGCAAGCGTCTCGACCTGGACAAGCCGGTTCCCCGCGAGGTGCTCATGGAGTGCCTCGAGATCGCCCTGCAGGCCCCCACCGGTTCGAACGCTCAGGGCTGGCAGTGGATGTTCGTCACCGACCCGGTCAAGAAGCAGGCGATCGCCGACATCTACCGCGCGAACGCCCTGCCCTACCTGAACCGGATGAAGCCCGACTATGGCGAGGGCGACGTGCGCAGCGAGCGGATGGAGTTGGTCAGCGGCTCGGCCCGATACCTGGCCGAGAACCTGCAGGACGTGCCGGTGCTGATGATCCCGTGCCTGGAGGGCCGGGTGGAGGAGGCGCCGCTGGGGCTCAGCGCGTCATTCTGGGCGTCGCTGTTCCCGGCCGCGTGGAGCTACTGTCTGGCGTTGCGCAATCGCGGGCTGGGTTCGTGCTGGACCACGCTGCACCTGCTCGAGGACGGCGAGAAGCAGGCCGCCGAGGTGCTCGGCATCCCGCACGAGGAGTACAGCCAGGGCGGACTGTTCCCGATCGCTTACACCAAGGGCACCGACTTCAAACCGGCCAAGCGGTTGCCGGCCGAGCAGCTGGCGCACTTCGACACTTGGTGAATCTCGCAGCGAATGTCGAGTTATGACACGTTTTTCGGCGAATCGTGGGTCATAACCTGACACTCGGCGAGCGGCGGTAGATTCACACCCCGCCGGTAGATTCACACCCGCCGGTAGATTCACACCCCGCCGGCAAACCCCTGCTGGCGCCACGCCTCGTAGACCGCGACCGCGGCGGCGTTCGACAGGTTCAGCGACCGTCGCCCGGCCAGCATCGGGATGCGCAACCGGGCGGTGATGTGCGGGTCGGCCAGCGTCGCCTCATCCAGCCCAGTGGGCTCGGGGCCGAACATCAACACGTCACCGGGCTGGTAGCGCACGTCGGTGTAGGGCGTATCCGCGCCTGCGGTGAACGCGAACACCCGGGCCTGCCCCAACGCCTCCCACGCGGCCGGCAACGACGAGTGCACCCGAACCCAGGCCAGGTCGTGATAGTCCAAACCGGCCCGTCGCAGCTTCGGTTCGGACAGGTCGAAACCCATGGGCTCCACCAGATGCAGTTCCGCTCCGGTCGCCGCCACCATCCGGATCGCGTTGCCGGTATTGGGCGGGATGCGGGGTGAATAGAACAGCACCCGGATCATCAGTCGATGATGACAGCCCGCCGGTCTGTTTGCTCGACCGGAGTTCGCGAAGACACGCGAAGGTCTCGAAAAGTGTTCTGTTCAGTAAAAATTCTGGTCAGGCCTGCGGGCGACTGGCATACTCGTCGAATTGCTATGGCGTGAACCACATCGCAACCCGTGTGCGGTGCGATGTCCGGAGAAAGTCCGATGAATGAGGCGCAGACGGTGAATTTCAGCCGAGCGGCCGGCGAGCCGGCCGCTGACCGGTGACGCTTTTCGACCACCCGGACGGGGTGGACCCGGCCCTGGACGACCAAGCCGACCGCGAACAGCAGTCGGAGGCCGTTGCGGTCAAACGTCCGTCCCGGTGGTCGGTGCGCAACTGGCCGGTGCGGTGGAAAGTACTGGCGATCGCCTTGCTGCCACTGCTGTTGGCCGGGTTCTTCGGCGGGCTGCGGATCTCCAGCGCGCTCACCGAGGCCAACCGGCTGCGGCTGGTCGCCGACCGCGCCGAGATGATCCCGGCCATCACCAACTACATGTCGGCGCTGGGCGACGCGCTGGTGGCCGCGTCCTCCGACGGCGACGCCCAGGGCGCCCGGAAGAACTTCGAGAACCGCAAGTACGAGCTCCAGTCGCGGCTGTCGCACACCGATGTGGCGACCGATGTGCGGTCCGGCGTGGACACCCTGATCGAGCGTGGCCAGGGTTTGCTGGATCTGGTGTCCACCGGGGTCGGCCTGCGCGAGGAGGTGACGGGTTACGCGCCCATCCTGCTGACCGCCGAGGACGCCATCACCGGGTCGGTGCGTCTGGACAGTGAACGGATCCGGGCACAGGCCGAGGGCCTGAGCCGCGCAGTCGGCGCCCGCGGCCAGATGATGATGCAGGAACTGCTGGTCAATCGGGGCGGCGAGCTGCCCGACCCGGAGCTGCGCAGCTCGATGATGACCTTGGCCGGGACCGAGCCGTCGACGCTGTTCGGGATGAGCCAGGTGCTCGGGGTGGACTCCCCGGACGCCAAGGCCCTGCAGCAGCAGTTGGTGACCCGGATGGCGATCATGTCGGACCCGGAGCAGGTGCTGCCGAACAACCCGGTGCTGCGGGACTCGATCCGTACCACCGACCAGATCGCCTCCCGGCTGATCAGCGAGAACACCGGGGCGGTGACGAGTGCGGTGGAGGACCGCGCCGCGGACCGGCGCAATGCCGCCATGCGCGACATCGCGCTGGTGCTGAGTGCCATCATCGCCACGCTGTTAGCGGTGTGGCTGGTGGCGCGCTCGCTGGTGCGCCCGCTGCGCACCTTGCGGGACAGTGCATTGCAAGTCGCTCACACCGACCTCGAACACGAGATCGCCCGGCTGCGTGCCGGCGGCTCCGGTACCGAACGCGACCCCGCCCCGCTGCCGGTCTACACCACCGAGGAGGTCGGGCAGGTCGCCCACGCCGTCGACGAACTGCACGCCCAAGCGCTGCTGTTGGCCGGTGACGAGGCGCGGCTGCGGCGACTGGTCAACGAGATGTTCGAGACGATGTCGCGCCGCAACCGGTCCCTGGTGGACCAGCAGTTGGCGCTCATCGACGGGCTGGAGCGCAACGAGGAAGACCCGGACCGGCTCGAGAGCCTGTTCCGCCTGGACCATCTGGCTGCCCGGATGCGGCGCAACGGCGCCAACCTGCTGGTGCTGGCCGGTGCGCGGGTGCCGCACGAGCGAGGCCGGCCGACACCGCTGGCCACCCTGATCAGCGCGGCCGCCTCGGAAGTGGAGGGTTACCACCGGGTGCAGACCGTGTTGGTGCCCGACATCACGGTGATCGGCGCGGCCGCCCCGGATTGCGTCCACCTGCTCGCGGAACTGATCGACAACGCGCTGCGCTACTCGGCGCCGACCGAGCCGGTGCGGGTGGTCGCCGGTTTCGAGAACGACGGCGGGGTGGTGGTCGAGGTCGTCGACGTCGGGTTGGGCATGACCGACGCCGATCTCCGGATGGCCAATATGCGCCTGGCATCCGGCAGTGAGTTCAGCCCGGAAAACGCCCGCCACATGGGCTTTTTCGTGATCTCACGGCTGGCGCACCGGCACGGGATCGAGGTCCGGTTGTTCCCGGCATCGCAGGGGTCTCGCGGCATCACCGCCGAGGTGTATCTGCCGCCGCACCTGTTGACCGCCGACGCCGTCGAGGAGCAGGCCTCGCCGATGTTCGCCGCGCCCGCACCGCCGATCCAGCCCTATCCCGGGCCCGCCGCACCCGAACCGCCCGAACCCGAGCCGTATGAGCCGTACGGCCAGTACGAGCAGTACGGCCAGTACGAGCAGTACGGGGAGTACGAGCAACCCGATGCCGCCGAGGCCGGCCCCGTCGTCTCACTGCTGCCGCGGCGCACCCCGGGTTCCAGTGGCATCACCGGTGTGCCCGACGAAGAGTCCACCGAACAGCCCGGGCCCCCGCCGGCCGACGCTGAACGGGTGCGCCGTGAGCTGCCGCAACCCTGGTGGGAGGCCGACGAAGGGACCGGGGCGCCGCCTCGGGAACCGGAGCCGGCGCCCGAGCCGGTTGTCGAAAGACCCGCTCCCGCTGACACTTCGGCGTATTTCGCGGCGCGTGCCCGGGCCGCCGGCGACCCTCCGGCTGCCGACACCGGCACCGACACCGACACGATCTATCAGCGGATGCTCTCGGAGTCGGTGGGCAACGACCCCAACGAGCCGAGCCTGCGGGCCGACCTGGACTGGCAGTCGGTGTGGGACCGCGGCTGGTCGGTGGCCGCCGAGGCCGAGAACGTGCCGGTCGTCGACCACACCGAGCACGGACTGCCGGTCCGCGAGCCCGGCGCCCGGCTGGTGCCCGGCTCGGCCGAAGCCGAGCCGTCGGGGGATGACCCCGACGCCCCGACACACAATCAGGGCGACACCGATGAGCCGGTAGCATCCAACGGCGTGCCCCACCGGCCCGCCCCTGAGACACCGGAGCGGGATCCCGCGGCGATCCGTGCCTCGATCAGCAGCCACTTCGGCGGGGTGCATGCCGCGAGATCGCGCGCCCGGGAAAACGGTTTGGATAAAAGTGTGGACACCGATCAGGGACAGAACCAGCAATGACTTTCCCCACTGACCACCCCGAACAGCGCCGCGGCCCAGAAAGCTCACTGGACTGGCTGGTGACCAACTTCGCCCGCGAGGTCCCCGGGGTATCCCACGCGATGCTGGTATCGGTCGACGGACTGACAGTCGCGGCCAGCGAACACCTGCCCACCGAGCGGGCTGACCAGCTGGCCGCCGTGGCGTCCGGATTGGCCAGTCTGGCGACCGGGGCGGCGCAGTTGTTCGAGGGCGGCCGGGTGCTGCAGTCGGTGGTGGAGATGGAACAGGGCTACCTGCTGCTGATGCGGGTCGGCGACGGCTCACACCTGGCGACGTTGGCCAACACCTCCTGCGATATCGGCCAGATCGGTTACGAGATGGCGGTTCTGGTGGAACGGGTCGGTGCGGTGGTGCAGTCATCGCGCCGGACGGCGGCATCGCGGGGCGGCCGTTCGTGAGGTACCGGTGAATGGTGATGGACACTTCCCAGGAATGGGCGCGCCCGGAGACCCCGGAAGCCCTGGAGACTCTAGAAGCGCCGGAAGCCGAGGCCAGCCTGGTACGCCCGTACACGCTGACCGCCGGTAGGACCCACACCGACGTGAGTCTGCCGCTGGAAGCCCCGGTGCAGACCATGCGGGCGGCCCACCCCAACCAGTGGCCGGTCAGCGATCCGCGCGGCCTCATCGTCGAACTGTGTCAGGCGGCCCCGTCGGTCGCTGAGATCTCCGCCCGGTTAAACCTGCCGCTGGGTGTCGCGCGCGTCCTGGTGGGCGATCTGGTCACGTCGGGATACCTTCGGGTGCGTCCCACCCTGACCGAGGCATCCACCCGGGACGAACGCCGAGAACTGATAGGAAGGACGCTCCGTGGCCTCCGAGCGCTTGGATAGGCCTGCAGCGCCGAGGGAATCGGCATCGACGAAGATCGTCATCGCGGGCGGGTTCGGGGTCGGCAAGACCACCTTCGTCGGCACCGTCTCGGAGATCATGCCGCTGCGCACCGAGGCGCTGGTCACCGACGCCTCGGCCGGTGTCGACGCGCTGGAGGACACCCCGGACAAGCGGACCACCACCGTCGCGATGGACTTCGGCCGCATCACGCTGGCCGACGACCTGGTGCTGTACCTGTTCGGGACGCCCGGCCAGCGCCGGTTCTGGTTCATGTGGGATGACCTGGTGCGCGGCGCGATCGGCGCGATCATCCTGGCCGACTGCCGTCGGCTGCAGGACAGCTTCGCCGCCGTGGACTTCTTCGAACACCGCAATCTGCCATTCCTGATCGCGGTCAACGAGTTCGAGGGCGCGCCGCGTTATCCGGTCGCCGCGGTGCGCAAGGCCCTGGCCCTGCCGGATCGCATTCCGGTGATCACCGTCGACGCGCGCGACCCCCGTTCGGCCCGGGATGCGCTCATCGCGATCAGCGAGTACGCGCTGTCCACCCTGGCGCCACACGCCTGAGCTCTGATCTCAGCGCTTGAGTCGGATCTTCCACCACACCAACACGGAGTAGACGACCGACAGCACCGCCAGCATCCCCATGTCGAGCAGCCAGGTGCCCTTGTCGTGGTCCCACAGCCGGTCTTTGGGGATCTGCGGCGCGTCCATCAGGGTGTTGAAATCGACGGTCGACCCGCCCGCCGCGTACCCCCAGCGTGCCGGGGTCAGCCAGGACAACTGGTCGAGACCGGTTCGGCCGCCGACCGGAATCATGCCGCTGGACAACACCAACTGCGACATGATCGACACCACCAGCATCGGCATGATCTGCTCGTTGGACTGCGCGAACGCCGACAGCGCCAACCCGAGAATCGCCGAGGCCACGCAGGTGCCGGCCACCCCGAGGAACAACTCGAAGTTCACGTTGCCGAACAGCACGGCGTCGCGCGCCGGGCCGCCCTTGCCCAGTACCACGATCGTGGTGGCGATCGCCGCCTGAACCGTGGCGAACACGCAGAACACCGCGATCTTGGCGAGTAGGTAGGCCACCGTCGACAGTCCGACGGCCTGCTCTCTTCGGAAAATCGGACGTTCGCCGATCAGGTCGCGGATGGTCAGCGCGGTACCCATGAACACGGCGCCGATATTGAGCAGCACCATGATGTACCGGGGTTCGGTGGGCGCATCGGGCGCCGGTATGCCCAGCCCGTGGTCGCCCTCGACGGTCAACGACAATATCCCCACGATGAAGGGCAGCAGGGCCAGGAATATCGAGTAGCCGCGGTCGGAGACGATCAGCCGGACCTGGCGGCGCGCGATCGTCGACAGCTGTTTGAGCAGGCTGGTGGCCGCCGGTTTGCCGAGGTCGGCGGGGGGTGTCTCGGCCAGCGCCACCGCGGACCGCTGGCCCCCGTTGCGCTCCAGGAAGCGTCGGTTGGCTTCGTCGGGATCGGCACCCACATTGGCGAAGATGTCGGCCCAGTTGTCGGCACCCATGGCCGGGAAGACCTCTTTGGGCGGGCCGCAATATGCCATCTTGCCGCCGGGAGCCAGCAGCAGAATCTGGTCGCAGACGTCGAGGTAGGCCACCGAGTGGGTGACCACCATGACCACGCGGCCGGCGTCGGCGAGACCGCGCAACATCAGCATGACCTGGCGGTCCAGTGCCGGGTCCAGGCCCGATGTCGGCTCGTCGAGCAGCAGCAGCGACGGCCCGGTCAGCAGCTCCAACGCCACCGAGGCACGTTTGCGCTGACCGCCGGAGAGCTTGTCCACCCGGGTCTCGGCGTGCTTGGTCATCTCGAGTTCCTCAAGCACCCGCGCGACGGCCTGGTCGCGGTCGGCCTGGCTGCTGTCGGGCGGCAGCCGTAGCTCGGCGGCATAGCCCAAGGCCTGGTTCACCGTCAACTGACGGTGCACCACGTCGTCCTGCGGGACCATCCCGATCCTGCTGCGCAGCGAGGCATAGTCGGCGTGGATGTTGTGGCCCTCGAACAGGGTGGAGCCGGAACTGGGGCTGGTGTAGCCGGCGATGAGCCGGGCCAGGGTGGTCTTGCCGGCGCCCGAGCCGCCGATGATCGCGGTGAGCGTGCCCGGCCGGGCGTTCAGTGAGATGTTGTTGAGCAGCCGCTTGCCGCCCTCGACGTCGAAGCAGACGTCGCGAACCTCCAGTCCGCCGGTGCCGGCCGCGGTCTCGGTGCGGCGCACCAGATTGCCGCCGTGAAACTCCAGGTCGACGTTGCCGATCGTGACCAGGTCGCCCTCGGTGAGGATCGCTGAGCCGATCCGGACACCGTTGACGAATGTTCCGTTGATGCTCCGGCTGTCGCGGATCTCGGTACCCAGCGGGGTCGGGATCAGCATCGCGTGGTGCCGGGAGGCCAGCACGTCGGAGATGACGACGTCATTGTCGGTGGCGCGCCCGATGGTCAACGCGCCGGCCGGTGCATTCGGCGGCGAGGAGGATCCCTGCCGCAGGATGTCGATCATCCGGGTGGCGATGTTGCCGGCTTCTGGCGGTTTCGCCGCCACCGGCGCCATCCGGGTGGACGGCTGCCGCGGCGGAAACGGCTCGGCGGGCGGCGAATAATTCGGCCGCAGTGCCGCCTCGCCGGCTGGCCCGGCCGGGTACGCCGGTTGCCGGGGGGAAAGCGGCGGTGGCTGATACGGAGCCGGGCCGGCCGGCGGCCGGTAGGGCTGCTGGAAGCCGGAGTGTCCGGCTGAACGCGGATCCGGGTAGGGCGCGGGGTCGGGATGAGACGGCCAGCCCGGTGGTTCAGCGAGGCTCGACGGAGGAGAGCTGAAGCTGGAACCGCCGTATGAACCCGGTGGCTGGGGTGGCCGGCCCGGGCGCGCGATACCGGGTGGTGGCACGTGGATCGAGACCGTCTGCGGCGGCCGGCCGGCCTGACCCTGGTGCCGGCCCACCTCGAAGGACACCTGCGGCCCGTCCGGATTACCCAGGTTGACGGTCTGGCCGTCGCGAATGTCGACGACCGGCACTCGCTGCCCGTTGACGTAGATGCCGTTCAGGGAGCCGTTGTCGATCCCCAGCCACCTGCCCTGCTCGAAGCGCAGCAGCAGGTGGGCGCGGGAGACCAGGGGATGCGGGATGCGGATGTCGGCGCGCAGGTCACGTCCGATGACCACATCGTGGCCCGCGGAGAACGTGGCTTCTGAGCCGTCGTAGCGCACGGTCAGCACCGGCGGAGCTGGGTGACTCATCGGATCAACTGTATCGGTCGGACGGAACGGACGGTCTGTCCACCGCACCGCGAGTCGGCGCGGATCAGTGAATCGAGTCCGGGGCGCCGGTGACCACGCAGTGGGTTCGCTCATAGATCGTCGGCATGCACTGGTTGCAGTGGATGCATTCCGACAGCGTGGCCGGTTCGGCGGCTATCCGGTTGATCAGGTCCGGTTCGGCCAGCAGCGCCCGGGCCATCGCGACGAACTCGAATCCCTCGGCCATCGCCAGGTCCATCGTCGCCCGGTTGGTGATGCCGCCCAGCAGGATCAGCGGCAGCGACAATTCGGCGCGGAACAGCCGAGCCTCTTGCAGCAGGTAGGCGTCGGTGTAGGGGTACTGACGCAGGAACCTGTTGCCGGTCATCCGCATGCCCCAGCTCAGCGGCGGCGGAAAGACACCCGCGAACTCCTTGACCGGGGCGTGTCCGCGGAACAGGTACATCGGGTTGACCAGCGAGCTGCCCGCGGTCAGTTCCAGGGCGTCCAGGCCGCCGTCATCCTGCAACCACTTGGCGGTGGTCAGCGACTCGTCCAGGCTGATGCCGCCGCGCACCCCGTCGGACATGTTCAGCTTGGCCGTCACCGCGATCTGCCCGCCCACCGCTGTGTGCACCGCCTGCACGATCCCGCGGGCCACCTTGGCGCGGTTGGCCAGCGACCCGCCGAACTCATCGGAGCGGCGGTTGATCAGCGGGCTCAGAAACGAGCTGGCCAGGTAGTTGTGGCCGAGGTGGATCTCGACCGCGTCGAACCCGGCGTCGAGGGCGTAGCGGGCGGCGTCGGCGTGCTGGGCGGTCACCTCGTCGATGTCGTCGCGGGTGGCCTTCTTGGCGAACCGCATGCCGATCGGGTTGAAGAACCGCACCGGTGCCAGGGCGCGGGCCTTGTTGGAGCGGGCGTCGGCGACCGGGCCGGCGTGGCCGATCTGCGCGCTGACCAAGGCTCCCTCGGCATGCACGGCGTCGGTGAGCCGGCGCAACCCGGCGACCGCCTCCGGGCGCATCCACAACCCGTCGTTGGAGGTGCGGCCACCGGGGGAGACCGCGCAGTAGGCGACCGTGGTCATGCCCACTCCGCCGGCCGCCGGCAGCCGGTGGTACTCGATGAGGTCATCGGAGACCAGCGCATCGGGTGTGCGGTTCTCGAAGGTGGCGGCCTTGATCGTCCGGTTGCGCAGGGTGATCGGACCCAGCTTCGCCGGGCTGAAGACGTCGGGGACAGGCATATCGGGAGAGTACGCGCGCGGGCATGCCAGACTGTCCGCGTGGGTGCGATCACGTTGGACGGCAAGGCCACGCGCGACGAGATCTTCGTCGACCTCAAAGCTCGGGTGGACGAGCTCGCGCGGGCGGGCCGCACGCCCGGGCTGGGCACCATCCTGGTCGGCGACGACCCCGGCTCGCACGCCTACGTGCGTGGCAAGCACGCCGACTGCGCCAAGGTCGGCATCACCTCGATCCGCCGCGACCTGCCGGCCGACGCCAGTACGGCGCAGCTCAACGAGACCATCGACGAGCTGAACGCCAACCCGGACTGCACCGGCTACATCGTGCAGCTGCCGCTGCCGAAACATCTGGACGAGAACGCCGCACTGGAGCGCGTCGACCCCGCCAAGGACGCCGACGGCCTGCACCCGACCAACCTGGGCCGGCTGGTGCTGGGCACCCCGGCCGCACTGCCGTGCACTCCGCGCGGGATCGTGCATCTGCTGCGCCGTTACGACGTGCCGATCGCCGGTGCCCATGTCGTGGTGATCGGGCGCGGAGTGACGGTAGGCCGCCCGCTGGGGCTGCTGCTGACCCGCCGGTCGGAGAACGCCACCGTGACGCTGTGCCACACCGGTACCCGCGATCTGGCGGAGCTGACCCGGCAGGCGGACATCATCGTCGCCGCGGTCGGGGTGCCGCACATGCTCACCGCCGACATGGTGCGCCCGGGGGCCGCGATCGTCGACGTCGGTGTCAGCCGTACCGACGCCGGACTGGTCGGCGATGTGCACCCGGACGTGTGGGAGGTGGCCGGCCATGTGTCGCCCAACCCCGGCGGTGTGGGCCCGCTGACCCGGGCGTTCCTGCTGACCAACGTGGTGGAAAGAGTCGAGGGGATCGCGTGACACCTCTGGCCCGCCTCCGCGCGATCCTCACCCGGCAGTGGCCGATCGTGCTGGTCGGGCTGATCTTCACGGTGGCGTTCGTGCTGGCCGGGGCCAATTTCTGGCGCCGCGGCGCGCTGCTGATCGGGATCGGGACCGGGGTCGCCGCCGCGCTGCGGCTGGTGCTGTCCGAGGACCGGGCCGGACTGCTGGTACTGCGGGACCGTGGGCTGGACTTCGCGACGATGACGACGGCGGCGACGGTGATGCTCTACGTGGCGGCCACCATCGACCCGCTCGGGACCAGCTAGTCGCCCTCACGGTCCGGCACTGCTCTCAGATCTGGGTCAGTCGTCGGGTTTGACGGCTCCACTCGGCGGGAACCCGTGTGTCCGGCCGGCCACGACGGTCGACTGGGTCGGGGAGGGGGCGGTTTGCCCGATTCATTGGCGCAACAGCCCTGTTCAAGACCGCTGGTCGCATAGGCCGCACTCGAGAATCGACTGGCAGCACCCGGCGCGCTGATCTGAACCGCCGTCCATTTCGGTTGTGCCAGCGCCGATTGGGAGCGGCCGGGTAGCGCGGAGGAACAGATGAGTGACGTCGAACTGACCCCGGATGTCGACCACATCCGGGCGCACTACGACCGGTCCAACGAGTTCTTCCGGCTGTGGCTGGATCCGACGATGACATACAGCTGTGCGTTTTTCGAGCGCGACGATATGACGCTGGAACAGGCGCAGATGGCCAAGGTGGATCTGGCGTTGGGCAAGTTGGGATTACGGCCCGGCATGACACTGCTCGATATCGGGTCCGGTTGGGGATCCACGATGCGGCGGGCCGTCGAGAAGTACGACGTCAATGTGATCGGGTTGACTTTGAGTGAAAACCAGGTGGTCCATTGCGAACAGAAATTCGCGGAAATGGACAGCGGGCGTTCGAAAAAGGTGCGGTTGCAGGGCTGGGAGGGATTCGACGAACCGGTAGACCGCATCGTATCGCTGGGCGCATTCGAGCATTTCGCCGACGGGGTCGGCACCTACGAGCGCTACGACGACTTCTTCGAGATGTGCTATCGCGTGTTGCCCGACGACGGAGTGATGTTGTTGCATTCCATCGTGGTGCCCACCGCAGAAGAGGGCGAGCGGCTGGGGCTGAAGAAGACGATGTCGCTGCTGCGTTTCATCCATTTCATCATGACCGAGATCTATCCCGGGGGCCGGTTGCCGCAGATCTCGACCGTCGACGAGCACGCGACCCGATGTGGATTCTCCATCACCCGCCATCACGTGATCGGGTCGAACTATGTGCGCACCCTGGACACCTGGGCCAAGGCGCTCGAAGCGCACAAGGACCAGGCGATCGAGCTCAAAGGTGAACAGACCTACGAGACGTTCCTGAAGTACCTGACCGGTTGTCGCGAGCTGTTCCGTGATGGTTACACCAACGTATGCCAATTCACGATGGAAAAGACGGTGGCGTAACCGATCTGCGAGGACGAGGTGGCAGCAATGACCGATCTGAAGCCGTACTACGAAGAGTCCCAAGCGGCTTACGACATCTCCGATGAGTTCTTCTCGTTGTTCCTCGACCCGACCATGGCCTACACCTGTGCGTATTTCGAGCGCGACGACATGACCCTGGAGGAAGCGCAGAATGCCAAGTACGACTTGGCGTTACGCAAGCTCGATCTCGAACCCGGAATGACGGTGCTGGACATCGGTTGCGGGTGGGGTGCGAGTTTGGTTCGGGCGGTGACCAAGTTCGACGTCAACGTCATCGGTATCACGCTCAGCCGCAACCACTGTGCGCGCAGCGCTGCCACGTTGGCGGCGGTCGACACCGAGCGGCATGCCGAGGCGCGCCTGCAGGGATGGGAGGAGTTCGACGAGAAGGTCGATCGGATTCTCACCATCGAGGCGTTCGACGCATTCAAGAAGGAGCGTTACGCCGCGTTCTTCGAACGTGCCTACGAGGTTCTGCCCGATGACGGGCGAATGTTGTGCCACAGCATATTCACCTACCCGCAGACGTACTGGCGCGAGCACGGCATCAAAGTGACGATGAGCGACCTGCGCTTCTTTCGATTCCTCGGCAAAGAGATCTTTCCGGGTGGGCAGATGGCAGGCCGCGACGACATCTGCGAGTACTCACAAGGCGCCGGATTCCGGATCGAGGACACCTTTCTGATGCCGGAGCACTACATACGGACTTTGGATATGTGGGCGGCCAATCTGCGGGGCAACCGCGAACGTGCCATCGCCATCCAGTCCGAAGAGGTCTACGAGCGCTACCTGCGCTATCTGACCGGCTGCGCGGACCTCTTCCGGCGTGGGATCAGCAACGTCGGACAGTTCGTCCTGAGCAAGTAGCGACCAGGGAAGCGAGGCGGGGATATGGCTCCATCCACTCGGTTCGCAACGGGGCACGGCCTCCCCGAGGTGGTTGTCACCGGTGTCGCGATGACGACCGCACTGGCGACGAATGTCGACGACACCTGGAAGAAGTTGCTGGACGGCCAAAGCGGCATCCGCAAGCTCGACGACCCTTTCGTCGAGCGGTTCGACCTGCCGGTCCGGATCGGCGGACACCTGCTCGAGGAGTTCGACCACGAGCTGACCCGCAAGGAACTGCACCGGCTGTCGTATCTGCAGAAGATGTCGGTCATCCTCGGCCGCCGGGTCTGGGCGAATGCCGGTTCGCCAGAGGTGGATCCGCGGCGGTTGCTGGTGTCGATCGGCACCGGACTCGGGTCACCCGAGGAACTGGTCTGGGGATATCAGGGCATGGTGGCGCGCGGCATGAAGGCCGTCTCACCGCTGGGGGTGCAGAAGTACATGCCCAATGCGGCTGCCGCCGCCGTCGGGCTGGAACGCGGCGCCAAAGCCGGTGTCTTCACCCCGGTTTCGGCCTGCGCCTCCGGGGCGGAGGGTATCGCGCAGGCCTGGCGCAACATCGTCTACGACGAAGCCGACATCGCGATCTGCGGCGGCGTCGAGACCAAGATCGAGGCGGTCCCCATCGCGGGATTCGCTGCGATGCGCATCGTGTTGTCCACCACCAACGACGACCCCGCCGGTGCCTGCCGTCCGTTCGACGCCGACCGCAACGGGTTCGTGTTCGGCGAGGCGGGTGCCTTGATGGTGATCGAGACCCTGGCGCACGCAAAGGCGCGCGGGGCAACCATTCTCGGACGGTTGATGGGTGCCGGCATCACCTCCGACGGCCACCACATCGTGGCGCCCGATCCGCTCGGCGAACGGGCCGGCCATGCCATGACACGGGCGATGGAACTCGCCGGCCTGGTCCCGGCTGACATCGACCATGTCAATGCGCACGCCACCGGCACCCGGATCGGCGACCTGGCCGAAGCCCAGGCGATCAACAACGCCATGGGAGCCCACCGGCCGGCGGTGTACGCCCCGAAGGCCGCCCTCGGCCATTCGGTCGGCGCGGTCGGGGCGGTGGAGGCGATCCTGACCGTGCTGGCGCTGCGGGACGGCGTGGTCCCGCAGACGCTCAATCTGCATCGCCTCGACCCGGAGATCGACTTGGACGTCGTCGCCGGGGATCCGCGCGCGGGCGACTACCACCACGCGATCAGCAATTCGTTCGGGTTCGGCGGGCACAACGTCGCGCTTGCCTTCGGAAAGTACTAGAAGGGGGGAGTGCTTTCGGCGTATGGCCGAAAGCGCATTGTCATGGCAAGGAATCTGAAACCGCATTTCGAAGACGTGCAGGCCCATTACGACCTCTCCGACGAGTTTTTCCGGCTCTTCCTCGATCCGACCCAGACGTACAGTTGCGCCTACTTCGAGCGTGACGACATGACACTCGAACAGGCCCAGCTGGCCAAGGTCGACCTGGCGCTGGGCAAGCTGGGCCTGCGCCCTGGCATGACGCTGCTCGATATCGGCTGTGGCTGGGGCGCCACCATGCGGCGCGCGGTGGAAAACCATGACGTCAACGTCACCGGGCTGACCCTGAGCAGAAACCAGGCTGTCCACGTGCAGGCGATGTTCGACGCGATGGACAGCAGACGCACCAAGCGGGTGCTGTTGGAGGGCTGGGAGAACTTCCGCGAACCGGTCGATCGGATCGTGTCGATCGGCGCGTTCGAGCACTTCGGCCACGAACGCTACGACGACTTTTTCGCCATGGCCCACGCCGCGCTGCCGCCGGACGGGGTGATGCTCCTGCACACCATCACGGGTTTGACCCTGCCGCAGATGACCGCGCGCGGCATGCCGCTGACCTTCGCGATGGCCCGCTTCATCAAGTTCATCGCCACCGAGATCTTCCCGGGTGGCCGGCTACCCACCATCGAGATGGTCGAGGATCACTCGGCTCGGGCCGGCTTCACGTTGACCCGACGGCAGTCGCTGCAGCCGCACTACGCCCGGACCCTCGACTGTTGGGCGGCCGCGCTGGCGAGCAACCGGGACAAGGCCATCGAGCTCCAGGGCCAGGAGGTCTACGACCGCTACATGCACTACCTGACCGGTTGCGCCGACGGATTCCGGACCGGCTACATCGACGTCAACCAGTTCACCCTGCAGAAGTAGGTCTGGCGATGACCGCGCTACAGCGCAGGGATGGCCGGAATGGCCGGGATCCCACCGGACAGGCCGGGGATACCCAGCGACATCCCCGGGATCTGCGGCAGCTCCGGCACCTGGCCGTTGGCCAACTGCGACAGCATCTGCGGGCAGTAGACCTGCACCGCGATCTCGGTGAACATCTGCGCCATCTCCGGTGACATGGCGGGACCGCCGCCCAGTCCGCTGACCGGAGCCGCCACCGAGGCGGCGGTGCCGGCGGGCTCGGTGATCATCGGGCAGACGGACTGGCCCAGCTCAGCCGTCGCGGCCGGGTCGGCGACCGGGATGCCCGCGCCGGCCAGATCGGACAGGAACGAGGTGTCGACGGGGCTCGCCTGCGCCGGCGCTGCGAATCCCGCGGCGGCGATCAGGCCGGCACCCACCCCCAGCCCTGCTTTGACCGTGAAACGTCGCATGCATCCCCCTCGTTAGCCTCCGGCGGCGACAGGCACCCCGAAGATCGCCGAACGTCCTTGATTGAAATCCTGCATCAAAGCGGTCACAACGACGAATCCGCCGCGTCACGGTTTGTCTACGAGTCGTGCAGCGTCGCTCGCGTGCACACCGTGACGTAGGGCAGTGCCAGCCCGGTCGAGCCCACCAGCGCCGGATGGGTGGCCAGCAAGTTGCGCACCTGGTCCAGAGTCTTGGTGCGCACCGCGTCCGGTGAGGTGATGCAGTAACTGCGGGAGGCGACCAGGTCGATCAGCGCCTGCGGTGTCAGGTAGTTGGTCCACTCCACCTGGTGGCTTTCGATGTCGCCGAACGGTGCGGGCAGGCTCACCCCGCCATCCACCGCGTCGCGGGCGTCCTCGCGGCCGATGATGTTGCCCAGCTCCTTGACCCAGCCCAGCCGTTCGTCGCGGGTGTTCCACACCAGGCCCAGCCGGCCACCCGGTCGCAGCACCCGAACCACCTCGGGGATGGCCCGACTGGCGTCGAACCAATGCCAGGCCTGCGCCACCAGCACGGCGTCCACGCTGTTGTCCGGCAGCGGGATCTGCTCGGCGGTCCCGAGCAGGGCCGGGGTCCCCGGCAGCGCGGTGGCCAGCACCTCCAGCATCTCGGCGATCGGGTCCACGGCCACCACGTCCAGGCCGCGCTCCACCAGCCGGGCGGTCAGCTTGCCGGTGCCGGCGCCCAGATCCAGGACGTCGCGGGCATCCGGCGGCAGCAGCCAGTCGATCGCGTCCGGGGGATAGGACGGGCGGCCACGCTCGTAGGCGGCGGCCTGCGAGCCGAACGACAGCGAGCGGTCGCGCCGGGCCTGTCCGGACGGGCTCACCGCCGGTGGTCCCCGGCCGTGGCCGCCAAATCCAGGGTCTGGCGGATCAGCTCGCCGACCCGGTCGGTCTCCAGCAGGAAGCCGTCGTGCCCGCAGTCGGAATCCACCACCTGCAGGCCGTCGCAGCCCGGCAGCAACTCGGCCAGCTCGGCCTGCAGGCGCAGCGGATACAGCCGGTCGGAGGTGATCCCGGCGACCACCGCCGGCACCGGACAGCCGCGTAGCGCCGCGGCCACCCCGCCACGCCCGGCTCCCACGTCGTAGCTGGACAGCGACTCGCTCAGGGTCACGTAACTGCCGGCGTCGAACCGGGCCACCAGCTTCGCGCCCTGATGTTCCAGGTAGCTCTGGGCCGCGTAGCGGCCGCCGTTGGTCGGGTCCTCCCCGTCCTGGGCGTCGTTGGCGAACCGCCGGTCCAGCTCGGCCTCGCCGCGGTAGGTCAGGTGCGCGATACGCCGGGCGATCGCCAGCCCGGCGTCGGGACTGCGGCCGGTGCCGTGGTAGTCCCCGCCCTGCCAGTCCGGGTCGGCCTTGATCGCGGCGATCTGGGTGCTCTGGGTGCCGATCTGGTCGGCGGTCGCCCGGGCGCCGACGGCCAGCAGCAGGCCCGCGCCCACCCGGTCCGGGTGTCCGACCATCCACTCCAGCCCGCGGGCACCGCCCATCGAACCGCCCACCACCGCGGCCACCTCGGTGATGCCGAGCGCGGCCAGTGCGGCGACGTCGGCCTGGACCTGGTCACGAATCGAGATCGCGGGAAACCTTGAACCCCAGGGCTTTCCGTCGCGAGCCAGGGATCCGGGACCGGTCGAGCCGCGGCAGCCGCCCAACACGTTGGTGGCTACCGCGCACCAGCGGTCGGTGTCGATCGGGGCGCCGGGCCCGATGATCCCGTCCCACCAGCCCGGGGTGGGATGCCCCGGCCCGGCGGGCCCGGTGACGTGGGAGTCCCCGGTCAGCGCGTGCAGCACCATCACGACGTTGTCGCGCCGCGCTGACAGCTCGCCCCAGCGCTGCACGGCGATATGCACATCGTCGAGCACCGCGCCGCACTCCAACGTCAGCGACCCGATGTCGACCACGCCGGTCTCTGACTCGGCGGGCAGCAGCTGCCTGGACACGTCGGAGATCGTCACCGGGGACCGCCTCAACGAGCCGCCAGCGCCGACGAGTCGCCGAGCTGTGCTGAGGCTGCGGTGAAGCCGAGCTCCAGGTCGGCCAGGATGTCGTCGATGCCCTCGATGCCGACCGCCAGCCGCACCAGGCCCGGGGTGACACCGCTGGCCAGCTGCTCTTCGGCGCTGAGCTGGGCGTGTGTCGTCGACGCCGGATGAATGACCAGCGAGCGCACGTCACCGATGTTGGCGACGTGGCTGTGTAGCTGCAGGGCGTCGACGAAGGCCCGGCCGGCGTCGATACCCCCGGCGAGCTCGAAGGAGAGCACGCCGCCGACACCCTTCGGTGCCAGTTGGCGGGCCCGGGCATGCCACGGCGAACTGGACAGCCCGGCGTAGTTGACGCTCAACACGTCGTCGCGGGCCTCCAGGAACTCCGCGACCCGCTGGGCGTTGGCGACGTGACGCTCCACCCGCAGACTCAGCGTCTCCAGGCCCTGGGCGATCAGGAAGGCGTTGAACGGCGAGACCGCCGCGCCCAGGTCGCGCAGGAGCTGCACCCGGACCTTCAGCGCGAACGCCGGAGCTCCCAGGTCGGCGAAGACCACCCCGTGGTAGCTCGGGTCGGGGGTGGTGAAGCCCGGGTGGCGGCCCTGGGTCCAGTCGAAGGTGCCGCCGTCGACGATCACGCCCGCGATCGCCGAGCCGTGCCCGCCCAGGTACTTGGTGGCCGAGTGCACCACGATGTCGGCGCCGTGGGCCAGCGGCTGGATCAGGTAGGGGGTGGCAACGGTGTTGTCCACGATCAGCGGCACCCCGTGCTCGTGGGCCACCGCCGACACTCCCGGGATGTCGAGCACGTCGATCTTCGGGTTGGAGATGGTCTCGGCGAAGAAGGCCTTGGTGTTCGGCCGCACCGCCGCCCGCCAGGACTCCAGGTCATCGGGGTCCTCGACGAAGGTGGTCTCGATACCCAGCTTGGGCAGCGAGTAGTGGAACAGGTTGTAGGTACCGCCGTAGAGTCGCGGGCTGGAAACGATGTGGTCGCCGGCACCGGCGATGTTCAGGATCGCGTAGGTCTCCGCGGCCTGCCCGGAGGCCAGCAGCAGGGCGGCGACCCCGCCCTCGAGCGCGGCGATCCGCTGCTCGACGACGTCATTGGTCGGGTTCATGATCCGGGTGTAGATGTTGCCCGGAACCTCCAGGCCGAACAGCTTGGCCGCGTGATCGGTGTTGTCGAACGTGTAGGAGGTGGTCTGGTAGATCGGCAGCGCGCGGGCGTTGGTGGCAGCGTCGGGAACCTGCCCGACGTGGACCTGCTTGGTCTCGAACGACCAGTGCGCAGCTGGGTCGACGTTGTTGTCGGTGCTCATTGGTGAATGCCTTCTTCGTGGGTGTTATCGCTGGTGCAGGAGTGGGGTTTCAGCGACAACAGCAACGGGAGAGCGGGCACAAGGAGGCACGCATCAGGTTCCCCTGTCTACTCGGGGGGCCCGTTGTGGCGGACCCGCGCTTGCCGCGTAGCCGACGGTGGCTACTCAACCCGGTCTTTCACCCGGGGCACCCCACCGCGGTTGGAGGGTTGCCGGCCAGCAAGCCGGGGCTTAGCGCTGGCACTCATGACCGTCACGCAGCCTATCGCATCTCCCGGAGATGTCGCCACCTGCTCACCGGCGGTGTACGCGCGGGGCCGGTACGCGATACTGATGCCGCCGTGTACCACGCGGCATCAATGATCGCTACGAACCTGACGCCGGGAGAACAGCCATGTGCGCCGACCAGCCGACCATCATCTACACGTTGACCGACGAGGCGCCGCTGCTGGCGACCTATTCGTTCCTGCCGATCGTGCAGGCCTTCACCGGGCCCGCGGGTATCGACGTGAAACCCAGCGACATCTCGCTGGCCGCCCGCATCCTGGCCGAGTTCCCCGATGAGCTGACCGAGGCGCAACGGGTGCCGGACAACCTGGCCGAGCTCGGCCGGCTCACCCACCTGCCCGACACCACGATCATCAAGCTGCCCAACATCAGCGCGTCGGTGCCGCAACTGGTCGCTGCCATCAAGGAGCTGCAGGGCAAGGGCTTCGCGCTGCCGGACTTCCCCGAGGACCCGAAGACCGACCGGGAGCGCGACATCCGCGACCGCTACGCCAAGTGCCTGGGCAGTGCGGTGAATCCGGTTCTGCGGGAAGGCAACTCGGACCGGCGTGCGCCCAAGGCGGTCAAGGAGTACGCACGCAAGCACCCGCACAGCATGGGTGAGTGGTCGCAGGCGTCGCGCACCCATGTGGCCACCATGCGCCACGGCGACTTCTACCACGGCGAGAAGTCGATGACGCTGGACCGCGATCGTGACGTCAAGATGGAGCTGAAAACCAAGAGCGGCAAGACGATTGTGCTCAAGGAGAAGGTGTCACTGCTCGACGGCATGGTCATCGACTCGATGTTCATGAGCGTGAAAGCGCTGCGCGAGTTCTACGAGGAGCAGATGGAGGACGCCCACAAGACGGGTGTGATGTTCTCCCTGCACGTCAAGGCGACCATGATGAAGGTCAGCCACCCCATCGTGTTCGGCCACGCCATCAAAGTCTTCTACAAGGATGCGTTCGCCAAGCACCAGAAGCTCTTCGACGACCTGGGCGTCAACGTCAACAACGGCATGGTCGACCTCTACAACAAGATCGAGACGCTGCCGGCTTCGCAGCGCGAGGAGATCATCGAGGACCTGCACGCCTGCCACGAGCACCGTCCCAAACTGGCGATGGTGGACTCGGCCAACGGCATCACGAACTTCCACTCGCCCTCGGACGTGATCGTGGACGCCTCGATGCCGGCGATGATCCGGGCCGGCGGCAAGATGTATGGCGCGGACGGGCGGCCCAGGGACACCAAGGCGGTCAACCCCGAGTCGACGTTCGCGCGGATCTACCAGGAGTTGATCAACTTCTGCAAGACCCACGGCCAGTTCGACCCGGCCACCATGGGCACCGTGCCCAACGTCGGGCTGATGGCGCAGAAGGCCGAGGAGTACGGCAGCCACGACAAGACCTTCGAGGTCCCCGAGGCCGGGGTTGCCGACATCGTCGACCTCAACACCGGTGAGGTGCTGCTGAGCCAGAACGTGGAGGCCGGCGACATCTGGCGGCTGTGCACCGTCACCGACGCCGCCATCCGGGACTGGGTGAAGCTGGCCGTCCAGCGGGCACGGGCGTCGGGCATGACGGTGGTGTTCTGGCTGGACACCGAGCGTCCGCACGAGGCGGAACTGCGCAAGAAGGTCAAGACCTACCTGAAAGACCACGACACCGAGGGCCTGGAGATCCAGATCATGCCGCAGGTGTGGGCCATGCGCTACACCCTGGAGCGGCTGATCCGCGGCCAGGACACCATCGCCGCCACCGGCAACATCCTGCGCGACTACCTCACCGACCTGTTCCCGATCCTGGAGCTGGGCACCAGCGCCAAGATGCTGTCGATCGTGCCGCTGATGGCCGGCGGGGGCATGTACGAGACCGGCGCGGGCGGTTCGGCGCCCAAGCACGTCAAGCAGTTGGTGGAGGAGAACCACCTGCGCTGGGACTCGCTCGGCGAATTCCTGGCGCTGGCAGCCAGTTTCGATGACCTGGGTGTCAAGACCGGCAATGTGCAGGCCAAGATCCTCGGCGTGACGCTGGACGCGGCGATCGGCAAACTGTTGGACGCCAACAAGTCTCCGTCGCGCAAGACCGGTGAGCTGGACAACCGCGGCAGTCAGTTCTACCTCGCCAAGTATTGGGCGGAGGAACTCGCCGCGCAGACCGAGGACCCCGAGCTGGCCAAGCACTTCGCGGAGCTGGCGGACACGTTGGACAAGAACGAGGACGTCATCTTGAGCGAACTGACCGCGGTGCAGGGCGAGCCGGTGGACATCGGCGGCTACTACGCGCCGGATCACGACCTGACCTCGGCGGTGATGCGGCCCAGCGCCACCTTCAACGCAGCCGTCGGCGAGAAGGACTGACCCGATCTGCCGGTGGGCTCAGTCCGTGATGCAGAGAACTTCGTCGAGGGTGGCGGTGCCGCCGACGTGGTTCATCCGCGCGGTGTCGAACATCGCCGGGCCGGTGGCAGGCCGCTCTGTCAACAGGTAGCGGCCTGCGCCGGGGGCGCGGCGCACGATGTCCTCGGCGGCGCAGGTGCCGGTCAGCTTCACCGCGTCGGTGAAGTTGATGCCCACCTGGAACACCTGCGGTTCGGCCTCCAGTACGTCGGTCAGTCGGGTGATGAGGTTCTCCGGGGCGAAGAATCGCCAGCCTTGGCCCAGGTGCAGCCAGAATCGTCCGCCGATCTGGGTGCGGATCCACTCGAGCTGGTCGCCGGGTCCGGCCGCAGGGGCATCGGCGAACTCGATGAATCCGTACCGCTGCGCCAGGGTGGCCCGATCGGTTCCCGATAGGCCGGTGTCGATCACCAGGAAGCGGCCGCAGCGCGTCACGTCGAGGCAGCAGTTCAGGAACGAGTTCAGGGTCTGCTCGGTACTGGCTTGGTCGGGTCCGGCGAGCAGGCTCACGGTCACTTCGGCGTCGGGTGGGCCGGCAATCAGGCTGTGTGCCAGGGCTTCCGGATATGGTGATGCGGCATCCAGCATGTACGGGACCGGAACGTCGCGGTTGGCGGCGATCCGTTGACGATCCTCCTCGGGCACGTCGGGTCGGGCCAGCAGGCCCCGGCACAGCGTGAACGTTTCTTCGTGCTTGCCGATCCAGTCGGCGCAGACTGCCTGCTCATCGGTCGAGCGCCAGGTGTAGGCATCGGTGTAGACGAACAGCTCGTCCTGCGTGAGCGGGATAGCGGCCGCGCATCGGGCGAACCCGTAGGCGAGTCGGTAATTTCCGTTGAGGCGCAGGTATCGGGCCAGTTGGTACAGCGGTTCGGCGCGGGTCGGTCGGAACCCCCAGGCGTGGAGGTAGGCATCCCGTACGTCAGTCCACGGTTCATCGAGTGCTTCCACGGCCGCGGCTAGGCGGAACAGCGAGTAGTACACCTCTTCGTCATAGCCCCCCATTTCGGCTCGCCGCGCATACCACGTGCGCGCGACGGCGTAGTCCTCCAGATCGAAGTAGCTTTGCGCGAGGTAGAAGACGGACCGTGCGTCCTCGGGATTGCGTTCGACCTCAGCCAGCAGCAGATCGCGGTCGCGCGCATACTTCTGCGGATCCAGGTTGCGGGCCCCGAGGCGCCGCGATTCGATGGCGAAGTCGCCACCGATATAGCCGGTGACGTAGGCCTCTTTGTCGTATTCGACGTGCTCGTGGACCACACCGGCGTAGCGCACCGGCAACCCGTCGCGGAACACTTGGGGGCGCCAGTAGGCGTTGGGGCCCTGCCGGATACACACCAGGTAGACGTCGGCGTTCAGACCGGTGAAATCGGGTGTGCCCAGGACCTCGTCGTCGGCGTCTATGACCCAGATGTAGTCGGCACGGCCCTGGGCGAGGGTCAGCGCCTCGGTGCGGTTGTGCCCGAAGTTGTGCCAGGGCCGTTCGTAAAGCTCACCAGGGATGCCCAGTGCCGCCATGTGGTCGCGGATCACCTGCTGGGTTCCGTCCTGTGAGCCGGTATCGACGATCACCCACGAACTGATGTAGGGCGCGGCGGCGTCCAACACCTCCTGAATGACGTGGGCTTCGTCTCGCACGATCATGTTGAGGCAGATCGCGGAACGGGTGTTCGCCGGGTCGGACACGGTTGGCAGGGTACCCGGTGCGGGGGAACCGGCGGAATGAGTTCCGGGCGGGCCCTCCGCAATTGGCCGGGGACAGCCCTCGGCGGGGCGCCAGGACCCCGACGACACCGGGCTCCTGGATGCGCGAACAGTACCGGGGCGTGGTCCAACGTGCGACAATTCGCCGGTAAGGCGATGACGATGCAGGAATCCGGTGCGAATCCGGAGCGGTCCCGCCACTGTTATCGGGAGTGAGCCTCACCCGAGAGCCAGATACTGGCATCGTCGTCGCACCCTCGGTTCGGGGCGGAGCACCCCGAGAGAGCTGGCGACCGTGACCGCGCCGATCTGGATCGCGTCACCTCCGGAAGTCCATTCCACGTTGCTGTCGGCCGGACCCGGAGCCGGCCCGCTGCTGGCGTCGGCGGCGGCCTGGACCGCGCTGAGCACGGAGTACGCCGACGTCGCCGACGAGCTGGCGGCCGTGCTGGGCCAGGTGCAGGCCGGGGCGTGGCAGGGTCCGTCCGCAGAGGCCTACCTGGCGGCCCACGTTCCCTACCTGGCGTGGCTGGTGCGCGCCGGTGTCGATGCGGCCGCGGTGGCGGCCGCGCAGCAGGTGGCGGCGAGCGCCCACACCGCCGCGCTGGCGGCGATGCCGACCATGGCCGAGTTGGCCACCAACCATGCCGTTCACGGGGTTCTGGTGGCGACCAACTTCTTCGGGATCAACACGATTCCGATCGCGCTGAACGAGGCCGACTACGCACGGATGTGGGTGCAGGCGGCCACCGTGATGGCCGGCTACGACGCGACCGCGACCGCTGCTGTGGCGGCGCCACCGCAGCTCGACCCGGCGCCGCCGGTGCTCAACCCGCTGGTGCCGGGCGCGGCGGAGGCGACACCGCCCGCGCCGCCGGACTGGTTCGCCGAGTTGGCGGCGTTCCTGCACGGACTCATCCCCACCCCGGAATATCCGAACATCGGCGACTACCCGCTGTATCTGCAGCTGCTGGAATTCTTCGACCAGGTCGGCTACACCGGCATCGGGGACCCGCTCGCAGAACTCTTCGCCGGCCTGCAGAACGGCTCGTCGTTGCTGCCGCCGTGGGGGGTCCCTGGCTCGTGGCTGGCCTGGTCGGGGAATCCGTTCGGCTATTTCAACCCCGGAGTCCTTGCCTACATGTTCTCGGTGCCGTTGGACCCGGGAACCTACATCGCGCTGACCGCAAAGGTTGTTGTCGACGACCTGCTGGCGATCCTGTACACCGCACTGTTCAATCCGCAAGGCCTTGGTCTTGTGGTGCCGTTGGCGATGGTCGAGATCATCGGGTCCACGATCGGCAACACCATCCAGGTGCTCAACTACTCGCTCACCCAGACGGCGCTGCTACCGGCGCTGCTGCCGCTGTTGGCCGGCTCGACGGTACTGGCTCCGGCCGGGGTGATCGGGGGCCTGGGTATCGGTGCTCTGGCGCACCATGCGGCCGCGGTCGCGGTCCCGCCGCCGCCCGCCCCGCCGTCGCTCGGGCTGGCCATGGCCCAGCCGCCTGCTCCGGCGCCCGCTCCGGCTCCGGCACCCTCCCCGGCTCCCGCACCGC
>NZ_LQPG01000006.1 GCF_002102265.1 Mycolicibacter longobardus | reverse complement strand
CGACGCGAACTCGGGGGGCGGCGGGAATTCCGGTGCCGGAGGCGGCGGCGGAAATTCGGGAGGCGGAGGAAAGCCGGGCGGAGGCGGCGGCGCCGGTTCGTTGGCACCCGGAGGCGGTGGCGCCGGTGACGGCGTCGGCGTCGGCGTCGCGGCAGCCGCCAATGTGTCCGGGCACATCTCGTGTTGTGCGGCGTCGATCACTACCTTGGTGACGCCGTCGGCGACCTTCGTGCCGAACCGGTCCTTGGCGGGACGGCCCCGCCGCAGGTTCTGGCAGATGATCTCGCCGAATTTCACCGCCCCGGCCGGCGTGGTGAGCCCGGGGCTGTTCTGGTACTTGAACCCGTGCGACTCGAGGTAGCTGAGGTAGCTCTTCTCGTCGGCCTGCGCCGGCGCGGCGGCGAAGATCAGGGTTGCAGGAATCAGCGTTGTCGCCGCCAGCCGCCACTTCATGGGACAGAACTGTAGACGGTGGCGGCCGGGGCGACACGCGCAAGTGGCCGCGAGTCAGCCCAGGCGACGCAGCCCGCGGTACTGCAGCAGCGCGAAGAACGCCGTGTAGGCGGCGCTGCCCAAGGTCGCCGCGACGCCGACTCCGGTCAACGGAAGCACACCGGACTCCAGCACCGCGATGGCGGCGACGGTGCACACCACATTGGCGATGATCACGCCGACGCCGGCGCGGCGCACGTCCGGCAGCGCAGACAGGATGTAGACGGCCACGCCGTAGAGGACACAGAAGGCGGCCAGGCCGTATTCGTGGGCCGCGGTCAGGCCTTCCAGGGCCGCCATCGAGCGGGCGGCGACGGCACCGACCACGCCGACGGCTCCGGTGACGACGGCGTCGGCCCGCAGAGCGAAACGCAGCAGTGAATCGGTCGAGTCGGACAGGACCGGGGTGGTGAGGGCGGTCATGATGGAACTCCCTTCGAGGATCGACTACCAACACCGTCGACCTTGCTCACCCCCCGCTGCCACTTCGACCCACGGCACTGCCAAGCACTGCCACCTGCAGGTCAGGAACCCGACGACACCGTCAGCCGGCTTCGCAGATCCGCGGCGATCACCCGGGCCCCGGCGTTCTGCCAGTTGTGCAGCGAACGCTGCGGCACCTCGGTGACCAGCCACTGCCAGGCCTGCCGGGCGGTGGGATCCAGTCCGGCCGGGGTGGCGTTCTGCGCGTAGGCGCGTACGCCGACCACGTAGGGGAAGTACAGGGCGTTGTAGTGCCGCCACTGTTCGGTGGTGCCGAACTCACCACCGTCGCGCGGTTTGAGCGCGGCGATCCGGTCGGCCAGCAGCGCCTTGAGTTCGTTGGCGCGTTCCAGCGGCGCGTCGGGAGCACCGCGGGCGGCCAGCCTCTCGTCGATGGCCGGCAGCGCGGTCAACGGGCTGGCGACGAGTTTCGACAGATCCCCGTAGTGGCCCAACGCCCGTCGGGTCAGCCGTACAAAGGTCTCCTCGTCGACGTCGTCGAGCGGACTGGTCGAGCGCAGCGCCAGCGCCGCTTCGGTGCCGCGCAACGCAGCACGGTCGGCGCGCAACGCCGGGGAACGCCAGAACGCCAGCCGATCCCAGAGTCCGGCCAGCCGGTCCACGAACACCTGGACCTCGATCCCGACCGCGATCGTGGTGAACAGCAGAACCGTCAGCGCCGTCTGCGCCGTGGGTTCGTTTCGGGTCAGCGCCAACCCGATCAGCACCTGCCCGCCCAACAGCGCCGCCATCGCGACCGCGGCCAGGAACGAGCGCAGCATGTCCAGCCGTAGCGCCTGGCCCTCGTCGAAGGCGTCCCACAGCGCCACCGCCAGCCCCAGCAGAAGCACGTCGACGCCGGTGCTGGCCAGCGCGATCCCGCTGGGCACCACGCCCAACGGGATCAGCAGAATCGCATTGGCCAGGGCGAAGAACAACGTCGCGACGGCGGCAACGCCGAGGACCGATCCGGGCTGCGCAGGCCGGATCAGTGCTTTGACCATGGCACCCAGCGTCGACACCGAGACCACGGCGAACAGCAGCCAGTGCCCGGCCCGCAGCGGGCCGTCGACGCTGCCCGCCCACGCCGCGCCCGTCAGCGCGGCGGCGGCGACCACGCCGACGAGCACCGCGTCGCGTGTCCGGCTGGTCCAGTGGTCGCAGGGCCGGGACAACTCCAGCACCACCGCGAACCACGCCACCCCGGGCACCACGGCCAGGTAGATCTCCAGCCGTCCGAGCAGTACCGGATGCCACACCGCACGCACCGCGTCAGCGGCGACCACCGCCGCGAAACCGCACAGGCCGAGGGCGGCCAGCACCAGCACCTGCTTTCGCGGATCGCGGGCCAGCAGGTACATCCCCAGCCACCAACTCAGGGTGAATACCAGCGCCGACAGCACGATCATGTCCGCGCTACCGCCCGAATCGCCGGTGCCGCACGCTGTAGTCGCGCAGCGCACGCAGGAAATCGACCCTGCGGAACGCCGGCCAGTGCGCCTCGGTGAACCACATCTCCGAGTAGGCGCTCTGCCACAGCAGGAAGCCGGACAACCGCTGCTCCCCGGAGGTCCGGATCACCAGATCCGGGTCCGGCTGGCCGGAGGTGTAGAGATTCTCCGAGATCCCTTCGACGGTCACCGCCTCCACAAGTTCTTCGGCGGTGGCGCCGTTGGCCAGCTGCTTGCCGAGCAGGCCGCGCACGGCGTCGACGATCTCCTGTCGGCCGCCGTAGCCGACCGCGACGTTGACGTGCAGATTGGAGCTTCCGCCGTCTTGGTTCGCCGCGGCCGCTGTGCCTTCGACAGCCTCGCGCAGACGGCGGGCGGGTTCTTCGCCCAGCAGTTCCAGATCCCCGACGGTCCGCACGCTCCAGCGGTTGGCGGGGGCACAGATCTCCTCCACCACGTCGGTGATGATCTCGATGAGCGCGGCGAGTTCGCCGGGGTCGCGCTGCAGATTCTCGGTGGAGAGCAGGTAGATGGTCGCCATCTCGATGCCGGCGTCAGCGCACCAGCGCAACATCTCGGCGATCTTGGCCGCGCCCATCCGGTAGCCGTAGCTGACGTCGTCGTAGCCGGCATCGCGCGCCCACCGCCGGTTGCCGTCGCAGAGAACCGCGATGTGGCGCGGCAGGGTCGACCGCGAGGCCGCCAAGCCCTGCCGGAGGCGCAGCTCGTAGATCCGGTACAGCGGCTCCTTCAAGCGCGCCGGGATGATCGCCACAAAAACCCAGACTACTGTGATCTCCAAGCATTGACGGGAATCACCTCCGGGATCCGCATGGAGTCAGGAAGGACCATGAGCACCCACACCGACACGATCGCCGAACCGAATCCGAGTGATCTGCCTGCGGACGCCCCCGCGCCACACACCAGGCCGCGGGCACGCGGGTGGATTCACTTCGCATCGGCCATCGTCGCGGGCATCGCCGGGATCGCCCTGATAGCGGTGACCTGGCCGTTGGCCGGACTCGAGGCCGGCTTGGCATCGCTGGCGTACACCATCTCGGTGGTGGGCATGTTCGCGGTCAGCGCGACCTATCACCGGGTGACCTGGAAGTCGGTCTCCACCCGGATCCGGATGAAGAGGCTCGACCACGCGATGATCTTCATCTTCATCGCCGGCACCTACACCCCGTTCGCGTTGCTGGCGATGGACCACGGCCCCCAGGAGCGGCTGGTGATGACCATCGTGTGGGGCGGTGCCCTGGCCGGCGTGGTGCTGAAACTGTGCTGGCCGACCGCCCCGAAGTGGGTCGGGGTGCCGCTCTACCTGCTGTTGGGGTGGGTGTCGGCGTTCTTCATCGCGACGATCATGCACAACGCCGGCGTTGCGGCGATGGTGCTGCTGGCCGTCGGCGGCGCGCTCTACAGCATCGGGGCGATCATGTACGCGCTGAAGTGGCCGGACCCGTGGCCGGAGACGTTCGGCTACCACGAGTTCTTCCACGCCTGCACCGCGGTGGCCGCGGTCTGTCAGTACATCGCGATCTGGTTCGCGGCGCTGTATTAAGCACCCGTCCCGGTCGGACCGAGCTCGGCTTAGAGCTGGGTGATGTTCTCCGCCGACCAGTAGGCCTTCATGCCGGCGATCTTGCCGTCGCCGTCGAACACCATCACGTCGATCGGCTCGATCCGCATCCGGTGATCGCCGTTGGTGATGGTCAGTGCGAACTGGAATGCCGCCTCGTTGCCGGCGACCCGCAGCGACACCAGCTCTGCCTTGCGGTCCAGCCCGGTGATGGCCGAGTAGAAGTTGCGGATGGCCTGGTGGCCGATGTGCACCTCGCCGCCGACCGGGTCTTCCAGGGTGGCGTCATCCGCGTACAGCCCGACCAGCGCATCGGCGTCGCCGCCGCCGACTAGCTCGATGTAGCGGTGGACGGTCTCGGTGATGGCCTGTGCCTTATCGGGTGCGCTCGTCATGTGGCGGAGATTACACGGACGCCGGATTGGCGGGCACCGCAAGGGCGGCGGCCAGCTCCGCTGCGCTGCCCACCGGCAGATCGCACACTGGACCCCGGCACACGTAGGCGGCGTCGGCACCGTTGACCCGGTCTCGGCCGATCAGCGGCTCCGACGAGCCCGCCGCACCGCCGACGACGATCGCCCCGCCGGGGGCCAACCGGCGTGCCTCGGTCAGCAGTGCGGAATCCGGGCTCTCGCAGGCCACCGCGATCTGTATCGGCCCCCGTACGCAGGCCTCGGCGACACCGAGCCAGTGCCCGACCGCGCGCGCCGCCCGCGCCAGCAGCGCGGTGTGCGCCGCCAGCGCATCGCCGGCCGCCCGGCGGTAGCGCTCGCCGCGGTCCGCGCCCACCAGGTGCGCCGCGGTCAGCAGCGCCTCGGTGATCAGCGCGGCTCCCGACGGGGTGGCCCCGTCCGACGGGTCGCTCGGGCGCAGCATCAGCGCTTCGGCGTCATCGGCGCTGTCGAACCACCGTCCCGGTGAGTCCGGGTCGGCGAAGTGGGCCAGCGCGGTGTCCAGCAGGCCGACCGCGGCATCCAGCCACCGCGGGTCCGCGTCGAGCTGGTACACGCTGAGCAGTCCGGTGGCCAACGCACCGTAGTCCTCCAGGATTGCGGCGCTCTCCCCCACCCGGCCGCCCAGGCTGGCGCGGCGCAGCCGGCCATCCACCAGATGCAGGTCGAGCAGCGCGCCCGCGCAATCACGCGCCGCCACGACCAGACTCGGGTTCCTCAGCGCCACAGCCGCTTCGGTCAACGCCGTGATCGCCATGCCGTTCCAGGCGGTGACCACCTTGTCGTCGCGTCCGGGCTGGGGCCGGGACCGTCGAGCGGTCAGCAGCCGCTGCCGTACCCGGTCGAACCGCTGCGGATCGTCGGGATCCACCGGAAGCTGCAGCACCGAACTGCCGGGTTCATGCGGCGGCCCCAGCTTCGCCTCTCCTCCGTCGAGCCTCGCTGAACCGCCGGACTCGAACGTGCCGCTCACCGTGACCCCGAAAACGGCTGCCGCCCAAGCCCCGTCATCGGCGCCGAGAACCTCGGTCAACTGCTCGGGCGTCCACACATAGGTCAAACCTTCTTGACCGTCGGCGTCGGCGTCCAGCGACGAGACGAACATGGCGCCGTCGGAAAGCTCCGCGAGTAGGAATCGGGCGGTCTCTGAGGTGATCCGACTCGCCAGCGGGTTGCCGGTGCGCCGGGACCAGTGCGCATAGGACCGCAGCAGCAGCGCGTTGTCATACAGCATCTTCTCGAAATGCGGTACCACCCAGGCGTTGTCAACGCTGTACCGGGCGAATCCTCCGGCCAGCTGGTCATAGATACCGCCGCGCGCCATCGCCGCACCGGCGCGGGCCACGGCGTCGAGCGCCGGGCGGGTCGCGGTCCGTTCGTAATGGCGCAGCAGGGTTTCCAGCAGTGCGGAAGGCGGGAACTTCGGCGCACCGCCGAAGCCCCCGTGTTCGGTGTCCTCGTCACGCAGCACGGCCGACACGGCGCCGTCGCAGAGCATCGCGTCGACGGGCGGGCCGCCCCCGGGCAGTCCGGCGGCCATCGACCGCAACTCGGCGGCAATGCGCTCCGAGGCGTCCTCGACCTCGTCGCGGCGTTCGGTCCAGGTGGCGGTGATCGCCGAAAGCAATTGCAGAAAAGTGTCTTTCGGGTAGTAGGTGCCGCAGTAGAACGGACGACCGTCGGGAGTGAGGAAGCAGGTCATCGGCCAGCCGCCATGCCCGGTCAGCGCCTGGGTGGCGGTCATGTAGATCGCGTCGATGTCGGGACGTTCCTCCCGGTCGACCTTGATGCACACGAAGCTCTGGTTCATCGCTGAGGCGACTTCCGCGTCCTCGAACGAGCCGTGCGCCATCACGTGGCACCAGTGGCAGGCCGCGTAGCCGACCGACAGCAGGATCGGCACATCTCGCTCTGCGGCTTCGGCCAGCGCCTCGGGCGTCCACTCCCACCAGTCCACCGGGTTGTCGGCGTGTTGACGCAGGTATGGGCTGGCGGACGCGGCGAGTCGATTGGCCATCCATCCACGCTAATCCCGGTCGCCGTCGGCCGCCGCCCAGACCCGCAGGCAGATGCCGTCTACCCGGAGACCAACCAGATCGAAAACAGTTGCTGAATTCTTGAATTCGACTGCAAAGCACCAGTAACTCGTGTCCCTGCCATTGCTAGCATTCGGCGACGAGACGACCCGAGGGATGTGATTGACATCGATCGACGTACCGTACCGAGCCTGCTGGCCGTCGGCGTTGCCCTGCTGTCCGGGTGCGGCGTCAACCACGACACCACACGGTCACGCGAGGCGGCACCGGCTCCGGGATCCGGGGTGGAATGCGGCGGAAAGCTGACCCTGAAGGCCAGCGGTTCGACCGCACAAGCCAGGGCGATGAAGCGATTCGCCGCGAGGTTCAGCCACGACTGCCCGGGACAGCACTTGAGATACGAGGCCAACGGGTCGGGTGCCGGTATCAACGAATTCATGGCAGAAGAAACGGATTTCGGCGGATCCGACTCGCCACTGAGCAAAGGTGAATACGACCGGGCTCAGCAGCGCTGCGGCGCGCCGGTGTGGAACCTGCCGATGGTGTTCGGGCCCATCGCGATCGCCTTTCGTCTCAACGGCCTGACATCGCTGAATCTGGATGGCCCCACCGCAGCCAATATCTTCAACGGCGCCATCACCACCTGGAACGACCCCGCGATCGCCGCGCTCAACACCGGCACCGCACTGCCTGACGTGCCGATTCGGGTGGTGTTCCGCAGCGACGAGTCCGGAACCACCGACAACTTCCAGCGCTATCTCGACACCGCCTCCGCGGGTGCCTGGGGAAAGGGCGCCGGACGAACGTTCAACGGCGCAGTCGGGAAGGGCGCACACGGTAACGAGGGCGTCGCCGCCGCCACGTCCGGCACCGAAGGGGCGATCACCTACACCGGATGGTCGTTCGCCCAGGCGCGTCGGCTGGGTCTGGTCAACGTCATCACCTCGGCCGGCCCCGACCCCGTCGCTATCAGCGAGGACTCCGTCGGCAAGACGATTTCCTCTGCCTGGTTCATCCGCGACGGCAACGATCTTGCCCTCGACACCATCTCGTTCTACCGGCCGAATCAACCCGGTGCCTACCCGATTGTGTTGGCCACCTACGAGATCGTCTGCTCAAAGTATCCCGACTCACGGGTCGGAACGGCCGTCAGAGCCTTTCTACAGAGCGCGATCGGGGATGGCCAGACCGACCTGGCCGACCACGGCTACGTGCCCATCCCCGATGCGTTCATGCCGCGCCTGTCGGCCGCCATCAGCGCGATCAGCTGAATCGGGCGGTCCCGCGACACCCAAAGTTTCACAGGTCTTTTCGCCGCCGTCAGGACAATGTTCCGAGGGTTTTCCGACGGTAGTCGACGTTTAGCACCATGCGGTTCCTAGCGGCGCCCCCAGAGGTCACCTCCGCGCTGGTCCATTCCGGGCCCGGTCCCAGATCTCTCATCGAGGCATCCGGGGCGTGGCTGCAGCTTGGCGCCGGCCTGGATGAATCCGCGGATGCCTATGTGGCCGCGCTGTCATCGTTGGTGGAGACCTGGCGCGGCCGGTCAGCGGTCGCAATGGTGCAAGCCGCGGAGCCCTACCTGGCTTGGCTGCGAACAACCGCGCAGCAGTGTCGGCGGACCGCCTCTTCGGCTCAGCTCGCCGCGACCGCCTTCGAGTCCGTCCGTAACGCTGTGACCCCCACCGCTGCCATCACGGCCAACCGCACTCAGCGGGCACAACTGCTGGCCTCCAATCGGTTCGGGAGCAATGCGGCGGCGATCGCGGAGAACGAGAGCCGATATCTGACCATGTGGACGGACAACACCGCGGCAATGGCCCACTACCGGGCGGCCTCCGCCCAGGCCACCGCATTGTCCGCCTTCACATCGCCGACGCCGGCGACTGTCAGCTCCGGGATCGCCTCGGCTGACTCGACGTTGCCGTCACTGGACTCGTCACTGCCGACGTTCGACCCCAACTACGGTTGGACCGGCCTGGCTAACACCTACGCCAACCAGTTCGTGTCGTCCGGATTCCCGATCAACCTGCTCAGCTACCTCGCCCAGAACACCTCGGCGCAGGCGTTGCAGGGCGTGAATGCCTCCATCGGACAGGGCCTGGCCGAGGGTGAGGCCGCCCTGATCCCGTCGATCCCGCTCGGCGGACTGGGCGCGTTGGGGGCCGCCGGCCTTACCGAAATGCCTTCGGCGGCATTCGGTGTCGGGGTGAAGGTCGGCCCACTGACCGCTCCGCCCGCTGCGGCGGGATTTGTGCAGACCGCGCGGACGCCGGTGCAGCTGGCATCGGCGGCGGCTCCGCTGCCCGTTGGCGAGTCACATGGATTTGCCGGAGTCCCGCCGATCCTGCCGCCGGTTGTGCCGCCATCGACCGCGGCCGGCAGTGGCTGGCGCAAGCGCAAGCAGCAGCGGTATGAGGATCTGGAAGTCGGTTTGGAGCTCGGGGGCCCGGTCATGCCGAAGCCGCCGTGTGCGGGCTGACCGCGACTACATCAACTGCGACTAACTGCGGTGCCTCGGGCAGAACGCACTCACACTGACCCCGACGAAGAAGCCGGCGTGGTAGCCATCGAGCTGGCTGCTTTGCATCACTTCGGAAACCACGTCGCTCTTCGGCCGACCTCCGTCGAGCTCGTCGCAGACCTCATGACCGGCGATGACCGCAGACTGCCCATTGGCGAAATCGATGCCCTTGGAGTTCAGTGCACCCAGAAAGGTGGTGTCGACCGCATCAGCGTGCACGGCCGGAACCTTGATGAGGCCGAGCAGTAGCACCGTCAAGATGATCGGCGACAGCGCCAACCCGGGCGAGCGATCTGCGAGCATGGCCAACCCTGAACCCTTCTACAAGCCGCGGTCAGGGCCATCATCTCATGCGGCACAACGGTCGGCGATCACCCTCCAGGCGTCCGAAACCACAAGGGGCAAAGGTTAATCCGGAGGTCAGGTGCCCGAAACCCAGCGTTGGGGAGCTGTTAGCGGGAGGGCTCCGGCGGCGCTGCGCCAGGACCGTCGTCACCCGGGAAATCGCCGGCCGAGATAGACCCGACGGTCCCTTCGTCGGCGGCCTGATCAGCGGCGGGATCATCCCGGTCGAAGGACTCCGGCAACTTCTTGAGCTGCCGGTTCATCGACCGCACCAACCCGAACGTGCCCAATAGCAGCAGCACGATGACCAGCAGCCCGAGCGGGCTGGCCTTGCCGAAGTCCGGCCCGGTGTCGCGGGGCACCTCCTCGGCCAAAATCCAAAGCGCGGTCAGCGCGGCGTGGTTCATCGGTTGTCCTCGATCCCGGCGAACAGGTCTGTCTCCGGCAGACTAACCGGCACTCGCGACCGGGCCAGCTCGAACTCCTCGGTGGGCCACAGCCGTTGCTGCCACTCGATAGGAGCGGCGAAGAAATCACCGTTCGGGTCGATCTGGGTGGCGTGTGCCCGCAGCGCGTCGTCACGCTGGCTGAAGTAGGCGGCACACTCGACGCGGCTGGTCACCCGGTCGGCGAACACGTCATGGTCGGGCTGCCAGTGCTGCAGCCACTTCGCGAACGGGCCGACCTCGCCGTTGCGGGCGAACTCGTCCTGCAGCAACTGCATCCGTTGCCGCAGGAATCCGTGGTTGTAGTACAGCTTGGAGACCGACCAGACCTCACCCGCGCCGGGAAAGCGACGGTAGTCGGCGGCGGCCTCGAAGGCGGCCACCGACACCTGGTGGCAACGGATGTGATCGGGGTGCGGGTAGCCGCCGTTCTCGTCGTAGGTGGTCATCACATGCGGCCGAAAGTCCCGGACGACCTCCACCAGGCGCTCCGTCGACACCTCCAGCGGTACCAGCGCGAAGCAGTCCTCGGGCAGCGGCGGCAGGGGGTCGCCCTTGGGCAGTCCGGAGTCGACGAAGCCCAGCCAGTGGTGTTCGACGCCGAGGATCTCGGCGGCTTTGGCCATCTCATTGCGTCGGATATCGGCGATGTGACCGTGTACATCGGGCAGATCCATGGCGGGATTGAGAATGTCGCCGCGCTCGCCGCCGGTCAGCGTCACCACCATCACCCGGTGGCCGGCGGCGGCGTAGCGGGCCAGCGTGGCCGCGCCCTTGCTGGACTCGTCGTCGGGGTGGGCGTGCACCGCCATCAGCCGCAGTCCACTCATGTGCACATCCCCGTTTCCTCCCGGTTCCTCCTGCCGGAACGCCGGACTGGACGCCTATAGTTCCAGATGGTTTCCGGTCCCATCGTTCCACCATCTGCGGCGGGCGCGGTAACCGATCCCGACACCACCGGCGACCATGGGACACACCGCACGATGACCGACTCGAAGCCGGCCCGATACGGGGATTCCCCGGGCCGCGTCCTGCCCCGGCGGCTGCTGGCGATCGCACTGGCAACGCTGGGGATCGCGGCGGCTGCCGCGGTCGCCGTGCTGGGATTTCAGCGGATCGCCACCGCCGAGGTGAAGGGTGAACTGTACGGATACGAGGTGCTCGACAACCAGACGGTGTCAGTTAAGTTCAGCGTGACCCGATCCGATCCGTCCCGCCCTGCCGCGTGCATCGTGCGGGTCCGGGCCATCGATGGAAGCGAGACCGGACGGCGCGAAGTGCTGATCCCGCCGTCGGATTCGGCGACCGTACAGGTGACGACGATCGTCAAATCCTCCCAGCAACCTGTTATGGGCGATGTCTACGGTTGCGGTAGTGACGTGCCCGGTTATCTGCAGTCGCCGTAACGTCGCGGTGGTACCCTATCCGGATACACGGTTCCAGCTGGGACCGTGTATTGCTGCATTAGAACGACTGCATTAGAAGGCGTCGACCCGCTGAACCCGAAAGCGTCGGGTCCGACGACACAAGGGAGCACAGTGAGATGACGGACACCCAGGTGACCTGGTTGACGCAGGAGTCACACGACCGGCTCAAGGCGGAGCTCGACCAGCTGATCGCGAATCGTCCGGTGATCGCCGCGGAGATCAATGACCGCCGCGAAGAGGGCGACCTGCGGGAGAACGGCGGCTACCACGCGGCCCGCGAGGAGCAGGGCCAGCAGGAGGCCCGCATCCGGCAGCTGCAGGAACTGCTCAACAATGCCAAGGTCGGCGAGGCGCCGACGCAGTCCGGCGTGGCGCTGCCGGGTTCGGTGGTCAAGGTCTTCTACGACGGCGACAAATCCGACACCGAGACCTTCCTGATCGCCACTCGCCAAGAGGGCGTCAACGACGACAAGCTCGAGGTCTACTCACCGAACTCGCCGCTGGGCCACGCCCTGCTCGGCGCCAAGGTGGACGAGGAGCGCAGCTACACCGTGCCCAGCGGCAAGACCGTCAGGGTGACCCTGGTCAGCGCCGAGCCCTACCATTCCTGAGCGCGGCCGCTCCTGAGCGCAGCCGCTCAGGCCAGCGCCTGCTGCAAATCAGCGATCAGGTCGTCAATGTCCTCGACGCCCACCGACAGCCGGACCAGGTCGTCGGGAACCTCGAGTTGAGAACCCGCCGTCGACGCATGCGTCATCGCACCCGGGTGTTCGATCAGCGACTCCACCCCGCCCAGTGACTCCGCCAGGATGAAGATCTCGGTTCCGGCGCACAGCTTCTCGGCGGCGGCCCGCCCGCCACGCATCCGGACCGACACCATGCCGCCGAACCCGCGCATCTGCGCCGCGGCCACATCGTGGCCGGGATGGCCGGGCAGACCCGGGTAGAGCACCCGGCTGACCGCAGCATGACGGGTGAGGAATTCCGCGACCGCCATGGCGTTCTCGCTGTGCCGCTGCATCCGCAGCACCAGCGTCTTCAAGCCCCGCAGGGTCAGGTAGGCGTCGAAGGGGCCGGGCACCGCCCCGGCACCGTTCTGCAGGAACGCGAAGGCAGCGTCGAGCTCGTCATCGTCGGTGACCAGCGCGCCGCCCACCACGTCGGAGTGGCCGCCGATGTACTTGGTGGTCGAGTGCAGCACCACGTCGGCGCCCAGCGACAGCGGCTGCTGCAGCGCAGGCGAGGCAAAGGTGTTGTCCACCAGAACTTTTGCGCCGCCGCTTCGGCCGATGGCGGAGAGCGCGGCGATATCGGCGATGGACAGCAACGGGTTGGTGGGCGTCTCCACCCAGATCAGCCGGGTGCGGCCGGTGAGCGCGGCACGCACCGCATCCAGGTCGGACAGCGCGACCGGCGTGTACGCCACACCCCACTGGGTGAACACCTTGTCGATCAGCCGGAAAGTGCCGCCGTAGGCGTCGTCCGGGATGATCAGGTGGTCGCCGGGGCGCAGGATGGCCCGCAGGGCGCAATCAGTGGCGGCCATCCCCGAACCGAAGGCCCGGCCGAACCGGCCGCCCTCCACCGCGGCCAGCGCGGTTTCCAAAGCGGCCCGGGTCGGGTTGCCGGTGCGCGCGTACTCGTAACCACCGCGCAGGCCGCCGACGCCGTCCTGGGCGAAGGTGCTGCTGGCGTAGATCGGTGCGTTGACCGCTCCGGTAGCCGGGTCGGGCCGGAAACCGGCGTGGATCGCGGTGGTGGACAGTCCTGTCTTGCGGTGTCGTTGACTCTGGCTCACCGGATCGGCAGGCAGACGGTGGTCATGATCTTGTCGGCCAACGTCTGGCGTTTGGCGTCCCACAGCGGGAACAGGTAGCCGATGCCCAAGATCAAGCTGTCGACGATGTGGGCCAATTGGCGCACGATCGACATTCCGAACCCGATCGGCTGCCCGGTGGCTTCGGAGACCACCTTGAACTTCATCGCCGATTTGCCGATGCTCGACCCGGTGGTGCCCTGCCGGTAGCCGAAGTTCCAGATTCCGAAGCCGAGCGCCGCCAGCCAGCCCACAAACATCAGCGCCGCACCGGCGCTGGACGGTGTGACCGTGCACGCGAACCCAGCCGAGGTGGTGACGCACTCCTTGTTGGCCGTGGTACCGGCGATCATCGCGGGGATTCCGTAGAGCACCAGGATCGGGATGAAGTCGATGAAGTACGCGCCCACCCGGGTCAGCCACGAGGTGTAGGCCTCCGGAGGCAGCTGGCCGACCGGGGTTCCGGCCGGGCTTCCGTACGACCCGTAGCCCGGAGCCGGCGGCGGGTAATTGCCCGCGGGGGGTAGTTGCCCGGCGGCGGCGGGGGGTAGTTGCCCGGAGGCGGGTAATCGCCGGACGGGGGCGGGTAACTGCCGGACGGCGGAATGTCGGTCATCTCCACCCCTTCGGGTCGGGTCGGCGAAATTGTCCAAAACGCTACCGCAGGTCGGTGATCGGAACCTCCGTTATCGTCGGCGTGGCCCGTCGGAGAGGAAGCCCAACAGGTCATGTCGGGTGATGACGCCCACCGGCTTACCGCCCTCGACCACCATCACCGCGTCAACCTCGGCCAGCGTGGCCGCGGCGACACCGACGACCTCCCCGGAGCCGATCAGCGGCAGCGGCGGGCCCATGTGCTGCGACACCGCGTCGGCGAGCTTGGCACGGCCCTCGAACACCGCGGAGAGCAGATCGCGCTCGGACACACTGCCGGCCACTTCACCGGCCATCACCGGCGGCTCGGCGCCGACGACGGGCATCTGCGAGACCCCGTACTCGCGCAGGATCCCGATGGCGTCGCGCAGCGTCTCCGCCGGATGGGTGTGCACCAGGTCCGGCAGCACCCCGGACTTGGCCCGCAGCACGTCGCCCACCGTGGGCTGCACCGTCGAGCCGTCCAGCCGGGACCGCAGGAACCCGTAGGACGACATCCAGGCGTCGTTGAAGATCTTCGACATGTAGCCGCGGCCGCCGTCCGGAAGCAGCACGACGACCAGTGCGTCGGGCCCCGCCTTGACGGCCGCTTCCACCGCCGCCACCACCGCCATCCCGCAGGACCCGCCGACCAGCAGCGCTTCCTCGCGGGCCAGGCGCCGAGTCATGTCGAACGAGTCGGCGTCGGACACCGCGATGATCTCGTCGGGAATGCTCGGGTCGTAGGCGGCCGGCCAGAAGTCCTCGCCGACACCCTCCACCAGATACGGCCGGCCGGTGCCGCCGGAGTACACCGAGCCTTCCGGGTCGGCGCCGACGATCTGCACCCGGCCTCCCGACACCTCTTTGAGGTAGCGGCCGGTACCGGTGATGGTCCCTCCGGTGCCGATCCCGGCGACGAAGTGGGTGACCTGACCGTCGGTGTCGGCCCAGATCTCCGGGCCGGTGGTCTCATAGTGACTCTCCGGACCCGCCGGGTTGGAGTACTGGTCGGGCTTCCAGGCCCCGTCTATCTCCTCGACCAGGCGGTTGGACACGCTGTAGTAGCTGGCCGGGTCGTCCGGCGGCACCGCGGTGGGGCACACCACCACCTCGGCGCCGTAGGCCCGCAACACATTCTGCTTGTCCTCGCTGACCTTGTCCGGGCAGACGAATACGCACTTGTAACCGCGGCGCTGGGCGACCAACGCCAGCCCGACACCGGTGTTGCCGGAGGTGGGTTCGACGATGGTGCCGCCCGGCTTGAGCGCCCCGCTGGCCTCTGCGGCGTCGATCATCTTCACCGCGATGCGGTCCTTGGAGCTGGCACCCGGGTTGAGGTACTCGATCTTGGCGACCACCCGGCCCGCCCCGGCAGGCACGATCGAATTCAGCTCGACCAGTGGGGTGTTGCCGATGAGGTCGCTGATGTGGCGCGCAATCCGCATGCCTGCCATCGTCTCAGGCGGCCCGGATCACCGGCCAACGGCCCATCTAGCCGGTGGCCTCGCGAATGTATTCACCGATCTGGCGCAGTGAACGGGTGGCCTCCGGCACGAACGGTGCGGCGATCTGGAAGACGTGGATCTGGCCGGGCCACACCCGCAGTTCCACCGGGACACCGGCCGCCGCCAGCACCTTGGCGCCCAACCGGGCGTCGTGCAGCAGCACCTCGGAACCGGAGACGTGGATCAGGGTGCGCGGCAAGCCGGGCTTGACGTGTTGCAGGGGTTCGAGGACTTCGCCGCCGTGCGTGCGGTCCCGCCGCGCCGCCGCTTCGATCAGTTCGACGAAGGCGTCGAATGCCTTGGGCGGGAACTCCGCCCCGGCGTGGATGTTGGGGTGGGCCTTCTTGGCTTCCTTGGCGATCTCCAGCAGCGGCGACATCGCCACGATGGCCGCCGGGTCCTCCCCTTCCTCCAGCAGCCGCTCCGCCAGCGCCAGCGACAGGTAACCGCCGGCGGAGTCGCCGGCCAGCACGATCTGGTCCGGTTCGTAGCCCTGGCGGCGCAGCCAGCGGTAGCCGTCGTAACAGTCGTCGATCGCGTCGGCGATGGAGTGTTTGGGGATCATCCGGTACTCCACCACCAGGACCGGGCTGTCGGCGTACTTCGACAACTTGGTGACCAGCCGGCCGTGGGTGTTGGCTCCGCAGGTCAAGAAGGCGCCGCCGTGCATGTACAGCACCACCCGGCGGGTGCCGTCGGCCGGCAGCACCCCGGCGGCCCGCACCAGTTGAGCCCTGCAGCGCGGCAGCCGGATGGTGGCGCGGACGGTACCGGGCGCGGGCAGCACCGCCTTGGCCGCGAAGTCGAGCAGACCGAACGGCCACGGCATGCGCGGAAGGTAGCTGCCGACCGAAAGCACCGGCCTGATGGTGACCCGTGCCGCCAGCCATGCCAGCCGCCCTTCGACGCTGGGCGAGTCTTCGACGACCTCGACGGGCAACCCGTCATTGCGGCCGAAGCGGCGGGGGCGAGCGGCGGTGTACAGACGGGTGAGAGCATACGACGAGCTGGGAATCTTGCTGGGTGCGGTCATGGTGCACACTCCCTCCAGCCGGCCCGGGCCGGCACAGCCAACGCGGTACAACGTATCGTCACACGCAAAAGTATGTGAAGAAATCTTAGGATTCGTTCCGATACTGCATCGGGTCCGCATCGTGATCATTTCTGTTTGCTGCAGCCGGGCATCAGGGCCGTTCCGCTCCCTAGACTTGCGGCATGGGGATCCGGGTACCGCGTCCGTCGGCGGTCACGCTGGTGACCGCCGGAGCGGTCGCCTCCAGCGGCACGCTCTACGTGGGCGTGCGCAATCTCCTGGCCGGTCAGGCCGACCGAGCCCGCCAGACCATCCCCAGGGCGTGCGCCATCCCGCCTCGCGCCGACGGTGTCTACGAGGCCGGCGAGGGCCCGGCGCAGCGTTTTCAGCGTGGCATGGCTGTCGATCTGCACCTGATGGTTTTCGGTGACTCGACCGCGACCGGCTACGGCTGCCATTCCCCCGACGAGGTTCCCGGAGCACTGATCGCTCACGCGCTTGCGCAGCACACCGGCATGCGGATTCGCTTGAGCACCAAGGCGATCGTGGGCGCCACCTCCAAGGGTCTCGCCGGCCAGGTCGACGCGATGTTCGTCGCGGGGCCGCCGCCGGATGTCGCGGTGATCATGATCGGGGCCAACGACGTCACCGCGCTCAACGGCATCGCCGCTTCGGCCCAGCGGCTGCGCACGACGGTGGCACGGCTGCGCGCCAGCGGCGCCGTGGTGATCGTCGGCACCTGCCCGGATCTGGGTACGGTCACCGCGCTGCCCCAGCCGTTGCGCTGGGTGGCGCACACTCGAGCCCGGCAGTTGGCCCGGGCCCAGACCCAGGCCGTCAAGGCCGCCGGTGGTATCGCCGTGCCGTTCGCCGACTTCCGGGCTCGGGAGTTCCACGACGCCCCTGAGCTGCTGTTTGCCCAGGATCAGTACCACCCGTCGGCCGCGGGGTATGCGCTGGCGGCCAGTCAGGTGATCCCCGCGCTGTGCGCCGCCCTGGACCGGCCCGATTCCCGGGTATGGGCGTCTTCGGGCTAGATTCGCCTGGAGTACCCGATCCCAAGGAGTCACCGTGCCCGAAGCCGTCATCGTCTCAACTGCTCGTTCGCCGATCGGCCGGGCCGGTAAGGGATCGCTGGTCACCATGCGGCCGGATGACCTGGCCGCCCAGATGGTGCGCGCCGCCCTCGACAAGGTGCCCGAGCTGAACCCGCACCAGATCGACGACCTGATGATGGGCTGCGGCCAGCCGGGCGGCGCGTCCGGCTACAACATCGCGCGGGTGGTCGCGGTACTGCTCGGCTATGACTTCCTGCCGGGCACCACCGTGAACCGGTACTGCTCGTCGTCGTTGCAGACCACCCGGATGGCGTTCCACGCGATCAAGGCCGGCGAGGGCGACGCCTTCATCTCCGCCGGGGTGGAGACCGTGTCGCAGTTCGCTATCGGTGCCGCCGACGGTGCACCGAACAGCAAGAACCCGATTTTCGAGGAGGCCCAGGCCCGCACCGAGGCCGCTGCGGCCGGCTCAGGCGAATGGCACGACCCGCGTGCCGACGGGTTGGTGCCCGACATCTACATCGCGATGGGCCAGACCGCCGAGAACGTCGTGCTGCACACCGGGATCAGCCGCGAAGACCAGGACCACTGGGGCGTGCGCAGCCAGAACCGCGCCGAGGAAGCCATCAAGAACGGCTTCTTCGCGCGGGAGATCTCCCCGGTCACCCTGGCCGACGGCACCGTGGTGAGCACCGACGACGGCCCCCGCGCCGGAACCACCTACGAGAAGATCAGTCAGCTCAAGCCGGTGTTCCGGCCCAACGGCACGATCACCGCCGGCAACGCCTGCCCGCTCAACGACGGCGCTGCCGCGGTGATCATCACCAGCGACACCAAGGCCAAGGAGCTGGGTCTCAAGCCGCTGGCCCGGATCGTGTCCACCGCGGTGTCGGGCCTGTCGCCGGAGATCATGGGTCTCGGCCCGATCGAAGCCGTCAAGAAGGCGCTGATGAACGCGAAGATGTCGGTCTCCGACATCGACCTGTTCGAGATCAACGAGGCCTTCGCCGTGCAGGTGCTGGGCTCGGCCCGCGAGCTGGGCATCGACGAGGACAAGCTGAACGTGTCCGGCGGGGCGATCGCACTGGGTCACCCGTTCGGTATGACCGGCGCCCGCATCACCGCCACTCTGCTGAACAACTTGGCGACCTACGACAAGACCTTCGGCGTGGAGACCATGTGTGTGGGCGGCGGCCAGGGCATGGCCATGGTGGTCGAGCGCCTCGCCTAACCTTTCCCGTTGACTCTGCGCGTAGGGCGGGAAAGTTCGAGTAGCGCCCGCCCTCAGCGCAGACTCAACGCATCCCAGGCACGCTGGACGCGGCGGATCACATCGTAGCCCCGGTGTTCGGCAAGCACCTTGATGTGCATCCAGCCGACACTTTGGATGTACTCGAGGCGCTCGGCATCCTTCACGAACTGCGGCCGGCTGGTGCGGTGCTGATCGCCGTCATATTCGACGGTGAGCATGATGCCCTCCCAACCCATATCCAGGAAGTACTTCGGATAGCCGTCCGGGCCTAGCACGGGGATCTGGGTTTGCGGCCGGGGGAATCCGGCGTTGATCAGTAAGAGGCGCAGCCAGGTCTCTTTCGGCGACTCCGCCCCCGCGTCGACCAGATCCAGGGCGATTTCCAGTTGCCGCAGGCCGCGAGTATGCCGGTGCCGTGCCGCCAGCTCCGCAACGTCGTCGACCTTGAAATGCGTGGCGTTCGCCAGCGCGTCGAGCCTGGCGACCGCATGACCAAGTGGTCCGCGCCGGCCCAGGTCGAACGCCGTGCGCTCGACCGAGGTCAGCACCATGCCCCGACGTCGTTGGGTCTCGTGCTCAAGGAGTCGGTCATCCCTGGTCCGCACACCCCGCGGCGCCCTGGCGTTCGGCCAGATCAGGTCGATGGGCTCAGCGTCGTCGACCCATTTCGCGCCGTGCAGTGCGGATGCAGCTGTTCCCGCCACCACGGCCTGCCGACCCGACCACAGCCACGCGGCGAACGTCCGCTGCAGAAGTGTGGGCTGGGTGCGCTTGTCCAGGTAGACGTTCGGCAGGATAGCCGTGCAATACGTGCGTAGCTCATGCCTGCTCAGCGCCCCGGACGCCAACGCCTCGCTGCCGATGAAGGGCTCCTCCATGGCCAGATGGTGGCAGCTTCGACGCCGGCACGGTGACGGTCATCCACAAGTAGAAATGACTCTGCGCTGAGGGCTGGTGCTACTCGCACTTTGGCGCCCTCAGCGCAGAGTCAATGGGTAAGGCTGGAGGTCACTCGCTCTGGAAGTAGCTGAGCAGGCGCAGGATCTCCAGGTACAGCCAGACCAGGGTCACGGTCAGGCCGAGTGCGATACCCCAGGCCGCCTTCTCCGGCGCCCCGGCCCGGATCAGCTGGTCCGCGGCGTCGAAGTCGATCAGGAAGCTGAACGCGGCGATACCGATGCACACCAGCGAGAAGATGATCGACAGGGTCCCGCCGCTGCGCAGGCCCAGGCCCTCACCCCCGCCGACGCCGAACAGCGACAGCACCAGGTTGCCGATCATCAGGGCCAGCACGCCGAACATTCCGGCGACCAGCATGCGGGTGAACTTAGGAGTGACGCGGATGGCGCCGGTCTTGTAGACGACGAGCATGCCGGCGAACACCCCGAAGGTGCCCATCACGGCCTGGCCGATCATCGAGCCGGCGTTGCTGGTCCCGACCGTGACCGCGGTCAGCACGAACGAGATGGCACCCAGGAACAGACCCTCAAGCACCGCGTAGCTGAGCACCAGGGCCTTGCTGTCCTGCTTGCGGGCGAACACGCCGACCATGACCAGGGCCAGACCGCCGAACGCACCGATGAAGGTCAGCGGAGCTGCCAACGCCTGGTTGGCCGCCACCAGGAAGTAGGAAATGATCGCGGCGACGCTGAGCACCCCCAACGTCATGCCGGTCTTGGTGACCACGTCGTCGATGGTCAGCGGGCGAGTGACCTCCCGCTGGTACTGCGAAACAGCCGGATCGACCTGGTAAGTCTGGCCGACCTGCTGAGTGGCGCCGGCGACACCGGTACCGAACTGCGCGTAACCGCCCTGTTTGGGCAACGAACGAAATACCGGGTTGCTGGTCTCCCGCACCGTCCCGATCCTCTCTTATGCTTCTGAAGCGAAGGTTTGCGAACACTGGTTCAACGTTGACCGACCCGCCAGAGTTCCCGACGGCATTCGGGTCGTTCTGTCGCCAAACCTTACCCGCGGATCGGCGACCGCGGCTAGGGATCTACATTGCGAAGGCGTGACAGGCGAATCTGGCAGTGCCCTGAACCCCGACGCCCTGAACCCCGACGCCCTGAACCCCGACATCCTGGCCCGCGTTGCCGATGGGGTCGGCCTGCTGACACTCAACCGGCCGAAGGCGATCAACTCGCTGAACCTTCCGATGGTCACCGCGATGACCACGGCGCTGACCACCTGGGCCGATGATCCGGCGGTAACAGCGGTGGTCCTGGCCGGGGCCGGCGAGCGCGGGCTGTGCGCCGGCGGCGACGTTGTTGCGATCTACCACAGCGCCAAAGCCGACGGCGCCGACGCGCGCCGGTTCTGGTACGACGAGTACCTGCTCAACGCGCAGATCGGCAGATTTCCCAAGCCGTACGTGTCGTTGATGGACGGCATCGTGATGGGCGGCGGCGTCGGGGTCGGGGCGCACGCCAACACCCGGGTGGTCACCGACACCACCAAGATGGCCATGCCCGAAGTGGGCATCGGGTTCATCCCCGACGTCGGCGGCACCTATCTGCTGTCGCGCGCGCCGGGCAACCTGGGCCTGCACGCGGCACTGACCGGCGCCCCGTTCTCCGGCCCGGACGCCATCGCCCTGGGCTTCGCCGATCACTACGTGCCGCATTCGGAGTTGGACGCCTTCACCGCGGCGATCACCGCCCACGGCGTGGACGGCGCGCTGGCCGCCCACGCAGTCGAACCGCCACCGAGTCCGCTTGCCGCACACAGCGACTGGATCGACGAGTGCTACGCCCACGACACCGTCGCTGAGATCGTGGCCGCGCTGGCCGGACACGCCAGCCCCGAGGCCAACGCCGCCGCCGAGCTGATCGGCACCCGCTCGCCGATCGCGTTGTCGGTCACGCTGGCCGCGGTGCGGCGGGCGAGTGAGCTTGCCACGCTGGAAGACGTTCTGGTCCAGGAATACCGGGTGTCGTGTGCCTCGCTGCGCTCCCATGACCTGGTGGAGGGAATCCGCGCCCAGCTGGTCGACAAGGACCGCAACCCGCAGTGGTCGCCGGCCACCCTGGCCGAGGTGACCACCGCCGACATCGAGACGTACTTCGCCCCCGCCGAACCCGACCTAGTGTTTTAAGTGTTTTAAGGAGCCCTTGCCATGTCATATGAAACGATCCTCGTCGACCGCGACGGACGCGTCGGCACCATCACCTTGAACCGGCCGCAGGCACTCAACGCCCTCAACAGCCAGGTGATGAACGAAGTCACCACCGCCGCAGCCGAATTCGACGCCGACTCGGGTATCGGCGCGATCATCATCACCGGCAGCGCCAAGGCATTCGCCGCCGGGGCAGACATCAAGGAGATGGCCGACCTCAGCTTCGCCGACGTGTTCGCCGCCGACTTCTTCGCCGCCTGGTCCAAGCTGGCCGCGGTACGCACCCCGACGATCGCCGCGGTGGCCGGGCACGCCCTGGGCGGCGGTTGCGAACTGGCGATGATGTGCGACGTGCTGATCGCCGCCGACACCGCGAAGTTCGGCCAGCCGGAGATCAAGCTCGGCGTGCTGCCCGGCATGGGCGGCTCGCAGCGACTGACCCGGGCCATCGGCAAGGCCAAGGCGATGGACCTGATCCTGACCGGCCGCACCATCGACGCCGCCGAAGCCGAACGCTCCGGCCTGGTGTCGCGCGTGGTCCCGGCCGACGACCTGTTGGCCGAGGCCGGCAAGGTGGCGGCCACCATCGCCGGGATGAGCCTGTCGGCGGCCCGGATGGCCAAGGAGGCGGTGAACCGGGCCTTCGAATCCACGCTGGCCGAAGGGCTGCTCTACGAACGCCGGCTGTTCCATTCGGCATTCGCCACCGACGACCAGACCGAGGGCATGGCGGCCTTCACCGAGAAGCGCGCACCGAATTTCACCCACCGCTAGGAGATCCGGGTGTCCGACACAGCCGTGGTGGCCGCCGCCGAGCCGGTACCGCCGGAGCCGCCCACCAAGCCCTGGTGGGTCCGGCGTTACACATTCACCGGGACCGCGTGCGGCGTGGTGCTCATCTGGCTGTCGCTGACACCGTCGCTGCTGCCTCGCGGCCCGCTGTTCCAGGGCCTGGTCAGCGGCGCTTCCGGAGCCGTCGGTTATGGCCTGGGCGTGTTCGCGGTGTGGCTGGTCCGCTACATGCGGTCTGCAGATTCCAGCCCGCCGGCCCCGCGTTGGGCCTGGGCCGTGCTGGTCCCGGTGGCCGTCGCCGGCCTTGTCGGCATGAGCTTCTGGTTCCACGTCTGGCAGGACCGGGTGCGGGATCTGATGGGTGTGCCGCATCTGGACTGGCTCGCCTATCCGTGGGCCGCGCTGCTGTCGGTGATCGTGCTCTTCACGCTGGTGGAGATCGGTCAGTTGATCCGGCGCCTGACCCGGTTTCTGATCGGGCAGCTCAATCGGGTTGCGCCGCCGCGGATTTCCGCGGTGGTCACGGTGTCGTTGCTGGTGGCTCTGGTCATCGCCCTGCTCAACGGCGTGGTGGTGAAAGTCGCGATGCGCACCCTGAACCACACCTTCGACGCGGTCAACAACGAGATGGGTCCGGACACCGCCGCACCGGACAGCCGGTACCGCTCCGGCGGTCCGGAATCACTCGCCTCGTGGGAGTCGCTGGGCCGGGAGGGCCGGGTTTTCGTCGGGAGCGGCCCCACCGTCGCCGACCTCTCCGCGTTCAACGGAAAGCCGGCGAAAGAACCGATCCGCGTCTACGCGGGGCTGCACTCCGCCGACGGGATCGCCGCGACCGCCGAGCTCGCCGCGCGGGAACTGCAGCGTGCCGGCGGGCTGGACCGCGAGATAGTCGCCGTGGGGACCAGTACCGGCACCGGCTGGGTCACCTCGCCGGATCCCACGTCGCTGGAGTACATGTACAACGGCAACACCGCTGTCGTGAGCATGCAGTACTCATTTCTGCCCAGCTGGCTGTCCTTCCTGGTGGACAAGGAGAACGCCCGCCGAGCCGGCACCATGCTCTTCGAAGCGGTCGACAGGCTGGTGCGGGAGTTGCCGGAGTCGCGGCGCCCGAAGCTGGTGGTGTTCGGCGAGAGCCTGGGGTCATTCGGCGGCGAGGCCCCGTTCATGAACCTCAACAACGTGCTGGCCCGCACGGACGGAGCGCTGTTTTCCGGGCCGACGTTCCAGAACACCGTCTGGACCGATCTGACCGCCACCCGCGATCCGGGCTCGCCGCAATGGCTGCCGATCTACCGGGACGGCCGCCATGTGCGGTTCGTGGCACGTCCGGACGACCTGCACCGCCCGGACACCGCCTGGGAGAGCCCGCGGGTGACCTACCTGCAGCATGCTTCCGACCCGATCGCGTGGTGGAATCCCCGGCTGCTGTTCAAGAAACCCGCCTGGCTCAGCGAACCGCGCGGCTACGACGTGCTGCCCGAAATGCGTTGGCTGCCGGTGGTGACGTTCCTGCAGGTCTCCGCCGACTTGGCGGTCGCGATCGACGTGCCGTCCGGGCATGGTCACCACTACACCCAGGATGTCGCCGACGGCTGGGCGGCGGTGCTGCAGCCCCCGGGCTGGACGCCGGAGAAAACCGGCCAACTGCGACACCGTCTGCATTCCGACGAGAGCAGCTGATGGAAGGGGGCACCGTGGTCCAACAATGGCATTGTCCCGCGCACTCCGGGGCACCATCACTCACACCACCACTGAGGCGTTCCGGAGCGGGCTATTTGCTCGACGCGACCAGCACCCCGGCGGCGGCCAGTGCGTGATACCCGCCGATGACGTCGGTGGCGCGGTGCAGGCCCAGGTCCAGCAGCGCGGCCGCCGCCAGGCTTGAGGTGTAGCCCTCCGAGCACAGGATCACCCACTGCACGTCGTCGTCGACCGCCTGCGGCAGCCGGGCGTCACTGGTGGGGTCGCAGCGCCACTCCAGCACGTTGCGTTCGATGACCAGCGCGCCGGGCACCTCCCCCTCCAGAGCGCGCTGGGCTGCCGGCCGAATGTCGACCAGCAGCGCCCCCTCGCGCAGCGCCGCGGGCACCTCGTCGGCGGTCAGCCGGCGCAGCCGGGCCCGCGCCGACGCGAGTATCCCGTCGATACGGCTGGTCAACTGGGTTGCGGTCACGACGCCTCTGGGTGTTCGGTGAGTTCGGTGCGCTGCCGGCGCAGAGTGCCCCCGGCAGTGACGTCGTAGTAGGACATCTCGGCCAGTGGCGGTGAGTAGGCGTGCACGCTCAACGTAGGGCCGGACGGTTCGGGAGACGGCGCCCAGACCACGTCGTGCACCCAGCCACGCGTGAACGTGGCCTGGTCTCCGGCCTCCAGGCGTCGCTGCGCCAACTGAGTCCCATCCCAATGGAATTCGTCCAGCGATCCGGACAGCACGGTCAACGCGCCGAGCGAGTCGCCGTGATCGTGCAGTTCGGTCGCGTGTCCCGGCACCCAGCTGATCAGCCAGATGTCGAGCCGCTCGTCGCCGTGGATTCGGGCGAACCAGCGATTGTCGTCGGGCAGCCCCGAGGCGGGCAGCAGGTCGTTGTAGCGGCCGGCGAGCACCGCGTCGGCAGCCAGGTCGGTGGTCTGCAGAAGGTCGGGCAGGCGCAGCGAGCGCGGCCGGGAGACCGGACGCCGCAACGCGATCGGATCAGCGATAGTCATGGTGAGAACTCCAGATATGGATGGGTGGATTCAAGACCGGGGTCGGGCAGCCTTCAGCTGCGGCAACAACAACCCTGGGATCCGACGTGCTCCATCACAGCGGCAATGGTAGGCGGCTGCGACGCCCGGCGCACCGGTCCGTCGTGCCCCACGGGGCGGATCCCGGCCTGTTCCACGCCCCGGATACCCGCTGTGACCTGCATGTTCGTCCGGCCACTACGGTTGTAATCACCATGACAGAAAGAACCGACGCGGTATTGCCCGCAAAATGGTGGACATGACCTCTGCGGGAGCGTCCCAGGAATCGCAGGCGCCCCAGGCATCCCGGCCACCCCGGGTGTCTTTGGTGCTGGGCAGCGGCGGCGCGCGCGGCTACGCCCACATCGGGGTGATCACCGAACTGCGCGAGCGCGGCTACGACATCGTCGGAATCTCCGGGTCGTCGATGGGTGCGCTGGTCGGTGGCCTGCAGGCCGCCGGGCACCTCGACGAATTCGCCGAGTGGGCCAAGTCGCTCACCCAGGGTGCGGTGCTGCGACTGCTGGACCCGTCGTTCACCTCGGCCGGGGTGCTGCGGGCCGGCAAGATTCTCGATGTCGTCCGGGACATGTTGGGCGACATCGATATCGAAGGACTGCCGGTTCCCTACACCGCCGTCGCGACCGATCTGATCGCGGGCCGGTCGGTGTGGCTGCAGCGCGGTCCGGTCGACACCGCCATCCGGGCCTCGATCGCCATCCCCGGGTTGATCGCACCCCATGTGGTCGACGGCCGTCTGCTGGCCGACGGCGGGATCCTCGACCCGCTGCCGATGGCACCCTTGAGCGCCGTCAACGCCGACCTGACGGTGGCGGTGAGCCTCAATGGGGGCGACCCGGCGGCGGCCGGCCCGGCCGCGGAGGATTCGGAGCGGGGCGCGCCGGCCGGGCGGCTGAATCGCATGTTGCGCAGCACTTCTGCGCTGCTGGACACCAGTGGGGTGCGGTCGCTGCTGGACCGTCCGACGGCACGGGCGGTCCTGGACCGGTTCAGCAGCGGTGAACCCGAACGGTATGGACCCGACGAGGACGAGGCCGAGGCCGAGGAGTCGGCATCCGGCGTGCCGGGGGTGCCCAAACTCGGCAGCTTCGAGGTGATGAACCGCACCATCGACATCGCCCAGGCGGCGCTGGCCCGCCATCAGCTGGCGTCGCATCCACCCGATCTGCTCATCGAGGTGCCCCGCACGGCCTGTCGCAGCCTGGACTTCCACCGCGCGGCCGAGCTGATCGACGTCGGCCGGGAGCTCGCCGGCCGCGCGCTCGACTCGATGAAGTCGATTTAGCCCTTGGCCAAGAACTCGGCGATGGCGGCGGCGTGCTGTCGGCCCTGTTCGCGTCCCGCCCGCGCCGACGGCACCCGGCACGCCGGGTCCAGCGGGTTGCTGCCGAAGGCGCGCACCGCAACACCGTCGGCGAACACCGCGAACACGCGCCCGCCGAACGCCGCGACCTCGGCGGCCGCACCGGCACCGAATGGTGACGGCGACGATTCCCCGGAGGGCACCAGCACCACGGCCACCTGGCAATCATCGGCGACGTCGAGATTGATCCCGCTGCGCATTCCACCGTCCATATAGCGCCGCCCGCCGATCACCACCGGCGGCCAGACCCCCGGCACGGCACAGCTGGCGGCCACCGCGTCGACCAGGTCAACTCCCGAATCCCGGTCGAACACCACCAGTTCCCCGGTGTCGATGTCGATCGCGGTGATCCGCAGGCAGCGGTCCGGCCACCGGTGCGACGGCAGCCGGCGCTCGATCACCTGGCGGCGCACCGCGACCGGGACCGTCTCGGCCGACAGCGCCACCGCGCCGATGCGCTGCATCTTCTGCACGGCCGAGGTGTTCGGTGCGGTCATCACGGTCAGGAACAGCTCCGCGATCTCCTCGCCGCCCACCCCGGGATCGAGTTCCGGTGAGGTGTCGGCGACCTGGCGGGCGAACAGCTCATCGAGACCGGTCCCGCTGCCGATCTGGGCGCTCACCGCCGAGCCGGCCGAAGTCCCCACCAGCACATCGGATTCCAGCAGTGCCGCCGCCGTGGCGGGGGACTCGTCGGCGATGCCGCACAGCACGCCGGTCTCCCAAGCGATGCCCGCCACTCCCCCGCCGGCCAGCACCAGGGCGCGTTTGGACGTCATGCGCTCAGCGCGCCAGGCCCGGGGCGGCCCGGCCGGTGATCAGCGGCAGGTCGAAGAACCCGGCGATACCGGCCGGGGCGGCACAGGTCGCCGGAATGGCGTTGACGCAGTGCGCCGCGGTCGCCACGATGCCGGGGTTGCTGATCAGGCCGGCCTCGACGGTCTCGGGCTGCCAACCCTTGACGGTGACGAAGGTGTCCGGGTTGCCCCGCACCTCCATCTCGTAGCGCTCCCCGGCCGGGCCGAAATCCCATGGCGGGTCGAGGTTCTCCTCGCCCATCAGCCAGTTGACCGTGACCCGTACCACCACGTCCTCGCCGACGGTGGCTTCCCAGTGGAACCGTCGGCCGGCGACCTGGCCGGGTTCGATGACCCCGATCGGGGAATCGATCGGCGCGGTGGCCACCGCCACCTCCTGTGATGAGCGGATGCGCTCGTCGGCGGCGAAGCCGATGCGGTCCACGCACAGCCGCACCGCTTGACGGAATCCGCCGTCCAGCAACTTCTGCATGGGGCCGCTCAGCGCCTGATCCGGGGTGCCGCCGAACCCCATCACGTGCCGCAACACATCCGGGGCGCCGTAGGTGCGCAGGTCCGAATACTCTTCGCCGCGAACGAATGTCACGCCGGTGGACATCACCGACAGCAGCAGCGGGAACAGTTCAGTGGCCGCGCCCGGACCGATGCCGGCGCCGTGCAGGGTCACGTTGCCGTCACGTGCGGCTGCCTCCAGCGGGGCCGCCTCCTTCTCGGTCGGGTAGAACCAGCCGACCGGGGTGACGACGTTCTTGCCGGAACGCAGCAGCGCGGCGACCTCGTCGGGGTTGGGCAGCAGGGGCGCGTAGATCACCGCGTCGGCGTCGAGGGCCAGCACCTCATCGACGCTGTCGGTGGCTGTGACGCCCACCGGCGCGGTACCGATGAGTTCTCCGACGTCCTTGCCGCTCTTGGACTTCGAGTGCACCCAGCAACCGACCAGTTCGAGGTCGGGATGCTCGAGCACCCCCTTGATGGCAGCCACCCCGACCGAACCGGTTGCCCATTGGATGACACGCAGGCTCATCAGTCACGCACCTCGCTCACTTGGTATTGGTCCTCGGCATATCGGGCCCGGATGGTCTTCTTGTCGTACTTGCCGACGCTGGTGCGCGGAATCTTCTCGACGAACGTCCAGCGCTCCGGCAGCCACCAGCGGGCAACCTTGTCGGACAGGAATTTTCGTAGGTCTGCGGCGCTAACCTCAGAACCCTCCCGGGCCACCACCACGGCCAGCGGCCGTTCCTGCCAGCGCTCGTCGGGCACTCCGACCACCGCGGCTTCCACCACATCGGGGTGGCCGATCAGGTCGTTCTCCAGCTCCACCGAGGAGATCCACTCGCCACCGGACTTGATCACGTCCTTGGCCCGGTCTGTCAGGGTGATGAAGCCCTGCTCGTCGATGCGTCCCACGTCGCCGGTGCGCAGCCAGCCGGAGGAGAACTTGGCCTCATCCTGGCCGCGGTAGTAGGCGCCGGTGATCCACGCACCACGCACCTCCAGCTCGCCGACCGCTTCGTTGTCGTTGGGCAGCACCCGGTCCTCGTCGTCGACGATGCGGGCCTCGACACCGCACACCGGCCGTCCCTGGGTGCCGCGCAGCGCCCAGTGCCGCTCGGGCGGGGTGCCCGGCGGCGGCCACGCCATGGTGGCCATCGGCGAGGTCTCGGTCATGCCCCATAGCTGCCGCACCTGCACACCGTGCCGCTGCTCGAAGGCCTGCATCAACGACACCGGGACCGCCGACCCACCGCAGGCCACCATCCGCAGTGACGAAATATCATGGCCGGGTTCACGATCCAGGTAGTGCATGACGTCGTTCCAGATGGTCGGCACCGCACCGGCCACGGTGGGCCGCTGCGCCTCGATCAGGGCGACCAATGACTTGGCGTCCAGGTGCCGGTCCGGCAGAGCCAGGTCCGCGCCGGCCATCAGCGCCGAATACGGCAGCCCCCAGGCGTTGGCGTGAAACATCGGCACGATGGGCAGCACGCAGTCTTCCGAGCCGACCGCGGTGCCGTTGGTCATGCATCCCGCCATGGAGTGCAGGTAGCTGGACCGGTGGCTGTACACCACGCCCTTGGGGTTGCCGGTGGTGCCGCTGGTGTAACACATGGCGGCCGCGGAGTTCTCGTCGATGACCGGCCAGTCGAACTCGTCGGCCTCGGCGGCCAGCAGCTCGGCGTAGCGCAGCACGGTCGTGCCGGAGGCCTCCAACGCTTCGAAAGACAGGGGGTCGCCGTCACCGACCACGATCACGGTGTGCACGGTCTCCAGTTGTGCCAGCACCGGCGCCAGCAGCGGTATCAGGGACGCGTCGACCAGGATCACCCTGTCCTCGGCCTCGTTGGCGACGAAGACGATCTGTTCGGCGAACAGCCGGATGTTGAGGGTGTGCAGCACCGCGCCCATCGCCGGAACCGCCAGGTAGGCGGCCAGATGTTCGGTGTTGTTCCACATGAACGTGGCCACCCGCTCGTCGCCGGTGATGCCGAGGCGCCGCAGCGCATTGGCCAACCGGGCCGCCTGCTTACCCAGCTCCGCGTAGGTGGTGGCCCGAAACCCGTCGTCGGTCATGGTGGTGACGGTGCGAGCACCGTGGATGGTGGTGGCATGCCGCAGGATGGCGCCGACCGTCAACGGCCAGCTCTGCATGGTGCTGTGCATCGGCCTATTCGATCACGCCGACATCCGGCATGGGCCGTTGGTTACAACGCAGGTTCGAGTTGCAGCATCCGGCTGACGGCGTCGTCGAGCTCGAGTTGTTCGTGCAGCGACGCCGACGGCGACGGCAGGTCGGCCAGCGAGGCGACCGTCACCGCGCCGTCGAAACCGGCGATGTAGAGCCGGCTGCCGTCCGGGCTCTCCGCGGCACAGGACGGTGCCGCGATACCGGTCAGCGTGCCGAGGGCCTCGTTGGTGCGGGCGCACACCACCAGGACTCCGACCGAGGTGACCAGGTAGACGCGCTCGCCGTCGCGGCCGGCGATCAGCTGGATCAGCTGGGCGTCCACACCGCGGCTGGAGATGACCGCGTGGCTGCGGACGTCGACGACGTAGACGGTCCCGCGGCCGTCGGAACCGGACGTCGCCACGTACAGCCGGGCACCGTCGGGGCTGACCGCGACATCGACGACGTTCGAGCCGACCTTGATCCTGTCGAGAACGTGCAGGTCGCGGTCCAGGACAGTGACGGTGTCGCCGGTGGGCTGACGGACCGTGACGTAGAGCCGCCGACCGTCCGGGCTGATCCGCAGACCCGCCGCGGCGGCCGCAGGATGGCCGGACACGCCGACCGAGCCGGCGGGGCGCATGGTCGCGTCGAGCGCGAGCACGTCCACACCGGACGAGCCGGTGCGGGTGAGGTACACGCGGCTGCTCATCGGGTCGGCGACCAGGTCGCCGATGTCCATGGCCACCGGGTAGCAGCCGGTGACCTCGGCCGTGTCGACGTCGATCGCCAGCACGGCGTCCAGCGCCGTGGAACCCGCGGTGACATAGGCCCAGCCGGTACCGGCAGCGCCGGCGGCGATGGCGAACGGCTCGTCGGCGTGGAAGACGGTGCTCACGATGCGACGGGTGGCCGTGTCGATGATGGAGACGGTGTCGTCGCCGTAGTTGGTGGCCAGCAGTCGGGTGCCGTCCGCGGTGACCGCAATGCCGCCAATGGGGCCGCGATCCAGCCTCACGGTGTCGACGATGCCGGATGCAGAGTTGGCCAATCCATAAGCCGGCACGTCTTCCACATCGCTCCCATCGACCAAGTTCGTATCGTCAGTTCGTATCGTCGTTGCACGTGCGCCCGCGGCTGCCGCAGTGCGGCCCGGCTAGGCGTCCGGTCGATCCTAGCGGTTAATTTGAGGTAACAGGAAAATGTCGTAATTATTGTGATCGAGGTCGCACGCTAATCCCACCAACCCCACGCAGCGGCGGGCGAAGGCGCAGGATCGGACCTCCCTCAGCAAGCTGGGTTATGTGCCGTGAACAGGTGTTTCGCGGGTTCTGGGCAACGTCGGATCCGCGTCACGATTAGCGTTGAATAAGAAATTAAGAATCCCACCAGGCAATTCGGGATTTCCGGCGCCCAACCCTTGCGAACTTGCGGGCGGGCGGGTATGGCGCAGGTCCGGCAGGCGAGCCTCTACGACGCGTCGACGTAGGCGACACCCACTTCGCGACATACGGAGACCAGCCGCTTGTCGCGCGTCCACAACCGCGATCCGCCCGTAAGCAGCACCGCGCCGAGCAGGTGTGCGTCGACGGCGCTCAGGCCCCTGAGCCGGCGTTCGTCTACGAGCGTCACCACCTCGGCGTGGCTCAGCGCGGGGAACTGGCGCAGGTCTTCGAGAAGCTCTAAGACGGTGTCGCGCTGCTTGGTCGAGCCGAGAGCCAGTTCCTCAATCACGAGCGGGTGACACCCGACCTCATCGTGTTCCAGGCGGGAGACAAGGGGTGCTTCAGGACGCGCCGAACGACACTGGGCGGATTCAGGAACGAGCCAGGGGCCTTCTCGACCGCCGTTGCAGAGAGGGAATCGCGAGAGCGACGAGCCCGCGAATCGTGCCTTTGAGGATGTCCAGAAGGTCGAAGTGGTCACGCCACAACGCCACCTTCCCGTCCCGTACCTCGAAGGTGCCGCACGCCCAGAAGTCAGCTCGGAACCGGCCGACAATGAGCGAGTCGGTGCGCTCCGTAAGGACGGTGGTGCCCCCACTGACGATTTGATGGTTGACCACGTCCCAGTTCAGGAACGGCAGGCGGGCGGCCATGGCGCGGAAGGTGCCTTCGATACGCTCCGCCCCGTGCATGGTCGTATATCCGACATTGCGAAAGACGATGTCGTCGGCCATCAGCTCACGAGCCGCATCGAAGTCCTTGTCGCGCATGACCGCATAGAGGAATGCCTCGACTACTTCAGCCGGTGTGGTCGCCGAAGAACCCACGGCGCTCGGCTGGCCATCCACCCACCCAGCGTATTCCGCATGCCGCACCGCCAGGAGCTGTTTTGCGGTGAGCGGGCGGGAACCCGCCAGCAAACTCGCTCGACCCCACGCAAACGCCGGCCGCGGACTGCATTCCTGGAATGCCCTCCCTACCAATCGCGCACGGGTACAGTCGTACTCCTGGCAAGTCGCTGCATTTCGCGACCGGAGCGGTAGCGACCTAGTTCTCGTTGGGGGCAAAGCGATGAAGTCTATTCTCGTAGCGGTGCCGGCAGCGCTCATGGCGGGTGCATCGCTTACTCTGGCGGGCCCGGCGGCGGCGGAGCCGATCAGCGGCACTTATGACGTGATGATGAACGGTGAGCGCAAGACAACTTGGACGTTCGCCGACTGCGGCCCAGGCTGCACACCGGGCTGGCGCGCCGAGGGCACCACGTGGACTCTGGATTTCGGCGACAACTGCGTGGCTCGCTTCGACAGTGCCACGCTGGCCGGCACGTATGGGTGCGGCTTTATAAAGGCGCCCATGCAGCTGGTGAAAGTCGGCTGACACCGTGCCCCCAGTCGGACTCGAACCGACACTTTGCGGATTTTAAGTCCGCTGCCTCTGCCAATTGGGCTATGGGGGCTTCGCAGCTCAGAGCGTACTGGCGGCGACGTCGTCACCACAGAACGCGGTCCGATCCGCCGCGCGCGCTCCCGTCACTCAGTGGCCTTCGGATGACCCGGACCGGCGTGCCTCAGCCACAGGGTGCGATTGGCGGTGTCGACTAGGTACCAGATGCGGCCGGCGCCAGTCACCTCGTACTGCCATTGCTCCATGTCGATACCGCGGTGCACCGCGGTGGCAAGCCGTCCTTTGAGTTGGTGATGCCGACTGGTGGGCGCCGGCCGTTGGGGACGGACCCGAAGTTCGCGCCAGGCCGCTGCGGTGTTGGCGGCAGCCTGCTGACTCAACGCTTCCCAGCCCTTGGCGGCCTCGCTGGTGGCGAATCGCAGCTCCCACTCACCACTGCCGGCAGGCGGCGCGACACGATCTCCACGCTTTGGCGCCACCTATCGACGAGCCCCCGGCTCCGGCACCGGACCGAAGTCCTCGTCACTGGGCGCGGACAGAACAGCCGCGAGTTCCGGGTCAGCCAGCACCTCGGCGGTGTGTCGCCAGGCGTCGATCACCCGGGCTATCGGCGCAGGGTTGTCGATCGACTCAGCAGCCTTGATCGTCGAGACCAACTCGACGACGAACTCATCGAGCTCGTCCCGCGACAAGAACGTCACCCACGGAAATACCTCGGGAACGACATCGGCGATCAGATCCTGAACATGCGGATCCTGCTGCATCAACGCGACAAACAACCGCGACGTCACCGAGGAGGCTTCGCGTGCCTGCGCGGCCCGCGAGGCCGTTGTCAGCACCAGGTCTTCGGCATCACGGCGGCGCACCACCAGAACACGGTTGGCAGACTCGCGCAGCCAGGACTCGACCGTGGCCTTGCCCCGCAGCTGCAGATCGGAGAATGACACGACGTCCATGACATCTAAATTACTTTTAAAGTCGTCTTTCGGCAATGTGTGTCGGCACCCGGCATTGCGGCGTGCTCGGTGCTGACCTGCGTGTAAAGAGTTCCGACACCGGGGTTAAAAAGCGGTTAACCGGCTTCCGTTTTCGGGCAGTCATACGGGAGCGTGATGCCCAGGAGCCGGTCGTAGCCGGGTCCGTAAGGAGATGCTATGTCTTTCGTGACCGCCCAGCCGGAGGCCCTCTCGAGCGCCGCCAGCAGTCTGCAGTCGATCGGTTCGGCACTCAACGCACAAAGCGCCGCGGCGGCAGGCCCGACCGCCGGCGTCGTTCCCCCGGCTGCCGACGAGGTTTCGGCACTGACCGCCGCGCAGTTCAACGCGCAAGCCGGCCTGTACCAGTCGGTTGCCGCACAGGCCGCCGCCGTCCACGAGATGTTCGTGGCCACCCTCAGTGGCAGCTCGGAGGCCTACGCGGCCGCCGAGGCCGCGAACGCGATCGCGGCGGGTTAGGCGGAAGTCATGCTGAATCACGAAGCCGCGCCCGCCGGTCGCAGGCACACCAGACCGGGGTCGACGCCGATGACAGCCGCCTCCGCGGCGTGGCGCGCCCTGGCCGCCGAACTGATGTCGACGGCACACTCCTACGAGACGGTGATGTCCGGCCCGGGCATCGCCGGGTAAGACCCGAATTCCGGCTACGAGAACGACCTTCAGATAAGGAGAGGCAGCAATGGCAACACGATTTATGACGGATCCGGACGCGATGCGTGCGATGGCGGGTCGTTTCGACACCCACGCCCAGACCGTTGAGGACGAGGCCCGCCGGATGTGGGCATCCTCGACCAACATCTCCGGCGCCGGCTGGGGCGGTCTGGCCGAGCGCACCTCGATGGACACCATGGGCCAGATGCAGACCGCGTTCCGCAACATCGTGAACATGCTGCACGGGGTCCGCGACGGCCTGATTCGTGACGCCAACCACTACGAGCAGCAAGAAGCTGCCTCGCAGCAGATCCTGTCGAGCTAGAAGGAGAACCGCAAAGATGTCAATCAACTACATGTTCGGTGATGTCCACGCCCACGGTGCCCTGATCCGCGCCCAGGCCGCTTCCCTGGAAGCCGAGCACCAGGCCATCGTGCACGACGTGCTGGCCGCCGGGGACTTCTGGGGCGGCGCCGGTTCGGTGGCCTGCCAGGAGTTCATCGGCCAGCTCGGCCGCAACTTCGCAGTGATCTACGAGCAGGCCAACGCCCACGGCCAGAAGGTGCAGAGCGCCGGCAACAACATGGCCAACACCGACGCCTCGGTCGGATCCAGCTGGGCCTGACACAAAGCGAGAACCTGGGAAACCCGGCGCAACGGAGGGGGTTGCGCCGGGTTTCTGTTCCCGGACATCAAGGACTCATCAAGGTTCGGCCCCGCGCCGTTAAGAGCGCGTAAGGACGAGTGCTAACCGAGCACCGTTGCGACACGGTGGATCTCGTAGCCGGCATGGTGCCGGCTCGTTCGGTTAGGAGATGGTGATGTCGTTGGTGTCGTTCGTGAGCGCGCAGCCTGAAGAGCTGACCGCCGCGGCCGGCGAGTTGACCGGCATCGGAGCGGCATTGGCCGCCCAGAACGCAGCTGCTGAAGCGGTGACCACCGGCGTGGTGCCCGCGGCGGCGGACCCGGTGTCGGCGTTGACAGCCGCACAGTTCGTTGCGCACGCCGGCCTGTATCAGGCGGTCAGTGCCCAGGCGAACGCCATTCACCAGATGTTTGTCACCACCCTGACGGCCAGCGCCGCATCGTATGAGGCGACCGAGGTCGCCAACGCGATCGCGGCCCGCTAGGCCCAAGCAAAAACTACGGACCCAAAAATGATGGAATTCGGTGCGTTGCCACCGGAAGTCAACTCAGCCTGGATGTACACCGGACCGGGAGCGGCGCCGATGATAGCGGTGGCCGCGGCCTGGCATGGTCTGGCAGCCGAGCTGGAGTCGACCGCCGCGGCCTACCAGGCCGTGGTCACCCGAATGGCAACCGAGCTGTGGACCGGTTCGGCGTCGTCGTCGATGGTATCGGCGGTCACTCCCTACGTGGCGTGGCTGAACACCACCGCCGCGCTGGCCGAGCAGGCGGCCACCCAGGCCACCGCGGCCGCGGTCGCATTCGAGACGGCGTTCGCCATGACGGTGCCGCCGTCGGTGATCGTGGCGAACCGCAGCCTGCTGATGACGCTGGTCGCGACCAACTTCCTGGGGCAGAACACCCCGGCGATCGCGGCCACCGAGGCCCAGTACGCGCAGATGTGGGCGCAGGACGCCACCGCCATGTACGGCTATGCGGGCGCGTCAGCGGCAGCAGCCCAGGTGACCCCGTTCACCGACCCTGCGCCGACGGCCAGCCCGGCCGGGCTCACCGGGATCACCCAGTTGATCTCCGAATTGCCTTCGGCACTGCAAGGTTTCGCTTCGCCACTGCAAGCGGGATCGTCGACGGCACTAAGCGACCTCCTGGACCCTACCGGCCTGGGCTCGATGGCAAGTTCCAACGGATCCAACCTGATCGGGGTGCTGTCGAGCATGCTGGGCATCTCCAGCAGCTTCGGCGGCGCCACAACGCCGACGCCCGCCCTGGCCGGGGTTCCGGGTACGGCGGGGCCGGCGCTGACCGGCGTTGCGGGCCTCGCGGGCCCCGCCGGCTGGAGCGGGATCGGCGCTGGGGTGTCGGCGGGTATGGGCCGGGCCGGCTCCGTCGGGCTGCTCTCGGTGCCGCCGACGTGGGCCGCGAACGCCACGACGGCCGGCAGCACCGCGACGGTCCTGCCGGGCGCCACCTTGACCGCCGCTGCCGAACGAGGTCTGGGGGCGATGCCCGCCGGCATGCCCGTCGGCGCGCTCGGGGCGCGCGCCACCTCGGCGGCCCCCGCCCCGAGCTACGGATTTCGGCCCACCGTCACCATGCATCCGGTGGCGGCCGGCTGAGCAGGAAGAAATCACCCAACCAGAAAGAGAACACCCATGACCACACGTTTTATGACCGATCCGGACGCAATGCGTGCGACGGCAGCCCGTTTCGACACCCACGCCCAAACCGTTGAGGACGAGGCCCGCCGGATGTGGGCGTCTTCGACCAACATCTCCGGCGCCGGCTGGGGCGGCCTGGCCGAACGCACCTCCTACGACACCATGGCCCAGATGCAGACCGCGTTCCGCAACATCGTCACCATGCTGCACGGCGTGCGCGACGGCTTGATCCGGGACGCCAACCAGTACGAACAGCAGGAAGCCGCTTCACAGCAGGTCCTGAGCAGCTAACTAGCAAAACCACCAAGAAAGGGAGAAAGACAATGTCCATCAACTATCAGTTCGGTGACGTCGACGCCCACGGCGCGTTGATCCGCGCCCAGGCCGCCGCCCTGGAGGCCGAGCACCAGGCGATCGTGCACGACGTGCTGGCCGCCGGGGACTTCTGGGGCGGCGCCGGCTCGGTGGCCTGCCAGGAGTTCATCACCCAGATCGGGCGGAACTTCCAGGTCATCTACGAGCAGGCCAACGCCCACGGTCAGAAGGTGCAAACGGCCGGCAACAACATGGCCAACACCGACGCCGCCATCGGCTCCAGCTGGGCCTGAAAGCAAACCGTCAAGAATCCGTGAAAGACCGTAAAGAAGTCGTTAACGACCTCCGCTATTGGGGACTCGGCCAGGGACAGTGGAGCGGTCACCGAGCCCAGCTGGGGGCCGGCTCGTATCGCACAAGGAGTGTCATGTCGTTCCTGACCACCCACCCCGAGGCGTTGTCCGCGGCGGCCGGCGACCTGCAGACGATCGACGCGGCATTGCACGCCCAGAACGCGGCCGCGGCCAGCCCGATCACCGGGCTGGCCCCGGCCGCCGCCGACGAGGTTTCGGCGCTGCAAGCCACTCAGTTCTCGGCCTACGGCACCCTGTACCAACAGATCAGCGCGCAGGCCGCGGCGATGCAGGAGATGTTCGTTCATACCTTGCGGACCAGCGCCGACTCCTACGGGGAGACCGAGACGGTCAACTCGGCGGCGGCCACCGCGACGTCGGGGCTGGGCACCGCGACGGGAGCTGTCGGCTCGGGGGCCGCAGTTGACCCGACATTCGGGCCGGGCGGAGTCGCCAGCAACTCCGCCATCCTGGCCGCAGCGAACGGCGCGAACTTTGGCTCCGCCACAGCGGCGTTCACCAGCTTGGGCACCGGCTTCATCACCAACCCGTCCGGTGTCATCCACAGCGTCACGGGAGCCGCCACGGGTAACTTGGCCTCCCACAACACGCCCGCCACGGCGGTCGCACCCGTCGCCCCAGCCACTGGACCGGCGGCCCAGGCCAGCAAGCTGTCGGCACCTCCGAGTTGGGCCACCGACCCCGAACCAGAGACCCCGGCAAGCCCGCTCGTCGAGGCCGAACCCGCTCCGGAGCCGCACGCGGCCACCACCCTGCCCGCCGGTGCACCGGCCGCCGCGTTGGCCAATCGCGGCGGCTACGGGTTCGGACGGCCGCGCTACGGCGTCAAACCCGTCATCATGCCGCGTAAGCCGATCGTTTAGCAGCGGCAAGCTTCCACCGGAATCATTTACAGGAAACGGACTGCCACGACATGGACTACGCAGCGCTGCCCCCGGAGATCAACTCCGCGCGGATGTACACCGGCGCCGGGGCCGCACCGATGATGAGCGCAGCGGCAACGTGGAATGCGCTGGCCGCGGAACTGACCGCCACCGCAGCCGGCTATGAGTCGGTGATCTCTACGCTGACCGACGAGGAGTGGCGGGGCCCGGCAGCCACAGCGATGGCTGCCGCGGCGCGGCCCTACATCGCCTGGCTCAACACCACCGCGTCCGCCGCCGAGCATGCCGCGTCCCAGGCGTCGGCATCGGCGGCCGCCTACGAGGCGGCATTCGCGATGACGGTGCCACCGCCGGTGGTCGCGGCGAACCGGACGCAGCTCGCGGCCCTGGTGGCGACCAACCTCCTAGGAGTCAACACCGCGGCGATCGCGGCGGTCGAGGCCCAATACGCCGAGATGTGGGCGCAGGACGCTATGGCGATGTACGGATACGCAGCGTCGTCCTCGCTTGCCGGGGTGTTGCAGCCGCTGAGCTCTCCCGCGCCCAACACCAACCCGGCGGGAATTGCGAATCAGGGTGCGGCGGTGGCGCAGGCTTCGGCCGGAGGCGCACAGAACGGACTGTCGCAGCTGATATCCGAGCTGCCCGCGGCGGTGCAGAGCCTGGCTGCCGGCCCTGCCCAGAGCGGGTTGGGTGACCTCCTGGGTGGCCTGGCCGAGTCCACGCAGAATGTCGGGCTCTGGCCCGAGTTGCACACCTATAGCGGGGCGTTGAGCAACATCGGCGCCTGGCACTTGTTCTCCGGTATCGCCAGCGCCATCGCCATCGCGCACGGGCCGCCGGCGGCGGGGGCCGCGGGCATGTTCGTGGACTCGGTTGCCACCGAGGTTGGAACGTCAGCCGGCGGCGCGCCCGTGCTGGCCGGACTCGGCAAGGCCGCCCCGGTCGGCGGGCTGTCGGTGCCGCAGAGCTGGCCAGCCGCCGTTCCGAACCCCGCCACCTCGATCCCCGAGAACGCCGCGACCCTGGTCAGCCACGGCTGGACCGACGCCGAAGAGGGTGGCGCGGTGAACACCGTCGGGGCCGGGATGCCGGGCATGGCAACGGCCGGTCGCGGTGGTTCGGGTTCGAGCAACCCGCGCTACGGGTTCAAACCCACTGTCATGGCGCGACCGGTCGCCGCTGGCTGATCACGGCGGTTGCCGGGATGATGGTCTGGTGAGTGTCGTGAGTCAGCGCGGCCAGCCTGCAGAACCGCGGGGCGAACTCCGCATCTACCTCGGCGCCTCGCCCGGGGTCGGCAAGACCTACGCGATGCTCTCGGAAGCCCACCGCCGGGCCGACCGCGGGACCGACGTAGTCGCCGCTGCGGTCGAGACGCACGGCCGCAGCAAGACCGCGGAACTGCTGCAGGGAATGGAGACCGTCGGCTCCCTCGGCGCCGAACTCGACGTGGCTGCGGTGCTGGCCCGCCGGCCCGAGGTGGTCCTGGTCGACGATCTCGCGCACACCAACCCCCCGGGCAGCCGCAATCCCAAGCGCTGGCAAGACATCGAAGAGCTTCTTGCCGCCGGGATCACAGTGATCTCCACCGTCAACGTGCAGCAGCTGGAGAGCATCAGCGACGTCGCGGCCAAGATCATCGGCACCATCCAGCACGACACCGTCCCCGACGCGGTGGTGCGCCAGGCATCGCAGATCGAACTCATCGACGTCGCACCGGAAGCTTTGCGCCGCAGACTCTCCCACGGAGACGTCTATCCGCCGGAAAAGGTCGACGCGGCACTGGCCGGCTACTTCCGCGGTGAAACCCTAACCGCCCTGCGCGAATTAGCACTGCTGTGGCTGGCGGGACAGGTCGACGCGGCGCTCACGCGATACCGGGCCGACAAAAAGATCACCGAGACGTGGGAGGCGCGCGAACGCATCGTCGCGGCGGTGACCGGTGGCCCGGAGTCCGAAGCGTTGGTGCGCCGGGCCTCCCGGATCGCGTCGAAGGCCGGCGGTGAACTACTGGTCCTGCATGTCCTGGCCGATGGCGGGCGCCCCGGTGCGCCGGCCCCATGGGTAGGCAAGATCCGCCAGCTGGCGGTCAGCCTGGGCGCCTCGCTACACACCGTGATCGGCGATGATGTGCCGACCGCACTGTTGGACTTCGCCCGTGACGTCAACGCCACCCAATTGGTGATCGGCAGCTCGATGCGGTCCCGATGGGCGCGGATCCTCGATGAGGGCGTAGGCGCGGCGGTGGTTCAGCAATCCGGCGACATCGACGTACACATCGTTACCAACGAGGACGCCAAGCCGAGTTCCCGGGCGCTGTCGATCTCCCCTCCGGAACGGAGGGTGATGTCCTGGCTGGCAGCGGTCATCGTGCCGTGCCTGATGTGCGCGATCGTGGTGGGCTGGCTGGATCGGTATCTCAACACCGGGCAGAGTGCGCTGTTCGTTGTCGGGGTGCTGGTGGTTGCCCTGCTCGGCGGTATCGCCCCGGCGGTGCTCTCAGCGTTGCTGTCCGGGCTGTTGCTGAACTACTTCCTACTCACGCCGCGCCGCGACTTCACCATCGCCGAACACGACGCCGCGGTGACCGAGGCCGTACTGCTGCTGGTGGCGGTCGCGGTTGCTGCCCTGGTCGATGGAGCAGCCAAGCGGGCCCGGGAAGCCGGCCGCGCGTCCCGCGAAGCCGAGCTGATGACATTGTTCGCCGGGTCGGTGCTGCGCGGCGCGGACCTGGACACCCTGCTGGAACGGGTCCGGGAAACCTACGCCCAGCGGACTGTGAGCCTGGTCCGCGTTCCGAGTGGCGCCGCGGTACCCGAAGTCATGGCGTCGGTCGGCGAGACTCCCTGCACCTCGGTGGATCTCGCGGACACCTCGATCGATGTCGGTGACAAAGAATTCTGGATGCTGATGGTCGGCCGACAGTTGGCCTCCCGTGACCGCCGGGTGCTGTCGGTGGTTGCACGGCAGGCGGCCGGACTGGTCCGGCAGGAGGAACTGGCGGCCGAGGCCGACCGCGCCGACGCGGTCATGCGGACCGACGAGTTGCGGCGCTCCCTGTTGTCGGCGGTCAGCCACGACCTGCGCACCCCACTGGCGGCCGCCAAGGCCGCGGTCTCGAGCCTGCGCGCCGACGACGTCGACTTCTCTCCCGACGACACCGCCGAACTGCTGGCCACCGTGGAGGAATCGGTCGACCAACTCACCGACCTGGTGGGCAACCTGCTCGATTCCTCGCGGTTGGCCGCCGGCGTGATCCGGCCAGAGCTGACCAAAGTCTATCTGGAGGAGGTGGTGCAGCGTTCCCTGATCGGAATCGGCAAGCGCAGCAACGTCTTCGGTCGTGGCGGCCTGGATCAGGTGAAGGTCGAGGTCGGGCCGACCGTGGCGATGGCCGACGCCGGCCTACTGGAACGCGTGCTGGCCAACGTGATCGACAATGCGCTGCGCTACGCCTCCGACAGCGTGGTGCGGGTGACGGCAAGCCGAGTCGGCGACCGGGTACTGATCAACGTCGCCGACGACGGCCGCGGGCTGCCCAGGGGCGGCGAGGCACACGTATTCGATCCCTTCCAACGCCTCGGCGACCGCGACAACACCAGCGGTGTCGGCCTGGGGCTGTCGGTTGCACGGGGTTTCACCGAGGCGATGGGCGGTACCATCTCGGCGACAGAGACACCCGGGGGCGGGTTGACCATGGTGGTGGATCTGGCCGCACCGGCGGAAGAGAGCTGATGAGCACACGGGTCCTGGTGGTCGACGACGAGCCGCAGATCCTGCGCGCACTGAAGATCAACCTGTCGGTGCGCGGCTACGAGGTCGTGACGGCGGCGACCGGCGCCGGGGCCTTGCGCGCCGCCGCTGAACAACGCCCGGACGTGGTGATCCTCGATCTGGGGCTGCCCGACATCTCCGGTATCGAGGTGCTGGCCGGGCTGCGCGGTTGGCTGACCGTCCCGGTGATCGTGCTGTCGGCCCGCACCGACTCCGCCGACAAAGTAGAAGCGCTCGACGCCGGTGCCGACGACTACGTGACCAAACCGTTCGGGATGGACGAGTTCCTGGCCCGACTGCGGGCCGCCGCCCGCCGCAACGCCGCCGCCGCCGAAATCGACCAGCCGATCATCGAAACCTCATCGTTCACCGTTGATCTGGCCGCCAAGAAAGTCATCAAGGACTCGCGTGAGGTGCACCTGACCCCCACCGAGTGGGGCATGTTGGAAATGCTGGTGCGCAATCGGGGCAAGCTGGTCGGCCGCGATGAACTGCTCACCCAGGTATGGGGACCTGCCTACGCGAAAGAAACCCAGTACCTGCGGGTTTACCTGGCACAGCTGCGGCGGAAACTTGAAAACGATCCGTCGAATCCCAAGCATCTGCTGACCGAAGCGGGCATGGGTTACCGCTTCGAGGTTTGAAATCCACCCACGCGGATATGTATGGGAGACCTAGCGGAAGGAGTTTTGCCGTGATGTTCTCCCATATCGCCAAGAAGACGGCGGTGACAGCAGTCGGCCTCGCGACGGCCGGAATGGTGGCGGTCGCGCCGGCCTCTGCGGACCCACAGACCGTCGGGTTCGGCCAAGCCGAGGAGATTCAAAGCCCCGGCGGGGCCATTGACTACACCGTCAAGAATCTGCAGCCCAGCGGCCATAACGACGGAATCTGGTACTCGGAGGTGACTGCCAGGGCGGTCACCGGTTCGCCCACCCCGAATATCGCTGACTTCAACGCCCGTGCCGTGAACAGTTCGACATACGCGGTCATGAAGGGCAATGAGGTCGACGGTCTGCCCAACGCACCGATCACCCAGGGCAGCGAGACCAGCGGCCGGCTGTACTTCGACGTCAAGAACGGCACCGCGCCCGACAGCGTCGTCTACCGGGAGGCCAGCGGCCAAGACAAGGTCGTCTGGAAGCAGCACTGACCGGTGCTGAACGGCTAAGCGCTGTCGGCCCAATACGGCGGTCCAGCTTCGCCTCTCCTTCGTCGAGGCTTGCTAACCGCCCGGCCTATACGGCGATCGACAGCGCTATGCCGTCCAGGATGTCGTGCTCGCTGACCACCAGCTCACCGATGCCGGCCCGGTCGGCGAGTGCGCGAGTCAGTTCCTGCACCACGATCGCCCCGCCGCCGATGACGTCGACGCGGCCGGGGTGCATCGGTCCCAGCGCAGCCCGCTGCGCGCGAGTCATACCGATCAGCTGGTCGCAGACCAACGTCAGATCATCGAAGCCGGTTCGCGACAGGTGAATTGCGGTTGAGTCGTATTCGGTGAGACCGTGCGCCAACGCCGACAACGTCGTCATGGTGCCCGCCACCCCGACCCAGGTCCGGGCCTGTTGCACCGGGACCACGCGCAGTGCCTCGCCCAGCAGCTCGCGGGCCACGCCGCGGGCGGCGGCGACCTCCTCGGCGGTCGGCGGGTCGGAATGCAGGCAGCGTTCGGTCAACCGGACACAGCCGATGTCGGCCGAGTAGCTGACCTGGACTCCGTTGTCTGGATCACCCAGCACCAACTCGGTGGAGCCACCACCCAGGTCGACCACGAGGAACGGCCTGTCGGCGCCGTCCAATTCGCCCACCGCACCGCGGAAGGACAGCGCCGCCTCCTGCTCACCGGTGATCACCTCGGCAACAGCGCCGGGAACGGCTTCGCCGAGCACCTGAGCCGTCATGGCGAAGAACACGTCACGGTTGGCCGCGTCGCGGGTGGCCGAGGTCGCCACCATCCGCACTCGCGAAACGCCATGTGCGATAAGCAATGCGGTGTAGTCGGCCAGGGCCGCTCGGGTGCGTTCGAGCGCCTCGGGGGCGAACTGTCCGGTGGCGTCGACTCCCTCGCCCAACCGGACGATGCGCATCTCCCGGTGGATGTCGTGCAGCCGGCCCTCCACCGGCTCAGCGATCAACAGCCGAATCGAGTTGGTGCCGCAGTCGATTCCGGCGATGCGCGTCATAGCCACTCCTCGGCAACCAGAATCCCGGCCATCGCCGGTTCGGCGGCCAAGATCGCCAGCGCCTCATCGCCGAACAGGTTGACGCCGCGTCCCTTGGCCAGTGCGTGCGCCATCAGCACATGCAGGCACTTCACCCGGTCGGGCATCCCCCCGCCGGAGAACGTGGTTCCCAACGGCTCGATCGCGTCCCGCTCGGCCAGATAGGACTCATGGGCGGCGCGGTAGGCGGCGGCGAGTTCGGGGTCGTGCCGCAGCCGCTCGGTCATGTCGGCCATCAGCCCCGAGGACTCCAACCGACTGGCCGCGGCGGTCAGCGCCGGATGGGTCAGGTAGTACAGGGTGGGAAACGGTGTCCCGTCGGGCAGCCTCGGAGCCGTCTTGACCACGGCGGGTTCGCCGTTGGGGCACCGGTAGGAGACCTCCAGGACGCCGCGGGGTTCTCGGCCCAACTGCCTGCCCACCGCGTCCAGGTCGGCGGGGTCAACCACCCGGAACCACCGGGACAGGCGGGACCGGGAGGCCCGGCGGGCCTGGAGACACCGCCGGAGGCGGCGGCTGATGTGGGACGTCGGCGATGGTGTGCCACAGCGCGGTGTACCAGGGGTCATCGCTGGGGCCGGCCAGGGGTTCGGCGCCCGGCTCGCCCGGCACCTCCGGGGGCGCCGGCAGCTGGACCTGGTAGGGGATCTCGCCGGGCATGACGAAGCCGAGCCGCTCCCGGGCCTGTGCCCGGATGTGTGCTGGGTCGTCCAGGTTGGCCTTCTGCTGCTGCAGGTCGGTGATCTGGCGGTGCAGGGTGATCTCCAGTTGGGACTGCTGTTTCATCTCCGCGTGCTGGGCGAAAAAGGTCCGCACCGGCCCGGCGAGGGTCAGGGTGAGCACGCACATCACCGCCGCCAGGATGACCGCCCGCCGCGCGGTCAGACCGACCCGAAGCTCAGAGCTCTGGTCGGCCGCCGCCGCGATGGCCCGCTTGACCGCCCCGGCGGGTGATTCCGGCGGGGTGCGCGAATTGCCCGATCCGCGGCGGACCGCCGGTGCGGGGCGCGGGCGTGCCCGTCGCGTTTCGCCGGCCCGGCCGGGCCGCGACTTCGCGGCGCGCCGCTTTTCGGGCCGTTTCGGATCGGACATGGCAGCGGCCCCTGGCTGCTACTTGCTCTCCGGCGCGTAGCGGGGGAAAGCCAGGTCGCCGGCGTAGCGGGCGGCGTCGCCGAGTTCCTCCTCGATGCGCAGCAGCTGGTTGTACTTGGCAACCCGCTCACTGCGGGCCGGCGCGCCGGTCTTGATCTGGCCGCTGCTGACGGCCACCGCCAGGTCGGCGATGGTGGTGTCCTCGGTCTCGCCGCTGCGGTGGCTCATCATGGTGCGGTAGCCGCTGTGGTGGGCCAGCGTCACCGCGTCCAGGGTTTCGGTCAGCGTGCCGATCTGGTTGACCTTGACCAGCAACGCGTTCGCCGCGCCGCGCTCGATGCCCTCCTCCAAACGCTCCGGGTTGGTGACGAACAGGTCATCGCCGACGAGCTGGACCCGGTCCCCGATCGCCGTGGTCAGCGCCACCCAGCCGTCCCAGTCGTCCTCGGACAGCGGGTCTTCGATCGACACCAGCGGATAGCTGTCGAGCAGCTTGGCGTAGAACTCGGACAGTTGGGCGGCGGTGCGGTTCTGCTTCTCGAACGCGTATCCGCTGCCGTCGGTGTAGAACTCGGTGGCCGCGACGTCGAGCGCCAGCGCCACGTCGGTGCCCAGCTTCAACCCGGTGGATTCGATCGCGGTGCTGATCAGGTCCAGCGCGGCGGTGGTGCCGGCGACGTCGGGAGCGAAGCCGCCCTCGTCACCCAGCCCGGTGGCCAGCCCCTGCTTCTTGAGCACCGCCTTCAACGCGTGGTAGACCTCCGTGCCCCAGCGCAGCGACTCGGCGAAGCTGGGCGCGCCGATCGGGGCGACCATGAACTCCTGAACGTCGACGCCGGTGTCGGCGTGCGCGCCGCCGTTGAGGATGTTCATCATCGGGACCGGCAGGATGTGGGCGTTGGGACCGCCGAGGTAGCGGTACAGCGGCAGCGCCGCGGAGTCGGCGGCGGCCTTGGCCACCGCCAGCGAGACCCCGAGCATGGCGTTGGCGCCCAGCCGGGACTTGTCCGGGGTGCCGTCCAGATCCACCAGGGCCTGGTCCACCAACCGCTGGTCATCGGCGCTGATCCCGATGACCGCGGGTGCGATCTGGTCCAGTACCGCGGCGACCGCCTTCTGCACGCCCTTGCCGCCGTAGCGGCTGCCACCGTCACGGAGTTCGACGGCCTCGTGTTCTCCGGTGGAGGCGCCGGAGGGCACCGCGGCCCGGGCGAACGTCCCGTCCTCCAGCGCGACCTCGACCTCGACCGTGGGGTTGCCGCGGGAATCGAGGATCTCGCGGGCGCCTACCTGCTGGATGATGGGCACTGACTTCTCCTTGAGCTGGGTGGGGGCTGGCCGTCTTGCCTATCGTGGGCCTGTTGGGAGCCTAGTGGCCCGGACCGGACACGTCACAGCGGGCGGCCGGCCGCGTATGCGGCGGCCCAGTCCCGGACGGCGCGGGCGTAGATCTCCGACTCGTTGTAGGCCATCAGCGCCGTCATCCAGCCCTTGGGCGTGGCCAGATCTTTTCCGCGCCAGCACAGATAACCGGCCGCCGACAGCGCGGCGTCGTCGATGTTGTCCGGGCTGACGATGCCGTCGTTGTTGGCGTCGACGCCGTAGAGCCGCCAGGTCTCCGGAATGAACTGCATCGGGCCCATCGCGCGGACCACGCCGTCGTCGTCGGCCAGATCCGGTTGCACGTCCTCGACGATGTGCAGGTTGCCGCCGGAGCCGTCGAGCCGGACCCCGCGGATCTTGGGCCGCACGTCGCCGTTGCGCGCGATCGTGGCGTTGTTGTAGCGGCCGTGATGGCTCTCGATCTGGCCGATGCCCGCCAACGTGGTCCAGCCCAGGTGGCAGTTGGGGTTCTCCACCTCGGCGACGCGCGCGGCGTAGGCGTAGGCCTCCAGCGCGGTGATCGGGATGTCGAGCATCGGGGCCCGCTCGGCGGCCCACTGGTACAGCTGATCGGCGGGCCGACCAGTCGCCAGATTGGTGTTCACCGCCGGGACCGGGTCCCCGGGCGGCGGTGGCACGCCCTGGGGAATGGGGTTACCGAGTTGCCAGCTGCAGCTGGAAGCCAGCAGCACAGCCGTCGCGCCCACGACGGCGGCCGTCCGCAGCCAACGTAGCGCCGACACCGCTCGCTCTCCCAACCTCGAAACTAGGGTTCTGTATCCATCGTTCCATGACCATCCCGTGAGCGAGGCACCACCGACGGCTATCACCGGGCCTACAGTCCGGGAAAGTCCGTCCTGCCAGCACGGATCCGGCTGAGTCTATGCGGGTCGATGCGGCGGTCCCGGCTTCGCTGAACCGCCGGGTCTGTGCGGCGGTCCCAGCTTCGGCTCTCCTGCGTCGAGCCTCGCTGAACCGCCGGTTAACCGGTCAGCTCACCGCGTTCGGGGTCGGCGAGCAGCGCATCACGCGCCCGCGCGACCCGGGACCGGATGGTGCCCACCGGGCAGCCGCAGACCGCCGCGGCGTCTTGATAGGACAGTCCGAACAGTTGGGTCAGCAGCAGCGCCTCGCGCTGATCGGACGACAGCCCGGCGATCAGCGTGGTCACTTCGACGACGTCCTCGAAGCCGCGGGCGGGCCGGTCGCGGTCAAGCAGCAGCGCGGGGTCGACACCCCCGGCGGTGCGCGGACGCGACTTCAGGTAGCGGATGTGGTCGGCGACCACTCGGCGCGCGATGGCCAGCAGCCAGGTCCGAGCGCTGGAACGGCCGGCGAACCGCGGGATCGCGCCGATCGCCCGCAGGAAGGTCTCCTGCGTCAGATCGTCGGCACTGACACCGTCGAAAAGGTAGGCCACGAATCGCCAGACGTCGTGCTGGGTGGCCTTGATGAACGCCTCCAGCGCGCCCGCGTCCCCGGCGGCGGCGGCAACGGCGAGAGTGGTGACAACGTCGTCATCGACCCGGTCAGCTCCCGCCATGAACATCCACCTTAGACCTGGCGTCGGGACACCCCTACGACGCATGGTCGTAGGGGTGGTGGAGCGGTTGACGGACTTCAGATGGCGGCGCCGGCCGCGACGGCCCGCCGCCGCCGGCGGAACCCCGCCGGCAGTGCCGTCTGCGTCCCCGGGGGCCGCCGACGAGCCGGAACCACCGGTGCGCTGACGGGCCACCAGCAACGCGAACACCAGACCCACCAGCACCGGCACGTGGCTGGCGATCCGCGCTGCCGTCACCTGCCCGTGGTAGGCGTCCACCGCGACGTAACCGCCCAGTGCCAGCGCATATACCCCGGTGATCGCCGCGACGCCGAGCGCCACGGCGGGCCAGATGCCGGCGGCGATCATCGCCCCGCCCAACGCCAACAGCCATGCGGTTGACTCATGCAGCAAATGCGCACCGGTGGCCGCGCCGTGCCCGTGCGCCGACACCATCCCGAAGTCCACACCGGCGATCTGCGCCAGCGCCATCACCACCTGCAGCACTCCGACCGCGATCAGCGCCGGCCGGCGAAGGCCCCACTGCGACCAGCCTCGGCCGGAAATCTCAGCGGTGACCGATGTCACCCCGGCGGCCGCCAGGATCTGCGCGGCCAGGTCAGGGCCGGCCTGGGCGTCAGCCCCGCTCTCGATCGTGGTCAGCCGGCGGGCCTGCGCGGCGGCGCCGACGAGCCAGCGCCGGCAGCTGCGGCATGATGCCAGGTGCGCGTCGACCTGCTGCGCGGGCAGCTCCTGCTGCTCGCCGTCGAGCAGCGCCGACAATGTCTCCCGCACCACCTCGCACCGCATGCCGACATAGTGGCTCATTCGGCGGCCGGACACAAAGATTCGCGCGTGCGGGAACCAAACCGGATGGCGAAGCGACCACTTGGTTGACCGAACAAGATCGCGAATTGCTTGGAAGAGGTGTTTCATGACCGCACCGGTCTGGCTGGCATCGCCGCCGGAGGTGCACTCGGCACTGCTCAGTGCGGGGCCGGGACCCGGTCCGCTGCTGGAGGCGGCGTCGGCGTGGTCGGTGATGAGCGCCGAATACGCGGAGGTGGCCGCCGAGCTCGACGCGGTACTGGCCGGTGTGCAGGCCGGCGCCTGGCAGGGACCCAGCGCCCAGCAGTACGCGGCCGCGCACGCGCCGTATCTGAGCTGGCTGATCGACAGCGCCGCCAAGAGCGCCGGCGCGGCCACGCTGCATCAGACCGCCGCCGCCGCCTACACCTCCGCGCTGGCCGGCATGCCCACGCTGGCCGAACTCGCCGCCAATCATGCCGTGCACGCGACCCTGGTGGCGACGAACTTCTTCGGCATCAACACCATCCCGATCGCGCTCAATGAAGCCGACTACGTCCGGATGTGGATCCAGGCCGCCGAGATGATGACCGTCTACCAGGGCGTCGCCGGAGCGGCGCTGGCGTCGGTTCCGATGGCCGCGCACGCGCCGCCGGTCGTCGCCCACGATGGTCACGGTGGTCACGGTGGTGACGGTGGTGAGGCCCCCGCCAATCCGAGCTGGGAACAACAGATCGCCGACTGGCTCAGGGAATTCAACATGGGCCTGGTGGACCCGATCGCCAGGTGGCTGTGGTCGCTGTTAGGTGTCGACGGATATCCGATCGAGGCGTTTCCGTTTGCCAGCGCGGTGACTCAGATGCTGATGCAGGTCCCGGGGATGACCCCGATTCTGGCCGGGGCCCTGGGCTGGACCACCTTCCACACGCTGACGCTGTTGTGGCCGCTGGGCCAGATCGCGTTGCAGATGGCGATCCCGATCGTCATGGCCGCGGTGCCCGCCCTCGCCGCTGCCGCCGGCCTCGGCGCACTCGGCGCCATCGGTGCGGTGGGCGCTGCCAACCCGGTCATCGATCCTGCGCCGGTGCTGCCCGTGGCGGGCGGGGTAGCCCCGCCGGTCACGGCGGGAGCCGTGGTACCGGCGGGGGCGGAGGTGTGCGCCTGCGCGGACCCCATCTCGTCGGCCGGCCAGCCGGCCCCGGGCACCGTCGGTGGCGGGATGCCTGCCGGCGGGGCGGCGGGCGGTGGACCGGGTGTCGGTTTCGGGCCGACCTCCTGCCTGTATCTGGTCAGCAGCGCTTCGTCGCCGGCGAAACGGTCCAGCGGCTCCCGGCGCTCCCGCAGCGCCGAGGAAGATGCCTCGGAGAGCCAAGGCGCCCCCGGTGAGGCCGAGGCGCAGGCCCTGGCCGCGAAGCGCCGGCGCCGGCAGCGCGCCCAGCAACGCGGGTTCGGCGATGAATACATGGACATGAACGTCGAGGTGACGCCGGACTGGGATCAGCCGCCGGGCGCGGCGAGCGCCTCGGATTCCGGCGCCGGCGCGCTGGGATTCACCGGCACCGCCACCGACGTGCGCCGACGGGCCACCGGCATCACCGTGCTGAGCGGCGACGGTCTCGACACCGAGCCGCGGATCCCGATGCTGCCCGGCAGCTGGGGCGAAGACGCGAGCTGACAGCTTTTCAGCTAGGTGTAACACCTGGCGCCAAGTGTTACACTTGCGCATGCCGACCGAGCACCGGCGCCACGCCATCACCGAGACCGACGACATCAGCAACGCGCTGGAGATCGCGCGCCGCACATGGCCCGATCTCGCGGCCAAACCCAGCGCATTGTTGCGCCAACTCATCCTGGTCGGCCGCAATGCGCTCGCGCACGATCATTCCGCGACCGATCGCGAACGACAGCAGGCGATCGATGAAACCAGTGGCGCATTTACCGGCATCTTCGGCCCGGACTACCTCAAGGAGCTGCGCGAGGACTGGGACGAGTGATCGTTCTCGACGCCAGCGTGCTGATCGGGCATTTCGAGGCATCCGACGCCCACCACGCCGCCGCGACTGCCCTACTCAAGGCACATTCCGCCACGCGATTCACGGCAAGCGTGATCACCCTCGCCGAGGTGTACACGGGCGCCACCCGGGCCGGGAAGGCCGATCAGCTCAGCCGGGCGCTGGCACGATTGGGAATCGACAGCGTGGACCTGCCGTCCGATGCCGCTCGCCGTCTCGGTGAGCTCCGCGCGACCACCAAACTGAAAATGCCGGACTGCTGCGTGCTCTACACCGCCGAGCGTCACGGCGCGATGATCGCCACCTTTGACGAGCAGCTCGCCAGGCGTGCTAAGGCTCTCGGGCTGAGAATCGCGACCTGATCAAACACCGGCCCGCGTTCGGCTAGGTGCTAGGGCTGCGGCCAGTAGGTGCGCCACTGCTGCTCGCTGGGCTCCCCGATGATCATCTTCTCGGCAGCGCGCACGGTGTCCATGAGTTCCAGAACCGCGGTGCGCAAGTCATTCTCCGCATCCACACCGGCGGCAACGGAGATGGAGGTCACCGCCTCGGGGATCAGATCCGCGGGCACATCGGCACGGGCGAGCCGCTGCAGCACCTTGCTCGCCAAAGCCAAAGCCGGTTGGGCGGTCGGCAGGTCGTCCATGATCGAGTCCCTGGATGCCTTCTCCAGCGCTTTGCGTTCTTCCCACTGGGCCACCTGATCGGTCAGCGAGATCTCCTCGCCGGCGAGCACCGCCGGCACCCGATTGGCCAGCTTGCGCAGCAGTGATTCGGCGACGTCGTCGATGCCGAACGGGTTCTCCGGCGCGTCTTCGGCGATGCGGGCGTGAAACAGCACCTGCAGCAACACGTCGCCGAGCTCCGCGCACAGCTCGTCGGCGTCGCCGGTGCGGACCGCGTCGAACAGCTCGTAGGTCTCCTCCAGCAGGAACCGGCGCAACGAGTCGTGGGTCTGCTCGCCCTCCCACGGACCGGTGCTGCGCAGCCGGTCCATGATCGCGACCGCGTCGATCAGCCGCTCCCCCGCCGGCGCGTCGGGTGCGGCGATCAGTGCTTCACCGGCGGCCAGGCGGGCGGTCACCGCGGGATGGTTGCGGTCCGAGGACAGCAGCACCGGAGCATCGGCGCCGGACAGCACCGACCGGGCCGCCGGCAGGGACCAGGGCACCACGATCGGCAGTTCCTCGGTGTAGACGATGTCGCCGGCGAGCAGCGCGCACGCTTCCACCGGCACCAGAGTGGGCCGGCGGGGGTCGACCAGCACAACGGTCATCGTCGTTACCGTACTGCCGACACCAGGCCGGTGACGTCGACGTGGCCCTGCGGCTTGCCGTCCAATGCCGAGATCAGGTCGGCCACCATCTGGACGAGTTCGACGTCGCGGACACGGGGTGCCCCGACTGAGTTCCCGGCCCGGGGTATCGGAACCTGCACCGTGGCCGTGGTGGCGCGGTAGCCGGCGGACGGGTACATCCGCTTGAGCCGCAACTGGGCGGAGTCCGGCAGGGTGATCGGGGTCAGTCGCAGGGTTGCCGCCGAGGCCGCGCTGATCTCGGTGATACCGACGCTGCGGCACAACAGCCGCAGCCGGGCGACCGCCACCAGCCGGCCGGCCGGTTCGGGCAGCGGCCCGTAGCGGTCGGTCAGTTCTTCGACCACCGCGGCGATCTCGTCGTCACCGGTGGCGGCCGCCAGGCGCCGGTAGGCCTCCAGCCGCAGCCGGTCGGAGTTGATGTACTCCGGCGGCAGATGGGCGTCGACCGGCAGGTCGATCCGGACGTCCTTGACCTCCTCGGTGGTGACGGTCTCCCCGTTGAACGCCGCCCGATACGCCTCGACGGCCTCACCGACCAACCGCACATACAGGTCGAAACCCACCCCGGCGACGTGACCGGACTGCTCCACCCCCAACACGTTGCCGGCCCCGCGGATCTCCAGGTCCTTCATCGCCACCGCCATCCCGGCGCCGAGCTCGTTGTTCTGCGCGATGGTGGCCAGCCGGTCGTGGGCGGTCTCGGTCAGCGGGGTGTCCCGCGGGTAGAGGAAGTAGGCGTAGCCGCGTTCCCGGCTGCGGCCCACCCGGCCCCTCAGCTGGTGCAGCTGGGAGAGCCCGAAAGTGTCGGCGCGCTCCACGATCAGGGTGTTGGCGTTGGAGATGTCCAGGCCGGTCTCGATGATCGTGGTGCAGACCAGGATGTCGTACTCCCGGTTCCAGAAGCCCTGCACGGTGGTCTCGAGCATTTCCTCCGGCATCTGGCCGTGCGCCACAACGACGCGGGCCTCGGGCACCAGCGCACGCACCCGGGCGGCGGCCGCATCGATGGAGCTGACCCGGTTGTGCACGTAGAACACCTGCCCGTCGCGCAGCAGCTCCCGGCGCAGCGCGGCCGCCACCTGCTTGTCGTCATGGGCGCCGACGTAGGTGAGCACCGGGTAGCGGTCTTCGGGCGGGGTGAGGATCGTCGACATCTCCCGGATGCCGGCCAGGCTCATCTCCAGGGTGCGCGGGATCGGGGTGGCACTCATGGTGAGCACGTCGACGTGGGTGCGCAGGGCTTTGATGTGTTCCTTGTGCTCGACGCCGAACCGCTGCTCCTCGTCGACGACCACCAGGCCGAGGTTCTTCCAGCGCACGCCGGTCTGCAGCAGCCGGTGGGTGCCGATCACCACGTCGACGGAGCCGTCGGCCAGGCCGTCGATGGTCGCCTTGGACTCCTTGGCGTCGGTGAAGCGCGACAGGCCCTTGACGGTGACCGGGAAGCCGGCCATCCGGGTGCTGAACGTCTGCAGGTGCTGATCGGCCAGCAGCGTGGTGGGCACCAGCACCGCGACCTGGCGGCCGTCCTGGACGGCCTTGAACGCCGCCCGCACCGCGATCTCGGTCTTGCCGTAGCCGACGTCGCCGCAGATCACCCGGTCCATCGGGACCGGTTTCTCCATGTCGGCTTTGACCTCGCTGATCGCGGTGAGCTGGTCGACGGTCTCGGTGAACCCGAACGCGTCCTCCATCTCGGCCTGCCACGGGGTGTCCGGGGCGAACGCGTGCCCGGGTGCGGCTTGACGCTTGGCGTAGAGCGAGACGAGTTCGTCGGCGATCTCCCGGACCGCCTTGCGGGCCTTGGTCTTGGTCTGGCTCCAGTCGCTGCCGCCGAGCCTGCTCAGCGCGGGGGCCTGCCCGCCGACGTAGCGGGACAGCTGATCCAGGGAGTCCATCGGCACGTAAAGCTTGTCGGTACCGTTCACGCCGCGTTTGCCGGAGGCGTACTCCAGCACCAGGTATTCGCGTCGCGCTCCGCCGACGGTGCGCTCGGTCATCTCCACGAACTTGCCGATGCCGTGCTGATCGTGCACCACCAGGTCGCCGGCGGTCAGCGCCAGCGGGTCGACGGCGTTGCGGCGCTTGGCCGCCAGCCGCTTGCCTTCCGGCCCGCTGACCCGGTTGCCGGTCAGGTCGGTCTCGGTGATGACGACCAGGTTGGCGCCGGGGATCACGATCCCCTCGTGCAGCGGGCCCTGCAGCACCCCGACCACCCCGGGCTGCGGCGCCGTCCCCGACTCCAACAGCGTTGCCGCGATGTCGGATTCGCCCAGCTGCTCCACCATCCGGCGGGCGGTGCCGACGCCGGGGGCCACCAGCGCCGCGCATCCACCGGTGGTGACGTGCGCGCGCAGCATGGCGAAGATCTCGTCGACATCGCGCTGGCGGCCCCGCGCGGACGGCGACGAGCGCACGTCGAGCTCCGTCGCCTCCGGATCGGGCAGCTGGCTCAGCGTCCACCACGGATGCCCGGTATCGAGCGCGGCCTTGCGCACCTCCGCGAGCTCACGGAATCCCGACCCGCCCAGCTGCTCGATGTCGATCGGCGCGTCCCCGCCGATGGCCGCCACCGACCAGGACGCCTCCAGGAATTCCCGGCCGGTCTTGATCAGGTCGGCGGCGCGGGCGCGGACCTTCTCCGGATCGCAGACCAGCACCGGGGTGCCGGCGCCGAGCTGGTCGGTCAGCAGCGCCTGCGGACCGGGGCGCAACACCGGCCCCAGCGCCTCCATACCGTCGACCGGGATGCCCTCGGCGAGCTTGGCCAGCATGTCACCGACGGTGCCGGTGACGGCGTTGTCGTCGTTGCGCGGCTGGCCTCGGGCCAACTCTGCTGCCGTGGCGCGCACGTCGTCGGTGAGCAGCAGCTCGCGGCAGGGCACCGCCACCACGAACCCGGCCTCGACTTCGGGGATGGAGCGTTGGTCGGCCACCGAGAACGGCCGCATCTCGGTGATCTCGTCGCCCCAGAACTCGATGCGCACCGGATGCTCGGCGGTCGGCGGGAAGAGGTCGAGGATCCCGCCGCGCACCGCGAACTCGCCGCGTTTGCCGACCAAGTCCGCCCGGGTGTAGGCGAGCTCGACCAGCCGTGCGATCACCGCCTCGAACGGGGTCTCGTCACCGACGGCCAGGATGACCGGCTCGATCGCGTCCAGTTGCGGGGTCATCGGCTGCAGCAGCGATCGGGCCGTGGTCACCACCACCCGCAGGGGCGGGCCTAGCCGGGTGTCGTCGGGCCGGGCCAGCCGGCGCAGCAGCAGCAGGCGGGCACCGACGGTGTCCACGCCCGGTGAGAGCCGTTCGTGCGGCAGGGTCTCCCAGGACGGGAACAGCGCCACCGTGTCGCCGTAGACGCCGCGCAGCTCCGCGGTCAGGTCATCGGCCTCGTGGCCGGTGGCCGTGACCACCAGCAGCGGGGTGTTGCGGGCCAGCGCGGCGGCGACGAACGGCCGCGCCGCGACGGGGCCGACCAGGGAGAGCTCCGCGGGCGGCTCACCGGCCCGCTCGATGAGTTCGGCGAAGACCGGCGCGGTCAACGCCAGGTCGACGAGCCCCGCGATCGGGGTCTGGACAGTCGGGTGCCCCGGTGCGGTCATGATGCGGGCAATTCTATGCGGTGCGGCGCAGGCCGACGATTTGCGTTGCGGTACAGGCCTTATTCGTCGTGCAGGGTCGGATCGGACTCCAGGTGGGTCAGTCCGTTCCAGCACAGGTTGACCAGGTGCGCGGCCACCACCTCTTTCTTGGGCTCGCGCACATCCAGCCACCACTGGGCCGTCATCGACACCGAACCGACCAGCGCCTGCGCGTACAGCGGCGCGGTCTCCGGGTCCAGGCCGCGTTTGGCGAAGTCGCCGGCCAGGATCGACGACACCTGGCCGATCGCGTCGTTGAGCAGGGTGGAGTAGGTGCCGGAACTGATCGACGCCGGGGAGTCGCGGATCAGGATGCGGAAGCCGTCGGTGTGCTCGTCGACGTAGGTCAGCAGCGCCAGAGCGACCCGCTCCACCCGCAGCCGGGACTGGTTGTTGGTGGCCTTGGTCAGCGACGTGGTGATGCCGTCCAGCAACGCCGACATCTCCCGGTCGACCACCACGGCGTAGAGCCCCTCTTTACCGCCGAAGTGCTCGTAGACCACAGGTTTGGACACGTTGGCGCGCTGCGCGATCTCCTCGATGGAGGTGCCCTCATAACCCCGTTCGGCGAACAGCGAGCGGGCGACGTCGATGAGTTGGTGCCGGCGCTCGCTACCGGTCATCCGGGCCCGCGGCGCGCGACCGTCCTTGTCCAGACCAGCCACGCGACCAGGGTAGTCCTTTGGACTAGAGTCACTGCCGAGCACCGATCCGTCGTGGTGTAATCGGCAGCACCTCTGATTTTGGTTCAGATAGTTCAGGTTCGAGTCCTGGCGACGGAGCTCAGATTTGTCCCACCCCTTTGGCGCGAGCGTGCACAGAATGACAGGCTAGGCGGCGTGTCGACGCACAAACACGCACAGTCGCGGCAAGAAGACGCCCAGGACGCCGTCATTGTCCTGGCGGCCGGGGCCGGAACCCGGATGGTCTCCGACACCCCCAAGGTGCTGCACACCCTCGGCGGGCGCAGCATGCTGGAGCACTGCCTGCGTGCGGCCGCCGGGGTCGACCCCCGCCACCTGGTGGTGGTGCTGGGCCACGCCCACGAGCGCATCGCCGGTCCGGTCGCCGAACTGGCGCAGGCCCTGGACTGCCACATCGACATCGCCCTGCAGGACCAGCAGCTCGGAACCGGGCACGCGGTGCTGTGCGGTCTGTCGGCCCTGCCGGACGACTTCGCCGGCACCGTCGTCGTCACCTCCGGCGACATCCCGCTGTTGGACACCGCCACCATGCAGGCGCTGATCGACACCCACCGCGAGGCCCCCGCCGCGGTCACGGTGCTCACCACCACGCTGGCCGACCCCACCGGCTACGGGCGCATCCTGCACACCCAGGACGGTGAAGTGACCGCGATCGTGGAGCAGGCCGACGCCACCGAGTCACAGCGGGAGATCCGCGAGGTCAACGCCGGGGTGTACGCCTTCGACATCGCGGCGCTGCGCTCCGCGCTGAGCCGGCTCGGCTCGGACAACGCCCAGCACGAGCTGTACCTCACCGACGTGATCGGCATCGTCCGCGGCGACGGCCAGGTGGTGCACGCCCGCCACGTCGACGACACGGCCCTGGTCGCCGGCGTCAATGACCGCGTACAGCTGTCCGAGCTGGCAGGCGAACTCAACCGGCGCCTGGTGGCCGCCCATCAGCGGGCCGGGGTGACGATCGTCGACCCCGCCACCACCTGGATCGACGTGGACGTCGTCATCGGCCGCGACACCACCGTCGCGCCTGGAAGCCAGCTGCTCGGCCACACCACCGTCGGCGAGCACTGCACCATCGGGCCGGGCAGCACACTGACCGACGTCACGGTGGGCGACGGCGCCTCGGTGATCCGCAGCCACGCCGCCTCGTCGTCGGTCGGCGCCGGCGCGACCGTCGGGCCGTTCAGCTACCTGCGTCCCGGCACCGCTCTGGGCGCCGACGGCAAGCTGGGCGCCTTCGTCGAGACCAAGAACGCCACCATCGGCACCGGGACCAAGGTTCCGCACCTGACCTATGTCGGCGACGCCGACATCGGCGACCACAGCAACATCGGCGCCTCGAGCGTGTTCGTCAACTACGACGGCCAGACCAAGCGGCGGACCACCGTCGGCTCGCACGTGCGCACCGGCTCGGACACCATGTTCGTGGCACCGGTCACCATCGGCGACGGGGCCTACACCGGTGCCGGGACCGTGGTGCGCAACGACGTGCCACCGGGGGCGCTGGCGGTGTCGGCCGGCCCGCAACGCAACATCGAGAACTGGGTGCAGCGCAAGCGGCCCGGCAGCGCGGCCGCCGAGGCGGCCGAGAAGGCCGCCGGAACCGCCCACTCCGGCGACGAGACCGATCGACCGTCATGAGCTTGACGGTGTTGGGGCAGCCCGGGGCGAAATCGCGCACCGGGCTACGTACCATAAGGCCCGAGTTAACTCGATCCATTTCCTTGATTTCCAACGGCGGGGGCAGCACGTGAGCCACGAGTGGACAGACAACCGCAAAAACCTGATGCTCTTCGCTGGTCGGGCACACCCGGAGCTGGCCGATCAGGTCGCCAAGGAGCTCGACGTCCCGGTCACCGCCCAGACCGCCCGTGACTTTGCCAACGGCGAGATCTTCGTGCGTTTCGAGGAATCGGTGCGTGGCTGCGACGCCTTCGTGCTGCAGTCGCACCCGGCGCCGCTGAACCAGTGGCTGATGGAACAGCTGATCATGATCGACGCGCTCAAGCGCGGCAGCGCCAAGCGGATCACCGCGATCGTGCCGTTCTACCCCTACGCCCGGCAGGACAAGAAGCACCGGGGCCGGGAGCCGATCTCGGCCCGCCTGGTGGCCGACCTGCTCAAGACGGCGGGCGCCGACCGGATCGTCACCGTGGACCTGCACACCGACCAGATCCAGGGCTTCTTCGACGGCCCGGTGGACCACATGCGGGCCCAGCCGCTGCTGATCGGCTACATCAAGGAGAACTACGGCAACTCCGACGTCGTGGTGGTCTCCCCCGACTCCGGCCGGGTGCGCATCGCCGAGAAGTGGGCCGACTCGCTGGGCGGGGTGCCGCTGGCGTTCATTCACAAGACCCGCGACCCGCTGGTGCCCAACCAGGTGAAGTCCAACCGCGTGGTCGGTGAGGTGCAGGGCAAGACCTGCGTGCTGATCGACGACATGATCGACACCGGCGGCACCATCGCCGCGGCGGTGAATCTGCTGCGCGAGGACGGGGCCAAAGACGTCGTCATCGCCGCCACCCACGGGGTATTGAGCGACCCGGCCGCCGAGCGGCTGGCCGCCTCCGGCGCCTGCGAGGTGATCGTCACCAACACCCTGCCGATCCCCGAGGACAAGCGATTCCCGCAGCTGACCGTGCTGTCGATCGCCCCGCTGCTGGCCAGCACCATCCGTGCGGTGTTCGAAAACGGCTCGGTCACCGGGCTTTTCGACGGAGACGCCTGACATGGCTGACGCCGTCGTCTATCACAACCCGCGCTGTTCGACCTCCCGCAAGACGCTGGACCTGCTGCGCGACAACGGTATCGAGCCGACCATCGTGGAGTACCTGAAAACCCCGCCGTCACGCGCGGAGCTGGCGAAAATGATCCACGACGCCGGGATCGGAGTGCGCGACGCGGTACGCACCGGCGAGGCGGTGTACGCCGAGCTGAATCTGGCTGAGGCAACCGACGACGAACTGCTCGACGCGATGGCCGCGAACCCGATCCTGATCCAGCGCCCATTCGTCGTCACCGGCAACGGCACCCGGCTGGCCCGCCCGATTGACGCGGTCCGCGAGATCCTGTGAGGCCGCGCTTGGCGGCCGCGGGGATGGCCTGCGCGGCTCTGATCGCAGCGGTGTCGGGATGCGGTGCCAAAACGCCTGACTACCAATCGATCTGGACCAACGGCACCGCAACCACCACCACCTCGGAGACTCCCGAGGCACCGGTGACGGTGGGGCGATACCTGGAGGATCAGGGCGTGGCTGCCGAAGCGGTGGCCCCCAACGCACCGACCGACCTGACCGTGTCGATCCCCACCCCTGCGGGCTGGACCAAGAAAGAGAACCCCATGTTGCCGGCGACCACCCTGGTCCTGGGCAAGGGCGAGAAATACCCCCGGGCGATCTTGAGCGTGGTCAAACTCACCGGGGACTTCGACGCGAACGAAGCCATCAGACACGGGGTGGTCGACGCCCAGCTCACGCCGAAGTTCCGGCTGCTGGACGCCTCCAACGAGGACTACCAGGGCTTTCCGTCGTCGATGGTCCAGGGCACCCACGACATGAACGGCGAGCGCCTGCACAGCTGGTTCCGGATGGTGATCGCCACCGGTTCGGCACCGGCCAACCAGCGCTACCTGGCGCAGTTGGCGGTCACCGCCCCGGCCGACGAGGCGCCCAAGCAGGCCGCCGATGTCGAGGCGATCATGAACGGGTTCACCGTCGCCGCGAAGTGATCCCGCTCTGCTCCCGGGGCTTGTTACAGTGCGACGCACCCGTCGAAGGGAGTTTGCCATGGCCCTCACCCTCACCCGCCCGCTGCGCGTCGCCGGCATCGGTGCCGCCGCACTCGCCGCCGGTCTGCTGGCCCCGCCGGCCGCGATGGCCGAGCCGCCGCCGGGATGCACGGCCGCCGACTTCGCCAGTGTGGCCGGCGGCGTGGCGACGTCGACCTCGGGCTACCTGTTCGCCCATCCCGACGTCAACGCCTTCTACACCGGCCTGCGCGACCGGCCCGACGGCGAGATGGCCGAGGCCGTTCGCGGCTTCTTCGCCGACAACCCGCAGGCGCACTCCGACCTGCTGGGTATCCGCGCGCCCATGGTCGAGTTCCGCAGCCGCTGCGGGATCGCCGAGCCCGACCGCCCCCTGCTGAGCCAGTGATGGCCCGCCGGATCCGCGCCGCCGCGGCCCTGGCGCTGGCCGTGGTGCCGGGGCTCGTCGTCGTCACGCCGGCCGGCACCGCCGCCGCCGACGTGTGCGTCGGCGTGGGCCGGCGCATCCATGTCAGCGGGTGCACCGACCTCACACCGCCGCCGGCCTACTACGCGCCGCTGCCCGAGGACATGCCCCCGCCGCCGCCACCACCGCCCCCGGTGCAGACCTGCGTCGGCTACAACGGCCGCTGGATCGACACCAACAACTGCCACTGACGGCGCCGGCGATCACTAATGTGGCAGCCATGAGCTCCTGGACTGCCGCAGACCTTCCCTCGTTCGCCGGCCGCAGCGTCATCGTCACCGGCGCCAACAGCGGATTGGGTGCCGTCACGGCACGCGAGCTGGCCCGGGCGGGCGCCAGTGTCACGCTGGCGGTTCGCAACACGGACAAGGGCCGGGCCGCCGCGGCCGACATGCCCGGTGACGTGACCGTGCGCGCCCTGGACCTGATGGACCTGTCCTCGGTGCGGCGGTTCGCCGACGAGACGGCACAGGTCGACGTCCTGATCAACAACGCGGGCATCATGGCGGTGCCCTACGCCAAGACCGTCGACGGTTTCGAGAGTCAGATCGGCACCAACCACCTGGGCCATTTCGCACTGACCAACCTGCTGCTGCCCAAGATCACCGACCGGGTGGTCACGGTGTCGTCGTTCCTGCACCGGATGGGCTACGTGAGCCTGAAAGACCTGAACTGGGAGTCGCGGCGGTACTCGGCGTGGCTGGCCTACGGCCAGTCCAAGCTGGCCAATCTGCTGTTCACCAGCGAACTGCAGCGCCGGCTGGTGGCGGCCGGTTCACCGCTGCGCGCGCTGGCCGCCCACCCCGGCTATTCGAGCACCAACCTGCAGGGCCAAACCGGCAACCGGGTGGGTGACGTGCTGATGCGCACGTTCGGCAACGGCCTGTTGGCCACCAGCCCCGACTTCGGGGCGCGCCAAACCCTGTATGCGGCGTCGCAGGATCTGTCCGGCAACACCTTCGTCGGTCCGCGGTTCGCCTTCATCGGCCCCACCGGCTCGGTGGGCCGCAGCCTGCTGGCCAAGCGCGGCTCCACCGCCGCCGGGTTGTGGGAGCTGTCCGCGCAGCTCACCGGGGCGCAATTTCCGCTCTGAGGTGCTGATGCGCTAGCCTGACCAGGCGTCACGGCGAGGGCGGCCACCCATTCCGGCCGCCGTTATCGGCGAGGACCTCCTAGATGGTTGTCGCGATCTGGCCGTGCCTCATGCACGCCGCAGCAACCAAGGAGTACCGATGGCCAAGTCTTCGACCCCCAACAAGCTCACCGTGTCGGTGCGTTCCGAGACCGGCAAGGGTGCCTCCCGCCGGGCCCGCCGCGAGGGCAAGGTCCCCGCGGTGCTCTACGGCCACGGCACCGACCCGCAACACCTGGAGCTCAACGCCCACGACTTCGCGGCCGTGCTGCGCCACTCCGGCACCAACGCGGTGCTCACCCTCGACATCGAGGGCAAGGAGCAGCTGGCACTGACCAAGGCGCTGGAGGTGCACCCGATCCGCCGCACCATCCAGCACGCCGACCTGATCGTGGTCAAGCGCGGCGAGAAGGTCACCGTCGACGTCAACGTCGTCATCGAAGGCGACGCCATCTCCGGCACGCTGGTCACCCAGGACAACACCACCGTCCAGGTCGAGGCCGAGGCGCTGTCGATCCCGGAGCAGCTGACCCTCTCCATCGAGGGCGCCGAGGCCGGCACCCAGTTCACGGCCAGCGGCCTGGAGCTGCCCAAGGGCGTCACCCTGATCTCCGACCCGGACCTGCTGCTGGTCAACGTGACCGAGGCGCAGGCCGCCGAGGAGCCGGAGGCTGAGGCCGAGGCGGGCGAGGAAGCCGGCGAAGAGGCCGGCGAGGCCGCCGAAGCCGCCGAGACCGAGTAGTCCGAGTACGGCATGGCCGAGTCACCGCCGATACTGGTGGTCGGCCTGGGCAACCCGGGCCCGAACTATGCCCGCACCCGGCACAACGTGGGCTTCATGGTCGTCGACCTGCTCGCCGGGCGGATCGGGTCAGCGTTCAAGCTGCACAAGAAGTCCGGCGCCGACGTGGCCACCGGGCGCCTCAGCGGGCGCTCGGTGGTGCTGGCCCGGCCCCGCTGCTACATGAACGAGTCGGGGCGCCAGGTGGGGCCGCTGGCCAAGTTCTATTCGGTGCCGCCGGAAGCCATGGTGGTGATTCACGACGACCTCGACCTGGACTTCGGTCGGATCCGGCTCAAGCAGGGTGGTGGCGAGGGCGGCCACAACGGTCTGCGCTCGGTAGCGACCGTGTTGGGCACCAAGGACTTTCAGCGGGTCCGTCTCGGGATCGGCCGGCCGCCGGGACGCCAGGATCCCGCGGCCTTTGTGCTGCAGGCGTTCGGTGCGCGGGAACGCGAGGAGTTGCCGACGATCTGCGAGCAAGCCGCCGACGCCACCGAGCTGCTGGTCGAGTTGGGGCTGGAGCCCGCACAGAACGTCATACACGCCTGGGGCTGACCCCATCCGCGAGCGTGCGCCGTTGTACGCCGAACTCGGCGTGTCGCTGTACAAACACGCTCTCAGTGTCATTGTCGGTGTTGCCGCTGTTGCGGTGGTTGGGTTCTTTCCCATCTGGAGTCTGGCTCAAAACATGCA
>NZ_LQPG01000005.1 GCF_002102265.1 Mycolicibacter longobardus | reverse complement strand
GCTGCGCAGGAGTTGTTGGCGGCCCATCCCGGTGTCGAGGTGGCGGGGTATCTGTCGCCGCGGCAGACGGTGGTTGCGGGTGCGCCGGCGGATGTGGACGCGGTGATTGCCGCGGTAGCGGCTCAGGAGCGGTTCGCCCGGCGGGTGAACATGGAGGTGGCCTCGCATACCTCGTTGATGGATCCGATTCTGGATGAGTTGCGGGCGGAGTTGGCGGATCTGGTTCCGTCGGCGCCGCAGATTCCGTTCATCTCTACGGTGGTCGATCCGAGCGGGCCTACACCGGTTTTGGATGCCGAGTATTGGGCCAACAATGTGCGTAAACCGGCATTGGTCAGCCAAGCCATCACCACCGCGGCGGACGCGTACGGCACCTTCATCGAAATCAGCCCGCATCCGATCCTGACCCACACCATCGATGAGAACCTGGAAGCGGTTTCGCACTGCACGGTTTCGACCCTGGTACGCGACGGCGACGACACCCTTGTCTTCCACGAGCACCTCAATGCCGCGCACCCGGTGAGCCCCCGGGAACTGCCGCACCCGCCCGAGCCGCACCCGGTGCTGCCGGCCACACCGTGGCGGCACACCCGGCACTGGCTTGACGTCGAAAACTCCATCACCGCAGCGGAATCCTCGCCGCGGCCGGGTCTGCTGCTGGGTACCCACATCAAGATCGGCAGCACGCCGACCGTCCACCTGTGGCAGGCGCGACTGGCGCCGGAGACCAAGCCGTACCCGGGCAGCCACCGCAACAACGGCGTGGAGCTGGTCCCGGCATCGGTGCTGCTGCAAACACTCTCGGAAGCCGCGACCGAGGTCAGCGGGCAACCGGCAGTCAGCGACATCCGCTTCGAACACCCGATCATCGTCGACCGCCCGCGGACCATCCAGGTGGTCGCCGACGCCGAATCGGTGGTGGTGCTGTCGAAGGCGGTGTCGTCGACATCGGCCACCGACGAGCCCGCTGCGCGCTGGGTCAAACACCTCAGCGCCCGCATCACCCCCCGCGACGAAGCCGTCTCGCCCGCCGCAGCCACCCGCACCAACGGTCACAGCGGAACGATGTTCGACGACGACGCGGTCACCTCGTTGTGGCTGACCTGGGGCAGTGAAGGGCGCCCGTTCGAGTGGTCACTGCGCTCCGGCCGGGCAACCCCGTCGGAGTTGCGGGCCGATATCGAAGCAGCAGGGTCCGCACAATCAGGCACCACCGCGCTGCTCGACGCCGCGTTGCACATCGCGCGCATGGTCGACGCCTCCAACCCCGAGCTGATGGTGCCCGCCTCGGTCGACAGCGTCCGATTCGGGGAACCGGCCGCCGACGGTCAAGCCGGGGTCACCGTGCTCCGGCGCGACGGCGGCGAGGGTGAACTCATCGTCGACATCGCCGTGTCCACACCCGACGGCGCCGCCCGCGTCGACGTCCGCGGACTGCGTTACACGGCGCTGGGCGCGGCGACCGCCGCCGATGACCCGAGTTCGATCGCGCACGCGATCGACTGGCAGCCCTGGGACGGCGCACCGCAGACCCCGGCTCACCCGGGCACTCTGGCGGTGGTCGGTGACGGCGCCGCCGTCGACGCACTGCGCGGCGGCCTGACCGCGGCCGGTCACCGCTGCGCGGGCATCGCCGAGGCCCAGACCGTCGTCTACGTCGCCGACCCGGGACGGGAAGGCGAATCCGACCTGGATTGCGCCGCCCGGCTGGTCGGCGAGGTGGCTGCGCTGGTGGCCCAGCTGGCTCAGCGCGACGATCACCCGCCCGCGTTGTGGATCATCACCCACGGTGTCCACGAGGCCACCTCCGACGCCGCGGTGCGACAGAGCTGCCTGTGGGGTCTGGCCGGCGTGATCCGAGCCGAGCAACCGCAGCTGTGCGGCGGGCTGGTGGACCTGCCCGCCCTACCCGACGGCGGCACTGGGCCCACTGCCGAGGTTGCCGCCACGCTGTCGGGCATCCTGCGCACCCCGGCCAAAGCGATCCTGGTGCTGCGCGACGGCCAGTTCCTGACGCCGGCGTTCACCCCGATCTCCGGCCCGCCGCAGCGCGAACCGATGGTGTGCCAACCAGACGGCGCCTACCTCATCACCGGCGGCTTGGGCGCGCTCGGCCTGCTGATGGCCGGGTGGCTGGCCGACCGCGGCGCCCGCCGGCTGGTGTTGGCCGGTCGCACGGCCCTGCCGCCCCGGCGGGACTGGGACTCCGACGAGCTCGACCCGGGCGTGCGGCACAAGATCACCGCGATCCGGGCGTTGGAGCGGCGCGGGGTCACCGTCGATGTGGCCGCGCTCGACGTCGGCTCCCGGGACGGGGTGGCCGACCTGCTGGCTGCCCGCGACGCGGCCGGAACGCCACCGATCCGCGGCATCATCCACGCCGCCGGCATCACCGAGGGCCAGCTGCTGACCGAGGTCGACGGCGACCGGCTCCGTGACACCATGTGGCCGAAGGTTGCGGGCGCCCAGGTGCTGAACGAACTCTTCCCGCCGGGAAGCGTCGACTTCTTCTTCATGACAGCGGCCGCCGGCGCGGTGTTCGGGGTGCCCGGCCAGGGTGCCTACGCGAGCGCCAACGCCTACCTGGACGGCCTGGCCCGCGCCCGCCACCAGCGGGGCTGCCACAGCGTCAGCCTGGACTGGGTGGCGTGGAAGGGCCTCGGCTTCGGGGCCGAGGCGCACGTCGTGCTGCACGAACTCGAGCGGATGGGGTCGCGGCCCATCAGTCCGGCCGAAGCCTTCGCCGCCTGGGACCACGTCGAGCACTACGACGTCGCCCAGGCCGTGATGGTGCCGCTGCCCTCCTCGGGTGCGGCCGCCGCCGACGCCGGTGACGCCGGTCCGGTCCGCGACTGGGCGCAGCTGCCGGCCGATGAGATACTCAGCGAGCTGGAAATCGGGCTGCGCAGCATCCTGGCCCGCGAGCTCCGGATGCCCGAGGCTGAACTGCAGCTGGACCGGCCGTTCGCCGAACTCGGCCTCAACTCGGTGATGGCGATGGCGGTCCGGCGTGACATCGAGGCGCTGGTCGGCCTGGAGCTGTCGGCGACGATGCTGTGGAATCACCCGACGACCGCGGCGCTGGCGGCGCACCTGACCGGCAAGCTGCTGCCGCACGAGGACACCGACGATGATGACTCGGCGGTCGCAGGTGGTGAGCTGCCCGAGTCGGCCGACAGTGTGTTGAATGAGCTGTTCGACAGCGTGGAATCGGCTCCGGCCGGATGGGACGGGATCTAGTGGGAATTGAGTTCCCCGCATGACAGCAGCATTTGACGAAGAAGCCCTGCGCCATTGGTTGGCCGACTATCTGGTCACCAACATCGGCTGCAACCTCGAGGACATCGATTTCAACGCTTCGCTGAACGACCTCGGCGTCGGTTCCCGCGATGCCGTGGTGCTCTGCGGCGAGCTGTCCGAACTGCTCGGCCGCAAGGTGTCGCCGGTCGAGCTGTGGGAGCATCCGTCGGTCGCGGAACTGGCGCGCTTCCTCATCGAGCCGGAGTCCGCCGACGAGGAGTCGGCTCCCGAACCGGGCCGGTTCGGCACCGACGAACCCATCGCGGTGATCGGTCTGGGTTGCCGGTTCCCCGGAGACATCAACTCACCCGACGCGCTGTGGCAGTTCCTGATCGACGGCGGCAACGCCGTGACGGAAGTGCCCGCAGATCGCTGGGCGCCGTTCGACGACGGTTCGCCGGATACCGCCAACGCGATTGCCCGCACCACCCGCTGGGGCTCGTTCCTGCGCGACATCGCCGCCTTCGACGCGGAGTTCTTCGAGATCTCCAGCCGCGAAGCGGTCAAGATGGATCCGCAGCAGCGGCTGCTGCTGGAAGTGGCGTGGGAAGCCCTGGAACACGCCGGAATTCCGGCGACCTCGTTGCGGCGCTCGCAGACCGGCGTCTACGTCGGCGCCAGCATCACCGAGTACGGCTGCCACGCTTCCGCCGACCTGAACAGTGTCGACGCCTGGAGCAACGCCGGCGGCGCGCTGAGCATCATCGCCAACCGGTTGTCGTACTTCCTGGATCTGCGCGGCCCCTCGGTGACGGTGGACACCGCATGCTCGTCGTCGCTGGTCGCCCTGCACCTGGCGTGCCGGAGTCTGCGGACCGGGGAGTGTGAGACCGCGATCGCCGGCGGGGTGAACCTGCTGATGTCACCGGCGGTGTTCCGCGGCTTCGACCAGAGTGGCGCGCTGTCGACGACCGGCGCGTGCCACGCGTTCGACGCGGACGCCGACGGATTCGTTCGTGGTGAGGGCTGTGGTGTCGTGGTGCTCAAGCGCCTGTCCGACGCCCGGCGTGACGGTGATCGGGTGCTGGCGGTGGTCCGCGGTTCGGCGATCAACCAAGACGGCCACTCCAACGGTCTGTTGGCGCCCAACCCGGCCGCCCAGATGGCGGTGTTGCGCTCGGCCTACGCCGACGCCGGAATCGCACCCCAGGAAGTCGACTACGTCGAAACCCACGGAACCGGAACCCTGCTCGGCGACCCGATCGAGGCCAGGGCACTGGGCACGGTGCTGGGCCGGGGGCGTTCCCCGGAGGCGCCGCTGCTGCTCGGCGCGGCCAAGTCGAACCTCGGCCACCTCGAGGCCGCCGCGGGCATGGTCGGCTTCATCAAATCGGTGCTGGCCGTGCAACGCGGGAAGATTCCGAAGAACCTGCACTTCAACAACCCGAACCCGCACATCACCTTCGACCAGATGCGTCTGAAGGTTGTTGCCGAGCAACAGGACTGGCCGTCCACAGATCACCCGCGGCGGGCCGGGATCTCATCGTTCGGCTTCGGCGGCACCAACGCGCATGTGGTGATCGAGCAGGCGCCTCCCGCCAAAGTCGCCGCACGCGAAGCGGATCCGGCGGTAACCACCGTGGTGGTCTCCGGCCGGACGCCGGAACGTATCGCCGCGACCGCCCGCGACCTGGCCGGCTGGCTGGACGGCGACGGTGCCGGCGTGGCATTGGCCGACGTCGCACACACCCTCAACCACCACCGCGCGCACCAGGCCCAGTTCGGCACCGTCTGCGCGCGGGACCGGGCCGACGCGGTGCGCGGCCTGCAGGCACTGGCGGCCGGTACCTCCGCGGACGGCCCGGGTTATGGGGTTGTCGGTCCGCACGACGGTCCGTGCGGACCCGGCACAGTCTTCGTGTACTCCGGTCAGGGCTCGCACTGGGCCGGTATGGGACGGCAACTGCTCACCGACGAGCCGGCGTTCGCCCGGGCGCTGGCCGTGCTGGAACCGGTGTTCGTCGAACACGTCGGATTCTCGCTGTGGCAGGTGATCTCCGGCGGAGAGGCGATCAGCGGCGACGCGCAGGTCCAACCCGTCCTGATGGGGCTTCAGCTGGCCTTGACCGAGCTGTGGCGCTCCTACGGGGTGCACCCCGACGCCGTCATCGGTCATTCCATGGGGGAGGTCACCGCGGCGGTCGTGGCCGGAGCGCTGAGCACGGCCGACGGATTCCGGGTGATCGCGGCCCGCTCGAAACTGATGTCGCGACAGGCCGGACAGGGCGCGGTGGCGCTGCTGAACCTGGACAGCGAAGCTGCGGAGGCATTACTGGCCGACTACCCGGATGTCAGTGTCGCGGGCTACCTCTCGCCGAAGCAGACCGTCGTGGCCGGCCCGGTGGCGCCGGTCGATGCGGTCATCGCCGCGGTCAGCGCCCAGAACAAGTTCGCCCGGCGGGTCAACATGGAAGTGGCCTCGCACACCGCGCTGATGGACCCGATCCTGCCCGAGCTGCGGGAGGCGCTGGCCGACGTGACCCCCGAGGTCGCCACCATCCCGTTCTTCTCGACGGTGACCGAGACCGCGATGCCGGCCGGTGGGATGCCGCTGCTGGACGCCGACTACTGGGTGAACAACGTTCGGCAGCCTGCGCTGCTCACCCAGGCCGTCGCCGCCGCGGGCGGTGAGCACACCACGTTCGTCGAGGTCAGTGCCCACCCGATCCTTACCCACGCGATCGCCGACACGTGTGAGGCGCTCGGCGGCCACCACCACAGTGTCGGAACCCTGGCGCGCAACGGTGATGACGCGGTCAGCTTCCACACCAACCTCAACCGCACCCACACCACTCAGCCGCCGCAGACCCCGCATCCGCCCGAACCGCACCCGGTGCTGCCGGCCACGCCGTGGCAGCACAGCAGCTACTGGATCGACACCGCGGCCGTCCGGCGCGCCGCGGCGCCGGCCGGCACCGGAGCGCAACGGGCCGCCGGCCGCGCCGGCCCGGTACCCGCCGACTGGTGGTGCGAGCTGACCTGGCCGGCTGCCGAGGCAGCGGCCGGCGAGAGCGCCACCGAGCAGTCCTGGCTGGTGATCGGTGACAAGGACCTGGGCGCCGAGTTGGGCGCGCAGCTGGGCAGCGCCGTGACGACGTTGGATGCATCGGCGTTGGCCGCCGACGCCGACCGGACGGCACTGGCGGCGGTGCTGGCGAGTGCCACCCACGTCCTGTACACGCCGCCGACGGACGCGACCGACCTCACCGCCACACCGGCCTACGAGGCCTTCAACGCGGCGCGGAGATTGGCCGCGGCAATGCTGGACCACCCGGGGTCGTCGAAGCTGTTCCTGCTGACGCGCAACGCCCAACCGGTCGGTGACGGGGACCGGGCCAACCCCGCGCATGCCGTGCTGTGGGGGCTGGGCCGAAGCCTGGCCCTGGAGCACCCGGAGATCTGGGGCAGGGTCGTCGACGTCGACGAGTCGGTTCCCGCGGCGCTGGTCGCCGGCTACCTGCTCGCAGAGGCCGGCGCCGCCGATACTGAGGACCAGGTCGTCTATCGGGCCGGTGTCCGCCGCGTCCCACGTCTGCTGGGCGACCGACCCACCGGCTCCGCGGCCGTCGAATTCGACGCCGACAGTTGCCATCTGGTGATCGGTGCCACCGGAAACATCGGTCCGCAACTGGTCCGGCAGTTGGCGGCGAGCGGAGCCAGGACCATTGTCGCGGTGTCCCGGCGCCCGGGCTCGCGCCTCGACGAGTTGACGGCCGAGTTGTCGCCGATGGGCACCACGCTGGTGACCGTGGCCGCCGACGCCGCCGACGAGGCCGCGATGAGCGCGCTGTTCGACCGGTTCGGTGCCGACCTGCCGTCGCTGGCCGGCATCCACGTGGCCGCCTTCGCCGGGGGCCCGGTAACCCTGCGCGACATGACCGACGACGACGTCACCGCCATGTTCCGGCCCAAGCTGGACGTGGTCGCGGTGTTGCACAAGCTGTCACTGCGCCACCCGGTGCGCCACTTCGTGCTGTTCTCGTCGATCTCCGGAATCACCGGATCGCGCTGGCTGGCGCACTACACGGCGACCACGACGTTCCTGGACACCTTCGCCTATGCCCGCCGAGCAGCCGGTCTGCCGGCCACCGCGATCAACTGGGGGCTGTGGAAGTCGTTGACCGACACCCAATCCGACGTCGAACGTCAGGTGACCGTGGAGTCCGGTCTGGAGCCCATGGCCGACGACGTCGCGATCGGAGCGCTGCCACTGGTGATCGGCGCGCACAACGCCGTACGGCACACCGTGGTCGCCGCGGACTGGCCGCGGCTGGCCGCCGCCTACCGCACCCGGGCGTCGCTGCGCATCGTCGACGACCTGCTGATCGTCGCCGAACCGGCCGACGGGTCTGCCCCGGTCGCCACCGAGTTCCGTCGCACCCTGGCCGAAGCCGAGCCGGAACAGCGCTTCGAGCTGCTCCGCGAACACGTCACCACGCAGGTGGTCGCCGCCATGGGGCTGGCCTCGCGCCATGCGCTGGACCCGACCGCCGGATTCTTCCAATCCGGCATGGATTCGCTGATGAGCGTCACCTTGCAGCGTGCACTCTCCGACAGTCTCGGTGAAACCCTGCCAGCCGCAGTCGTATTCGACTACCCGACCATCGACGCACTGACCGGGTATCTGGCCTCGATCCTGCCCGAGCTGGTGGAGACCGCGGAGCAGGACAGCGCCGACGCCTATGACGACATGAGTGATGACGAGCTGCTCGCGCAGCTCTCGGAGAGGTTGAGTTGAGCGAGATGGGTGCTTCGCCGGCCGGGGGGGCTGGGTCGGCCGGGGGGTCGGATCGTCGCGCGATTGTTGCTGAGGCGCTGCGCAAGATTGATGATTTGACGGCGCGGTTGGCGGTGGCTGAGGCCGGGGATACCGAGCCGATCGCGGTGGTGGGTTTGGGTTGTCGTCTGCCTGGTGGGGTGGATGGGCCGGCTGCTTTTTGGCGGTTGTTGTGTGATGAGGGTTCGGGGATTGTTCGGGTTCCGGCGGATCGTTGGGATGCGGATGCGTTTTTCTCGTCGGATCATTCGGTGCCGGGGACGATTTGTTCTCGTGAGGGTGGGTTTTTGTCGTCGTGGCAGCCTGCGGAGTTTGATGCGGAGTTTTTTGGGATTTCTCCGCGTGAGGCTGATGCGATGGATCCTCAGCAGCGGTTGTTGATGGAGGTGGCCTGGGAGGCGTTGGAGCATGCCGGGATCACCAAGGATGCGATCCGGGGCACCCAGACCGGCGTCTTCGTCGGCCTCACCACCAACGACTACACCCTGGCTGCGGCCGAACGGCTCGGCCCGCGTGAGGCCGACCCCTACCTCGCGTTCGGCAACGCACCGAACTTCGCCGCCGGTCGACTGTCGTATTTCTTGGGTGTCCACGGCCCCGCCGTCATGCTCGACACCGCCTGTTCGTCGTCGTTGGTGACGATTCATTTGGCGTGTGCGAGTTTGCGGCGTCGGGAGTCGGATCAGGCGTTGGCTGC
>NZ_LQPG01000004.1 GCF_002102265.1 Mycolicibacter longobardus | reverse complement strand
GATGCCAACTCGACCACGGCCAACCCCGAACCAACCCCTTCCACTTCATCGAAGCCGTCATCGACTACCACACCCGAAAAACCCCGCCCGCCAACAAAACCGACCCCGACGACGATCGGAAACCCGCAGCCTGACGCCGACGAAGAACTCACCCGAGCAGTCGGAGCTGACCGGCGTTAACCGCAGTTGCCGCCGCCGGTTCCACTGCCGGGGCCGCCGGGTCCGCCAACGCCGGGTCCGCCACCGCACCCGCCTCCGCCGCCACCACCGCCCTGGCTGCCGGGGGTGTTGCCGGTGGTGCCGGTCGCGCCGTTGTTTCCGTTGATGCTGCCGGCGCCGCCTTGGCCGCCGGCACCGCCCTGACCGCCGGGGCTGTCGGGGCCTCGGATCCCGGCGAAGCCGCCATTGCCGCCGTCACCACCGTTGCCGCCATTGCCGGACAGCAGCGCGGCACTGCCGCCGGCACCACCGCGTCCACCGTTGCCGCCCGGGGTATTGGTGGGGGTGCCTCCACCACCGCCACCGCCGCCACCGCCGCCGCCGCTGCCGTTCACCGGTGCCCCGTCGCCGCCCTTGCCGCCGGCTCCGCCGTTGCCGCCGTTACCGGCCCCCAGGGATGCGCCGTTGCCGCCGTTGCCGCCGTTGCCCGCGGCGCTGCCCGCCCCGCCGGCCACTCCTTGGGTGCCGATCAGACCGGCGCCGCCGTCGCCCCCGTTTCCGCCGTTGCCGTACCACATGCCGGCATTGCCGCCGGCGCCTCCGTCACCACCGGCCACCGTCCCGTCGGAGGCTCCGCCGGCGCCCCCGTTGCCACCGTTGCCGAACAGGCTGCCGCCGTCGCCGCCGGCGCCACCGGCCGCGCCAGCAGCACCGGCACCGCCGTCGCCGCCGTTGCCGAACAGGCCGGCCGAGCCGCCCGCCCAGCCGGCACCACCGTTCACGCCGATCTCGCCCGCGGCTCCGGCACCGCCGTTGCCGAACAGGAAGCCACCGTCCCCGAGGTCACCGAACGTGCCGGAACTACCCAGCAGGGAGGTGTTCGCCTCGGTGAAGTAGTCGAGGCCGTTGCCGATCAGCTCACGCCCGAACAGGTAGACGAAGGGCGCGTTGATCATCTCCGCCATCTGCATGCCGGAAGCGCTGGCGAGCCACTCCTGCAGCGCATCGTTGATCGCCTGCCCGAAGTCCAGCGGTCCTGCCTCCGCGCTGCCCAGGCCGACTGACAGATCGCCGAGGGCTCCGGCGTCGCCGAGTGGGTCGGCGGCCTGGCCGCCGTCGAAAACATCGACCACCGGGTCGACGAAGAGGTCCCACAGATCCGCGTGCGCGGCCGGGGCGGCGGCCAGCGGCGCCAGTCCGGCGACCAGAAACGCTCCGGCGGTGCTGCCGACGCTGATCAGGCGGCTGTTGAGCATGCGACGCCGATCCTGACGGTGAGTGGCCATCGGGCACCTCCTCGGGTTTCCGACCAGGGTTTACTCAGTCTCGTCACACTAATCCCTGAATCCGGAAAAGCAAGAGAGATCGGCCACTATTGCCCGCGATTGCGGGATATGCAGGCGGGTTATGGCGCTATTGCGCTCCGAGAAACTGAACTGCGGATCAGCCGGTGATCCGGTCGGCCCGGCTGTAGACGTTCATCGAGTCGCCCCGGAGAAAAGCCACCAGCGTCAGTCCGCAGTCCACGGCCAGGTCGACGGCCAGCGACGACGGTGCCGACAGCGCGGCCAGGATGGGAATGCCGGCCATCACCGCCTTCTGGGTCAGCTCGAAGGAAGCCCGCCCGCTGACCAGCAGCACCGTCCCGGCCAGCGGTATCCGGTTGCGTTCCAGCGCCCAGCCGATCACCTTGTCGACGGCGTTGTGCCGGCCGATGTCCTCGCGAACCACCTGCATCGTGCCGCCGCCGGAGAAGTCGAACAGCGCCGCGGCGTGCAGACCGCCGGTGCTGGCGAAGACGTCCTGCGCGGCACGCAGCTGATCCGGCATCGCCGTCACCGCCGCCGCGGGAACCCGGACCGGGTCGTCGCCCGGGCGGTGCCGGCTGGCCAGCCGCACCGCCTCCAGCGAGGCCTTGCCGCAGATTCCGCAGGACGAGGTGGCGTAGAAGTTGCGGGTGATGTCCACCGCCGGCGGCGGAACGTCCGGCGCCAGCGTCACATCCAGCACGTTGTAGGTGTTGGCGGAGTCCGGGCTGCCGCAGTATCGCGCGGCCACCACGTCGTCACGCCCGCCGATGATCCCCTCGGTGAGCAGAAAGCCCTGCGCCAGCTCGATATCCGATCCGGGTGTGCGCATCGTGACGGTGAGTGGCACACCGCCCAGCCGGATTTCCAGCGGCTCCTCCACCGCCAGTGTCTCGGGCCGCTGCGTCGCATCCCCGGCGGCGAGGTGACTGACCGGCCGACGTTGCGTTATCCGACTCATTGCTCCATCTTGCCCGGTCTGCTCGCATCTTCGGCCGCCCGCGCTGGGATCCGACGATGATAGGGCGAAAACTCTTGGAGTGCACGGTCATCCGGCGACCCCGCGCCGGACCACCGGGAGCCGCAGTGCTGCCGGTGCGCCCACCGGCACCACCGGGTGGTCCGGGGTGACCGGCTGGATGCGGCGGTAGCCGCTGCCCTGCTCGGGCCGCTGGTCGGCTTGCCCCTTGTTCGGCCACATCGCGGCGGCACGCTCGGCCTGGGCGGTGATCGTCAACGAGGGGTTCACCCCCAGATTCGCCGAGACCGCCGAGCCGTCCACGACGCTGAGGGTCGGATAGCCGTACACGCGGTGATAGGGGTCGATCACGCCGTGGTCGGGATCCGCGCCGATGGCGCAGCCCCCGAGGAAATGCGCGGTGAGTGGAATGTTGAACAGCTCTCCCCACGTTCCCGCGGTCACTCCGCTGATCTTCTCCGCGATCCTGCGGGTGGCCTCGTTGCCCTCCGGGATCCACGTCGGATTCGGCTGGCCGTGCCCCTGTCGGCTCGACAGGTGCCGGCCGCGCAGTCCGCCCTTGGTGAAGGTGGTGATCGAGTTGTCCAGATGCTGCATCACCAGTGCGATGACCGTGCGCTCACTCCAATTCCGCACCGTCATCACGCGCAGCAGCGCGACCGGATTCCTGGCTGCCACACCGAGGAACTTCAACCAGCGTGGCCAGCGGCCGCCGCCGTCGGTCATCAGGGTTTGCAGCAGGCCCATCGCGTTGGAGCCCTTGCCGTAGCGCACCGGTTCGACGTGGGTGTCACCCGAAGGATGGAACGAGGAGGTGATGGCCACCCCCCTGGTGAGGTCCAGACCGGGGTCCACCTTGTACTTCATGGCGCCCAGGATGGACTCCGAGTTGGTGCGGGTGAGCACGCCGAGCCGGTCGGACAAGCCGGGCAGAGTTCCGGTGTCCTTCATCTTGTGCAGCAGATTCTGGGTGCCCCACGTGCCGGCGGCCATCACCACGTACTGCGCGGTGTAGGTTCGGCGGTGCTTTCGCAGTATCGCCCCGCTCTGCACCGTCTCCACGTGCCACCCGCCGTCCGGCGCCTGCCGTAGCGACGTGACGGTGGTCAGGGGATGCACTGTGGCACCGGCCCGTTCGGCAAGTCCGAGATAATTTTTCACCAGCGTGTTCTTGGCGCCGTAGCGGCAGCCCACCATGCATTCTCCGCATTCCACGCAGCCGGTGCGTTCGGGCCCGGCGCCCCCGAAGAACGGGTCGGCGACGGTTTTGCCGGGCTCCCCGAAGAACACACCGACCGGTGTCTGGATGAAGGTGTCACCGACACCCATGTCCTCGGCAACCGCTTTGACGATCTCATCGGCCGGGGTCATGTGCGGGTTGCGAACCACGCCGAGCATGCGCTGTCCCTGCTCGTAGTAGGGCGTCAGCTCGTCTTCCCAGTCGGTGATGTGCTTCCACTGGGGGTCGTTGAAGAACGGGGCGGGCGGCTTGTACAGGGTGTTCGCGTAGTTCAGCGACCCGCCGCCGACCCCGGCGACGGCCAGGATCACACAGTCCCGTAGCAGGTGGATTCGCTGGATACCGAAGCAGCCCAGTTTCGGTGCCCACACGAATCTGCGCAGATCCCAACTGGTTTTCGCGAACTGCTCGTCGGTGAAGCGACGCCCCGCCTCCAGCACACCGACCCGGTATCCCTTCTCGGTGAGCCGTAATGCCGTCACGCTGCCGCCGAATCCGGACCCGATCACCAAGACGTCGTAGTCGAACTGCTCAGCCATGGGGCTCCTCCTCATTTGACGCCGGCATGCGCCGTAGCGCCGGTAGTCGGGTAGTCGGGTAGTCACGATCGGCACGTATCGGCCCCGTTCGCTACGGAAACTACGCAGCCCGACTCGACGCGGCGACGTCCTCAGACGACGAAACTTTGAGCGGATCGTCGTCTTCGGGGGACAAGGTTCGGGATGCGCGCACGGGCGCCGAGAAACCACGAATCGCTGCGACGAAACGGCGGGTAGCAACTACCGTCGGGTCATGGGGGACAGCGCCCGTGACCGCGCCGCCGTTGCCGATGCTGCAGCGACGATCGTGGGCCGGCTCTACGACAGGCTCGACGACATCACCCGCGACATCCAACAACTGGTGGTCACCGAGATGTCCGAACTGGGCGGCGACGCACAGTTGCTGCAGCTGCTGCGAGACACCGCCGCCACCAGTGTCGAATCGTTCTTCTCCTCGATTCGTCATGGCATCCCGGTCCGGAACCTGGAGCCGCCGACCCCGGCGCTGGAGTATGCCCGGCGCCTGGCGCAGCGCGACGTGTCGGTGAATGCTCTGACACGGGCCTACCGGCTGGGGCACCGGGCGACGCTGCGAATGGTGATCAACGAGATCCGCGCCGCGAATCGGGATCCGGAACTGAGCCTGGCCGTCTACGACCTGATGGAAGACGTGTCGTTCGAATACATCGACCAGATCTCACAGCAGGTGGTCGCCAGCTATCAGGACGAGCGTGACCGTTGGGTGGCCAATCGAAACAACCTGCGCGTACTGCAGGTTCGTGAGCTGCTCACCGGGGGCGACGTCGACGTGGACGCCGTGACGACCGCGCTGCGCTATCCATTGCGGCGCCACCATCTGGCGGTCGTCGTCTGGTATCCGGAGTCCTTCGAACGCGCCGACCCGCTGTCCATGGAGCGGTTCGTGCAGAAGCTCGGGGAATCGGTTGATGCGCGCAACAATTCGCTGTTCGTTCCGGTCGATCGAGTGACCGGTTGGGGCTGGATTCCGCTGCCGGCGAAGTCCGCGCCCACTGCGCCGGCACGGCTTCGCGCATTCGTCGAGAACGCCACCGGCTGCCCCTGCGTCACCGCGGGCAATCCGCTGCCGGATATCGAAGGCTTTCGCCGTTCGCATCGGCAGGCACGGGACGCATGGACGGTGGTGAGCGCCGCCGGTACCGTCGACCGCCGCGTCACCATTGCCGACGATGCCGGGCTCGCGGTGGCAGCACTGGCAGGTCGCGATGTCGACGCCGTGATCGCCTACGTCGGTGAGGTTCTCGGCCCGTTGGCCTCCGCCACCGACGGTGATGAACGGCTGCGAGAAACGCTGCGGATCTTCCTGGGCGCCGGCTCCAGCTACACGGCCGCCGCCGAGGAACTTCACCTGCACCACAACTCGGTGAAGTACCGCGTCCAGCGTGCGGTCGAACGCCGGGGCCGGCCCATCGCCGGCGACCGGCTGGAAGTGGAAGTCGCGTTGCTGCTGTGCGAATGGCTGGGCGCGGCGGTGCTCAGCTGAGCGTCGCGGGGCCTCTGCCTCAGCCGAGCTGGTGCAGCTGGAACGGCCTGGAGGCCAAGGTACTTCCCGGGCATTCGCCGTTGGAACTGTTCGTGACCACACCGCCGAGCGACACCGGGTCGATCGATACCCGGATGATCGTCGGCGCGTAGCTGCCGTCCGCGCAGATCGCCCCGTCCGGTTTGGTGACGCTGAAGTGCCAGTGCCCATCGATCAGGCTCATGGGACTGGTCCAGCCCTGATTGCTGGTCACGCTCCCGTGGCACTCGGCCGGGCCACAGCTGGTGGCGATCGTCCAGGCGAACTCCTGGTCTGCGCCCTGGTAGACGCCGTTGAGCAGCGGCGGGTCAGCGTATGCCGGTCCGGCGGCGATGACCGCGGCAGTGCACACGGCCACCGCGCGGGCCAGGTTGCGGGCCGAGCGCCGAAAACGGTTCGCAAAGAAGATCATGGTGATCGAGGAAGTTATCAGAAAGTTCCGTGCCGACTCGGCATTGGCAGGTCACGATTTTCACGTGCCGCTACACCGACCGGATGACGTCGACCTTGATGATCAGGCGGGCGGATTACCTGCACCGGAATGCGAAACGGGTCTTCAGGCTGAGCGCCTGGCCGCGGCCGCTGCGGTATCCGGTTCAACTCTCGGGTTGGTCCGGTACCCGACGGGGATCGTAGTAACGGCGCGGCTCGGGCCGGCCCTCCGGCGGCGTGGGGCTGTTGGAGGCCGGTGGTGTTTCCACTGCTTGTGGCGTGTAGCGGTACTCGTCGGGGATATCCGAGACGTGCATCGGGAGTTCCACGTCGTCCGGATTTCCGCTCCACAAGATCGTCGTTGGATCACCTGGGTGCCGGAACGATGCCGACAGTCGATTTTCTTCCAGAGCGAGAAGGTAGTAGTAACGCACCGCCTCGTCCAGCGACAGCCATGGCCCAGGGTCGATGAGCGACTGCCGAGTATCGCTGACCAGACCCCAGGTGATATCTGATGGCGGGGCTTTGTATACGAGGAAGATCCATGCCCCCTCGGTCCAAGCGTGAGAGACGACGTAGGGGTCAGGTCCTCGCAGCTTCCCGGCAAGGATGTACTGCAAGAGACCCTGCAGCACTTCCGTTGCGAACCTGCGCTGTGATTCGCTGACTTCCGAGGTCGACACGTCAAGCGCCATCGGGAACGGGGAAGTGGGTGTTCACCCACTCTGGAACTTTGGTCCAACCGGGCGCCATGTCAATCACCCCGCTGCCTCCTTTGAGCGGGTACATCGTAATGACTCCCTTCTGTCCTCCGCCATACACGTCCGGACGTGGTTCGCCGATGTCAGCGACAATCCTGATAGTCAGAATTTCACCTGTCCTGTGGAATTCCGTCCATCGAATTGGGCCGAGACGACGCACTCGCGCTTCGGTGCGCTCGATCGGGACCTCGTATACGAGGGTATTGCCCTCCTTGATCTTCGGGACGCTGTGCGAGATCAGATCTGTGAGCACGTTCGGGTTGGTTATGCCGTGCTTTCCTGAAACCTTGTCCCATCCCCAGCCTCCGTTCGGCTGATCTGAATTCCAGTAGCCGCGCCGGAGGATGACGTGGTTGCCTGCCAGGTCGGTTGCCTCTGCGATCACATCGTCCCGGGGAGGCCCGGGTGGCCACGGACTCAACGGCCGATCCCAGCCGGCAAGGCGGACGGTGTGGTCCGGTTCGTCGAACACCACCTTGTCGAGGCCTTCGGTGGCGGCGACCTGGGTCGCGATTTCGTGGTCTTTGGCGGCCAGCGCCGCCACCTTGTGTCGAATGAACGAAGCGTGCTGCTGTGCGGCGGTCTGGCGGGCGGCGCGGTACGCAGGAGAGCCGCCCTGGGAGCGGTCGGTGACCGAATAGTCCTCACCGACGTCAAAACCGTCGTCCTCGGCTTCGCGCACTGCGCTGAGCACCGCGCGCTTACAGAACTGCAATGCCTGGTCGCCGCGGCGGGCGATTCCGCTGGCCTGGTGCAATTGATCAGCCGGGGTACGCACCTTCACCATGTCGTCGTAGGCGCGTTGCTGGGCGCCCTCTTGGCCCGGACCCTGCCACGGTGTCCCGGCAGGGTTGGAGACGCGCCGGTGCACATCGGTGAACGTCTCGTCCCATAGGTTTGCGGTGCGTTCCCAATAATCGGCCGCGTCGCGGAGGTACGCGGTGTCCAGAGTTGTCACCTGCGACAACGTCAATATCGGCGCTGCGGCAGGCATTTAACACACCGTGGGCCGGGCAATAGCTTGCATGCGAGCTGCAGCTTCGGTTTCGTGCGCGGCATATGTGCTCGCTGCGTTGGCAAGTTTGGCCGCGGTGGCCTCCATTCGCGCCGTGCAGTTGGCGTTCGCTGCCGCTACTTGAGTGTTGACCGCGGCAACTGCTGCTGCGCTGGACAGCGGCGAGGACGCCATACTGGTCGTTGACACTTTGGAGGCCAGCGTGGCGGCCAACGACTCACACCAGCCGGCCTCAGTCTGCAACGCCGCAGCGGTGACTCGGAGCGTCTCGGCGTTCTGCGGCGACACCATGACCGAACCCTAATTCCCAACGCCCTCCTGGCGCACCTCACCACCGGCCCGGCGGCGGCTGGAGCTTGGAAGAAGCAGTGCAGGCGACGAAAGCGCTCACCGCCTCCGCGGCCGATATCGCATGCTGAAAGTCGCACCGCTGGGCGGTAATTCGGCGCCGCCGAAGATTGCTGACCAGCATCCCGGTGGTGGTCTCCAGTGCGATCGACTCGACGGTCGATATCGCCCGGACCACGCGCCGCGGCCGCACTGTCTGAAGGTCACGATTTTCAGTCAGACGCCGTGCGACTCGGTGGTCGCGACCCAGCTGGCGAGCAGCTGCAGCGCTTCGGCGGAGCGTGAATGCGGTTCGGCGGTATAGCCGATCAACGACAACCCGTCGGTTCCGCTGACGTCAAAAGCGTTGTAGGTCAAGGAGAGTTCTCCCACGGTGGGATGCTGAAATCGCTTGACTCCGTGATAGTGCGCCTTGACATTGTGGGCGGCCCACCGGGTACGGAACGGTTCGCTACGGGTGGCAAGCTCCCCGACGAGTCCGGTGACGGCCGGCGAGTGCGGCGAGCGGGCGCCTTCGGCCCGCAACAGCGCAACCGCGTCGTCGGCCGCGGAATCCCAGTCGGGAAAGACATATCCGGCCGACGAATCGAAGAAGATGAATCTAGCCAGGTTGGGCGTGGCCGTGCCCCGCTCGAATACCGGCGCGTACAGCGCGCGGCCCAGCGCGTTGGCGGCGACGACATCGAGGTGACCGTTGAGGACCACGGCGGGAGCGCCGACCATCGCGTCGAGCAACGCCTGCACCCCGTCGGCGACGGTTGCTCCCCCGCGGCGGGCCGGGCGGGTCCGGCCGGCTCTGGGGGCGGCGGCCCGGGCCAGATCGAACAGGTGGGAGACCTCGGCGTCGGTGAGCCGCAATGCCCGGGCGATCGCGTCGAGGACCTCTTCGGAGACGCCCGCGACGTTGCCGCGTTCGATCTGCGTGTAGTACTCGATGCTGACTCCGGCCAGCTGGGCCACCTCCTCGCGCCGCAGCCCGGGGACCCGACGTCGTCGCCCGGGTGGCAACCCCACCTGCTCGGGCGTTATCCGTGCGCGCCGGGTCATCAGGAAGCCCTTGATGTCCTGGCCGATGTCCATGTGTCTCACAGTAGAGAAACGCCGTGCGGTCCAGACAGGAACTGCCAGTACCCCCTATAGGCGCCAACTCCCTACCCCGAATGAACCTGCCTAACGTTGGCGGCATGACAAGCAACGAACAACAGCAGGCATTCGACGGCTTTGTGGACATGTGGGTGACCGGCACGACAGCGGGCCGGCGCGCCCCGCTACTGCGCGACCCCGGCGAGGTGGGGCTGGCGTTCGAGGAGGTTTCGTTTCCCTCCACGGACGGGGTCGAACTGCGCGGCTGGTTCATTCCGGCCGACTCGCAGAAGCTGATCATCCACAATCACTTCCTGCCCGGGAACCGGTACGGCTACCCCGGCCACCTGCCGGAATTCGGCGGGCTGGGCGGCTTCGAGGTGAACTTCCTCCCCGAATACAAGGCGCTGCACGACGCCGGCTACAACATCCTGTGCTACGACCTGAGCAATCACGGCGAAAGCGGATCCCGAGCCAGCACCGGGATCGGCCTGGTGGAGTACCAGGACGTCATCGGCTCGGTGCGCTACGCCAGATCACGGCCGGACACCGCGGCCATGGAGACGTTCCTGCTCAGCGTCTGCCTGGGTGGCGACTCGACCTGCGTCGCCATGGCCAAGCACCCCGAGGAGTTCGAGCACATCAAATCGCTGATCCTGCTGCAGCCGGTGTCGGCGGACCCGATCATCGAGAATTTCGTGCGGGACAACGACATTCCCGACGGCTACGCGCGCTTCGACCAAGAGGTGTTCGCCCGTACCGGCTTCCACCTCGCGGAGCAGTCACCGATCGAGTACGCCAAGTCGATTCGGATTCCGACCCTGGTCGCCCAGGTGCACCACGACACCATGACCCGCCCGGAAGACGTGCAGGCGATCTACGACGCCATCCCCGCGACCGAGAAGAAGCTGCACTGGATCGAGGGCACCACCCGGCGCTTCGACGGCTACAACTACTTCGGCGAGCATCCCGAGGTGGCCCTCGACTGGTTCGACAGTCACGCCTCCTAGCCCGGCTTCTGTCGCGGTGCCAAGATGGTGGCCATGGCTTCCGCCAACGAATCGGGCACGCGCTCCTACGGCGGGGTGGACGCCGTCGACCGCCAGGCCTCCCGGCGGGCCCGGTTACTGGAAGCGGGGCTCGACCTGCTCGGGGCCGACGTGCCGCAGTTCGCCGAGTTGACCATCCGCAGCGTCTGCCGGCAGGCCGGGCTGACCGCTCGCTACTTCTACGAGAGCTTCGCCGACAAGGACGAGTTCGTCAGCGCGGTGTTCGACTCGGTGATCGGTGACCTGGCAGCCAAGACCCAGTCGATCGTGAGGTCGGCGCCGTCCGATCAGCAGACCCGGGCCGGTATCGCCAACATCGTGCGGACCATCGCCGGTGACGCCCGGATCGGACGTCTGCTGTTCGGTGTACATCTGAGCAACGCGGTCGTGGTGCGCAAGCGGGTGGAATCCAGCGCCCTGCTGGCGATGCTGTCCGGTCAGCACGCCGGCGCCGCGTTGCGCCTGCCGGAGAACGACCGGATCAGGGCCGCCGGACACTTTGTCGTCGGCGGGGTCGCCCAGACGATCAGCGCCTGGCTGGCCGGCGAAGTGCGGTTCAAACCGGAACGATTGGTCGAGCACCTGACCGCGCTGCTGGACAGGCTCACCGACCCCGCACTGTACCGGGACTAAGTACTGGCCGGGACTCGCCTGTCGGCTGCGGTCTTCGGCGTGACGTGCTTTTCGTCGCCGGTGAATTCCTTGGTCCAGCAGGCGAATTCCAGCGTGATTCCGTCTGGGTCCTGGAAGTAGAACGAGCGAACATATACACCCGGATGCAACGTCGGACTCGCCTGCCACTCGGACTCGTCGTGGTTGAGGACCGGGCCGACCCGGACACCCTTCTCCTTCAGCCGCTTCCGGTAGGCGTCGAACTTGTCGGCCGGCACATGGAAGGCCAGGTGGTTGAGCGTGCTCACCGCGCTGGTGATCTCACCGATGCCGGGTATGGCGGCCGGCGCGGAGATACCGGGCACGCCGTCCGGAGCGTCGCGGAACCAGAAGAAGGCCACGCAGTCGCCGTTGCCGGCATCGAAGAAGAAGTGCTGACCGATACCCGCGGGCAGGTCGAGCGACTTGATCAGGGGCATGCCCAGGATGTTGCTGTAGAAGTCGACGGTGCGTTCCATGTCCGAGCACACCATCGCCACGTGGTTGATCCCGCTGATCTCGAATTCGGTGTTGACACCGTGCGGCTTGATCATTTCGGCGGCTCCTCTGGTCAAGATCCGAAACTGAATCTAACATCAGATTCAGCTTTGATCCAGACCACCGCGACAGGAAGTCAGATTCGTTGTCGACTGCCCCCGAGCAACCCGGTCACCGCGACCCGTTGCCCACGCACCGGGGCCGGCGCACCCAGGCGGCGATCGACGCGGCCGCGCGCGCGGTGATAGCCCGCAAGGGTGTCCTGGCCACCACCATCGCCGACATCACGGCCGAGGCCGGCCGATCGGCGGCGTCGTTCTACAACTATTACGACTCCAAGGAAGCGATGGTCCGACAGTGGGCGCTGCGCTTCCGCGACGAGGCCGGGCAGCGGGCATCCAGTGTGGTGCGGCACGGCCTGTCCAACCGGGAGCGAATCGAGCAGGCCACCGCCGCGCACTGGCACACCTATCGCAATCGGCTGGCCGAGATGGTCGGCGTCTCGCAGCTGGCGATGGTCAACGAGGACTTCGCCCGGTATTGGGCGGACATCTGCGCGGTCCCGGTCGGGCACATCACCGAGACGGTGAAGCGCGCCCAGGCCGAGGGCTACTGCGCCGACGATGACCCGGAGCTGCTCGCGGTGGCGATCGTGTCGATGCTCAACCAGTTCTGCTACGTCCAGCTCGCCACGCCCCGCGACGGCGCCGGCCCGGATGACGAGGCCTGTATCCGCACGCTGGCCAACGTGTTCTATCGGGCCATCTACACCGAGGAGCGGTGACCGTGCGGGTCCTGGCGCACTTCGTTCCCGGCCCCAAGGTCGAGGAATTCGTTGCGCCCGAGTCCGATTGGCTGGACATCCGATGGTGCGCCGCCGACGATGACGCCACCTTCCGCCGCCAGCTCGCCGAGGCCGAGGTGATCTGGCACGTGCTGCGACCGCTCTCGGGCGACGATCTGCGCAGCGGCCCGCGGCTGCGGCTGGTGCACAAGCTCGGCGTCGGCATCAACACCATCGACGTCGACGTCGCGACCCAGCGCGGCATCGCGGTCGCCAATATGCCCGGCGCCAATGCCGCCTCGGTGGCCGAGGGCACCGTGTTGCTGATGCTCGCCGTGCTGCGCCGGCTGCTGCCGCTGGATCGCGCGACCCGTGAGGTACGCGGTTGGCCGACCGATCCCACGCTCGGTGAGCACTGCCGCGACATCGGCGGCTGCACAGTCGGCCTGGTCGGTTTCGGCAGCATCGCGCAGCGGGTGGCCGGGATCGTGGCCGCCATGGGTGCGCAGGTACTGCACACCAGCACCCGCGACGACGGCACCCCCGGATGGCGGCCACTGCCGGAACTGCTGGCCGCAGTCGACATCGTCTCGCTGCACGTGCCCCTCACCAACGCCACCGAGGGTCTGATCGACCGGGCCGCGTTGGCGCGCATGAAACCCGAGGCGGTGCTGGTCAACACCGCGCGCGGACCCATCGTCGACGAGGCCGCACTGGCCGACGCGCTGCGCAGCGGCAGGCTGGCCGGAGCGGGGCTGGACGTGTTCGCCGTCGAGCCGGTCACCGCGGACAATCCGCTGATCGGGTTGGAGAACGTGGTGCTGACGCCGCATGTCAGCTGGTACACCGCCGACACCATGCGGCGCTATCTGGCTGCGGCCGTCGACAACTGCCGTCGGCTGCGCGACGGGCAGCCCCTGACCAACGTAGTCAACCAACCGACTGGTTGTTAGATTCACTTTCACGTACCCACCGAAAGGCCGTATCAATGCCGATAGCGATCACTTCTGAGCATCAGGACCTCGCCGATTCCGTGCGGTCCTTCGTGACCCGGGCCGTGCCGTCCGAGCTGCTGCACGCCGCGATGGACTCCCCGATCGAGAACCCGCCGCCGTACTGGCGGGCCGCCGCCGAGCAGGGCCTGGCGGGTGTGCACCTGGCCGAGCAGGTCGGCGGGCAGGGCTTCGGCATCCTGGAGCTGGCGGTGGTGCTGGCTGAGTTCGGCTACGGCGCGGTGCCCGGCCCGTTTGTGCCGTCCGCGATCGCCAGCGCGCTGATCTCCGCGCACGATCCGGACGAGGCCCAGCTGGCCGGCCTGGCCAGCGGCGAGGTGATCGCCAGCTACACGCTGAACCCGGGGCTGACGGCCACCGCCGGAGGCGCCGGACTGGTGGTCCGCGGCGAAGCCCGCGCCGTCGCGGCCGCCGCCCAGGCGTCGTTGCTGGTGGCCCCCGTGGCGATCGACGGCGGCGAGGCATGGGTGCTGCTGCGCGCCGACCAGCTCGAGATCGAGCCGGTGGCCAGCGTGGACCCCCTGCGCCCGATCGCGCACGTACGGGCCGACGGGGTCGAGGTCGACGACGCGGCGGTGCTGCGCAACCTCAGCGGAGTCCGGGCGCACGCGCTGATCTCGACACTGCTGTCCGCGGAGGCGGTCGGGGTGGCCCGGTGGGCAACCGACACCGCGGCGGAGTACGCCAAGATCCGCGAACAGTTCGGCCGGCCGATCGGACAGTTCCAGGCCATCAAGCACAAGTGCGCGGAGATGATCGCCGACACCGAGCGGGCCACCGCCGCGGTGTGGGATGCCGCCCGGGCGATCGACGAGGCCGACCAAAGCGGCTGGGACGCTGCGGGTTCGACGGTGCAGTTCGCGGTGGCGGTCGCGGCCACCCTGGCTCCGAGTGCCGCGCAGCACTGCACCCAGGACTGCATCCAGGTGCACGGCGGGATCGGCTTCACCTGGGAGCACGACGCGGGTGTGTACTACCGGCGGGCGCTGATACTGGCCGCGTCGTTCGGCCGCCGCGCCGAGTACCCGCAGCAGGTCGTCGACACCGCCACCGCCGGTGGGATGCGCAAGATCGACATCGACCTGGACCCCGACACCGAGAAGCTGCGCGCCGAGATCCGCGCCGAGGTGGCCGCGCTCAAGGCCATGCCGCACGACGAGCGCACGGTGGCGATCGCCGAGGGCGGTTGGGTGCTGCCCTACCTGCCGAAGCCGTGGGGGCGGGCCGCCGAGCCGATCGAGCAGATCATCATCGAGCAGGAATTCTCCACCGGCCGGGTGCGGCGCCAGGCGATGGGCATCGCCGCGTGGCTCATCCCGTCGATCGTGGCGTTCGGCACCGACGAGCAGAAACAGCGCTTCCTGCCGCCGACGTTCCGTGGGGAATTGATCTGGTGCCAACTGTTTTCCGAGCCCGGCGCGGGTTCGGACCTGGCCAGCCTGACCACTAAGGCCACCAAGGTCGACGGCGGCTGGCGGATCAGCGGCCAGAAGATCTGGACCTCAGCCGCGCAGTTCTCCTCGTGGGGAGCGCTGCTGGCGCGAACGGACAGCTCCGCACCGAAACACGACGGCATCACCTACTTCCTGTTGGACATGAAAAGCGAAGGCGTGACGGTCAGTCCGCTGCGCGAACTCACCGGCGGGGCGATGTTCAACACGGTGTACATCGACGACGTGTTCGTCCCGGACGAGTTGGTGCTCGGCGAGGTGAACCGGGGCTGGGAGGTCAGTCGCAACACGCTCACAGCAGAGCGGGTGTCCATCGGCGGTTCCGAGATGCCGTTCCTGGCCAGTCTCGACGGCTTCGTGGAGTTCATCCGAGACGGCCAGTTCGATCACGGCGAACAGCGCCGGGCCGGTCAGTTGATCGCCGAGGGCCACGCCGCCAAGCTGCTCAACCTGCGCTCGACCCTGCTGACCCTGGCGGGGCTTGACCCGATGCCGGCGGCGGCGGTGTCCAAGCTGCTGTCCATGCGCACCGGCCAGGGCTACGCGGAGTTCGCGGTGGGCACGTTCGGCGGTGACGCGGCGATCGGCGACCGTGAGCAGCTGCCCGGCAAGTGGGCCGAGTACCTGTTGATGAGCCGTGCCACCACCATCTACGGCGGAACCTCAGAGGTCCAGCTCAACATCATCGCCGAGCGTCTGCTGGGCCTCCCCCGGGATCCGTAAGGGCCACCTGTTCCCGCGAGACACAGAATCGCACGCAGGCAAGCCTGCGGATGCGATTCTGTGTCTGCTCGGCGCACTGGAGGTCAGCCCGCCAACCGGGCCCGGGCCAGCTGCCGCTTGATCCGCGCAGCCAGCAGTGCGGGATGACGCCGGACGTCATCGGCAATAATGGGAATCGATATCCAGCCGGCATCCTGTATTCCGCCAAGGCGGATCCGGTCACGCAGCATCGCGGGGCCGCCGGCATGCCAGTCAATGCTCTCGTACTCCGCGGCCACCATCAGTTCCGGCCAGGCGAAGTCGGCCAACCAAAGCTCACCGGCCCGCCCGCAGATCGGGTACTGAAGCTCAGGGGTCGGGACGCCGTAATCGATCATCACCAGCCGCGCTTCGCTTTCCATCGCCGAGCCCGAGCGCCCGTCGACGTACGGCAGCAGGTCACGCACCGCAACGATGCCGCGCCGACCACGCTGTTCAAGTACCGCCTGCTCAAGCTCACGCGGCGTACAACAGCCCATACGCAACGCTGTGTCCAGCGTTGCGAGCGCGCGGGGGCGTGGTAGTTCGCGCGCGACCTCGACCGCGGTCCACGCCGGTGAGGTGGCGAGACGTCCTGCAACCGAATGCAATTGGGCTCCGGTCCGCTGATGCACCATGAGGCCCAGCGCCGGTCGCATCCGCACTCCGGGATCGAGAACGTGGACAGCCGTAGTGTTCTGGACGTCGAAGCCGTATAGCCGGGCAGCAGTTCCCATACACGCGACCGCAGGCCGCCTCATCAGCAGATCAAGTGCGCGCAGCCGCCCCAGCAGGTCGGGTTCCGCCGCGGCGTATACGCCGTACCAGACCCGCACCAGGCCACCCTGCTTGACCTGAACGTCGAGTTGCTGGCGAGTCATCACCGTCAACAACTGTTGCGTTGTCGCAACGCCGCCGGCTTGGTGAAGTAGGGCCACGGCATCCACATGCATGCCCGCAGTCTGGGGATGTGCCGCGTCTGCGGCCAGTCACCGCTGGGGATAACCCGCTGAGCAGACAGAGAATCGCACTTGCGGGGCATCCCGCGTGCGATTCTCTGTCTGCTCGCGGCAGAAACGCGCCCTACAGGTCGCGGAGTTCGCGCTTGAGAATCTTGCCGGTGGGGTTACGCGGCAGCTCGTCGAGGAAGACCACCTCGCGCGGCACCTTGTAGCGGGCCAGGTGCTCCTTCACGTACAGCTTGATGGCATCCTCGTCGACGCTGGAGCCTTCCTTGCGCACCACGAAGGCCCGCAGCCGCGCGCCCCACTCCTTGTCGTCGACGCCCAGCGCGGTCGCCTCGATCACGTCGGGGTGTCCGCTGATCAGGTCTTCGACCTCGGCCGGGAAGACGTTCTCGCCGCCGGAGACGATCATCTCGTCGTCGCGCCCGCTGACGTAGAGCAGCCCGCGCTCGTCGAAGTAGCCGACGTCACCGGAGGACAACAGGCCGTCGATGATCTGCTTGCCGCCGCCGCCGGTGTAGCCCTCGAACGGGAAGAAGTTGCCGACGAAGATCCGGCCGACCTGCCCCTGCGGCAACTCATTGCCGTTGTCGTCGAGGATCTTGACCTTGACGCCCTTGACCACGGGACCCACGGTCGCCGGGTTGTGCTGCAGGTCGGCGGGTCCGGCGATGGTGGCGAAGGCGACCTCGGTGGAGCCGTACATGTTGTAGATGACCGGTCCCAGGTCCTTCATCGCCCGGGTCGCCAGTTCGGCACCGAGCTGCGATCCGGAGACGAACACGATCCGCAGGTTGGACAGGTCCGGCTTGGGACTGGTCTTCTCCAGCTGGTCGAGGATCCGCGACAGCATGACCGGGACGACGACCATGCCGGTCACCTTGTGCTTTTCCAGGTCCTCCAGCACGGTGGCCGGCTTGAACCGGCGCCGCAGCACCAACGTCGAGCCGAAGAACATGGCCAGGGTGCCGTGCAGGTAACCCAGGGCGTGGAACATCGGCGACGGCAGGGAGGTCACCTCACCGGCGCGGAACGGGACATGCGACAGGATGCCGCCGATGGGCGCCAGCGTGGGCGGGGTGCTGCGGTTGGCGCCCTTGGGGGTGCCGGTGGTGCCGGAGGTCAAGATGATGATCGAGGCGTGCTTGGTGATCTTCGGCGCCGGCGCCTTGCTGCTGCGGGCGATCAGCTGCGCCAGTGTCTCGTCGGCGCTCCCGGACGGTTCGTCGGTGTCGGGGTTGACACCCAGCGCCCGCAGTTTGCCCAGCGGCGGGTCGGCCTGCGCGACGGCGGCGGTGTACTCGTCGTCGTAGATGATCAGTTTGGCGCCTTCGCGTTCGGAGACGTCCTTGATCTGCGGTCCGGAGAATTCACTGTTGAGCAGGATCAGCCGCGCGCCGACCCGGGCGCAGCCGTAGTTGGCGATCAGGAACCAGCGATGGTTGCGGGCCAGGATCGCCACCCCGTCGCCGCCCCGCACCCCCATCGCGAGCAGCCCGTTGGCCACCGCGTTGGCGGCGTCGTCGAGCTCCTTGAACGTGATGCTGCCGTCGTCGTCGATGACGGCGAGGCCGTTCGGGTTGCGGCGGGCATTGAGCGCCGGAATCATCCCCAGCTCGCCCCAGCGCTTCCCGTCGGTGATCGCGCTGGCAAGGACCCGCGGCGACTCAAGCTTCAGCGCACCCGACTCGAGGATCTTGCGCACATAGTGCAACTCGGCGTTACCGCGTTCGAGGTAGCGACCCAGCTTGGACACGGCCTGGCTGGGCAGTTCAGTGAGCTTAGCCATGGCCCAACCTTATGTGACGCAGGTCGCCGTCGGGCGGCGGATACGACCTCTGGTTAGCATGACGGTCATGGCCGGCGGGTTGTCGCTGGACGTGGCGGGACACCGGGTGGCGGTCACCCACCCGGACAAGGTGGTGTTCCCAGCCGGAAACGGCTCCACGCCGCGTACCAAGTTGGACCTGATCCGCTATTACCTCTCGGTGGCCGACGGTGTGCTGCGCGGAGTGGCCGGGCGGCCGATGATCCTCAAACGCTTCGTCGACGGCATCGAAGCGGAGGCCGTCTTCCAGAAGCGGGCACCGGCCAAACGCCCGGACTGGGTGTCGGTCGCCGAACTGCGCTACGCCTCGGGCCGGTCGGCGCAGGAGGTGGTCATCGACGACGAGGCCGGGCTGGCCTGGGTGATCAACCTGGGCTGTGTGGATCTCAACCCGCACCCGGTGCTCGCCGGCGACCTGGAGCACCCCGACGAGCTGCGTGTCGACCTCGATCCGATGCCCGGCGTCGGCTGGTCCCAGATCGTCGAGGTGACCCTGGTGGCCCGCGAAGTACTCGCCGATCACGGGCTGACCGCCTGGCCGAAGACGTCCGGCTCGCGGGGGATGCACCTCTACGCGCGGATCGCCCCGCAGTGGTCTTTTTCGCAGGTTCGGCTGGCCGCGCAGGCGGTGGCCCGCGAGATCGAAAGGCGCGCCCCGCAATCGGCCACCAGCCGGTGGTGGAAAGAGGAGCGGCACGGGGTCTTCGTCGATTTCAACCAGAACGCCAAGGACCGCACGGTCGCCTCGGCATATTCGGTGCGGGCCACGGCCGACGCCCGGGTCTCGACGCCGCTGCATTGGGACGAGGTCCCCGACGCCGACCCGGCGTCGTTCACCATCGACACCGTGCCGGAGCGGTTCGCGCGGATCGGCGACCCGTGGGCGGGTATGAACGAAACCGTCGGCTCCTTGGCGCGGCTGCTGGAACTGGCCGAACAGCAGGGCCCGGCGGAGAAGGCGCCGCGAGGCGCGCGCAGAAGCGTCGACGGCCGGCGCACCTCACCGCTGCCGTTGATCGACATCGCCCGCACCAAGACCCGGGACGAGGCGATGGCCGCCCTGGACGTCTGGCGGGAACGGCACGCCGCGGCGGCCAAACAGCTTGCGCCGGAAGATGTTCTGCTCGACGGCATGCGCGGGCCGAGTTCGATCTGGTACCGGGTCCGGATCAACCTGCAGCACGTCCCGGCCGGGCAGCGCCCGCCGCAGGAGGAGTTGATCGCCGACTACAGCCCATGGCGGGAAAAGCAAAGCAGGCAGGGCAAGCAGCCCTAGCGATCAGGGCACGGTGATGCCGGCCGCCAGGTTCGCGGCGACTTCCTGCTCCCAGTGACCGAACGCGTGGGTGGTGTCGACCTCCACCTCGAACCGATCCGTCATCTCAGGCGTGACGTCGGCTGCGTCGACGTAGAACTGCTCATACCATCTGCGCAGCTGGTACACCGGACCGTCTTCCTCGGTGAGCAGTGGGTTCTCCACCGGCGCCTTGTGCCGCCAGATCTCGACGTCCTCCAAGAACCCCCCGCCGAATGAGCGGCTCATCGACGCGGCGAGCTTGGTGGCCTTCTCCGGGGGCAGGTTCGGCATCTGCTGGACAGCGACACCCCACTGCAGCATGAACGAGTCCTGGGTGACCGGGTAGTGGCAGTTGATCAGCGCGATCTCGGCAGTGAAGTCCGGCGCGAGGTCGTTGTGCAGCCAGTTGATCATGTAGGCCGGCCCGAAGTAGGTCGCCTCGGAGCGCAGGTAGGTGCCCTCCCACAGTTTGTCGGCGCCCGGGGAGTCCGGCCGGACCCTGCTCTCCATGTACTGGCTGGCGCAGGTGCCCTCGATCACGTTCTTGAAGTACGTCGGATACGAGTGGTGAATGTAGAAGAAGTGCGCCATGTCGACGACGTTGTCGATGATCTCGCGGCAGTTGGCGCCCTCGATCAGGACCGAGTCCCACTGCCACGGCGACCAGATGCCGGCATCCATCCCGTCGATCTGCGGCGGGGTCAGCTCGGCGGGCGGCGAGGAACCCTCCGGGTCGTGCCACATCAGCAGCTGACCGTTGACCTCGCAGGTGGGCCAGCGCCGGGTGCGCGCCATCCGCGGCGCCCGCTTGGCGTAGGGCACCTGGGCACACCGGCCGGTCGAGCCCTGCCAACGCCAGTCGTGGAACGGACACGCCAGCGTGTCGCCCTTGACGGTGCCCCGGGACAGGTCGGCGCCCATGTGCCGGCAGTACGCGTCCAGCACGTGCACGTCACCGCTGGAGTCGGCGAACACCACCAGCCGGGTACCGAAGGCATCGATGGCGTGCGGCTGTCCGTCCCGGAAGGTCTCGGCCAGTCCCAGGCAGTGCCACCCCCGCGCGTACCGGTTCTTGGGGGTGCCGTGGTCCAGCTCGCGGATCGCGCTGTCACTCATGTCTCTACCCTTCGCCTCGCAGGTAGCTCTGCCGGCCGTAGGACGTGAACTCCGCGTCCAGGGACCGCTTGTCGTCGTCGCTCATGCGGGTGTAGACGGGCGTACCCCGCCCAGCCCAGCGGTACACCGGCTCGTCGGTGTGCCAGCGCCCAGCCTGCAGTTCACGCTTGAGCACCTTGTTGGAGCCGGTGACTGGCAGGTGCGCCGAGATCCGCAGAAACCGCGGTGTGCCCTTGCTGCCCAGGTCGGGCTGGGCGGCCAGATACCCGGCGAATTCCGCCACGTCGAAGCCGTCGGGGTCGGCTACCTCGATGGCGCCCATCACCTGGTCACCGGAGCGGGGGTCGGGTACCGCGTACACGCCGGCGCTGATGACCAGCGGATGCCGGCGCAGCACCTGTTCGATGGTCAGCGCGGAGGTGTTCTCACCGTCGACCCGAATCCAGTCGCCGCGCCGGCCGGCAAAGTACAGGAAGCCTGCCTCGTCGCGGTAGCCGAGGTCGCCGGTCCAGTACCAGCCGTCGCGAATCTTCTCGGAGTCCGCGGTGTCGTTCTTGTAGTAGCCCTCGAAGTCGCGGGCCCCGGTCTTGTCGACGATCTCGCCCACCGCGGCGTCGGCGTTGGACACCCGGCCGTGCTCGTCGAGGACCGCGGTGGCGCACTCGGCACGGGTCTGCGGGTCGACGATGGCGATGCCCGCGTGCGCGGGCCGGCCCAGCGCACCCGGTGGCGCGGCCGGGTCCGGCACGGCGGCGTTGCCGCCCTCGCTGGATCCGTAGCCCTCATGCAGCACGGCGCCGAACCGGCGCAGGAACTCGGCCTGATCCTGCGGCGACGCCTCGGTGCCGAAACCCCGGACCAGCGTGTTGTCGGCATCGTCGGGCTGCTCGGCGGTGGCCAGCAGGTAGCCCATGGCCTTGCCCACGTAGGTGAAGAAGGTCGCGCCGAAGTAGCGCACGTCGGGCAGGAACTGCGACGCCGAGAACTTGGGTGTCAGACAGACGGTGGCCCCGTTGGCCAGCGCTGGCGCCCACAGCGCCATGATCGCGTTGCCGTGAAACAGCGGCATGCAGCAGTAGTCGACGTCCGCGCGCACGTGGCCGAACTTGGCGGTGGCCATCTCGGCGATCCGGACCAGGCGGCCCTGGCTGCATTTGACCGCCTTGGAGGCGCCGGTGGTGCCGGAGGTGAACAGCAGCAGCAGCAGCGACGACGGGCCCACCCCCGGTGCGGCGGCCGGTTCCACCCGGTGCGCCCGGATCAGCTCGGCGTAGCGGGGGTCGTCGATCACCAGGAAGCGCTCGCAGTCCAGGCCGTGGCCCAGGTCGCGCAGCCGGTCCATCCCGGCGGTGTCGGTGACGATCAGCTGGCAGTCGGCGTGACGGATCTCGGCGGCCAACTCGGCATCGCCACGGGTGGGGTTGATCCCGACGACGACCGCGCCTGCCAGCGCGCCGGCGCCGAGCCAGAACACGAAATCCGGGACGTTCTCCAGCAGCACCCCGATGTGAAACGGTCCGTCCCGGCGCAACTCAGACGCCAACGCGGCGCGCGCGGCGGACTCACGCACCACTTCGTCCCAGGTCCAATCCTGTTGCCGGGTGCGAAGTCCCAGATGCTGGTCGCCGAGTCGGTCGAGCAGCAGTCCTGCGATGTCAGTACGCATTCGCCGCAGGCGTGTGAACGAGATCGATGTATTGCTGCGGAAGGTCGTCGGCGGCCACCTTCGTCACGCTGCGCACGCCGGCGAAGTAGGAGTCCTCACCGACGATCTTGCCGTGCTCGTCGATCGGCCACAGCAGCACCTGCCGGTACACCACCAGGTAGTCGGCGTCCGCGTCGTCGACTTCGATCCCGAGGATGGCGGTCTGGGGACCCGGGTAGAGCTGCTTCATGTTGCCCTCGGTCACCACGCAGTCGTCGTCGACGACCAGCCGGTCGATCTCGAACTCCAACACATTGGTGCGGGTCCCCATGAAGGCGGTGTAGTAGCCGCGCACCCCGTCGGTCGTCTTCGGACCGACATCCTGACCGCTCATCCAGAAGTGGTAGTCCGGCTCCGCGCTCAGCGTCCCCATCACCTGGTCGAGGTCCGGCGCGGCCTCACCCTTCATGTGGTCGATCACCACTTCGAGATTGGCCCGGTGCCGCTCATCGGTGGTTGCGGCCAACCGCTCCTCCAAGGGTGCCCAGGTCCGGCTGGGGTCGATGACGGCCACGATTCAAACTCCTCGTATCGGTTGAGCGGGTCCAGTGATCATCATCACTCCAACCATTGCCCCGGTCATCCGCCATATGTCTGTTGGATTACCGATATCATCCGACGTTTGTCGGTTCCGTGGCGGAGAGTTCGGCCGACGACAGTGCGATACGGCGCACGAAGAGCACCAGGGTGGCCGTGAACCGATCGATCGGGTCGGCCAGGTCCCAGCCCATCGCCGACTCGACGTGGGCGATGCGCGCCGCCACCGTGCTGTGGTGCAGGTGCAGCTGGGTGGCGGTGCGGCGCAGCGAACCGAGCACGCAGAACGCCTCGGTGGTGTCGACGTCGTGCGCCCCCGCTGGTTTCGACGCGATCGCGTTGATCCGCGCCACATCGCGGTGCCGCAGCACCTGCTCCAACGGCAGGTCCGCGAGTAGCTCCAGGACACTCAGGCGCTCATAGGCGACCGCCCTGCGCCCGTAGTGGGTGGACGACGCGAACCGCAGCCCGCGTTGCGCCTGCCGCCAGGACCCGGCCGCCCCGAACACGGTGGTCTTGGCGCCGATCCCGACCCACGGCCCGCGGCCGGTGGTCGCGGGCAGCGGCGGCGGGAACGCCGCGATGATCGCCGCGTCCAGGCGGTCCGACAAGGTCCGGGCATCCTCCGAGCTGTAGCACAGCAGCGCCGTGTCGCCGCCGATCGTGACCGAGCGGATCGGTTGGTCACCCAGTTCGCGTACGACGACGCGCAGCGCCTCGGCCGGCGATCCGGCCGACACCGCCAGCACTCGGACCTCGCGGGTCTCATCGAGGCCCAAGAGCCGGATCGCGCGGGCCCGTTCGGCGGGTAATTCGTTGTCGGACAACACCAGTTCCAACAGCGCGGGATCGCCCAACTGCACGGTCGATCCCACCCGGGAAGCCGTCATTCGCAGCGCGTGGCGCACCCGGTCGATCAGTACCTCATCGAGCGGATGCGCTGCGCCGCCGGCGCGTTCCAACCGAACCTCGGGGTTCATACGGCGGTCCCAGCTTCGCCTCTCCTTCGTCGAGCCTCGCTGAACCTCCGGTTCGGTCGCCGACACCCACCGCACGGCCACCGGGCATTGGGCGACCGCCTCGGCTGATCGGACCACCGCCTCGGCGTCGGCACTCGACTCGACCAGCGCGTCGAAATGCGCGACGATCCGCAATACCGCGTCGGCACCGGAACCCAGCTCGGACAGCCGGATCGCCTCGGGAAACATCAGCCGAGGCTATCGCTACGTCAGTTGATCGTGAAGCCGCCGTCAACCGCGATGGTCTGTCCGGTGACGTAGCCGCCGGCATCCGAGGCCAGCCACACCGCGGTGGCCGCCAGTTCTTCGGGATCTCCCATGCGGCCCAGCACGATGCGGTGGGAGATGCTGTCCAGGTAGCCCGGACGGTACTGGTCGGTCATCTCCGATTGGAAGAACCCGGGTGCGATCGCGTTGACCCGGATGCCTTTTCGGCTCCCCCACTGCTGAGCCAGATCTCGCGTCAGACCGATCAGCCCGGCCTTGCTGGCGGCGTAGGCGGCCTGCGGCAGCCCGGCCGTGGTCAGGCCCAGGACGCTGGAGATGTTGACGATCGAGGAACCCGGCCCCATCACCCGTCCGCAGGCCTGTGCGGCCCAGTACGCCCCGTTGAGGTTGATGTCGATCACCTCGCGGAACTGCTCGGGGGTCTCCCGGGTGGCGGGGTGCGCCGTTCCGATACCGGCGTTGTTGATCAACACATCGACACGCCCGAACCGCTCGATCGCCGCCTCCACCATTCGGGTGGCCGCCGCCGGGTCGGCGACATCGGTGGCCACCGGCAGGGCTGCGCGTCCGGTGCCGGTGACGAGCTCGGCTGCCTGCGCGAGCTTCTCCACCCGCCGCGCCGCCAGCACGACATCAGCGCCGGCCTCGGCGAAAGCCCGGGCGAAGTAGACGCCCAGGCCCGAGGACGCCCCGGTCACCACGGCGACCTTGCCGTCCATGCGGAACCTGTCCAGTACGCTCACCCGACTCACCTTTCTCGACTTATCACTTTCGCTTCAACGCATTTCGTGCCGCGGCGATGAACTCCGGCGCAGCCTCTGCCGCCGCACCGGCGTTCTGCACGTCACCGGCGCCGTGCAGGGCCCGGTGGGTGATTCCCTCGGCGATCACGCCGATCTTGAAGTTCGCCAGCGCCAAATAGAAGTTCCAGTCACCCAGGTCGCGGCCCGACAGCCGTGCGTATTCCTCGGCGAGAGTATCGGCCGACGGCAGTCGATCACTGGTCCATGCGGCGGGGTGACCGAACACGAGGTCGAAGGCAGGCGATCGGTAGGCGCACATCAGGGCGATGTCGGTGAGCGGATCACCGAGAGTGGAAAGCTCCCAGTCCACGACTGCCCGGACGACATCTGCCTGCTCGGCATCGCAGATGGTGTTGTCGATACGGAAGTCGCCGTGCACCACCGATGACTCCGATGTCTGCGGAATGGCGTCGGCCAGCGCCGCGGCCAGCCCCGCCACGTCGTCGGTCAACGCGTCGTCGCTCGGGCGGGTCTTGACCAGATCCCACTGGCGTGCCCACAGCCGCACCTGGCGCTCCAGGAAACCCGCCGGCCGGCCGAATGCCTCCAGCCCGACGGCGCGGTAGTCGACCGCGTGCAGATCCACCAGCACCCGCACCAACGCCGCGGCGTTGGCGCCCAGCTCCTCATCCGACAGCGCGTCCAGATCGTCCTTGTGCCGGTAGACCCGTCCGGTCACGAACTCGGTCACGGTCAACGGCATACCGCACACCACACCGTCGGCATCCAGTGCAATGGGCCGGGCGATCGGCACGCCGGTGCCGTAGAGCTTTTCGGTGACCACGAATTCGCGCCCCACGTCGTGGGCCGACGGGGTGAGACCGCCGAGCGGGGGCCGGCGAACCACCCACGCCGAGGACTCGTCGCTGACCTTGAAGGTGAGATTCGAGCGGCCACCGGCAATCAGTTCGACGACGAGTTCACCGGCAACCGGAACGTCGTGAGCGACGAGGTACTGCCGCAGGGCAACCGGATCCAGGCCTTCGACCGTCACCGCGGGGCGTCCTTGAGTGCTCGCCGCGCCGCCCCGACCCTCCGCTTGGCGATGGCCCAGCGGTGCACTTCCGACGGCCCGTCGTACACCCGGAACGGCCGCACTTCGCGGGACAGTCGCGCGGGGGGCAGATCCTCGGTGACGCCCAGCGCACCGCACATCTGCACGCTGCGGTCGACGATGCGGAAGATCGCCTCGGCGGCGAAGGTCTTGGCGATCGATGTCGCATCCCCGGCATTGCTGCCCTGATCCAGTTCCCAGCACGCCCGCACCAGCAGCGCTCGAGTGGCCGCGATGTCGATCTCGTTGTCTGCCACCATGTTCTGGATCATGCCCAGATCGCCGAGCGCCGAGCCGAACGCCTGGCGCTGCACGACGTGGGACAGGGCGGTGTCGTGACCCCGACGCGCGGCGCCCAGCCATCGCATCACGTGCGTCATGCGCGCAGGCCCCAGACGGACCTGGGCGTACTCGAAGCCGCGGTCCACCTCGCCGAGCACCGCGTCGGCGGGAACCCGCACATCCTCGAAGAACACCTCACAGTGGCCGCCCACCATCGACCGGTCCAGCGTCGGGATGTGCCGGCCGACGGTCAGGCCGGCGGTGTCGGCGGGGACCAGGAACATGGTGGCGCCGCCGCGTTGTCCGGCGTCCCCGGAGGTTCTGGCCATGACGATGAAGAACGCGGCGCCGTCGGCACCGGTGATGTACCACTTGCGGCCGGTGATGTACCAGTCCCCGGACCGCTGTTCGGCCCTGGTCGTCAGCGCGGCCGGATCCGAGCCCGCACCCGGGGCGGGTTCGGTCATCGCGAAGGCGGACCGAACGTCGCCGGCCGCCAGGGGCGCGAGGTAGCGGGCTTTCTGCTCGGGGCTGGCCACCTCCGCCAGCAGATGCACGTTGCCCTCATCCGGGGCGGCGATGTTGACCGCGGCGGGACCGAACAGCGAGTAGCCGGCGGCCTCGAATACCGGCGCCCGGTCGGACATGTTCAGACCCAGCCCGCCGTATTCGACCGGAGCATGCGGCGCGAACACACCGGCACGGCGCGCCGCCGCCTGCAGTTCCTGCACCGCGGCGTCGCCGCCCGCGGCCGCGATGTCTCCGCCGTAGCGATCCTCGACCGGCAGCACCACTTCATCGACGAATGCCCGCGTCTTTTCGACGAGCTCCGAGACTTCCGGCGAGTAGCTCAACTCGATCGCCATGTCACCCCAATCAGGTTCGCATCTACCCGACCGATCGCTCGGCCCGAACAATACGGACTGTGGCACAGCACGACATTTTCCGTCAAAATAGTTCAGTATTCCTGAACACTACAAGGAGTTGGCCGTGGCCGGACCACCCGAATGCGGCAGTGCGATCCGCGCGGCCCGCCGGGCCCGGGGCCTGACGGTCCGCGATCTCGCGCAGAGCCTGCGGGTCAGCCCGGCGACCGTGAGCGCGATGGAAAACGGCAAGACCGGGGTCTCGGTCACCCGGCTGCAGGCATGCGCCGCGGTGCTGGGCGTGACGGCGGCCCAGATCCTGTCGGGCGCCATCCCCGCACCGGCACCCTCCCCGGGAGATCTCCGAGCCGAAGCCCGGGGATCGGGCCGCGACTGGCGGACCTTTCCGCCACTGGTCCTCGATGGCGTCCTGAGCGCGGCCATCGATGCCTTTGTCGAAACCGGGTACCACGGCAGCACGATGCGGGACCTGGCCGCCCGCGCGGGCATGAGCGTTCCCGGCATCTACCACCACTACCCCGACAAGCAGACGCTGCTGGTGGCGATACTGGATCTGACCATGACCGAACTGCACTGGCGCGTCAACGCCGCACGCAACGACGCTCAAACCGGGCTTGGCGAGGTGCGGCTCATCGTTGAAGCCCTGGCGCTTTTCCACACCCACCGCCAGAAGCTGGCATTCATCGGAGCCAGCGAGATGCGCAGTCTCACCGCGGCGAATCGGCAACGTATCGCCGACTCGCGAAACCAACTGCAGCACATACTCGACGATGCCATCTCCCGCGCATCGCGAGAGGGAGACGTCGATGGCAGCGACGTTCTGGACCGCCGGATCGCCGGACGCGCCATCACCACGATGTGTACATCGTTGCCGCAGTGGTTCAACGCGGCCGGACCGCGAACACCCGAAGAAACGGCGCGCAGCTACGCCGACTTCGCGGTCTCCCTGATTACCAAGCAGAATGTGACCCGTGTCGGCTAAATGGCAGTTCTGGATCGACCGGGGCGGCACGTTCACCGACATCGTGGCGCGCCGCCCGGACGGACACCTGTTCACTCACAAGCTGCTCTCGGAGAACCCGGCGCGCTACCGGGACGCGGCGGTGGCCGGCATCCGGGCCCTGTTGCAGATCACCGATGACGCACCGATTCCGGCCGGGCTCATCGATGCGGTACGGATGGGCACGACGGTGGCCACCAACGCCCTGCTGGAACGCGCCGGCGAGCGCACCCTGCTGGTCATCACCCGTGGTTTCGGCGACGCGCTGCGCATCGCCTACCAGAATCGGCCGCGTATCTTCGACCGGCACATCGTGTTGCCCGAGCAGCTCTACGAACGCACCGTCGAGGTCGACGAACGCATCACCGCCGACGGGACTGTGCTGCGTGCGCCGGATCTGGCGGCCCTGGCCGAACAGCTGCGCGCCGCCCACGCCGACGGCATCCGCGCGTGCGCGGTGGTGTGCCTGCACAGCTATCGCAATCCCGCGCACGAGAAGGCGATCGGTGCCCTGGCCGAACAGGTCGGCTTCACCCAGGTCTCGCTGTCGGGTGAGGTAAGCCCGCTGCCGAAGCTGGTTCCACGCGGCGACACCGCCGTCGTCGACGCCTACCTGTCACCGGTGTTGCGGCGCTATGTGGCACAGGTGGCCGATCAGCTCAGCGGTGTGCGACTGATGTTCATGCAGTCCAACGGCGGGCTCGCGGCGGCCGATCACTTCCGTGGCAAGGACGCGATCCTGTCCGGGCCGGCCGGCGGAATCGTCGGCATGGTGCGGATGTCGGCACTGGCCGGCTTCGACTCGGTGATCGGGTTCGACATGGGCGGAACCTCCACCGACGTTTCGCATTACAGCGCTGCCTCAGGCGGCTACGAGCGGGTTTTCACCACCGAGGTCGCCGGGGTGCGGCTACGGGCCCCGATGCTGCACATCCACACCGTCGCCGCCGGCGGCGGATCGATCCTGCACTTCGACGGCAGCCGGTACCGGGTGGGGCCGGAGTCCGCGGGCGCCGACCCGGGCCCGGCCTGCTACCGGCGCGGCGGGCCGCTGACCGTCACCGATGCCAACGTGATGCTCGGGCGCATCCAGCCGGCGCACTTCCCCTCGGTGTTCGGACCGGCCGGTGACCAGCCGTTGGATGCGACGGCGGTGCGACGGTCCTTCGCCGAGCTCGCCGCCGAAATCTGTTCGGCCACCGGTGATGACCGCGCCCCCGAGCAGGTTGCCGAAGGGTTCCTGCGCATCGCCGTGGCAAACATGGCCAACGCGGTCAAGAAGATCTCGGTGCAGAAGGGCCACGACATCACCCGCTACGCGCTGACCACCTTCGGCGGCGCCGGCGGACAGCACGCGTGCGCGGTCGCTGACGAGCTCGGCATCCGCACGGTGCTGGTGCCGCCGATGGCGGGCGTGCTCTCGGCCCTGGGCATCGGGTTGGCCGACACCACCGTGATACGCGAGCGGGCGACAGAGGTTCAGCTGGAATCGGCCGTTCTCGCCGAGCTGGGCGAGGTTGCCGACGATCTCGAGCATCAGGCTCGCGCCGAGCTTGCCGCCCAGGACATTCCGGCCGACCGAACCCGGGCGGCACGTCGGGTACACCTTCGCTATCAGGGCACCGACACCTCGATTCCAGTCGAGCTTGCCGGCCTCACCGAGATGACGACGGCCTTCGAGAACGTCCACCGGAACATGTACTCGTTCCTGATGGAGCGCCCACTGATCGCCGAAGCGGTCTCGGTCGAGGCGACCGGGCTCACCGAGCAACCCGAGCTGTGCCGCCGGGGCGGTGACGCCGACGTCACTCACCCGAGCGAAGTCGTCCGGCTCTACAGCGGTGGCGCCTGGCGGGAAGCGCTGCTGCACCGGCGGGAGTCCATCACGCCGGACGCCGTCATCACCGGGCCGGCCATCATCGCCGAGGACAACGCCACCACCGTCGTCGACGACGGCTGGCAGGCCGGCCTGACCACCGATGGACAGCTGGTGCTGCGACGCACGACCGCGGCTGCGCCGGACGACGCCGGTACCGCGGCCGACCCGGTGCTGCTGGAGATCTTCAACAATCTGTTCATGGCCATCGCCGAACAGATGGGCACCCGGTTGGAGGCCACTGCCCAGTCGGTGAATATCCGTGAGCGGCTGGACTTCTCCTGCGCGCTGTTCGATGCGGAGGGCAACCTGGTGGCCAACGCGCCGCACATCCCGGTCCACCTGGGTTCGATGGGCGCCACCGTCAAGGAGGTGATCGCCAGGCGGGCCGGACAGCTGCGGCCCGGCCAGGTCTACGCGGTCAACGACCCGTACCACGGCGGCACCCATCTACCGGATATCACCGTTGTCACGCCGGTGTACGCCGAGTCGGCGAGCCCCGGTGACCCGGTCCTGTTCTTTGTGGCATCCCGCGGCCACCACGCCGAAATCGGCGGAACCACACCCGGTTCCATGCCTGCCGACAGCCGGACTGTCGACGAGGAAGGCGTGCTGTTCGACAACTGGCTGCTGGTCGACGACGGCCACTTCCGTGAGGCGCAGACCCGGGAACTGCTCACCGGGGCGCGGTTCCCCTCTCGCAGCCCCGACACCAACCTCGCCGACCTGCGCGCCCAGATCGCGGCCAACCAGAAGGGGATCGACGAGATCCGGGCGATGATCTCCCATTTCGGGCTGGATGTGGTGCAGGCCTACATGCGCCACGTTCAGGACAACGCCGAGGAGGCGGTGCGGCGCGTCATCGACTCCCTCGGCGACGGCGAGTACCGCTACCAGATGGACTCGGGTGCGGTGATCGCGGTACGGGTGACCGTCGACCGCGCAGCGCGGAGTGCCACCATCGATTTCGAAGGAACCTCGCCTCAGTTGGCGACGAACTTCAATGCGCCGTCGGCGGTGGCCACCGCCGCGGCGCTCTACGTGTTCCGCACCCTGGTAGCCGACGACATCCCGATCAACGACGGTTGCCTGCGCCCCCTGCACATCACGATCCCGGACGCGACCATGCTGTCGCCGACCCATCCGGCCGCGGTGGTGGCCGGCAATGTCGAGACCTCCCAGGCGATCACCGGGGCATTGCTGGCCGCGCTGGGTGTGCAGGCCGAGGGAGCGGGAACGATGAACAACGTCACGTTCGGCAACGCCGACCACCAGTACTACGAGACGCTCGGCTCCGGGTCCGGCGCCGGTGACGGTTTCGACGGCGCTTCGGTGGTGCAGACCCACATGACCAACTCGCGGCTCACCGATCCCGAGGTGCTGGAGATGCGTTTCCCGGTGTTGTTACGCGAGTTCACAATCCGGCAAGGCAGTGGCGGGGCCGGCCGCTGGCACGGCGGCGACGGCGGTCTGCGCCGGCTGGAGTTCCGCGAGCCGATGACGGTCAGCGTGCTGACCGGACACCGGCGCGTTGCGCCCTACGGCATGGCCGGGGGCAGCCCCGGGGCGCTCGGGCACAACCGGGTGCAACGCGCTGACGGCACGGTCACCGAACTGGCCGGCTGCGATTCCACCGACGTCGGTCCCGGCGATGTGCTGGTGATCGAAACCCCCGGCGGCGGCGGATACGGCTGACAACACCGTTGGTGTAGGGCAGAGTTGTACACCATGGCGAACCCGAAGGTTCCGAGTCCGGCAGACATCAAGTCCGCCTCCAAGGCAGCCCTGGACACCGCCCAGACCGCCCTGGACACGGCCCAGGCAGCCGCCAACGCCGCGATGCGAGTACCGCCCGCCACGGCGAAGATCGCCGCGGAGCTGCCGAGCCTGGTGGAGAACCTGGCCAGCACGATCGAGCGACTCAACACCACGATCGACCGAACCGAGCGCTACCTGGCGCTCGCCGACCCCATGCTTGCCACGATGGATCGTGTTCTGCCGCAACTGGAGGCACTGGTGGCAACCGGTAACGACGTCTATAAGGCGCTGTCCGGTCTGCCGGGGATCTCCAAACTGGGACGGCGCGTCACCGGCCGCCCCACCGAGCGCCAATAGTGTCGGCGTATGCCTCCCCGGTGGAATCGACGCAGGTTCCTCGGTGCGGCCGGAGCCGCAGCCCTGCTCACGGTCGGCGTCGGCGAGTCGACCACGGCCTGCTCTTCGGGCAGGACAGGCGACGACGCCCCCGCCGCGGGGCCGGTCACCATCACCCACCTCTTCGGTGAGACGACCGTTCCGGAGCCGCCCAGGCGGGTGGTCTGCGCCGGCTACACCGGGCAGGATGATCTGCTCGCCCTCGGGGTCGTCCCGATCGCGGTGACCGACTGGTTCGGCGGTCAGCCGTTCGCGGTATGGCCCTGGGCGCAGCAGCTGCTCGGTGACGCCAAGCCAGCGGTACTGGACCTCAACGACGGGATCGCGGTTCACCAGATCGCCGACCTCAAGCCGGATCTGATCATCGCGACCAACGCCGGGGTGGACGCCGACACCTATCAGAAGTTGTCGGTGATCGCGCCGACCGTGCCGCAGTCCGGTGGTGACGCCTTCTTCGAGCCCTGGAAGGTTCAGGCCACCGCCATCGGCAAGGCGGTCCACCGGGCACAGCAGATGCAGTCCCTCGTCGACGGCGTCGACGCGAAGTTCGCCGAGGTCGCCTCCGCGCACCCCGGCTTCGCCGGCAAGAGGGCTCTGCTCCTGGCGGGCCGCCTCGAGAATGGAATCGTCTCGGCCGACACCGGCTGGCGCACCGACTTCCTGACCCAGCTGGGGCTGACCGTCGCCGAAGCACCCGCGGTGATCGACCACGATCGGATCGGGTCCACGCTCGCCGGCGTCGACGTACTGATCTGGACCACCGAGAGTGACGACGAACGCCGGGCCCTGCTCGATGATCCTGACATCGCCGCGTACGAGTCCCGCAGCGTCTTCACCACCAAGGAGCAGGCCGGTGCGATCGCATTCGCCTCTCCGCTGAGCTACCCGGTGGTGGCCGACCAACTACCGGCATTGATCGCCAAGGTCACCGGGTAGGGCCCAACTCTGCACGTTCGGTAAGACCCCTCTGGCATAGCCCGCAGAACTGTGGCCCACATCACTATTCGGGACTACGGTCGTGGCATGAGCCTGGCAATGGAATTCACGGATCTCACCCAGACCGACACGATCCTGGACTACGGCGACACCGGACTGCTGCTGCAGTTCGACCGCACCGCAGACGTGCTGGCATGGACCGCGGCACTGCGCTCCGCGGCACTCCCCGGGGTCATCGACATCGTCCCGGCCTCGCACACCGTCTTGCTGACCCTGGCCGCACCCGGCTATCAGGCGCGGGTCCGGCGCCGGCTGGCCACCCTGACCGTCGACACCGACGAGGTCCAGACCAGTGCACCGAGCGGCGCGGCGGACGTGGTGATCGACGTCATCTACGACGGGCCCGACCTCGCCGAGGTGGCCGAGCGCACCGGCCTGACCGTCGCCCAGGTGATCAACGCCCACACCGCAACGCCCTGGCTGGTCGGATTCGGCGGATCTACACCGGGTTTCGCCTACCTGATCGGCGGCGACCCGAGGCTGCAGGTACCTCGGCGCGCCGAACTGCGGGCCGCGGTTCCGGCCGGTTCAGTGGCGTTGGCAGGTCAGTTCAGCGGCATCTACCCGCGCCAGTGGCCGGGCGGCTGGCAACTGATCGGCCGCACCGACGCGGTGCTGTGGGATCTGGGCCGCCCCGATCCGTCGCTGCTGACACCGGGCCTGTCGGTGCAGTTCCGGGCCGCGTGAGGCGCGGAACACGAGGAAGGACGACGCACATGGCTACTACCACCACCGGGGCCACGTTGGAGATCCTGCACACCGGTCCGCTGGCCCTGGTCGAGGATCTGGGCCGGGCCGGACTGGGCCACCTCGGCGTCAGCCCGTCCGGGGCCGCCGACCGGCGGTCGCACAAACTGGCCAACCGGCTGCTGGCCAACCCTGACGACCGGGCCACCATCGAGGTGGCATTCGGCGGATTCTCCGCCCGGGTGCACGGCGGCGACGTCGACATCGCGGTCACCGGCGCCGACGCCGACCCGAATGTCGACGGAGTCGCCTTCGGCACCAACAGTATTCAGCATGTCCGCGACGGCCAGGTGGTCTCACTGGGCACGCCGCGATCGGGGCTCCGGACCTACCTCGCGGTGCGGGGTGGCATCGACGTCGCACCGGTGCTGGGCTCGCGCAGCTACGACGTGATGAGCGAGATCGGTCCGTCGCCGCTGCGCGACGGCGACGTGCTGGCGATCGGCGAACGAACCGGCACCTATCCCGAGATCGACCAGGCACCCGTGGCGACGATCCCCGACGACGTGGTCGAGCTGCGGGTGGCACCCGGGCCGCGCGACGACTGGTTCGTCGATCCGGACATCATGGTGCGCACCAACTGGCTGGTGAGCAACCGCAGTGACCGAGTCGGTATGCGGTTGGTCGGGATGCCGCTGGAATACCGTTGGCCGAGGCGGCAATTGCCCGCGGAAGGAGCGGTCCGGGGCGCAATTCAGGTACTGCCGAACGGTTTTCCGATCATCCTGGGCCCCGACCATCCGGTGACGGGCGCCTACCCGGTGGTGGGGGTGGTGGTCGACGAGGACATCGACACCCTGGCGCAGGTACGGCCCGGGCAGACCGTGCGGATGCACTGGTCGCACCCACGGCACCAGCCCTCCTCGCACTCGGCCTGATAGGCCGGTCGGGTGCCCGGCAAGGTTCACACCGCCCGCCTGATCCACACCAGCGATCTGGACGACGAGACCCGCCGCGGAGCCCATCGGCTGGTCACCGAAGCCTTCGGCGGCACCCTCTCCGACGCCGACTGGCAGCACGCGCTCGGCGGGATGCACGCATTGATCTGGCACCACGGCTCCCTGATCGCCCACGGCTCGGTGATCCGGCGCCAACTGCTCTACCGCGGCAGATCCCTGCGCTGCGGCTACGTCGAAGCCGTCACGGTCCAAGCAGACCACCGGGGGAAGGGTCTGGGCACCGCGGTGCTTCAGGCCTGCGAACAGGTGATCCGGGGAGCCTTCGAGCTCGGCGCTCTCAGTTCGGCCGATATCAGCCGTCGCCTCTACACCGCACGAGGCTGGCTCCCCTGGCGGGGGCCTACCTCGGTGCTGGCCCCGACCGGGACGGTCCGCACCCCCGACGCCGACGGCACCGTGTTCGTCATGCCGGTCAGCCTCGACCTGGACACCACCGCCGAATTGGCCTGCGACTGGCGCGACGGCCACGTCTGGTAGCCCCCGGACAGAGCCCGTCAGGGGCCCGGCACGCGAGAAAGCTGGGAAGGTTGTCAGGATCGGCGGCAATCGGCGCGTCCGCCAGATTGATTGTTAACTTGCTGTTACGACAGCCGTAACCAAGGTTCGCCTACTTTCCGGGTTTTTCCGGTCGCCCGCGGCCTCGCCGGGCCGCTGACCAGGGCATGGTGCGTGCGGCGATCGCACCGACCCCGCCGTGTGTTCCACGACGGCACCGCCGATGAGCAACCGGAGTTTCCCGATCCCTGCCACTCTGCTGCCAATCAGCGGCGGGGGGCACTTTCGGCAGGACGACGTCGTGAACCGGTTCTATGGTTTCTCCGGCACGGCCTGCTCAACCTGCACGGACCCCTGGAGAGACGCTCATGCTGTACGAGTTCTGGCACAACTTCACCCACAACTTGTTCAAGCCGCTGTTGCTCTTCTTCTACATGGGGTTCCTCATCCCGCTGCTGAAGATCCAGTTCGAATTCCCCTACGTGCTGTATCAGGGCCTGACGTTGTACCTGCTGCTGGCCATCGGCTGGCGTGGCGGTGAAGAACTCGCCACCATCGACGCATCCAGCATCGCCGGCGTGCTGGGCTTCATCGTGCTGGGCTTCTTCACCAACCTGATCATCGGATTCGTCGCCTACGCGCTGCTGACCCGGATGACGAAGATGAGACGTATCGACCGCGCCACCGTCGCCGGTTACTACGGATCGGACTCCGCGGGCACGTTCGCCACCTGCCTGGGCGTGCTCGTCACGTTGGACATCGCATTCGACGCCTACATGCCGGTGATGCTGGCCGTGATGGAGATCCCGGGCTGCATCGTGGCATTGATCCTGGTGGCGCGATTGCGTGAGCGCGGAATGGACCCGTTGGGCAACATGGCCGACGAGCCCGGGTACAACCCGAGGGTCAGGCGGGAGCTGGTCGGCGCCGCCCAGTTGAGCGGACCACACACCGCGACGCGCCGTGAGCGGGGGATCGAAGAAGAACTCAAGATCTCCCTGGAAAAGCTGGAGCACATCGGGCCGGGCACGGATCCGGTGCCGGGTGCCTCGGTGCCGGCCAGCGGAGTGCTGCTGCGCGAGGTACTGCTCAACCCCGGGCTGTACCTGCTGTTCGGTGGGATCCTGATCGGTTTCACCAGCCGTCTGCAGGGCGCATCGGTCATCGAGGACGGCGACCACGTCTTCGTCACGGCGTTTCAGGGGATGCTGTGCCTGTTCCTGCTCGAGATGGGGATGACGGCGTCCCGCAAACTCAAGGATCTGCGGACCGCGGGACGCGGATTGATCGCATTCGGACTGCTGGCTCCGAATCTCTTTGCCACAGCGGGGATTTTCGTCATCCACACCTATTCCCAGCTCACCGGCATGCATTTCGAGACGGGCAGCTATGTGCTGTTCGCCGTGCTGTGCGGGGCAGCGTCCTACATCGCGGTGCCCGCCGTGCAGCGAATGGCGATCCCCGAGGCCAGCCCGACCGTTCCGCTGGCGTCATCGCTGGGCCTGACGTTCGCCTACAACGTGACCATCGGGATCCCGCTGTATCTCCAGATCGCGAAGGCCGTCAACGCCTGGCTCCCAGTCGGCTGACAGAAAGTTGTAACTCAATACAACGTTTCGGCAGTTCGGCGAAACGCCCAGCGAAATCTGCTGCGGGATAATCGGATACGTGACTTCGCCCACTCACCGGGCCGCTGTTCCAAGGCATTTGCAGGTTCTGCACCGCGACTTGCCAGATCGGATCGGTAGCTTCGCAGATCGTCCACCCGGCACGTGCCCGGTCGCGTGACGGTGGCTCAAAGCGCGAGGAGATCCCATGGCGAACGGCCGCATCAGCAACTTCGACCCTGAGGACGGCGCCGCCTGGGAGGCCGGAAACGCCGCCATCGCCCGGCGGAACCTGTTCTGGTCGACGGCGACCATGCACGTCGCCTTCTCCACCTGGTCACTGTGGTCGGTCGTGGTGCTGTTCATGCCCGAGCCGGTATACGGCATCGGCTCCGGCGACAAGCTGCTGCTGGCGGCCGTCGCCACCCTGGTGGGTGGGTGTGTACGAGTGCCGTACGTACTGGCCACCGCGAGATTCGGCGGGCGGGACTGGGCGGTGCTCTCGTCGCTGATCCTGCTGATCCCGACGGTCGGCACGCTGCTGTTGCTGGTCAACCCCGGGCAGCCGTTCTGGATGTACCTGGTGTGCGCCGCCCTGACCGGCCTGGGCGGCGGTAACTACGCGGCATCGCTGGCCAACGTCGACGCCTTCTACCCGCAGCGCCTCAAGGGCGTCGCGCTGGGGCTGAGCGGCGGTATCGGCAACCTCGGAGTGGCCGCCGTCCAGCTGGTCGGCCTACTGGTGCTGGCCACCGTCGGCAACACCAAGCCGGAACTGGTCTGCTCGATCTACCTGATTCTGCTTGCCCTGGTCGGCATCGGTGCGGCCCTGCGGATGGACAACCTCGACCACGGCATGGAAGAGGTGGGCGGCATCCGCTCGATCCTGTCGATACCGGACAGCTGGGTCATCTCGCTGCTGTACAGCGCGGCCTTCGGTTCATTCATCGGGTTCGCGTTCGCGTTCGCCCAGGTCCTGAACATCACCTTCGAGGAGGCCGGTCACAGCCCCGCCGAGGCATCGTTGTACACCGCGCGAATCGCCTTCCTCGGGCCGCTGCTGGGCGCCTTGTCTCGCATCTACGGCGGCCGGGCGGCCGACCGGCGCGGAGGCGGCCGAGTCACCTTCGCGGTCTTCCTCGGGATGATCCTGGGCGCCGCGGTTCTGGCCGTCACCAGCACCATGGACGACCACAGTTCCGGCGCGGCGCCGTCGACCACCGTCGCGCTCTACATCACCGGATTCATGGTGCTGTTCATCCTGGCCGGGATGGGTAACGGATCGGTGCTGAAGATGATCCCGTCGATCTTCGAGGCCCGCAGCCGGTCGCTGGACGCCGGCGAAGCCGAGCGCCGGCACTGGGCACGTTCACACTCGGGCGCACTGATCGGGTTCGCCACCGCGGTCGGTGCACTCGGCGGGGTGGCCATCAACCTGACGTTGCGGCAGTCTTACGCCGGCTCGGGTACCGAAACACCCGCCTTCTGGGCTTTCCTGGCGACGTATTGCGCCGTCGCGGGATTGACCTGGGTGCGATACGTCCGCCGGCCCCCGCGAATGCCGGCCGCGATCGTCGGGAAAATGGGGCAACCGTTCGGAAATCGGTCGGTAACACAGACGAAATCGGCTGGGGCTAAATCTTATACATGAGAACCGCCGTCATCGCCGCCGGCCACCTTATCGAGATCGAGGAGAATCGGGTCCTCGTGGACGGAATGGTCAAGCCAGTCTCTCCCGCCGGCCTGGCTGCCCTGCGCGTCCTGGCGCACCGTCCGGGCACCGTGGTCGCCAGGGACACGTTGCTGCAGGCGCTGCCGGGGCGTGACAAGAGCATGCACGCAGTGGATTCCGCCGTGCTTCGGCTGCGAACGGCGCTGGGCGACAGTCAGATCGTCGCCACCGTGATCAAACGGGGATACCGGTTGGCGGTCGACAGTCACCAGGGTGCGGCATGATCCCCATCCTGGTCGCGCACGGCACCCGGCAACCCGAGGGGGTCGTCATGATCGGCGAACTCGCCGATCGGGTCGGCACCCTGCTGAGGCAGCCGGTCCGGGTGGCATTCGTCGACGTGCTGGGCCCCAACCCGGGGGAGATCCTTGCCGCGGAGACAGCCAGCGGCCGTCCGGCGATCGTCGTACCGGCCTTTCTGGCCCGCGGTTATCACGTCGGTATCGATGTACCCACACAGGTGGCCGCCAGCGGGCACCCGGACGTCACGATAACTCCGGCCCTGGGACCCGACCTCCGGGTCGCCGCGGTGGTCGCCGCGCGACTGGCCGAATCCGGCTGGCGGACCGGGGACTCGGTGATACTCGCGGCAGCCGGCTCATCCGACCCGGTGGCACGCAATGATCTGAACCAGGCCGCGGAGATGCTGTCCGGGCTGCTCGGCTCGCGTGTCGACGTGGCGTTCGCCGCCATCGGCGACCCCACTGTTCCCGAAATGGTCGCCTCCTTGCGTAGCCGGGGCACCTCCCGGGTGGTGATCGCCTCTTACCTGCTGGCAGACGGCCTGTTTCAGCGGCGACTGCGGGAGGCCGGAGCGGACCTGGTGACCGAACCGCTGGGTACACACCCCGGTATGGCACGAATCGTCGCCGATCGGTTCATCACCGCACAAACGCGGATTCCATTGCCGTCGATGCTTTTTGGCGACAATTAGTAGCGTCGTCGAGTCGTTCACGCATTCGCAGACCCTCGACCACCGTGGTGGCTCTTCGTCCACCATAAGGACGTCCGATTATCGGGACCCAGTGTGAACCCACCGCCGCATTTCGACGTTATTGTGGGCGCCGTCACTGAAATTCGGCCGGACCAGGCGATTCGTCACCCTGCGTCTCACATCTCCAGGGCCGGCCCGTGAGGAGAAGTTCACGGGCGAGTCATCAGCTGCAGCATTGCGGTAACGAAACATTCCTACCGTGACCACATGGCTCGTTCACACGCAATCACCAATTGGGACCCCGAAGACACCGTCGCCTGGGAGGCCGGTAACGACAAGGTCGCGCGGCGCAACCTGATCTGGTCGACGATCGCCGAACACCTCGGCTTCTCGATCTGGTCGATCTGGTCCGTGATGGTGCTGTTCATGCCGGAAGCGGTGTACGGCTTCTCCGCCGGTGACAAGTTCCTCCTCGCGGCCACCGCCACTCTCGCCGGCGGCGTGCTGCGCATCCCGTACTCGCTGGCCACCGCGGCATTCGGCGGCCGGAACTGGACGATGTTCTCCGCGGTGGTCCTGTTGATCCCGACCGTGGCGATCATGGTGCTGCTGGCCCATCCGGGTCTGCCGCTGTGGCCGTATCTGGTGTGCGCGCTGCTGACCGGCCTCGGTGGCGGTAACTTCGCCGCCTCCATGACCAACGTGAACGCCTTCTACCCGCTCCGGCTCAAGGGCTGGGCACTGGCGGTCAATGCCGGCGGTGGCAACCTCGGCGTCCCGCTGATCCAACTGGTCGGATTGCTGGTGTTGGCGACGGCGGGCAACCGCCAGCCGTATTGGGTATGCGCGATTTACCTGGTGATGCTCGCCTTCGCCGCAATCGGCGCGGCGCTGTTCATGGACAATCTCGAGGGTCAGAAGGCCGACCTGAGCGCTATGCGCTCGATCCTTCCCGAGCTCGACACCTGGATCGTCGCGCTGCTTTACATCGGCACCTTCGGATCCTTCATCGGGTTCTCGTTCGCCTTCGGCCAGGTGCTGCAGATAAGTTTCGTCGGCGGCGGCCAGACCCCCGCGCAGGCGTCGCTGCACGCAGCTCAGATCGCCTTCTTGGGACCGCTGTTGGGGTCGATCTCCCGAATTGTCGGTGGCCGGCTGGCTGACCGGATCGACGGTGGCCGGGTCACGTTGGCCGCCTTCGGCGGACTCTTCGCGGCCTCCGGTCTGCTGGTGGCGGTCAGCACTCTCGACAGCAGTCGCAGCGGTCCCGCCACCGGGGCCATCATGGTGGGCTACGTGATCGGCTTCGTCGCGCTGTTCATCGTGTCCGGCATCGGCAACGGCTCGGTCTACAAGATGATCCCGTCGGTCTTCGAGGCCCGCAGCCACACCCTGGGTATGCGCGAAAGCGACCGCCGGAATTGGGCACGGGCCATGTCCGGGGCACTGATCGGGCTCGCCGGCGCCATCGGCGCGTTGGGTGGCGTGGCCATCAACCTGGCGCTGCGCCAGTCGTATATGGCCAATGACTCAGCCACTGCGGCATTCTGGATATTCCTGGTGGGCTACGTCGGCGCGGCAGGGTTGACCTGGATGCGGTACGTGCGTCGTCCGCTCCTCACCCCGCAGCCGGCCGGGGCGGCCTTGGCGCCGGCCTAAGGTGGCCGGGTCGCTAAGCGGTTACCGCATTGCGGTGACGTCGGCGCGCCGCGCAGACGAGCTTTGCACCCTGCTGCGGCGCCACGGCGCCACCGTCAGCGCCGCGCCCGCGATCGCCAAGGTCGACTTGACCGACGACGACGAGTTGCACCGCAGTACCCAGGCATTGATCTCAGATCCGCCCGACATCCTGGTTGTGACGACCGCCATCGGATTCCGCGGCTGGATAGGCGCCGCCGAGGCGTGGGGCCTGGCCGACGAGCTGATCGCCGCCTTGAGCGGCGCCCGGATCGTGGCGCGTGGGCCGAAGGCGGTGGGCGCGTTGCGTGCCGCCGGACTGCCCGAGGAGTGGTCGCCGGAATCCGAGTCGTCGGCCGCCATGATCGGTTATCTGAAATCCAGTGTCGCCGGCCGCCGCATGGCGGTACAGCTGCACGGTGCCACCGGCGATTGGGATCCGGTGCCCGAATTGCTCGACCAGTTTCGGGATGCGGGCGCCGACGTGCTGCCCATCCGGATCTACCGGTGGCGAACAGTTCCACCGGGCGGGGAATTCGACCAGCTGACCACTCAGATCGCCCAGCGACAATTCGACGCCGTCAGCTTCACCTCGGCGGCCGCCGTGATGGCGACACTGACGCGCGCCGGCGAACTCGGCATCTCCGATGCACTCCTTGAGGCGCTGCGCTCCGACGTGCACGCCATGTGCGTAGGTCCGGTGACCGCGCGGCCGCTGACGCTTCTGGGCATCCCCACCTCGTCGCCGCGGCGAATGCGGTTGGGGGCGTTGGCTCGTCACATCATCGATGAACTACCTCGGCTGCGCACGCACACCGTGTACGCCGCCGGCCACCGGATCGAGGTCCGCAGCAGTTGCGTGATAGTCGACGGGGTGGCCAAGCCGGTGTCGCCGGCCGGGATGGCCACCTTGCGGGCGCTGGCCCACCAGCCCGGCAAGGTCGTCTCTCGCGATGCCCTGCTCGAGGCCCTGCCGGGCAACGGGAACAGCACCCACGCGGTGGAAACCGCGGTGCTGCGACTGCGAACGACGCTGGGCGACAAGAACATCATCGCCACCGTCGTCAAACGGGGCTACCGGCTGGCGGTGGACCAGGCAACCGGCTAGCGGCGGTCGCAAGCGCGGCGGAGCCGGGCGCAGCGGGCCGCCGCCATCGGGTCAGGCGGTCGCAAGCGCGGCGGAGCCGGGCGCAGCGGGCCGCCGCCATCGGGTCAGGCGAACCAGGCTAGGCGACAGCCCGGCTGACGTCGCCGCCGATCCGGCCGACCTGCACGTAACCGTCCGCGGTGACCCGGGTGGGGTACACCCGCACCTTGACCCGGGGGTCGTCCAGGCAGCTGCCGTCGTCGAACGCGAAGGCCTGCTTCTTCAGCGGTGAGATGACCGACAGCCGGCCGCCACGGTCACCGACGATGCCCCGGGACAGCACAGCCGCCCGGAAGAACGGGTCGACATTGCACACCGCGTGCACCGAACCGTCGTCAAGCCGGAACAGCGCCGCCTGCTTGCCGTTGTCGAGCAGCACACCCACACCAAGACCGGGGATCAGCTGGTCGTAACGGCAGGCGGTGGTCCAAAACTCAATGTTGTTGGCGGTGATCATGATTCCTCCTCAGTTGAGCGCAGTACCGGAACGGGTAGTGGGACTTTGCGACCGTCGCGCACGGTGAACGCGACGGTGGGGTCTTCGGCGTCGGGGGCGTTGACGAACGACACGAAGCGCGACAGCTTCTCCGGGTCGTCGAGCACGCCCTTCCATTCGTCGGTGTAGTTGTCGACGTGGCGGGCCATCTCCGATTCGAACTCCTCGGCCAGCCCGAGGGAGTCCTCGCAGACGACGGCGCGGATGTGGTCGAGGCCACCCTCGATCGACTCCATCCACGGTGCGGTGCGCTGCAGCCGATCGGCGGTGCGGATGTAGAACATCAGGAACCGGTCGATGTAGCGGAACACGGTCTCGGTGTCGAGGTCGCTGGCCAGCAGTTGGGCGTGCTTGGGCGACATGCCACCGTTGCCGCCGACGTAGAGGTTCCAGCCGATCTCGGTGGCGATCACACCGACATCCTTGGAGCGGGCCTCGGCGCACTCCCGAGCGCAGCCCGAGACGCCCATCTTGATCTTGTGCGGCGCACGCAGGCCCCGGTAGCGCAGCTCCAAGTCGATCGCCATCTTCACGGAGTCCTGCTGCCCGTAGCGGCACCAGTCACTGCCCACGCAGCTCTTCACGGTGCGCAGTGACTTGCCGTATGCCTGACCGGATTCCATGCCGGCATCGACCAGCTTGCGCCAGATGTCCGGCAGTTGATCCACCCGCGCGCCGAACATGTCGATCCGCTGCCCACCGGTGATCTTGGTGTAGAGACCGAACTCCTGGGCGATCTGGCCGATCAGGATCAGGTGCTCGGGTTTGATCTCGCCGCCGGGAACCCGCGGAACCACCGAGTAGCTGCCGTTGCGCTGAATGTTGGCCAGGAAGTGGTCGTTGGAGTCCTGCAGGGCGGCCTGCTCGCCCTCCAGGATGTGCTCGGATCCGGTGGACGCCAGGATGGAGGCGACGGTCGGTTTGCAGATATCGCAGCCGTGCCCCGTGCCGAACCGGTCCAGCAGTTCGGAGAAGGTGCGGATCCCGGTGACCTGGACGATCTGGAAGAGCTCCGCGCGCGACTGGGTGAAGTGCTCGCACAACGCTTTCGACTGCTCCACGCCCTCGGCGACCAGCAACTCTTTGAGCAGCGGGATGCAGGACCCGCACGAGGTGCCGGCCTTGGTGCAGCTCTTGAGCGCCTGCACGTCGTGGCAGCCGCCGGCGATCGCATCGCACAGTTGCGTCTTGGTGACGTTGTTGCAGGAACAGATCTGCGCCGCTCCGGGCAGCGCACTGATCCCGAGCGAGGTCTTGCCGCCGCCGCCACTGCCCGGGGCGAGCAGGTCCAGCGGATCGCCGGGCAGCTCGGCCCCGACCATCGGGCGCAGCACGCCGTAGGAGGAGGCGTCGCCGACGAGAATGCCCCCGAGCAGGGTCTTGGCGTCGTCGGAGAGCACCAGTTTGGCGTAGGTCCGCTTCACCGGGTCGTTGACCACGACCGACAGCGAGTTCTCGGTCGCTCCCATGGCGTCACCGAAGCTGGCCACGTCGACACCGAGCAGCTTGAGCTTGGTGGACATGTCGGCCTCACCGAACTCCGCGGCGCCCTCCAGCAGTCGGTCGGCGACCACCTCGGCGCTGGTGTAACCGGGTCCGACCAGCCCGTAGCAGACACCTTCGATGGCGGCGACCTCGCCGATCGCGTACACGTCGGAATCGCTGGTCTTGCAGCACAGATCGGTCAGCACACCGCCGCGCTCGGCGATCGCCAGGCCGGCATCGCGGGCCAGCTCGTCGCGCGGGCGCACCCCGGCGGCGAAGATCACCAGCCCGGCCTCGATCATGGTGCCGTCGGAGAGTTTCACCCGCAGGGTCGGCGAGCCGTACTGGTGGGTGAGCTGCTCGATCGACTCGGTGCCGACTCCGACGTGCACCGAGATGCCCAGGTCGGAGATCATCCGGCTGAGCAGTACGCCGCCGGCGTCGTCGAGCTGCTGCGGCATCAGGCGGGGCGCCATCTCGACGATGTGCGGCTCGATCCCGGATCCGCGAAGCGCGTTCGCGGCTTCCAGACCGAGCAGCCCGCCGCCGATCACCACTCCGGCGCGGGTGTGGCCGGCTTCCAGCATGCACTCGATGTCGGCCCGGATCCCGTCCAGGTCGTCCAGGGTCCGGTAGACGTGGCAACCGGGCAGGTCGTGGCCGGGGACCGGGGGAACGAAGGCGCGCGACCCGGTGGCCAGCACCAAGGTGTCGTACTCGAAGTGCTGCCCGTCCGCCGCGAGCACCGTCTTGTTGTCCAGGTCCAGTTTGTCGACCCGGGTGCTGAGCATCAGGCGCACGTGTTCGTCGCCGGCGTAGTCATTGCCCGGCAGCGCCAGCCTGGAGCGGTCCCAGCTGTCGGTGTAGGAAGTCAGCCCGACCCGGTCGTAGGCGGGGTCGGATTCTTCGGCGAGCACCGTGATCCGCCAGCTTGCACTGTCGGACCTGCTGCGCAGGGCCTCCACGAAGCGGTGGCCCACCATGCCGTGTCCGACCACGACGATCTCGCGGACGGCGCGGGGCGTTTCGATCTGGGCCATGGAAAAGACGTTAGAAACCCGATATTGCGGGAATATCGCCAAGCGTTACAAGCGTGTGACGGTGTGCTCACGCCGGTGTGAGGCCGTTCACCGGGAGCTCGAAACTGTGCGGGCGTTCACCGAGGGTGAACATGGAACTTTAGCGTGGTCGACTCAAGTTCTACCCGGTGACGGACCGGTACCCGACCGGCACGCAGCAAGCCTTGAGGAGGCACCGATGAGCACACTGACCCTGTGGCCGCAACCGTTCAAGGGCCCGTTCGACACCGACCGCTGGGTACGCGACTTCTTTGGCCCGGCCACCGCCGGCGACTGGCGCACACCCACGCCGTCGCCGAGCGGATTTCGCCCCGCCGCCGAGATCACCAAGGACGGCGACGACGCGGTGGTCCGCCTGGAGCTCCCCGGCATCGACGTCGACAAGGACGTGACGGTCGAACTCGACGGCGGGCGCCTGGTCGTTCGGGGCGAACGCCGCGATGAGCACGCCGAGACCGACGCCGAGACCAACCGCACACTGCGCGAAGTGCGTTACGGCGCCTTCCACCGCTCGTTCGCGGTGCCGGCGCACGTGACCGGTGACGCGGTGTCGGCGTCCTACGACGCCGGCGTGCTGACGGTTCGGGTGGCCGGCGTCTACGCGGGCACCCAGCCGCAACAGATCGCCATCACCAGGTAGGCCCCACCGGGCAAGGCCCGAAAACCCCCGCACACCCCCTTGTGCGGGGGTTTTCGCTGTCCAACCCGACTAGGGCACAACGTGATCTGTCTCACGTTCCGTTCCCGATATGACTAGCATCGGGTGAACGTACTGTGAGCCGTACCACCCGAGGAGGTCTGGTGTCGAGCACAACCGAACTCGCCGAACTGCACACCCTGATTGGGGACCTGCGGCGCTGCGTGCTGGGTATCAAGACCCGGTTCGGCGACATCCCCGGAATGCGCCGCATCGAGATGGACGCCGAGCGCATCCTCACCGACGTCCAACTCCTCGAGTCCGATGCCGGCGAACTCGACCTGGAACGCTGGGCCGCCGAGCGCGCCCAGGAGAAGATCGTGATCCCCGACACCGAGTACGACAGCGAATTCTGGCGTGACGTCGACGACGAGGGCGTCGGCGGCCAGGGCAGGTACTGAACCCAACCGGGTGCTGCTTGCTCGATAAGGGGCGCCCTGCGACGAACTAGAGCCGAAGGGAACCCCACCAGATGAGCGCACCCGCCGTGAACCGTCCCGGCACCGGCGTCTTCTCGGCGACTCGCGCCCAGATCGCGAATCGCACCCTGCGCACCGACCGCTGGTGGATGTCTCCGCTGCGGATCGACTTGGGCTTCGCCGCTTTTCTCATCTACGCGACGGCGCGCGGATTCCAGCAGAATCACTACTTCGTCGAGAAGTACCACTACCTGACGCCGTTCTACTCACCGTGCGTGAACCAGGGCTGCATCGCCGAGGCCAGCGAGTTCTGGCCGCGGTTCCTTCCCGATGTGTGGTGGCTGCCGTACGCGGCGGTGTCCCTGCCGTTCCTGTTGCTGTTCCGGCTGACCTGCTATTACTACCGCGGCGCCTACTACCGGACGGTGTGGCAGTCGCCGACGGCGTGCGCGGTTCCCGAGCCACGGGCCGGCTACACCGGTGAGACCCGGTTCCCGCTGATCATCCAGAACACCCACCGGTACTTCTTCTACATCGCCGGCGCCATCGCGATCATCAACACCATCGACGCGATCAAGGCGTTCCACTCCGAGGACGGTCCGGGCGGCTTCGGATTCGGGCTGGGCAACCTGATTCTGGTCGGCAACGTCATCATGCTGTGGGCCTACAGCCTGTCCTGCCATTCGTGCCGGCACGTGTTCGGCGGGCGACTCAAGCACTTCTCCAAACACCCGGTGCGGTACTGGATGTGGTCTCAGATCAGCAAGATCAACGTGAAGCACAAGCAGTTCGCCTGGATCACCCTGGGCACATTGATGCTGACCGATTTCTACATCATGCTGGTCGCCAGCGGCACCATCAGTGACCTGCGATTCATTGGCTGACCGGCCTTTTCGAAGTATCAACGCATAGACGAGTGAGGATTCATGGTTGAAGTCGAACGGCACTCTTACGACGTGGTCGTGATCGGTGCCGGCGGCGCTGGCCTGCGCGCGGTGATCGAAGCCCGTGAGCAGGGCCTGAGCGTCGCGGTGGTGTGTAAGTCACTGTTCGGCAAGGCGCACACGGTGATGGCCGAGGGCGGTTGCGCCGCGTCGATGGGCAACGCCAACGCCAAAGACAACTGGCAGGTGCACTTCCGCGACACCATGCGTGGCGGGAAGTTCCTCAACAACTGGCGGATGGCCGAACTGCACGCCCGGGAAGCACCCGAGCGGGTCTGGGAATTGGAAACCTACGGCGCACTGTTCGACCGCACCAAAGACGGAAAGATCAGCCAGCGCAACTTCGGTGGTCACACCTACCCACGGCTGGCCCACGTCGGCGACCGCACCGGCCTGGAGTTGATCCGCACCATGCAGCAGAAGGTGGTCTCGCTGCAGCAGGACGACTACGCCGAGTTCGGCGACTACGAGGCCAGGATCAAGATCTTCCACGAGTGCACCATCACCGAACTACTCAAAGACGAAGCCAGCGGTGCTATTTCGGGTGCGTTCGGCTACTGGCGCGAAAGCGGCAACTTCGTGCTGTTCGAGACGCCGGCGGTGGTGCTGGCCACCGGCGGCATCGGCAAGTCGTTCAAGGTCACGTCCAACTCCTGGGAGTACACCGGCGACGGGCATGCCCTGGCGCTGCGAGCCGGCGCCACGCTGATCAACATGGAGTTCGTCCAGTTCCACCCGACCGGGATGGTGTGGCCGCCCAGCGTGAAGGGAATTCTGGTCACCGAGGGCGTGCGCGGCGACGGCGGGGTGCTCAAGAATTCCGACGGGACCCGGTTCATGTTCGACTACATCCCGCCGGTGTTCAAGGGCCAGTACGCCGAGACCGAGCAAGAGGCCGACCAGTGGCTCAAGGACAACGACTCGGCGCGCCGCACCCCGGACCTGCTGCCCCGCGACGAGGTGGCCCGCGCCATCAACTCCGAAGTCAAGGCCGGGCGGGGTTCGCCGCACGGCGGTGTGTTCCTCGACATCGCCTCGCGGCTGACGGCGGAGGAGATCAAACGCCGGCTGCCCTCGATGTACCACCAGTTCATGCAGCTCGCCGAGGTCGACATCACCAAGGACGCAATGGAAGTCGGCCCCACCTGCCACTACGTGATGGGCGGCATCGAGGTCGACCCGGACACCGCCGCCTCGATGGTCCCCGGGTTGTTCGCCGCCGGTGAGTGCTCCGGCGGGATGCACGGCTCCAACCGGCTGGGCGGCAACTCCCTGTCGGACCTGCTGGTTTTCGGCCGCCGCGCCGGCCTGGGTGCCGCGCAATACGTGCAGGGTCTGGACGCTCGGCCCGCGGTGACGCCGACGGCACTGGACGCCGCGGCGAAGCTGGCGTTGGCGCCGTTAGAACGCGGCGGCGCCGGGGAGAACCCCTACACGCTGCACGCCGAGCTGCAGCAGTCGATGAACGACCTGGTCGGCATCATCCGCAACGCCGGCGAGCTGGAGCAGGCCCTGGTCCGGATCGAGGAGTTCAAGGCCCGCTTCGCCCGCGTCGGCGTCGACGGCGGCCGGCACTACAACCCGGGCTGGAACCTGGCCGTCGACCTGCGCAACATGCTGCTGGTCAGCGAGTGTGTGGCCAAGGCCGCGCTGCAGCGCACCGAGAGCCGCGGCGGCCACACCCGCGACGACCACCCGGGCATGGACTCCAACTGGCGCAAAACCCTGCTGGTGTGCCGGGCCACGGAAACGGACAGCCGACAGGCCATTTCCGACATCACCATCACGCCCGAGCCCCAGCCCGGGATGCGCGAGGACCTGCTGGAGCTGTTCGAGATCTCCGAACTGGAGAAGTACTACACCGACGAAGAGCTGGCCCAACATCCGGGACGGAGAGCGTAATGGCACACAACGCCCACCTGCGGGTCTGGCGCGGTGACGACGACGGCGGCGAGCTGCAGGACTTCGAGGTCGAGGTGAACGAGGGCGAGGTGGTGCTCGACGTCATCCACCGGCTGCAGGCGACCCAGACCCCCGACCTGGCGGTGCGCTGGAACTGCAAGGCCGGCAAGTGCGGCTCGTGTTCGGCGGAGATCAACGGATTCCCGCGGCTGCTGTGCATGACGCGGATGTCGATGTTCGAACCGGACGAGACCATCACGGTGACCCCGGTGCGGACGTTCCCGGTGGTGCGCGACCTGGTCACCGACGTCTCGTTCAACTACCAGAAGGCCCGCGAGCTGCCGGCGTTCAGGCCCCCGGCGGATCTCAAGCCCGGCGAGTACCGGATGCAGCAGGTCGACGTGGAGCGCTCCCAGGAGTTCCGCAAGTGCATCGAATGCTTCCTGTGCCAGAACGTCTGCCACGTCATCCGGGACCACGAGGAGAACAAGCCGCAGTTCTCCGGGCCGCGGATGTTCATCCGGCTGGCAGAGCTGGAGATGCACCCGCTGGACACCGCCGACCGGCGCGACTTCGCTCAGGACGACGCCGGTCTGGGGTTGTGCAACATCACCAAGTGCTGCACCGACGTCTGCCCGGAACACATCACGATCACCGACAACGGCATCATCCCGATGAAGGAGCGGGTGGCCGGGGATCGCTATGACCCGGTCGTCTGGCTCGGTCGAAAGATCTTCCGCCGCAAGGGCGACTGACCCCTAAAGAAACTAGGTCCCCAGGAACGTCATCGGGTCGTGCAGCACCCGGGTGCCGTCGTGCAGCCCGTCCAGGACCGCCATGTCGGCCTCGGAGAGCTCGAAGTCAAACACGTCGAGGTTCGCCGCCACCCGCTCCGGATTTCCGGACCGGGAGATGACCGCGTTGCCGCACTGCAGATTCCACCGGATCAGGATCTGCGCCGGCGTACGGTCGTGGGCGGCCGCCAGCGTCGTCACCGCCGGGTCGTCGAGCAGCCGCCCCACACCCAACGGACTGTAGGACTGCGTGACGATGTCACGGTCGGCGTTGACGTCGCGGAGCTCCACCTGGCTCAGCCGGGGATGGAGTTCGATCTGGTTGATCGCCGGGGTCACCCCGGTCTCCTCGATGACCTCGGCCAGGTGCTCCTCGGTGAAGTTGCAGACCCCGATCGACTGCACCAGACCGTCGTCACGGGCCTCGACCATGGCTTCGAAACTCTCCACGTACCTGCCCAGCTGCGGCGCCGGCCAGTGGATCAGGTACATGTCGATGTAGTCCAGGCCGAGCTGCTCCAGGCTGCGTTGGCAGGCCTGCTTGGCGGCGGTGTAACCCTGGTTGGACGTGCCCAGCTTGGTGCTGACGAACAGCTCTGAACGCGGCACCCCGGACGCCTCGATCGCCCGTCCCACCACGGCTTCGTTGCCGTAGGAGGCGGCGGTGTCGATCAGCCGGCAGCCGCTTTCCAGGGCGGCCAGCACCGAGGCTTCGGTCTGCTCGTCGGACAGTTTGGCGACCCCGAGGCCCAGCACGGGCATGGCCACCTGGTCATTGAGTGGGATATGAGGAATCGGATTCGAATTATCCGCGGTGGATTCCAGCTCGAGTGAAATCGTCATCTTTTCGACCTACACATTCCGTTACGTTGCCATCACTGGTTACATTTCGATCAGCCGGTAAACCCGCTGCTTGCAACGGTTTACGCCTATCCGGGGATTGCCGCGCCAGTGCGGCCGCGAAAAGCGTCAGCGCTTCCGCACGTCCCGTTCTACCGACGCGGCCGAACGGCGGTCAACAGGTGATATGCAATAAATCGGCCGCGAAGTGAGGCCGCTCACAATTCCGCCTGGGCGATACGACTACTGCGGAATCGGCGCCAAACCGCCCTCTCGCTGCAGCGTTGCAATGAGTTCGTCGGCGATACCCGGCGCCGCCGCGATGATCACCTCGCCGCTGTCGATCGCCGGTCCGGGCAGCATCACCCGCGCGCCCGCCTCGGCCGCGATCAGCGACCCCGCCGCGTAATCCCACGGCTTGATCCCGTGCTCGTAGTAGGCGTCCAGCCGGCCGGCGGCAACCATGCACAGATCCAGTGCCGCCGAACCGATCCGGCGCACGTCGCGCACCGTCGGCAACAGCCTGGCCAGCAACGCCGCCTGGGCGGCCCGGCGCCGCGGCGAATAGCCGAACCCGGTGCCCAGCAGGGCCACTGACAGCTCGGCGACCTCAGCGCAGCGCAGCGCAGTCGTGCCCTGCCGGTCGCTGACCTGCGCACCCCGCCCGGCTCCGGCAGAGTAGATCCGCTCACCGACGACGTCGGCAACCGCGCCGGCGACCGACACCCCGCCGACCGTGGCCGCCACCGACACGGCATAAGCCGGGACGTCGTACATGAAGTTGACGGTGCCGTCGATCGGGTCGACGACCCAGGTGACGGCGCCGGGCTCGGAGCCATCGCCGGAACCGCCACCCTCCTCGCCCAGCACCGCATCGCCGGGGCGCAGCTGTGTCAACCGATCTCGGATGAAGCGCTCGGTCTCGGTGTCGACGACGGTCACCGGATCGGTCGGGCTGCTTTTGGTCTGGACCAGATCCGGGGCTGAGTCGGCGGCATCCGCGCCGAACACCTCTGCACGCCGCCGCCGTACGAATGCCGCGGCCTCGGCCACCAGCGTCTCGGCCGTGAACCTCAGCTGCCGGGGGTCACTGTTGGGGGGCGCCATCCGCCCATCGCAACACATCTGCGGTGGTCATCGCACCTTCGGCGCGGCCGCGGTGAAGCGCGCCTAACCCCCGAGCCGGCGAAAGCCGCTGCGGTGAAAGACGATCGGTGTGATCTCGGCGTCAACCGTCAACTCGCAGACCCGCAGCACCACAATGGTGTGGTCACCGGCGGGCACCAACTGCTCGATTGCGCTGCCCAGCCACACCCCGGTGCCCTTGATGAACACCGCCCCGTCGTTGGTCACCGTCTCCAGCCCGGCGAACCGGTCACCGGTCTTGGCGGCCAAGGTGCGCGCCGCCACGTCGTGAGCCTCGCCCAGCACGCTGATGCCCAACCGGGGCGCGTCCTTGAGCTTCGGCCACGTCGTCGAGGTGTTCTGCACGCAGAACGACACCAGGGGCGGCTCCAGCGAGACCGGCACGAAGGTGCTGGCCGCCAGGCCGACCCGGACACCATCGACCTCGGCGGCGACGGCCACCACCCCGGACGGGAAGTGCCCAAAGGCTTCTCTCAGCGACGCCGGGGTCAGCGAGGTCAGATTGCTCGCGGAACTCATCTGGGGATTCACCGGGGACTCATTCGGCTCGTCTGGTCTGGTCGCTGAAAACCCTACCCGCCGCGCTACGGCGCTGATGGAGCGGCTGCGGCCCCGCGGCTCAACCCGGGTGAGACCAACCGGTTGGTCAGCCAGACGGGGACATAGCTCACACCAGCTTGCACTATGGCCCCCACGGAGTATATTTCAGGGCACGTTACTGGTGGGTAACTTAATCCTGAGTACCCAACCACAAGTGGCATTCCATGAGGAGGAAGTAGTGAGCCACTACAAGAGCAATGTCCGTGACCAGGTATTCAACCTGTTCGAGGTGTTCGGCCTGGACCAGGCCTTCGGCCAGGGCGAATACGCCGACCTGGACGTCGACACAGCTCAAGAGATGCTGGGCGAGATGGTCCGGCTGGCCGAGGGGCCCATTGCTGACTCATTCGTCGACGGCGACCGCAACCCGCCGGTGTTCGACCCGGCCACCCACTCGGTGACCCTGCCCGAGTCCTTCAAGAAGTCGGTGCGGGCGACCCTGGAGGGCGGCTGGGACCGGGTCGGCATCGCCGACGAGCTCGGCGGCATGCCGATGCCCAAGGCGCTGATGTGGGCGCTGCACGAGCACATCCTGGGCGCCAATCCGGCGGTGTGGATGTACGCCGGCGGGGCCGGGTTCGCCAACATCTTCTACCACGTCGCCACCGAAGAGCAGAAGAAGTGGGCCATCATCGCCGCCGAGCGCGGCTGGGGCTCCACCATGGTGCTCACCGAGCCCGACGCCGGTTCGGATGTCGGCGCCGGCCGTACCAAGGCTGTCCAGCAGGATGACGGCTCCTGGCACATCGACGGTGTGAAGCGGTTCATCACCTCCGCTGACTCCGATGACCTGTTCGAGAACATCTTCCACCTGGTGCTGGCCCGCCCCGAGGGCGCCAAGCCGGGCACCAAGGGCCTGTCGCTGTTCTTCGTGCCGAAGTTCTTGTTCGACTTCGAAACCGGCGAACTCGGTGAGCGCAACGGCGTGTTCGTCACCAACGTCGAGCACAAGATGGGCCTGAAGGTCTCGGCCACCTGTGAGCTCACCTTCGGCCAGCACGGGGTGCCGGCCAAGGGCTGGCTGGTCGGCGAGGTGCACAACGGCATCGCCCAGATGTTCGACGTGATCGAGCAGGCCCGGATGATGGTCGGCACCAAGGCCATCGCCACGCTGTCCACCGGCTACCTCAACGCACTCGAGTACGCCAAGGAGCGGGTGCAGGGCGCCGACCTGACCCAGATGACCGACAAGACCGCGCCGCGGGTGACCATCACCCACCACCCGGACGTCCGTCGGTCGCTGATGACCCAGAAGGCTTACGCCGAAGGACTGCGGGCGCTGTACATCTACACCGCCACCTACCAGGACGCCGCGGTGGCCGAGGCTCTGCACGGGGTGGACGCCGACCTGGCGGTGCGGATCAACGACCTGATGCTGCCGATCGTCAAGGGTGTCGGCTCCGAGCAGGCCTACGCCAAGCTCACCGAGAGCCTGCAGACCCTCGGCGGCTCGGGCTTCCTGCAGGACTACCCGATCGAGCAGTACATCCGTGACGCCAAGATCGACTCGCTCTACGAGGGCACCACGGCGATTCAGGCGCAGGACTTCTTCTTCCGCAAGATCATTCGCGACAAGGGTGCCGCGCTGGCCCACGTCGCCGGGGAGATCGAGTCGTTCATCTCCAACGAAACCGGCAACGGCCGGTTGAAGGCGGAGCGCGCCCTGCTGGCCACCGCACTGGCCGACGTGCAGGGCATGGCGGCGACGCTGACCGGCTACCTGATGGCCGCGCAGGAGGACATCTCCAGCATCTACAAGGTGGGCCTGGGTTCGGTGCGCTTCCTGATGAGCGTCGGCGACCTGATGATCGGCTGGCTGCTGACCCGCCAGGCCGCGGTGGCCGTGGAGAAGCTCGATGCCGGTGCTGAGGGCCCCGACCGGTCCTTCTACGAGGGCAAGATCGCGGTGGCCTCGTTCTTCACCAAGAACTTCCTGCCGCTGCTGACCAGCACCCGCTCGGTGATCGACGGGATCGACAACGAGATCATGGAGCTCGACGAAGCGGCGTTCTAAAGGCGGCGTTCTGAACGCTGCGCACAGACTGCGCAGGCCCCCGGGGTGATCCTCTGGGGGCCTGTTGCATTGGCGGGCCAGGCCGGCGAGCAGACAGAGAATCCCATGATCTCGCGCCAGATTGGGCGATTCTCTGTCTGCTCGCGCTTGGGGGCGTGTCCTGATTTGTGGGATGTATGGCGTAGACGCCACCGGGTCGGACGGCCGACACTGATGGCGTGACACGCAAGGTCCTCATCCTCGGCTATCCCGGCATCCAGGCCTTGGATGTGTTCGGGCCGGCGGAGGTGTTCGCCACGGCGTCACTCGTACTGCTCGGTCAGGGGCGCGGTGCGGACGGCTACGACGTTGCGGTGGCCAGCGTCGGCGGCGAACCGATCACCGCCGGCAGCGGAGTGGCCCTGGCCGCCGGCCCACTGCCCGAACCGAACGAGTCCGTCGACACTCTGCTGCTGCCCGGCGGCATCGGCGTCGACGCGGCGCGGTCCGACCCGGAGGTCGTCGACTGGGTCCGCAGCGCGTCGGTCCACGCGCGACGCGTGGTCAGCGTCTGCACCGGCGCGTTCCTGGCGGCCCAGGCCGGTCTGCTCGACGGCCACCGCGCGACGACGCATTGGGCGTTCGCCGAGGCACTGGCGAGCGAGTTCCCCAACATTACCGTCGATCCCGAACCCATCTTCATGCGCAGTTCGGAGTCGGTCTGGACCGCAGCCGGCGTCACCGCCGGTATCGATCTGGCCCTGGCGCTGGTCGAGGAAGACCACGGCACCGAGGTGGCGCAGACGACGGCGCGCTGGCTGGTGCTGTATCTGCGCCGGCCCGGTGGACAGTCCCAGTTCGCCACTCCGGCCTGGCTGCCGCGAGCCCGTCGCGCTCCGATCCGCGACGTGCAGGAACTCATCGAGTCCGAACCCGGTGGCCCGCACCGGATTCCCGAACTGGCGGCCCGGGCCGCGATGAGTCCGCGGCACTTCACCCGGGTGTTCACCGACGAGGTCGGAGTTGCACCAGGCGTCTACGTGGAGCAGGTGCGCACCGAAGCCGCGCGCCGACAGCTCGAGGAGACCGACGACACCGTCGTGGCGATCGCCGGACGCTGCGGGTTCGGCACCGCGGAAACCTTACGGCGCACCTTCATTCGCCGGCTCGGCATCTCACCCGACCATTACCGCAAGACGTTCGCCTGAGAGGAATACCCATGCAGATCGCCATCGTGCTGTACCCCGGTTTCACCGCGCTGGACTTCATCGGACCCTATGAGGTGTTGCGCTGGCTGCCGGATACGCAGGTCCGCTTCGTGTGGCATGAGCCCGGGCCGATCACCGCCGACTCCGGCGTACTGGTCGTCGGCGCAACCCACTCGTTCGACGAAACTCCTTCTCCGGATGTGATTCTGGTGCCGGGCGGGATGACAACCCTGGAGCATGCCCGCGACGAGAGGCTGCTCGACTGGGTGCGGCGCGCCCACCAGGCGGCGACCTGGACGGCGTCGGTGTGCTCGGGATCGGTCGTGCTGGCCGCGGCCGGGCTGCTCACCGGCAAGCGGGCCACCTCGCACTGGATGGCGCTGGCGGCGCTCAAGACGTTCGGCGCCACCCCGGTCGGCGATGAGCGCATCGTGCATGAGGGCGACATCGTCACCTGCGCGGGCGTGTCGGCCGGTATCGACCTCGGGTTGTGGCTGGCCGGGCGAATCGGCGGTGAGAGCCGCGCCAAGGCCATCCAATTGTCGATGGAATACGACCCGCAGCCGCCGTTCGACTCCGGCCACATGTCCAAGGCGTCGGTGAAGACCAAGGCGGCGGCCACCGCGCTGATGGCCAGGGATCTGGCGAAGCCGGCCCAATTGAAGGCCACCACGCTGCTGCTGTGGGACCGGGCGATCAGCGCCGCCCGGAGCCGGCGGTTCAGCGAGGCTCGACGGAGGAGAGGCGAAGCTGGGACCGCCGAATCAACCCGCCGCAACTAGGTTGCCGAACGGCCCGCCGCTGAATCCCCTCAGTTCAGCGGCGGGCCGGAAGCAGGCTGCCCCGCGGTGCCGCCGGGGGCAAACGGCCACGCGGAGCAAACCGTTGTCTGGACTACCCGGCGGCGTCGGGCACGAAACGTCGCCGCGCGCTACCCCTCCAGGATGGCGGCCACGCCCTGACCTCCGGCGGCGCAGATCGAGATCAGCGCGCGCACCGGCTTGTTCTTCGCGGCACCTTTCTTACCAGCCTTCGCCTCGGCGATCTGCTTGGCGGCCTGCGCCACGATCCGGCCGCCGGTGGCCGCGAACGGGTGTCCGGCCGCCAGTGACGAGCCGTTGACGTTGAGCTTGGACCGGTCGATGGCGCCCAGCGCCGAATCCAGCCCCAGCCGCTCCTTGCAGTAGTCCTCGGACTCCCACGCCTGCAGGTGGCACAGCACCGTCGACGCGAACGCCTCGTGGATCTCGTAGAAATCAAAATCCTGCAGGGTCAGCCCGTTGCGGGCCAACAGCCGCGGCACGGCGTAGGTCGGGGCCATCAGCAGGCCGTCGGCGCCATTGACGTAGTCGACCGCGGCGGTCTCGGCGTCGACGAAGTAGGCCAACGGGGTGAGCTTGTGCGCCGCCGCCCACTCCTCGCTGGCCAACAGCGCCACCGAAGCGCCGTCGGTCAGCGGCGTGGAATTGCCCGCGGTCATGGTGGCGTCACCGGCCTTGGCGCCGAAGACCGGCTTGAGCGTGGCCAGCTTCTCCGGGCTGGACTGGGGCCGCAGGTTGTCGTCGCGATAGAGCCCCTGGAACGGCGTGACCAGGTCGTCGAAGAAGCCCCGGTCGTAGGCGGCAGCCATGTTGCGGTGACTGGCGGCGGCCAGCTCGTCCTGGTCGACCCGCTTGATCCCCATCTGCTTGGTGGTGATGGCCTGGTGCTCGCCCATCGACAGGCCGGTCCGCGTCTCCTTGTTGGCCGGGATCTCCACGCCCAGCGCGGCGGGCAGTTTGCCGACCAGCTTCAGCCGCGCCACGTTGGACTTGGACCGGCGCAGCGCGAGCAGCGTGCGGCGCAGCTCGTTGCCGATCGCCAGCGGCGCGTCGGAGGTGGTGTCCACTCCGCCCGCGGCGGCCACCTCGTAGCGGCCGGCGGCGATACCGTCCGCCGCGCAGATCGCCGCCTGCAGCCCGGTGCCGCAGGCCTGCTGCAGGTCGAACGCCTGGGTGTAGGGCGACAGTGCCGAACCCAGCACCGACTCCCGGATCAGGTTGAAGTCACGGCTGTGCTTGAGCACCGCCCCACCGATCACCGCATCCAGCTTCTCGCCGGCCAGGCCGAACCGGTCGACCAGGCCGCCCAATGCCGCGGTGAACATGTCTTGGTTGGACGCACTCGCGTACGCGCCGTCAGAGCGCGCGAACGGAATCCGGTTGCCCCCGAGGACGGCGACTCGGCGTCGTGCGCCGGCCGGCTCCTTGGCGGTTTTAGCTGCAGCTGCAGTTGCCACGATCTCTCCGTCTGGTGGTGGGTGCCCCGGTTGCCGGGGACGGTCGGGGTGATACTACCCAGTATTCTTACTCTGGAGTAAGTTCGTTGTCGACACCGTGGCCTGCACCAGGCACGTCCCCAGACGGAAGGCAGCTCAGTGGCCCCCAAAGTCCCCTCGGACCTGTTGTCCCAGATCATCAACTCCGCCCCCGGATCGTTCCTGTCCAAGCAGCTCGGCGTTCCGCAGGCCGAGAACCTGCGCCGCTACCGGGCTGGTGAGCCGCCGCTGGCCGGACCGCTGCTGATCGGCGGTTCGGGCCGGGTGGCCGAACCGCTGCGCGCCGCCCTGGCCGAGGACTACCAGGTGGTCGGCGACAACCTGGGCGGCCGGTGGGCCGACTCCTTCGGCGGACTGGTCTTCGACGCCACCGGTATCACCTCGCCGTCCGGGCTGACCGAGCTGCACGAGTTCTTCACCCCGCTGCTGCGCAACGTCGGCCGCTGCGGCCGGCTCGTGGTCATCGGCACCACCCCGGATCAGGCCGGCAGCGTCGACGAGCGGATCGCTCAGCGCGCGCTGGAGGGCTTCACCCGTTCTCTGGGCAAGGAGCTGCAGCGCGGCGCCACGATCCAGCTGGTGTACCTGTCACCGGACGCCAAGCCCGGCGCCACCGGCCTCGAATCGACGCTGCGATTCATCCTGTCGGCCCGCTCGGCCTACGTCGACGGACAGGTGTTCTACGTGGGTGCCGACGACGCGACCGCACCCGCAGACTGGGACCGGCCGCTGGACGGCAAGGTCGCGATCATCACCGGCGCGGCGCGCGGTATCGGCGCCACCATCGCCGAGGTGTTCGCCCGTGACGGCGCCAAGGTGGTGGCTATCGACGTGCCGGCGGCCGCCGAGGCCCTCAACGCGACAGCCTCCCGGGTGGGTGGCACCGCGCTGGCGCTGGACGTCACCGCCGACGACGCGGTCGAGGCGATCACCGCGCACCTCAAGGAGCACTACGGCGGTAAGGCCGACGTGTTGGTCAACAACGCCGGCATCACCCGCGACAAGTTGCTGGCCAACATGGACGACGCCCGGTGGAACGCGGTCCTGGCGGTCAATCTGCTGGCGCCGCAACGTCTTACCGAAGGGCTGGTTGCCAATAGCAGCATCGGCAAGGGCGGCCGGGTGATCGGCCTGTCGTCGATGGCCGGGATCGCCGGAAACCGCGGCCAGACCAACTACGCGGCCACCAAGGCCGGCATGATCGGCCTGACCGACGCGCTCGCGCCGGAGCTGGCCAAAAAGGGCATCACCATCAACGCCGTCGCGCCCGGATTCATCGAAACCGAGATGACCGCCGCGATCCCGCTGGCCACCCGCGAGGTCGGCCGCCGGCTCAACTCCCTGTTCCAGGGCGGCCAGCCCGTCGACGTCGCGGAGTTGATCGCCTACTTCGCCAGCCCGGCGTCGAACGCGGTGACCGGCAACACCATCCGGGTCTGCGGCCAGGCCATGTTGGGGGCCTGAGCAGCATGACGCAACCGAGTGGCATGAGGAACATGTTGCGGGCGGTCGCCGGGGCGCTGCCGTTCATTCCGCGCACCGAAACCCTGCCGGACCGGACGCTGCGGGTCGACGAGCTGGCCATCGACCCCGGCCATGTCGCCGCCTACGCGGAGGTCACCGGGCTGCGCTTCGGCGATCAGGTACCGCTGACGTATCCGTTCGCGCTGACGTTTCCCACCGTGATGGCGCTGGCGACCGGGTTCGACTTCCCTTTCGCCGCAATGGGTTCGGTGCACACCGAGAACCGGATCACCCGGTATCGGCCGATCGCGGTCACCGACACCGTCGACGTGACCGTGCACGCCGAGAACCTGCGGGAACACCGCAAGGGCCTGCTGGTCGACATCGTCACCGACATCAACATCGGCAACGACCCGGCCTGGCATCAGGTGACGACGTTCCTGCATCAGCAGCGCACCAGCCTGTCCGACGAGCCCAAGCCGCCGCCGGCCAAGCAGCCCAAGCTGGGCCCGCCGAGCGCGGTGCTGCGGGTCACCCCCGGCCAGATCCGGCGCTACGCGTCGGCCGGCGGCGACCACAATCCGATCCACACCAGCTCGATCGGCGCCAAGCTGTTCGGTTTCCCGACCGCTATCGCGCACGGGATGTTCTCCGCGGCAGCGGTTCTGGCCAACATCGAAGGTGCGCTTCCGGACGCGGTGGACTACTCGGTGCGGTTCGGTAAGCCGATGCTGCTGCCGGCCAGCCCCGGCCTGTACGTCGAGAAGGTCGACGGCGGTTGGGATCTGGCGCTGCGAAACGTCGCCAAGGGCTACCCCTACCTGACCGGTGCCGTGCGAGAGTTGCGCTGACTCTGCGCCCACTAGGCAGAAGTGCGCCTGAATTCAGGCGGTCGCTGCAACGAATGTGGACGGGTCTGACAGTAGTCGGTCGAGTTCTTCGGCG
>NZ_LQPG01000003.1 GCF_002102265.1 Mycolicibacter longobardus | reverse complement strand
TCTACAACCGCCTCCACACCGACGAGAAGTCACGACACCACACACCCCACGCCGCCGCTGCTTGACATAGGAGCAATGCACGCTCGCGCCAGTGGGCCCGATCAGAACCTGCAGGGCATGGCACGGATGCCGTGAATGAAGCTGCCCGCCACGTACGCCGGATCACCGGCCTCGATATCCGGCAGCTCGCGCAGCAGCTCGCCGAAGATGGCGCGCAGCTGGGCCCGGGCCACGTGTGTGCCCAGACAGTAATGCTGCCCGCCACCACCGAAACCGAGATGCGGATTGGGGTCTCGGCTCAGATCCAGCCGATCCGGTTGGTCGAACACCGCCTCGTCCCAGTTGCCGGACGCATAGAACATCGCCACCTTGTCGCCGGCCCGGATGGTCTGGCCGCCGAGCTCGTAATCGGTTGCGGCGGTGCGCCGAAAGGTCATCACCGGAGTGGCGTAGCGGATGAACTCCTCGACGGCCATCCCGATGCGCCGGTCGAAATCCTCCAGCAGCCAGGCCCGTTGCCCGGGGAAGTCGGTGAGCGCCTTGAGGGCATGACTGGTGGTCTGGCGGGTGGTGTCGTTGCCGGCCACCGCGAGCAGCACGAAGTACGCCGCAACTTCGGCATCGGTGAGCCGATCACCATCGACCTCGGTGTTGACCAGGCTGCTGAACAGATCGTCACCGGGACGCTCGCGACGCTGCACGGCCAGCGTGCCCGCGACCTGATGCAGATACGTCACGCTTTCGAACATGACTTCCAACGGGTTTCGGCCGTCCAGATACACCGGGTCGTTGGCTGACACCAGGGCGTCGGCGGCGTGGGCGACCTGCGCCCGCTCGGAATCGGGAATTCCCATCATGTCCGAAAGCGTGCGCAACGGCAGTTCCTTGGCGCAGTAGTCGACGAAGTCGGCTCCACTGCCGGCGGCCTTCAGTTCTTCGACAATGGCCTTGGCGCTGGCCTTGATCGAGTCCTCGATGCGCCGGACCTGCCGCGGGGTGAACGCCGCGGTCGCCAACTTGCGCAGCTTCGTGTGCCGGGGCGGATCCATGGCCAGGAAGGACTGCGTCGTCTCCAGCAGCTCGGCGGGAAAATTCTCGAACTGCACGCCCTTGCCGGACAGAAAGACCTCGTTGGTGCGGCTCACCGTGACGATGTCGGCATGGCGGGTGACGGCCCAGTAGCCCGGATCGTCGGGATCGTTGAGCATGGCGTCTTCGACCGGCGGGTGCCAGCTCACCGGGCGCTCCGCGCGCAGGACCGCGAACGAGCGTTCCCGCTCGGCGGCGGTGCCCGACCAGAACGCCCGTGAGGACAGGTCGATGGGGTCATAGCCGCGGATCGTGGCGGACGCTGTCATGGGGCCTCCCTCGGCTTATGACTCCGATCACAGTCGGTCGTGACGACAATATGACTAGACATATTGTCTAGTCAAGATGTTGCATCGGCGGCTAGGCTCTACCGCGTGGCATCTGTGACCCGCAAGCCCCCGACCAGCCGCCAGCAGCGGCGCGGGGAGATCGAGCGCCGGCTGCTCGACGCCACCGAGCGCCTGATGGGCGAAGGGGCCAGCTTCACCGAACTCAGCGTGGACCGACTTGCCACCGAGGCCGGGATGTCGCGCGCCAGCTTCTACATCTACTTCGAGGACAAGGGCCACCTGCTGCGCCAACTCGCCGGCCAGGTGTTCGGCGATCTCGCCGACGGCGCGCAGCGCTGGTGGGGCGTGGCGAGCCGCCGCAATCCCGACGATGTCCGCGCTGCGATGGCCGCGATCATCGCCAGCTATCGACGGCACCAACCGCTGCTGATCGCGCTCAGCGAGATGGCCGGCTACGACCCGCTGGTGGCGGCCACCTACCGGGAGCTGCTGACCGGTATCTCCGGGAGGGTGGCCCGGGTCATCGAAGACGGCCAGGCCGACGGATCCATTCGCCGCGCGTTGCCCGTCGCCGCCACCGCAAGTGCACTGACCTGGATGGTGGAGCGGTCCTGCCAGCAGGACTTACCGGGCCGGGACGCCGCCTACGATGCCGAACTCGCCACTGCGCTGACCGAAATTGTCTGGGGCACACTGTACTTGGAATCAACCCCGCAATAACGGCACTACGAGCTCCAGGCCGAGCGGTCGTAGCTTCCCTCGATCCGCTGACGCCTCTTACGCCGGGTGGGACAGAACACGTAGGTGACATTGCCGCGCCTGACCCAGACGTTGTCGGGGCTCTCGAGGTTGACCCGGAAATAGTTGTTGTGCACGGTCACCAGTCCCAGCAGAGCGTTCCAGACGGCCAGTGAGTCCACCTGTGCGGCGGGCAGGTTGGGGAAGTCGGCCATGCCGTCGTACTGGCGACACAGGTCGGTCACCGCGAACGGGGTGCTCGGCGGCACTCCGACCCCGCCGTAGTCGGGCAGCTTCATGAACGTGACCAGCTTGGGATCGGCCTGGTAGATGCCGTGGAACGGCTGTTCAGGGTTGGCCAACAGCAGAAACGACACCTTGTCGGCGGGGACCGAGGAGGTCGGCCCGTGCTCGCGCAGCCACTTGCAGGCAACCTGCGCCCCCATGCTGACCGCGTAGACCAGCACGTCGTCGGCATCAGGTCCAGCGTTGAAGTGTGCGGTCAGCATGTCGTCGAGGGCTTGCGCGCCTCGTCGCACCGCGGCGACCGCCGGGACATAGCGCAACCCGTCGAAGTAGGTGTTGGGGTATTTCACGCGTCTGACGGTCTTGCCCCTGGTGACGGCACCGCGGCACATGAACCGCAGAAAGCCGCTCCAGCCCGCCCCGTCGATGGTGAACACCGTGGACATCTGTAAACCCCCATCACTGGCTTCGGCAACCGAACGTGCGTAGTTGTACGCCCCCGACCGGCGCGTCGCCGTGCAAAATTCAGTGTCACTGTCGACGGTGCCGCGTTGCGGTGGTTGGGTTCTTCTCACCTGGTGCCTGGCTCTTGCAAACACTGC
>NZ_LQPG01000002.1 GCF_002102265.1 Mycolicibacter longobardus | reverse complement strand
GGGATGGTCTCGTAGGTGATCGAGATGTTCGGGGTGGCACCGACCGGCCCGGAGGGGCCGGGCAGCACCTTGTTCCACTTGGTGCCGTCCCAGATGTAGACCAGGGACTTGGTGGGATTGTCCTTGTCGTCGACCAGCCACACCCCGTGGTTCTTCTTCGTCTCGTCCCAGTCGGGTAGCAGGGTGGTGGCGTCCAATTTCCCTGCCGTATATCCAGCCCCTAAGAGCCGTCGAAAGTTCGATGTGCAACCAAAGGCACATCAGGGGTAGATAGTCGAGGAATTGGGGCGCGAACGCTACCGGGTATCGACCCACAGGGTGGCTCCGGCCACCACCAGGGTGAGTGCGGTTAGCAAGGCCGTGTCAACAGCACTCAACCGCGGGGTCGCCGACCCTTCGGCCGCCAACCGCCGTTCGCGGGCGATCAGGAACAACGGGAAGGTCACGCTGATCGCGATGAGGAATGCACCGGCGATGTAGGCCCAGACGAACGGCACGTTGTGTCTGCGCGCTTCCAGGACCATCAGGAACACTGCCGCCAATAACAACAGCAGGATGTCGGCGGTGATCGAGCGCGAGGCGGGCGTGACCGCGGTGTCCGGCAGGAACCGGGACAGCGGTCGGTCGCCTCCGTTGTAGGCGAGGTTCTGGCTCCAGGTGGCGACCAACGCGGCGAGGGCAATCGCGGCGTAGATGGCGCAGCGGATCTTGGCGGCTTTGTCCATGCGGGCCACGCTAATGTCCCGGGCCCGGCCGGCACGGCGGTTTCGGCTCAGAGCTCCAGCAGCACGGTCACCGGACCGTCGTTGACCAACTCCACCTGCATGTGCGCCCCGAACTGCCCGGTCGCCACCTGGGCGCCCAGGCGCCGCAGTGCGTCGGCGAACTCGGTGACCAGCGGCTCGGCGACGGCAGCCGGTGCGGCGGCGTTCCAGGACGGGCGCCGGCCCTTGGCGGTGTCGGCGTACAGCGTGAACTGGCTGACCACCAGGATCGGGGCGCCGACATCCGCCGCCGACCGCTGCTCGTCGAGAATGCGTAACTGCCAAAGCTTTTCGGCAAGCCGCTGCGCGGTAGCAGCGTCGTCGGTGTGCGTTACGCCGACCAGAGCGAGCAGGCCCTGCCCGTCCGGTTCGATGGCGCCGACCGTCTCGCCATCGACATCGACTCGAGCCGAGGAGACACGTTGGACCAGAACCCGCACGCCCTGATGCTAGGTACGCTCGCCGTAGCGCCTTCCGGGAGGGGGAGTCAGATGTCAGTGCTGGTCGCGTTCTCCATCACGCCTCTCGGGGTGGGTGAGGGGGTAGGGGAGATCGTCGCGGAAGCGGTCCGGGTGGTTCGCGAGTCGGGTTTACCGAACCGCACCGATTCCATGTTCACCGTCATCGAAAGTGACAGCTGGGCCGAGGCGATGGCCGTGGTGCAGCGGGCGGTGGAAGCGGTGGCCGCCCGATCACCGCGGGTGAGCACCGTGATCAAGGCCGACTGGCGGGCCGGCGCGGTCGATGCGATGACTGCCAAAGTGGAGTCGGTGGAGCGTCATCTGTCAGCGCCCCCGCCGCACAACGCGGGTCTGTGACATTGGCTGCGACAGCCGCCGACTATTCCTGGTGGCGAACCTGGCATCCGGAGTGGGCTGAGGCGCACTGCGTGACCTTGATCAGCGACATCGCCGCCGAGGACGTCATCCGGTCGCTGGGCGCCACGATCAGGGCCTCGGTGCGGGGTATCGACGCGCTCTGTGAACTCGCCGTCGAGCACTGGCCGCAGGGCTACGACCCGTCGCGGGCGGTGATCGGCGTGACCGAGATTGACCGCAGGTGGACGTTGATTGCGGAGATCAATGGCTTTGTCGGGGTGACAGAGCGCCTTATCGGGCCGATGTCCGCCGGCCGAACCATTGTGTCGCACTTCAGCAATATCAACGCAGTGCATCGATTCCACTGGTGGCGCGACGGGCGATTGCTGGTGGATTTCGACTTGCTGTTTCCGGCGGAGCGGTTCGGCGCGGATCCCGCGGCCCTCAGTGATGACATCCGGGAGGTGGGTCTGCCGTTGGAGACCGATCCGGACGACCTTGCCGGAATTGACTTCCACGCAGCGGGTTTCGCGCTCGCCGAGCGCATCACCGAGGTGGCGTGCACCCCGGACCTGTTCGAGCGCAGCGACTTCCTGGTGGCTGATGTTGCGATCCCCAGCGGCGAGGAACAACAGCGCTACGGGGAAGCGCTTCGGGCCACCTGGGGCCATCCAGCAACGTGGTGACCCCCGCCGCCGAATTCAGTTGACGCCGACGTCGAGGATGGGTCGTCCCACGCCGGCGCCCGGTCCGTCGAAGTGCCACCACTCCCCGGGGTAGGGGGCCAGCCCCCCGGTCTTCATCGCCTCGCGCAGGGTGGTTCGTTCGTCGGCGGCCCGCGCACTGATCCCGTCGGCGTACGCCGTGGCGGTCGGCGAGAAATCGTCGAAGTCGGTGCCCATCTCGACTGGCCGCCCCTGCCGGTCGGCGGTCGTCACGTCGACGGAGCGTCCGGTCTCGTGGCTGCGGGCCAGCGAGCCCGGCCGGGCCACCCAGTTCGGGTTCGGCACCACCTCGAACATCCGCACCTGCACGGCATGCGGCCGGTAGCAGTCCCAGAACACCAGTGTGCGGCCCCGGCTGCGCAGGGCGGCGGCCGCCGCCGCCAAACCCGGGGCCAGCGACTCGTGTATCAGGCACCGGGCACCGGCCGGGTACAACTGCTCGCCCACGAAGTTGTTGGGGGTGGCATACCTCAGGTCGATGATCGCGTCGGGCACCGTGCTTCGCACGTCGACGAAGCCGGCCGCGCGGGCCGCCTCGGACAGCGGTGGCACATCTGGTCCAGCGGCAGCCACACCGGTGGCAGTGGCGAGCAGCAGCGCAAGGGCCAGCAGGGGTCGCAGTGTCGGCATCCGCCCATTGTTGCGCCTCACGCGGGAACCACGATCGTCAGTCGGCGGTCATCACGTTCCACCCGCATGCCGGCCCGGCGTGCCGTCGTCGCCACCGCCGCGGCGTCGCCGGGTTCGGACCTGGTGGTGGCCAGTATCCGGGCCAGCCGGCCCTTGTGTGCTTTGTTGAAGTGGCTGACCGAGACCCGGCGACCGTCGGTGTGTTCGGCGACCACATCGACGCGGACGGACCCCGGAATGGCGGCCAGCGCCGCATAGGACCCGGACCTCATGTCCACCACCAGGTCGGTGGCCGCGATCTCGGCCAGCACCGGTTCCAGCACCGGCCGCCACCGTTTGGCCAAGCCGGGCTGCCCGGGCAGCTTGGAGGTCGCCGACAGGCGGTAGGCCGGCACCGGATCCGTCGCCCGCAACAGGCCGAAAAGGGCGGAACCGATGGCCAATCGGGCGGCGGCACGGGCCGCCGCGGCGCCGCGCAGCGACTCGACGTCGAGTGCCTCGTACAGCACTCCGGTGTAGCGGTTGATCGCCGGCGCGGTGGGCGCGGTGCGCAGCGCGGCATTGCGTTCGATCTCGCCGTCCTGGGACGCCGACAAACCCAGCGCGCTGCGGCTGGCCTCCCGGTTCGCGGCCAGACCCACCAGTTCATCGACCAGCTGCGCGCGCAGGTCGGTGAGTTGCGGGGAGCCCAGCGCGTCGAGGCGCAGTGGCTGCCCGTCGCCGCCGGCACGTTTGGTCTCCGACGGAGGGAGCAGCACGATCACAGCGCAGACGTTAACCGAGCCGTTCCACACACCAGCGCGGTGGCGAGCATCGCCGCACCGACGGTGTCGGTGAAGAAGTGGTAGCCGCAGGCCACCAGTCCGACCATGCCCAGGAGACTCAGCACCACCGCGCTGGCCAGTGCCCAGCGCCGGGCCCATTTCGAACTGGCGACCACGACCATCATTCCCAGCACCGCGACCAGCAGCGCGGTATGGCCGCTGGGGTATTCCAGGTAGGGCCCGTTGCGCCGGTCGAAAAAACGCTTGAGCGCCTCGTTGGCGGCGGTGGCGGCGAATGGACAGGCCAGCACCGCAGCGGCCAGCCCCCACTGCCGCCGGTACAGGGCGACCGCCAGGCACGCCACCGACACTGCCAGCAGGACCCAGCCGCTGGTGAAGATCAACAGCCAGCGGGGCTGCTCACCGATGACAGCCTGGGTATTGCGGCTGAACCAACTGTCGATGGATGTCGAGCCACGTCCCACCGCCCAGCCCAAAGCCAGCGTCGCGAGCAGGCCGAGCAGCGGCCACCAGCGCAGGGCGGCGGCCAGGCCCCGATCTATCTCAGGCCGACTTCTGGAACAGCGGCAGCAGCAACTGACGGCGCTGGTCGTTGCCGTCGGCGAGCGCGTGCAGCGCCTGGTCCACCGAGCGTGCCGTCGGGAACATGGCGTCCTCGTCGAAGTCACCGAGCAGTTCGTGCACGGACGGGCTCTCGATGAGGGTCCACTCCACGCCCGCGGCGCGGCAGTCACCGTCGAGGACGCACAACAGCCAGATGCCGGCGGCGGCGAACGAGGTGACCCCGCTCAGGTCGAGGACCAGCGGTTCCTTTGCGAGCACAAAACGCCGGGCGTGTTCGCTGAGCTGGTCCACGTTGGCGGAGTCGATCCGGCCCCGGACCGCGATCACCGTGGCGAGGTGGCGGTAGTGCGCCCTGATCTGTGCACCGCCGCACTCGACGACGGGATTGATCCGAGCTGTGCTCCGTGTGGTGATCTCGCTTGCCATGCCAGCCCCCGCTTCCGATGGTGTGATCGGCGCCGGCGGATGAGCCGACCTCGATGTTTACCGACGTTATGCGGCGAAGTTAAGGTGCGTTGGGCGGCCGATTAACGCTTTGGTGAGATATCGAACGGTTCGGTCGCGCCGCTGAACGCGCTGATCCGCCCATCGCGGTCCCGCGCGTCCCCCTCATAGCGCAGCCGATACCGCCCCGCGGCGGTGTCGTCGGGCACCGTCCAGGTCACGGTGATCGCCGATCCGCGCCGGCCGGTACGCCGCCAACGGAACGTCGTCGACCAGTCGCCGTCGTCGGCGACGGTGCTCCACCCGGTACCGGTCTCGCGCTCCACCCGCAGGTAGGTGCCGCCGTGGTGCAGGTCGTTGTTGGGGTGGGCGCCGGCGAACACCGCCGTGACGGTGGCACCCGGGGGGTACTGGGACAGCGGAGGTTGCAGCACGTCCCCGAACCGCCGGCCGGCGGCCGGCGCATCGGGCTTGGCCCGGCGGCGTGACCGCCTCCGGCGGGAGGGCTCGGCGGGCGGCTTGCCGTCGGGGGCCGGGCGTTGCTCACGCATCGCGGTGGCGAGCTCGGCCGCCACCTGCTGCAACGCCGGCAGCTCCCAGCGGCCGAACAGGGTGCTGCCGCCTTCGTAGCGCTGCTCCTCGTACTCCTCCGGTGTCGTGACGTAGTGCAGGTAGCCGTTGCTGTAACCGGCCACCAGCACGTCGCGCAGCTCGGCGCCGACGATCTCGGCCACGGTGCGGCGCAACCGCAGCCCGGCAACGATGGTGACCTCGGCGGGGATGCCGATCAGATACAGCTGACCGATTCGGAACAGCTGTACCGGACCGCCCTCGGGCATCAGCGACAGCGCCTTGTTCAGCCGGATGCCCGGGCCCACCGCACCCTTGGGCGCGTGCGCCTCCCGCAGCCGGCGGGACAACCGGAAGACCGTGTTGGCGATCAGCCCGTCGATGATGCGGTTGCGGCCCTGCTTGAGCAGCGGGTGCAGCGGGCCGGCCCCCTCATCGGTGCCGGCCAGCGTCGCCGTTCCGGCCATCACGGGGCCGGTGCGATGAGCCCGGCCGTCGCCGGTGAATTCCGGCCGCACCTCGAAGTCAGTCAGGTCGACGTAGGTGGCCAGCGCGTCGAGGCCGCCGCTGATCTCGGTGCCGTGGCCCAGGGTCAGCTCGGTGGCCGCGGTGGCCTGGCGGGCGCCGATGATCCGGGTGTTCTCGAACTCGTCCTCGGTGGGTCCACTGCCGGGGCGGTGGTTGAGGTTCGGCGACATGTCCCCGGCGTTGGTCTGGGCGAAGGCGGCGATGAACTCCGGTGGGCCGGCGGCCAGGTAGTCGACTCCGTGGTCAAGACGCTCGCACTGGTAGGCGGCATATCCCTTGTTGTCACCGCTGATCAAGGTGTTGCGGTTGGTCATGGAAGTGCCGTGGGTGGCGAACCAGTTCACCGCGCCGACCAGCCGGCCGTCACGTTCGATCCGCAGCAGGGTGGTCTGTGGGTCGATCTTGTCCGGGAAATGGGCGCGGTCGGCCTCCGGGTTGCGGGCGAACGCCGACGGTGAGCGGTTGCTGCTCGCGTCATGCAGCCGGCCGACGGCAAGGCTCAGGGCGGCGGGGGCCAGGTCGGCATGAGCGCGCGCGACGGCCTGGCAGATCCCGTCGACGATCGCGGCGAACGTCTGGGGGCGGAACCCGCTGGTGTTGGAGTTGTAGAGCCGGTGATCGGAGTAACCGCCCGGGCCGCAATGGGTGTGCGTCGCGGTCAGCATCACATTGCGGAACGTGTACGCCTCGCCGTAGTCGGCGGCCAGGCGCCCGAGCACCTCGTGGTGGATGCTTTCCAGCAGCAGCGGGATCTCGCAGACCACCAGCAGCAGCCGGGTCTCGGTGGCGGTGTCGGCGAACACGAAAGCCCGCGCACGCAGCCGGTTGTGCAGGCCGCTGGTCTGCTGGGAAGCGACCCCGTAGCCGAGCATTCCGCACTCGGCCGGTTCGCCGGTGATGTCGGCGATCCCGCGGCCCACCTGATATTCGTCTGGCATCGCATCAGTATCACCGGTTCATGCGGCGGTCCCAGCTTCGGCTCTCCTGCGTCGAGCCTCGCTGAACCGCCGGGCGTGGTCGCTCGCCGTCGCTCAGACCCGCTCGCTACGCTGTCCCCGCGACAAAGGCAGTCAAGACAGCAGAGCCCACCGGCGAAAGAGTGTTGTGCGCAGCGGAGAGATCAAGGCCCTGACCGGGCTTCGCATCATCGCCGCGGTATGGGTGGTGCTGTTCCACTTCCGGCCGTTGCTGAGGTTGGCGTCGCCGACGCTGAGTGACGCGCTCGCCCCGGTGCTCGACCGCGGGGCCCAGGGCGTCGATCTGTTCTTCATCCTCAGTGGTTTCGTGTTGACCTGGAACTATCTGGAGCGAATGGGGGAGACGTTCTCCGCGCGCGCCACCGTGCATTTCCTGTGGCTGCGGCTGGCGCGGGTCTGGCCGATCTACCTGGTCACGATGCACCTGGCGCTGCTGTGGGTGATCTTCACCCTGCACGTCGGCCATGTCCCGACCGAGGACCTGAGCCGGATCACCGCGATCAGCTACGTGCGCCAGGTTCTGTTGGTGCAGCTGTGGTTCGAGCCGTTCTTCGACGGGTCGAGTTGGGACGGGCCGGCCTGGTCCATCAGCGCTGAATGGCTGGCCTACCTGTTGTTCGCCGTGATGGTGCTGGCGGTCTATCGGATGATGCGGGTGACGTCGGCGCGGGGGCTGGCCGTACTGGCGATCATCGCCTCGCTCCCGCCACTGCTGCTGTTGCTGGCGACCGGCCAGTTCTACACCCCGTGGAGCTGGTTGCCGCGCATCGTCATGCAGTTCACCGCGGGCGCGCTGGCCTGCGCCGCGGTGCGCAAGCTAGCACCCCTCGACCGTGCCCGCCGTGCCGCGGGATACTCGTCGGCGCTGCTGATCGTCGCGATCATCGGCATCCTCTACTACTTCGACGCGCATCCGATCTCCGGCCTCTACGACAGCGGCGGCCTGGTGGACGTGTTGTTCGTGCCGCTGGTGATGGCGCTGGCGGTCGGCATCGGCAGCCTGCCCGCGCTGCTGTCCACCCGAGTGATGGTCTACGGCGGCCAGATCTCGTTCTGCCTGTACATGGTCCACGAACTGGTGCACACCTCCTGGAATTGGGCCGCACTGCAATTCGAGATCGTGCTCGATGAAGGTGCCACCGCAGCCAAGTGGATGGTGGTGGGTCTGTTGGCGGCGGCGACGTTGTTGTCGATCCTGCTGTTCCACAGCGTTGAGGAGCCCGGGCGGCACTGGATGCGCAAGATGATCGGTGCCCGGGCCGAGTCAGCGCAGGTCGGGCCGTCCGAGGACCCGCTGGCCCTCAACCCGGACGACCCGGTCGACTCCGACGGTCCGGACGACCCGGATGATGAAGCCCTGAATGAACGTACGGAGGCGGTTCCGGTCAGTGTGCGCTGAAGCCGTTGGGGGAGGTGATCGGTGAGCCGGGTGATGACGTTCGCCGTGTCGTTGGTGGCCGTCGTGGTCGGGGTCGTTGTCGGGACCGGCTATCTGTCCCGTGATCACGAGCCGACGCGCCACTACGCGACGGTGCCGCTGAGTGCGTCGCCGAACCGGATCGCGGTGATCGGTGATTCCTATACCGCGGGCTTCGAAAACACCGGCCGCGGTGCGGCGAACTGGACCGAGCGGGCGTGGCAGACCCTGGCCGGGCGCGGGGTGTACGTCAGAGCCGACGTGGCGGCCGAGGGCGGCGCCGGTTACGGCGTACGTGGCAACCACGGTGGGCTGTTCGGGGATCTGACATCCCGTGCGGTGCAGGGCGACGACGCGCTGGTGGTGTTCTTCGGCTCCCGTAACGACCAGGACGCCGACCCGGGCCAATTGGGCCGCTTGGTCGCCGATACCCTGGGTCTGGCCCGCCGGATCGCCCCGGGGGCGCGGATTCTGGTGATCGGGCCGCCGTGGCCCATCGCCGACGTGCCGGTCGACATTTGGCGTATCCGCGATGTCCTCAGTGCCGAGGCGCGGGTCGTGGGCGCGGAGTTCGTCGATCCGCTCGCCGAGGGCTGGTTCGTCGGGCGGCCGGATCTGATCGGCCCGGACGGGGTGCACCCCAGCGATGCCGGTCACGCCTACATGGCCGACAAGATCGTGCCGCTGATCGCCGGCCAGTTGCCAAAACGGACCTGATCGACGTTCGAGTCACCGCCGCGCGGCGGTGTGAAACCTGTCCCGGTACGCCTTCGGTGAAATGCCGAGGTGGTTGGCGAACACCCGCCGCAGTGTTTCGGTACTGCCGAAGCCTGCCAGGCGCGCCGTGTCATTGACGCTGTGGCCGGCGTCGAGGGCGGCGCGGGCGATATCGATCCGGACGGACTCCACATAGCGCGCGGGGGTGGTTCCGAGTTCGGTGTGAAACAGGCGGGTCAGCTGGCGGGTACTGACCGATGCCTGTGCCGCAAGCGTTTTCACGCTGTGTTCGGCGCCGGGATCGGCTGCGATCGAATCGAGAACGTTCCGCAGCGCGGACCCGGCCGGGGGTCGGTTTCAACCAGGACCGAGAACTGCGATTGGCCGCCCGCGCGTTTGAGGTACACCACCAGGGAGCGGGCGACTTCGCGGGCCATCTCGGTGCCGTAGTCCTGCTCGACCAGTGCCAGCGCCAAGTCGATGCCCGACGACACTCCTGCCGAGGTGAAGAGCGCGCCGTCGCGGACGAAGATGGCATCCGGCTCGACATCGATGTCCGGGAAGGCCCGGGCCAGCCGCCCGGCGTGGCGCCAATGAGTGGTCGCCCGGCGGCCGCTGAGCAGACCGGCCCGGGCCAGGATGAACGCGCCGGTGCATACCGACGCCAGCCGCCGGGTGCGGTCGGCCACCGACTTCAACGCCTCCACCAGGTCGGGATCGATCGGCCGGCCGACCAGTTCGTCACCGCCTGCCACCATCACCGTGTCGGCGGACTCGAGGGACGAAATGCGATCGCTGACAGCAAACGGGATTCCGACCGACGTCCGCACCGCCTGACCGTCCACTGAGGCGACCATGAGGCGATAGTCGGCGCCGAATCGGTTGGCCTCGGCGAACACTTCCGCCGGGCCGGCGACGTCCAACAGTTTCACGCCGTCGAAAACGACGAGCACCACGGTCCGCGATGGCACCGGCATGGAGCCAATGCTGCCAGGCGTTGATCGCGTGTCGCAATCTGTGGGAACTACGGCAGATCAGCCACGGTCGGTTCGCCCGTCGATCGACCAGGCTGGGTGGTGACACGCTGTAGGAAGGAGTCAGACCAGTGACCAGAGCGGTTGACACCATTGCCGGTGTCGCGATTCCCGACACCCCCTTGGTACGCGAGACCACCGAGTTCATCCGTGACGTCGAAGACGACCTGTTGTTTCACCACTCCCGCCGGGTGTTCTTCTTCGGTGCGCTGCAGGGGCGCCGGCGCGGACTGAGCTTCGACGCGGAACTGCTGTACGTGGGCGCGATGTTTCACGACCTCGGCTTGACCGAGCGCTACCTCGGCTCGGATCTGCGCTTTGAGGTCGACGGCGCCAACGCCGCACACGACTTCCTACGCCGGCGCGGCGTCGACGAATCCGGCGCCGGCAAGGTGTGGTTGGGCATCGCCCTGCACACCACCCCGGGGATCCCGGAATTCCTCGGCCCGGAGGTCGCGTTGGTGACCGCCGGCGTCGAGACCGACGTCCTGGGCGTCGGCCGCGACGCCCTACCCGCGGACCTGGTTGCCGCGGTGACCGCCGCGCATCCGCGGCCCGACTTCAAGCGGCGCATCCTGCGCGCCTTCACCGAAGGGGTCAAACACCGCCCGGACAGCACCTTCGGCACCGTGAACGCCGACGTGCTCGCGCACTACGACCCGTCGTTCGTACGTCGCGACTTCGTCGAGACCATCCTGGGCAACAGCTGGCCGGAGTAGCCGGGTTCGCCCGGAGGGGTTCAGTCCTCTTTGCCGATCAGCTTGCGCAGCGCCACCCGGTCCGACGCCAGCAGTTCGTCGATGCGCGGCTGGTTCACGTCCGCGACGATGATCTCGCCGACCTCCTGGTTGACGCTGCTGAAGATGCCGTGCCCCTTCATCTTCTCGGTCTGATACAGGTTGTCCTGGGTGGGCGTGACGTAGTGCACCGCGGCGGCTTTGAACCGGTGGATCAGCCACAAGTGGGTCAGGTCCATCAGGCGCTTCTGCCGGAGCTTCTCGGCGAAGGTGTTCTGGTCGCGCACCGTCAGGATGCTGCGGCCGTGCCGGTCCTTGATCGGGTCGACGATCACGTTGGCGAGCTTCTCGTCGTCGTCGCCGTAGATTCCGAGTTCCAGCACGTCGGATCCGGGCCGGGTCGGGCGCAGCCGCACCCGCAGGTTCTCACTGAGCTGATAGTGCTCTGCCCACAACGCGAGCCATTCCTCCAGCAGCTTCTTGGGCACCTCGGTCTGCACAAGGTGCTGGTGCTGGGTGGAGCCGGCGCCCATCGCCTTGGTGGTGGCGGTGCGGCCGGACGATGCGGCCAGCGCAGCATCGCTGCGCGGGCCGCCGACCAGGGTCTGCGGCGTGCGGTAGGGCGATTCCACCAGCCGCATCTTGCGCTGCAGGCGGGCCAGCGCCAGCATGCCGTCCTGCAGCAGGGTGGCCGCGAACTCCTCGGAGGCCACACCGTCGACCTGGTGGCCGCCGTAGGTGATGAAGTTGAATACGAAGCCCATCTTGCCGAGTTCGGCGGGGAAGGCCCGCATCTGCTCATCGGTCATGCCGGTGGTGTCCCAGTTGAACGAGGGGGACAGGTTGTAGGCCAGCATCTGATCGGGGTACTCGGCGTGGATCGCCTCGGCGAATTCGCGGGCATCGTCGAGGTCGGCGGTCTTGGTCTCCATCCACAGCAGATCGGCGAAGGGAGCCGCGGCCAGTGACTTGGCGATCGCATACGGAATGCCGCCGCGCACCTGGAAGTAGCCTTCGGGGGTCTTGGCCCGTTCGCAGTCCCAGCCGGGGTCGGCGTTGAGCTCTGCGGCCTTCTGCCGGGCGGTGTAAAGCGGTGCCCGGGCGGAGAATTCCCGCCACTGCGCGGCGCTCATGTCCTTCGGCTCGCCTTCCCGTTCGGCGAACTCCAGCATCTCGGCGACGGCTTCCCCGAACGTCATCAGTCCGGCGTCGTTCTGCCACGCCTCGACGAACGTCGACTCGATCTCGTCGAAGAGTCCGTCCACGGATCGCCGCCCGTCGCCGCGCCGGTCTTCGGCGGCCTTGGTGATCAGCGCGGTGATCCCGTTGCGTTCCAGCCAGGCGTCGGCGGCGGCGTACTCGCCCTCGGGCAGGGCGTAGAGCAGGTGACCGTTGATCTCGGTGATCCCGGAGTTGTAGAACTGCCGCGTCATCGCCAGGAAACAGGCCTTGTAGGACGGGATCTTCAAGTTGGTGGTGCCCAGGATGAACGGCTGGTCACGTTCGTCGCCGCGGCTCTCCACCAGGTTGGCCGCCTCGGCGTCGGTGCGCGCGACGATGATGCCGGGCACACCCATCAGGTCCAACTGGAACCGGGCGGTGTTGAGCCGCTTGATCTGTTCGTCGGAGGGCACCAGCACCTTGCCGCCCTGGTGGCCGCACTTCTTAGTGCCGGGGCGCTGGTCCTCGATGTGGTAGCCGGGGACACCGGCCTCCACGAAACGCCGGATCAGGTTGCGCACGTGCGGATCACCGCCGTGGCCGGTGTCGGCGTCGGCGATGATGAACGGCCGGTAGTCCACGGCAGGCGTGGCGGCGCGCTGCTCCTCGGTCATCTGCAGGCGCAGGTACTGCTGGTTGCGGTCGGCGGTGAGCAGGGCACGCACCAGCCCGGACGCCTCGTCGGGCACCTGACTGAGCGGGTAGCTGGCCAGGTCGGGCCCCGGGTCCTCGGTGATCGACCCCTTCGCCGAGGTGGCCCAGCCGCCCAGGTAGATGCCCTCGATGCCGACTCGCTTCATCACCACCGCCTGGCCGGGCGAGTACGGGCCGAAGGTGGTGATGCTCTTCTTGGCGGCGAACAGCTCGCGCAGTCGCGCGTAGAACGCGGTCGCCGCTTCGCGCGCCACGATGTAGTCGGCGGGGATGGTGCCGCGCTGTTCGACGACTTGGCGGGCGGAGTAGAGACGGGTGATGCCTTTGAAACGCGGGCTGTCGAAGTACCGCTGGGTGGCCTCGACGGCGGCGTCGACGTCGGGCGCGACCGGTGCGCTTGCCGCCCCGTTCGTCTCTATGGTCGTCATGGAATTTCGCTCCTGCTCGACGGGTTTGGACGCGTGCTCCTTCCCCGTATTGTGCCGCCGCACGCTGAGCGATAGTTCGGTTTTGCCTACATCTTCGGCACGCCTGCGGCGGCGCCGCGAAACTTGGGCGAACCCTACGGATTCGCGGGCAGAGGTGGCTAAGCTGGGGCGCTATGACGGCCCGGTCAGACCGGTGGGGAAGCCCCCGAGGACAGCCGCCGCAGCGTGTCATCACGGCCGGCCGGCCGGTCGGTCGCTGGGCGGCCCGCCGGATGAGCCGGCGCTTCGCCGGTGTCGGTGTTCAGATTCCGCCCGCCCGGCTGCGCGAGATGTCAGCGGGTGCTCCATTGGCGTCGGCGGAGTCGGTCGACTACGCCTTCGCGCTCGCCGCGACCGAGATCAAGCAGGAACAGCGACTGGCTCGGGCGCAGCGCAGCCGGCGGCGTCTGATCGACGCACTCATTGTGATGGGCCTGATGATCGCCGCGCTGAACCTGCTGATCTGCATGGGCTACCTGTTCATCAGCCTGGCTCTGCGCGAACCGGCCATGTGAGCCGCTGTCCAGCGAACTCCCTTGCGGTAGTCGGCACTTAGACTTCCGGGCATGGAGAGCCCGCAGCACACGGCCGCCCTCAAGGGCCTGGTCCAGATCGAGGAGTGCCTGGATTCGGAGGGCGGCATCGTCCTGCCGCCGGGTGAGACCCTCATCTCGCTGATCGACCGCAACATCGCCAACGTCGGGGACGCCGTGGCATTCCGCTACCTCGACTACGCCGGGCCCATCGAGGGCCGCGCGGTGGAACTGACCTGGACGCAACTCGGTGAGCGGCTGCGCGCCATCGGCGCCGGGCTGCAGCGTGTCACCTCCCGCGGCGACCGGGTGGCGATCCTGGCGCCGCAGGGACTCGACTACGTCGCCGGGTTCTATGCGGCACTCAAGTGCGGAACCGTCGCGGTGCCGCTGTTCGCCCCCGAGCTGCCCGGGCACGCCGAGCGGCTCGACACCGCGATGCGCGACTCCACCCCGGCTGTGGTTCTGACCACCGCAGCGGTGCGGCACATCGTCGAGGAATTCCTGCGCAAGCTGCCCGGGCAGTTGCGGCCCCACGTCGTCGTCATCGACGAGATACCGGACTCGGCGGGCGAGGCCTTCGTGCCCGTCGACATCGATTGGGACGGGGTGTCGCACCTGCAATACACCTCGGGCACCACGCGGCCGCCGGTCGGCGTGCAGGTCACCCACCGAGCGGTGGGCACCAACCTGTTGCAGATGATCCTGTCGATCGACATGCTGGACCGAAATACGCACGGGCTCAGCTGGTTACCGCTTTACCACGACATGGGCCTGTCGATGATCGGTTTTCCGGCGGTCTACGGTGGGCATTCCACGCTGCTCTCGCCGACGGCGTTCATCCGCCGGCCGCAGCGCTGGATCAGCGCGCTGTCGGATGCCTCGCGGCGCGGCCGCGTGGTCACCGCCGCGCCGAACTTCGCCTATGAGCTGACCGCGGGGCGCGGCCGGCCCGCGTCGGGCGCCGACATCGACCTGTCAAATGTGGTGATGATCATCGGCTCCGAGCCGGTGAGCATGGCGGCGATCACCGCGTTCAACGAGGCTTTCGCGCCGTACGGGTTGCCGCGCACCGCGATCAAACCGTCCTACGGGATCGCCGAGGCCACCCTGTTCGTCGCCACCATCGACCCCGACGCCGAGGCCAGTGTGCTGCACCTGGACCGCGAGCAACTCGGTGCGGGCCGTGCAGTTCCGGTGCCGGCCGACGCTGCGGATGCGGTGGCCCAGGTGTCGTGCGGGCGGGTGGCGCGCAGCCTGTCGGCGGTGATCGTCGATGGCGACACCGGCGCGGAGCTTCCCGACGGTTCCATCGGTGAGATCTGGTTGCACGGCGACAACGTGACCGCCGGCTACTGGGGCCGACCCGACGAAACACGGCGGGTGTTCGGTGCGCGGCTGCGGTCGCGGCTGGCACTGGGCAGTCATGCCGGGAAGGTGCCGGCAGAAGGGGACTGGCTGCGCACCGGCGACCTCGGCTTCTACCTCGAAGGTGAGCTCTACGTGACCGGGCGGACCGTGGATCTGATGGCCATCGGCGGCCGCGGTCACTATCCGCAGGATGTCGAGGCCACGGTCGCACACGCCTCGCCGATGGTCCGCGGCGGTTACGTGGTCGCGTTCGTCGTGCCGGCCGATCCGGTCGACGACCTGGTAATCGTCGCGGAGCGGGCGACCGGCACCGGGCGTCAGGACCCCGCACCGGCGATCGCCGCCATCCGGGCGGAGGTGGCGCGGGTGCACGGGGTGGCCGCCACCGATGTCCGGTTTGTTCCCGCCGGGGCGATCCCGCGCACCACCAGCGGAAAACTCGGACGCACCGCGTGCCGCGAGCAGTATCTGGCGGGCGCATTAGACGGGCACTGACACCGTCGCAGCGCCACCTCCGCCGCGCACAGCGAGCGCATAGCTGGGACATGCCGGGCACCAAAAACTGCTGGCTAGCCTTCCTAAAGCGTCGAGCCGGTTCGGTTGCCGGCCAGCAGCTAAGGGGAGGCAATGGATTTCGGAGTCCTGCCGCCGGAGATCAATTCGGCGCGGATGTACGCCGGTGCCGGCGCGGGCTCGTTGCTCGCCTCCGCAACCGCCTGGCAGGACCTGGCGGCCGAGCTGAACTCGGCGGCCGCGTCGTATGGTTCGGTGATCGCGGGGCTGACCAGCAGCACCTGGGCGGGGCCCTCGGCGGTGACGATGGCGGCCGCGGCCGGTCCGTACATCACCTGGCTCAGTGCGACGGGGGCGCAGGCCGAGCAGGCGGCAGCCCAGTTGACCGCCGCCGTCACGGCTTACGAGACCGCGTTTTCGGCCACCGTTCCACCACCGCTGATCACGGCCAATCGTGGCCTGCAGGAAACCCTGATCGCGACGAATCTCCTCGGACAGAACACCGCGGCGATCGCCGCCGCCGAGGCCGAGTACCTGGAGATGTGGGCGCAGGACGCGGCGGCCATGTACGGATACGCGGGTGCCTCGGCGGCAGCCACGCAGGTCACGCCGTTCGTCTCGCCGCCGCAGACCACCGATCCGTCCCTGCAGGTCGGCCAGGCGTTCGCGGTCGCGCAGTCGGCCGCTGCGACCACCGGGACGGACACCGAGATGCTGATGAGCCAAGGGCCGCAGCTGCTTTCGAGCACCCCGGCGACCTTGCAGGCGCTGGCCGCTCCGACCGAGGAGGCGTCGACGGGCGGGTCGGTGTCGTCGTCGATGTCGAGCTTGAACTCGCTGATGATGCCGATGCGCATGGCGATGATGCCGATGACGATGTTGATGCGCATGTTGATGGGCGGCAGCACCGGCGCCAAGGGCGCCGCGGCAGGCGTGGCGGCGGCCGGTGGTGCGGCCTCGGGCATGCTCAGCTCCGCCGGTGGCGCGACCGGCACGGTGACGTTGACCGGTCTGTCCGGCGGGTCGGCGGCGACCGCCGGTCTGGGCCGCGCCGCCTCGATCGGAATGCTGTCGGTGCCGCCGGCCTGGACCGGTCTGGGTGTGGCCGCCAGCCCGGCGGCCGGGGCCCTGCCGGTGACCGCCGGGATGGCGGCCCCGGCGGCGGGAACGGGGAGCGCCGCGGCGATGCCGCCAATGGTGCCGTTCGGAAATCTGGCCGGCCGCGGCGGTTTCGCCACCCCCGCAACCCAGTACGACTTCCGGCCTACGGTGATCCCACGCTCACCGGCAGCGGGCTAGTGGCCGGGTCGGGACTGCGCAGTGGCGCCGGACGCACCCGCTGAATCCTCTGGGGCCACCAGAACCACCGGCCGAGCAGCGCCGCGATCGAGGGCGTCAGGAACGAGCGCACGATCAGGGTGTCGAAAAGCAGTCCGAGCCCGATCGTGCTGCCGGCCTGCCCGATCGAGTACAGGTCGCTGGCCGCCATCGACATCATCGTGAACGCGAACACCAGACCCGCGGCGGTGACCACCGACCCGGTGCCGCCGATCGAACGGATGATCCCGGTCTTGATCCCCGCCCCGATCTCCTCCTGGAATCGGGACACCAGCAGCAGGTTGTAGTCTGAGCCGACCGCGAGCAGGATGATCACCCCGAACACCGGTGCGATCCAGTTCAATTCCAGTCCGAAGATGTGCTGCCACACCACCACGGTCAGTCCGAACGCCGCGCTCAGCGACAGCAACACCGTCCCGACGATCACCGCGGAGGCCACCAGTGCCCGGGTGATCAACAGCATCACGATGAAGATCAGGGTCACCGCCGCCACCCCGACGATCAGGATGTCGTAGGTGGAGCCGACTTGGATGTCGTTGTACACCGCGGCGGTTCCGGTCAGATAGAACTTCGCGCCGGTCAGCGGCGTTCCCTTCACCGCATCGTGGGCTGAGGCCAGCATCGGCTCGACGAACGAGATGCCTTTGGGGGTGGCCGGGTCGGCGTCATAGGTGACGATGAACCGGGCCGCCTTACCGTCCGGGGACAGGAAGAGCTTCAGGCCCTTCTGGAAGTCCGGATTGTCGAACGCCTCCGGGGGCAGGTAGAAGTAGTCGTCGGCCTTCGATGCGTCGAATGCCTGCCCCATGGCGCTGGCGGTCTCAGTCATCCGCGCCATTTGGGTCAGCAACCCGGAGAAACTGCTGTGCATCGAAAGCAGGCTGGCCTGCATCGATTTCGCGATCGCGATCATCGGGTCGAACTGCTCGACGATCTGCGGCATCACGGCGTTCATGTCGGCCATGTCGGCCAGCAGGGGCTGCATGTTCTCGCTGAACCTGTCCATGCCGTCGTAGGCGTCGAACACCGAACGGACCGCCTGGCACGCCGGGATGTCGAAACAGTGCTGCTCCCAATAGAAGTAATTCCGGATCGGGCGCACGGCGTCGTCGAAATCGGCGATGTGGTCCCGGATCTCGTCGACGGTCTGGCTGACCGTCGCCATGTCGGCGCTCATCTTGTCGGTGGTGCTGCCCATCTGGGCGACCAGGCCCCGAAGCCGCAGCATGGACTCGATCGTGGCGCCCAGATCGTCGCTCATCCTTTCCATGTCCGACATCCGATCGGTCATGAACTGCAGGTTCTCCTGGATCGGGACGGCCTGCATGCTGATCTGGAACGGTATCGAGGTGTGGTCGATGGGGCTGCCCAGCGGCCGCGTGATGCTCTGCACCCGTTCCACGCCTCGGGTGCGGAAGATGTTCTTGGCGATCCGATCCAAGATGATCATGTCGGCAGGATTGCGAAGGTCGTGGTCGGCCTCGACCATCAGCACGTCCGGGTTCATCCGCGCGGCGGTGAAATGGCGCTCGGCTGCGTCATAGCCGACGTTGGCCGGCAGATCGGCCGGGATGTAGTAGCGGTCGTTGAAGCTGATCTTCATGCCCGGGACCGCCAACATTCCGGCCAGTGTGACCAGCAGCGCCCCCACGAAAACCGCTCCCGGCCAGCGGACGTTGGCCGTGCCGATCCGCCGCCAGCCGCGGCCCTCCACCCGTTTGGGGTCCAGCAGGCCATGCCGGGTCGCGATCGCGACGATGGCCGGGGCGACCGTGAGTGCACCGGCGATGACCACCAGCAGGCCCAGCGCCGACGGGATGCCGAGGGCCTTGAAGTACGACAGGCGAGCGAAGTGCAGGCACAGGGACGCACCCGCGATGGTCAGCCCGGATCCCAAGATGACATGCCAGGTGCCCCGGAACATCGAATACCATGCGGTTTCACGGTCTTCGCCGGCGTTTCGGGCTTCGTGGTAGCGCCCGATCAGAAAGATCGCGTAGTCGGTACCCGCCGCGATGGCCAGCGAGGACAGCATCGCGACCACGAACGTCGAAAACCCCAGTAAGCCAAGATCTCCCAGCAACGCGACGAGGCCGCGCGCGGTGCCCATCTCGAAGCCCACCATGACCAGTGCGAGTGCCACGGTCGCGGCGGAACGGTAGACGATCGCCAGCATGATGATGATGACCAACCCGGTCACGCCCATCATCTTCAACATGCTCTTGTCGGCGGCTTCGGTCATGTCGGTGGTCAGCGCCGCCTGGCCGGTGACGTAGGCCTTGACCCCGTCCGGCGGGGGAACGGAGGCCACGATCGTGCGGACCGCATCGACCGACTCGTTGCCCAGCGTGCTGCCCTGGTCACCCGCGGTGTTGATCTGGGCGTAGGCGGCCCGCCCGTCACTGCTCTGCACTCCGGCGGCGGTGATCGGGTCTCCCCACAGGTCCGCGATGTGCTGGACGTGTTCGTGATCGGCTGCCAGCTTGGCGATCACGGTGTCGTAGTAGCGGTGTGCTTCCGGACCGAGCTCGGACTCGCCCTCCAGAACCAGCATCACCATGGCATCGGAGTCGAACTCCCCGAACGTGGCGCCGATGTGCTTGGCGGCGATCATCGACGGCGCATCCTGGGGCGACATCGTCACCGCGTGGTCACGCGCCACCGACTCGATCGGGGGAACCAGCACATTGAGCCCGACGGTCAGCAGCAGCCAGAAGATCACCAATGGCCAGGCCAGTCGGCGAATCACCCGCATATACCCCGGGCGGAGGGTGCCCTGGCCGCTCATGCGGCTTTGACCAGACAGAACACCTGGGCGTGGTGCCCAGTGGCCAGCTGTTCGTCCTTGACGGCGCCGTTGACCGTGATGCGGCAGCCGATCTGGTCGCCGTCACCCTGGGCGACCAGGTTGCCGATCACGGCAGGACTGGTCGTGGTCATGGTGTGACTCCAGGGCAGGCCGGTGAAGCTCGCCTGCTCGGGCTGGGTCTCCCGGTTCAGGTAGCTCACCGAGCCACTGGCCGCGCCCGGACCGAAAACCTCGTAGCGGACCTCTTTCTCGTTGATCGAGTCGATCACCCGCGAACCGCTGCCGTCCCAGCGGAAGATCTCGTCGGAGCCGAACTCGCCGCGCAGACTGACCACGGCAAGGGTGCCGGCGAACGCCGCCACCGCGACCACGACGGGCACCCACGCTCGCTTCATGATCGTGCGCACACCGATCACCTCCCGACTTCTCCCGGTCCGATTCGTCATCAATACGATACCCCGTAGGGTATATCAAATATTCCCGTTGAACCCCAGGGGGCATGGGGGACGGTCTAGCCGGCGGGGTGTCGCGGCTGGGCGGCAACCGCTTCGCCGAGCCAGCGCCGCAGGAATCGGCGCAGCTCATCGGGGGTGCGAGCCGGATCATTGGGCGCCACGACGAACGACAGCATGATTCGCAGGGTGAACTCCACGAGTTCGCGCTGGGCCGCCTCGTCGTAGCCGTGCTGTTCCCAGTCGACGTCGAATCGGTCGATCATCCGCAACCCGAAGGCGCGGGCCTCCTCGGAGGCCATCTCCCGGTTGTGCGCCGACGACGACGACAACATGGCGCCCAGGTGGGGGGAGCGGGCCACCGCATCCAGGGTGTACACCGCACCCTCGGAGAGTGCGTCGGCCGGGTCGTGGATGCCCCGCACGTGTTCGGTCAGCCGGTCGAGGAAGCCGTCGACGGAGGCGATGGCCACCGCGCGCATCAGGGCCTCGGCGGTGGGGAAGTAGCGATACACCGTCTGCCGGATCACCCCGAGGGAGTTCGCGACGTCGGCCAGCGACACCGCCGACCCGGTCTCGGCGACCAACTCGACGGCCGCGTCGATGATTCGCCGGGCGGCCTCCTCGTCGTTGCGGGGCGGGTTACCGCCCCAGCCACGTCGGCGTGCCATCAGCGACTCGCTTGACAACGGTGATGCATCGAACAATCATACGCGAAGGCGTCTAGTTGTATGTTCTGAGTTGAGGTAGCGATGACCGACCTGATTGTGCGCAAGTTGCGTTTCGCCTTCGCCGAGTACCCCGTGCCGTTCCTCTGGAACGAGGCCAACCCGGCGTTCTCGTCGATGGCCAACGCGGTGTCGCTGCTGGCCATCGGATTCGAGAAGATGATCGGCGGCATGATCACCGAGGCCATGCCGCTGATCACCGACCCGGCGGTCGCCGAGGAGGCCGACGCGTTCGTCCGCCAGGAGGGCCAGCACTCGATGGCCCACCGTGGGCACGCGAAAGCGTTGATCAGGGCCTACCCGGGTCTCAAGGAGACCGTCGACGAGTGCAACGGCATGTTCGACAAGATGAGCGCGGAGAAGTCGCTGAGCTACCGGTTGGCCTATACCGCCGACCTGGAGGCCACCTTCACCCCGGTGTTCAAACTGATGCTCGACCATGACGACACGCTGTTCGCGCCGGGTGACGACCGGGTCGCGTCACTGTTCTTGTGGCACTTCGTCGAAGAGGTCGAGCACCGCAGTTCCGCACTGATCATCTACGACCACGTCATCAACGATCCGTGGTACCGGATGCGGATGGCGCCGTCGATCTTCAAGCACGTCATGAGCGTGATCAAAGTGGCGTGCGAGGGCTTCAACCGGCACGTTCCGCTGGAGGACCGCAAAGTCGACGCGCTGTCACTGTTCACCACCTACCGCGGCAAGCAGGCCTGGCGGCGACGGATTCCGTTCGGCTGGCCGGCCGATCAGGGCCCGGTGGTCGACGCGTTCAAACATCTGCCGAAGCGTGAGATGGCCACCGCGGTGACCGGTATCATCCGCAGCCAACTGCCCAATCACAAACCGGCCCACGAGAAGATCCCGGTCCTGGCCAACGAGTGGTTCGCCCGCTACGCCGACGGCTACGACGTGACCAAGTGGTACACCGCAGAGGAGAAGAGCGCCTGATGCCCGACTTGTGCACACCGACATTCGAGCGCCTCGCCGAATCGCTGGGCTTCTCCTGCGGCGAAGCCGGGGGACTGGTCGAATTCCGTAATCCGCTGCAGCTGGAGAACTGGACGCTGCCGGTCCTGGAGGTCACGGTGATCACCGGGGCGGTGCTTGCGCTGGTCTACGCGATCCTGCGATACCGCCGCGGGGACGCCACCAACCTGGCGCTGTGGTTCGGGGCGATCGCCTATCTGCTGATCATCGAACCGCCGCTGTACTTTCCGGGCGCGTTCGGGATCTCTGATCACGTCGACACGATGTTCGCGCACAACGTGTTCAGCGTCGAATTCCTGTGGGGCCGGCTGCCGCTGTACATCGTCGCGATCTATCCGATGATGGCGACGATCTCCTTTGAGATCGTCCGCATCCTGGGGGTATTCCGCCGCTACGGCACCATCGTGGGTGCGATCTGCGTGGGCTTCGTCCACCACGCCTTCTACGAGATCTTCGACCACCTCGGCCCGCAGCTGCGCTGGTGGGAATGGTCGGTGGACAACCCGCTGAACCAGCCCATGTTCACCTCGGTGCCGCTGGGCAGTGTCGTGGTGTTCGCGGCGCTGTGGCCGGCGTCGCTGGCCTTCAGCGTCCAACTGTTGGTCGGCCGCCAGGTGGATCAGGGTGCAAGGTTCGGCGGGCCGCAGCTGATCTGGCGGACCGTCGTCATCGGGATCCTGGCCTCGCTCGGGACCTTCATCCTGCCGTTGCCGGCCACCCTGCTCGGTGCCGCCACTGACGGTAAGTTGCTCGGGATCGCTTATGCGGTCGAGCTTCTCGTGATTGCGGCGGTGGCCATACCGGTGCTGGTCAGTCAATGGCGGCGGCTGCGGCTGAATCTTTTCGTCGCCGGCCGCTACGACAATCCGCTGATGGTCCGCTACGCCGCGGTGTACCTGTCGGTGATGACCGTGCTGTGGCTGACGGCCCTGCCGGACTACCTCGGCGCGTCCGGCGGGCTCACCGCCGACGGCGACCCGGTGGGTTCTCTGTGGTACGTGGTGTTGTGTTTCACGGCTGCCTACTTGAGCATCGTGGCCGCGGCGACCGTCCCACCGATCCTGGCGGAGCAACAGCAGCCCGCCGTGGACGCCCATTGACGCGCTTGGCAGACTGTTGCCATGGCGCAGATCACGTTACGTGGAAACCAGATCAACACCTCGGGTGAGTTGCCGGCCGTGGGTTCGGCCGCTCCCGCCTTCACCTTGACCGGAACCGACCTCAGTGTGGTCGACAGCGGCAGTTTCGCCGGTAAGCCGGTCCTGCTGAACGTCTTCCCGTCGGTGGACACTCCGGTATGCGCGACCAGCGTGCGGACCTTCAACGAGCGTGCCGCCGCGGCCGGTGGGGCCGTGCTGTGTGTCTCCAACGACCTGCCGTTCGCCCTGAAGCGGTTCTGTGGGGCCGAGGGCATCGAGAACGTCACCAGCGCCTCGGGCTTCCGGGACAGCTTCGGCGCGGACTACGGGATCACCATCACCGACGGTCCGCTGGCCGGGCTGCTGGGCCGGGCGGTCGTGGTGATCGGCGCGGACGGCAAGGTTGCCTACACCGAGCTGGTTCCGGAGATCGGCCAAGAGCCGAACTACGACGCGGCATTGGCCGCGCTGGCCGCGGCCTAAGGGTCAGCGGCCCCGCCAGCGCGGCGGTCGCTGCTCCCGCCAGGCCTGCAGGCCTTCGGCGACGTCTTCGGTGGCCCCGGCCACCTTGCGCATGGTCTCGCCGAATCGGACGGCGTCGATCCAGCTCATGTCGGCGCTGCGCCACGCCACCTCCTTGGTGGCCCGCTGGGCCAGGGGAGCGGCCCGGGTGAGGGTACGTGCCCAGGCCAGGGCCGTTTCCTGCAGGACATCCGGGTCGACCAGCTTCCACACCAGGCCGATGTCCTTGGCGCGCCGGGCGCTCATCGGTTCTCCGGTCAACAGCAGCTCCATCGCGTTGGCCCAGCCCACCCGCTGCGGCAGCCGGATGGCCCCGACGATGGTGGGCACGCCCAGCGACACCTCCGGGAAGCGGAACACCGCGTCGGTGCTGGCGATCACGAAGTCGCAGAACAACAGGCCGGTCAGCCCGTAGCCGACACACGGACCGTGCACGGCGGCGATGGTCGGTTTGAACAGCTCCATGCCACTCTCGAACGAGTTGATGGTGGGCTTCTCCCAGAACGTGCCGGGAAACGTGCCGACCGCGCCCGCGGGATCCTTGAGGTCGGCCCCGGCGCAGAACACCGGGCCGGCGGCCGTCAGAACCCCGACCCAGGCGTCCTCGTCGGCGCGGAACCGGTCCCAGGCGGCGTTGAGGTCGTTGCGCATCGCCCCGTTGATGGCGTTGCGGGCCTCGGGCCGGTTCAGGGTGATGGTCGCGACGTGGTCATTGCACTCATAGGTGACCAGTTCCATGACCGCACCGTACCGTCGGAGTCGTGCGGTGGATCGTCGACGCGATGAACGTGATCGGTTCTCGCCCGGACGGCTGGTGGAAGGACCGTCACGCGGCAATGGTCCGGTTGACCACGCGGCTCGAGAACTGGGCGGCCGCGGAGGGCCGGCAGGTGACCGTGGTGTTCGAGAAACCACCGTCACCGCCGATCGAGTCCGCGACCGTGATGATCGCGGCGGCACCGCGGGCCGGCGCGAACGCCGCCGACGATGAGATCGTCCGCTTGGTCCGAGCCGACGAGCGGCCCCAGGACATCACCGTAGTGACATCCGATACCGCCCTGGCGGATCGGGTTCGGCACGCAGGTGCGAACACCTACCCGGCCAACGGGTTTCGGAGACTGATCGAGGACCCGACGGACTGAAGGTTCAGCTGGGCCGGTTGACGGCCGCGCTGGCTCCGGCACGCCGCCCGGCGAACACGCAGTCGGCGATCGACAGCCCGCTGACGTAGGAGCGTGACGCGACACCGACGGCGGTGCGGCCGGCGCTGTAGAGCCCGGGGATCGGACTGCCGTCGGCGTCGATGACCGCGCCGGTGTCCTCGTCGACCCGGACCCCGCCCAGCGTGAGCATCGGGGTGGGGCGTAACACGTTGGGCTGCACCGAGATATCCATCAGGGTGAACGGGGCCTGGTCGATGCGCCGGCAGAAGTCGGCAGGTTTGCCGGCCGGATCTTGCGTGCCGGAGTCGATCGCGTCGTTGTGCGCGGCGACGGTGGCCTGCAGTCCTTCGGGATCGATGCCGGCGGCCCGGGCGACCTGCTCCAGCGTCGCGCCGCGCACGGTGCCGCTGAACATCAGTGCGGCGCCCTGGGCACGCTGGAACCACAGGGTTTGGGTGAGCAGCTGTTTGCGGGCCTCGGACATGAGCCGGGCGTCGGCCAGGATCCAGCCCCGGCTGCCGTGGTTCTTCACCATGGCCTGGCCGACCGCTGCGCCGTAACGGGATTCGTCGATCACCCGCCGGCCGTCGGCGTCGACGATGATCGAGGAGATGAAGGCACTCGGTGGCGTGATGAACTTCCAGACCGAGACGTTGTCCATGTGGTCGGTCACCGCGCCCACGCTCTGCGCCAGCGCGATACCGCTGCCGTCGTCGCCGCTGGTGCCCAGGGGCAGGCCGCCGTTGAACTCCGGTGCGTAGCGCTTGCGCCACTCGGTGTTGGCGATAAAGCCTCCGGCGCAGATGATCACGCCGCGCCGCGCGATGATCTCTATCGGCCGGCCGTAGCGCCGTTGCAGCTTCTCCAGCCGCCGGTCCATCGCGGCGCGCAGCGGGGGGTAGTAGACGCCGGGCTTCGACGACAGTGCGGACATGCGCGCGTAGCGCCGCTGGATGCGCCGCGGTGCCTGGCCCATGGTGGTGGCCCGCACGCCGATCACCCGTCCCGACGAGTCCTGCAGCAACTCGGTGACGGTCGTGTGCGGGCGGAAGTCCACCCCGAGCTTGCGGGCCGATTCGGCCAGCGGCGCATAGATCTGCTTTCCCGAAGTCCCTTTGCCGTAGGCGCGGTGGCCGCGCTGCACCGGCGGAGTGTGGGCGCGGAATGCTCCGGCGTTCTCACTGCCCGAGTGGTACAGGTAGTAGCGGTTGTTCGGAAACGACGTCTTGTAGGGGCACAGGCCGGAGTTGAACGGCACCCCGCGCGCCTGCAACCAGTCGATCATCTCCGGGCTGCCGTCGACGAAGCGCTGCAGGGTTTCCGGGCGGACCGCGTCACCGACTTCCAGGCGCAGGTAGTCCAGCATCTGCTCGGCGGAGTCCGGGACGCCGGCTTCCTTTTGAACCGAGGTCCCGGCGCCGGCGTAGATGATTCCCCCGGAGATCGCGGTGGCGCCGCCGCCGTTGGCGCGATCCACCGCGACAACCTCGGCTCCCAGTTCGCGAGCGGTGATCGCGGCGCAGGTACCGGCCGCGCCGTAGCCGACGATGACGACATCGGTCGTCACACTGGTGGTGGTCATGGCCTCAATGTAACAGCCGATAGTTTCCCGTCAGCAGAGATGACCAGGGATGATGATGCCACCTATGCCTCAAAGCGGAACATGTTCTAGGCGCCCGGGAACGCTCGGGTTGGTGGCCTTGCGCAGTTTAGGACCGCCCAGGGGCGAAGATGAACGGCATGGTTGTTCGATTACTGCGCTACGCCGCCACTCTGGTCTTCGCTCTTGCTGCCGCGATGGCGCCCGCCGCGGCCGCGCCGGGAGCGGACCCGGCGGCGCTGGTGGCCGACCTGGTGGCTGCCGACCAGACGTTGCGCAACCCGTCGTCGCCGGAGCAGGTGCTCTCGGCCGCGGCGCGCCGCCAACAGGTCGCCTACCGCACCCTCGGTGCGCATCCCGAGTGGGATCCGGTCGCCCGCCCGCAGGTTCCGTCGGCGCTACTGGCGGTCTATGACCGCAATATCGACGCCCGCCGGCAACTGATGGCGCTCACCGAGCCGAAAGAGAGCCTGCCGGCGTGGCGGGTGGTCCCACCGGTGCCGGCCAATGAATTGGTGGCCAGCTACCGTGCGGCCGAGGCGGAGAGCGGAGTGCCGTGGAACTACCTGGCGGCCATCAACTTCGTCGAGACCGGCTTCGGCCGCATCAACGGTGTCAGCGATGACGCCGCACAGGGCCCGATGCAGTTCCTGCCCTCGACGTTCGCGGCCTACGGCAACGGGGGAGACATCCACTCACCGCGCGACAGCATCATGGCGGCCGGTAGGTTACTGGCCTCCAACGGTTTTGCCACCAATCGGGACAAGGCGATCTGGAACTACAACCACTCCGACTACTACGTGCGGGCCGTCAACGACTACGCCGCGGTGATCGGAGGCGACCCGGCCGGATTTGCCGGCTACTACCGGTGGGACACCTATTACCGCACCACCGCCGGGGACCTTCTGCTGCCGGTCGGGTACGCGTCGTCGTCGCGGATTCCGGTCGCGGAGTATCTGGCCACCCACCCGCAGTAACGGCGTTCAGCCCTGCTGGGCCCGCCACTTGTCCAGCGCCCGCCGATCCCGTTTGGTCGGCCGCCCGGCACCGCGGTCCCGCGCGGCCACCGGCGTCGCGGAAGGCGGTGTGGGAGGCGGTGTTCGATCCAGGTAGCAGGTCGCCGCGTCGGGGGCGCCGACCCGCTTCTGAACCACCCGCAGCACCTCGACAATCCGAGTGCGATCACCGATCAAGGCACTCACCACGTCGCCGGGTGAGACGGTGGTCGCCGGCTTGGCGGGCCGGTTGTTGACCCGCACGTGCCCGCCTCGGCATGCCGCAGCGGCGTCCGGCCGGGTCTTGGTCAGCCGCACCGCCCACAACCAGCGATCCACCCGTGCCGATTCCATGACGGGCCGCTTGGCTCAGCGGGAGGCGTTGAGGATCTTGATCGCGAAGACGAGCGTGTCGCCCGGCAGGATCCCGGCGGCCGGCTGGCCCTGCGGATAGCCGTCGGCGGGGACCATCGCGACCGCCACCGTCGACCCGACCTTCTGTCCCGCAATGGCTTTCTGGAAGCCCGGTACCACCCGGTCCAGTCCGAAGTCGACCGGCTTGCCGCGTTCATAGCTGCTGTCGAACACCGACCCGTCGCGTCCGTTGACGCCCATGTAGCAGACCGAGACCGTCGCGTTCTCCCCGACGACGCGTCCCTCCCCGGCGTGCAGGGTGTGGACTTCGGTCTGGGCCACCTTGAACGGTCCGGTCACGACGACGCTCGGGGCGGCAGAGTTCGTGGAGCCGGTCACCGCGATGCTGCCGGTGGCACCCTTCAATGTCCAGTCGGCGGCGACACCCTCAGCCGGCGGCGTGGAAGGGCAGGCGGTGACGCTCTCGCCACCGGGCGGCATGAACAGGTCGGTGACCGACGACGACTTCGTCGAGGAGGCGTCGGTGTCCGAACCGCCACAGGCGGCCAGCGCCAACGCCAACGAGGCGGCACCGGCGGCCAGTACGACGAACCGGGAGATACGCGAATTCATCTTGGCCACGCTACAGCCCGGCCCTAATCGGAGATCTTCACCACGAGCTTGCCGACGTTCTTACCGTCGAACAGCATGTTGATGGCGGTCGGCAGCTGCTCAAAGCCCTCCACGACGGTCTCCAGTGGTGTCAGCTTTCCCGCGGCGATTAAACCGGCGATCTCGCTGTTCGCCTCCGGCGCTCGAAGGAAATGGTCGAGCACGATGAAGCCTTGCAAGGTTGCGCGCTGGATCAGCAGGTTCCCGAATGCGCGCGGTCCCGGCGGGGGGTCGATCGCGTTGTAACCGGAGATCAGTCCGCACAGCGCGATTCGCGCGCCGATATTGATGCGCGCGAAGATCGCGTCCATGATGTCGCCGCCGACGTTCTCGAAGTCGACGTCGATGCCGTTAGGGGTTGCGGCGGCAAGCTGGGCGGCCCAGTCGTCGGCGCGATAGTCCACGGCCGCGTCGAAGCCGAGCTGATCGGTCAGCAGCGCACACTTCTCCGGACCGCCGGCGATCCCGACGACACGCGCGCCGTCGGCTTTGGCGAGCTGACCGGCGACCGAACCCACCGCGCCCGCCGCGGCCGAGACGACGACGGTCTCGCCCGGCTTCGGCTTGCCGATGTCGCGGATCCCGATCCACGCCGTCAGCCCGGTCATTCCGAGCGCGCCCATGTAGACGCTCGGCGAGACGCCCGGGGCGATGTCGACCGGGAACAACGGCATCGAGTCCGAGACCACCACGTACTCCTGCCAACCGGTCAGGCCCTGAACGGTCTGGCCGACGGGAAAGTTCGGGTTGTTCGACGCGACGACCACACCCAGTCCGGCCGCGCGCATGACCTCTCCGATGCCGACCGGGGGCAGGTAGGACGGAGTGTCGTTGATCCACATGCGGTTGGTCGGGTCCAGGGAGATCCAGTCGACGCGCACCAGCGCCTCGCCATCTCCGATCGCCGGCACCGCTTGCTCGCTGAGTTCGAAGGTGTCCGGGCCGATGCGGCCGGCGGGGCGTTCACGGAGGAGGAAGCGGCGGTTGCGGTCGGCCATGAGCGCACGCTACCTGATGCGGTTGGCGGTCCGCGGAACGCCCGCGAGGGGGAAAACCACGACGCTCAACCGGCGCGTCACGTCGTGAGATTCCCAGTCGAGGGGAGGGGTCGAGGGGAGGGGCGCTGCGAGCGACTTAAGCCGCGCGGATCAGCCTGTAGCGCCGAGGACCTTGATGGCGAACACGAGGGTGTCACCGGGGCGGATGCCGGCACCGGGCTGACCGTCGGGGTAGCCGTCCTCGGACGTCATCGCCACCGCGACCGTGGAGCCCACCTTCTGCCCGGCGATCGCTTTCTGGAAGCCCGGCACAACTCCGTTGAGCGGGAAGTCAACCGGGGTACCGCGCTTGTAGCTGCTGTCGAACACCGACCCGTCGCGACCGTTGACGCCCATGTAGCAGACCGATACTTTGGCCGTCCCCGGAACCACCGGGCCGTCGCCGGCCTGCAACGTGTGTACCTGGGTCTGGGTCACGCTGAACGGTGTGGACACATCCACCCGCGGCGCTGCTGTATCGGTGGATCCGGTGACGGCGACGCTGCCGGTGGCCCCGGCCAGTGTCCACTCCGGCGTGCCAGCGCTGGCGGGTGCGGCGGTGGGACAGGTGTCGGCAGCCGACGCCGTGCCGGCCCCGGCGAGGGGGAGAACGATGGCCGCGACACTGGCGGCGACGGCGACGAAGGAATGCATCCGAGTGGGCTTCACGCTCGACACGCTACAGGTGATCCGTCAGTCCGATGCCCATGACGGATGAATCACGCATGGGCTCATGCGTATATGCATGATATCCTGCAATTATGCCTAAGACAGTGCAAATTCGTGACATCGATGACGATGTGTACGCGGCGCTGGTGCGACTAGGCGCGGAGGAGGGGATCACGGTTCCTGAGTTGCTGCGTCGCGAGGCGGCCCGACTGGCGGCTCGACCATCGATCGCGGAATGGCTGCGACGAACCGGACGTCGCCCTTCGCAGGTGACGACCGCGGAGGTCTTGACCGTCCTAGACGAGTGGCGTGGCGAGTGGCCGCATGCTGGTCGTTGATGCTTCATGTCTGTTCGAAGTGCTGGCAGACACGCCACGGGCGCGGGAAATAGCGCAACGATTGGCGTCGGACGCTGATCATGCAGCTCCCGAAATCATCGACGTAGAGGTGCTCGGCGTCATCCGTGCGCAGTACCTGAGCGGAGGCCTCGATGGGACGGCTGCGGGGCAGGCGGTGGCTGACTTGCGCGACTGGCCAGGCGAACGCTTCTCGCATCGCTGGATGCTCGATCGGGTGTGGGAACTGCGAGATTCGGTACGCGGGTGGGACGCGTTTTACGTCACTCTTGCCGAAGCGCTGAACGCTACGTTGGTCACTCTGGATGGAAGGCTTGCCCGAGCCCATGGCCCGCGATGCCAGATCGAAGTACTCGGTACGCCTCCCGAGTGATTCCACTGGTGGCACGGCCCGACCGCCGTAGGCTCTCGACGTGCAAATAGACGTCATGACCCTCCCGCAGCATTTGGGGAAAGTCGGCGAGCTTGCCCGGCGTACCCAGGCGGCCGGTTTCTCCGGCCTGCTGTTCACCGAGGCGGGCCGCACCGCCTATCTCAACGTCGCCCTTGCATCCCAGGCCGCACCCGGCCTGGAGCTGTCGACCGGAGTCGCGGTTGCCTTTCCGCGCAGTCCGTTCGTCACGGCCGCTACCGCCTGGGAACTGCAGGAGGCTTCCGGTGGCAGGTTCCGGCTCGGCCTCGGCACCCAGGTGCGTACCCATGTCGTGCGGCGCTACGGTGCGACGTTCGATCATCCTGGTCCTCGCCTGCGGGACTATGTGCTGGCCGTGAAGGCGTGTTTTGCCGCATTCCGGACCGGGAAGCTGGATCATCACGGGCCGTTCTACGACCTCGATTTCATCACTCCGCAGTGGAGCCCGGGACCGATCGACGCACCTGATCCCCAGGTGGATATCGCGGCGGTGAATCCGTGGATGCTGCGGATGGCCGGCGAGGTGGCTGACGGTGTGCATGTCCATCCGCTTGGCGAGCCCGGCTATCTCAAACGCCACGTTGCGCCAAAGGTGGCCGAAGGTGCCGAGAAGGCGGGCCGCTCATCGTCTGACATCGCGATCATCGTGCCCGCGATGACGATCGTCGGCGACACCGACGAAGAGCGCCACAAGGAGCGGGAATTCGTGCGCGCCAGCATGAGCTTCTACGGAAGCACGCCGAACTACGCGTTCATCTGGGATGAGGCCGGGTTCGAGGGCACAACCGCGCGTATCCGCGAGAAGCAGAAGGCCGGCGACTTCTCGGGCATGGCCGCTCAGATCACCGACGAGCACCTTGCCACCTTCGCGACCGAGTCGACGTGGGATGAGCTGGCGGACAGGCTGATCGACAAATACGGGGGAGTTGCGACTCGCCTGGTCCTGTACAACGCGCTTGGCGACACCGAACGCTTCGAGCGTTACGGCGAGATCGCGCGACGAATCTCGATCGGGTAGGGCTACCGGGTCGTCGGCCAGGGCTTCTCGTTGCGGCGCTGCCGATCTCGCTCGTTGGCTTGGTCCTTGACCCAGTAGTCCTCGAAGCTCTCGCCCGGATGCATATTGGGGACTCGGTTCAACAGATTGGTGAGCCAGCGCGGCGGGCGCTCCGGCTCCCATTGAGGAACCACACTGCTGAGTGCGGCGAGGGACTTGAGCACGACGAACACCCCGAACAGCGTGCTGGGGGCATCGGTGGCGGCGATACCGGCGAAGCCGAGCAGCAATGTCAGGTGCACCACCATGACCCGGCCCAGTCCGGTATTCGCGGTCTGCTCGATGTCCCGGAAGGACCAGCTACGCAGTTCGACCAGGTCGAGGAGGAAATCCAGTGTCAGAAAAGCCAATACGAACAGGCAGCCCCATCCGATGCTGCGCCAGTCGAGATTGAGGAGCTGCAGTTCGGGGGCACGGTTGTGCATCAGGATCGCGAGAATGGCGCCGAGGAAGACCCCGTGGGCAGCACAGAAGGCCAGGCTGATCAGGGCGAAGCCGCCCAGGAAGGATTGGTTGCCGGTCGGGCCGCCGGATTGCGGTGCGCGATAGCGGAAGTGCCCGTATTTGGGGGTCCAGCGCCGGTGCACGGCTATGCGGGCAATCACGAACAGGCACATCGCGACGTTCTCGAACCAGTACACCGCCAGCGTCGTCGCACCGGACCAACGCTGGGTGAACCAGCCGATGGCGGGGATGGCGATCACTCCGAGCACGTTGAACAGATGAAAACGTGAGATCGCCGTTCCACGCTGCGAATTGGATTGCGAATCGGGTTGCGAGTCGTGTTCAGTCATGGGGTTCGCGACGTCCCGCTCCGCAACCGCGCCGCGTCCAGAACAGCTTCGATCTCACCCCAGGTGCGGCGAATGATCTCGGCCACCGGGAGAAGATCGACAATTCGCGACGACACTTGGCCGGTGTTGGCGACACTGGCTTCCATATCGCCGTCGAAATAGAGCTCGGTGACCTTTCCCAGCAGTTGGGCCGTCGGGTCGTGTGCGGCGACGCGAGCCGCCAGCCCCGTCCGCAAGACCCGCATGGTCGGGTTGCCCGGAATGTCGAGAAGTACTGTGCCCGCGTCGTTTGCGGCCACGATCGCATCCTTGAAGTTGGTGTGCACCATGGATTCTTGACTGGCGAGCATCCGCGTGCCCATTTGCACGCCCTCGGCGCCCAACACCAGTGCTGCCGCCGCCGACCGCGCATCGCAGATGCCACCGGCGGCGATGATGGGCAGGTTCACGTTCTCGGCGATCAGGGGGAGCAGGACCATCGTCGAGGCGCCGAGCAGTGATTTGAAACCGCCGCCCTCGACGCCTTCGACCACCAGTGCATCGACACCGGCCTCGGCCGCCTTGTGTGCACCTTTGAGCGATCCGACCACATGCACCACCGTCATACCGGCGTCGTGCAGCAGCTTGGTGAACAGCGCCGGATCACCGGCTGAGGTGAAGACGTGCCGCACGCCGGCTTCGGCCAGCTTGTCGACGATCGAAGGATCCTTTTTCCAGCCCTGGATCATCAGGTTCGCCGCCACCGGCTTGTCGGTGAGCTCGTGCACCCGCCGCAGGTCGGCGCGCCCCTCGGGGGTGAGGGTTTCGATCACTCCGAGCCCACCGGCCTCTGACACCGCGGCCGCCAGTTCGGCGCGCGCGATGTAGGTCATTGGCGCCTGGACCACGGGGTATTGCACCCCGAGCAAAGACTGGATGCGGTTGGGCACGGCTTATTCAAGCACTCCCGCCGACGCAGGGAAGGGCGTCAGGACGCCTGGGCCTGCGAGCCGCCGGGTGCGCTGCCCTCAAGCAGTACCTGTGCGATCAACTCGGGGTCGTCGGCCATCGGCACGTGGCCGCACCCGTGCAGGCGGAGGTGGCGGGCCTGGGGGAGTCGCTGCTCGGCGATACGCGCCTGGTAGGGCAGCAGGATCCGGTCGCGGGCGGCCCATGCGACGGTCACCGGGATGTCGGCCGCGATCTCGCGGTCGAACACTGTGGCCGCCGGGAAGATCATCTTCATCGCGGGAATGGCCCGCTTCATGCCGTAGAGGTCGGCCACGAACTCCTCGGCGGGGATCCGCTCGGGGTGGGCCGAGACCACCGCACCCATCATTCGCCGCGCCACCGACGACCGAGCCAACGTCGGCACCACGGGCGCCAGCATTCGGGCGCTGGTGGTCAGGAACCGGAAGACCATGCGCACGTAGGCGAAGTCGAGCGAGTTGTGCCAGTAAGCCGCGGGGGACAGCACCGTTGCGCTCGCGACCAGGTCGTCGGCGGCGGCCTCCAGCGCGATGCGACCGCCGAGAGAGTTTCCGGCGATATGCGGACGCTCAATCCCCAGTTGGTCCAGCAACTCAAGGAGCTCGGTGCGCAAGGTTGCCTGCACGTCGCCGTCGCGCACCACCAAATCGTGGGACTCGCCGTGGCCGGGCAGGTCGAAGAGCACCACGGTGCGATGGTCGGTCAGATGCTCGAGGACCGGGTACCAGGCCTGCCTGCGGTGGGTGATTCCGTGGACGAGGACCAAGGGCGCGCCCGTGCCGTGGATCTCGTACTTCAGCATGTCGATGCTCCCTTGTCGCCGGCGGTGACCTCGACCCATGGCAACGGTAGCTCTGCGGGCGGACCTTCGGCGAGTGCGGGGGTACGCGTGCCCGCTCAGACGTGTGCGGCGGCCACCAGGACTTCCAACGCGGCGACCCGCTCCGCGACGGTATCGGGATGCGCCCATCGTTCAGGAATCCGCGGTGATCGCGGCAGACCCGCGGCGGGTCTGGGAGCTGGTCACCGACGTGACGTTGCCTGCGAGGTTCTCGGCTGAGCTGGCGGCGGTCGAGTGGATTCAGGGGGACTCGGTGGCGGTGGGAAACCGCTTCCGGGGCCGCAATAACCACGCCGCCCTCGGGGAGTGGAGTACGGAGTCGGTCATCGTGGAGGTCGAGGACGGCCGGCGCTGGGTCTGGGATGTGACGGGCGCCGATGGTGAGCCCAGCGCATCCTGGGCGTTCGAGGTCGAACCCGTCCGAGACGGGACCCTTGTGCGGCAGTGGGGGCGGATGGGGCCAGGCCGCTCGGGCCTCAGCTTCGCCATCGACCGGATGCCGGAGAAGGAGGGGCGGATCATCGACAATCGCCTCGCCGAATGGCGGGAGGGGCTCCAGGCCAACTTGCGCGGGATCGCCGAAATCTATTCCGCGGAAATCGATTCAGATCCTGTGGGCTAGGTCTCCGGATGCCGCCGCGGGGAGAGACACGTCGTCGCATGCTGGATGCTGCGATCGTGGTGATGCGTGAACGCGGCGCGGTTGGGCTCTCCATCGACGAAGTGCTTGCCCGGAGTGGGTGCCCTCGGGGCTCGGTGTATCACCACTTTCCGGGCGGAAGGGCAGAGCTGCTGCGCAGGACGCTCGAATATGCGGGGGAGTCGTACGCCGGGATGATCGAGCGGGCGGCCGCCAAGGGTGGATCCGCGGGTTGTTGATCGACAGTGACTTCCGGGCGGGGTGTCCGGTGGCGGCCGCGGCGGTGAATCCCGGGTTGGGGGAAGAGGAGTTGGCGGCGCGCGCCGCGGAGGTCTACCTCATCTGGCGTGACGCTGTGGCGGCCGCGTTCGAGGCGGACGGCGCCGCTCCGGATCGGGCTGAGGCGCTCGCCAACACTGCGCTTTCCACTTGCACGGCGCGATCACGATGTGCCGGATCACCCGCAGCATGGGACCGATGGAGTCAGTGGCGGAGTCGCTTCGGATGTTGTCGGCTGCGGCAGATCTGCCAGGCGGTTGGGATGCGGCTCGCCGAAATGAAGAGCGGAGTCCTGTTCCCGCGTTAGGGGTCTTCGTCGCGCCGCCTTAGCTCGGTGCTGCGTGGGCAGGCACAACAAGGTCGAGTGCACTGAGGACACCGGGGTTGGCGGCGCAGACCGCTGGGATGGCGTTCACCACTCGCGCGGCAGTAGCGGTTGAGCCGGGGAGCTCCCCACCGTTGAGGGCAAAGTCGAGTTGAACCGGGGGATTGCCCTCGACGGTAATTCGGGTGAGCCGTCGAGTCGGACTGTCGGCCGCTATCTGTGGTTGCCAGTCTTCGACCGCTTCATCAGGCATCGACCAGATCGACGAGTAGTGCAAGCGCTGCTGGCCACCGACGACGCCGTCGAACCGCATCCGCACGCTGGCAATTGTGCCGGCGGGGATCTGGCCGGCGTCGAAGTGGTAGTCACGATCTGCGACTGCGATGTCTCGGTGCTCGTGGACTTCGTCCAGCTGTAGTCCCAGGCCTTGGGCTAGAAGTCGTAGGGATGGGGTGACTGTGGGGACCATGAATCCAGGGCGATACGTTTCGGCATCTTGTTCAGCGGTTCGGCCAAAGCCAAGCATCGCGAAGAAGCCCGGCACGCGATAAGCCCCGCATGGAATGCGTTCGTCAACAGACACCTTTGTGGGCAGTTCGGTCATGCTTGCTGTATGCACTGCGAGGATATCGGTGGCGAAGCCTGGCGCAATCCCAGTGGCCAGCAAGGAGCTATGTCCTTGCCGGCATGCAGCTTCCAGCTTGTTCCTTGAGGCTTCGTCGATGGTGGGTGGGTGGAACAACGCGTGATAGGACGGCGTCACGACGTTCTTTCCGCTCGCGAGCATTGCTGATAGCTGGTCGACAATATCGCTGGCTTCGCGACCGGACACAGCTGCGAAGTAGGTCACGCAATCTGCGTCCAGGGCCAGCAGGTCATCGAGGTTGTCTGTAGCGATCACACCGGCGGCGGGTTGGTTCACCAGTTCACCGGAATCCCTGTCAACCTTGTCGCTGCTGTGAACCAGTTGGCCGACCAACTTCAGCCGTGGCGATTTCAGGATCTGCCGCAGGGCGATAGAGCCGGTGTAGCCGGTGCCGACGTGCACTATCCGATACTGATGTCCCATATCTAGACCGCTCTCGAGCGACAGTGCTGAGCATCCAGCACGCTACGCCGTCTTAGGTACACACGCTTGAGGATGGGGCCAGCAGAAGCGCTCGTAGTTTTCGTTCACCCGGGCTAGGAGAAGAAGCTCACGGATCGGAGTGGCACGTTAGGCCCATGATGGACCCGCGTTGGGGGACACCTGCGTGTTCTGAAGCATGCCCGCCGACGGCATGTGGCGATCACCCAAATTATCTCCAGTCGCGCACCGTGCGGAGGCTCCCCGCGCTAGTCTTTGCCGATGATCGCGGGCGAGAAGGCGCCTGACTTTGCTCTCTATGATCACACCGGTCGGCCTCGGACGCTTTCCGCGCTCCTTTCCGAAGGTCCGGTTGTGCTGTTCTTCTTCCCATTGGCATCCTCGCCGATCTGTACGGCGCAGGCTTGTCATTTTCGGGACCTGAGCAACGAATTCGCCCTGCTGGGCGCCCAGCGGGTAGGCATCAGCACCGACACCGTCGACAGGCAGGCCCACTTCGCCCAACAGCGGTCGTTCGACTATCCGTTGCTCTCCGACGCAGACGGAGTGGTGTGCGAGCTGTTCGGGGTGCGCCGAGGTCGGCTCGCGAAGCTGCGTAGATCCGTCGTGTTGCGTGAGACGTCCCGGCGTCGCCAGCACGCTCGGCGCCGTGGCCTGGTGGCCCGGCTGTTGCCGGTCAGACGGACCACATTCGTCATCGACACCGACCGCACCGTACTCAAGGTCGTCTCCAGCGAGCTGCGTGCTGCGGTGCACGCTGACGAGGCCTTGTGGTTTTTGCAGAACCACAAGTTGGAGAAGCACACCGACACGCGTCAGCAGTGGGAGCGCAATGGCGGTCCGATCAGCGACGGGTTCACAGCACCGGAGCCCGCGAATGAACCGAGCCTGGTCCGGCCATACGTACTGACGGGAGGCCGCACCAACGCCGGTGTCGAACTGCCTCTCGAGGCTGTGATCGAAACGCTCAACTCAGGAGCAAAGCCGCCGCGCTGGCCGAAAAATGATGTCCGGGAACAGATCTTGACGTGCTGTAGGCACCGCCACTCGGTCGCAGAGATCGCCGCTCATCTGTCCTTGCCGCTCGGTGCGACGCGGTTCCTGGTCGGCGAGCTGGTGGCACAGGGTTACTTGCGGGTGCACGCCACCGGTGACTCGATGACAATCGACGAACGTCGTGAACTGATCGAACGGACCCTGCGTGGCCTACGAGCACTCTGAGGGGCGCGGGTGACGACCCTTGTTGACCTGTACGCCTATTAGGCACACAATAGGTGGGTGGCTACTAAGTCGGAACGTTTCGCGGTGCGCCTGACGCCTGAGCAGGACGCACTGATTCGTCGTGCCGCGGAGGTCGAAGGGACCGACCTGACAACCTTCACTGTGTGTGCCACAGTCGCGCACGCTCGCGACGTTCTCGCAGACCGTCGGCATTTCTTACTCGATGACGCCGCATGGGCTGAGTTCAGCGCCTTGCTCGACCGGCCTGTCCAGCACAAGCCGGCGTTGGCGAAGATGTTCGACAAGCCATCGCTGTTCGACCCTGACGCGTGAGTGGGTACAGCCTCCCGCGGCCGATCGGCGAGTCCGACGACATCACGACCTTCCACAGTGGGGAACCCAGCCTGGACAACTATCTCCGCACGCGTGCACTGACTAACCACGCCGGCGGTGCGTCGCGCTGCTTCGTCACGTGCCGTGATGGCCGAGTGGTCGGTTACTACGCACTTGCATCTGGCGCAGTGTCACACGCCGACTTGTCCGGCAGGTTCCGCCGAAACATGCCCAACCCGGTGCCGGTAATCCTGTTGTCGCGCCTCGCAGTCGACCACCAACACCAAGGCGGCGGGTTGGGGGAGAACCTGTTGCGCGACGCTATTGCTCGCAGCGTCCAAGTCGCTGATCAGATCGGTGTCCGCGCCATCCTCGTGCACGCCCTCCACGAACAAGCCCGGCAGTTCTACTCTCGCTACCAGTTCGAACCGTCGCCTACGGACCCGCTCCACCTATTGCTGCTGATCAAGGACGCCAAGGCGAGCGTGGGGGGACTAGAAAGCGAAGGGTAGGACGAGAGCACCGTCGTCGCGAGGTGCCCGAGTCAGGAGACGACACACGAGGAACACCGATATGACTGATTCGATGAAGGCAGTTGTGCTCGCCCGTTTCGGAGGAGCCGATGCTTTCGAGCTGCGCGACGTCGCCGTACCGCGAGTCGAACCCCAGCAGGTGCGGGTGCGCGTCCATGCGACCGCCGTCAACCCGCTCGACTATCAGATCCGTCGCGGAGACTACGCGGATCATGTGCCGCTCCCGGCGATCATCGGGCATGACATCTCCGGCGTGATCGAGGAAGTCGGATCCCAGGTGACCGAGTTCCGCGCCGGCGATGAGGTGTACTACACGCCCCGGATCTTTGGCGGCCCCGGCTCCTACGCCGAGCAGCACGTCGCCGACGTCGACCTCGTCGGCCGGAAGCCGGAGAACCTCAGTCACCTGGAGGCGGCGAGCCTGACTCTCGTCGGCGGAACGGTCTGGGAGGCCTTGGTGACGCGAGCTCAGCTCGCCGTGGGGGAGACGATCCTCATCCATGGAGGTGCGGGCGGTGTCGGCACGATCGCGATCCAGATCGCGAACGCGATCGGCGCACGAGTGATCACCACCGCGAAAGCCGGCGACCATGAGTTCGTGCGCTCTCTTGGAGCGGATGCGGCGATCGACTTCACTTCGACGGACTACGTCGATGCCGTGGCCGAGATGACGCGAGGCAAAGGGGTCGATGTCGTCTTCGACACGATCGGTGGCGACGCGCTCACACGAAGCCCGCTGACGCTCGCCGACTTCGGACGCGTCGTCAGCATCGTCGACATCGCGCAGCCGCAGAACCTCATCGAGGCGTGGGGGAGGAACGCCGCCTATCACTTCGTCTTCACACGACAGAACCGAGGAAAGCTGGACGCGCTCACCACACTGATCGAGCGCGGTCTCGTGAAGCCGGTCATCGGCGCGACTCTTCCGCTCGCCCGAATGGGCGAGGCTCATGAACTCCTGGAGAACAGGCGGTCGTATGCACTCCGCGGCAAGGTCGCGATCGACGTGGCGGGCGAAACTGTTTCGCTGCCGCCACGCATCTCGTAGCGGAACACCCCAGGAAGGCGCGGGGGCCGGCAGCGCTCGAAGTTTTCCGCCATACCTTGTGTCTACAATTCGTCTACACTGACTTCATGGCAGCAGAAACTACGACTGTCCGAGTCCGCCGTCTCGATTCTGAGCGGCTGCAATCTCTCGCCAAAGCTCGTCAAACCGCCGTCGTCGACGTCGTGCACGCAGCCATTGACGCCTTGGAGAGGCAGGAATTCCTGCGGGGCCTCAACGGGGATTACCAGCGCCTGCGCAACGACCCCGAACTATGGGAGCAGTACCTGGCCGAGCGTCGCGAGTGGGACGCATTGGCTTGATCTGGCGAGGGGAGGTCTACCACGTCGATCTCGGCCGGCCAGTCGGACACGAGCCGGCTTTTCGTCGCCCGGCGGTGGTGGTGTCGGTCGACATTCTCAACAACGGACCGGGCGGTCTGGTGGTGGTCGTACCGATCACGACTGCTGGTTACGGTCTGCGAAGCCATGTCGAACTTGAGCCAGAGAACAGCGGGTTGAGCCACACTTCCTACGCCCGTTGCGACCAACTGCGAGTGGTCGCCGTCGAACGACTGTCATCTCGTCAGGGAATGATCAGTCCAGAACAGATGCAAGTCATTGACCAAGCACTGCGCTTCGTCCTCGATCTGTAGTGCCGGGCTCGCGGGAATCGCGCGTCGTCGGACGAAAGCAATTGCGGGGCAGTGCAAACCGTCAGCACAGATTGACATAATGTACGTTATCGGCATTGGGCGATACCTGCTGGAAGTGGTTATGCGGAGTCAACCTCTGGAATGGCGCGATGTCCAATCATCACCCGTCCCGGTCCTGGCGTGGTTGCGCGATGTGCAAACCGCACAAACGCCGCGGCTCTGGCCGCGCCGTCAACGACCCCGTACCCATTCGTCGTCGCCTCGGATACGCCCGTCGCTACTCGCGCCGTTCTCTCGGGCGGAACTGAGGCCTGGGCCGGCCTCCCCGCCCTCCCGCCCC
>NZ_LQPG01000001.1 GCF_002102265.1 Mycolicibacter longobardus | reverse complement strand
TCTACAACCGCCTCCACACCGACGAGAAGTCACGACACCACACACCCCACGCCGCCGCTGCTTGACATAGGAGCAATGCACACTCGCGCGCGGGGGGCGCTCAGAACTGCAAGGCGGTGAAGCGCCAGTCCAGCACCTGGCGATCCGGTTGGCCGGTGCCGCCCACGGCGTAGACCACCGACCGCAGCCCCAGCACGTTGTCGACGGCGGATTCGACGTGCAGTTCGCTGTAGAGGGTGTCGCCTTCGTGGACCGGGGCGGTGTGATCGCAGGACTGCCACCCCAGCACGGTGACCAGATTCGGCAGCAGTCGGCACGCCTGCGCCAACGCCAGCCCGATGGTGTGCCCGCCGTACACCAACCGCTGCCCGCCGACTCGCGAATCATGATGGGTGGCAGCGACGTTGAGAGTCAGTCGGGCCAACTCGGGGGCGGAGGTGACCACGTCGCCAGTGCTGGTCAGCACGGTGCCTTCCGCGCCGCCCGCGGTCTGGTCGAAGTGCGGCCCCGGCACCTGACGGCGGTACTCCCCGGCGTCCCAGTCGGCGGTGACATCCGCCGGCTCGGCGAGCCCGGTACCGACAGCGGACAGGTCGTCGGCGTGCCCGGTATCGGCCGCACCCGGACTCAGCGGCAGCATCGCGCAACGGTAGAAGTCGAGCACCAGCCGGTCCACTTGGTCGATGGTGGTCACCCGAAGTGCCACCAGGCCCGTGGGCTCGCGCCCGGGCTTGGCCGAATTCTGCTTGAGTCCAACGACTTCGGTTCGGGTGAACAGGGTGTCACCGATCACCGGATACCGGAAGAAGGCCAGTCCGCGGTAGAACAGGTTGGCCTTGACCCGCCGCGTCACAACCGTTGATTGTCCGATCGCGACGTCGCACACCAGGCCCGGATGGGCCAGCGGCGTCGTCGCACCGGTCACCACCCGGGACAACTCGGCGTCCAGCGGCAACCGCATTCGATCGCCGAGAATCGCCTGGTGCATCGCCGCGACACCGACCGTCAGCGTCATCGCCGGGGCGGTGTCGAAAACCTGGCCGACACGCATTTCGTCGAAGTAGGGCCCACCGGTCATCTGAAAATCCTGGCATACGGTGAACCGATGAGCTCCACGCTGCCCGAAGAAGAGTCGATCCTGATCGACACCGTGCGCCAGTTCATCGACCGGGAGGTCAAACCGACTGTCCGCGATGTCGAGCACGCCAACACCTACCCGGAGGCGTGGATCGAACAGATGAAACACCTCGGCATCTACGGTCTTGCCGTCCCCGAGGAATACGGGGGCACGCCGGTGTCCATGCCGTGCTACGTCCTTGTCACCCAAGAGTTGGCGCGCGGTTGGATGAGCCTGGCCGGGGCGATGGGTGGGCATACCGTCGTCGCCAAGCTGCTGACGCTGTTCGGCACCGACGAGCAGAAGCAGCGATACCTGCCGGCGATGGCAACCGGTGCCCTGCGGGCCACCATGGCACTGACCGAACCCGGCGGCGGCAGCGACCTGCAGAACATGACCACCACCGCCTTACCTACCGGGGACGGCCTCGTGATCAACGGCTCCAAGACCTGGATCTCCAACGCCCGCTATTCGGGCCTGATCGCGCTGCTGGCCAAGACCGATCCGAAAGCCACCCCGCGCCACAGCGGGATCTCGGTGCTGCTGGTGGACAACCCGATCGCCGGACTGACCATCTCGCGCGACCTGCCCAAGCTGGGCTACAAGGGGGTGGAGAGCTGTGAGCTGAACTTCGACGGTTGTCGGGTGCCGGCAACCGCGGTACTCGGCGGCACCCCCGGCAACGGCTTCGCTCAGATGATGAAGGGCCTGGAGACCGGCCGCATTCAGGTGGCGGCGCGGGCGCTGGGGGTGGCGACCGCCGCACTGGAGGATGCACTCTCCTACGCCCAGCAACGGGAGAGTTTCGGCCAGCCGATCTGGAAGCATCAAAGCGTCGGCAACTACCTGGCCGACATGGCCACCAAACTGACCGCCGCCCGCCAACTCACCCGCTACGCAGCGCAGCGCTACGACAGCGGACAACGCTGCGACATGGAGGCCGGCATGGCCAAGCTGTTCGCCTCGGAGGTGGCCATGGAGATCGCGCTGAACGCGGTGCGTATCCACGGCGGCTACGGCTACTCATGCGAGTACGACGTCGAACGCTACTTCCGGGACGCGCCGCTGATGATCGTCGGTGAGGGCACCAACGAGATCCAGCGCAACGTGATCGCAGCACAACTGGTGGCCCGCGGCGGGGTCTAGCCGCCCGCCGCACACCGATCGCAGGACCAAAGGAAACACCCCGCACAGTTGTGCGGGGTGTTCCTTTGCGCTGTCCGGACTACGGGAGGACGACGCCCGGGTTGCCGGGGTCTCCGGCGTCACCGGCGTTGGGGCCGGTGCCCGCGGCGCCACCGCCACCGGCCGCACCACCGGTGCTGCCGGTACCCGGGGTGTCGCCGGCACCGCCGTTGGGGTTGAGGGGGTCACCGAGGTGCGGGGTGATGACATCGCCGCCGTTACCACCGGCACCGCCGTTACCGCCGGTGTTGGCACCGGTACCGCCGGCACCACCGTCCCCACCGGCTCCACCGTGGACGTTGTCGATCGGGCCCGAGGAGGAGTCATTCGAGGTGGTGTTCCAGTCCGGGTCACCCCAGCGGATGTTGCTGCCCTCGCCGCCGTTGCCACCGGCACCGCCGTCGCCACCGACACCGCCGGAGCCGTCCGCGTTCGCCAGGCCCTCGCCACCGGCACCACCGGCACCGCCGTTGCCGCCGTGTGCACCGCCCGCGAGCGGGTCGCTGCCGCCGTTGCCGCCGTTACCACCGTTACCGCCGGTTGCGCCGGCACCCCCGGCGCCGCCCGCACCACCGGTGCCGGCCGAGCCCTGCGGGCCCAAGACGCCGGAGCCAACCGGGCCTTCAACGGAGGCGTGGCCGGTCACGTCGGCGATGTCGCCACCGTAGCCGCCGTTACCGCCGTTACCGCCGTCGCCGATCAGACCGTCGTTGCCGTTGGCCGCGCCCAGACCGGCCGCGCCACCGTTGCCGCCGGCGCCGCCAGAGCCACCGTCACCCGGGGGGTTGTACAGACCGTGGACGGAATCGGTGTTGCCGTGAACCGAGGCACTGCCGTGACCGCCGTTGCCACCGTCGGATCCGGCACCACCGGCACCGCCGTTGCCACCGTTGCCGGCGACGCCGCCGCCGTTACCGCCGGCCCCACCGTTACCACCGACGGCACCGTTACCGCCGCTGGTGGCCGTGACTGCGGGGGGGCTGCCGGGAGGGCTGTCGTTGGAGGCGAATCCGTTGACACCGTCGCGTCCGTCGGTCGCGGCAGAGGCGTCGCCGCCGTTTCCGCCGTTACCGCCGTCGCCGTCGACGCCGTCGGCACCTGCGTTGGCGCTGGTACCACCGGCCGCACCGCCGGCGGCGGCCGCTCCGCCGTTACCGCCCACGCCGCCGTCGCCACCGTTGGCGCCGTTGGCGCCGACGCCGTTCACCGCGAGGCCGTTGGCGCCGACGCCGCCGTCTCCGCCGAGCCCGCCGTTGCCGCCGACACCGCCGTCACCATCGACACCGACCGTGCCGTTGGCCGAACCGCCGATACCGGCCGCACCACCGACGCCGCCCTTGCCGCCGAGCGCACCGTCACCACCGTTGCCGCCGACAGCGCCCTCACCGGTGCCGCCGCCCGCAAACGTGCCGGCGTCACCGGCTGCACCGTCACCGCCGTTGCCACCGGCACCGCCGACGCCACCGACGCCGCCGTTGCCGCCGATACCGACGAACGACGAACCGTCACCGCCCGCACCGCCGTTACCGGCGAGGCCGCCGGCGACACCGTTGCCGCCGTTGCCACCCGAACCGGTGCCGTTGGTGCCGTGGGTGCCGTTCCAGCCGGCGCCGCCGGCCCCGCCGTTACCGCCGTTGCCCCACGCGCCCATACCGAAGAAGTCCTGGGCCTGACCCGACGAACCACCGATACCGCCGTTACCACCGGCCAGGAACTCCGTGCCGGCACCGCCGGCGCCACCATCACCGCCGTTGCCCCACATCTCGCCACCATGGCCACCGTTGCCACCGTCGGCACCGAAGCCACCGGCACCGCCGTCACCACCATTGCCGATACCACCGGCATGCCCGCC